>SUXZ01000018.1 GCA_015060685.1 Mediterranea massiliensis | reverse complement strand
TTACAGATATCCAACTTACTAATACTACTGTGGTAATAAACGTCCACAATCTCCAGGCGGAGAGAATTGCTAATTGAGTTGCGCATAACTTTTTTGAGTTGTGTCAACTTATTTAGTACACTACACTGAAAGAGTCAACCTTTTCAGTGAGTATAAGAAAAAATAGTCAACCCTTTCCGTGAGTAAAAAGGCAAACCTGTCAACCTTTTCCGTATTCCGCCAAAATCACGCGCGATTTGCGCCGGATTCACGCACAATCTTTACCGGATTTACGCGTGATTTCCACCGGAATTGCGCGCAAACTCGGAGCAATTCCCGAACAAATCCGGCGCAAATCCCGAACGAATCCGGCAGAAATTGCGCGTGATTTTTCCGCTTTGAAAATCGCTTGTTCCTCAAATAGATACAGATTTGTTTTTTTTCTTCGCTTGGCTTGCACACTTTGGCGTTGCCCAAGATAGGCTGCGCCTCGGATGAAAAAAATAAGTAAACTTCTTTTTTCTTCACTCGGCTTGCACTATCTTTGTCCCAAGTAGTTACGTTTGTAAATACAAAGGAAATATATTGTAAGGTGAAATACGGAAATAGGAAGTATGAAGTTGAATGGTCTATTTATTTGTTTGTTGTTTAATCTGTTTTCAAACTTGCAAACAGATTCATTAAAAACAATTTATGCTATTATACATAAAGCTGAAAATGCAGAAAGGTTATCTGTAAAAGAAGTATCCTTGCTTTTACAATCTTATGAAAATTCATGTTGGATAAATAACGTTGAACTATCTGAGTCCAGAAGCAATGCTATGATTTATTTGTTTGCGGATAAATACAATCTTAAACAACTCATTCGGGCAGTTGATAATAATTCGGATTATATGGATTATGTTTTGAAAGAAATCATTCATCCAATTAGTGATAAGTTTGATAGGAATGGACTAATAAATAATTTGGCAAAAATAAGAGGATATAAGAAAACAAAAGAAAAATTGTTGATAGCATTAAAACAAATAGAATAAATACATTTTTTTAGAGACTGACTAAATGTTTTTAAACTGATTAGTCAGTCTTTTTTAGTTCTTGTATTATTCATAATATCCGTGGTTGTTTTGTTCTTCTCTCGGCTTGCATACTTTGGCGTTGCCCAAGATAGGCTTCGTCTCGGAAGAAAAAAATAAGTAAACTTCTTTTTTCTTCTCTCGGCTTGCACACTTTGGCGTTGCCCAAGATAGGCTGCGCCTCGGAAATAAAAACTGAAAACATTGTTTTCGTTTTGTATTTCGCTCGGCTTGCACTATCTTTAGATAAGATAGACTTCGCCTCGGAAGAAAAAAATAAGTAAACTTCTTTTTTCTTCTCTCGGCTTGCACTATCTTTGTAACCGATGGAGAAATACGTGGATGTTATATTGCCCTTGCCGTTGCATAGCTGCTTTACCTATGCATTGCCCCCGGAGTTTGCCGACGATGTGCAGATAGGGGCCAGGGTGGTTGTGCCCTTTGGCCGGAAAAAATATTATACGGCCATTGTAAGTGCTGTCCATCATGAGAAACCGCAAGGGTATGAGGTGAAAACGGTTACTTCTCTGCTCGATTCCTCACCGATATTATTGCCCAATCAGTTCAAATTATGGAGCTGGTTGGCCGATTACTACCTTTGCACGCAAGGCGATGTGCTGAAGGCGGCTCTTCCGTCGGGCTTGAAGTTGGAAAGCGAAACCGTAGTAACGTGCAATCCCGATTTCGAAGCAAACGAACCGTTGACTCCACGAGAAGAGCAGATATTCGAAGCCTTGGAGAACAACACCGAGCAAACCGTTACGGCCCTTGAACGCGAGTTGAACATGAAGCAGATACTTCCTCAAATCAAGTCGCTGATAGAGAAAGGGGCCATCTTCGTGAAAGAGGAGTTGAAGAACAACTACAAACCACGTTTTGAAACCCGCGTCAGGCTTGCCGAAGCCGTCAGAAACGAAGAGGCCATCAAACGTTTGTTTGATGAGTTGGCACGCGCACCCAAGCAACTGGATTTGCTCATGGCATACGTGGAAATGTCGGCTATCCTCGGCCCCAATCCGCGCGAAGTCTCGAAGAAACAATTGCTACATCGCGTAGCAGCATCGCCTTCGGCCTTCAATGCTATGGTGGAAAAACAGCTCTTCGAGCTCTATCAATTCGAAGTGGGCCGTTTGGATGGTGGTGAGGCGCAAGAGGTTGTGCCGATGAACGTGCTGAACCAGCACCAGCAGAAGGCGCTTGAACAAATAAAGCAACAATTCGGCGAAAAGAATGTGTGCCTGCTTCATGGTGTAACTTCGAGCGGAAAGACCGAAATATACATACACCTCATAGCAGATGCTATCCAACAAGGCAAACAGGTGCTATACCTATTGCCCGAAATAGCGTTGACTACGCAGATTACCAATCGGTTAAGGAGTGTGTTCGGCAACCAATTAGGTGTGTATCACTCCAAATTCCCCGATGCCGAGCGAGTGGAAATCTGGAAAAAGCAACTATCAGACAATCCTTATAACATCATATTGGGTGTGCGCTCGTCCCTCTTCCTGCCTTTCCAAAACTTAGGCTTGGTGATAGTGGACGAAGAGCACGAAAACACCTTCAAGCAACAAGACCCCGCGCCTCGCTATCATGCACGCAATGCAGCCATTGTATTGGCTTCGATGGTAGGTGCCAAAACGCTATTGGGTACCGCCACTCCATCGGTGGATAGCTGGTATAACGTGCAGCAAGGCAAGTATGGCCTGGCCACCTTGACCGAGCGGCACAAAGAGATACAGTTGCCCGAAATCGTACCGGTGGACATCAAGGAGCTGTATCGCAAGAAACGGATGAATGGTGCGTTCTCGCCCTTGCTGATTCAGTATATGCGCGAGGCGTTGGAACAGAACGAACAGGTGATACTTTTCCAGAACCGGCGCGGATTTGCTCCGATGATAGAGTGCCACACATGCGGCTGGGTGCCCAAGTGCAAGGATTGCGATGTTAGTCTGACCTATCATAAAGGCTTGAACCAGTTGACTTGCCACTATTGCGGATACACCACCCCCTTGCCAAAGAAATGCCCTGCTTGCGAAGGTGCCGATTTGCGCAACCGCGGGTTTGGTACCGAGAAGATAGAAACCGAGGTGCAAGCCCTCTTCCCCGATGTAAAAGTGGCACGGATGGATTTGGACACTACACGCACCCGCACCGCATACGAGCGGCTCATCGACGGATTCCAATCCGGAGAGACACGGATACTGATCGGCACACAGATGGTATCGAAGGGGCTGGATTTTGATAATGTCAGTGTGGTGGGTATCTTGAATGCCGACACCATGCTGAACTTTCCCGACTTCCGCGCCTACGAACGCGCTTATCAGCTGATGGCTCAAGTGGCCGGACGCGCCGGACGGAAAAACAAACGCGGACGGGTGGTGTTGCAAACCAAGAGCATCGATCATCCAATCATTCCTCAAGTAATGGAGAATAATTTCGAGGGTATGGTAAATCACGAGATGGCCGAGCGGAAGATGTTTCGCTATCCTCCCTACTATCGGATGATATATGTCTATCTGAAGAATAAGAACGAACGCTTGCTCGACTTGATGTCGCAAACCATGGGCGTAAAGTTGCGCGAGCGGTTGGGGGCTTCCCGGGTGTTAGGTCCCGACAAACCTTCTGTGGCAAGGGTACAAACCCTATATATTAAAAAACTGATTATCAAAATAGAATCAACGGCTTCGATGGCTCGTGTCCGTCAAGTACTATCCGAAGTGCAACGGGAGATGCTGTCCGAAGATCGCTTTAAGTCGTTGATAGTATATTACGATGTAGATCCTATGTAACCATATAAACACATTAACTCTATGGCATCATTTATTGTAGAAGGTGGACACCGGTTGAGCGGAACAATTACCCCGCAAGGCGCCAAAAACGAAGCGCTTCAAATTCTGTGCGCCACATTGTTAACCTCTGAAGAGGTGATAGTGAATAACATACCAGACATATTGGATGTGAACAACTTGATTCAACTTCTGGCTGAATCGGGAGTGGAGGTGAATAAGTTGTCGCCAAACAGATATAGTTTCAAGGCAAACAACTTGAACGAAAGTTTCCTGACCGGCCCCGACTACCTGTTGCGTAGCCGTTCGTTAAGAGGTAGCATCATGCTTACCGGCCCGCTTCTGGCACGGTTGGGAAGGGCGGTTATCCCTCAACCCGGTGGCGATAAGATTGGACGTCGGAAACTGGATACCCATTTCTTGGGCATGAGAAAGCTGGGTGCCGAGCTTCACTATAACGACCAAAGCGGTGCGTGCGAAATCTTGGCAGACAAGCTTACCGGCACCTACATCCTGCTCGATGAGGCTTCGGTAACCGGTACGGCCAACGTGGTGATGGCCGCGGTGATGGCCGAAGGCAAGACGACCATCTACAATGCTGCATGCGAGCCTTATGTGCAACAACTATGCAAGATGTTGGTGCGCATGGGGGCAAAAATCGACGGCATCGGTTCGAACTTGTTGCACATCGAAGGGGTGAAGGAGTTGAAGGGTACCGAACATACCATCTTGCCCGATATGATTGAGGTGGGCAGCTTTATCGGCATGGCGGCTATGACGCGAAGCGAACTGACCATAAAGAATGTGTCTTACAACGATTTGGGCATCATCCCCGAGCAATTCCGCCGATTGGGTATTCGCCTTGAGCAACAAGGTGATGACATTTACATTCCGGCGCAAGAGCATTACGAGATTGAGACTTGCATGGATGGCTCGATTATGACCATTGCCGATGCGCCTTGGCCAGGATTGACACCCGACTTACTGAGCGTGATGCTGGTTGTGGCAACCCAGGCAAAGGGTAGTGTGCTGATTCATCAGAAGATGTTCGAAAGCCGCTTGTTCTTTGTGGACAAATTGATTGACATGGGTGCGCAAATCATTTTGTGCGACCCGCACCGTGCCGTTGTCATCGGTCACGACCAAACGCACAACCTTAAATGCGGAACCATGGAGTCGCCCGATATCCGTGCCGGTATAGCCCTGCTTATTGCCGCCATGAGCGCACAAGGTGTGAGCCGAATCAGTAACATCGAACAAATTGACCGTGGCTATGAGCATATCGAACAGCGTCTGAATGCTTTAGGTGCCAAAATTACACGATTATGAGAATAGAAAAAGCATATTCCGTCAAGCCGCACAATACGTTTGGGATAGATCAGCAAACAAAATTGTTTGTTGAATATAATTCGGTGGATGAGTTGAAAGAACTTATCGCATCGGGCGACATCCAGCGCCCTTTCCTGCACATTGGAGCAGGTAGCAATCTGCTTTTCGTGGGCGACTTTGATGGCACGATGTTGCATTCGGCCATTTGCTACATTCAACCGGTGGAGGAAACCGATAACGACATCCTTGTGCGTGTTGGAGCCGGGGTTTGTTGGGACGATTTTGTGGCCTATTGTGTGGAACAGGAGTGGTATGGCGCAGAGAACCTTTCGCTGATACCGGGTGAAGTGGGTAGTGCGGCCGTCCAGAATATTGGTGCGTATGGAGTGGAAGTAAAGGATTTGCTGGTGTCGCTCAAGGCCGTTAACCTACTCACGGGTGAAGAGCGTACGTTTTTCCATGCCGATTGTCAGTACGATTATCGCTTCTCTTGTTTCAAATTGCCGGAGATGAAGGTGTGGGCGGTTGTGGAAGTAACCTTCAAGTTGAGTAAGCAGCCCGCATTCAATCTCTCTTATAAAGGGTTGTTGAATGAGTTGGGCGACGAGCCTTGCACATTGAAACGCTTGCGGAAAGCGGTAATCGACCTTAGGAATAGCAAGTTGCCCGATTATCACCAATATGGCAATGCCGGAAGCTTTTTTACGAATCCTGTGGTAGGCATAGACAAATTCAATGAGTTGTTGCAACGCTATCCCGATATGCCTCATTTCCCGTTTAAGGAGGATAAGGTTAAGTTGTCGGGTGGTTGGCTCATTCAAATGTGTGGATGGAAAGGTAAGAGCCTTGGTAATGCAGCCGTTTACGAAAAACAAGCACTTGTGTTGATTAATAAAGGTAATGCTACAGGCCGGGAGGTGTATGAACTTTCTGAGCAGATTATTAGAGATGTTTGGGCACAATTTGGTGTGGAAATGCATCGCGAGGTAAATGTAATCGGTAAGGATTGATAACGAAATGGAGAATAAGAAGCGTATATTGTTTGTTTGCTTGGGGAATATCTGTCGCTCGTCATCGGCAGAAGGTATTATGCGTAAATTGGTGAAAGATGCCGGCCGTGAGAGTGAATTTGTTATCGACTCGGCCGGAATCTTAAGTTACCATCAAGGCGAATTGCCTGATAGCCGAATGCGTGCACATGCCTCACGAAGAGGATATAATTTGGTACATCGTTCACGCCCCGTCTGTACGGACGACTTCTTTGATTTCGATTTGATTATCGGCATGGATGATCGCAATATAGACGATTTGAAAGAGCGTGCGCCATCGCTCGAAGCGTGTCGGAAAATCAAGCGGATGACCGATTATTGTACGCGCTTTACCCATGCCGACTATGTACCTGATCCATACTATGGAGGGGCAGAAGGATTTGAGCATGTACTTGATTTGCTCGAAGATGCTTGTGCCGGTCTGCTGGCTACTTGTTCATCTCTGGATAGCTGATGCGAGTGTGATAGATAATCTTCAACTTCTCCTTAAATACGGCTTTGGCGGTAGCGATATCCAAGAATGTGATGGGGCACTCCTTGAAGTATTCATCGTTTACTTGGCCGTCGATAATCTTGTCCACCAATGAACTGATGCTCTCTTCGGTGTATTCGGCTAAACTTCGCGAAGCGGCTTCCACGGCATCGGCCATCATCAGGATAGCCTGCTCTTTGGTGAACGGATTAGGACCGGGATAGGTGAACAGGGTTTCGTCTATCTCTTCATCGGGGTGTTCGTTCTTCCAGGAGATATAGAAGTATTTGGTTACTCCCTTGCCATGGTGGGTAGTGATGAAATCTTTAATCACTTTAGGCAAGTTGTATTTCTCTGCTAATTTTATGCCATCAAGCACATGGTTGATAACCACCTTTGCACTTTGCTCGTATTTTAATCGTTTGTGCGGATTCATGTTTCCTGATTGGTTTTCGGTAAAGAAGGCAGGACGTTCCATCTTGCCGATGTCATGATACAATGCACCGGTTCGTACAAGTTGGCTTTTTGCTCCAATGTGGTTGGCCACCTCTGCCGCAAGGTTGGCTACTTGCATGGAGTGTTGGAATGTACCCGGTACGGTTTCCGACATCTGGCGCAACAACGGATTATTGATGTTGGACAACTCTACCAAGGTAACATCGGAAGTGAAACCAAAGGTCTTTTCAAGCATGAACAATAGCGGATAGGCAAATAGAACCAATGTGCAATTGATGCAGAAGTAGATGTACATGCTCCAATTGAGTTTGGTTAAGTCGCTTTCGGTGTTTAACTCATAGGCAAAATATACCAAGCTGTATGTCAGCAAGATAATGAATGCTGTACGGAAGAGTTGTGAGCGTTGAGTCAATTCGCGCAAGCTATAGATGGCAACCATGCCGGTTGTCAATTGTAATAAGATAAACTCGTATGGATAGCGCAAACAAACGGAGCATATAAGTATGGTGGTGACGTGTGCCATGAATGCAGTCCGCGAATCGAGGAAGACGCGTATAATGATGGGTAGCATGGCATAGGGCAGGATGTTTACATTCAAGAAATTCTTGGAAACCATGATGCCGGTTGTTACGCAATAGAGTGTAATGAGTGCAAATACCAATAAGATGTTTCGTTTGCGTGCATAATACTTTTGGCGGAAAAGGGTTGTGAAGATGATGAAGCACAAAATCAGGATGCTTACGGTTAGGATTTGTCCGCCTAAAATGAAATGCTTCTGTCCAATTGAATCGTTACGCTTGATGGATTCCTTTTTCAGACTTTCCAATATATTGAAAATCTCTTCGGTAACAATTTCTCCTCGGTCGATGATTCGTTGCCCGCTTTGAACCATGCCATTTGCCCAAGGATAGGTTTCGAGCAATTCTTTCTTTGCACTTTCTGTTCGGGTTTCATCGAAGATAAGATTGGGGTAAATATACTCGTTGAGGTTGCATCGTTGTAGGATGTCGTTCCGATAGCGCAGCGTATCGCTATACAATACTTTGGTGTAGGCATCCTTTACGGATAGTAGATCCGATGTGCTTCGTTGGGTAGCCAGTTTCTCGTGAACAACCATGATGGAACTGATGCTGTCTTTGTTGAGCTGCATCTGTTGCTCGGTGGCTATTATGCCATTATCATAAACCTTTTCAAGTTGTTGGACAAGATGTGTCAAATAACTTTGAGAGGGCATGATGTTATGTAAATGGGTCTGATAGTCAATTCTTAGTTTCTTGAGGGCATCATCTTTAACCGTCGTGCTTTGCTGATAGTAGGGATGAAAATGCGCCAATAAACTGTCTTGCTCTTTTTTTACCAGCTGTTCCGATTTGTATATCGGAAAATCGAAAGTCGCAATTTGTTGGCCATATCGCCAAGGCTTGTTGATGTCATACTGATAGTTGAACTTGCTATCTCTTGGCAGGAAATAGGTTATGAGGCTTACTGATACGATGAAAATAAGCGCTTTGTATAGCAAATCTTTATTGAAAATGCTCTTTTTATCCCTTGTATGTTTCATAAATCTTGAAATTTTTGCGAAAAGTACGAAAAAAAACAATAGTATGGAAAAAAAAGGCTATTTTTGCGACCTAATATATAAAAGTTGAGTGTTTTTATGACGGAAAGAAAGGTTAGAGTGCGTTTTGCACCCAGTCCTACGGGAGCTTTGCATATTGGTGGTGTGCGCACCGCATTATATAATTATCTGTTTGCTCGTCAGCACGGTGGTGAGTTTATTTTTCGTATAGAAGATACCGATTCCAATCGTTTTGTGCCGGGTGCAGAAGAGTACATTATTGACTCGTTCAAATGGCTGGGTATTCCTTTTGATGAAGGAGTAAGTTTCGGTGGTGAACATGGCCCATATCGCCAATCTGAGCGTCGTGATATTTATAAGAAGTATGTAAAGGTGTTGCTTGATGCTGATAAGGCATACATCGCTTTCGATACACCGGAAGAGCTGGATGCCAAACGTCAGGAGATTGCAAACTTCCAATACGATGCCTCTACCCGTTTGCAAATGCGCAATTCATTGACGCTTTCGAAAGAAGAGGTGGATGCTTTGATTGCCGAAGGTAAGCAATACGTTGTCCGTTTCAAGATTGAGCCCAACGAGGATATTCATGTAAACGACTTGATTCGTGGGGATGTGGTTATCAACTCTTCTATCTTGGACGATAAAGTTCTTTATAAGTCGGCAGATGAGTTGCCAACCTATCACTTGGCGAATATTGTGGACGACCATCTGATGGAGGTCTCACATGTAATACGTGGTGAGGAATGGTTGCCTTCAGCACCGCTTCATGTGCTGTTGTATCGTGCTTTTGGTTGGGCTGATACCATGCCACAATTTGCACACTTACCTTTGCTGTTGAAACCCGAAGGTAATGGAAAATTGAGTAAACGCGATGGCGACCGTTTGGGATTCCCCGTTTTCCCACTGGAATGGCACGACCCCAAGACCGGTGATATTTCTTCTGGTTATCGCGAATCGGGTTATCTGCCCGAAGCAGTTATCAACTTCCTGGCCTTGTTGGGTTGGAACCCGGGAAATGATCAGGAACTGATGTCGATGGACGAACTTATTAAGTTGTTCGATTTAAGTCGTTGCTCAAAGGCGGGTGCAAAGTTCGACTATAAAAAAGGTATTTGGTTCAACCATGAATACATCCTCCAAAAGAGTGATGCCGAATTGGCCGAGCTATTTAAACCGGTACTTGTTCAACAAGGTGTTGACCTCTCAAAATATAGCGATGCATACATCACTACGGTTGTGTCGCTTGTTAAAGGCCGTGTAAACTTTGTGAAAGAACTGTGGAATCAAGCCCGTTTCTTCTTCGAGACACCTACAAGCTATGCCGAGAAGGATGTGAAGAAACGTTGGAAAGAAGATACTCCTGCTATCATGAACGAACTGATTGCTTTGCTTCAAGGGATGGATAATTTCGAAAGCAAACCAAGTGAGGATGTTGTGATAGGTTGGATTACTGAAAAGGGTTACCACATGGGCAATGTAATGAATGCATTCCGTCTGGCCGTTGTGGGCGAATGTAAGGGACCTCACATGTTCGATATTACCGAACTTCTTGGTAAGGAAGAAACTATTGCACGCATTGCCCGTGCATTGGAAGTAATAAAATAGTGTAATGCTTCTTATTAGATGATGCTATATAATATAGGAATAGCGATATACGACCTTTTGGTACATTTGGTAGCGCCTTTTAGTCGTAAACCGCGTAAGATGATGAAAGGACACTGGGTGGCCTATGATTTGCTTCGTCAACAAATGGAGCAAGGGCGTAAGTATATCTGGTTTCATGCTGCATCGTTGGGTGAGTTCGAGCAAGGAAGACCTTTGATGGAACGTATTCGCGCAGAATACCCGCAATATGGCATATTACTAACATTCTTCTCTCCTTCGGGCTACGAAGTGCGTAAGAACTATCGTGGCGCAGATGTTATTTGCTATCTTCCTTTTGACAAGCCTCGTAATGTAAGGAAGTTCCTTGATATAGCCAATCCATGTATGGCCTTTTTTATCAAGTACGAGTTCTGGAAGAACTATCTTGATGAACTTCATCAACGTCGTATCCCCGTTTATAGTGTGTCGTCTATTTTTCGTCGTGGACAAATCTTTTTTCAGTGGTATGGCGGAATGTATAGAAAGGTTCTTCAAAACTTCGATTGTTTATTTGTCCAGAACGAAACGTCCAAACGCTATCTTTCGGCCATTGGAATCAATCGTGTTCAAGTGGTAGGTGATACGCGTTTCGACCGCGTACTTCAGATTCGTCAAGAAGCAAAAGATTTACCCTTAGTGGAAATTTTTAAGGGAGATAACCAGTTTACGTTTGTGGCGGGAAGTTCATGGCAACCAGACGAAGATATATTTATCGAGTACTTCAATGCTCATCCTGAGATGAAGCTTATTATCGCTCCGCACGTTATCGATGAGAACCATTTAGTGGAGATAATCAATAAGTTGAAGCGTCCTTATGTCCGTTATACACGTGCTGACGAGCAAAATGTGCGTAAGGCCGATTGCTTGATTATCGATTGTTTCGGTTTGCTTAGTAGCATTTATCGTTATGGCGAGGTTGCTTATGTGGGTGGCGGTTTTGGTGTTGGTATTCACAATACCCTTGAAGCAGCTGTTTATGGCATCCCGGTAATCATCGGGCCAAAATATCAGAAATTCCAGGAGGCCATTCAACTTATCGAAGCACAAGGAGCCTATAGCATTAATAATGCCACAGAATTCAATTCGCTTATGCAACGGTTTTATACCGATTCGTCTTTCTTGCAACAAGCGGGCGAAAAGGCTGGTAGCTATGTTCGTGATAATGCCGGCGCTACGGACAAAATCATGCAAACGGTAAATTTCTGATGTTTACTCTTCCTCCTTGTACCACGAAGCATACATGTGGTAGTTGTGTGCAATCTTTTGGTTAATCTCTTTTGCTTGTTCGGGCGCAACCTTTTTGATGAATTTTGCCGGTACTCCGCCCCAAATGCTTCCGGGTTCAATGATTGTATTGCTCAATACTAAAGAACCGGCTGCAACGATGGCTCCTTCGCCAACAACCGCATGGTCGAGTAGGGTAGAGCCCATGCCGATAAGCGCATAATCTTCAATTTTTGCTCCGTGAATGGTAACGTTATGGCCTACTGATACATGGTTGCCAATTTCGATAGTAGATTTTTCGTATAGGGTATGTAGTACACTTCCGTCTTGAATATTCACTCCGTTTCCTATACGAATGGAATTGACATCGCCTCTAAGTACGGTGCTGTACCATATGCTGCATCCGTCACCCATTTTTACATCACCGATAACTACTGCATTTTCGGCAAGGAAACAATCTTTGCCTATTTCGGGGGTAAATCCTCTAACTGATTTGATTATAGCCATTTTATTATTGTTTTATTTACTTGATATTGGGTTAAATTGGTTCGCATTGTTGTTTCAGCCATTCGCAATGCTCTTTGTCAAGAAGTGGTGATAATCGGTTGAACACTTCGGTATGGTAGTTGTTCAGCCATTCTTTTTCTTCGTCATTCATCATTTCCAAGCAGATAGCTTCTTTCTGGATGGGGCATAGTGTCAAGGCTTCGAATTTGAAGAAGCGTCCGAAGCATGTTTCTTGAGCCGGTACAATCATTAAGGTGTTCTCAATCCGGATGCCATGGCTGCCTGCTTTGTAAATGCCTGGTTCGTCAGTTACTATCATGCCTGGTTGTAACTGGGTGGGGACATGATTCATGCGAATTTGATGAGGCCCTTCGTGTACGCATAGAAATGAACCGATGCCATGCCCTGTACCATGCAGATAGTTGATGCCTTCCTTCCACATGAATTGCCGGGCTAACACGTCGAGTTGTGTACCACATGTTCCTTCGGGGAACTGTATATTCATGATGTGCAACATTCCTTTCAATACCAAGGTATAGTCGCGCTTCTCCTCTTCCGTCAACGGGCCAAGTGGAATGGTTCGTGTCAGGTCGGTTGTTCCATCCAGATATTGCGCGCCGCTATCTAATAGCAATAGGCCATGTGTCTCAAGTGGGATATCGGTTTCTGGGGTTGCTTCGTAGTGGACTATCGCGGCATGTGTCCCGTATCCGGCAATGGTATCGAAACTGACTCCCTTGAAATGGGCTTGCTCTGAACGATATTCGTATAGCTTTTTGTCGATACTAAGTTCCGTTTGTCCGCCAGCTTCGACGGCTGGTTTTAGCCACTTAAGGAATTTTACCATAGCTACTCCATCTCGTTCCATGGCCTTGCGGAATCCAGCTTGTTCGGTTTCGTTTTTGACACACTTCATTAAGGAGACAATTGAAGGCGAAAGAGAAACCGGTTTCTTAATAGCTGCTTTTAATTGCCCGTTAAGGGTAGATGAAATTGCAATCTTTCTTTGAGTTTGCCGCTTTAAATCTCTCTCAATATCTTTATATGGTTTAACGTCGATGCTATTTGCTTTCAGGTATGCTTTTACATCGTCCGTTAATTTATCCATATATATATATAAGGTGTAATTCTTGTCGGTGATGAGCAAATAGCTGATGAAAACAGGGTTGCAATGCACATCGTTGCAACGAAGATTCAGTGTCCATGCGATTTCGTCTAAAGCAGAAAGCAGGATACCTGTGCATTGCTGTTGACGATAGGCGGTTTTAATTTCTTCAATCTTTGTTTGGCAACTCTTGCCGGTAAAGCATTCGTCAAGGATGAAGAGTGGTTCCTGAGGTAGTGGGGGGCGATCTTTCCAGATTACTTCAAAAGGATCGCCACAATAGATTAATGCTGTTTGCAAGTGTTGCTTGATGTCGCTTGCAAAACTGCCATTATCCACCCATCCATCAATGCCTACTCTAGGTTCTCCTTTCAGTTCTTTTTTTAGCCATTGGCCAATAGATGGTGTTTCAGGTAGTTTTTCCTTCATTAGAAGTATGCCGCTATCTTTTAGCTGTTCTTCAGCTTGCAGGAAGTAGCGTGAATCGGTCCATAGCGCAGCTCTCTTCATGGTTACTACTGCACATCCTGCTGAACCGGTAAATCCTGTTATCCAACATCTTGATTTCCAATGTTCGGCTACATACTCGCTATTGTGCGGGTCGGTTGTGGGTATGATAAATGCTTCTAATCCTTGCTGGCTCATCCAATTGCGTAGCAAGGCTATTCGTTCGTGGATATATCTATTCATATAGGGTTGATTTTGCTCTCCAAAGGTAGCTATATTTTTCTTTAGCTCCTTAGGTTTTGCCATTTTTTTGCAGGAAAGTTTTGAGAATAAAGAAACTATATGTAATTTTGCCGCCCGATTTATTCGGATTTTATAAACATTAACTAATTAATTTATTTATTAAAATGATTGTAGTACCTGTAAAAGAAGGCGAAAACATCGAAAAAGCATTGAAGAAATTCAAGCGTAAATTCGAAAAAACTGGCGTAGTGAAAGAATTAAGAAGCAGACAACAATTTGATAAGCCGTCTGTAATTAAGAGACTTAAGAAGGAACGCGCAGTTTACGTTCAACAATTACATCAAGTAGAAGAATAATTATTCGTAATTTCATTTGAATAATTGAAATCTTTTTCTTACATTCGTTGCATCTTTTAGAAACGTGACGATATGTTGTCGACAGATTCTTTTTTGGACTATTTGCAGTATGAGCGGAACTACTCCGAGAATACCGTAGCCAGATATCGGGAAGATATCGAGCAGTTTTGCGAATTTATCCAAAAGAAGAATGGGGGGATAGCTCCCGAAGAAGCAGACGCAAAGGTTATTCGGAAATGGGTAATAAGCCTAATGGAGAAATATGCTGCTTCTTCTGTTAATCGCAAACTGAGTTCGTTGCATAGCTATTATAGATTCCTCTTGCGTAGGGGGGATGTGTTGGTGGATCCGCTGAGAAAGGTGGTGAGACCAAAGAACAAAAAGACCTTGCCTACGTTTGTGAGAGAGGAGGATATGAATAGGTTGCTCGATGAAGTGGATTTTGGTGATGATTACAAAGGGTGTCGGGATCGGATGATTATCCTGATGTTTTATGCAACAGGTATCCGGCTTTCCGAACTTATCGGACTGGATGATGCCGATGTGGATATGAATGCATCGCTCATAAAGGTGACCGGAAAACGAAACAAACAACGCTTGATACCTTTTGCAGCAGAGTTGAAAGAGGAGCTGATTAACTATGTCGATAAACGCAATCGGGAAGTCCCCAATCGGATGAATTCATTTTTCGTTCGAGAAGATGGCCGCCCGCTATGTGCAACTGTCGTTCGGAATATGGTGAAACAGAATCTGTCGAAAGTAACAACGGCAAAGAAACGGTCGCCGCACGTGTTGAGACACTCATTTGCCACCGCAATGCTTAATAACCAGGCGGAATTGGGCGCGATAAAGGAGCTGTTGGGGCACGAAAGTTTGGCAACAACCGAAATCTATACGCACACTACTTTCGAAGAATTAAAAAAAGTTTATAACCAAGCTCACCCAAGAGCTTAAAAACAAAGGAGGTAACTATGGAAGTAAGAATTCAATCAATTCATTTTGATGCATCCGAGCAACTACAAGCTTTTATTCAGAAGAAAGCAGCCAAGCTCGAAAAGTATTACGACGATATAAAGAAAGTAGAGGTGTCATTAAAGGTAGTTAAGCCAGAGACTTCAGATAATAAAGAAGTAGCCGTTAAGGTTCTAGTGCCGAATGGAGAATGTTTTGCTAATAAAATTTGCGATACATTCGAAGAAGCAGTTGATTTGTGTATGGAAGCATTAGAAAAACAGCTGGTTAAGTACAAAGAAAAGATGCGTAACAAATAAAATCCCACTAAAAATTTTGTGGGTAAAAAATAAATGTCTAAATTTGCAGCCGTTTCCGCTCAATTCTGTTTGGGCGGCTGCAAATTTTAGCTATGCCTCTTTAGCTCAGTTGGCCAGAGCACGTGATTTGTAATCTCGGGGTCGTTGGTTCGAATCCGACAAGAGGCTCGAAGGAGATATGAGGGCGAATACCAGAGTGGCCAAATGGGGCAGACTGTAAATCTGCTGGTTTTTACCTTCGGTGGTTCGAATCCATCTTCGCCCACAAACTTGATTCTCCTTGCTGTTATAGCTCAGCGGTAGAGCACTTCCTTGGTAAGGAAGAGGTCCCGGGTTCAAGTCCCGGTAACAGCTCATTGAAAGTGAAAGCTGATTATTAATCAATTAAATAAACAAGTAAAGCTATGGCTAAAGAGAAATTTGAACGTACCAAGCCCCACGTAAACATTGGTACAATTGGTCACGTTGACCACGGTAAGACTACTTTGACTGCTGCTATCACTACAGTGTTGGCAAAGAAAGGTTTGTCTGAGTTGCGTTCATTCGATTCTATCGACAATGCTCCTGAAGAAAAGGAACGCGGTATTACTATCAACACTTCTCACGTAGAGTATGAAACTGCAAACCGTCACTATGCTCACGTTGACTGTCCGGGTCACGCCGACTACGTTAAGAACATGGTAACTGGTGCTGCTCAAATGGACGGTGCTATCATCGTTTGTGCTGCTACAGACGGTCCGATGCCTCAAACTCGCGAACACATCCTTTTGGCTCGTCAGGTAAACGTACCTCGCTTGGTTGTATTCTTGAACAAGTGTGATATGGTTGATGACGCTGAAATGTTGGAACTCGTTGAAATGGAAATGCGTGAACTTTTGTCAGCATACGAATTCGATGGTGACAACACTCCATTCATCCAAGGTTCTGCACTCGGTGCTTTGAACGGCGTTGAAAAGTGGGAAGAAAAAGTTATGGAATTGATGGACGCTTGCGACACTTGGATTCCACTTCCTCCACGCGATGTTGATAAACCATTCTTGATGCCTGTTGAAGACGTATTCTCAATCACTGGTCGTGGTACTGTAGCAACTGGTCGTATCGAAGCTGGTGTTATCCACGTAGGTGACGAAGTTCAAATCCTCGGTTTGGGCGAAGACAAGAAGTCAGTTGTAACTGGTGTTGAAATGTTCCGCAAGTTGTTGGATCAAGGTGAAGCTGGTGACAACGTAGGTTTGTTGCTCCGTGGTATCGATAAGAACGAAATCAAGCGCGGTATGGTATTGTGTAAGCCAGGCCAAATCAAGCCTCACACTACTTTCAAGGCTTCTATCTATGTATTGAAGAAAGAAGAAGGTGGTCGTCACACTCCATTCCACAACAAGTATCGTCCTCAATTCTACCTCCGTACTATGGACTGTACCGGTGAAATCACTTTGCCAGAAGGTACTGAAATGGTAATGCCAGGTGATAACGTTGAAATCAATGTAGAATTGATCTACCCAGTTGCTTTGAACGTAGGTTTGCGTTTCGCTATCCGTGAAGGTGGACGTACAGTAGGTTCTGGTCAGATTACTGAAATCGTTGAATAATCTCAACATGAATATATTAATCAGTTCCCGATTTTAATCGTCGGGAACTGATTATGTTCAAACGGGAGTAGCTCAGTTGGTAGAGCACCGGTCTCCAAAACCGGGTGTCGGGAGTTCGAGCCTCTCCTCCCGTGCTAATTTTTAAGAAATGAAAAAGATAGTAGCTTATATTAAAGAAACTTACAACGAGCTTGTTTATAAAGTGTCGTGGCCTACTTATAAGGAACTAACAAACAGTGCAGTAGTTGTTTTATATGCTTCCCTGCTTATTGCATTGGTAGTGTTCCTGATGGACGTGTGTTTCGAGAATGTAATGGAGTTCATTTATCCACATTAAAAAGTTAGGTAATGTCTGAGATTGAAAAAAAATGGTACGTTCTTCGTGCTATTAGTGGAAAAGAGGCCAAGGTTAAAGAATATCTTGATATAGATATCAAAAACAGTGGCCTTAGCGATTTTGTCTCTCAGGTTCTTATTCCTACAGAGAAGGTGTATCAGGTTCGCAATGGGAAGAAAATTGTGAAGGAAAGAAGCTATCTTCCTGGATATGTCTTGGTGGAAGCTGCTTTAGTTGGTGAGGTTGCTCATCACCTAAGAAATACTCCGAATGTAATCGGATTTTTGGGTGGAATGGACAAACCTGTGCCGCTGAGACAGTCTGAAGTGAACAGAATTCTTGGCACAGTAGACGAACTTCAAGATGTTGGTGAAGAAATCAACATCCCTTATGTGGTTGGCGAGACTGTGAAAGTAAACTACGGTCCATTCAGTGGATTCAATGGCGTTGTTGAAGAAATCAACAATGAAAAGAAGAAACTTAAGGTTATGGTCAAGATTTTCGGGCGGAAAACTCCTCTCGAATTGGGCTTTATGCAAGTTGAAAAAGAATGATGCAGTCTTGTTACACTGCCGATTTCTTTATTAGTGTTTATTATATAAATCATTTAACAAAATGGCTAAAGAAGTTGCTGGACTAATCAAATTACAGATTAAAGGAGGCGCTGCAAATCCATCACCCCCGGTAGGACCTGCATTGGGTTCTAAGGGTATTAATATCATGGAATTTTGCAAGCAATTCAACGCCAGAACCCAGGACAAAGCAGGAAAGGTTCTTCCTGTTATTATCACTTACTACGCAGATAAGTCTTTCGATTTTGTAATCAAGACTCCTCCTGTTGCCATTCAATTGCTCGAAGTAGCTAAGGTAAAGAGTGGTTCTGCTGAGCCTAATCGTAAGAAAGTTGCTGAGTTGACTTGGGAACAAGTTCGTACGATTGCTCAAGATAAGATGGTTGACTTGAACTGTTTTACTGTAGAAGCAGCTATGAAGATGGTTGCTGGTACAGCTAGAAGTATGGGTATCGCTGTAAAAGGGGAGTTCCCGGTTAATAACTAATAAACTTCAATTAGAATGGGTAAACTGACAAAAAATCAAAAGTTGGCTGCAGAAAAAATTGAAGCAGGGAAAGCATACTCTCTCAAAGAAGCTGCTTCGCTTGTGAAAGAAATTACTTTCACTAAGTTTGACGCTTCTCTGGATATTGACGTGCGTTTGGGTGTTGACCCTCGTAAGGCAAACCAGATGGTGAGAGGTGTAGTATCACTTCCACACGGTACTGGTAAGGTAACCCGCGTTTTGGTGCTTTGTACACCTGACGTTGAAGCTGCTGCAAAAGAAGCTGGAGCTGATTATGTTGGTCTTGACGAATATATTGAAAAGATCAAAGGTGGATGGACTGATATTGATGTGATTATCACAATGCCGTCTATCATGGGTAAGATTGGTGCACTCGGTCGTGTACTCGGTCCTCGTGGATTGATGCCGAATCCTAAGAGTGGCACTGTGACTATGGATGTCGCTAAGGCTGTAAAAGAAGTAAAACAAGGTAAGATCGACTTTAAAGTTGATAAGAGTGGTATTGTTCATACTTCAATTGGTAAAGTATCATTCGAACCTGAAAAGATTCGCGACAATGCGAGAGAATTCATTTCGACATTGATTAAGCTTAAACCAACTGCAGCTAAAGGTACATATATTAAGAGCATTTATCTTTCTAGCACTATGAGTGCAGGCATTAAGATTGACCCCAAAACAGTAGAAGAAAACTAAAAACGGAGTAACAATGAGAAAGGAAGATAAAAGTACAATTATTGAGCAAATTGCTGCTACCGTAAAGGAATATGGTCACTTCTATTTAGTAGATACAACTGCTATGAATGCAGCTGATACTACTGCTTTGAGAAGAGAGTGCTATAAGGCCGACATCAAATTGATGGTCGTTAAAAACACTTTGCTTCAAAAGGCATTGGAAACTTTGGAAGAAGACTATTCTCCACTTTTTGCTACTTTGAAAGGCACAACTGCAGTGATGTTTTCGAATGTCGCTAACGCACCTGCTAAGCTTATCAAGGATAAGGCAAAGAATGGTATTCCTGGTTTGAAAGCTGCATATGCAGAAGAAGGCTTCTATGTTGGAGCTGATCAGTTGGACGCTTTGGTTGCTATCAAGAGCAAGAACGAAGTTATCGCAGAAATTGTTGCTTTGCTGCAATCTCCTGCAAAGAACGTTGTCTCTGCTTTGCAATCTGGTGGAAACACTATTCACGGAGTGCTTAAGACACTTGGTGAACGTACAGAGGCTTAATTGCTTCAAAATTAATTATCAATTATTTAGTATTTAATCAATTAAATTTATACAAAAATGGCAGATTTGAAAGCTTTTGCAGAACAATTAGTTAACTTGACAGTAAAAGAAGTTAATGAACTTGCAACTATCCTGAAAGAAGAATATGGTATTGAACCTGCTGCTGCAGCTGTTGCTGTTGCTGCTGGTCCTGCTGCTGCTGGTGCTGCTGCAGCTGAAGAAAAGACTTCTTTTGATGTAGTATTGAAGAGTGCTGGTGCAGCTAAACTTCAAGTAGTTAAGGCCGTTAAGGAAGCTTGTGGTCTTGGTTTGAAGGAAGCTAAGGACATGGTTGACGGTGCTCCTAGTGTAGTAAAAGAAGGTTTGGCTAAGGACGAAGCTGAGTCATTGAAGAAGACATTGGAAGAAGCTGGAGCTGAAGTTGAACTTAAATAGTATTAACCTGTAAATCAGGTGGTTCGGTTAAGAGCCCTTGCGAAAAAGGGCTCTTAACCTTTTTGTGTATATATTTAAAAATAAGTTCCTCAAATCCATTGACAGATGTCTTCAAGTACTGTAAACCAAAGAGTTAATTTTGCATCAACAAAGAATCCATTGCAATATCCGGATTTTTTGGAAGTGCAATTGAAGTCGTTTCAAGACTTTTTACAACTAGATACACCTCCTGAGAAACGTAAGAATGAGGGTTTGTATAAGGTTTTTGCTGAAAACTTCCCCATTGCTGATACAAGAAATAATTTTGTTCTTGAGTTTCTTGATTATTATATTGATCCACCGCGTTATAGCATTGATGAATGTATAGAGCGGGGGCTTACTTATAGTGTTCCTTTAAAGGCAAAATTGAAATTGTATTGTACCGATCCCGATCATGAGGATTTCGATACGGTTATTCAGGATGTATTCTTAGGTCCTATCCCATATATGACTGATAAGGCAACATTTGTTATTAATGGTGCCGAACGTGTTGTTGTATCTCAATTGCATCGTTCTCCGGGTGTATTCTTTGGTCAAAGTATGCATGCTAATGGTACTAAGTTGTATTCGGCACGTATTATTCCTTTTAAGGGTTCTTGGATTGAATTTGCTACAGACATCAATAATGTGATGTATGCATATATCGATCGCAAGAAGAAGTTGCCTGTAACAACTCTTTTGCGTGCTATCGGATTTGAAAATGATAAGGATATACTCGAAATTTTCAACCTGGCAGAAGAAGTTAAAGTAAATAAGACCAATCTGAAGAAAATCGTTGGCCGTAAACTTGCTGCTCGTGTTCTGAAGACATGGATTGAAGATTTCGTAGATGAAGATACTGGTGAAGTTGTTTCTATCGAACGTAACGAAGTCGTTATCGATCGTGAAACTTTGATTGAACCAGAACACGTTGATTTGATTCTTGAATCTGGTGTTCAAAATATTTTGATTCACAGAGATGAGCCAAATCAATCTGATTATTCTATTATATATAACACACTTCAAAAAGACCCAAGTAACTCTGAAAAGGAAGCAGTTCTTTACATTTATCGTCAGTTGCGTAATGCAGACCCTGCCGATGATGCAAGTGCACGCGAAGTAATCAACAACCTTTTCTTCTCTGAAAAACGTTACGATTTGGGTGATGTTGGTCGTTATCGTATCAATCGTAAATTGAACTTGACTACCGACATGGATGTTCGCGTATTGACAAAAGAAGATATTATTGAGATTATCAAATACCTTATCGAATTGATTAATTCGAAGGCTGATGTTGATGATATCGACCACTTGAGTAATCGTCGTGTACGTACCGTAGGTGAACAATTGTCAAATCAATTCTCTATCGGTTTGGCACGTATGTCACGCACTATTCGTGAGCGTATGAATGTACGCGACAATGAAGTGTTTACTCCAATCGACTTGATTAATGCTAAGACCATTTCATCGGTAATCAATTCATTCTTTGGTACCAATGCCTTGTCGCAATTTATGGACCAAACGAATCCTTTGGCTGAAATTACTCACAAACGTCGTATGTCTGCACTCGGTCCTGGCGGTTTGTCTCGTGAAAGAGCTGGTTTCGAGGTGCGTGACGTACACTATACCCACTATGGACGTCTTTGTCCGATTGAAACTCCTGAAGGTCCGAATATAGGTTTGATTTCGTCTTTGTGTGTATTTGCAAAAATCAATGAACTTGGTTTTATTGAAACCCCATATCGTAAGGTTGAAAATGCTAAGGTAGACCTCTCTCAAGAAGGATTGGTATATTTGACTGCCGAAGAAGAAGAGGGTAAGATTATTGCTCAAGGTAATGCACCTTTGAATGATGATGGAACATTCATTCGTTCAAAAGTTAAGGCTCGCCAAGATGCCGACTATCCTTTGGTTACTCCAGGTGATGTGGAATACATGGACGTTTCGCCACAACAAATTGCATCTATTGCTGCATCGTTGATTCCTTTCTTGGAACATGATGACGCTAATCGTGCGTTGATGGGTTCTAACATGATGCGCCAGGCAGTACCTTTGTTGAGAAGTGAGGCTCCTATCGTCGGTACAGGTATCGAACGTCAATTGGCACGTGATTCTCGTACACAGTTGACTGCTGAAGGTCATGGTGTTGTAGAATATGTAGATGCATCTGTTATCCGCATTCTCTATGATCGTACAGAAGACGAGGAATTTGTAAGTTTCGAGCCGGCTTTGAAAGAGTATATTATTCCAAAGTGGCGTCGTACAAACCAAAATATGACAATAGACCTTCGTCCGATTTGTGAAAAGGGAGATCGTGTTGTTCCTGGACAAATTTTGACCGAAGGTTATTCTACTGAGAATGGTGAATTGGCCTTAGGTAGAAATCTTTTGGTGGCTTACATGCCTTGGAAAGGTTATAACTATGAGGATGCTATCGTATTGAATGAACGTGTAGTTCGTGAAGACCTCTTGACTTCGGTTCATGTTGAAGAGTTTGCACTTGAAGTGCGTGAAACTAAACGTGGTATGGAAGAATTGACTTCTGATATTCCAAATGTTAGTGAAGAAGCAACTAAAGATCTTGACGAAAACGGTATTGTTCGAATCGGTGCTTGCATTGAACCGGGAGATATCTTGATTGGTAAGATTACGCCTAAGGGTGAATCTGATCCTTCTCCAGAAGAAAAATTGCTTCGTGCAATTTTCGGTGATAAGGCCGGCGATGTTAAGGATGCCTCTTTGAAGGCTTCACCTTCATTGAAGGGTGTTGTTATTGACAAGCGCTTGTTCTCAAGAGCAATCAAGACACGTAGCTCTAAGTTGGCAGACAAAGCTTTGCTGCCTAAGATTGATGAAGAATTTGAAGGCAAGATAGATGAGCTTAAGAAGATTTTGATTACAAAACTTCTGGAGTTGACAGAAGGATATGTATCTGAAGGGGTTAAGGATTACTTGGCTGTAGATATTATTCCTAAGGGTTCTAAATTCTCTGTATCACACTTTGCTGATTTGGATTTCACTACTGTTCAGTTGAGCAATTGGACTTCCGATGCCCGTATTAATGGAATGATTCGTTCTTTGATCTTGAATTTCATTAAGAAGTATAAGGAACTCGATGCTGAGTTGAAGCGTAAGAAGTTTGCTATCACAATCGGAGACGAATTGCCTGCAGGTATTATCCAAATGGCCAAGGTTTACATTGCCAAGAAACGTAAGATTGGTGTTGGAGACAAGATGGCTGGTCGTCACGGAAATAAGGGTATTGTTTCTCGCGTTGTACGCCAAGAAGATATGCCGTTCTTGGCAGATGGTACTCCGGTAGATATTGTTTTGAATCCGTTGGGTGTGCCTTCTCGTATGAATATCGGTCAGATTTTCGAAGCCGTATTAGGTAGCGCAGGAAAGAAATTGGGCGTTAAGTTTGCAACTCCAATCTTTGATGGTGCAAGCATTGACGACTTGAATGAATGGACAGATAAGGCTGGTCTTCCACGCTATGGTAAGACAACATTGTATGATGGCGGTACAGGTGAAGCTTTCGAACAACAAGCAACTGTTGGTGTAACATACATGTTGAAACTTGGTCACATGGTAGAAGACAAGATGCACGCACGTTCTATCGGCCCATATTCGTTGATTACTCAACAACCTTTGGGTGGTAAAGCTCAATTTGGTGGTCAACGTTTCGGTGAAATGGAAGTTTGGGCTCTCGAAGCATTTGGTGCTGCTCACATCTTGCAAGAGATATTGACTGTTAAGTCTGATGACGTTGTAGGACGTTCTAAGGCTTACGAAGCAATTGTTAAGGGTGAGCCTATGCCAACTCCAGGAATTCCTGAATCGTTGAATGTATTGCTGCATGAGTTGAGAGGTTTAGGCTTGAGCGTAAATCTGGAATAATTATCATTGTCAACTATCAATATTATATATAAAGTATGGCTTTTAGAAAAGATAACAAGATAAAGAGTAATTTCTCGAAAATCTCTATTGGTTTGGCTTCACCTGAAGAAATCTTAGAGAACTCGAGTGGTGAAGTGTTAAAGCCTGAAACCATTAATTATCGTACATACAAACCCGAACGTGATGGCTTGTTCTGCGAACGCATTTTTGGTCCTATCAAAGATTATGAATGTCATTGCGGTAAGTACAAGCGTATTCGTTATAAAGGTATTGTGTGCGATCGATGCGGTGTTGAAGTAACGGAGAAGAAAGTTAGACGTGAACGTATGGGACACATTCAATTAGTTGTTCCCGTAGCTCACATTTGGTATTTCCGTTCACTCCCCAATAAGATTGGCTATCTCTTAGGGTTACCCACTAAAAAGTTGGATGCTATTATCTACTACGAAAGATATGTAGTTATTCAACCGGGTGTGTTGAGTGATGAGATTGCCCAATACGATTTGCTCGATGAAACAGAATACTTGGATTTGCTTGAAAAGCTTCCAAAGGATAATCAATATTTGGATGATTCAGATCCTAATAAGTTTATTGCTAAGATGGGTGCCGAGGCCGTTTATGACTTGCTTACCCGTTTGGATTTGGATGCTTTGTCATACGAATTGCGTCATCGTGCTAATACCGATTCATCGCAACAACGTAAGAACGAAGCTTTGAAGCGTTTGCAAGTTGTAGAATCGTTCAGAGCTTCTCGTAATCGCAATAAACCTGAATGGATGATTGTTCGAATCGTTCCGGTGATTCCGCCTGAACTTCGTCCGTTGGTTCCATTGGATGGTGGCCGTTTCGCTACATCCGATTTGAACGATTTGTATCGTCGTGTAATTATCCGTAACAACCGTTTGAAACGATTGATTGAAATCAAGGCTCCTGAAGTGATTTTGCGTAATGAAAAGCGTATGTTGCAGGAAGCCATCGACTCGTTGTTTGATAATTCTCGCAAGTCAAGTGCAGTTAAGACAGATGCCAATCGTCCATTGAAATCTTTGTCAGACAGTTTGAAGGGTAAGCAAGGTCGCTTCCGCCAAAACCTGTTGGGTAAGCGCGTTGACTATTCTGCACGTTCGGTAATCGTTGTTGGTCCTGAGTTGAAGATGGGCGAATGCGGTATTCCTAAATTGATGGCTGCGGAATTGTATAAGCCATTTATTATCCGCAAACTCATTGAGCGTGGTATCGTCAAGACTGTTAAGAGTGCAAAGAAGATTGTAGATCGCAAAGAAGCAGTTATTTGGGATATTTTGGAGCATGTAATGAAGGGTCATCCTGTGTTGCTTAACCGTGCTCCGACATTGCACCGTTTGGGTATCCAAGCATTCCAGCCTAAAATGATTGAAGGAAAAGCTATTCAATTGCACCCATTGGCATGTACTGCATTTAATGCCGACTTTGACGGTGACCAGATGGCCGTTCACTTGCCTTTGAGCAATGAAGCTATATTGGAAGCTCAAATGTTGATGCTTCAATCACATAATATCTTGAACCCTGCCAATGGTGCGCCTATCACTGTGCCGGCACAAGATATGGTACTTGGTTTGTATTACATTACCAAGTTGCGTAAGGGTGCCAAGGGTGAAGGCTTGGTGTTCTATGGTCCTGAAGAAGCATTGATTGCTTACAATGAAGGTAAGTGTGATATCCATGCTCCTATTAGCGTGTTGGTTGACGATGTGGATGAAAACGGAAACATTGTCAAGAAGATGATGAAAGAAACTTCTGTAGGACGTGTCATTGTTAATGAAATTGTTCCTGTCGAGGCAGGTTATATCAATACCATCATATCTAAGAAGTCACTTCGCGACATCATTAGCCATGTAATCAAGGTTTGTGGTGTTTCTAAGGCTGCAGATTTCTTGGATGGCATCAAGAACTTGGGTTATCAAATGGCCTTCAAGGGCGGTTTGTCGTTTAACTTGGGAGATATCATTATTCCTGAAGAGAAAGAAAAACTAGTTCAAAGGGGTTATGATGAGGTAGAGCAAGTGATGAATAACTACAACATGGGTTTCATCACCGACAATGAACGTTACAACCAAGTTATTGATATTTGGACACACGTAAACTCTGAGCTTTCAAATATCTTGATGAAGACCATTTCGAACGACGACCAAGGTTTCAACTCTGTATATATGATGCTTGATTCCGGAGCTCGTGGTTCTAAAGAACAGATTCGTCAGCTCTCCGGTATGCGTGGTTTGATGGCTAAGCCTCAAAAGGCCGGTGCCGAAGGTGGTCAGATTATCGAGAACCCTATTCTTTCAAACTTTAAGGAAGGTTTGTCAGTGTTGGAGTACTTTATCTCTACCCACGGTGCTCGTAAGGGTCTTGCCGATACTGCGTTGAAGACTGCCGATGCCGGTTATTTGACACGTCGTTTGGTTGACGTATCTCACGATGTGATTATCAACGAAGAAGACTGTGGTACATTGCGTGGTCTTGTTTGTACAGCATTGAAGAATAACGATGAGACTATTGCAACACTTTATGAACGCATCTTAGGCCGTGTATCAGTCCATGATATCATCAACCCTGCAACAGGCGAGTTGATTGTAGCCGGTGGTGAAGAAATCACAGAAACTATTGCTCAACAAATCGAGGACTCTCCAATCGAAAGTGTAGAAATCCGTTCGGTATTGACTTGCGAATCCAAGAAGGGTGTCTGTGCCAAGTGCTATGGACGTAATCTTGCTACAAGCCGCATGGTTCAGAAGGGTGAAGCCGTTGGTGTGATTGCTGCACAATCAATCGGTGAGCCGGGTACACAGTTGACATTGCGTACATTCCACGCCGGTGGTGTTGCCGGTAACATGGCTGCTAATGCTAGTGTTGTGGCTAAGAATAATGCTCGTCTAGAATTCGAAGAATTACGTACAGTAGATGTTATCGATGAAGCTGGTGAACCTGCAAAGGTTGTTGTTGGTCGTTTGGCCGAAGTCCGTTTCGTTGATGTTAATACAGGTATTGTACTCTCTACTCATAATATTCCTTATGGTTCAACCCTCTATGCTTCAGAAGGCGAATTGGTTGAGAAGGGTAAGTTGATTGCTCGTTGGGATCCATTTAATGCGGTTATCATTACCGAAGCTGGTGGTAAAATCGAGTTTGAAGATGTTATCGAAAACGTAACCTATAAGGTAGAATCGGAAGAATCGACTGGTTTGCGCGAAATCATCATTATTGAATCGAAAGATAAGGCTAAGGTTCCTTCAGCACATATCATGAGTGAAGATGGTGAATTGATTCGTACCTATAACTTGCCTGTGGGCGGTCACGTGGTTGTAGAAGACAATCAAAAGGTCAAGGCCGGTGAAGTTCTCGTTAAGATTCCTCGTGCTGTAGGTAAGGCAGGCGATATCACCGGTGGTTTGCCACGTGTTACCGAGTTGTTCGAAGCCCGTAACCCGTCAAACCCAGCCGTTGTTGCTGAAATCGATGGTGAGATTACCATGGGTAAGGTTAAACGCGGTAACCGTGAAATCGTTGTTACTTCCAAGACTGGTGAGGTTAAGAAGTATTTGGTGCCATTGTCAAAGCAAATCCTGGTACAGGAAAACGACTATGTTCGTGCCGGAACTCCGTTGTCCGATGGTGCTATTACGCCAGCTGACATTTTGGCTATCAAGGGTCCTACAGCCGTACAAGAATATATTGTAAACGAAGTACAAGACGTTTACCGTTTGCAAGGTGTGAAGATTAACGACAAGCACTTCGAAATTATTGTTCGTCAAATGATGCGTAAGGTACAGATTGACGAGCCGGGTGATACTCGTTTCTTGGAGCAACAAGTAGTAGATAAACTTGAGTTCATGGAAGAGAACGATCGCATTTGGGGCAAGAAAGTTGTTGTAAATGCCGGTGATTCTCAAACTATGCAGCCAGGTCAGATTGTGACAGCTCGTAAGTTGCGCGACGAAAATTCAATGTTGAAGCGTCGTGATATGAAGCCGGTTGAAGTACGTGATGCAATTCCTGCTACATCAACTCAGATTTTGCAAGGTATTACCCGTGCTGCATTGCAAACCGCAAGCTTCATGTCGGCTGCATCATTCCAGGAAACTACTAAGGTTCTGAACGAAGCTGCTATCAATGGTAAGGTTGACCGTTTGGAAGGTATGAAGGAAAACGTGATTTGTGGTCACTTGATTCCTGCCGGTACCGGTCAGCGCGAATTCGAAAAGATTATAGTAGGTGCTCGCGACGAATACGAACGCATCGTAGCTAATAAGCGTAATGTTTTAGACTTGAACTCAGAATCGGAAGAAGAATAATTTTCTAAATTCAGATATCAGACGAAAAGAGGGTATACATAAAAGTATGCCCTCTTTTTTTGGTAAACAATTCATATTTTAGTAAGAGCTGATTTTAAATTGTGTTGTGTGAAAATGTATTTCCCAAGAAAGGAAAATTTATTTTTCGTTAAGGGTAATTATTCCCATGAGGGATATCTGTTTTTTGTTGTCCTTGATTATATTTTGACTTACTCATGTTTTATCTGTCATGCTTGTTATTTTCTGAATAATTTCTTTCCTTTGTATGTCGATTGATTAATATATTAAATAAGGTGTAAAATGGAAAAGAACAATCAGTTTCAGATTGAGTTGCCCGAGGATGTGGCTCAAGGTGTTTATGCTAATTTGGCTATCATTACCCATTCTAGCTCGGAGTTCGTATTGGATTTCGCTCGTGTATTGCCGGGTGTTCCGAAGGCGAAAGTTAATTCTCGCATGATTATGTCGCCCGAGCATGCTTGTCGCCTGATGCATGCCTTGCAGGAAAACATTGCTAAATATGAACGTGTTTTCGGCCCGATCAACATTCCCGGTGAAAACTTTTTCCCAAATATTCCAGGGGCCAAGGGAGAGGCTTGATTTTTTGACTACTTACTTCTTGACTACTTAATATTTCAACTGTTAATATTGCATAAATAATAAAAAATAGTTGTAGTGCATTGATAATTCAAAACTTATTTGTATCTTTGCAGCCCAAAAGTGTATAGTTTTGAATTTAAATAAACATAAATATATAACTAAAAACAATTAAAATGCCTACAATTCAGCAATTAGTAAGAAAAGGACGCGCTGTGTTGGATGAAAAAAGTAAGTCTCCAGCACTTGATTCTTGTCCTCAAAGACGTGGCGTTTGCGTGAGAGTGTACACAACCACTCCGAAAAAACCGAATTCAGCTATGCGTAAAGTAGCTCGTGTGCGTTTGACCAATGGTAAAGAGGTGAACTCTTACATCCCAGGTGAAGGTCATAACTTGCAAGAACACTCAATCGTACTTGTACGTGGCGGTCGTGTGAAAGACCTTCCGGGTGTTCGTTATCACATTGTACGTGGTACTTTGGATACTGCAGGTGTAGCTGGTCGTACTCAACGCCGTTCTAAGTATGGTGCAAAACGTCCAAAACCGGGTCAGGCTCCCGCTAAGAAGAAATAATAAGCCTAATTAATTATTTATAGTAATAACAAACGTTTTCGTTTGCTTGGAGATGCTAAAGGTTGAGTAAATTTCCCGGTGGGGAGATTGAAGACGACAGAAGTAAACAACCAAGAACAAAACATTATTTTTCAAAGAAATGAGAAAAGCAAAACCAAAAAAACGCGTTGTCCTTCCGGATCCCGTGTTTAATGATGTGAAAGTTTCTAAGTTCGTAAATCACTTGATGTACGATGGCAAGAAGAACACTTCTTACGAAATCTTCTATGCTGCTTTGGAAACAGTGAAAAACAAAATGCAGAACGAAGAAAAGTCTGCACTCGAAATCTGGAAGAAAGCTTTGGATAACGTAACTCCTCAAGTGGAAGTTAAGTCACGCCGTATCGGTGGTGCTACATTCCAAGTTCCTACTGAAATCCGTCCTGATCGTAAAGAATCTATCTCAATGAAGAACTTGATTCTCTTTGCTCGCAAGCGTGGTGGTAAGTCTATGGCCGACAAGTTGGCTGCTGAAATCATGGATGCATTCAATGAGCAAGGTGGTGCTTTCAAGCGTAAAGAAGATATGCACCGTATGGCTGAAGCTAACCGTGCATTCGCTCACTTCAGATTCTAACATTTATAAGGTATTAGGAAATGGCTAAGCAAGATTTATTATTGACTCGCAATATCGGTATCATGGCTCACATCGATGCCGGTAAGACTACAACTTCTGAACGTATCTTGTTCTACACCGGTTTGACTCACAAGATTGGTGAAACTCACGATGGTACAGCTACCATGGACTGGATGGCTCAAGAACAAGAGCGTGGTATTACTATTACATCTGCAGCTACAACTACCCGTTGGAAGTACAACAATCAAATCTATAAGATTAACTTGATTGACACCCCGGGACACGTTGACTTTACTGCCGAAGTAGAGCGCTCATTGCGTGTATTGGACGGTGCCGTTGCTACTTACTGTGCTGTTGGTGGTGTAGAACCTCAATCAGAAACTGTATGGCGTCAAGCTGACAAGTATAACGTACCTCGTATCGGTTATGTAAACAAGATGGACCGCTCGGGTGCCGACTTCTATGAAGTAGTTCGCCAAATGAAGGAAGTGTTGGGCGCTAATCCATGTCCGGTTGAAATTCCTATCGGTGCTGAAGAAAATTTCAAGGGTGTTGTTGACCTTGTGAAGATGAAGGCTATCTTCTGGCACGATGAAACAATGGGTGCTGACTATAGCATTGAAGATATTCCTGCTAACCTTGTTGCTGAAGCTGAAGAGTGGAGAGACAAGATGCTTGAAAAGGTAGCTGAGTTCGATGAGTCTTTGATGGAGAAGTACTTCGATGATCCTTCTACTATCACAGAAGAAGAAATCATGCGTGCATTGCGTGCAGGTACTTTGAAGATGGAGATCGTTCCAATGCTTTGCGGCTCTTCATTCAAGAACAAGGGCGTACAAACTTTGCTCGACTATGTTTGTGCCTTCTTGCCTTCACCATTGGATACTCCTGCTATCGTAGGTACTAATCCTGAAACTGGTGCAGAAGAAGATCGTAAGCCAAGCGAGGATGAAAAGACTTCAGCATTGGCATTTAAGATTGCTACTGACCCATATGTGGGTCGTTTGACATTCTTCCGCGTTTACTCAGGTAAGGTAGAAGCCGGTTCATATATCTACAATACTCGTTCGGAAAAGAAAGAACGTGTATCTCGTCTGTTCCAAATGCACTCAAATAAGCAAAATCCTGTTGAAGTGATTTCTGCTGGTGATATCGGTGCAGGCGTAGGTTTCAAGGATATCCGTACTGGTGATACTCTTTGCGATGAGGAAGCACCAATCGTACTCGAGTCTATGGATTTCCCCGAACCGGTAATCGGTATCGCAGTTGAGCCTAAGACTCAAAAGGATATGGAAAAACTTTCTAACGGTTTGGCTAAGTTGGCTGAAGAAGACCCGACATTTACTGTTAAGACCGACGAACAAAGTGGCCAAACAGTTATCTCGGGTATGGGTGAGCTTCACTTGGATATCATTATCGACCGTTTGAAACGTGAGTTCAAGGTAGAGTGTAATCAAGGTAAACCTCAAGTTAACTATAAGGAAACTATTACCAAGACTGTTAACCTCCGCGAAGTTTATAAGAAGCAATCGGGTGGTCGTGGTAAGTTTGCTGACATTATCGTTAACGTAGGTCCTGTTGATGAAGACTTTAAAGAAGGCGGATTGCAATTCGTTAACGAAGTTACCGGTGGTAATATTCCTAAGGAATTCATTCCTTCAGTTCAAAAGGGCTTCCAAACAGCTATGAAGAACGGTATCTTGGCTGGTTTCCCCTTGGATTCATTGAAGGTGACTTTGCTCGATGGTTCGTTCCACCCTGTTGACTCTGACCAATTGTCATTCGAAATCTGTGCTATCCAAGCTTATAAGAATGCTTGCGCTCAAGCTGGTCCTGCTCTTTGCGAACCTATGATGAAGTTGGAGGTTGTTACTCCGGAAGAGAACATGGGTGACGTAATCGGTGACTTGAACAAGCGTCGCGGCCAAGTTGAAGGTATGGAGTCAAGCCGCTCGGGTGCTCGCATCGTTAAGGCAATGGTTCCGCTGGCTGAAATGTTTGGTTATGTAACTGCTTTGCGTACCATCACTTCAGGTCGTGCAACATCATCAATGACTTATGATCATCACGCACAAGTTTCTAACTCAATCGCAAAGGCTGTGTTGGAAGAGTGCAAAGGTCGTGTAGACTTGATTAAGTAATAAATAAGCCCGTGGGTTAGCGAATGACTCTTAACCCACGGCTTCTATTTATATTTTATAATTATTAATTAAAAACAAACAATGAGTCAAAAAATTAGAATTAAACTGAAATCTTACGACCACAACTTGGTTGACAAATCAGCTGAGAAAATTGTAAGAACAGTAAAGAGCACAGGTGCTATCGTGAGCGGTCCAATTCCTCTCCCAACACACAAGCGCATCTTTACAGTGAACCGTTCGACTTTCGTAAACAAAAAGTCTCGTGAACAATTCGAACTCTCTTCATACAAGAGATTGATCGACATCTATAGCTCTACAGCTAAGACAGTTGATGCTCTGATGAAGCTTGAATTGCCCAGTGGTGTGGAAGTAGAAATTAAAGTGTAAGTTTTAAAAATTAGTGAAATGCCAGGATTATTAGGAAAAAAAATCGGAATGACATCCGTTTTCAGTGCCGATGGTAAGAATGTACCATGCACTGTTATCGAAGTAGGTCCTTGTGTGGTTACTCAAGTTAAGACTATCGAAAAGGATGGTTATGCTGCTGTTCAATTGGGATTCCAAGACATGAAAGAAAAGCGTACTACCAAGCCTTTGATGGGTCATTTTAAAAAGGCAGGCGTAACCCCCAAGAAACACTTGGCTGAGTTCAAAGGATTTGAAACAGAATTGAATCTCGGTGATACTCTTACCGTAGAACTGTTTAACGACACAAACTTTGTTGACGTTGTTGGTACTTCTAAAGGTAAAGGTTTCCAAGGTGTAGTTAAAAGACATGGTTTCGGTGGTGTAGGTCAAACTACTCACGGTCAGCACAACCGTGCTCGTAAACCGGGTTCTATCGGTGCATGTTCTTACCCTGCTAAAGTATTCAAGGGTATGCGCATGGGTGGACAATTAGGTGGCGACAGAGTGACTGTTCAAAACTTGCAAGTATTAAAAGTGATCGCGGAACACAATTTGCTCTTGATTAAGGGTTCTGTTCCTGGTTGCAAAGGTTCAATCGTTTTAATTGAGAAATAATGGAAGTTAACGTATATAACATTAAAGGTGAAGACACTGGAAGAAAGGTTACGTTAAACGAATCTATCTTCGGAATTGAGCCGAACGACCACGCTATCTACTTGGATGTGAAGCAATACTTGGCTAACATGCGTCAAGGTACTCACAAATCAAAGGAAAGAAGTGAAATCAGTGGCTCTACTCGTAAAATCGGTCGCCAAAAAGGTGGCGGCGGTGCACGTCGTGGTGATATGAACTCACCGGTATTGGTAGGTGGTGGACGCGTTTTTGGTCCTCAACCAAGAGATTACCACTTCAAGCTGAATAAGAAAGTTAAGGCTTTGGCTCGCAAATCAGCTTTGTCATACAAGGCTCAAAATAGCGCCATCGTTGTTCTTGAAGACTTCGCTTTCGAAGCTCCTAAGACTAAAGAGTTTGTCGGAATCATAAATAATCTTAAAGTTTCTGATAAAAAGTTATTGATGGTATTCGCCGAAGCAAATAAAAACGTATATTTGTCGGCCCGTAATGTGAAGGGTGCTAATGTGCAGACTGTTTCAGGTTTAAATACTTACAGAGTATTGGATGCTGGAGTTGTTGTGCTTACTGAAAGCGCACTTTCTGCTATTGACAATATCTTAATGTAAAAGGAGGCTTAAATAATGGGAATTATTATTAAACCGTTAGTAACAGAAAAAATGACCGCAATTACCGAGAAGATGGAAAATCGTTTCGGTTTTGTTGTGCGTCCTGACGCTAATAAAGTAGAAATTAAGAACGAGGTTGAAGCCCTTTACAACGTTACGGTAGTGGATGTAAACACTATGCGTTATGCAGGCAAGAACAAGAGCCGCTATACACGCAATGGCCTTATCAACGGCCGTTCAAATGCTTACAAGAAAGCAATTGTTACGTTGAAAGAAGGAGAAACTATTGATTTTTATAGCAATATTTAATAGAAATGGCAGTACGTAAATTTAAGCCCACAACACCGGGGCAAAGACATAAAATTATTGGTACATTCGAAGAAATTACTGCATCAGTACCAGAAAAATCTCTTGTATTTGGTAAGAAATCTTCAGGTGGTCGTAACAACGAAGGTAAGATGACTATGCGCTACATCGGTGGCGGTCACAAGAAGGTAATCCGTATTGTAGACTTCAAGAGAAATAAAGACGGTGTGCCAGCAGTCGTTAAAACAATTGAATACGATCCAAATCGTTCGGCTCGTATCGCTTTGTTGTTCTATGCTGATGGCGAAAAAAGATATATCATTGCTCCCAATGGATTGCAAGTTGGTGCGACTTTGATGTCAGGTCCGGATGCAGCTCCTGAGATTGGAAATGCATTACCGCTTCAAAACATCCCGGTAGGTACCGTAATTCACAATATTGAATTGCGTCCAGGCCAAGGCGCTGCTTTGGTTCGTTCAGCCGGTAACTTCGCTCAGTTGACTTCTCGCGAAGGTAAGTATTGTGTAATCAAATTGCCTTCAGGTGAAGTTCGTCAGATTCTTTGTACTTGTAAAGCAACTATCGGTAGCGTAGGTAACTCAGACCACGGCTTGGAATCATCAGGTAAGGCTGGTCGTTCACGTTGGTTCGGACGTCGTCCACACAACCGTGGTGTTGTTATGAACCCTGTAGATCACCCGATGGGTGGTGGTGAAGGACGTCAATCTGGAGGTCACCCAAGATCACGTAAGGGATTGTATGCTAAGGGTCTTAAGACAAGAGCTCCTAAGAAACAATCTAGCAAGTATATTATTGAGAGAAGAAAGAAGTAAACTGATTAATTGAATAAATTATGAGTCGTTCATTAAAAAAAGGCCCGTATATTAACGTAAAGCTTGAGAATAAGGTTCTTGCTATGAATGAATCTGGCAAGAAGGTCGTAGTTAAGACTTGGGCTAGAGCTTCAATGATTTCGCCTGATTTTGTAGGCCACACTGTTGCAGTTCACAACGGAAATAAATTTATCCCTGTTTACATTACCGAAAACATGGTAGGACACAAGTTGGGCGAATTCGCTCCTACTCGTACCTTCAGAGGCCATGCTGGTAATAAGAAAAAATAATAACAGGTATTCATTGAAATAATAAAGTAATAAATAATGGGAGCAAGAAAGAAAATATCGGCTGACAAAAGAAAAGAAGCCCTTAAATCAATGTATTTTGCAAAGTTGCAAAATGTTCCTACTTCTCCGCGAAAAATGCGCCTTGTGGCTGACATGATTCGTGGTATGGAAGTTAATAGAGCGCTCGGCGTGTTGAAGTTCTCTTCTAAAGAGGCTGCTGCGAGAGTTGAAAAATTGTTGCGCTCTGCAATTGCTAACTGGGAGCAGAAAAACGAACGTAAGGCTGAAGCTGGCGAATTGTTCGTAACCAAGATTTTTGTTGATGGTGGTGCTACACTTAAGAGAATGAGACCAGCACCTCAGGGTAGAGGTTACAGAATCCGCAAACGCTCAAATCATGTTACTTTGTTCGTTGGTTCTAAAAGTAATAACGAAGAATAAAGCTAAGTAAATGGGACAAAAAGTTAATCCAATAAGCAACCGTTTAGGAATCATCAGAGGATGGGATTCCAATTGGTATGGTGGCAATAACTATGGCGATTCTTTGCTCGAAGATAGCAAAATTCGCAAATATCTGAATGCCAGACTTGCAAAAGCCAGTGTTTCAAGAATTGTTATCGAACGCACTTTGAAGTTGGTGACAATCACAGTTTGCACTGCACGCCCAGGTATCATCATCGGTAAGGGTGGTCAAGAAGTTGACAAGTTGAAGGAAGAGTTGAAGAAGATTACTGATAAGGATATTCAGATTAATATTTTCGAGGTTAAGAGACCTGAATTAGATGCCGTAATCGTAGCAAATAACATCGCTCGCCAGGTAGAAGGTAAGATTGCATATCGCCGCGCTATCAAGATGGCTATTGCTAACACAATGCGCATGGGTGCAGAAGGTATCAAGATTCAAATCTCTGGCCGTTTGAACGGCGCTGAAATGGCTCGTTCAGAAATGTATAAAGAAGGTAGAACACCGTTACACACTTTCCGTGCTGATATCGACTACTGTCATGCAGAAGCATTGACTAAGGTAGGTCTTTTGGGTATCAAGGTTTGGATTTGTAGAGGCGAAGTTTATGGAAAGAGAGAATTGGCTCCAAACTTTACTCAAAGCAAAGAAAGTGGACGTGGAAGCAATGGCGGAAACAACGGCGGAAAGAACTTCAAAAGAAAGAAAAATAATCGTTAACGAATTTGAGTTTTAGGAATTATGTTACAACCGAAAAAAACGAAATTCAGAAGACAACAAAAAGGACGCCAAAAAGGTAATGCTCAAAGAGGTAACCAATTGGCTTTCGGCTCTTTTGGAATTAAAGCTTTGGAAACAAAGTGGATTACAGGCCGTCAAATTGAGGCTGCTCGTATTGCAGTAACAAGATATATGCAACGTCAAGGACAAATTTGGATCCGCATCTTCCCCGACAAACCTATTACAAGAAAACCTGCTGATGTACGTATGGGTAAAGGTAAGGGTAGTCCTGAAGGATTCGTAGCTCCTGTAACTCCGGGTAGAATTATTATTGAAGCTGAAGGAGTATCATACGAAATTGCAAAAGAAGCATTGCGCTTGGCAGCTCAAAAACTTCCTATTACAACTAAGTTTGTAGTAAGACGTGACTATGATATTCAAAATCAAAATGCGTAAGAAGTATGAAAATTGCAGAAATTAAAGAAATGACTACCAACGACTTGGTAGAAAGAGTTGAAGCAGAAGTTGCAAACTACAATCAAATGGTATTGAACCATGCAATTTCTCCACTTGACAATCCTGCTCAAATCAAACAATTACGCAGGACTATTGCGCGTATGAAAACTGAATTACGCCAAAGAGAACTTAACAAATAATAGTGAGCTCAATGGAAAGAAATTTAAGAAAAGAAAGAACAGGGGTTGTTCTTAGCAACAAGATGGATAAAACCATTACTATCGCTGCAAAGTTCAAGGAAAAACACCCCATATATGGTAAGTTCGTAAGTAAGACGAAAAAATACCATGCTCATGATGAAAAGAATGAATGCAACATCGGTGATACCGTACGCATCATGGAAACTCGTCCTTTGAGCAAAACTAAGAGATGGAGATTAATAGAAATCGTTGAAAGAGCTAAGTAATTATGATACAAACAGAATCCAGACTTACAGTATGTGATAATAGCGGTGCTAAAGAAGCTCTCTGTATCCGCGTTTTAGGTGGTACAGGTCGCCGTTATGCTTCTGTTGGGGACGTAATTGTAGTTTCAGTAAAGAGCGTCATCCCTTCAAGTGATATTAAAAAAGGTGCAGTGTCTAAAGCTCTGATCGTGCGTACAAAGAAAGAAATCCGTCGTGCTGATGGTTCTTATATTCGTTTCGACGATAACGCATGTGTGTTGTTGAATAATGCTGGTGAAATCAGAGGTAGCCGTATATTCGGTCCGGTAGCTCGTGAATTGCGTGCTACAAACATGAAAGTAGTTTCACTTGCTCCTGAAGTACTTTAATTTTATTAAAGATTTAAGTAATGAGTAAATTACACATTAAGAAAGGCGATACAGTTTACGTAAATACTGGTAATGATAAAGGTAAAACTGGTCGCGTATTGAAGGTTCTTGTAAAGAAGAACCGTGCCATTGTTGAAGGCATCAATATGGTTTCAAAGAGCACTAAGCCAAGCGCTAAGAATCCTCAAGGAGGTATCGTTAAGCAAGAGGCTTCTATCCATTTGTCAAACTTGAACCCATTGGATCCTAAGACAGGCAAAGCAACGAGAGTTGGTAGAAAAGAAACTGAAAATGCCAATGGCAAGAAGGTTTTAGTGCGTTATGCTAAAAAATCAGGAGAGGAGATTAAGTAATGAGTAATACTGCAAGTCTTAAAAAAGAATATGCAGAGCGTATCGCTCCTGCATTGAAAGAGCAATTCCAATACTCTTCAGCAATGCAAATTCCTGTACTTAAGAAGATTGTTATCAATCAAGGCTTGGGTATCGCTGTTGCTGATAAGAAGATTATCGATGTAGCTATCAATGAAATGACTGCTATTACTGGTCAAAAGGCAGTAGCTACAATATCTCGTAAGGATATCGCTAACTTTAAGTTACGTAAGAAAATGCCTGTTGGCGTTATGGTAACTTTGCGTCGTGAAAGAATGTACGAATTCCTTGAAAAGTTGGTTCGCGTTGCATTGCCTCGTATCCGTGACTTCAAGGGTATTGAAAGCAAATTCGATGGTAGAGGTAACTACACTCTTGGTATCCAAGAACAAATTATCTTCCCAGAAATAAACATTGATAGCATCACTCGTATCTTGGGTATGAACATTACATTCGTAACTTCTGCTCAAACAGACGAAGAAGGTTATGCTTTGTTGAAAGAATTTGGTTTACCATTTAAGAACGCAAAAAAAGATTGATAAGTTATGGCAAAGGAATCAATGAAAGCACGCGAAGTTAAGCGTGCCAAATTAGTAGCCAAATATGCCGAGAAAAGAGCTGCGTTGAAAAAAATCGTTAGAACTGGTGATCCTGTAGAAGCTTACGAAGCTGCTCAAAAACTGCAAGATCTTCCTAAGAATGCTAATCCTATCCGTTTGCACAATCGTTGCAAATTGACTGGTCGTCCTAAGGGATACATTCGTCAGTTCGGAATTTCGAGAATTCAGTTCCGTGAGATGGCATCAAACGGCCTTATTCCAGGTGTAAAGAAAGCAAGCTGGTAATTATTTTTTAAATATTGTCAGGGTAGTCCTGATTAATTTAATTTATTTATTATATGACTGATCCAATAGCAGATTATTTGACGAGGTTGAGAAATGCTATTCAAGCAAAGCACAGAGTAGTGGAAATTCCTGCCTCAAATTTGAAAAAAGAAATCACAAAGATTCTTTTTGAAAAAGGCTACATTCTTAACTATAAGTTTGTAGAAGATGGTCCTCAAGGCTCTATTAAGGTTGCCTTGAAGTATGATCCTATTAACAAGGTTAATGCTATTAAGAAACTCGAACGTATCTCTTCTCCAGGTTTGCGTAAGTACACTGGTTACAAGGATATGCCTCGCGTAATTAATGGTTTGGGTATTGCTATCATTTCTACCTCTAAGGGTGTAATGACAAACAAAGAGGCTGCCGATTTGAAGATTGGTGGTGAAGTATTGTGTTATGTTTATTAATAGGAGGATTTAGAAATGTCAAGAATAGGAAAATTACCCATTAACATTCCCGCAGGAGTAACAATTTCTCAAAGCGAGAACATCGTTACTGTTAAAGGTCCTAAAGGTGAAATGAGCCAATATGTTGATCCTTCTATCAACGTAAACATTGAAGGAGCTCAGATTACTTTGACCGAAAATGAAGAACTTTTGCAAGATAACGCAAAGCAAAGACATGCATTCCATGGTTTGTATCGTTCTTTGTTGAACAACATGGTTGTTGGCGTATCTGAAGGATATAAGAAAGAATTGGAATTGGTAGGTGTAGGTTATCGTGCTTCTAACCAAGGTAATATCATCGAACTTTCTTTAGGATACACTCACAGCATTTTCATTCAATTGCCAGCCGAGGTCAAAGTTGAAACCAAGTCTGAAAGAAATAAGAACCCATTGATTATTTTGGAATCTTGTGATAAGCAATTGTTGGGCTTGATTTGTGCTAAGATTCGTTCTTTCCGTAAGCCTGAACCATATAAGGGTAAAGGTATTAAGTTTGTTGGCGAAGAAATTCGTAGAAAGTCTGGTAAGTCAGCCGGTGCTAAGTAATAATCGTTTAAATTGAGAATATTATGACAACAAAAATAGAAAGACGAATTAAAATTAAATATAGAGTACGCAATAAAATCTCTGGTACTGCCGAGTGCCCGCGTATGAGTGTATTTAGAAGTAATAAGCAAATCTATGTTCAAATCATAGACGACTTGTCTGGTAAGACTTTGGCAGCAGCTTCTTCTTTGGGTATGACAGAACAAATGCCTAAGAAAGAGCAAGCAGCTAAGGTTGGAGAGTTAATTGCTAAGAGAGCCCAAGAAGCAGGTATCACTACTGTCGTTTTCGATCGTAATGGTTACTTGTATCATGGTAGAGTGAAAGAAGTGGCTGATGCTGCACGTAACGGTGGACTTAAATTTTAATCATCATGGCAGGACTTAATAATAAAGTTAAGATTACAAACGATATAGAACTGAAAGATAGATTAGTTGCTATCAATCGTGTTACTAAAGTAACCAAAGGTGGTAGAACATTCACATTCTCTGCTATTGTAGTAGTAGGTAATGAAGATGGTATCATCGGTTGGGGACTTGGAAAAGCAGGTGAAGTTACCGCAGCTATTGCAAAAGGTGTAGAATCTGCTAAGAAGAATCTAATCAAGGTTCCTGTGTTGAAAGGTACTGTTCCCCACGAACAAGTAGCTAAGTTTGGTGGTGCTGAGGTTATCATCAAGCCAGCTTCTCATGGTACTGGTGTTAAGGCCGGTGGTGCTATGCGTGCGGTTCTCGAAAGTGTTGGTGTTACAGACGTTTTGGCTAAGTCAAAAGGTTCTTCTAACCCTCATAACCTTGTTAAGGCTACTATCCAAGCATTGAGCGAAATGCGCGATGCAAGAATGGTTGCTCAAAATAGAGGAATTAGTGTTGAAAAAGTATTTAGAGGATAAGGAGGTATATATGTCGACTATTAAGATTAAACAAACTAAGAGTAGAATTGGTGCTCCAGCAGATCAAAAGAGAACGCTTGATGCACTTGGACTTCACAAGTTGAATCGTGTGGTTGAACACGAATGTACTCCTTCAATTCTTGGAATGGTAGATAAGGTTAAACACTTGGTTACCATCGTTAAGTAATTAATTGTTGAATATTAAACAAATTACAATATGAACTTAAGTAATTTAAAACCTGCAGAGGGTTCTACTAAATCAAGAAAGAGAATTGGTCGCGGACCAGGTTCTGGTTTAGGTGGTACTTCTACTAGAGGTCATAAAGGTGCTAAATCAAGATCTGGATATTCTAAGAAGATCGGTTTTGAAGGTGGTCAGATGCCTCTTCAACGTCGTGTTCCTAAATTTGGTTTTAAGAACATTAACCGTGTAGAGTATAAGGCTATCAACTTAGATACTATTCAGAAGTTGGCTGAGGCAAAAGGATTGCAATCTGTAGGCATCAACGACTTCGTTGCAGCAGGATTTATCTCTGCCAGCCAATTGGTAAAAGTATTAGGTAACGGAACTTTGACTGCTAAGTTGGATGTTCAGGCACATGCATTCTCTAAGTCTGCTATTGCCGCCATCGAAGCTGTAGGTGGACAAGTAGTAAAACTCTAACTCAATGAGAAAGGCTATTGAAACATTAAAGAATATATGGAAGATTGAGGATCTTAGACAACGGATCCTCATCACCATATTGTTCGTTGCAATCTATCGTTTCGGTTCGTACGTGGTTCTTCCAGGTATCAGCCCTGCGATGTTGACTCAATTGCACGAACAAACAAGTGAAGGTTTGTTGGCGTTGCTGAATATGTTCTCGGGTGGAGCATTCTCTAATGCATCTATTTTTGCATTGGGTATCATGCCTTACATCTCTGCATCTATCGTGATTCAGTTGTTGGGTATTGCTGTTCCATACTTCCATAAACTTCAGCGCGACGGAGAAAGTGGTAGAATCAAGATGAACCAATACACTCGTTATCTGACTATCCTTATTCTCTTGTTCCAAGCTCCTTCCTACTTGCTGAACCTTAAGATGCAAGCAGGTCCTTCATTCAATGCCTCATTAGATTGGACTTTCATGTTCTCTTCAACAATCATCCTTGCAGCAGGAAGTATGTTTATTTTGTGGTTGGGCGAAAGAATTACCGATAAAGGTATTGGTAATGGTATTTCTTTCATCATCTTGATTGGTATCATTGCTCGTCTGCCTCAATCATTGATGCAAGAATTCATTTCTCGAATGACAGAAAAGACAGGTGGTTTGGTTATGTTCCTTATCGAAATGGCTTTCTTGTTGCTCGTGATTTCTGCAGCTATACTCCTTGTACAAGGTGTTAGAAAAGTGCCCGTACAATATGCAAAACAACTTGCAGGAAACAAACAATATAGCGGTGGTGCAAGACAGTATTTGCCTTTGAAGGTTAATGCTGCAGGTGTTATGCCTATCATCTTTGCTCAAGCTATTATGTTTATTCCTATCACTTTCATGAATCTTTCTGATTTGAATAATGCAAGTGGTTTTGTTCGTGCTTTCTCTGACAATACGAGCTTCTGGTATAATTTTATATTTGCAGTGTTGATTATCTTGTTTACCTATTTCTATACTGCAATTACAATTAATCCGACTCAGATGGCTGAGGATATGAAGCGTAACCATGGCTTCATTCCTGGTGTTAAGCCTGGAAAGAAGACTGCTGAGTATATCGATAATATAATGGATCGTATTACTTTACCAGGTTCTTTCTTCTTGGCAATCGTTGCAATTTTGCCTGCTTTCGCCGGTTTGTTCGGTGTTAAGGCTGAATTTGCACAATTCTTTGGAGGAACATCTTTGTTGATCCTTGTAGGTGTTGTTTTGGATACACTTCAACAAGTGGAAAGCCATCTTTTGATGAGACACTACGATGGTTTGTTGAAGTCAGGACGCATTAGAGGCCGTAATGGCAATGTGTCTGCCTATTAATCTTGTTTGAAGAATGATATTTCTTAAAACAGATGATGAAATAGAATTGCTTCGTGAGAGCAATCTACTTGTTGGTAAAACATTGGCTGAATTAGCTAAAGTTATAAAGCCTGGTGTTACTACAAAGGATTTGGATAAGCTGGCAGAGGAATTCATTAGAGATAATGGTGCTATTCCCACTTTCAAAGGCTTTCCAAATCATAATGGTAACCCGTTTCCCGCATCAATCTGTACTTCTGTCAATGAGCAGGTAGTACATGGAATACCGGGTGATGTTGTCCTGAAAGATGGTGATATCGTTTCGATTGATTGCGGTACTTTCAAGAATGGTTTCTGTGGAGACTCTGCTTATACATTCTGTGTGGGTGAAGTTAAAGAAGAAATCAAGAACTTGCTAAGAGTAACCAAAGAGGCTTTGTATCTTGGTATACAGAATGCTGTTCATGGTAAACGGTTAGGTGATATCGGATATGCTATTCAGCAACATTGCGAATCAAATGGTTTTTCTGTAGTTCGCGAGTTTGTAGGACATGGCATTGGTAAAGAGATGCATGAAGATCCTCAAGTACCAAATTACGGAAAGCGCGGTTCTGGTACAATGTTAAAGAAAGGCTTGTGCATTGCAATTGAGCCGATGATTACAATGGGAAGTAGAGAGATTATCATGGAGCGTGATGAATGGACAGTTCGAACAAAAGATAGACTACCGGCAGCTCATTTTGAACATACAGTGGCTGTTGTTCAGGGTAAAGCTGATATATTATCTTCGTTTGAATATATAGAAGAAGTTTTAGGAAATAAAGCAATTTAAGAATAATATGGCAAAACAATCTGCAATAGAACAAGATGGAGTAATCGTAGAAGCATTGTCTAATGCAATGTTTCGTGTAGAATTGGAAAACGGACATGAGATAACAGCCCACATCTCTGGTAAGATGCGTATGCACTACATTAAGATTTTACCGGGTGATAAGGTTAGAGTCGAAATGTCTCCTTACGATTTGTCAAAAGGAAGAATTGTATTCAGATATAAATAAATTTAGATATGAAAGTAAGAGCATCTTTAAAGAAACGTACGCCAGAATGTAAGATCGTTAGACGTAATGGCCGTTTGTATGTAATTAACAAGAAAAATCCTAAGTATAAACAACGTCAAGGATAATTTATTATTTTTGCAAAAAAAATAATTTAGTATATGGCTATAAGAATAGTTGGTGTCGATTTGCCTCAAAATAAGAGAGGTGAAATTGCGTTGACCTATATCTATGGAATAGGTCGTAGTAGTTCAGCAAAGATTTTAGATAAAGCAGGTGTTGACAAAGACCTGAAAGTAAAAGACTGGACGGATGATCAAGCTGCCAAGATTCGTGAAATCATTGGTGCAGAGTATAAAGTAGAAGGTGACCTTCGTACTGAAATCCAATTGAACATTAAGCGTTTGATGGATATTGGTTGTTATCGTGGTGTTCGTCACCGTATTGGTCTTCCTGTTCGTGGTCAGAGCACAAAGAACAACGCTCGTACTCGTAAGGGTAAGAAGAAAACCGTTGCTAATAAGAAAAAAGCTACTAAATAATAATTGTTGATATGGCAAAAAAAACAGTTGCAGCAAAAAAGAGAAATGTAAAGGTGGATGCTAATGGACAATTGCACGTTCATTCATCTTTCAATAACATCATTGTTTCTCTGGCAAATAGTGAAGGTCAAGTAATCTCTTGGTCTTCTGCCGGTAAGATGGGATTTAGAGGTTCAAAGAAGAACACTCCCTATGCAGCCCAAATGGCTGCTCAAGATTGTGCAAAAGTTGCATTCGATCTTGGTTTGAGAAAGGTAAAGGCATATGTAAAGGGACCCGGTAACGGACGTGAGTCTGCTATCAGAACTATCCATGGTGCAGGAATCGAAGTTACTGAAATTATCGATGTAACTCCATTGCCACACAATGGTTGTCGTCCTCCTAAAAGACGTAGAGTTTAAGATTTACCTTTAATTTAAGTGAAACTTGATTTTGTTATTTGGATTGTATTCTTCTCTACAATCGCGGCTGCTACAAAATAAGTTCATGAATAACAATTTAATATTTAAAAGAAATGGCTAGATATACTGGACCAAAATCAAGAATTGCTCGTAAATTCGGCGAAGGCATTTTTGGAGCAGATAAAGTTCTTTCTAAGAAGAACTATCCTCCGGGCCAACATGGTAATTCAAGAAAGAGAAAGACTTCTGAGTATGGCGTTCAACTTCGTGAAAAGCAAAAAGCCAAATATACTTATGGAGTATTGGAAAAACAATTCCGCAACTTGTTCGAAAAGGCTGCTACAGCTAAGGGTATTACAGGTGAAATCCTGCTCCAAATGTTGGAATGCCGTTTAGATAACGTAGTTTATCGTTTGGGTATCGCTCCTACACGTGCAGCTGCTCGTCAGTTGGTTGGTCACAAGCACATCGTTGTTGATGGTGAAGTTGTGAACATCCCTTCATATGCTATTAAACCTGGTCAGGTTATTGGCGTTCGCGAAAAGTCTAAGTCTTTGGAAGTTATCGTTAACTCTTTGGAAGGTTTCAACCACAGCAAATATCCTTGGATGGAGTGGGATGATACACAAAAAGTTGGTAAGATGTTGCATATTCCAGAAAGAGCTGACATTCCCGAAAACATTAAAGAGCATTTGATTGTAGAATTGTATTCTAAAAACTAATTAATTAATTTCATGGCGATATTAGCATTTCAAAAACCTGATAAAGTTTTAATGTTGGAAGCGGATTCTAAATTCGGCAAGTTCGAGTTTCGTCCGTTGGAGCCCGGTTTTGGTATTACTGTAGGTAATGCTTTGCGCCGCATCCTTCTTTCATCGTTGGAAGGTTTTGCCATCACTACCATTAAGATTGATGGTGTTGAACACGAATTTTCTAACGTACCAGGTGTAAAAGAGGATGTAACTAACATTATCTTGAATCTGAAGCAAGTTCGCTTCAAGCAAGTAGTTGAAGAATTTGAGAGTGAGAAAGTGAGTATCACTGTAGAAAATTCAAGTGAATTCAAAGCAGGAGATATCGGTAAATACCTGACTGGATTTGAAGTGTTAAACCCAGAATTAGTTATTTGTCATTTAGATTCAAAAGCTACTATGCAGTTGGATATTACCATCAACAAAGGTCGCGGTTATGTTCCTGCTGATGAAAATCGCGAATACTGCACCGATGTTAATGTAATTCCAATCGACTCTATTTATACACCGATACGTAATGTCAAGTATCAAATCGAACCATTCCGCGTAGAGCAGAAGACCGACTTCGATAAATTGGTACTTGAGATTACTACCGATGGTTCCATTCACCCGAAGGATGCACTGAAAGAGGCTGCTAAGATTCTTATTCATCACTTCATGCTCTTCTCTGATGAGAAGATTACATTGGAAACTACCGATGCTGATAGCAATGAAGAATTCGATGAAGAAGTATTGCACATGCGTCAATTGTTGAAGACCCGCCTTGTTGACATGGATCTTTCTGTACGTGCCCTCAACTGCTTGAAGGCTGCAGATGTAGAGACATTGGGCGACTTGGTACAATTCAACAAGACCGACCTTTTGAAGTTCAGAAACTTTGGAAAGAAATCGCTTACCGAGCTTGATGATTTGCTGGAAAGTCTGAATCTGTCGTTTGGAACTGATATTTCTAAATATAAATTAGATAAAGAATAAAAATGAGACACAATAAGAAATTCAATCATTTGGGTCGTACTGCTTCTCATAGAAACGCAATGTTGGCTAACATGGCATGTTCTTTGATCAAGCACAAAAGAATCACTACGACCGTTGCAAAGGCTAAGGCTTTGAAGAAGTTTGTTGAGCCTTTGATCACTAAGTCAAAGAACGATACAACCAATTCACGCCGCGTTGTATTTAGTAACTTACAAGACAAATTTGCTGTAACCGAACTGTTCAAGGAAATCTCAGTTAAGGTGGGCGATCGTCCAGGTGGATACACTCGTATCATCAAGACTGGCCGTCGTTTGGGTGACAATGCAGAAATGTGCTTCATCGAACTTGTTGACTACAACGAGAACATGGCTAAGGAAAAGACAGCTAAGAAGGCTACTCGTACTCGTCGTTCTAAGAAGAGTGCTGCCGCTGTTGAAGCTCCTGCTGCAGAAGTTGCTGAAACTCCAGCTGAAGAACCTAAGGCAGAATAATATTACTATTCTTATACTACATAAAAGCCGTCCCAGTGATTGGGGCGGCTTTTTTTATTGCTATAACTGCCCCGTTAAGTTTAATTAACTAATAAATGTTTGGATACAACTAAATATATTAGTTTATTTGCAGGCAAATATTAGAACAATATGAAAACACTGTCACCAAGAGAAGAAGAATTGATGGACTTGATGTGGAAACATGGTCCTATGTTTGTAAACGAAATGTTGGAGCACTTCGCTGAACCACGTCCTCATTTCAATACTATTTCTACATTTATTCGTGGATTGGAAAAGAAAGGATTGGTATCTCATAAGGCCTATGGCCCTACGTATCAGTATTTCCCAGTGCTTACTCGCGATGAGTTTCAAAAGCATACATTGAAGAGTGTAGTGAGTAAGTATTTTAATAACTCTTATTTAGGAATTGTTTCTTCACTTGTTAGGGAAGAACAAATCTCGCTTGATGAGTTAAAAGAGTTGATTGCTATGGTTGAGAATGAAAAGCAATCTTCTGCTGATAGTAATAAATGATTTCACCTTAATACTTTTTTCCATGAAGAAGATTCTTTTATTAGCATTATTGTTTTTAACTGCATGTACCTACCAACCGAAAGATTATTATGAGATTTTCGGAGAAGTGGAGAATGTTAAGGATAGTACCATCATTACACTTTTCCGTAGGTTGGGCAATGTAGGACAAGGTCTTGCTTCGGATACTATTATTGATGGACGGTTCTACTTTAAGATTAAACCGGATAGTTTGGTAAAGGATGCTTTGAGCCTTTCTTGTTTTAGAAGTTCTGAATTTCCTTCCATGGGTGCTATGTTATGGGCTTCGGCTGGTGATGTGGTTAAGGTTTCGGGAAAGAATACGTTAATTTATACTTGGAAGGTGGAAGCACCTGCTCCAGAGAATAAAGTATGGCAAACTTATATAAATGATTCTCGTGAGTTGTGGGATGAGTATCAGAGTAATGCTATATTGCGGGAGATGTATATTTCAAAAGCGTACAACTTATCACGAGAAGAAGTTGATAGATTGATTAGACCGAAAACAGATAGCTTGAATGCCATTATAAGAAAAATAAATCTTCAAATTCGTGCTAACAATATCCGTCGTATGAAGCAAATGCCCGTAGATGATATTTGGTTACAATTACTGAATGATTTGGCACTCTTTTCTACTAATCCTGAACAAATAGATGAAACCATCGAACTTTATAACTTGCTGACCGAAGAACAAAAACAGCATTCCTTTGCTAAAGAAGCATACACCATTCTTTTCCCTCCCCAACATGTTGAAGTGGGCAAGGAGATGGCAGATGCCGACCTTTACGATTTGCAAGGAGGTAAACATAGCTTGGCCGAGCTGAAAGGCAAGTATATTTTACTCGATTTCTGGTCGCGCGGATGTGGCCCATGCATACAGGCCATTCCCGAAATGGGCGAACTTGCTTCTACTTATAAAGATAAACTAAACATTGTTAGCATCAGTACCGATAATAAACAGATGTGGGAAGAGGCCTCTGAAGCGCATCCAATGAGTTGGAATAATTGGAACGACCTTAATGGTACGGCCGGTTTGTATGCCAATTATGATCAAGGCGCTATTCCTGCCTATACATTGATTTCTCCCGAAGGTATTGTTCTTGAACAATGGGTAGGCTATGGTGAGGGAAGTTTGAAATTTAAGTTAGCGACACTCATAAAATAATTGCAATGGGAATCTTTTTCGTCTATATCTTGAAGTCGGCCATTTGTTTGGCGTTGTTCTATCTGTTCTATCGGTTGCTGTTGAGCCGTGAAACGTTTCATCGTTTCAATCGGGTGGCATTGTTGGGCTTGTTGGTGCTATCGTGTGTAGTGCCGTTGATAGAGGTAGGCTCGGAGGCCGTGAACGTGGTGAATCGTCAGTTCTTTAGTTGGGAAGAGATGCTGATGATGGCCGAGCTGAATAGTGGGGTAGCGGCGGAAGTGGTGGAAACGTACAGCTGGCGCGAGGTGTTGCTGCTTGTCTATCTGGTAGGTATTGCCTTCTTTTTTGTTCGCAACCTATGGTCGCTTGGCCGCATGTATGGCTTGATAGACGGATGCAAGAAACGCAAGCTGGATGATGGCGTGTTGCTGTTTATCCATCAGAAAACGATTACCCCATTCAGTTGGATGAAGTGCATTGTAGTTTCCGAAAAGGATTATGTGGAGAGTGGCGAAACCATCTTGACGCATGAGCGTGCCCACATAGCCAACCACCACTCATGGGATTTGCTGTTGGCCGACCTTTGCGTCTTCTTCCAATGGTTTAATCCGGCTGCATGGTTGTTGAAGCAAGAACTTCAGAACATCCACGAGTACGAAGCCGACGAATGGGTAATCAATCAAGGCATCGATGCAAAGAAATATCAGTTATTATTAATTAAAAAGGCTGTTGGCACAAGGCTCTACTCTATGGCCAACAACCTGAATCACAGTAATCTTAAAAAGCGAATCACTATGATGATTAAGAAAAAATCGAATCCGTGGGCGTGTATGAAGTATCTCTACATACTTCCGTTGGCTACTATTGCGGTAGCTGCATTCGCCCGTCCCGAAATCTCGAACGAGTTCGACGAGATTTCAAGTGCCAAAGTTAGCGATTTGGCTTCATTTATGAAAGCCGATGGCGAAAAAAGTTTGGAAACTCCTCCTGTTACAAGTCTTGCCCCTCAAGATTCAGTATTTCAAGCTGTTGAAGAGATGCCCGAATTCCCTGGTGGCATGAAAGCCATGATGCAATTCATCTTCAGTAATGTGAAGTATCCGGCTATTTCACAAGAAAACGGTACGCAAGGTCGTGTTATCACTCAGTTTACGGTGGGTAAGGATGGTAGTATAACCGATGCGAAGGTTCTTCGTAGTGTTGACCCTTATTTGGATAAGGAAGCTCTCCGTGTGATAAGCGCTATGCCAAAGTGGAAACCAGGCAAGCAAGGTGGTAAGGTTGTTGCAACTCGATTTACCATGCCGATTGATTTTCGTTTGCCAAGTGATGAGCCAGAAGAGCGGCCTGTTATTAGTGCGATTACCTTAAAGGTTGATGGTGCTGTTCCAGAGAAACCTACATTGAAAATTAGAGGTAAAGAAGTTTCCAAAATCTTGGTAGATGGTAAGGAAGTTCCTATTGGCGATAAAGAAGTTTCCAAAATCTTAGTAGATGGCAAGGAAGTTCCTATTGACGAATTTGTGGAAAATCATCCTGCTGCTATAGGTTCGTTTGCAGAAGGAGAAATTCATTCAACCGATGCTGCTGATCAAGTATTTGAGATTGTTGAAGAGGCACCCGAATTCCCTGGTGGCATGCAAGCCATGATGGAGTATTTGGCCAAGAACATTCGCTATCCGGCCAAGGCACACGAGGCCAATGTACAAGGTCGCGTCATTACTCAGTTTACCGTTGGTAAGGATGGAGCTATCCGCGATGCCAAGGTTGTGCGTAGTGTAAGCCCCGAATTGGATGCCGAAGCGCTGCGTGTGATTAGCGCTATGCCTAACTGGAAGCCAGGTAAGCAAGGTGGTAAGGCTGTTGCAACTCGATTCACCGTGCCTGTAGTTTTCCGTTTGACAGGTGATGCGCCAGAGGAACCAACAGTTGTTAATGCTGTAGGCTTAAAAGTTGATGGCAATGTTCCTATGGGAACGGTAAATGATGTAAAGGAGTATCTTCGTAAGGGTTATCGAGCTCAGATAAATTATGAATTGGGCGATAAACCATCCGAGAGTAAAATAGCAATCCGTGGTTCTCAAAATCCACTTATCGTTATTGATGGCGTAGAGAAGGGTGTTGGTGCCGACAAATTGCAAGCGGTTAATCCTCAAGATGTCGAATCTATCGAGATATTGCAACCGGAAAATGCTATTGCGAAGTTTGGTGACAGAGCAAAGGAGGGCGCAATAATTGTTACTACTAAGAAAGGCGAGCACAAAGAAACGGTAGAAGGTGCTACTTACGATGCTACGCTTACATATTCTCATGTAAAGTCGGTTATTGTTCCAAAAGAGGGGACATCTCCGCTGATCATTATCGATGGCGAAGAAAAAGGTAATGACCAAAGCATCCTTAATCAATTGGATGTTCAAGACATTCAAACCATCTCTGTTTTGAAGGATGAAAGCGCCGTTCAGCAATTTGGCGAAAAAGGCAGAGAAGGCGTAGTTATTGTCACCACTAAGAAAGCAAGCAAATAATCATTGTAAGTTGGCACGAAAAAGTACTCTAACCCCCGTCAGAAGTACTCCACGCGTGCCAACTTTTTTTTATGCCTTGGCACTGCACTGCCACTGCGATGGCAGCGCGCTGCCAAGGTTATGGCAGGCCACTGCCAAGCCTATGGCAAAATGTTGTCGCAACGATGTCGAGGAAGTGCCATGCCACTACCGTGAAATTGTCATTTAACAGAAAATATTTCCCATTCAAGTAAATAATCTGCAAGAAAATCACTACTTTCGCTCCCAATATTAGGAATTAAGTCTGAATCGTATGAAAAAACTTATAATCAGTCTGTTCTTGTTGCTTATGTTCATCCCGCTGAGCCATGCCCAGCAAGTGATGTTTGCCTCGTTGAATGACTTGGCCGAAGGCAAGGGAGATACCGTAACTATTCTGCAAGTGCAGAAGCGCACGAAGAACCAAATCAACCTGATGGGAGGAGCCGACTATCGCATCTCGGCCGACGACAATACCAGCATGGGCCGCTACCTGAAGCGCCGCTGCTTTGCCGTGCAGATAGACACCACACTCTATGTGAACTGCAAGAAGATGCGCTACAAGAAATTCCGCTTGGGCAACTGGTATGCCAAGGCATTGTGGGTGAACGGAACGGTGTTCTATGCCGCCCAACCCGTGGGACAAGTAGCCACCGGTAACATTGTGCCCGAACATACACCCAAGTTGGGCGGTGAGGTAGGCGATGCCATCCAGGCATCCGGTCTGACGGACGAACGAGTGTATTACGAGCTGAACATGGAAACCGGCCGCTCGGAGTTTGTTGGCCGCGAACGTATGCTGCAATTGCTTGCCGGAAAGCCCGAATTGAAGAAGCAATTCGAGCAGGAAACGAGCGAAAATGCAAGCACCATCGAACCCTATCTTATCCAATTGCGAAACTAAACTATTCCATTTCTCGGCGCGATGTATAATATTTATTAATATCGCGCAAAAAACGAAGAAAACTTTTCTCTCGTAAATAGTTTTCTTGCTATATTTGCAGCCGCTTTACCGAAGGAGGATAAAGCGGCTTTTTAATTCAAGAAAACAGATGGCAGAACAAGTAAAGAGTAACGCAGGCAACAACCGCTCCGATTTGCGCGAGCGCATCGTGGAAATGGCGAATCACTACTTCCGCGAACGTGGCATCAAGGGGTTGAAGATGGACGAACTGGCCGCACAGCTGGGCATCAGCAAGCGCACCCTTTACGAAGTGTTCGAAGACAAGGAAACCCTGCTTGTGGCTTGCATCGGGCAGAATCAGCGGAATGCCGAGCTGTATATGCAAGAAGTGCTTGCCACCTCGCAAAACGTGCTCGAAGTGATACTTCGCGGATACAAACGAAGCATCGAGATGTCGCGCAACACCAACTCCAAGTTTATCGAAGAGCTGCACAAGTATCCCAAGGCCTACGAAGCCATGATGAACCGCCATCATAAGGATACACAACAAACCATCGACTTCTTCTACCAAGGCGTGGAGCAAGGGTTGTTCCGGAAGGACGTAAACTTCCCCATCTTCCAGGAATTGGTGAAAAACTGGATGGAGATGATGCTTACCTCGGACATTCTGCGGAAATATCCTTTCCAAGACGTGTTCGAATCCATCATACTCACCTCCTTGCGAGGCATCTCCACCGAAAAGGGAACTAAACTATTGGACGAATTTATCGTTGAATTAAAAAAACAAATATAAGAGACTAAATCACAAAAATGAAGATGCAAAGATTATTAGTAAACAGAAAGTTACTGATGCTTGTATCGGTGTTCTTGTTTGCAAGCTACACCCAAGCACAAGAAGTAAAAGAGACTTTAACTTTAACACTGGACAAGGCGCTGGAAATTGCGCTAAGTGAAAATCCCACCATCAAAGTGGCCGACCAGGAGATTGCTCTGAAAAAGACAGCCTACAAGGAAACCTGGCAAACATTGCTGCCCGAAGTAAGCTTGACCGGTTCATGGCAACACACCATCCAAGCCGCCGTGATGAAGCTGAACGACATGGAGTTCAAAATGGGACAGGACGGAACAAACACCGTTGCAGGTGTGGCAAGCCTCAGTCTGCCCATCTTCGCACCTACTGTGTACAAAGCCATGTCGATGACCAAGACAGACATTGAACTGGCCGTAGAGAAAGCGCGTGCATCCAAGCAAGACCTGGTGAACCAAGTAACCAAGGCCTACTACCAACTGATGTTGGCGCAAGACTCGCACGAAGTGTTGAAACAAAGCTTTGCCGTGGCCGAAGAGAACTACAACGTAGTGAACGCCAAGTTCCAACAAGGCCGTGTCAGCGAGTTCGACAAGATTAGCGCCCAAGTGCAAATGAACAGCGTGAAGCCTAACGTCATCTCGGCCGCCAATGCCGTAGCCCTTTCCCAACTGCAACTGAAAGTGCTGATGGGCATCACTGCCGATGTGGATTTGAAGATAGACGATAGCCTGGAAAACTACGAAACCAGCGTCTTCACCAACCAGATGGAGCAAACCAACGAAGGCTTGGTGAACAACACTACCATGCGTCAGTTGGACTTGAACAGAAAGATGTTGCAACAAAACCGCAAGTCGCTTTACACCAGCTTCATGCCTACGTTGGGAGCGCAAATCAACTACCAATATCAGTCGCTCTACAACAACCACTGGAACGTGTTCGACTACTCTTGGTCGGGCAGCTCGACATTGGCTTTCAATCTGAGCATCCCCTTGTATCGCGCAAGCAACTTCACTAAGTTGAAGACCAACCGCATCCAACTTAACCAATTGGAACAGAACCGCATCAACGTAGAGCGTCAGCTCAATATGCAGATGCAAAGCTACCAAAAGAACATGAAGGCCAGTTCGGAACAGGTGTCCTCTAACAAAGAAAACGTAGCGCAAGCCAAGAAGGCTGTAGATATCTCGAGCAAACGCTACGAAGTAGGTAAGGGTACAGTGCTCGAACTGAACAACTCGCAAGTACAACTCACACAAGCTGAACTGACTTACAACCAATCCATCTACGACTACCTGGTGGCCAAGGCCGACCTCGATTTGGTTTTGGGAAGAAACTATTGATTTAATTACAACGAAAGATAATCATAAATATAAAGCATAAAAATGAAAAAGACTTTTCAACTGATTGCGCTGATGGCCGTTGCCACCTTTTGCGCATGCACCAGCAGTGAAACCAAAACTGCTACTGAAACCGCAGACGAAAAACCTCGTGTGAAATTGGCTCAAGTTACTACTCGCCCTGTTGACCAGATTCAGGAATATACAGCAACCGTAGAGGCAGAAGTGAAGAACAATATCGCACCTTCTACACCTGTACGTATCGACAAAATCCTGGTAGAAGTAGGCGACAGAGTAGCCAAAGGCCAACGCCTTGTTACAATGGATGCTGCCAATCTGGAACAATTGAAGTTTCAACTGGACAACAAGGAAACCGAATTCAATCGCGTTGACGAGCTGTTCAAGGTAGGCGGTGCTTCCAAGTCGGAATGGGATGCTGCCAAGATGGCTTTGGACGTGATGAAGACATCATACAACAACTTGCTTGAAAACACCTCGTTGCTCAGCCCCATCAACGGCATTGTTACTGCACGCAACTACGACAATGGCGATATGTATGGCGGTGGTACTCCTGTTTTGACCGTAGAGCAAATCACTCCGGTAAAGCTGATTGTAAACGTGTCGGAAGCCTACTACACAAAGGTTAAGAAGGGTGCAACCGTAAAGGTGAAACTCGATGTTTACGAAGACGAAGAGTTCGAAGGCGTTGTTAGCTTGGTTTATCCAACCATCAACCCCACTACACGTACATTCCCTGTAGAAATCCAACTGAACAACCGCGACCAACGTGTTCGTCCGGGTATGTTTGCCCGTGTAACCATCAACTATGGTACTATCGACCGCGTGGTAGTTCCCGACTTTGCCGTAGTGAAACGTGCCGGCTCGGGCGACCGCTTTGTATATGTATATAAGGATGGCAAGGTTTCTTACAACAAGGTAGAATTGGGCCGTCGCATGGATGGTGAATACGAACTTATTTCGGGTGTGGACAACAATGCCCAAGTGGTAATTGCCGGACAAACAAACTTGGCCGATGGCGTAGAAGTAGAAGTACAAAACTAACTTAACTGAATAATAAACATGAGTCTATACGAAGGAGCGGTCAAACGACCGATTATGACCTCGCTCTGCTTTGTGGCAGTAGCGATATTTGGTCTCTTCTCGCTGTCAAAGTTGCCTATCGACTTGTTGCCAGACATCGAGACCAATACCATTATGGTAATGACAGCCTATCCCGGTGCCAGTGCCGAGGATATTGAAAACAACGTGACTCGTCCGTTGGAAAATACATTGAACTCTGTCGAGCACTTGAAGCACATCACTTCTCGTTCTTCAGACAACATGTCGTTGGTAACACTTGAATTCGAATTCGGTTACGATATCGACGTGCTGACCAATGACGTGCGCGACAAACTGGATATGGTAACATCGGCACTTCCCGATGACGTGAACAATCCAATTATCTTCAAGTTCAGTACCGACATGATTCCTATCCTGATGCTTTCGGCTCAGGCAACGGACAGCCAGCCGGCACTTTACAAGATTCTGGACGATGTGGTGGCTGACCCCCTGGCGCGTGTGCCGGGTGTGGGTACCGTGTCAATTGCTGGTGCGCCTCAACGCGAAATCAACGTATATTGCGACCCGAACAAGTTGGATGCCTATAACTTGACGGTAGAAACTATCAGCTCATTGATTGGTGCGGAAAACCGCAACACCCCTGGTGGTACATTCGACATCGGTAACAACACTTATTCGTTGCGTGTAGAAGGCGAATTCAACGATCCTAAGGAGATGGAAAATCTGGTTGTTGGTTCGTACAATGGTGCTGTTGTTTATCTGCGCGATGTGGCTCGTGTACAAGACAGTGTGCAAGAGCGCGCGCAAGAGGCCTATAACAACGGAGTACAAGGTGCGATGATTATCGTTCAGAAGCAATCGGGAGGTAACTCGGTGGAAATCTCAAAACGTGTGCTCGAAATGCTTCCTCAATTGCAGAAGAACCTGCCTTCGGACGTGAAGTTGGGTGTAATTGTGGATACCTCCGAAAATATCTTGAACACCATTGATAGCTTGACAGAAACCATTTCCTATGCAATCCTGTTCGTTGTATTGGTGGTATTCATCTTCTTGGGACGCTGGCGTGCAACAGTAATCATTGCCATTACAATCCCCTTGTCATTGGTTGCTTCGTTCATCTACCTGGGTATTGTAGATGGCGGTTCATTGAACATCATTTCATTGTCGTGTCTTTCTATTGCAATTGGTAATGTGGTGGACGATGCGATTGTGGTGTTGGAGAATGTTACTACACACATTGAACGTGGTTCTGCTCCCAAGCAGGCTGCTGTGCATGCAACCAATGAGGTGGCCATTTCGGTTATTGCCTCTACGTTGACCATGATTGCCGTATTCTTCCCATTGACCATGGTAACCGGTATGGCGGGTATCTTGTTCGAGCAATTGGGTTGGATGATGTGTGTGATTATGACCGTATCTACCATCTCGGCGCTTACTTTCACTCCGATGATGTGTGCTTACTTCCTGAAACTGCAAAAGAAGCCAAGCAAAATATTCTTGGCATTCTATAAGCCTATCGAACGTCAACTCGACAACCTTGACGAGTGGTACAAGAAACGCATCAACTGGGCTGTACACAATCGTGTTAAGGTAATCTTGGGATGTTTAGCTCTGTTCGCAATCAGTTTGCTTGCTGCCGGAAGTATTGGTACCGAGTTCTTCCCCTCTCAGGATAACAGCCGTATTGGTATCAATGTACAGTTGCCCATCGGTACACGTACAGAACACTCTAAGCGCATTGCTGCCGAACTGACCGAAAAGTGGATGAACCGCTATGGCGATGCTATGGAAGTTTGTAACTATCGTGTAGGTCAGGCAGATGAAGACAATACATTTGCTTCGATGAGCGATAACGGTTCGCACATCATTGCTTACAACATCTCGTTGGTGAATCCAGATCAGCGTACTTTGACGTTGGAACAAATTTGCGACGAAATGCGTGAAGATTTAAAGGCTTATCCCGAAATTGCCCGTTTCCAAGTGCAAATGGGTGGCGGTGGAGGCGGCATGGGCGGCCAATCGACTGCCGACTTTGAAGTGTATGGTTACGACTTCGACGAAACCGACCGCATTTCGCAAGAACTGAAAACCAAATTGTTGACAATCGACGGTGTGGGTGAAGTGAATATCTCTCGCCAAGATTATAAGCCGGAGTATCAAGTGGATTTCGATCGCGAGAAATTGGCTTTGCATGGCTTGAATCTTTCGACTGCTTCCATGTATTTGCGCAATCGTGTGAATGGTGCTACTGCTACCTATTATCGTGAAGATGGTGATGAGTATGACGTGAAGGTGCGTTTTGCCCCCGAATATCGTACAAGCATCGAAGACTTGGAGAACATCAAGATTATCTCTCCTACAACAGGTCAAGGTGTTCGTATCAAGGACTTGGGTAAGGTGGTTGAACGCGATGCTCCTCCTACTATCGAGCGTAAAGACCGCGAACGTGTAGTAACCGTTTCTGCCGTTGTAACCGGTACACTGGGTGATGTGGTTGCTGATGCTAATGCTATTATCGACGAAATGGAACTCCCAATGGGTATCACCGTGCAAGTATCGGGTACATACGAAGATCAACAGGAATCGTTTGCCGACCTTGGAATGTTGGGCGTACTGATTGTGATATTGGTATTCATTGTGATGGCCGCTCAGTTCGAGTCTATGACCTATCCGTTCATCATCATGTTCTCTATCCCATTCGCCTTCTCGGGTATCTTGTTGGCATTGGCTGTTACAGGTACAACACTTTCGGTAATGAGTTTGTTGGGTGGTATCATGTTGATTGGTATCGTAGTGAAGAACGGTATTGTGCTTATCGACTATACCATGCTTTGTCGCGAACGCGGAATGTCGGCTCTTCGTGCTGCTGTTGTGGCCGGTCGTAGCCGTCTTCGTCCGGTATTGATGACTACGTTGACAACCATTCTTGGTATGGTGCCGATGGCTGTGGGTCAAGGCGAAGGTGCCGAAATGTGGCGTCCGTTGGGTATTGCCGTAATCGGTGGTCTGACTGTTTCTACTATTATGACGTTGATTTTGATTCCTGTACTCTATTGCTCGTTTGCAGGTGTCGGTGTGAAACGTCAACGTGCCGGTTTGCGCAAGCAACGTATGCTTAACGACTATTATCAGTCTCATAAGGACAAGATGACTAAAGCAAAAAAACAATAAATCAGTAAATTATGAAATCTGTACTTATAACATTCGATCAAGCGTTTTACGAACGCATCATCGCTTTGCTCGATCGCTTGAATTGCCGTGGTTTCAGCTATTTCCAAGACGTGCAAGGCCGTGGATCCAAAACTGGTGAACCTCACTATGGCAGCCACGCATGGCCCAGTATGTGCTCGGCAATCATCACTGTTGTACCGGAAGCGCGCGTGCAACCGTTGTTGGATGCACTTCATGCAATGGATGTGGAGACTGAACAACTTGGTCTGAGAGCTTTTGTTTGGAACATAGAACAAAGCATTTAATACTTTCAAAAGGGATAATCTTCGGGTTATCCCTTTTTTATTCGAGAAATTTCATACTTTTGTGCGTTCTTAAAATCTATTATTTATGAAAACGAAAACTTTACTGCTTGCAATGCTGTTTATGTGTATTGGCGTTGCAACACTTTCCGCCCAACAAAAGGTGGCTATTCTTGGTGATTCTTACTCTACTTTTGCCGGTCATCTTTCGCCGGCCACTAATTTTACATGGTATAGTGCCGATTTGAATAGCGATATTGCCAAGAATAACGATGTGCATAGCGTGGAGCAGACTTGGTGGCATCAGTTTGTTACGAAGATGGGATATGAATTGGTGTGCAACAACTCGTTCTCGGGTTCTACCATCTGTCATACGGGCTACAATAAAGAAGATTATACCGATCGCTCGTTTATTACCCGCCTTCATCATTTGGGCAATCCCGATATTATCCTGATTTTTGGTGGAACAAACGATAGTTGGGCAGGTGTTCCGATAGGGGAGTATCAATACGAAGGTTGGACAAATGCCGATTTGTATAACTTCCGTCCGGCATTTGCCTATATGCTGCACAACCTGCGTCAACTCTATCCGCAAGCAAAGATCTATAATATCACTAATTCGGAACTTTCGGAGGCGGTTACTGTTTCGGCCGACGAAATCTGCCGTCATTACAATGTTCCCAATCTGTTGCTGAAAGATGTGGAAAAGCAATGGGGCCATCCTTCGGTAAGGGGTATGGAGGTTATTTGCAACCAACTTATCGATTTGGTAAAGTAATCCTTTTCTCAAACGTATATCAAGGTGTATTCCGTATGGGGTACACCTTTTTTCTTCTCCTACTATCTCTATTCCACAAATATAGCTTCGTTGCCTCATGAAGCTATCTTCGTTGGCTCACGAAGCTATATCTGTGGCCTCTCGAAGCTATATTTGTGAAACCTCCCTATATAATATATATAATAAGGTATATACCGCATCACCACTTTATAATTCACAATTCAAAATTCACAGTTAATAATCAGCCTTTTACGGAAAAATATGTTTTTCAGCATAAAAAAGTGTTGTTTTTGTTTGGCTGTTAATGATAAAGTGTGTACTTTTGCACCCGCTTTCGCAAGGGGAGTGCGCTGTTAAGGTATCGGATGGATAATTTTAGAAAATATTTCCGAAAACATTTGGATTGTATTTTAAAAAGTCCTTATC
>SUXZ01000003.1 GCA_015060685.1 Mediterranea massiliensis | reverse complement strand
GGATTGTGAGACCCATCTGTCAGTTTTTTACATACAATTCCAAATTTAACCCACTCCCACGAACATGGTATCTCAAACGGCACGTTGGCTTCGCCGACCTGTCGGTTCTCATAATGGGGCGTATCGGTAGTTTTTGAAGATTTGGATTTCTTTATTTTACCCTCTTTTACCAATCGTTCCTTCTCTGCACGGATACGTTCAAGTAACACCGATGCAGGTTCATCGTTAGGGTCTTGTGGTACGAGCTTGCCATGAATAGCAAGATCGAGTATCTTTTGACGTAGTTTCTTGGTATCCATGACTATTATTTTTTAGTTAGAAATAAATTGCAAAATTCATCAAGTTGCTGTTGCAAACGCTCCTGCGGAATGAGGATACGCTTATATTCTGCTATCATTGTAGGGCTCATACTACGATTCATGGCGTATTCCACTACCACACGATCGGCTTCGGGACAAAGAATAATTCCAATAGATGGATTCTCATTAGAACGCTTTACGTCTCTGTCAAGGGCTTCCAAATAAAATTCCAATTGTCCGAGGTCTCTTGGATGAAACTTCGTCTTTTTAAGTTCTACCGCTACCAGAGCCTGCAAGCCACGATGATAAAACAGCAAGTCCGCTTTATATGTCGATGCACCAACTTGAAGTCTGTATTCCTGGTCCATAGAGATGAAGTCCTTTCCCAATTCAAGGATAAACTGCTTCATGTTTTCCACCAAACTGTTTTTTAGCTTTGTTTCACTATGCTTCTTCGGTAAATTAAGAAAGTCAACAAACAACGTGTCCTTGAACATTACAGGTGCATTGGGATATGTTTCAAGCAAACCTTTTGACATGTTGTTTTTGCTACCCAACAGCGTAGAATAAGTCTGATTGGAAATGCAACGTTGAAGTTCTCGTTTAACCAAACGTTCTTTGTTAGCATAAAGAATATAGAACAATCGTTCTTCATTGCTTTTGCATCGACAAAGAATCTCAATGTGATTTGTAAACGTTGTCAATTCCAATATTTTAGGCATTTGTCCAGCCAATGGTTGGACAATTTGTGCAGATGCTGCCTGCACAATTGCAGAGGTTTCTTGGGAAGACAGAAATACGGATGTTTCAATTTGTCCAATTCTTGGCTGGACAAATTCGGAATTCAAATATCGTTCTACTGTTGAAGTAAAAATTTCAGATGAATATTCATCATAAAACAAAACCATATTGTAGATACTGCTACGTCCATATCCTTTAATATCCGGATGCTGGGAACGTATATATTCTGATAACTGAGACACGACCTTACTTCCCCATTCTTCGCTTTTTAGTTTGGCTGATACATAGCCACCTACATGCCAAGCCGTAAGAAGCAGTTCTTCATTAACGGCTTTGGATGCACGGCTTTTATGTTGAAGAATAATATCAACTACTTCGCCAAACTGTTGCTCCATTGATACGACTATATCCTTTCCCATACCCTTAATCCTCTTCTATGTTTGCCAATAACTTCTCCAATTCCAGCACCGCAGCGCTTATTGTTTGGCTCTTGTCTTTGATGTCGGTCATCAATTCAGCCAAGGAACGATCGTCGGAGTCTCCACCTTGTTTAATCCATGTGATATCAAGGCTTGTTTTATCACGCAAAGATACTTCCTCCACCGTATATTTACGCCAACGACCTTGTGGATTAGTTTCTGCATTGTATGTTTCTGTGCGGTCGTTGATATCCTGTGCATGGTAGCAAGCCACAAAATCATCCAAGTGATGGCGTTCCAACTTGTTTGTGGCAAGGGTGTGCTTCACGTCGGTACGGTAATCGTAGAACCAAATATCTTTAGTTGGTTCACCTTTTGTAAAGAACAAAACATTCGCTTTTACGCCTTGTGCATAGAAAATACCGGTAGGTAGGCGCAAGACTGTATGCAAGTTGAAGTCTTGCAATAATCGTTTGCGGATAGTTTCACCTGCACCTGCTTCAAATAGTACATTGTCGGGAAGAACGACTGCTGCTCGACCACCAGTCTTGAGCATAAGCATTATATGCTGAAGGAAATTCAGCTGATTATTCTTCGTTTCTACATAAAAATCAGGACGGTTGATTTCCACTGAACCTGCCGGACGTGTTCCAAAAGGAGGATTGGCCAAGATTACATCTACTAATGTAGATGGTTCCTTTTCCAATGAATCCTCGCAGGCTATTGGGCTACGATCTGTGCCAACACCATGAAGGTAAAGGTTCATGGATGCCAGTGTCACCACAAGTGGTGTGTTGTCCACACCATGCAATGCATTATTGCGGAGGAAATCACGTTTTTCCTTGTTTTCTGATTGGCCTTTCATGTAGTCGTAAGCAGTCAACAAGAAGCCACCCGTACCGCAGGCTGGGTCGCACACAGTTTCTCCTATTTGTGGATTGATACAATCTACCATTGCTTTGATAAGCGGACGAGGTGTGAAATATTGACCGGCACCGCTCTTTTTATCTTGACCGTTTTTCTCTAAGATTCCTTCGTAAATTGCACCTTTTACATCGCCATCCATGATGAGCCATTGCTCTTCATCAATCATGGTGATGACCTTTTTCAGATAGACGGGTTTGTCAATCTTGTTTTGGGCTTTGGTATAAATGGTTCCGATAAGGTTGTCCTGTTCACTGAGAAGTTTCAGTGTGGCTTCGTACTGTTCTACCAGTTCCAAGCCATCAAGACAGTTAAGGTCTGTCCATTGGTAGCCTACTGGAATAGCGGAATCTTCTCCGAAGAGTTCTGTATTCTCTGCATCCATCTTCAAGAAAAGTAGATAGGTCAGCTGGGTGATATAGTCGGTAAATCCAACACCTTGCCCTGCAAGGGTTGTAGCGAGATTCCACACTTTCTTTGTGAGCGACTGCTCGGTTGAGATATTTGTTGCCATATTATATGTTATGCTGTTTTTCTATATACTACAAAATTGAATACGGATTGGAGGGCTTCATTCGCCTTGGTCATGTTGCCAAAAGCCTTGATTAGCTGTATGCCTCGGTCTTGGTCATCCTCTCTTATGTCCTTAACCGTACATGCTCCATTACAGGCAATGTAATTTGCTATTAAAGCCATAATTTCACGCTGTTTCTCGGTAAGGTTATAGTTACGTTGATAGTGTCCTACCCAAAGATTGAAATAACGACCGACTGAACTAACAGAGCTTTCCAATTTCTCTATTTGATGATAGGCAAAACGTACCAATTGAATGATGTTAGTCAAAGCATCGGCCTCTTCCTTTTTGGTAGAACGACGGACATCATCGGGCGCAACAATAGCATACGAGTTCCACAGTTGTTTAGCCGTGAAGCGGTTGTTTGCCATCTTCAACTTGTTTTCCAAATCTTTCAGCATGGAATAGGTGAGAGGCTCGCCACTGTTGTTATAGATGATACGTAAGGCTTCAATGCTGTCACTATGTGTTTGGCAGAATTCTTCGAATGCTTCTGTCGTACTTTTTGCCTCTTCTATAGAGAATCCTTGTGAAATGAGTGTATCTTCTCCCGGCATCAAAGTTTCTACAAAGCCTTTGGCCAGTATGAGGATGTATCTACGTGCATCGGCATGGTTGGCCAAAGCAGACACCAATCCCTTGCGTTCGTTGTTGGGATGGTTGGTATCAACAAACTCGGGCAAACGTTGGTTTTCAAGCGCATCATAAATTCTTGATGCAATCGCATTCATTGTATCGTGTGCCAGCCTGAAGAACTCTTCACGCTGTTGGCTGTTGGCTTTGTTATGGATTCTGGATAATGTAGCAGCTAGTCTCTTCAAATAGTTGTCCGGCAAGAAACCGTGCGAAATGCGTTCCAACAATGTTTCCAGAGTTATCACTTCCGTATCGGGCCCATCCACTTGCGTCGGGATGATATGTTCATGTTCGGTCACACCCACAGCATCGACCAAAAAGAAACAATCTTTACTGAAAGCATTTGGTGTCACGTTCCGCAATTGCTCGTCTCCGATGGTGCGCACACCGCGCCCTTTCATCTGGGTATAAAGCGGAGCTGATTCCACATCACGCATGAACATGACTACTTCAAGCGGTTTGACATCCGTACCTGTGGCAACCAATGTGCAAGTTACCGCTATACGGAAATCCTTATCGTTGCGGAATTGGCGGATCAGTTCGTTGCTGTCGCCTGCCGAATAGGTTATCTTCTGTACAAAACGGTCGTCCTGACGCTCGAATACTTCTTTTGCGATATGTACGATATTGGTGGCATGCGCCTCATTGAGTGCAAAAATGAGCGTCTTGGGCAGGTAATCGAAATTTGGTTCACGCTGTGGGTCGTTGAACATGTCTCGGTAAACCGCCTCCTTGTAAGTCTGTAGGATAAGTTTTATCTGAGCCGGATTGATAATGCTTCGGTTCAGTTCCGTTTTAGTATAGCTTTTGGTCTCTTTGTTCAGAATCTGTTCCACCTGTCCCGTGTATCGGGTGACTCTTCTGAGTTTGTCGCCTTCCCGGATGGCGCCACCCTCTTCTGTGGCTTGTGTCTTTATACGATACACCCGATGGTCCACATTTACTCCGTCAATAATGCTTTGCTCCAGCGTGTAGTTTACCACACGGTTATTGTTGAAGAAAGCCATCGTTTCTGGAATAGGTGTTGCAGTCAGACCTATCAATCGGGCTGTGTCGAAATACTCAAGCACCTTTCGCCAATTACCATAGATAGAGCGATGACACTCATCAATGATAATAAGGTCAAAGAAATCGTGAGGTAGATTGGGATTATCTGGTAAAACCACTTCTCCTGTAGTATTGTCAACATCATCATCGTCTGTATCAGAGATTTCTTCGCCTTTCAGCAATGAGAACAAACGTTGGATAGTGGAAATTACAACATTGCTATCTGTCGGTATTTTAGCCGATTTTAAACGATTGACGGAATATATTGTATTGAAAGCATCGCCATTTTCTGTTAGGCGAAATGTACCGAACTCTCCCTCTGCCTGTTTGCCAAGATTATTACGGTCAACCAGAAATAGAACACGACGCATCTTTGTATAAGCAAGCATTCTATAGGAGGCCAGACAGGCGGTATAGGTTTTCCCGGCCCCTGTAGCCAACACCATCAATGCTCTGTTTTGTCCATTCCGGAAACTTTTTTCCAGTCCGATTATTGCTTCATATTGGCATGCACGCAAACCTTTCGGATTCAATGTAGGTAATCCTGCAAAAGGGTCTTCAATGCCAAGCATTTCTACCAATTTCTTTGGTTTATGCATGACAAATATTTCAGTATAAACCGAATCCGTTTTCCTGAAGTCGCGACAATAAAATTGTTTGCCATTAGAGGTATATAAAAATGGGAGTGGTTTCTGATAAGCTGCATAATAAGAAGGAACTCCTCTTGCATAGGTTTCTACTTGGTCACAAACAGATTGTTGAGTAACATCTACTTCTTCACGTTTTGCTTCCAAGACCCCAACGGCTTTTCCGTTAATAAACAGAAAATAGTCGGCCTCTTTATTCCCTTTCAATAAGCCTTCTCTTACCGCAACAGCAGTACTGTTGGCTTCAAATTCATCACGGTTGATTACCTTCCAACCTGCTTCTGTCAGCCATTGGTCAATTTTTACTCTTGCTTTTTCTTCCGGCTTCATATGTTTTTCCTTATGCAGATAATATAGTATTATCGGAAGTTTAAATTCCCATTTAGCACTACTTTACCAAGAAAGTGGTATATTTTACAAAAATAGAAAGAAAATTTCAATTATTCTGTTATTTTCGAATGTTTTGCAAATTCTTTTCCATTGTTTCTGCCAATTGTTATTTCGCATTGTGCAGTGCCAATGATTTTCTTTTTACAATTTTTCTCTATTTACTTTCCGTTGTTTCATCACGTAGTCACTGAGCCACCCTCAGTGACTATGTGAGGTAGGGTCAGTGACTATATGAGGTACCCTCAGTGACTATGTGATCCTACCCCCTCTCAGAAGGTGTTCTGGCAGGGGTGTAGGGGGTGTGTTACCGGTTGGTTATAATTGTTTACACAAATTAGAAATCTGTTATAAATTCGTCCAGTGTGCGGGCGGTGAGGAAGTTGATGGGTTTTGCTTCCAGCAGCTTGCGTTTCAGGCGGCTTTTGATTTGCGAGAGCGAGGCGGACGAGATGAGCAGTATATCGGCCATTTCGGAGTGGGAGAAATGTAGCTTAATCAGGATGCAGATGCGTTTTTCGGTCTTGGTCATGTTCTCTACCGACAGGCGTAGGTTGATGATGAAGCGTTGGTGTGCCGAGTCGACCAGTTCTTCAAGGCTATCCCAATCTTCGTCGTTCAGATAGTGTGGCTTTTTGTGTAGTGCCGATACCAAAGGGTGGTTTCGGGCCAGTACACCTCTTAGTCGCTCCACCTCTTTTTTCAGTTGGGCAACCTGTTCGCTCAGTACATACACTTCATCTTCTTTCGATAGGATGATTCCTGTGGGTAATTGGATGTTTTTCATGTGTATATTTATTATAAGGTGGTGTGCCGAATTACTCGCGGAATCGGCACACCACCATTTTTCAGTTAGGGAATATCGCTTTATTTCGGTTGTTTGCCGATGTAGGCCAGGATGCCGCCGTCAACGTAGAGTACGTGGCCGTTGATGAAGTCGGAGGCGTTGGAGGCAAGGAATACGATAGGGCCTTCCAGATCCTCGGGGGTGCCCCAACGGGCGGCCGGTGTCTTGGCAATGATGAACGAGTCGAACGGATGACGGCTACCGTCGGGTTGAGGCTCGCGCAGGGGAGCGGTTTGCGGAGTGGCGATGTAGCCGGGACCGATGCCGTTGCATTGGATGTTGTATTCGCCATATTCGGAGGCGATGTTGCGGGTAAGCATCTTTAATCCACCCTTGGCGGCGGCATAGGCTGAAACGGTTTCGCGGCCCAGTTCGCTCATCATGGAGCAGATGTTGATAATCTTTCCGCCACCCTTTTGAATCATGCCGGGGATAACGGCTTTCGACATGATGAAGGCGGCCGTCAGGTCGATGTCGATTACCTGGCGGAAATCTTCTACCGACATTTCGGTCATGGGGATGCGCTTGATGATGCCGGCATTGTTTACCAGGATGTCGATGGTGCCAAGGGTTTGCTCGATGTCGGCCACCATAGCCTTTACATCATCCTCCTTGGTCACGTCGCACAGATAGCCTTTGGCTTCGATGCCTTCGGCCTTGTATTGTGCCAGGGCCTCTTCCATGTGTTGCTTGCCGCGGCAATTGAATGCAATCTTTGCGCCGGCGTTGGCCAATGCGCGTGCCATAGCGAAACCGATGCCGTAGGCGGCACCTGTTACCAATGCTACTTTACCTTCTAATGAGAAATTTACCATACTTTCTTAGTTTATTTAGGTTATTAATTCGTGCTGTTTTCGTACACGGATGCAAATATAACAAAGAAAATGGATAAATAGACAAAACGCCCCGTGTTTGTTTCAACACGAGGCGTTTCGATGTGTTATGGGGTTGAATTATAGTCCGAAGGCTTCTTTCACCTTATCTACATAATCCAGCTTTTCCCAAGTGAAGAGTTCCACTTCCATGTCCTTGTCGCCTTCGTAGCGGCTACGGAAGCGTTTGGTCACTACCTGCGGTTCGCGGCCCATGTGTCCGTAGGCGGCGGTTTCCTGGTAGATGGGGTTGCGCAGCTTCAAGCGGTCTTCAATGGCCTTAGGGCGCATGTCGAAGATTTCGCTGATTTTGTTGGCTATCTCGCCATCGGTCATAGGCACGTTGCTTCGTCCGTAGGTGTTTACGTAGATGTTGATGGGTTTGGCCACACCGATGGCGTAGCTCACTTGCACCAATATCTCGTCGGCTACACCGGCTGCTACCAGGTTCTTGGCAATGTGGCGAGTGGCGTATGCACCCGAGCGGTCCACCTTCGAGGGGTCTTTACCAGAGAAGGCACCGCCACCGTGTGCTCCCTTGCCACCGTAGGTATCTACGATAATCTTGCGACCGGTGAGGCCGGTATCGCCGTGCGGACCACCGATGACAAACTTGCCGGTGGGGTTTACGTGGTAGATGATGCGGTCGTTGAAGAGGGCCAGCACCTTTTCCGAGTGGATAGAGGCGATGACACGTGGCATCAGGATGTTGATAACGTCTTGACGGATGATGCCGAGCATCTCTTCATCGGCCTTCAGTTGAGCGGCTTCGCTCTCGTCGGCCGGTTGGATAAAGTCGTCGTGTTGGGTAGAAACAACGATAGTGTCGATGCGTACGGGGGTGCCGTTGTCGTCGTATTCGATGGTTACTTGGCTCTTCGAGTCGGGGCGCAGGTAGGTCATCTGCTTGCCTTCGCGACGGATGTCGGCCAGCACTTGTAGGATGCGGTGCGAGAGGTCGAGCGACAAAGGCATGTAGTTTTCTGTTTCGTTGGTGGCATAGCCGAACATCATTCCTTGGTCGCCGGCACCTTGATCCATTGGGTCTTCGCGTTCAACACCGCGGTTGATGTCGGGACTCTGTTCGTGAATGGCACTGAGCACGCCGCACGATTGGCTCTCGAACATGTATTCGCCTTTGGTATAGCCAATCTTCTTGATTACTTCGCGCGAGATGAGTTGCAAATCCACGTAAGCCTTGGTCTTGATTTCGCCGGCTACGACTACTTGTCCGGTGGTAACAAGTGTTTCGCAAGCCACCTTCGATTGGGGGTCGTAGGCAAGCAATTTGTCCAATACGGCATCCGAGATTTGATCCGCCACTTTGTCGGGATGTCCTTCCGACACTGATTCAGATGTAAATAAATAGCCCATTTCTTCTAAAAATTAAGTGTTAATAATAAAATAGAGAATGGGGGAGAGAATAATGTTGCCTGCTGGCACACACCTGTTTAAGGAAGTATGTGTTTTAGCATTTTTTACCGTGGTTGCAAGCTACTCAAATCTTTCCACATTCTTTTCGGGCGCAAAAGTAGTACAAATCAATAGGATGTGCAATAGTTTAATGTTTTTTTTGCTTTTCCGCCGAAGCTATTCCGTGAATCGATGGAATAGTATCGGTGCGTCTGCCGAACGCATTAGGCAGATGCGTTGCTCATCGGTGGCGGCAAAGAGGGCGGTGGAGTAGATTTCGCCGATGTAGGCATTCTCGGTGATAACAGATACTTTTCCTCGTCCCTCTACCCACTTCCCCGTTTGTGGCGAGATGATGTGTTTGCGTGCATCCGTATCGTTTCCCGAGGTAGTCAAACATTGATTGTGCAAGGTGTATTCGTCCACCTTCCAACCCTCTCCATTCGGATGGTTGCCCATGGCAAGGATGGAGCTATTGCCTAAGTTGACCAATGCATTCGCCACGCCATGTTCGTGCAATAGCTGCTTGATTTTCTCCAACGCATATCCCTTGATGAAGCCGGACAGGTTGATGCGGATGCCTGCGCGACTATAATATAAGGTATGGGCATCTTTGTCCAAGTGTACATGGCTCATGGTGTCCGCATCGTGGTTTTCCGAATGAACGGTTACGTCGAAACAACCCATTGTTTCGGCATGATACCGCTTGCAAATGGCAAGCATATCGTATAAATCGTTGCTCAATGCTACGGGTTGGATAGCCGCTTGTCGGTTGGCAAGAGCCAGCTCGCTATGCGCATCATAGCAATTGCCAATGGATTCCAATTGGCGAATCGTTGCTTCAATTCCTTCGCCTATGGCTACCCATTCATCCTCCGGCCTATCTCCATACATAGCCACATCCACCCTTGTGTGCATGGCCGAGAACCAAGCATAAAACAAACCCTCGCCCGTAGGCGAGGATTTGTATAGATATTGAACAGACATTTACTTCAGTTCCTTGATTTTCACGTTCTTGAACCACACTTCGTCGCCATGGTCTTGCAACAGGATGTGTCCCTCTTCGGCATTACCGAAGTTTGGCCAGTCGCGATACTTGCTATAAGCCACCAATGCATTCCACATGGCGTTGTTGCGGGTATATTCAATCACCTTCACGCCATTCAACCAATGCTCAACATGGTTGCCCTTCACTACGATGGTAGCGGTATTCCACTCCTTCTTATTGAAAGGTTTGTCCTTCGGAGCCGGAATCAGGTCGTACAACGAAGCCACCTGGCGGTTGCCCTTAACGCCCATCTTGGCATCGGGATGCTTTTCGTCGTCCAGGATTTGGAATTCGCAACCGATGGCCGAGCCGGCACCTTTGTTTAGGTCGGGATTCACAAAATACTTGATACCGCTATTGGCACCTTCGGTAATCTTGAAATCAACCGAAAGGATGAAGTTCTTGTACATGCGCTTGGTCACGATGTCGCCACCATTGGTCGATTCGCCACCGTCGCCCTTGTTCACCTTCAGGATGCCATCTTCAATGGCCCATCCCTTCTTGGGGAAGTCGGCCATGCGGGCACCACGCCATCCTTCGGCCGTCTTGCCGTCCCACAACAATGCCCAACCCTCTTTCTTTTCTGTTGGAGAAAGCGTGTTGGCAATCATGTTTGCTTCGGGTGCCAGTTGCGCTTCGGGTGTTACATACTTCGCCACGTCGGTGGTGCAGATGCGAATGTCGCGCCAAGCCACACACTTACCGGCATCTGCCTTATTGTATATTTCGTGTACTTGCAAAGCAATGAAACCACTGGGCGTTGTGTCATCCCAAATATTAGCACATGGTATGCCGTTCAGCCAAGTACGGATAGAGTTGCCCAAGCACTCGATGCGCACCTTGTTCCATTCGCCTTTCTTGAAGGCAGTTTGCGCTTTGGGGTTCTTGGTCATTGGATACAACCATCCGCGACGAGCTTCATCGTAAATACCTCCCGACCAAGCACGATCCGACGGGTCAATTTCGTATTGATAGCCGTGTACACGTCCCTTTTGATACTCCTTCTTGCTTTCGCTACGGAATTGGATGCCCGAGTTCATCGAATCATCTACCTTAAATTCCAGCTCCAGGATAAAGTCGCCATAACTCTTCTTGGTCACCAAGAAGGTGTTGGGTGTGTTGGCTTTGGTGTAGCCCACAATGGCATTGTTCTCTACTTTATATACGGCCTTGCCGTTCAACTTTTTCCAACCGTTCAGGTTCTTGCCGTTGAATAGCGGTTCCCATGTCTGAGCCGACATAGTAAGTGCGCCAAACAAACAGCATGCTAAGATAAAATATTTCTTCATGGTTTATACTCCTTATATTATTATAGTTTGTAATATTGATCCCAACCCTTGCGTGGTGGAATACCTGTCAACATGGCGTTGGCAAATGGGTTGTTGGTAATCTCCTTGGTTCTTGGGTCGAAGAACAGTTGTGTGTTCAAGCGTTGTGCAATGACACCCAACGAGAATACTTGGCTCAGCACACCGTTTATCTCGAATGGCGAGCGTGTCTTCTCTTGTCCCAAGCAAGCTCGGATAAAGTTTTCGTAGTGGTCGCTTGGGCTTTGAGGCACTTCGGGTAGCTTGTCGGCCATCTCTCTTGCCTTCTCCTTCGGAATAATCTCCAACGTACTACCGTGGCTACCACCTTTGAAGGTCAGCTCCTTACTATAGATAATCTTACCCGGATTCAGCTTGGCTTGCGGTTGGTTGGTTTGGTTGGTAGTAGGGATGTTCGGATCCAATCCTTGTACGCCATAGCCTTCGGGGATAGGAGGCAGGTTGTCCAATCCGTCGTACCAAGTCACATCTACCGGCGGCATGCCCTTGCGTTGCGGGAAGCGGAAGAGGATGGTAGATGAGTAGGGGAAGAAGTAGTCGTTATGTCCGTTGGCATAGAGCATGCTCACTTCGTAGGGCAAACCCAGTTCCAAGAATTCGTGTGCGGTGTCCAGGATGTGTGCACCCCAGTCGCCCAAGGCACCCATACCGAAGTCGTACCAGCAACGCCATTGTCCCTGGTGGTAGTCTTGGTGATAGTAGTGATATGGATTCACACCCAACCAAGTGTCCCAATCCATATCTTTGGGCAGTTGTTGTCCGGCGGGGAACTTGTGGATATTGGCATCCCATCCGTGCCAACGACGTGCATTGTTCATGTGGGCAGTGATAGCCGTTACATCCTTGATGATGCCGGCTTCTACCCATGCCTTGAATTGGAAGTAGTTGGCTTCCGAGTGACCTTGGTTGCCCACTTGTGTCACCTGGTTAGGACGCTTCTTGGCCGCGTTCATCAGCAATTCGGCTTCGTAGAAGGTGCGTGCCAGGGGCTTTTCTACAAACACATGCTTTCCTTCGGCCAACGCCAACATGCTGATGGGGAAGTGCGAGTGGTCGGGCGTAGCAATGGCTACTGCTTCGAATTCGTTACCTGCTTCGTCGAACATCTTACGGAAGTCGCGGAAGCGTTTGGCCTTCGGGTACTTGCCTAAAGCCTCTTGGCATTGCTTGCCGTCCAAGTCCACATCACATAGAGCAACAACCTCTATCTTCTGTGTACGTTCAAAATCTCTGATAATCTGTGCACCACGGTTACCGATGCCGATAAAGGCAATCTTTACTTTTTCGCCAGATGCTTTCTTCTGTTCGGGTGCTTTACCGGGTGTCATGGCGTTCAGCCATTGTCCACCTCCCAACATCATGCCGGCCGAGGCCAATGACATGGTTTTCAAAAAATCTCTTCGTGTTGACATGGGATGAGTTTTGAATTGTGATTTATGATTTTTTAGGTTTAAGTAATTTCTTTAGTGCATAGAAGCCTAATCGAATCACGCTCCAGGCTATGTAAAGTGCCACACTAAAGGCCAATACATAGAAAAACGAGGTGAACAACTCCATGAACGAGGCCTTGTAGGCAATGATGGCATATACATGGATCAGATTGGCTATGATGAAGCAGATGAGGAACGTATAGATTTCCGTCTTCTTGCGGCGGGCGGTCAGTATGGTGTCTTTCATCGTTCTTCGGTTTTAATGGATTGATGATTCAGGTAATCTATCTTGAATTCGTCGGGGAAGTAGAGGGTGCGCTCCTCTTCCAACGCTTGGTGTCCAAGCAAGCAGAGCATGCTGGCGTAGTAGCCCTCTTCGGCTATGCGTGCCGGTTGCTTGCGGGTATTGACGGCCTCTACAAAAGCATCGAGTAGTAGCGATGTGCCGTCGGTCTTGGGGCGTTCGCCGGTGATGAACTCTCCATTGTTTTCGTTGGCCGTTTCGGGTGCCCAGCTTGTTCCGGCAAAGGGTAGGGTGTCGAACAGCTTGTTCTCCCAATCGTTTATCAGTTGCAGGAAGGCCGGTGCCGGTGCCACATCCTCGAAGTAGTACTTGCCCTTTTCCGGCTCTACGGTACCTAAGTTGCCCATAATCTGCTCTTCCAAACCATAGAATTTGTTGGAGATGACCGAGTCGAACGTCATCTTCACGCCATCGTCGAACACATACATGCAATGTACATTGTCGTACACCTCGCGGCCGTCCTTCCAATAGGTGATGGCGCCATGTCCGCACACCTTTTCGGGTAGTTTGCGCAAGGCCCAGCTACCTATTTGCAACTGGTGGCAAGCCAATTCCGTCATCAAGCCGTGCGACGACTCTTTGTATAGCCGCCAATTAATCAGCTTCTCCAGTTCGGGCTTGGGGCAATAGCGTCGCCAATCGCCGTTGCGATACCAGAAGGTGCGTATGGCATTGATTTCGCCGAACGTACCGGCATGAATCATCTCCATGGCTTTGATGTAGCGAGGGTCGAACAGGCGTTGTTGTCCGGTAAAGAATATCAGCCCTGTTTCGCGGTGCTTCATGTACATCTTGTAGCACTGCTCCATGGTGTAGCCGATGGACTTTTCGCAAAATACATGCTTGCCGGCATCGAACGCATCCATGGCTATCTGGAAGTGCGTGTTCAGCGGTGTGGCAATCAGTACGGCATCGATGCTCTTGTCTTCCAGCAACCGGCGGTAATCGTTATAGACTTTGGCTTTCGGCACCAGTTTCAGTGCCGCTTCAATGGATTTGTCGTAGATGTCGTGCAAAGCCACAATCTCTACGTTTGGGTTTTGTAGTAGGAAGCCCATCAGGAATTGTCCGCGCGAGCCCGGCCCGATAACGGCCAGTCGGCATTTCTCTTTGGCTGTCTCCTTCACATCGGCAAAGACCGATAGCCAGGGGCTGGAGAGTGCGGCTGCTCCTGCACCAAACAAGGCTATGTTTTTCAGGAAATCTCTTCTGTCCATAAGTGTGTTTTCAATAGCAGGTTTATCTTTTCGCAAAGATATTGTTTTTTTGTTTGAAAACAGAAAGAATTGTGTTGCAAAATCATCTTGCAATGATACATATCCATAGAAAAAGGGGGGGGCACAACCGTAGTTATACCTCCCTTTTATAGATAAATCCCCAATGTAATTGCTATTCTTTCGGATTTGTCACCTTACCCATGAATAGAATTACCCCTGTACTTTTTTCCTTGATGGCATAAAAGAAAGGACGGGTAGCTTTGAATTCAAACTTCTTCATCCCACCGCTTGCGGCATTCTCTCCTGCATAAACTGTTACCGCAGCAGCTTCTGTCCCCTCTTCGTTTACCTTGATAAAACTATTTTGCTTAATGAAGTTGACGAACATTCGTTTTTCTATCATTTGCGAGAAGTCTGCATCCAATGCGCTGAAAGCATTCACAACGCCCATCTCCACTAAAGTCTGTTTCAAGTTCTCATTATATTCATATTCACCGGTAAATTTGGGCAGTTGCACCAACACGTTGGTGTGCAGAGAGAGTTGTTCCATCCAGTTTTGCCACTTGTCTGCATCTACGTTTTGCATCAATTCGTCCAACGTCGCTTCAGTATTTGGCAGCACTACCACCATGCTAAAGGCTTCGTTGCCGTAAGGCAGTTCGATAAGTTTACATTCTGCATCTTCGTAAACATTTGCTTCGAATTTGTCTTGCTTCATATATTCTATAAAACTGCTCTTGTTGGGCGCTTCAAAGTTTCCTTTAAAGCTATTCTTTTCTTCGAATTTATCTTTCCATGCACCATTAAAGTAGGTGGCATTCAGCAATGCCATTATGGTATTGCTGTTAATGTCGCTTTCACTAACCACCTTTTTGATGCATCCGTAGGTGTTTTTTTCGGCCCATTGATTGATTTTGGTATAGGTGTTATTGTCAAATGCCAGTTCCTTAACCTCTGCATCATAATTGGCTTGTAAAGTCTTTTTATAACTATCTATGGCTATATATTGGTTGTTCAGCCAAAACGAGTTGGCCAACGATAGTTTGGTTGTCTTGTCTGCCGACAATAATCCTTTATTCAGATTCATGTAGTAGGCATTCATTTCCACCAAACTATAGCCTTCAAAACCTAAAACTTTCATTAATTCTGTTTTAGTATTGCCGTCGGCACCATTGGCCAACATAGCCATAGCTTGTGTCAGGCTAAGAGGCGATACCATCATGTTGTGCTGTCCCACGTGCGTGTTCAGTTGGTTGTAGAAGTCGAATGCAAAATCATTATTTGCACCTACCATCTCTTGCTCGGTTCTGGTCAACTGAATATCCTTTCGGGTATTGTTACCGATGCCATCATCGTCGCTGCTACAGGCTGTACCCAGTAATATAAGGGTACACATACCTAAAATTGACAAGGTCTTTTTCATGTTTTTATTCTAATTAATGGTGTTTTAGTTTACAAATAAATGCATATAATTCAGAAATATTGCATAACTAATTGTTAAAAAAATGTAATCTTCAAAATGAAAGTAAATTCACTAGTTCCACAAGACTTGTTTATAATACCAAAATACAAGTACTAATTTGATAAATCCCTTTAAATTAATATAATATCACAGCTCCCATAATATCTGGTTCGGCATGTTCAAACAAGCCCGATTCATAAAAAGTATTTGCCATATCTATGGCATCGCCAGCAGATTGCTTGTCACATGATAATGTGAACCACAATGGAAGCAACTTATTATCACCCAAAATCTCTATCTTATATTCCTTTGCCAACTCTTCTAATTTGCCAAAATTATCCCTCGATTTTAGTTTGACGTAAAACAAATTAGAAACGCCGTATGCTTCTGTTGCATCGCCTACGATATAAAATGGCGAATGATAAACTATGCCATCTATTTTGTACAATTCAGGATCAAACCGCTTATTCAACGTAGCATATTGCAGATGCTTGGTTTTATCACTACTGATATTACCAAGTTCGTAGGGCTTAAAGTCTGCTTTCGGCAGTTTGTCTTTATCACAAAGATTAGTATCAATCAGAATAAAAGACTTACTTTTTACAGGTATCATGGTAATCTTTTCGTTACGATACCAATAGTACTTAGCAGGTAAATCTTTATCTATGTCACTATCATATAGTTCATCATCACTATTACATCCGGATATGGCACATCCAGTGAATATTAACAATATACTAAACAATGAATGAATAATCTTTTTCATGTTGAAGTTGATTTAGAAGTTAATAATATGCTTGCGTAAAATAGATGATCTACAAATAAAACACTAATCGGTTAAAAATCTTGTATGGGGAATAAAATAATTTACCCATAAATGTTAATAAAAGCAAATACTGTAATTATCATACAAGATTTTGTACTTTCGTTGTTTATTTGTTAAAGACACGAAATAAAGTAATGGATCGGCAGCTTGTAGCGCGCATATTAGACAACGACCAGCAGGCGATGAAGCTTCTCTACCAACGTTATGTGGGGATGCTTACGTCTGTGTGCTACCGCTATGTTCCTCAAGAAGAGGATGCCAAGGACGTGTTACAGAACAGTTTTGTGAAAATATTCACCTCTCTACACTCGTTTGAGTTTCGAGAATCCAATTCACTCAAAATTTGGATGACCAAAATAGTAGTGAATGAATCTTTGAATTTTCTTAGAACGCAACATCACCTGCAATTTGTTGGATATGAAGAAATTTCAGAAGAGCCTTTAGATGAAGATGTGGATGTGGAACAGGTATCTACAGATGAGCTTCACAGATTAATCCGCGAATTGCCCGACGGATACCGCACAGTGCTGAATCTCTATGTATTTGAGGATATGTCGCATCGTGAGATTGCCCGAATGTTGAACATCAAAGAATCGACTTCGGCATCGCAACTGCATTATGCCAAACAATGGCTGGCCAAACGGATTAAGGAACTAAACAAGAAACGGCTATGAAGAAAGATTGGACTGACATACTAAAGAAGCAGTTGGAAGGGCATGAGATGCTCCCTCCTACTGGTTTGTGGGAAGGCATCGACAAGCAGATGGAATTCACCCCTTTCCCTACAAAACACAGGAAATCCATCACTTGGTGGAAATGGGGTTCTGTGGCTGCTGTATTGCTTCTTGTGGGTTTCTTTATGCTTTACGACTTCAATCAGATTATAACGCAAGAACTATTCACTGAAGAACAAGGTGTATCCGATAGTATGGAAGCACCGAATGAAAAGATAAAGGAAGATAAAACAACCATACTACAAATTGCTGAAAAGAAACAAGTTCCTGCATTAACACATCTGCAAGCTGATTCTATTATAACAATTGTAGATACCTTAACATACGTAGATGTTTATGTTGAAGATTCTCAATCTGACGCAAAGGATGAGGAAGAAGATATGCCTGTTATTGAAGAGAAGAAACCGATTCGTAAGCATGAACTGCTTGCAACCATTCCTAAAATCAATGCAAAGAATAAGCATGAACGACGATTGACAATTTCCCTAAATGCTTCAATTGGGTTTTCTGGTGCAAATAAGGAGAGTGATTATTGGTTTTCTTGGGGAGATGCAACAAAGCCATCCTATCAAGATATGCAGAAGAAATATCATGCCCCCCTACGTATCGGCTTTAAGATTAGCTATCCATTAAGCTATTGTTTTTCGTTACAAAGCGGTATTACCTATTCTTTATTTAAATCTGAAACTCCAGAAGTTGGTATAAACCAACAACTTTACTACGTTGGTTTGCCAATAGGTTTACGATATACAGTATGGAATAATGAACGATTCTCCCTGTATGGTTCTGTTGGAATGACGTTGGAAAAGTGTATTTTTAACAGCATACAAACCACAGAAATAGTCAACACTTCGGTTTTGAAGAATAATGATAAGCCTTGGCAATGGTCGCTAAATGCCGCATTGGGGGCAGAATACTATCTAAACAAGACCTTGGGCATCTATATAGAGCCAAGCATAGGCTATTACTTTAATGATGGCAGTTCATTAGAACACTACTACAAAGAACATCCGCTTGCTCCATCATTGGAAATCGGTTTGCGTTGGAATATGTAAGGCTGAACAACAAATACTTCAGACGTGAAGAACAAATACATCAGACGCAAACGACAAATAGTTCAGAAAAGGCAAACGAACTTCATCTTTTCACGAATATAGCTTCATGAGCTCGCAGATATAGCTTCGTGGGCTTACAGACATAGCTTCGCAGCCTCGCGAAGGTATATTCATCAGACGGCGAACAATTATTCGTGCCGATGCAACACGCGATGGGGAAGATGGCCGTGGCCAACCATTTCGATGGGGCAATGCAGGTGGGCTTCCAGCCAATGGGTATCTACCTCGGCGGCGGCATGGTAGTGCAGGGTGCCATCTACACAAGCCACGTTCTTGACCTGGCGCAACACCGTACCAACATCATGGCTGACCAGCACAATGGCACACTGATGGGCCACCTCTTCCAACAGCTGGTAAAGGCGGTGGGTGGATTGGCGGTCCAGGTAAGTGCCCGGCTCGTCCAGGATGAGCAGTCGTGGGCGCGAGATAAGTGCGCGTCCAAGCATGGTGCGCTGAAGCTGTCCGCCACTGAGGCTGCCGATGGCCTGTTTCTCCAATCCCTGCAACCCCATTTGTGCAATGGTTTGGCGGGCTTGTTCGCGTTCGGCGGCGGTATATGGCTTGCTCAGGCTCCGTCCGCCCAGCAATCCGCTAAGCACTACCTCTTCCACGCTGATGGGGAAACGGCGGTCGATGCTGTTGTATTGCGGCAGATAGCCTATCTGACGGATGAGGTTGTCATCGGCATAGACAATCTCTCCTTTGGTGGGTTTCAACAGTCCGAGGATGCATCGGATAAGGGTGGTTTTGCCACCACCGTTCGGGCCGATGATGCCTAAGAAATCGTGCTCGTGAATGGTCAGGTTCACATGGGTAAGCACTTCCTTGCCGTTGTATCCGGCTGATAGGTTTCTAATTTCAATCATAATTAAAAATTAAAAATTAGTAGTCAAGTAGTGAGTAGTCAAGTAGGATAGTAGGATAGTTTGCCCCTACTAATCGCTAATCACTAATCGCTAATCGCTAACTACACTCACTAACTCACTAACACACTCGGACGCGTCATGCCGCGTCCCTACTAACACACTAATCACCCGCATCAACTCTTCTTCCCATTCGTAGGCAAGGGGATTGATTTCCACTACCTCTACGCCTCCAATCTCCTTGGCTATGGCTTCGGCATGACGGCGGTCGAACTCGGGTTGTATGAAGATGGTGCGTACACCCTGGCGGCGGCAATGCTCTATGAGATGCTTCAGATGGGCTGCCGACGGCTCGCGTCCCTCCTCCTCGATGCAGAGTTGTTGCAAGCCGTAATCGCGTGCCAAGTAGGAGAGCGACGGATGGTAGATGAGGAACGTGCGCGAAACGCTATCCGAAGCAAACTGCCCGGAAAGCTGCCTGTCTATTTGTTGCAAATGGTTTAGCAACGAGTCGGCCCGATGGCGATAGAGCGGACAACGGGTGCTGTCTATCCGGCACAAGGCATCGGCTATACGGGCAACGATGTTCATGGCACCACGGGGCGATGTCCACGTATGTGGCTCCACTGCGCCGGCATGGTGGTGATGTTCTTCGTGGTGGTGATGATGGTGTGCGGCATGAATCAGCTCCATGCCTTCCGACAGGTTGAAGAAAGGTACTTGGGGAGCGTTGGCCTTCAAGCGGTCGTGCCAGGAGGTTTCATATCCGATGTATCCCACGCCCAAGAAGGCTTTGCTATCGGCCAGTGTGGTGAGTTGTCGTGGGGTGGGGTCGTAGCTCTCGGGGCTACTTCCTTGCGGTACCATGCTTACCACTTGAAATTGCGTGTCGGCAATGGCTTCGGTGAAGTAGCGTATCGGCTCGATGCTGACCACTATTACGGGACGGTTATCTTGCTCCTTGGCACACGAAGCTAAAAATAGCAAACAGATGATAAATATTAATCTCATAATTAAAAATTAAAAATTAGTAGTCAAGTAGTGAGTAGTCAAGTAGGATAGTTTGCCCCTACTAATCGCTAATCACTAATCGCTAACTACACTCACTAACACACCTCCCCCCTCGTAACATTTCGCGCTTGCCGCCCGGAGGACCGGGCAGACGCTCCATGACGAAACCGATGGATTGCAGCAACCGGCGGATGCAACCCTTGGCGCAGTAGGTTGTCAACAATCCGCCTGGGCGCATTGTTTGGTAAATACCTTGGAAGATGGATTCGCTCCATAGCTCGGGCTGCTTCTCGGGGGCAAAGGCATCGAAAAACACCACGTCGAACAAATCGCTCTGTTGCTGTTGCAGGTAGGTAGTGGCATCGCACTGAATCTTATGCAGGGTGAAGTAGGGCGAAAGCGGAACATCCGCCTCCCAAGCGGCGGTGTGTATCTGTTCCAGTTCGGCGGCATGCTCGTACTTCAGTTGCGCAACCTCTTCCCACGATAGCGGATAGCGTTCCAAGGTGGTGTAATGGACGGGACGTTGCATCTTGTCCGCCCATTGCCAGGCAAGCAGGGCATTTAACCCGGTGCCGAAGCCCACTTCCAATACGCTTGGTGAGCCGGAGGCTGTGGCAGCCAGTCCCATGTCGATGAAGATGTGGCGCGACTCAGTCAGTGCACCCTTTACGGAGTGGTAGTGCTCATCCAGTTCGGGCACGTAGAGTGTGCCGCTGCCGTCGGCTGTAGGTTCGAATACTCTTAGCATAGCAATAATATTACAATGTAACGAAGCAGCTTGCCGGTAGTCATGGATAATAGTACCAACCAACGGTTGCTACGCATGTATCCTAACGCAACGGCAATGAGGGTTCCCAATATGGGGAGGAAAGCAAAAAAAGCCATATAGGCACCTTTGCCCTGCAGGAATCGTCGGGTCTTTTCCAACTTTTCGGGCTTTACCTTCAAGTAGCGCTCTATCCACTCCATTTTGCCCAGATGGCCCAGCCAATAGCAGGTCATACCACCCAAGGTGTTGCCCAATGTGGCAGTGAGCAGGCAAACGATGGGGTCTAATCCGAATTTGATGAGGCCAAACAGTATCAGCTCCGAACTGAATGGAAAGGCTGTGCCTGATAAAGTGGTGGCAATGAACAGCCCAACGTATCCCCACTCCATCAATATGTCGGTAAGCCACTCGCTCATTGTGCAAACAAGTTATTATAAAGATACAACGACAACATGCCTATCAGTACAAAGATGAAGAAGTAGTTTGCCAATCGTCCGCGCGACATGGAAAAGAAGTAGCTGACAATCAGGCTGAGGATGGCTATAAAGAGGGGAAGCAGTTGCTGGAACAGTCCCTCCTGGAAAAGGATGCCAAAGGTAAGTATCACGGTCAGGATGATGAGGAACTGGATATAGTTTCGGGTGCGAAGCTTATCGCCGAAAGCCTTGCTATAGAAATTAACGGCTGCTACAATGAGGAGCAACAACAGAAACCCAAAACCGATGGCTTGTGTGGTGTCCAATGCAAAACCAAAGGGCTTGAAGGCTACGATAGAGGCTATGCGCGAGTAGCATACAGCGAGGTTGTCTTGCAGATAGCAGACGCCCCACAATACCCAATAGGGCATAAGGAACCCAACGATGCTGGCGGCAAAACTGCGGGAGTTCAACGAAAACAATCGGTTGGAACCCAACCAGAATAGCGGAAGCAACCAGGCATAGCAGGGCTGAAGCAACGAACTGATGGAGAGGAATGCGAAACTATGAAACAAGTTACCCACCGATTGCTTTTCCTGCTGACTGCGGAACAGAAAGAAAAGGGCAATCAGCATTCCCACGGTAGATAGTTGATAGTTGCTTGCAGACAGTTGTGGAAAGGAGATGACAAGCAGTATGAACAGCGATATCTGGATAGGCGATTTTGCCTTGATGAAAGCAAAATTGGTATTGAACTCGAACAACAGATACCCTACAACCGCATAGACAATAGCCAACAACCACACACTGACCTCCGAATGGAGAATCAGTGTGTGGGTTGCAATCCATCCACATAGAGCCAACGCTATGGAAATTGGCAATGTGGCACGGCTATCAATGACTTTATCTTTCCACCTCTTATACATGGTAAAGAGGGATGATTATAGGTCGAAACCAATGTCGCGACGGAAGTATTTGCCTTCGAAGCTAAGCATATCGGCTACGCGATAACTCTTCTGCAAAGCCTCTTCCTTGGTGTCGCCATACGAACAGACCGCAATAACTCGTCCGCCGTTGGTCACGATGCGTCCATCTTTCACGGTTGTGCCGGCATGGAACAGAATGCTGTCCGATGTTTCGGCCAAGTTGAAGCCGGTAATGGGGAATCCCTTTTCATACGCTTCGGGATAACCGCCGCTAACCAGCATTACGCAGGCAGCCGTGCGGGGGTCGAGCACCATGGTGCGCTTATCCAAATCTACGTTGTAAACACCTTCGAACAGGTCGATGATGTCGCTTTGCAAACGAAGCATAACGCTTTCGGTTTCTGGGTCGCCCATGCGCACATTGTATTCAATCACCATTGGTTCGCCACCTACGTTAATCAGGCCTAAGAAGATGAAGCCTTTGTATAGGATGCCCTCTTCGCGCAAGCCGTTGATGGTAGGTTCAATGATGCGGGTGCGTACCTTTTCCATGAAAGTTTCGTTGGCAAACGGAACGGGAGTTACACTACCCATACCACCGGTGTTCAATCCCTTGTCGCCCTCGCCGATGCGTTTGTAGTCTTTGGCTACAGGCAAAACCTTGTAGTGCTCGCTATCGGTCAGTACAAACACCGAGCACTCGATACCGCTCAAGAACTCTTCGATAACCACGGTTGCACTGGCATTGCCAAACATACCGCCAAGCATCTCTTTCAGCTCTTTCTTTGCCTCTTCCAGTGTGGGCAATATCAATACACCCTTGCCTGCGCAAAGTCCGTCGGCCTTCAGCACATAAGGGGCTTTCAGCGATTCAAGGAAGGCATAACCCTCTTCGATGGTTTCTGCAGTAATGCTCTTGTAGCGGGCTGTAGGGATGTTGTAGCGTTGCATAAAGGCTTTGGCAAACTCCTTGCTGCCTTCCAACTGGGCTCCCTTGGCTGTGGGGCCGATGATGGCGATGTGTTGGGTGTGGGTATCGTTTTTGAAGAAGTCGAATACACCTTGTACCAATGGATCTTCCGGTCCCACAACAATCATATCTATTCCTCTTGTCAATGCAAATTCGCGCAAAGCGGGGAAGTCTGTTGCTTTAATATCCACATTTTCGCCAACATTGCTTGTACCGGCATTTCCGGGTGCAATATAGAGTTTTTCTACTTTGGGGCTTTGGGCAATCTTCCAAGCCAAAGCATGTTCGCGGCCTCCTGAGCCTAATAATAATACTTTCATATAATTATGATTTAACTTTTAACTTTTAATTTTCAATTTATTAAAGGTTTTCCTCGAAGTAACGGGTAATCTTCTCGTGCAGATGTACACGGTCGCGACCGATGACGTTGTGCTTATGTCCCGGATAGATGAACAAATCGGGGTAGGTGCGGGCATCTACACAGGCTTTCATGAACGAAAGGGTGTGTTGCGGCACACAAGTGTCGTCGTGGTCGTCGTGAATAATGAGCAACTTGCCTTGCAACTTGCCGGCATGGTTGTTCAAATTGCAGTTGGCATAACCTTCAGGATTGCTTTCGGGCGTATCCATGTAGCGTTCGCCATACATCACTTCGTAGTATGCCCAGTCGATAACCGGTCCGCCGGCTACACCTACCTTATAGATTTCGGGATAGCGCAGCATCAGTGCGGTGGTCATGTGTCCGCCAAAGCTCCATCCGTGTACACCGATGCGGTTGCCATCGACAAACGGAAGCGATTTCAGGAATTCAACGCCCAGTACTTGGTCTTTACCCTCTTCTATACCTAATTGGCGGAAGGTGGCATTCTCGAAGTTCAGTCCGCGGTTGTCGCTGCCACGGTTATCAAGTGTAAACAGGATGTATCCTTTGTTGGCCATGTACATATCCCATCGGCCGGCACTATGCATGAATCCGTTGGTTATCATCTGTGCATGAGGGCCTCCGTAAACATATACGATTGCAGGATATTGTTTGTTCGGATCGAAATCGGCCGGCTTGATGAGGCGGTAGTATAGGTCTGTTTCGCCATCGGCAGCTTTGATGGTGCCGGTTTCGATGCTTGGCATGATTAGGTCGGCATACGGGTTGGCGGCAGTGAGCAAGCGGATGGCCTTACCTTTACCATTGGGTATGATTTCAGTGATTCGGGCTTCTGTAGGGGTTTGATAATTGTCTATCAAGTATGTGCCCGATGTTGATAGCTGTGCGCTATGTACACCTTCGGCACTTCCCAACAGGGTGCGTTTGCCGTTCTTGATGTTTACGCTATAGATGTTCGATTGCAAAGGCGATTGCTCTGTGCTGGCAATGATTACCTCTTTCTTTTTAGCATTGAAGCCCAATACTTCTTGAACCAACCAGTTGCCGCTGGTCAGGGCCTTCATCTTTCCTTGTTTGTCCATCAGGTAGAGGTGGTTGTAACCATCCTTTTCGCTTTGGTAGATGAATTGCTCTTCGTTCCAAGGCAAGAAGATAATGGGATGTTCGGGTTCAACGTATTTGGGATGAGTCTCTTCGTAAAGAACGCCCAGAAGTTTGCCGCTTTCGGCACTGTATTCGCACAACTTGGCGTGGTTTTGGTCGCGGTTTACCTCGATAAGGTAAACACTTTGTTCATCGGGGCTCCAACTGATGTTGGTGAAGTAACGGTCGGTAGGGTCGCCTGCCTCCAGGTAGATGGTTTGGTGGTTGGCGGTGTTGTAGATGCCCACCTTCACTTGGTGGCTGGTCATGCCTGCCATGGGGTAGCGCACATTGTTCACTTCGCCCACGCGAGCAGTGATATCTACCAACGGATATTGTGTCACCATGCTTTCGTCCATGCGGTAGAAAGCGAGCAGATGTCCCTTCGGGCTCCAGAAAGTGCCTTTGCTGATGCCAAATTCGTTGCGATGCACACTCTGTCCGCATACAATGCCTTCGGGTTCGTCGGTCACTTGCCGGCCGTTTACATAGAGGTTGTTGCCAATGGTATAGGCAACGTTGTTGCTCTTGTTATGATAATCGAAGTTTGCAGCCCCTTTGGTGGTAATATCATTGCGTTTCTTGGCTTCACCGGTTACCCAGTCGTAGATGGCATATTGCGAACTGGCAGGAAGCAATACTTGTGTATCGCCGGGCCAAGGGAATGAAACATTGTACAGGGTGCTGATGGGTTTGATGCCTGCAGCTTCCAACGCAATGTTCATCTTTTGGCGCGTAAAGAGCAGTGTCTCTTCACCAGTGGCCGGGTCGATAGCAAACAATGAGTCTATTTCGGGTTTGATAACCGTATCGCCCCACCATTGCAATCCGTAGATGCTTTCGGCATAGCGGTAGGTCTCTCCACCGGGGATTAGGTCTTCCAATGTAGGCATTCTCAACGCTTGCGGCATGGCTGTGGTGCTGAGCATAATGGTTGTAAGGATGGTGTATAGTTTATATTTCATAGCAATTAATTATTTTCCTTTCGTGGACGGCGGTAGAAGCCATCTTCGTTCTCTTTGTTGTAGGCGGTGCCGTAAGGCTTGCGGGTGAATGGGCGGTTTTTGGGCGGTTGATTCTTGAAATCTCCCTTGCGGCCTTTCCTCTCTTCCGGTTTAGACTCCTTGCGAGTTTTGTAGGTCTTATCCGATTTCTTCAGTTTCTCACCTTCCGAGCGGAAAGCCTTGTACTTGCCGTCGAATATTTCGTATTGGCGGAACTGGCATTCCAAAGCACCGTTCATCAGCGGGATGCGTTGGGTGGCTTTCAATCCAATCTGGTCGAAGCACTCGTCGCGATAGGAGAGAATCCAAGCCTCGTTGCCCACGAAGGCATGCTTCAAGCGTTCGCCAATGGTCTGATAAAGTCCCAGCAGGTCGTTGGTAGAGATGCGTTCTCCATAGGGCGGGTTGGTGATGATGATGGCTTTCTCTGCCGGTTGCTCGAACTGTTGGAAGGCTTGCAGCTTCAGCACAATATCCTTGCTCAATCCCGCAGCCTTTACGTTGTTAGTTGCAATGACGTTTGCTGCCGGATTGTTGTCGTAACCATAGATTTTATGCTTGAATTCGCGTTCCTGGCTGTCGTCGTTGTAGATGTTGTCCAATAGTTCGGCATCGAAGTCGGGCCATTTCTCGAAGGCATAACCTTTGCGGAAGACGCCCGGCGCAATGTTCTTGGCTATCAATGCGGCCTCGATGGGGATGGTGCCCGAACCACACATGGGGTCTATCAGGTCGCACTCGCCTTTCCAGCCTGTCATCATAATCATGCCGGCAGCCAACACTTCGTTCAGCGGAGCCTCCACAGCCTCTTGGCGGTAGCCGCGTCGGTGCAGCGATTCGCCACTCGAGTCGAGCGACAGGGTACAATCGTTCTCGGCAATGTGTATGTTGATTAGTACATCCGGATTGTTTACCCGCACTCCCGGACGTTCGCCGGTCTTCTCGCGGAAATAATCCACGATGGCATCCTTCACCTTGTAGGCCACAAAACGGCTGTGGCGGAACTCTTGGCTGAAGATGGTTGGTTCCACGGCAAATGTCTTGTCTGTACTCAGATAATCCTCCCAGTGTACTTCCTGAATCTTCTTGTACACCTCGTCGGCATCGTTGGCTTTAAAGTGTTTGATGGGTTTCAGGATGCGGATGGCTGTACGCAGGCAGAAGTTTGCCTTGTACATCATCTCTTTGTCGCCACTGAACGAAACCATTCGTCGTCCTATCTGTACGTCGTTGGCTCCAAGAGCAGTTAGTTCGGTTGCCAATATTTCTTCCAGTCCTTGGAAGGTTTTGGCTATCATCTCGAATGATTGCATAGATGCGTATGTTTTATTTTCGTTGTACAATTCTGTCTCCTGGTGCCACGTCTTGTGTCACCCAAATGTTGCCTCCTACCGTTGCTCCCTTGCCGATGGTGATCCGGCCTAAGATGGTGGCGTTGGAGTAGATGATGACATCGTCCTCCAGGATAGGGTGGCGGGGTATGCCCTTGATGGGCTTTCCCTCTTCGTCCAGGGGGAAGCTCTTTGCACCGAGCGTTACGCCTTGATACAGCTTTACGTTGTTGCCTATGATACATGTTTCGCCGATTACCACACCCGTTCCGTGGTCGATGGTGAAGTGCGAGCCGATTTGTGCGCCCGGGTGAATGTCTATCCCCGTTTCGCTATGCGCCATTTCGGTGATGATGCGCGGAATCAACGGCACGCCCAACCGGCGCAGCTCGTGTGCTATGCGATAGTTGCTGATGGCCTTGATGGCCGGGTAGCAACTGATTACCTCGCCATAGCTGGTAGCCGCAGGGTCACCATTGTAGGCAGCCTCTACATCGGTGGCCAATAGTTTCCTGATTTGGGGTAGTTGGGCAATGAACTGTGCCGACAAGTTGGCTGCTTTCAAGCGTAGCTCTTCACCATAAGCTTGGTTGCTGTTCTCCTCTACCGAACACAATCCGGCCAAAATCTGTTGCGTTAGCAACTCCATCAAGCGCTCCACATTCACGCCAATGTGGTAGTTGATGGTACGGCTATTCAATGTAGCATTGCCAAAGTAGCCAGGGAAGAGAATGGCACGGGCCAACTCAACGATTTCGCACAGCATTGCGCCACTGGGCAACGGGTTGCCGTCTGTGTGTTGGCGAATCAGTCCTTTGTATGATGTGCTTTCCGACAGCTCATCGACTGTTTGTGTCAGGATGTTTGTGAAGTTCAATGAACTCATTGCGTTACTTGTTGTTAATCAATTTGGTGACAAAGATAACTATTTTTCTATTGCTTCTGCCTTTTTATAGCATATAAATCAGTGTAGCTGTGTAGGCCACATAGCACAACACCAAGACGCTACCTTCCAAACGGGTGATGGTGCGCTTGCCAAAGAATACACCGAACAGCCACAACAAGACAGCCGAGATAACCAATGCCAATAGGTCGAAGTTAGTGATACCTGCCAAGTGTAGCGGTGTGATGCTGGCCGAGCAACCCAATACAAAGAAGATATTGAACAAGTTGCTGCCCACTACGTTTCCGATGGCAATCTCCGGATTCTTCTTCAAGGCAGCCACTACGCTGGTGGCCAGTTCCGGCAGCGAAGTACCTCCGGCCACCAATGTCAGGCCAATAATGGATTCGCTCACGCCCAGGCTTCGTGCAATGCCGCTGGCACCATCTACAAACAGACTGCCGCCACCAATCAGTGCGGCCAGTCCGCCTGCAATAAAGAAGATGGCCTTCCAGATGGGTATGGTCTTTATCTCTTCGCCATCGTTTTCTCCGCCTGTTTTACCATTGCCGGCAATGGCAAACGTGTAGCTCATGAAGATGGCAAAGAAACAGAGCAGGATTAGACCATCCGACGTGCCGATGCTGTTTTCCCAAGCACCGTTCAGGAGGGTATCGTTTGCACAAATCAGTAGTGCCAGCGATGCCAGTATGCAGAGCGGAATCTCTTTCAGCAGGGTGTTGCGTGTCACCATGATGGGGGCTACCATAGCCGTTACACCCACAATCATCAGTGAATTGAAGATGTTGCTTCCCACTACGTTACCAATAGCCATGTCGGCACTTCCTTTCAATGCCGATGAAACACTGACGGTCAGTTCCGGTGCCGAAGTACCGAAAGCTACAATGGTCAGACCAATTACAATGTCGGGAATGTTGAAACGTTTAGCTACCGACGATGCTCCGTCGGTCAAAGCATTGGCTCCCCAAAGAATCAGGAGCAGTCCTCCAATTAAAAATACTATATTCATTAATAATTTATGATTTATGATTTATGATTAGTGGTGCAATCTTACTTGACTACTCACTACTTGACTACTAATTCTTAATTCTTTACCAGTTCAAAGTCCAATTGTTTTTTCTCTAAGTTGGCGCGAGCCACACGGATGGTCAGTTCGTCGCCCAAGCTGTATGTGTTGTGCTTGCGTCGTCCGCGCAGGCAGTAGTTCTTTTCGTCAAATTCGTAGTAGTCGTCATCCAGATCGCGCATAGGAATCATGCCTTCGCATTTGTTTTCGTTGATTTCCACATACAATCCCCATTCGGTAACGCCCGACACCACGCCTTGGTAGGTGTTTCCTATCTTGTCGCTCATGAACTCCACCTGTTTGTATTTGATGGAGGCGCGTTCGGCGTTCGATGCTATCTGCTCCATGTTGCTGCTGTGTTCGCACAGTTCCTCGTACTTCAGTTGGCTGGCGCTTCGTCCGCCTTCGTCGATGTATTTGGTCAGCAATCGGTGAACCATCAGGTCGGGATAGCGACGGATGGGCGATGTGAAGTGCGTATAGTAGTCGAACGCCAATCCATAGTGTCCGATGTTGTGTGTAGAGTATCTTGCCTTCTGCATGGCGCGTATGGAGACGGTTTCGATGAGGTTCTCCTCTTTGCGTCCTTGCACGTCGTCCAACAGGCGGTTGATGGATTTCGATACATCGTTCTTGCTTCCGTTGGTGCGGATTTTATATCCGAATCGGGCGATGAAGCTGGCCAGGTTTTCCAGTTTTTCGGGGTCGGGCAGGTCGTGAATGCGGTAGGGCAACACTTTGGCCTTCTTTCCTTTGGGCACTCGTCCAATCTTCTCGGCCACGGTACGGTTGGCCAGCAGCATGAACTCCTCAATCAGCTTGTTGGCCTCCTTGGCTACTTTGAAGTATACCCCGATGGGCTTGCCCTTCTCGTCTATTTCGAATTTCACTTCGTAGCGGTCGAAGTTGATGGCTCCTGCCTTGAAGCGGTTTTCGCGCAGTATCTGTGCCAGTTTGTTCAGTTGCAGAATCTCCTCCTTGTAGTCGCCTTCGCCGGTTTCGATTACCTGTTGCGCCTCTTCGTAGGCAAAGCGTCGGTTGCTTCGGATAACGGTGTGTACGATGCGCGATTGCAGCACTTCGGCCTTGTCGTTCATCTCGAAGATTACCGAGTAGGCCAGTTTGTCCTCATCGGGCCGTAGCGAACAGATGTAGTTGCACAAGCGTTCGGGCAGCATGGGTATGGTTCTATCCACCAAGTAGATGGAGGTGGCCCGCTTCAGTGCCTCCTTGTCGATGAGGCTGCCTTCGGGCACGTAGTGGCTTACGTCGGCAATGTGAACGCCCACTTCCCAACGGCCATTGGGCAGTTTCCGGATAGAGAGGGCATCGTCAAAGTCCTTGGCATCTTTGGGGTCGATGGTAAAGGTGGTTACCTGGCGGAAGTCTTCGCGCTTGGCTATCTCTTCGGCGGTAATCTCTTCGCCGATGCGTTCGGCAGCCCGTTCCACGTTGGCCGGGTAGTTGTATGGCAATCCGAATTCGGCCAGTATGGCATGCATTTCGGCATTGTTGTCGCCGCTTCGTCCCAAGATGTCGATAACCTCTCCGATGGGATTCTTCGATTTCTCGGGCCATTCAATGATTTTCACCACCGCCTTGTCGCCGCTCTTTCCGCGCTTCAGCAGGTTGGTGGGGATAAAGATATCGTTGGCCAGTGTGCGGCTTTCGGTCAGCAGGAAGGCATATCCCTTGCCCACTTCCAGTGTGCCCACAAACGTGTTCTCGGCACGTTCGATGATTTCGATTACCTCGCCTTGCGGTTCGTGTCCTCTGCGCTTGGCGTGGAAGGCCACACGCACCTTGTCGCCGGTCATGGCATGTGCCGAGTTTCGTTCGGCTATCCAGATGGGCTCGCCACCCTCTTCGGGCGTGAAGGTGTTCTTTCCGTTGTGTGTACGTTGGAAGATGCCCACCATCTCCACGCCATGCGTGTTCAGGCGGTACTTGAAGTTATCCACTTCGTTGATGTAGTCGTCCTGCTTCAAATCCTCCAGGATATCCATGCAGAGCATTTTCAGCGGATGGGTTGTCAGACGCAACTGGTCGAAAATATACTTCAGCGGCAGCACCTCTCCCTCTTTGGCATGAAAGAAGTCGAGCAGCATGCTCACCAGTTCTTTTTTCTTCATCCGCTTACCGGCCTTTTTTTCTCTTTTCTTCGACATAAACCTACTTTTTGCGTTGCAAAGTTACATAAATTATTGCTAAAAGGTTGCTTAAAACCATAAAAAGCACTTATTTTGCAGCATACATTCGCTTTTGACTGACTAACATTCTAATAATATGAACAAGATTTCGAGATTTTTTATTCCCAAAAACGCATTATTTTTCGTTTTCACACTCCTTCTCATGGCGTGTGGCGGTAGTGATTCAGAAGGCGATTTGCCTGCCCCCGAAACCCCGGAGAAGATTGATTCCTATCTACGTTTTACCGACACAAGCCTGCAGGTAGAGGCTACCCATTCGGCCGTTTATGTCAACATCGAGTGGTCGGCTGTAGAGTGGGAGTTGAAGGCAAATGCTGGCGACATCGTCGAGGCGCTTTCTGTTACGTCGGGAGGCGACAAGACAAAGGCCTACCAAAAGACGCGTGTGCGCCTGACTCATCATGCCAACCTGACGGCCGAAAGCCGCACGCAAACGCTGACCTTGACCAACAAGGAGACAAACGAAACATCTACCTTAACCCTTACGCAAGCGGCCGGATACAAGGCAGCATCGGTCACTATGAACGCTGCCGAGAAGTATCAGCCTGTAGCCGGTTTCGGCGGTATGCTGAATCCTAAAATCTGGTGCGGTAGCAATCTGCTTTCTACAGCCGAAATAGATAAGCTTTATAGTCCAAACCAATTGGGATATAGCATCTTGCGACTGATGATTTACCCCAACCCCAACGACTGGGCAGCCGATGTGCCGGCCGCCAAGGCAGCTGCTGGTCATGGTGCAACAATCTTTGCAAGTCCTTGGGATTGCACTAAAGAGTTAGCTGATTCTATTGATGTTGTATTACCTGATAAAATCGTGAAAAAAAACCATTTGCCATACGAAAACTATGGCGCCTATGCCCAACACTTGGTGGATTACATCGAATACATGCGTAGCCAAGGTGTGGAAATCTATGCCATCTCCGTGCAAAACGAGCCGGACATGGAGTTCACCTTCTGGCAACCGAACGAAGTGGTTAACTTCTTGAAGGAACATGGCCAAACCATCCGCAACACCGGTGTGAAGCTGATGGCACCCGAGGCTTGCGGCACACAACCCGACTATACCGACCCCGTACTGAACGATGCTGCCGCCATGGCACAAACCGACATCCTGGCCGGACACATCTACCAAGGATTCATCGATGTGGAGAGCGGTAGCTACGTGAAGAATCGCCACGACTACATCTGCGGCCTCTATAAAAAGTTGAACGGCAAAACCTGGTGGATGACCGAGCACCTCTTCAACGACGGCGAGAAGAGCGACAACCAGGCCGACTGGCAATTCCAACGCTGGGATTACTGCCTCAACCACTTGGGCAAGGAGGTACACATGTGCATGGAGGGCTATTGCAGTGCCTATATCTATTGGTACTTGAAGCGCTTCTACGGCATGATGGGCGATGACGATAAGCGCAGTCCTGTAGCCAAGGGCGAGATTGCCAAGAACGGCTACATCCTTTCGCACTATGCCCGCTTTGCCAGCAACACCACCCGTGTAGCTGCCGAAACGCCGCAAAGCAAACTCCTCACCACTGCCTACATCAATGCCGATGGCACCGAGCTGACCGTAGTGATGCTGAACATGCAAAACCAGGCCCTCAACGTCACCCTGAATCCGGGTTGTGATGTAGAAGTGACCGAGGCCGTTGCTACTACCGAAACCGCCAACATGCAGCAAGTAACTACCGTGGACAACGGCAATGCCGCCCAGCCCGGTGTGCTTGTCGAACCTTGGAGCATCACCTCCGTTCGCATGGCTTTGAAATAATTCCTTTGTCGGATATTTTAACCAATTACGAATACATTCCCTATACCCCTCTCAGAACGCTTCTGAGAGGGGTTATTTTTTCCCAGTAGGGAAAATATTTTTTGCCTACTGGGAAGATTTTTTTTCTCAGTTGGGAAAAAATATTCTCATAGTTAGGCCCCTCATTTCTTCCTATTGCAATAAGACGTTTTGTAAATCATTTTATTGTTATATCTTTGCACGCGATAATTAATCGAAATCAAACCATGAAATACATCCTGCAACTTCTGTTCTTCTTCCTACTTGTCACCTCCTGCAGTGGCGGCCGGCAACTGGACGAAACATTGGCAAAAGCCGAAAACCTGCTCAACACCGCCCCCGACAGTGCCTTGCATTTGCTGCAGAGCGTTCCCCACGCATCGCTTTCGTCGCGCAAGGCAGCGGCCCGCTACGGCTTGCTTTTGGCGCGTGCCACCGACAAGAGCGTACAATCGTTGCTTCCTTGCGACTCCCTTTTGCACGTGGCCTTGCAATATTATAAAAAAGATACACCCCAGCGAGCTACAGCCCTCATCTATCAAGGACGTTTGGAGATAGAGATGAATCAATCCGAATCGGCCCTCGTCCATCTGCAAGAAGCCTTGGCCATTTTGCAAGCCTTCCCCGAAGAAAAAGAATTGAAGCGACTTGTAACAAGCCCCTTGGGCGATTTGTATTTCGACCTCTGCCATTACGATGAGGCATACGCAGTCTATAAAGAATTATACGATGTTTGCGAAACCGATGTGGATAAGTCGATAGCATTAAACAATATCAGCCTGTACCATTGCATTGTGGGCGACCACTCTATGGCCAATTCCGTACAAAAAGATGCATTGAAGTATGCCTATCAAGCCAACGATTCGAATATGATGGCAACATCCGAGTTTCATGCAAGCATTGAATACTATCAAATTGGAGAAATGGATTCTGCATTGGTTCATGCAAAAAGAGCACTTATAGCGAACAATCAAAAAGAGGCAGAGCCACGTTATACTCAAAATATAGGAGAAATCTATTTGGCAAAAAGGGAACATCTTGATTCGGCTATGTACTATTTGAATAAAGGAGCATATTCAAATCCTCAAGATATAATAATCTCACTACATAGGATGTACGAGGTGGAAAAATTAAAAGGGAATTACCAACAAGCTAATTCCTATTTGGAAGAATATACAGAAATGACAGATTCCATATATGGTCAAGAACGAAATACAGAAATTCAACAGCTGATAAATCAATTTAATACAAAAATACAACTTAGAGAAGAACAGATAAATAATGAAAGAGAAAAAACATACCTTATTTTCTTATTCATATTGTGTTGTATAGTTATTGTAATATACTATAGCCATCGTATAAATAAGAAAAAAACACAAGAGAAAATATTTCGTCAAAATTTAAAGGCGGCTCATGAAAAAGAAGAGGTTTTGCAAAGAATTATCAATGATAACAAACATTTTATTGCCGTTCTCCAGAAAGATAATAGTAATTTGAAGTTGTCGCACGAAGAACGCTTAAAAGAGATACAAGAGCGAGAAGAAACAATAAAGACCTTGAATCATGAGAAATTAGCTCTACGTACATGGCTGTTTTCGCAAAGTAAAATCTATAAAAGAATTGAGATTTTGGCTTCTCAATCGTTCAACGACAATGATGTAGTCAAGGTGTTGACGCATCGTGAACAATTAGAACTAAAAAAGGTCGTATTTGAAATTTATGCCGATTTCATCGCTTCTTTGAAAGCTGAATATTCAAAACTTACAGATGAAGATTTACTCTATTTAAGTTTATGTGAAATAGGGTTTAATAGCCAAACGATAGCCCTGTGTTTTGGCTATACCAATACTCATCCCATTAATCAACGAAAATTTAGACTAAAAGAACGTATGGCTAAGTCGTAAAATTACATTGTGACTTGCTGATGTTGATTATCAGTGGTTTAAGGTGGTCAAGTGTGACTACAAATATTTCTTCACAGGCAAAATAGTCCCGAACTTTGCGTCCACAAAACAACTAAAAATTTATATTTATGAACGCAAAGTTATTATTCACAGTTTTGTTTGCTACAGTAACATTATTTGCTTTTTCTTCAGAGCCTACTGAATACGAAAATAGAAGTGATGTTCAAATTACTAAATTTAAAAGAAAAACTCCAACCCGCAGTTTGATTTATTTCGATCTTTCTGTATCAGATAGAAATAATCATCTACAGATTGTTTTCCACTCATTCTTATCTAATAGTGACATTTGTATTACAGATGCTAATGGTAACATTGTTGCTTTCGATAGAAACGTAAATGTATACGATGGGATGGTGATAACAATACCTATATTTGAAGAAACTGCCTACCCATATTATGTGGAAGTAATTTCTCCAACGTTGGATATTGAAGCTGAAATAACATTGAGAATATAAACTAATTCTATTAATCATTAAATTAACTATTATGAAATTATTTAAAAAATTACAGTTATTATTATTAATTTTGATTTTGGGTTCTTGTACCGATAAAGCAATAGAAGTCGTTAATGAACCTGATGTGTGCCAAACCGACATTTATGTTGAAAGACCACGTCTCGTGTTTTCTTCCAAAAATGATTTAAAAAATAAAATTGAGCAGTTAAAAGAAGGCTATGAATTAAGAGATTTAAATGTAACTGTTTTAAATCATGGCGGTGTACTTACAAGAAGTGTTGCAGATTTTCAATCATTGTATGAAGCACAAAAAGAACTTACTTTGTCAAGACTAACTCCATTGCAGTTGGATTCTATATACAATGATGAAGATGAATTAGAGTTTTGTTTGTCAGATTCCATTATTGCAGATATGGAATTTGCTCAAATGCTTAATGAAAGTAGGGAAGTACAAGTAGGAGACACTGTTTATAAATATCTTGGAAGTGGTGTAGCATTCACACATGAAAGTTATGTGGCAGAATTGAGTGATATAGATGATGGTATAGCATATACCGCAGCTTTAGGAAGAAATCCTGAAACTACTCTTCATATAACTCCAAATGTAGATTTTTTTATTTATCCTTATTCAGACATTGCAGTAAGTGATAAAGAGGAAGTTGATTCGAGTTCAAATAATTCCTCTGATACAGAAAGTACATCATCGGCAGATTCTACTGATGGGCTAGTTTTGAATGATGGTACAGTTATTCCTAAATCTAAAATTAGAGATGTTGATTATAATGGTAAAGGAGATGGCAGTTGGATTCATCGTGCTTGGAATAATATATGGGGCAAAAAAGTTTTAGCAATTAATTATTTTTCAAAAAAACGGAGACTTAGTTTGAGTTTATATGACCAGAATTATATTGTATATGCTAAAATTGCTACAGAAGTGAAAATGCAAAAAAAAGTTTGTGGCATTTGGTGGACTATAGATGCTGAAAAGATTCATCACGGTTGGAGTGCCATTGAGCTTAAGCAGACATTTGATAAACCATTAACTCCACAAATTCCTAATAATCCGTATACTAATAAGAAAGAATATCCAGATTATATGCAATATAAATTTCAATTTATTGACAATGATGTCTATCTATTGAAAATTCCTTTTACTGATAGTTACTTGACAGGTAAAAGTTTAAATAATGCGTTGAATGCAGGTATTAAATCTGCATTATCTGCTAGTACTAATGCTGTTAGAAATTTTATTAATTCCAAACCTAAAGAATTGGTAGGAGGATATTGTATCAATCCGAATGATTGTATTTTATACACAGCTGTTGGACAAAATGAGATTGTTAAGAGCGATAGAGGTAAGCATAAGTATGAGTTCTATTCCGAATGTATATTAAAAGAAATTCTTTTTGGGTTTTCATACAATGATAGTTTAAAGTTTTTAGGTGTCTCAATAAAGACAGATAAAGAAGTTGAACTTTCACGTGCAACAGTCTATGCTGCAGTTAAATATAAGGGTGAGTGGTTGGCTGCTAGAATTACTAAGTAAAAATTTGTTTATTTAGAATCTGTTTGGGTGTTTAGGTTATTTTTTGATGAAATATACATCCCAAATAGATTCTAAATATGTGATTTTATTTTGTATATCTCAAATATTATATATATTTGCTCGATTTTATTACAACTTATTTGCATTTTATTATGAAACGACTTCTTATTTTCCTTGCGTTTATCGCAATGGGAGCCACAGCAATGGCACAAGATGCAACTGACAAGCATTTGAACAGTAACGAACTTGAGTTTAATATTGATTTTCATCACACTTGGGGATTGGTGGAAAAGGGAGATGGTTATAAGAATCAGAATGATTTATATGGTAATTCTGGTCGCATATCTTTGCTATACAGGTTTACACCCCGATTGAAGGCAGGTGTAGGTATCGGTTTGGAGATGTATTCACTGCCCAACACAAATACTAAACCGGTATTCTTGGCCGTGCAATATGCTCCACTAAAGAAAGATTTGAAGCCTTATCTGTTTACTAATATTGGCTACGGCTTGGATGGAGATGACTTTAATGAAGGTTGGCTTGCCGAGGTTGGTGTGGGCTACAAATACATGTTTAAAAGGCATTTTGGCTTGAAAGCCGAAGTGGGTTACAACTACAAGTCTTTCGATTACGGTGATTGGCAGTTGAATCGTCATTCGATATCAGCCGGCTTTGGCCTTGTGTTCTAAATTTCGGACGCAATACATTGCGTCCCTACTTGTAAATACAAACATTCTAAACGACTAATAACATTATGAAGCAACTATTATTATTCTTGGCATTTATATTAATCGGTGCAACTGCAATGGCACAAAAACAAGGTACAGCCGATGAGTATTTCAATAACAACCGCTTTGAGTTTGATTTCGACTATCACTATACAATAGGAATGAGCGAGAGTCATACCCCCGCAGGCGATTTTGGAGATAAATTGTATGGTCATTCGTGGCGTGGCTCGCTGCTCTATCAGTTCCAACCTCGCTTGAAGGCCGGTCTGGGTTTCGGATTGGAAAACTATTATGAGGCCGAGCATCGCACTTTTCCCATTTTCTTGGCGGCACAATACTCTCCGCTGAAGAATAACTTGAAGCTTTTTCTGTTTTCCAACCTCGGTTATTCGCTAAGTGACAAAGAAGATGACTTTACCGTGGGCGGTTTGCTCTTCGAAACAGGTGTAGGCTATAAATATATGTATTCAAAACATTTTGGTGTGAAGTTGGAATTAGGTTACAACTTCAAGAGTTTTGCAAAGAACGAAGAGTACGAACGCTATCGCACATCCTACCGTCATTCTCTAACAATGGGTATCGGCCTTGTGTTCTAATCCGGTCGCAAAGCTTTTTTACAATCTTGTTTGCCGCATTATAGTTTTTTTCATCAACTCCTAATAATGTATTGTGTTTAGGAGGAATAGGTTAATTGTTATGTTTAAGATTCTTTGTATCTCCATATTTTTGCTTCTTGTGGCAAGAATGGTCATTAGACAAATGGATTATGTATTTAAAACGGTTAAAGAGTATGGTTTGAAATCAAATAAATCTATCGGGGCCATAATAGTAAATATAATCCAATTTTGTTTCTACTGTTTTACAGTATGGTTTTTTTATGATCATTAATAAAAAATGCTTAATTTAGACGGGTTATGTGTGATGTGGTTCGCTTTTATTATACAACTACCATTATGAAACGACTTCTTATTTTCCTTGCACTTATTGTAGTAGCGGCAACCACTATGGCGCAATACCCAACGGAAATGCCGAAATACTACATATTCGACAAGGATTTCAACGACAATATGTTTGAGTTGAATCTTGATGTGCACATCACAACCGGATTGACGAAGAGCAAATCGGGACACCTGTCGGACAATTTTAACTTTGGCCGCGGAGTGCGTGCATCGCTGCTCTATCTGTTCGATCCCTCTTTCCGAGCCGGTATGGGGATAGGGATAGAACGTTATGCGCGTAAGGACGATGCCCTGCCCATCTTCCTGACGGCACAATACTCGCCATGGAAGAGCAATTTGAGGCGTTACCTGTTTACCAATGTGGGCTACTCGCCACAGTGTGGCAAGAAGTTATTGGGTGGCTGGCATGCCGAAGTGGGGGTAGGGTATAAGGGCAAGACTGACCTTATCAACGGAATAAAAATAGAGATAGGCTATAACTTCAGGGCACTTAAGCTGAAAAGAGAGGGGAAAAAACTTGATCCTACTTGCCATGCGCTATCTGTAGGTATAGGTTTTGTGTTTTAAAAAGGGGGATAAAGTGGTTGTTTCATGAAAAAACGTAACGTATGTTTTTGTATGTTTGACGTTTGTTTTATCTTTGTCGCCACAAAAACTATATGTGATGGCAAGTATTCTTATAACCGGTGCAAGTGGATTTATTGGCAGCTTCTTGGTGGAAGAGGCTGTGAACCGCGGTATGCAGACGTGGGCAGGAGTGCGCGCATCGAGCAGCAAACGCTACTTGCAGGATAGCCGGATAAACTTCCTGGAACTGGACTTTGCATCGCCCGAACGCTTGGAGCAGGCCCTGACGAAGCATCGCGACGAGCATGGTGCGTTCGACTATGTGGTGCATTGTGCCGGTGCCACCAAGTGCTTGGACAAGGCAGACTTCGACCGCGTGAACTACGAGCAGACTTGCCGCTTTGTGGATGCGCTTCGCGCCTTGCAGATGCAACCCCGACAATTTATCTTTATCAGTACGCTGAGTGTATATGGCCCGGTACACGAAGATACCTACGAGCCTATACGCGAGGAAGATACGACATGCCCCAACACGGCATACGGCATCAGTAAGCTGAAGGCCGAGCGCTACTTGCAATCCTTGCCCGACCTGCCCTATGTATTCTTCCGCCCCACGGGCGTGTATGGCCCGCGCGAACGCGACTACTTCCTGATGGCGAAATCGATCAAGCAACATGTGGATACACAAGCCGGTTTCAAACGGCAAGACTTGGCGTTTGTCTATGTAAAGGATGTGGTGCAGGCCGTGTTCCTGGCCATCGAGAAGGGAGTTACCCGCAGGGCTTATTTCTTGAGCGACGGAAACATTTACCTCAGCCGTACGTTCTCTGATTTGTTGAAGCGGGAATTGGGCAATCCCTTTGTGCTGCGTTTCACCTGTCCGCTATGGGCATTGAAACTGATTTCTGTGCTGTCGGAAACTGTATGCGGATGGTTTGGACGCACCAGCACGCTGAACAGTGATAAGTATCGTATTATGAAACAACGAAACTGGCAATGCGACATTACACCTGCCATCGACGAACTGGGCTATCATCCCCAGTACGACCTGGAGCGCGGTGTGGTGGAAACGGTTGCCTGGTATAAGAAAGAAGGATGGCTTTAGACTTACTAAAAAAGGTGGACTTTGGCAAGGGATTGTTTGCCATCGAGAAGGTGGCATTGATTTACAACCTGCTGACTACGCTATTGATATTGTTCATGTTTCAAGACATGCATCATCCGGTAAAGATGCTTGTAGAGCGTGCATTGATTGCCGCCTTGACCTTTGCGCTGATGTACCTGTATCGGCTGTATCCCTGCAAGTTGGCGGCCTTTATCCGCACCGCCGTGCAGATGTCGCTGCTATCCTATTGGTACCCCGACACGTTCGACTTCAACCGCATCTTCCCCAACCTGGACCACCTCTTTGCCTCGGCCGAGCAGTGGTTGTTCGGTTGCCAGCCGGCCATTGAGTTTTCGGCGGCCTTTCCGCAACTTTGGATGAGCGAACCGTTGAACTTAGGTTACTTCTTCTACTACCCCATGATGCTGATTATCATCTTGTGGTACTTCCTCAACCGCTTCGAATTGTTGGAGAAGGTGGCTTTTGTCATTGTGGCTTCTTTCTTCATCTACTATTTCATCTATATCTTTGTGCCGGTGGCCGGACCGCAGTTCTACTTCCCCGTTATCGGTGAGGTGAACCTGAAGATGGGTGTCTTCCCGTCCATTGGCGATTACTTCCACCACAACTATCAGCTGCTGCCCGACAATGCCTACGAGCATGGATTCTTCTATCAGTTGGTAGAGAACTCGCAACAGGTGGGCGAGCGACCAACGGCGGCTTTCCCCAGTTCGCATGTGGGTATCAGTACCATCCTGATGATTATGGCGTGGCGTGGCAGCAAGAAGCTGTTTGCCTGCCTCATGCCTTTCTACCTGCTGCTTTGCTGTGCTACGGTATATATCCAGGCGCACTACCTGATTGATGCCATTGCCGGTTTCATCTCGGCCTTTGTGCTCTATGTGGTGGTTACATGGATGTTCAAACGTTGGTTTGCCAGCAAGTTTTTTGAAGTGAGTTAGTTAGTTGGTGAGTTAGTGAGTTAGTGAGTTAGTTGTAGGGATGCGGCATGACGCGTCCGCAAATACTCCTAATAAATCAACATAGGCTTTATCTCCTCGAAAATCTGGAAAAGTTCGGCTTGTGTTTCGGCACGGAGCATGCGGATGCGTGTTTCGCGGAAGTTGGGTATGCCCTTGAAGAGCGGACTAGCGGCCAGGTGGCGGCGCACATGCAGGATGCCACGACGCTCGTCCAATAGGTTTACGCTATCCACCACCTCTTGACGCAATACGTTCAGTCGCCATTCGGCACTGAGAGGGGGCAACTCTTCGCCCGTTTCCAGATAGTGTTTCACCTCCTTGAATATCCAGGGGCGGCCAAAGCTGGCGCGGCCTATCATGATGGCATCCACGCCGTAGCGGTCGAAGCACTCCTTGGCGCGTTGCGGAGTGGTGATGTCGCCATTGCCAATGATGGGGATGTGTATGCGTGGGTTCTGTTTGGTTTCGCCTATCAGTGTCCAGTCGGCCTCGCCGGTGTACATCTGTGCGCGTGTGCGGCCGTGGATGGTCAGTGCCTGTATGCCGCAATCTTGCAGTTGCTCGGCCAGTGTTACAATGATTTTACTGTTGGCATCCCAGCCCAAGCGTGTCTTTACGGTGACGGGCGTTTTTACGGCATTCACCACCGAGCGGGTAATGTCCAGCATCAGCGGGATGTTCTGCAACATGCCGGCACCGGCTCCCTTACCGGCCACGCGCTTCACGGGGCAGCCAAAGTTCAGATCGATGATGTCCGGCCGTGCCTGCTCCACTATCTTGGCGGCTTGCACCATGGTATCCACGTCGCGGCCGTAAATCTGTATGGCTACGGGGCGTTCTGCCTCGCTGATGTTCAGCTTCTGTTCCGTCTTGCTGACCGAGCGTATCAGTGCGTCGGCCGACACAAACTCGGTATATACCATATCCGCTCCAAACTGCTTGCACATCAGTCGGAAAGCAGGGTCGGTCACATCTTCCATCGGTGCCAGCAGCACCGGGCGTGGGCCAAGATCTATGTTTGCTATCTTCATATAGGCGTTCTTTTCGACAAAAGTAGGTACTTTCTTCCAATTATCATAAAATGATTATCATAAAATGATAATTTTTCATACGTTGGTTATCATTGTTTACAAATAAAGACCATTTATTTTTTCTTCAAGAATCCATGACTATATGAGGCAGGGTCAGTGACTATGTGAGGTAGGGTCAGTGACTATATGAGGTAGCCTCAGTGACTATGTGATCCTACCCCCTCTCAGAAGGCATTCTGGCGGGGGTGCCGGCTTGTCTTTGCTGTACAAGCATAATTGTTTACAGATTGGGTGAGAATCGCTATAATTGGTGTTTAAATACAGTGTTTAAATACAGATAAAATCACATATTAAAAAGGTTGATTTTTATTCAATAATTATTTTGTATTGCATAAAATAGTATGTTTTTTATGCAATATACTTTGTAAATTGAAGAATAAATAGTAATATTGCACATGAATAACAAGATATAAGATGAAAACAATCATTCTAAATCAGCGTAAAGAACGTGATGAACTGATGTCACGTCCTTATTTAACACGTAGAAGCAATCAAGATACAGACTTATTGTTGAACAGTAGTCTGATAAAGCTAATAACAGGTCCCAGACGAGTTGGTAAATCTACTCAAGCATTATTGATGCTTAAAAACAAGAATTTTGCCTACTTGAATTTCGATAATTACTCGTTGTTGGAAGCATGGGATGCAAACCTTGTTATGCGAATGTTGGATGATGTCTATCCCGGTTATGAATATATTTTGTTAGATGAAGTACAGAACCTGGATGGTTGGGATCTGTGGGTCAGTGAACTCTATAGATTAGGAAAGAATCTTGTAATAACAGGTAGTAATGCCAAAATGCTAAGCAGTGAAATGGCTACAGTATTGACAGGTAAATATCTTCAAGTGGAAATGTTGCCATTTAGTCTTGAGGAGTTTTTTGATTGGAACAAACTGGATCTTCACATGCTTAAGCCGGAAGATATAACTGATTCATTCGTATTGACAGATGATTATCTCAGGAATGGCGGTTACCCTGAAGTAGTAGCTTCACGACAGTTGACTCGAAGTTACCTTGATACCTTGTTTGATTCTATTATATGGAAAGATGTGGCTAAACGTCATAATGTACGTAATGTGACTGATTTGAATAATTTGGCCATGTATCTTGTGTCTAACTTCTGCAATCCTGTAAGTGCAAACGATTTGGCTACGGAACTTGGATTCTCCAGTGTCAATACGACCAAGAAGTATATGGATTACTTGCATGAGCCATACCTTTTCTATTATTTATCACGCTACAACAATAAACTCAAGTTGATGAAGAAGGCACCAAGAAAAGTGTATGTGGTTGACAATGGATTTGTTGCATCCAAGGCTTTTTCTTTGAGTGACAACTTGGGACGTTTGCTTGAAAATCAAGTGTTCATTGAGTTTGTGCGCCGAGGTTACGATGTTGAAAAGTCCATGTTCTATTATCGTTCACGAAACGATAAGGAAGTTGATTTTGTTCTTCGCAAAGGAACGCATATAGAATGTCTGGTACAAGTTTGTTATGATATGAGCAATCCAAAAACAGAGAAGCGTGAAGTGGATAGTATAGTTGAATGTGCCGGAGAATTAAAATGCAGCAACCTTTTCATTATAACCAACAGTGATAAGCGAACGATAGAAAAAGATGGTTATAAGATAGATGTAGTACCAATCTCGGAGTTCTAATAATTAGAAATATAAGATAGGCTGCGCCTCGGAAATAAAAACTGAAAACTTTGTTTTCGTTTTGTATTTCTCTCGGCTTGCACTATCTTTGCTCCCTATAAAGAAATGATTAGATATAAGATGATTAAAGACTTTGAAATAATGGCTCCGGTAGGCTCGCGCGAATCGTTGGCGGCTGCCATACAGGCCGGTGCCGATTCCATCTACTTCGGCATAGAGAACCTGAACATGCGTGCTCGCTCGGCCAATACATTCACTATCGACGACTTGAAGGAGATTGCCCGCACGTGCGACGAGCACGGCATGAAGAGCTACCTGACGGTAAACACCATTATCTACGACAACGACCTGGCGCTGATGCGCACCATTATCGATGCCGCCAAAGAGGCCGGTATCAGTGCGGTGATTGCTGCCGACGTGGCGGTGATGACCTATGCGCGTAGCATCGGACAAGAGATTCACCTCTCTACCCAACTGAACATCAGCAATGTGGAGGCACTGCGCTTCTATGCCCGGTTTGCCGACGTGGTGGTATTGGCGCGCGAACTGAACCTCGACCAAGTGGCAGAAATCTATCGCGCCATCCGCGAAGAGAATATCTGCGGCCCAAGCGGTGAGCAGATTCGCATCGAGATGTTCTGTCATGGCGCGTTGTGCATGGCCGTTAGCGGCAAGTGCTACCTGTCGTTGCACCAGATGAACAACTCGGCCAACCGCGGTGCCTGCATGCAGGTGTGCCGCCGCTCGTACATCGTCACCGACAAGGAGAGCAACGAAGAATTAGAGATTGACAACCAATACATCATGTCGCCCAAAGACTTGAAAACCATTCACTTCATGAACAAGATGATGGATGCCGGCGTCAGAGTGTTCAAGATAGAGGGACGTGCCCGCGGCCCTGAATATGTGCGCACCGTGGTAGAGTGCTACAAGGAGGCTATCAAGGCATACGTGGAGGGCAGCTTTACCGACGAGAAGATTGCCGACTGGAACGAACGCCTGGCTACGGTCTTCAACCGCGGCTTCTGGGATGGCTATTACTTAGGACAACGCTTGGGCGAGTGGACAAAGAACTACGGCTCGGCCGCTACCCAGCGCAAGATATATGTGGGCAAAGGCATCAAGTACTTCAACAACATTGGTGTGGCCGAGTTCTTGGTAGAGGCTGCCGAGGTGAACGTGGGCGACAAGCTACTGATTACCGGCCCAACAACCGGCGCCGTCTTCATGACACTCGATGAGGCCCGCGTGGATTTGAAGCCGGTAGATACCGTACACAAGGGCGAACACTTCTCCATGAAGATGGAAAAGATGCGCCCCAACGACAAATTGTATAAGTTGGTCACGGTAGAGGAACTGAAAAAGTTCAATGGACTGGACATTGAAAAGCATCGCGGATAATATGGAATACCAATACGAACTGACACTGAAGGTGCGCGACTATGAATGCGACCTGCAAGGCATTGTGAACAACGCCAACTACCAACACTACTTAGAGCATGCGCGCCACGAATTTCTGCTGAGCCTCGGCATCAGCTTTGCCCAGCTGCACGAACAGGGCATCGACCCCGTGGTGGCACGCATCAACATGGCCTTCAAGACACCGCTGAAGAGTGGCGACCAATATACCTGTTGCCTGAATCTGAAGAAAGAGGGCATCAAGTATGTCTTTTACCAGGATATCTTCCGCACGGCCGACCGCAAGTTGGTGGTGAAGGCGGTGGTGGAAACCGTCTTCTTAGTGAATGGCCGACTGACCGATTATAAGGATTTTGAACAATACACCGTATCTTGACAGTATGAACCGCAACGAACAACTCAACAGCATGGCGCTTACCCTCTGTCCGGGCATCGGGCATGTGGGAGCCAAACGTTTGGTCGAGGCACTGGGCAGTGCCACGCAAGTGTTTGAACGTCGCACGGAGATTCCGCAGTTAGTGCCCGAAGCCCACCAAGCCGTGGTAGATGCACTGAACTGCCCCGAAGCTTTCGAGCGTGCCAAACGCGAGTTGGAGTTTGTGGAAAAGAACAACATTGCTTGCCTCACGCTGACCGACGAGGATTATCCCAGCCGTTTGCGCGAGTGTCCCGATGCTCCGTTGGTGCTGTTCTTCAAGGGGAATTGCAACCTGAACGCCATGCACGTGGTCAGCATGGTAGGTACGCGCCGCGCCACCCAATATGGCAAGGATTTCTGTGACAGCTTTGTGCGCGACTTGGCACAGCTTTGTCCCGATGCGCTTGTTGTCAGCGGCTTGGCCTATGGCATCGACATCCATTCGCACCGCGCTTCGCTGGCGCATGGCCTGCCCACGGTGGGCGTATTGGCGCATGGACTGGACCGAATCTATCCGGCTGTTCACCGTAAGATGGCTGTCGATATGCTTCAACGCGGTGGATTGCTTACCGAATACCTCACCGAAACCAATCCCGACCCTTACAACTTTGTCAGCCGCAACCGCATTGTGGCCGGTATGGCCGATGCTACGCTGGTAGTAGAGTCGGCCAACAAAGGCGGCTCCCTTATCACAGCCGACTTGGCCAATGGCTATAACCGCGACTGCTTTGCCCTGCCCGGGCGCAGCAGCGACGATGCGTCGGTCGGTTGCAACAAATTGATTCGTGATAATAAGGCGGCACTGATTCTTTCGGCAGAAGATTTAGTGAATGCGATGGGTTGGCAGGCGGCCGCTTCGCCCAAGCCCGACGCTATCCAACGAAACCTGTTCCTCGATTTGTCGCCCGAAGAGGAGCGCATTGTGCGTACTTTGCAAAAGAAGGGCGATATGCACATCAATGCCCTTGTTGTGGAAACCGCCCTTCCCATCAACCGCATCAGCATGCTGCTCTTTGAACTGGAGATGAAGGGCGTACTGAAACCCTTGGCGGGTGGAGTCTATCACTTGCTTAGCTGACAAGCAGCATCAATCCCACACCACGCACGGTCTTGATTTCTATCGTAGCGTCGTCTTCGAATATCTTGCGCAGTTTGGTGATGAACACATCCAAGCTTCGCGAGGCGAAGTAGTCATCTTCCGTGTCCCAACAACGGCTCAGGATGGCTTCGCGCCGCACCACCTCATTCTTGTTTTCGGCCAGCAGTTGCAATATCTTTGCCTCCCTTACGGTCAGCGTCAGCTTCTTCTCCGTGCTGTTGTTGCGCAGGGTGGCGTGTGCCTCGTCCAGTGTATAGTGTCCGAAGTTGCAGCATGCCGTTTCGTTCCGGCTTTTGCTTCCCTCCTTCATTTTCAGTATGGCGCGGATGTGTGCATCCATTTCGTCGGGCACAAAGGGCTTCTTCACGTAGTTGTTCACCCCCACGTCGTATCCCTTCTTCACATCCTTGGGCGACACCAATGCCGATGCAAACAAGATGGGCGTGTTGCCATCCGTTTCGCGTATGCGCTTCACCATTTCGTATCCATCCATCACGGGCATGTCTATGTCGGACAGGATAATGTCCGGTTTCTGTTCTTCCCAAGCCTTCAGTCCCTCCTTGCCGTTGCAGGCGGTAACAATCTCGTATCCGCCAATCAGCTCTTCCAGGCCCGACTGCACAATGTAGCGCAGGTTGGCATCGTCTTCTACAAGTAACAGTTTAATCATAATACTTCGGTTGTATTTGGTAAAAAGATAGATATTTCGGTAAATTCGTTTTCAATGCTGTTGGCAAACACGTTGCCTTGGTGGGCTTCGATAACCTGTTGCACAAAGCTCAGTCCCAGTCCAAAGCCGGCTGCACCCCCTTTGCGAATGCGTTTGCTGGCTGCTCCGCGTTCAAACTTGTTGAACACGTAGGGCAGGTGCTTCCGTGCTATTCCCATGCCGTTGTCGTGTACCCTGATGATGGTGTACGTATCGTTGCTTTCCGATGAGATGGTAATCTTCACCTCCTCACCGGAGTATTTCACGGCATTGTCTATCAGGTTGCCGAACACCTCTTCCAAGTACTCCTCGTCGGCCGTTACGGTGGGCACTTTCAGGTCTAATGCAAAGTGCAACGGCTTCTCGCTTTTGGCCTTGAACTTCTCGATAAGCCTTTCCAGCATGGGTGCCAAGGCAACGCTGCTCAGGCGCATTCCCATCTTCTGTTTCTCCAGTTTCGATATGGTCAGCACCTTGTTGGTCAGCTTCAGCAGCTTGTCGGATTCCTCTTCGGCTATCTGGAAATACTTCTCTTTCATCTCCGGCTTACCATCCATCCGCCCGCTATGCAGGAAGTTCAGCGTCATGAAGATGGTGCTGAGGGGCGATTTCATGTCGTGAATCAGGGCATAGGTAAAGTCTTCGCGAAGTTGCAGAATCCGTTTCAATATAAATATAAGGTTCGTTTGATAGATAAGGCACACAATGATGAGTAGCATGATGATGAGTGTGCCGAGTAATAGTGTGCCGATACGTTCAATGATAAGGTTGAAAGGATTGTTAAGCATCAAATTGATGCCTTCGGACATATCAAGCCTGGTTACAAGGACTTTTGATTCTATAGTATACCAATAGGTTTTATGATTAGTATTGCTTCTTTTGATGAACTCTAATGTTCTTGGATTTACAATGTTGACAGAATAATCAACGCTAATGTTGTTTGTCTTTAATAGTTTTCCTATAATAGAATCTATTCTATTTAAAGACAGATAGTTGCTTTGGGATAGTCCGTCGTATAAATAAGTAAACTCATTAATACTATCGTTTAAGGAAGATTTTACAATACGCGTTCCCGTTGTAAATCCTTCCTTAAGATTATTGGCAATAATATCTACTTCTTCGTATAATGCTTTTTCTAAAATTTCATTACATTCTTTTCTGATATCATTTTTAAGTAGATTATATGTATTATATAACCATATGGATTGCAACGCAAAGATTGAGAGTAACCCAATGAAAGTAAACCAACGTATATACTTACTATTTTTCATAATGAGGGCAAAAATAATACAAATCTCTCTAAATCTTAACATAAAGATAACATTTTAATAACCTAATAGCTGATAAAATATCTATATCTTTGCAACCATGTTAAACAAATACTAATTTTATAGCTGTTATGAATGAATATTTTGAAAAAGCAAAGGAGACAATAAATCGAAGTCTGTTCCTTAAAACCTTTGTAACCATAGGTGTCGTTGCAGCCGTAAGCGTGATTCTGTATAACGTGGGCAAGGCGGTTGGAAGCCTGATTGCCGAATGGGGATTGTTTTAATCGCTATCCCGTAGGCAATGACACAATTCATTGAAGTACCTCTGTCCTGTAAGGAGGAAACCCACAATGCTTATCAGAACGAATTGATGAATCTTTTGGATTTTCTTCGAAAGGTTCATCCTGCCTTCTTGCAAGACAAATCGCTATACGCCCGAATGGATGCGTTGGCCAAACAACTGTGTGGCGAACTGGTCGATGAGGAGATGCCGTTGGAGAAGTTTCAAATTCTTCTGAACAGGTTTGTTGCAACGCTTTCGGATGCACATACGTCTGTAGCGGTTGCCTCGCAAACCCTCTTCCCCTATACCATCCGTTATTGGGAGGGTGAGTTTTATGTTTACTCCACTTCGCATCGATATAAAGCGGTGCTTGGCAAGTGTATTGATAGCATCGGCAATCGACCGATGGCGGCTGTAAAGGAGGAGTTGAAGCAATGGATACCCTCGGAGAGCGAGATAAAAGCCGGCATTACGGGTAGTTTCTATCTGAACAACAGGTACTTTTTAGAGGCAATAAAGGTTTACGATGGCGTTGGCAGCCTGGCGATGACATTTACCGATGGGCAGTCTGTGCATTTTACGCCTTCTGATGAAAAGGCGGATTGTGTTTGTGGGGGTATTCATACAAACCCGCTGACGAAGCCCAAGGATGTGCCGTTCTGCTATCAGATAGTGGATGGGATATGCTACTTTCAGTTCAATGCCATGATGGACAGGGCAACCTATCTGCTGAATTGCAAGCTGTTTGGTATGGATGCCGACAAGGAACTTGCCGATTCATTGCCCGATTTTGCCGAGTTCCTTGATGTCATGTATGCCGAGATGGAACAAGCATCCACCGAACTATTGGTGGTGGATATCCGCTATAACGGTGGTGGTAACAGCCTCTTGGGTGATATGCTGCTCGAAACGTTGCTGCCCGAAGAACAAAGCTTTGCGCGTTATGAGACGTATCTCCGCATGTCCGACTTCTTGCAAAAGCATACCATGTTCCCGGTAGCAGCGGAAGCGGTGAAAGATGGATTGGTCAATCAAAAGGCGATTAAATGGATGGACGAATTTGCCAACCGCAAGCGGTTGCCTCGTCGCTATACGGGTAGGGTGCTCTTTATTCAAGGGCAAAACACATTCAGCAGTGCCAACTACCTGGCTACTACCATCAAAGACAACAGACTGTTTACGCTAATTGGTTCGGACACTTCGCAAAAGCCTACTTGCTATGGCGATATTCTTCCGGTGGTTTTGCCCTGTACGCAGACAAAGGCATTTGTCAGCCACTCCTATTTCTGCCGTCCATGTAGCGCATTGGATGCCGACGACAGGCTTTCGCCGGATGTAACCATCAAGAACCCGATAGCCGACCTTCAGTCGGGAAAGGATAATTGTTGGGAATGGATTTGCCAAAATCTAATGCCATGAATAATAGCAGAATTTGCCCTCATTGTAACCAGCTGGTAAAACAAAAAGAATACACTAGTGTAAGCATTCAATAAATTATTAACAATTAAAATTTTAAAGACATGAAAAATTCACATGAGAATGCTTTGATGCAGGAAATGAGTTTGCAAGAAATGACAGACACAAACGGCGGCGGATTGACCGCAGCCCTTGTCATTACAGCAATTCTACTTCTTTATTCACAAGAAGTTTATTAAACAAATTACCTCTCTGAGGAAATTTCTCAGAGAGGCTTGTAAAATTACAGCAAATGCTATTATATTATTTTAAACTCAAGATAAAATTCCTCATTAGGCTTATGAGGGAAGTTGGCATATTAAGAACCACCATATTATTTTCCATCATATGCTTTATTATTACAGTGTTATGTAAGATAGAGCATAAATGGTTTATCCCCTGTCTTTACTTATTAATATTTAACAGATACAACAAAACGCGAAAAGACAAACTTTTCATCACAGAAATAATTCCAAGTGCTTGCTCATTTTTTCAAAAAGAATATTTAATTCTAAGCCTACCTTTTATCTTGATAGAATTGCCAAAAGGGAACTGGTTAGGAATCATATTCATTTTAGCGTCAGCATTACTTCTTCCTTACTTTAAATCATATCATTTCCATATAAATCCTATAAAATTAAAATTTTTATATCAAGGAAACATGGAATACATCCGCATGTTCCGACAATATCATTTTGCATATATTCTACTTCTTATCGTATCTTTTCTTGGATGCTATCATGGAAATATACGTATCATCAAAGTATGTATGATGATATGGGGAATACTACAATCAAACGCATATACCCACCCTATAAATAGAGAATATATTACTATATATAAAAATTATAATACGCTTCAGCAAATCATCTTAAGGGCAAATATTTGGAATATTTTAATTCTTTCTGCACCTTTTATTACAATATTAATTACCTATTCATCCTTAACATCAGAATGGATTTTTATTCTCTCATATATAGTATCTTGCATATTTCTCATGCAATATGCAGGAATCTCCCATTTCATACACCAATCCCAATTTCCTTTATTAATATATCTTATCGTATATTTACCAGTATATGCACTTTCCTATTTTATTCCATTAGCGAACATTGTTTCCATTGTATATCTAATCATTGTCTCATTCGTATTATATAACAAATCAAAAATGATATGGAATTAATAAAGATAAAGAAACTACACAAATCATTTGGACAAGTAAAAGTCCTTAATGGATTATCCCTAATTTATGAATCTGGAAGAATATATGGAATGGTAGGCGAAAATGGTGCAGGGAAAACAACATTTTTCAATTGCATTCTAGGATTATTACCTTCTAATGGAACAATCATTAAAGAAAAAAATATAAAAATAGGATATCTACCTTCCGAAATTTTCTTTTATTCATTGATTACAGGGTGGGAATATATAGAGTTCTGCATCAAGGCAAGTGGAAACAAAATAAATATCTCTAAAATAAAAGAACTAAATCTATATTTCCAATTACCACTACACAAATACGCTTCTGAATATTCTACAGGCATGAAAAATAAGTTAGCATTCATGGCTTTGCTCTTACAAGAAATTGACGTTTACATATTAGACGAACCATTTAATGGCGTAGACTTAAAAGGTTGCATATTATTGAAACGACTAATTAGAGAACTAAAAAATAGAAACAAGACCATAATAATTTCATCACATCAGATTTCTGCATTACATGAAATATGTGACAATATCCATTATTTAAATACAGGAATTATAACACATGAATTTACAAATGAGTCCATTGCAGAGATTGAGAAGATTATACTTACGGAAGAAAACAATTTCAATTAATTGTTGGGAATGGATTTGTCAAAACAAGCATCTCATAACATCTTAACGTAAAGTTAACGTTGCGATAACGTAAGCAAACATCGAGGGGTGCTACCTTTGCAACAGATAAACAATAATAATCTTAAAGTATAAACATTATGACTGCAAAACAATTCTCTTACACACTGCAAGCCTCATTACTTGTAATGATGCTCTTATGGGCTTGCAAATCGCTGTTCCCGATGGTGGAGTTGCCACAATGGATGTGGCCTATGCTCGATAATCCGCCTTATATCTCTTTGGCTATCATTCTGATTGTCGTCTGCTGGTTGCTTATGTTTGTTGCATTTATCTTTCAGTTGGTGAAGCTGAATAGGGAGCACGAACACGAGTTGAGCGAATCGGATAAGAAGAAAGTATTGACTTTCGCCAAGGTCACGTTAGGCTTTTTGGCTCTTTATTTCCTTGTCAAAGCCTATCCGCTAATCAAGCAACTGATTCTTTGATGGCTTAAATAGGAAGCAAAACAGCCCGTTCAATTTGATAGTGAACGGGCTGTTTTGTTGTCATAATGTCTCTGTTGCGGGCGATATGCTTACAAGTGCTTTTCGAGAATATGTGCTGAAATATTATAAAACCGGTACGATTGCTTGCAATAATGCGTGCAAAATGGCATAACTACGCAGCTTTTTCGTTGAAACTACGCAGCTTTTTCGTTGTAACATCGAATGTTTCGAGCGAAAAGATTAAATGTTTTGGCTGAAAAGGTTTAATGTTTTGGCCGATAACATTAAATGTTTTGGGCAAGAGGGTTAAAACCGGTTCCAAAAAGTAATTATGCTTAACAGTTTCTTCGTAGAATTTTTGTAAGGATTTCGATACTGTTCAATGAATCAGCCAACTAACTGCTTCCCGTTTCGATTTTTCGGACCACTCCTTACCTTGCTCCGAAATAAGCGATTCTCGCGCGGTTTAGAAATCAAAATGTCAGATTTGACATTTTGTTAATTCTCCTCTGCAAGCAACTGATTGGGAAGATAGATAATTATTTCGGTAAATTCGTTTTCAATGCTGTTGGCAAACACCTTTCCATGGTGTGCTTCGATAATTTGTTGTACAAAGTTCAGCCCCAAGCCAAAGCCAGTTGCTCCACCTTTGCGTATCCGTTTGCTGGCTGCTCCGCGTTCGTACTTGTTGAACACATTGGGTAGGTGCTTCTGCGCTATTCCCATGCCGTTGTCGTGTACCCTAATTACGGTATAGGCCTTGTCCGTTTCCGACGTAATGGAAATTTCCACCTCTTCTTTGTTCGAGTATTTCACGGCATTGTCTATCAGGTTTCTGAACACCTCTTCCAAGTATTCCTCATCGGCCGTTACGGTGGGCACTTTCAGGTCTAATGCAAAGCGCAACGACTTCTCGCTTTTGGCCTTGAACTTTTCGATAAGCCTTTCCAGCATGGGTGCCAAGGCAACGCAGCTCAGGCGCATTTCCATCTTCTGCTTCTCCAGTTTCGATATGGTCAGCACCTTGTTGGTCAGCTTCAGCAGTTTGTCGGCCTCCTCTTCGGCTATCTGGAAATACTTTTCTTTCATCTCCGGCTTGCCATCCATCCGCCCGCTATGCAGGAAGTTCAGCGTCGTAAAGATGGTGCTGAGGGGCGACTTCATGTCGTGAATCAGGGCGTAGGAGAAGTCTTCGCGAATCTGCATGATTCGTCTTTGCTTTATAACGATTAGAATTTGATAGATAATGCATCCGATGATTAGGATTACTAACAAAGTGGTTGAAACCAATAATCCGCCAATTCTATCGTAGTAGAGTTGGTAGGGATTATAAAGTCTGGCTTGAATAACGATTGAGTAATCCTTGCGAAGAGGAATTTTATTGGTTTCTATTGATAGCAGTGTAGTATTGTCAGTTGCTTTTTCCTCTATGATAGAGTCTCCTTTAAGGATAGAAAATGAACAATTATTGGGAAAATTGTTTGCATTTAATATTGTTTTGTAGAACGTATTCAAAGTATCTAATGACAACGGAACATTTAATTTCTCTAATGATTCTTGCATATATACGAATTCAGGAATATTTTTACCTATATCGTTTATGCTTCTTCCTTCTACCCATGTTCCTACTGGTAATAAATAGGTTCTATTGAATGTTTCATCCATTATTGCTTGCTCAAGCATAATAGATGCTTTATTAGATAACTCTGTTTTCACAAACATATATGAATGATATAACCAAACTACTTGTAAGGCCAATAATATGAATAGTGCAGATGCAGTAATAATTCGTATAAAGTGCTGTTTCATTTCCATATAAATTTGGGCAAATATAAAACATTTCTGTTAAACTCCTTTCATTAGGATAATTATTTAGTGGAATCGATTAATACACACAGACACATTAACCTAAAGATAACATTGCATTAACCTTCCCCCCACCGGCTGCGCCCTATCTTTGCATCAGAAATAAGAAACAAATGTATTAACGCTTAAAATTTAAACATTATGAATTTAATTACTGCATTAACAGTCTTGATTGCATCGATGCGTCTGGCAACAGCCGAAAGTAACTATGTGTATAACACTGAAATGACCGATGAGGTGGTGACACAACAGATGGTTTACAAAACAAGTAGAGACGGACGATTCCTGAAGAATTACCTAAAGTATGCCTTTGTGTATGACGACCAGGAACGCCTGAAGCAAAAAGAGGTGATGAAGTGGAACGAGGAGAAACAACAGTGGGAGAAGAGCCATTCGCTCTATTATATTTACGACCAAGCCGGCTTTAGCGTGAACTATGCCTTGTGGAATCCGAAACAAGCCGACTATTCGAAGGTGGTGGCCAAGCAAGCATACAACCAACTGCCCGGCGGTGATGTGGCGGTGACGCTGTACCGATGGGATGAGGCCAGCGAGGATTGGGCTATGCAAAACAGTTTCCAAATGGTGCAAGCCGATAACAACTTGATGGCTGCCCGCAACTGATTTTACACCTTATATATAATACGCGCGCGCGAAGAATAGATAACAAAAAGCCCCGACCATACGGCCGGGGCTTTTCTCATTTATGTAGCTTATGTGGCTTAGTCTTTCAGCTTAGCTTTGATGAAGTCGCGGTTCAAACGAGCGATGTTGCTGATTGAAACGTTCTTTGGACATTCGGCTTCGCAAGCGCGAGTGTTGGTACAGTTACCGAAACCAAGTTCGTCCATCTTGCTCAACATAGCCTTGGCACGACGAAGTGCTTCGGGCTTGCCTTGTGGCAACAGGTTGAGTTGGCTAACCTTGGCCGATACGAACAACATAGCCGAACCGTTCTTACAAGCTGCAGCACAAGCACCGCAACCGATACAGCTTGCTGCATCCATCGCTTCGTCGGCAATAGGCTTCGGAATCAAGATGGCGTTAGCATCTTGAGGAGCACCTGTGCGTACGCTTACATAACCGCCGGCTTGCATAATCTTGTCGTAGGCAGTACGGTCCACCATCAAGTCCTTGATAACCGGGAAACCGGCCGAACGCCAAGGTTCAACAGTGATGGTATCGCCATCCTTGAAACGACGCATGTAGATTTGGCAAGTAGTTGCACCGGTAGCAGGACCGTGTGGGTGTCCGTTGATGTAGAGTGAACACATACCGCAGATACCTTCGCGGCAGTCATGGTCGAATACGATTGGTTCTTCGCCCTTTGAAATCAGTTCTTCGTTCAAGATATCGAGCATTTCCAAGAATGAAGTATCGCCCGGAATATCTTTCATCTGGTATGTCTTGAATTCGCCCTTAGCCTTAGGACCGGCTTGACGCCATACCTTTAGAGTAAATGATATATTTTTATCCATGATTATCTGAGATTATGATTTATAGTTACGAGTTTGTACCTTGATAGCTTCGTAAACCAATGGCTCTTTCAGCAATACAGGTTCTTTGTCGTCGCTGCCTTGGTATTCCCAGCAAGCTACATAGAAGAAGTTTTCGTCGTCGCGCTTAGCTTCGCCTTCCTCTGTTTGGTGTTCTTCGCGGAAGTGACCACCGCAAGATTCTTCGCGTGACAATGCATCGTGGGCAATCAGTTCGCCCATTGTGATGAAGTCCCACAAACGGATAGCCTTGTCGAGCTCTACGTTCATGCCTTCCTTGCTGCCAGGGATGAAGAGTTCGGTTTCAAACTCTTTGCGTACCTCTTTCAGGCGCTTCAAACCTTCGGTCAGGCTTTCCTTTGTACGAGCCATACCTACGTTGTCCCACATGATGCGGCCAAGTTCCTTGTGGATAGAATCTACAGACTTCTTACCCTTGATGTTCATCATCCAGTCGATCTTGTCGTTGATAGCCTTTTCTGCTTCAGCAAATTCTGGAAGATCGGTAGAGAAGCGAGGAACAGTGATTTGGTCTGCCAAGTAGTTTTGGATAGTGTAAGGCAATACGAAGTAACCGTCGGCCAAACCTTGCATCAATGCAGATGCGCCGAGGCGGTTAGCACCGTGGTCAGAGAAGTTACATTCGCCGATAGCGAACAAGCCCTTCACTGAGGTCATCAATTCGTAGTCAACCCAGATACCACCCATGGTGTAGTGGATAGCAGGATAAATCATCATCGGGCTTTCGTATGGGCTAACGTCGGTGATTTCTTCGTACATGTCGAAGAGGTTGCCATAGCGTTGTGCCACTACATCCTTACCCAAACGTTCGATAGCATATTTGAAGTCGAGGAATACGGCCAAACCAGTGTTGTTTACACCATAACCCTTGTCGCAACGTTCCTTAGCTGCGCGTGATGCTACGTCGCGAGGCACCAGGTTACCGAATGCCGGATAGCGGCGTTCCAAGTAGAAGTCGCGGTCTTCATCAGGAATATCGTTAGGATTCAAAGTACCCTCTTGCAACTTCTTGGCATCTTCCAACTTCTTTGGTACCCAGATGCGACCGTCGTTACGCAATGATTCTGACATCAAAGTCAACTTAGATTGCTTGTCGCCGTGGATAGGAATACAAGTTGGGTGGATTTGTACGTAAGCAGGGTTGGCAAACCATGCACCCTTGCGGTAGCAAGCCATAGCTGCCGAGCAGTTACATGCCATAGCGTTGGTAGAGAGGAAGTAGGCATTACCGTAACCACCGGTAGCGATAACTACGGCGTGGGCGGCAAAGCGTTCCAACTTACCGGTGATGAGGTTCTTTGCAATGATACCACGAGCGCGGCCATCTACAATAACCACATCTTGCATTTCGTAGCGGGTGTACAACTTAACTGTACCTACGTTTACCTGACGGCTCAATGCTGAATAGGCACCCAACAACAATTGTTGACCGGTTTGGCCCTTAGCATAGAATGTACGAGAGACTTGTGCACCACCGAATGAGCGGTTGTCCAATGTGCCACCATATTCACGAGCGAAAGGAACACCTTGAGCCACACATTGGTCGATGATGTTATTTGATACTTCGGCCAAACGATATACGTTGGCTTCGCGGGCACGGTAGTCACCACCCTTTACAGTATCATAGAAAAGACGATAAACAGAGTCGCCGTCGTTTTGGTAGTTCTTGGCAGCGTTGATACCACCTTGAGCAGCGATAGAGTGTGCGCGACGAGGAGAGTCTTGAATACAGAAGTTGAATACACGGAATCCCATTTCGCCAAGTGAAGCTGCTGCACTTGCACCAGCCAAACCTGTACCAACAACGATAATGTCCAAACGACGTTTGTTAGCAGGGTTCACAAGTTTTTGGTGGGCTTTGTAGTTGGTCCATTTCTCAGCCACCGGTCCTGCGGGGATTTTAGAATCTATCTTAGTCATAATAATGTTCAATTTATGATTTATGATTTATGATGTTTAGCAAGCGGCACCGCAGCAAAGCGACTTGATGAAGAATGCGATAACTACGGCAGCAAAGCCCAACACGATGATGGTTGCATAGATGTCAGAGATGCACTTCCAACGCTTGATCCAAGTTTGGTTGTTCCAACCCAATGATTGGAGAGCACTCCAGAAACCATGAGTAAGGTGGAACCACAGAGCGGCCAACCATACCAAGTAAAGCACTACGTTAATCCAGCAGCTGAAAGTAGCTTGGATGTGGAATGCACCATTTGCTGCATTTGTTACATCTACCTCAGCGCCCAATTTGTGCATCAACTCTGGCAATTGCATCTTTGCCCAGAATTGTGCGAAGTGAAGGCCAAGACCTACAATTACGATGATGCCAAGCACCAACATGTTTTGTGAAGACCATTCTACGTTCTTTGGCTTTGCAGTAACTTCGTAACGGATGTTACCACGTGCTCTGCGATTTTGCATAGTCAACCAGAACGCATAGATGATGTGAATCACAAACAAGGCAGCCAGACCAGCGGTAGCTACCAATGCATACCAGTTTGCTCCCAAGAACTCACAAATCATGTTGTATCCCTCGGCTGAAACAAGGGCTACCAGATTCATGGCCATGTGGAACGTCAGAAACAGGATAAGTGCGAGACCGGTAACGCTCATTACCACTTTCCTTCCTACAGATGAATTACTTAACCACATAAATGTTTGAATTTAAGTTATTTAATAATGATTATATATTGTTTCTTAATTCTTTTCAGTTAATATGTTGCAAAAATAGAAGAAATACCTTGATAAAGCAAACGATTAAAGAAATAATTCTTTAATTCTTAGGCGCATTTAAGCGCAATTTCTTGCGAAGTTCTTTTTCTATGTTGTTTGCGTTCTCGTCGCCGGCTATCAATTTTTTGCGTAGCGAGCGGGGAGTATCGCCAAACGAACTCTTGCAAAAGTGGGCGAAATGCGACGGACTTTCGAAACCATACCGCTCGCAGATGACGGATAAACGTTCGTTGCCTTGTCTTAAATCGCTCAAGATGCCTTCTCGTTTTTTGTCGAGTATCCATTCGTAGGCGGGCACATGGAACATGTTCTTGAATAGGCGGCGGAAGGTAGATGTGCTATATCCGCCGATGTGAGCAAACTCTTCTACATTCTTCACCTTTTCGTAGTTTTGCATAACGAAGTAGTAGAAGCTCTCGGTATAGTTGCTGATGGGGTAGAAGAAGCTGCTGATTTGCTGTAGCGGATACAGGTTGGTAAGCAGGAAAATCAGTTCCCTGCCTTTCATTTCAAGGTATCGGTTGCAGGAGGTTTCCAGCTTGGTGATGCAGGTAGTCATGTCGGCAAAGAGGTGGGCTACTTGCGGGATGGCTTTCAGGGGGGTATAGACAAGCGGCTCTTTCGAGTTTTTCAGAATGTGGTCGTATTGTTCCTTGCAAATCAGGTCGTTCAGTTCGGTAAACCAGTAGATGTAATACTCCACATCGGTCAGTGCCAATAGTTCCAGTTTCGAACCGATGCCTTGCAGCACCATGTCCATGCTTTTCAGGATGGTGCCCGGATACTCGGCACTATTTATCAATAGTTCCCCTTTTTGTACAAATATGATGCTGTTCTGTATACGCTTTTCGGCGGGGAAGTGGGTTCCCTTCTTGAAACGTCTGTACACCATTGGCGAGGAGGCCGAAAAGGGGCACGCACTGCAATCTACTTCTTTGCAAATAAGTTTTTTCTTCATATCCAGCGGTTCGAATGCTACAAAGGTAGTATATTTTCATTGTCGGGCAAACGTTGTGGCCTGCTTTTTTGTTTTATCTTTTATTGCATTATCTTTGTACCCGAAATGATTGTTGAAATATGAAACGTTTTGTCTGTTTTTTATTCTTAAGTTCTCTTCTACTTCCCCAATTGCTTCGTGCGCAGAATTGGGAAGTGAATACCGTACACCGCATCAACAGTTGGGATAGCGGTTTTGTGCGCAACTATAATAAGGTTGTATCGAAGTCGGCCCCTTATGTGGCGGTAGGGGTGCCTGTGGCAATGGCTGCTGTTGCTTTGATTCAGGACGATTCTGACTTGCTGAAGGATGCTGTCTATATCGGCACTTCGGTGGCCGGTGCGTTTGCAGTGACCTATGGCATGAAGTATCTTTGCAACCGGCAACGCCCATACGAGAAGTATCCGGACAGGATACATCCGTTCAGTTTAGAGGATAGCCCTTCGTTTCCTTCGGGCCATACCTCTACTGCTTTTGCTCTGGCAACATCGCTCAGCATACGCTACCCCAAATGGTATGTCATTGCTCCGTCGGCGTTATGGGCTTGTTCGGTGGGTGTTTCGCGCATGAACGAGGGCGTACACTATCCCACCGACGTATTGGCCGGTGCTGCTTTAGGTGCCGGTTGTGCAGTTGCCAACATCTACATCAACCGCTGGCTGAATCGTTGGTTGTTTGGCGAATAGACTTACTTGATAATCTTGAATACCTGATAGGAGTGTGGCATTAGCGTAACCGTAAACTTGCCATCCTCTGCCGAGGGCGATAAAGAGGCATTGCTTTGTAAATTCTGCAAAGTGATGCCTTTTTCGTTGGCAACAATTCGGATGGTTACTGCCTTGTCGAGCAGCGACTCGACAATGAACGTGCCGTTGTCATACACCATCAGCGCTACCTTTGCCGGGCCTTCGATGCGAAGCGGAAGATCTTGCGAAAGGATGGTGCGGATTACGTTCAGCGCACCTTCCGGGTAGTCGTACAAATTGCCCATATCGTCGGGGATGGTCAGTACATACATGTTGCCTTTGGAGTAGGGGGCGCGCAGCAAGATGGGGTAGCCGCTTACACCACCGGTCAGTGGTCGGCCCGCACTGACAACCTCCCATGCGTCGTTGGTGTGGTAGCGCACTTGCGGAATCAGTATGTCGCGATCCATCTTTCCGAAATAGCCCATGTCCGATACCAATGCCTTCAAGTCTGTACAACGCAATTCCGATATGTCGGCAATTTTTTCGGGAATGGCCTTCAGCAAGCTGCTGGTGATGACAACATCTTTTCCTTGCTTCAGTTGTTGCTTTATCTTTTCCACAATCTGTGCGTCGGCAGCGGCCTGTTCGGTCAGCAACACCACCTTTTGATCGTTGGGGAAAGCGGGTTTCATATCCATTGGCAAACCAATCATTCCCAAGTAGTTTTGCAGGAAGTCGTCTCCCAACGAATGGAAAGGCTTGTACGATTGGATACCGATGGGATTGCCCAGTTGGTGTACAAAGGCATCTACCTGTTCAAGGCTGTATCCGGCAACCTTGGCAATGGTCGGGGCTGTCTCCTTGCCGTTGGGCGAGTATTTCAGCATTTCGTCGTAGTCGAAACTGGTGCCTTGTCCTTGCCAGGCGGTGCGGTGGCGGTTCTTGTCCAGTTTCACACCCAATAGTTGATGATAGGCAAACAGATTGATTTCCGGTGCTTTGGCAAACATGGTCAGCCACAACTGTTCGGCATAGCGGTCCATACCCATCTCACTGCCTCCGGCATCTACCCATCCGCCTAAGTTGTATCCAGGACGCAGGTTGTCGAAATAGCGGATAATGTTGTAACTCAGGTAATTCTGCAGGTGTTGGGCCGAAGCCGGATTGCGTGTTTCTGTTCCTGTCCACACGGCATCAAACAGTTGCGGGCCGTGTTCAAGGTCGAATCCCAATCCTTGGAAGTGGTCGTACCAGTTGGGATATTTGATGATTACCTTTACGTTGGGGTTAATCTTCTTCGATGGTTTCAGTACCAACTCCTGTGCGGCTTTGGTCATCAGCTTGATGCGGTAGTTTGTCCAGCTCTCTTTTCCTTTGGCTTCGATTTCAATGTCCGACTTGCAGCTTGTAAAGAAGAAGTCGTCCAGAATATAGTCGTCGAAGTGTTTGGCAGTATGCTCGGCTATCTGTTGTACAATCTTCCGATGTTCGGGATTGGAGTAGCAGAAGGTTTCGAAGCTGTTCGATTCGTCGATGGTGTAGGTGATGCCTCCTCCCACTTCCACGCCACGTTCCTGGAAGAACTTCTTGGCTTGGATAAGTGTCTCGTCGGGCACGATGAGCAAATCGCGGTGGGTTTCCAAATAAATCTTGTCCACCTTTACCTGGCTTGAAATGATGTTCCACGTAGAGTCGAGCCATTGCAAGTCTTTCATTCTCTCTACTTCGTATGCGCGAGTGTAAACCGATACTTTGAAACTTTTGTAGTTTCCTGCCAGTGCCATGTAACCAAACAGGGTGAGGCACAGCAGCGCGATGCTCATTCTTTTTTTCATGGTAAATAGATTTTAGTTTATAATGCTATGGTGTATTCTCTTCTTCAATAATTTTCAAGGCTTGTTGCACCACGTTGTCCGTTTGGTTCATTATTTGGTAGTATTCGCTCATCTCCCAAATGTCACGTGCTATGAGTGCTTTCAGTTGTGCCTTTATGCGTGGTAGCGAAGTGTTATATTCCGTTTCGTTAAAGGCTACACCACTTTTTTCGCCCTCTTTTCGCAATTCGTCCAATAGCTCGTTGCTTACTTCGAACTTGCGATTGAAATCGTCGAACTTACGATAGTTTTTGGTCAATGCTTTCCGATTTTTCTCGATGTAGTTCAGGGTTGTTTTTATCACTACACCTTTGGCTACAAGGTCGCGGTGGTAATCGCTATAAAGTGTAGTGTCTATGGGAACGAAATAGTCGGGCATGATGCCGCCACCGCCATAAACGGTGCGACCCAATCGTTTGGTTTTGAACATCAACGAGTCGGGTAGGTGTATGCTGTCGGCATGCATCAGTTCGCCATGTTCTAGGCGTTTTGCCAAGTCGTTGTCGTAATCCTCTTCTTCGCCCTTTTCGTATGGCTTTTGGATGCAGCGTCCCGATGGGGTGTAGTAGCGTGCAATGGTGAGGCGTATCATCGAACCGTCGGGCAGATCGATGGGGCGTTGCACCAATCCTTTGCCGAAGGTGCGTCGGCCTACGATGGTTCCTCTGTCCCAATCCTGGATGGCACCGCTTACAATCTCGCTTGCCGAGGCCGAGTATTCATCGACCAATACTACGAGCTTGCCTTTCAAGAAGTTGCCATTCCCTTTTGCTACGAATTCGCTTTGTTTCGATGCCTTTCCTTCGGTATAGACAATCAAGCTCTTTTGTGGAAGAAATTCATTGGCTAAGTCGATAGCCGCATTGAGGTATCCTCCGCCATTTCCTTGCAAATCCAATATTAAATCCTTCATACCTTGGCCTTGTAGCTTGCTTAATGCGGCTTGAAACTCTTCGATGGTGTTGGCCCCGAATTTGTTCAGACGGATGTATCCGGTTGTGGGTGTTATCATGTACGATGCATCCAAACTATAGATGGGAATTTTGTCGCGCTTCACGTCGAAAGTGAGCGGCTCGTCTATGTCGCGCCTGATGATGGTCAGCTTTACCACACTTCCTTTCGGCCCTCTCAAGCGGCTCATTATCTCTTCGGTGCTCATCTTTACACCAGCAATCAGTGTGTCTTCTACCGCCGTGATGCGGTCGCCTGCCAAGATGCCGACCTTTTCGGAGGGCCCTCCCGATACAGGTTGCACCACCAAGAGTGTGTCTTCCATCATTTGAAATTGGATGCCGATGCCTTCGAACTCGCCTTCCAAAGGTTCGTTCATCTTTCTTGCCTCTTCGGCATTGGTGTAGGTAGAGTGGGGGTCCAATTCTTCCAACATGCTTGTAATGGCTTTCTCCACCAACTCCTCTTCATTCACCTCATCCACATAGAGTCGGCTGATGGCAAATTCGGCCAATTGTAATTTTCTTGCGGCCTGATTGCTTTGCGCTGATAGCGTGTTGCTTATCAGGATGCTGCTGAAGGTTAGTAACAAGCAATATGTATATTTTCTCATAGTTTCATTCCTTTGGGCAAGAATTGGGTAACCTCTTTGTTGTATTTCATCAATTCGCGTACGATGCTCGAGCTGATACTTGCTAAGTCGGGTTCGGTAAAAAGGAAAATGGTTTCTATACCGGTCAGCTTGCGATTGATGTCTGCTATTGTTTCTTCGTATTCAAAGTCTTTTACGGTGCGAATACCTCGGATAATAGTGTTTGCTCCCACTTCGTGTGCAAAATCAACGGTCAGGTTGCTATACGACATTACCTTTACGCGCGGCTCGTCTTTGTAAAAGTCGCGAATCATCTGTTCGCGCTTCTCTACGGGGAAGAGCGAATGTTTCTGTTCGTTGATACCAATGGCTATGATTACTTCATCGACGAAGGTCAACGCGCGTCGAACAATCGATTCGTGTCCGATGGTAAAGGGGTCGAACGTTCCCGGGAATATGGCTCTATTCATTGGGTATATCTTCTTCTACAACAAGGTTTTGTATAATAAAGTTTTGTCTTTCCATGGTGTTCTTTCCCATGTAGAACTCAAGCAATTCTTTCACCAAATCGGTTTTGCGCAAAGATACTTGCTCCAAGCGTATATCCTTGCCGATGAAGTGGCGGAACTCATCGGGCGAGATTTCGCCCAAACCTTTGAATCGGGTGATTTCCGGGTTTGGTGTAAGTTCTTCGATAGCGGCCACCCGCTCGTCTTCGGTGTAGCAATAGCGTGTCTCTTTCTTATTGCGCACGCGGAAGAGGGGCGTTTGCAAGATATAGACGTGTCCTTTCTTGATGAGGTCGGGGAAGAATTGCAAGAAGAAGGTGAGCATCAGCAAGCGGATGTGCATACCGTCCACATCGGCATCGGTTGCAACGATTACTTTATTGTAGCGCAAGCCTTCGATGCCGTCTTCAATGTTCAGCGCGGCTTGAAGCAGGTTGAACTCTTCGTTTTCGTAAACGATTTTCTTGGTTAGGCCGTAGCTGTTCAGCGGTTTTCCTCGAAGCGAGAAGACGGCTTGTGTGTTTACATCGCGGCTCTTGGTGATAGAACCGCTGGCCGAGTCGCCCTCGGTGATGAAGATACACGATTCGGCCTCTTGTTCTTTACCTTTGCCATCGTTCAAGTGGTAGCGACAATCGCGCAACTTGCGGTTGTGCAGGTTGGCTTTCTTGGCGCGTTCGCGGGCCAACTTGGTGACACCGGCAATGGCTTTGCGTTCCTTTTCGCTCTCTTGAATCTTTTGTAGCATGGTTTCGGCCACCAACGGATGCTTGTGCAAGAAGTTATCGACTTCGGTTTTGATGAAGTCGCCCACAAATTTGTTCACCGTAGGGCCGGCTGCTTTGCCCTCTTGCGGTACGGCCGGCCACATGTTGTTGCTGCCCAACTTGGTTTTCGTTTGGCTTTCGAACATTGGCTCTTCCACATCCAGTGCAATGGCGGCAACGATGCCGTTTCGGATGTCCGAGAACTCCTGGTTCTTATTATAAAACTCCTTGATGGTGCGTGCAATGTGCTCTTTCAGCGCACTTTGGTGCGTACCGCCTTGGGTGGTGTGTTGTCCGTTTACAAACGAGTAGTACTCCTCGCCATACTGGTTGGTGTGCGTAAAGGCAATTTCAATGTCCTCGCCCTTCAAGTGTACAATGTCGTATAGGCCTTCGGCGGTCATGTTGTCCTTCAGCAAATCTTCCAATCCATGACGTGAAAGGATGCGTTGGCCATTGTAAAGGAAGGTAAGGCCGGTATTCAGGTAGGTATAGTTGCGTAGTAAGGTTTCTACGAACTGCGGCTGGAAGCTATAGTTCAAGAATAGCGTATTGTCTGGCTCGAAGAAGATGTATGTACCGTTTTCTTCCTTGGTGTCGAGGGTTTCGTCGGTCAGCAATTGTCCGCGTTCGAAGGTTGCTCTGCGCACCTTTCCGTCGCGGTAACTGGCTACCTCAAAACGACTGCTCAAAGCATTTACCGCCTTGATACCCACGCCATTAAGTCCGACACTCTTCTTGAATGCTTTCGAGTCGTACTTACCGCCGGTGTTCAGTTTGCTGACAGCTTCAATCAACTTGCCTTGCGGAATGCCTCGACCATAGTCGCGTACGGTCACACGCAAGTTATCTTCGATGGTTACTTCGATTTTCTTTCCGGCACCCATTTTGAATTCGTCGATGGAGTTATCCATGACCTCTTTTAGGAGTACATAGATACCATCGTCGCTCTGTTGTCCGTCGCCCAATCGGCCGATGTACATACCCGAGCGCACACGGATGTGTTCCATGTCGTCCAAGTGTCGGATGTTCTCGTCTGTATATTGCACGCCCGATGTGGGATTGTTGTTGTCCGCTTCATCAAGCGGTAGCATCACGCTATTGTTGTCTTCCATGAGTTTTTCTTATTCGCCCTTTTTAGGTTATTTCCGCAAAAATAAGAATAAAAATGCATGTTTGCAAGAAAACATCGCAAGGTTTTTTTTAATAGGCAAAAGTATCGACCTTTTAGCATAGAAACGCAACAATCATTCTTTACAAAATGGGAGAACTCAATAATCCGCTCTATAGAATTTTTCTCACGAGGGAGATATATAGCCTTCACGAGAAAAAATTTTTTCTCTCACGAGGAAAAAATATTCCTTTCGTAGGGGTATATTTTGCAAAATTAGAAATTCCTTTACAATTGAACAAAAAAGGTGAGCCGCGGCCCACCTTTATATCATTATCATTCGATTGGTTTAACGAAGCATCTGCGACGTTTATGCTGCTCGGTACGGAAGTATTCCCACTGGGCTTGCACCTTGCCGTTTTCTTCCAACTCGGGGTTGCTCTCGGCATATTCGTAGTTCAGTTGTTGATAAACCGGGATGAGGTCGGTGAAGAGCAGTGCGTTCACGCCCTTGCTTTGGTACTCGGGTTTCACGGCTACAAGCAGCAGGTCGAGTACGCGGGGATATTTCTTCATGAAGATGGTTTGCAGGAAGTACCACCAGCCGAAGGGGAAGAGTTTGCCTTTTGCTTTTTGCAAGGTTTTGCTGAGTGATGGCATGGAGATGCCTACGGCAATCAGCTGGTCGTCAGCATCTACTACCAATGTCACCATGCGCAGGTCGAGGATGGGCAGGTAGGTGTTGATGTATTGCTGAATCTGCTTGTCGGAAAGCAGCGAGTAGCCATAGAGTTCGGCATAGGCCTCGTTTATCAAGTCGAAGATGGCTTTGCCGTAGCGTTGCTTCAGCTCCTTCTTCGAGGTGAGTTTCACGATTTTCAGGTTGAACTTCCGTTGGATGATATCGCTGATGCGCTTGTGCTTGTCGGGTATGGCATCGGGGATGTAGATTTTGAATTCCACCCAGTCGGCATCTTTTTCGAATCCCATCTTTGCCATGTGTTCGGGATAGTAGGGATGGTTGTAGATGGTGGCCATGGTGCCCAGTTGGTCGAAACCTTCGATGAGCATACCCTCGGGGTCTTGGTCGGTAAAGCCAAGAGGACCTTGGATGTACTTCATGCCGCGCTCTTTTCCCCATTGCTCAACGGCATTGATAAGTGCTTTCGATACCTCTTCGTCGTTGATGAAATCAATCCATCCAAAGCGTACTTCGTCCTTTTTCCAGGTTTCGTTTGCCCGGCGGTTGATGATTGCTGCTACGCGACCTACCAATTCTCCATCCCGGTAGGCAAGGAAATAATCGGCTTCGCAAAACTCGAAGGCAGGATTCTTCTTCGGGTCGAGCGTCCCCAGCATGTCTTCGTAAAGATCGGGAACGGAATAGGGATTCTCTTTATAAAACTCGTAGTTGAAACGGATAAATTTTTTCAAATCGGCTTTAGAAGCCACCTTTTTTATTTCGATTGCCATAGGGTTTTGGATGTGTGTTTTAAACAATAGAAAGACAAAGGTAAGCATTTCATTAAAAATGATGCGCTTTTTTCGGAAAAAGTACGTATTTTTGCCGAAAATTTGAAAAAGTACCTTATTATAAATCGAAGATAGATGAATTTTGTAGAAGAACTAAGATGGCGCGGCATGCTGCATACCATGATGCCGGGCACTGAAGAATTGCTTGCGAAGGAAATGGTAACGGCATATTTGGGTATTGACCCTACAGCCGACTCGTTGCACATCGGTCACTTGTGTGGTGTAATGATGTTGCGTCACTTGCAACGTTGCGGACACAAGCCGTTGGCACTGATTGGCGGTGCTACCGGTATGATTGGCGACCCATCGGGAAAGTCGCAAGAACGTAATCTGCTAAACGAGGAAACTTTGCGCCATAACGTAGAGTGCATCAAGAAGCAACTTTCCAAATTCCTGGATTTCGAAAGCGATGCTGAGAACAAAGCCGAATTGGTGAACAACTACGATTGGATGAAAGACTTCACCTTCCTGGATTTTGCACGCGAAATCGGTAAGCACATTACCGTAAACTATATGATGGCTAAGGAATCGGTACAAAAACGCCTGAACGGTGAGGCACGCGACGGCTTGTCGTTTACCGAATTTACCTATCAGTTGTTGCAGGGATACGACTTCCTCTATCTGTACGAACACAAAAACTGTAAGTTGCAATTGGGCGGAAGCGACCAATGGGGTAACATCACCACCGGCTCGGAACTGGTGCGCCGTACAAATGGTGGCGAGGTGTTCGCACTTACTTGTCCGCTCATCACTAAAGCCGATGGCGGCAAGTTCGGTAAGACCGAAAGCGGAAACGTATGGCTCGACCCACGCTACACATCACCCTATAAGTTCTACCAATTCTGGCTGAACGTGAGCGATGAAGATGCCGCCCGCTACATCAAGATATTTACTTCTATCGGTAAGGAAGAGATTGAAGCATTGATTGCAGAACATGCTGAAGCACCTCACATGCGCGTATTGCAAAAACGTTTGGCCAAGGAAGTAACCATCATGGTACACTCGGAAGAAGATTATAACGCTGCCGTAGAAGCATCGGCCATCCTGTTTGGCGGTGGCACTTCGGATGCTTTGAAGAAGCTCGACGAGGCTACACTCCTGTCGGTTTTCGAAGGCGTACCGCAATTCGAAATCTCTCGCCAAGCCCTGAACGATGGCGTAAAAGCCGTTGAGTTGCTTACCGACCATGCAGCCGTGTTCCCCTCGAAAGGCGAAATGCGCAAGATGGTACAAGGTGGTGGCGTGTCGATGAATAAGGAAAAACTGGCCGCTTTCGACCAAGTAGTTACAGCTGCCGATTTGCTCAACGACAAGTATCTGCTGATGCAACGAGGCAAGAAAAACTACTACTTGCTCATCGCAAAATAACTTTTTTGCAAAAAAAATGGCGAAATATTTGCAAGAATCATAAAACTCCTATATCTTTGCACCGCTTTTTAACAGAAAGCGCAAATGATTGGACTATGGTGTAATGGTAGCACAACAGGTTTTGGTTCTGTTTGTCTAGGTTCGAATCCTGGTAGTCCAACCCTGGAGGAGAAAACAAGCTCTGATGACCAATGGTTATCGGAGCTTTTTCATTTAAAACCCTATTGCAATTGAAAACAGTTTGTGTTTATTGTGCATCGAGCACGAAGATTGATCCGATTTACGTGGAAGCGGCCAAGCGATTAGGTGAATTGCTTGCCGAAAACGATATGCGTGTAGTGAACGGTGCCGGAAGAATGGGACTGATGGCGGAAGTTTCGAATGCTGCACTTGAAAAAGGCGGAAAGGTTACAGGCGTGATACCTGCTTTTATGGTGGAGCAAGGATGGCAACACGATGGCCTGACCGAATTGCTCGTTGTGCCTGATATGCACGAACGCAAGCAAACTATGGCAAAATTGAGCGATGCTATCATAGCATTGCCTGGTGGATGTGGAACATTGGAGGAATTGCTCGAAGTAATCACTTGGAAGCAGCTGGGACTTTACTTGAACCCCATCGTGATATTGAACACGAAAGGATACTTCAATCCACTCATCGATATGCTGAAGCGGGCAGTCGATGAAAACTTTATGCGTAAACAACACATGGATATTTGGGCAGTGGCCGATACTCCCGAACAAGCCATCGAACTGATTAACACCATGCCCAAGTGGGATGCATCGATTAGAAAGATTGCTGCAATATGATAAATCACTTGCTGACATACCCGCTCTCCATAACCGTAGAGGCTGTGCCTAAGGGCTATTTTTCTATGCACGACAACCTGGTGGTGGGCGTGTTGGTATTGGCTGCCCTTACAACGGCTTTTGTGTTGGGGCGGTCGCATAAATTTCTTTATGCCATTGGCAATGAATTCCTTTTCGGAAGAGAGCAAGTCAGCCTGTTTGCCAACTCTACCGGTACCGATTTAAGAGGCATGCTGATGCTGTTTGCACAATTCTGTGTCTTGGCGGCATTGGCCCTACAGGTGCATTTTGTCTTCTTCCATCCCGAAATAACCGAACATGCATCCACACCCTGGTTGCTGCTAATCTACATGGCGGCATGCTTGGCATACCTGCTGCTTAAGGTAGTGCTGTATCGTGTTGTAGGATGGATTTTTTTTAACGCATCCATCACGCAATTATGGCTCGAAGCCTATATTACGCTGTTGCTTTATATGGGGATTTTGTTAGTGCCTGCCATAGCCGGCATGGTGTTTGTAACACCAAGTTTTAGCGCAACGATAGTAATTGGAATAATATGCTTGGTTTTTGCTAAGTTATTGATGCTCTATAAGTGGTTAAAACTTTTTTCTGAAAAAAATCATGGCAGTTTGCTTTTATTTTTGTACTTTTGTGCCCTCGAAATAATGCCTTGCTTAATCTTTTACAAAGGATTAGTAGAGCTCAATAGTTGTTGGATAATAAAATATTAAGACATTGGAAATTAAAAAGATACTCGTATCTCAGCCCAAACCGGCTTCAGAGAAGTCGCCTTATTTTGATATAGCTACCAAATATGGCGTAGAAATGGTGTTCCGCCCATTCATTAAAGTTGAAAGCCTGTCGGCAAAAGAATTCAGACAACAAAAGGTTTCGATTCTGGACTATACGGCTATTGTGTTCACTTCACGCCATGCCATCGATCACTTCTTCAACCTCTGTACAGAGTTGAGAGTGACCATTCCGGAAACAATGAAGTATTTCTGTATTACCGAAACCGTTGCTCTATACATCCAAAAGTATGTGCAATATCGCAAGCGCAAGATTTTCTTCGGTGGAACCGGTAAGTTCGACGACTTGCTGCCTGCAATCGTTAAGCATAAAAACGAGAAATACCTCGTTCCAATGTCGGACGTTCATAACGACGACATCAAGAATTTGTTGGACAAGAGTAAAGTGCAACACCAAGAGGTGGTGATGTATCGTACCGTGAGCAACGACTTTACTCCAGATGAAGTATTCGATTACGATATGCTTGTCTTCTTTAGTCCGGCCGGTGTGGCTTCGTTGAAGAAAAACTTCCCGAACTTCGAACAAGGAGACATTAAGATTGCCACTTTGGGCGCAACTACCGCTCAGGCTGTGCGCGATGCAGGATTACGTTTGGATATTGAGGCTCCTACACCACAAGCTCCTTCTATGACTGCTGCGATTGATATGTTTATCAAGGCAAACAACAAATAGAATGTCTGCTGCTCCGACACTGAAAAAATCGGAACGTTTACATCGCAAAAAACAGATTGAGCAACTCTTTGCTGGCGGTGCACGCTCGTTCTCTCTTTTTCCTTTGAGGGTGGTCTATATGCCTAATGACGAGTTGGATGCTGATGTGTCCATCCTTGTCAGTGTGTCGAAACGATACTTCAAAAGGGCGGTGAAACGTAATCGTGTAAAGCGACTTATCAGGGAGGCTTATCGGAAAAACAAGCAACTTTTGATTGACAACATCGGTGAAGGTGGGTGCAAATTGGCATTGGCCTTCATTTATCTCTCGAATGAATTACCCGAAACGGATGTAATTGATGCGCGGATGAAGGTGGCCTTGCAACGGATTGCCTGGCAACAATCGTCTAAGGTGGAAAAGGCTGTTAATCCATAATCTCTCTTCTCGTGACTTTTTTGAAACAACTATTGGTCAAGTTGCTGCTTCTGCCCATCTTCTTTTATCAGAAGTGCATCTCTCCACTTACGCCTCCTTCGTGCCGCTACACACCAACCTGTTCGCAATATGCCATCGAGGCGCTTCGTAAGCATGGTCCTTTCAAGGGGTTGTACTTGGCTATCAGGCGTATTTTACGATGTCATCCGTGGGGTGGCTCCGGCTACGATCCAGTGCCATAGACTATGCAACAAATGGTTTATTTCGATATACATACTCATCATAAGCCTTCGCGGGGGGTGGCTATTCAAAATAGCTATCCCGAAAATTTTATGGCAGAAATGGGAGGCTTCTATTCGGTTGGCATCCATCCATGGAATGCTCATCTTGCATCGGATGCCACCTTGAAGATGCTTGCTGCTTGTGCTGCACATAAGCAAGTTGTTGCCATCGGGGAGGTGGGTATCGACAAACATTCGCAAGCCTCCTTAGCTGTACAAATCGAATTGTTCAAGCAGCAGATTGCGCTGTCGGAATCTTTGCATAAACCGCTCGTTATCCATGCAGTCAAGGCAATGGATGAATTGCTGGCGATGAAGCGTCTGCTGAAGCCAACACAGCCTTGGATAATACATGGTTTCCGTGGTAATGCAACTGTTGCAAAGACGTATGTTGACCATGGCTTCTACCTTTCAGTAGGCGAGAAGTTCCAATCCGGTTCCTTGTTGGCCATACCGGATAATCGTCTGTTCTTGGAGACTGACGAGAGCCTATTGCCCATTGCCGATATATATAATAAGGTGGCTCAAGAAAAAAAAGTGCCGATGGAGCAACTTTTGCAAACCATCGGCACAAATATCAGTAAAGTGTTTCCTTTGCTTATTTAATATTGATAGTCAGCGACTTCAATGCCTTAAGATCGGATGTTCCGCCATAAAGGATTTCGTATTCGCCCTCGATAGGACGCATGGTGCTGCTTACAGTATCAAACCATTCGAAATCGTCCTTAGTCAATTCAAAGTTTACTTCCTTAGTTTCGCCTTGTGCAATAGCTGTGCGCTTGAAAGCACGAAGTGCATGCGAAGGACCTTCTGTATCGCCCACGCGACGCAAGTAAACTTGTACTACCTCTTGACCATCCATTTTACCTGTGTTGCTTACAGGAATAGTAAGTGTTACCTTTTGGTCATCAGCCAATTCTGTGCTGCTCAATTGTGCATTGTCATAGTTGAAAGTTGTGTAACTCAAACCATGTCCGAATGGGAAGAGAGGAGCTTCTTGCATATAGCGATATGTACGATTCTTCATTGAATAATCTTCAAAGTCGGGAAGTTGTGCAGTGCTCTTATAGAATGTGATAGGCAAGCGACCGGCAGGGTTGTAGTTGCCTAACAATACATCGGCAACAGCAGTACCACCGGCTTGTCCCGGATACCATGCTTGAAGAATTGCATCGCACAATTCAGCTTCGCGAGCCAAAGCTAATGCCGAACCTGAATAGTTTACGAATACAACACGCTTGCCTGCTTTTTTCAATTCGCGGAGCAAGTTTGTTTGGATTTCAGGAAGTTCGATTGTGGTGCGGTCGCCACCCTTGAAACCGGGAATGCTTACAGGCATTTCTTCGCCTTCTACAGCAGGAGAGATACCACCGGCAAAGATAACTACATCAGCATCTTTTACCTTAGCAACAACTTCCTTCAAGTTGAGAGGTACTTCGCGGCCCATATCAAAATTCAAGTAGGCTTCGTATTGGTCGGGCACACTGAACGAAATCTTAATGTTGTATTCCTTTCCTGCTTCTGCTTTCAAGATGTATGCATTGGTTGGGTTACGATAACCGCGGCTGAATGCTGCTCTTTCACCGTTGATGCTCAATACTGTCATACCCTTTGTTTGGAAACGGAAGATGATGTTTTCAGTTCTGGGTGCAGTGAAGGTTGTTTCGTATTCGGCACTGAAGTTCGAGAGGTTAACACCTGCTGCAAATGTTGTTGCACCACCGGTAGTGAATCGGAATGGAGTGCTGATTTGGGCAGTTACTACAGGGTCTCCTTCGGGGCGAACACTGTTCCAGTACTTCGCGCTGAAGCCTTGCTTGCCGTCGGTCTTACATTGCGAGAAGAGGCTTTGTAACACTACGGAAGAGGTAAGGTCGCAACCTTGGTCGTAGATGAATTCTGTATCGGGAAGTGCATTTTGCAAACCTTCGAGCAGTGTAATGGTGTGCTCGGGGAATCCGTTGTAGTTACCCCATTGCATTACAGAGTCGTTGGCGTTAGGACCGATAAGGGCAATCTTCATATTCTTGTTCAATGGGAGTAGGTTGTTCTTGTTTTGTAACAATACCATGCTTTCGCGTGCCATCTGAAGGGCAAGCTCTTGATGTTCCTTGCTATTAACGACGCTATAAGGAATCTGTCTCCAGCTAACCTCTTCGTCGCTATCCATTTCGCCTAATTCGAAGCGAGCCTTCATCAAGCGAGTGATAGCCACATCAATATCTTCTTCTTTAATAAGACCTTCTCTTATGGCTTGTGGCAATGCTCGATAGCTTTGTCCACATTCAATATCTGTACCACTCAATACAGCCTTGGCAACAGCATGTGCGCTATCTGGTTCTGTTTCGTGGTGTCCTTTAGCAAAGAAGTCGTTGATAGCCCAGCAGTCAGAAACGACGATACCTTCGTATCCCCATTCTTCACGTAGGATTTGTGTCAGCAAGCGGTCGCTACCACAGCATGGGTCGCCCTCGTAGCGGTTGTAGGCACACATCACTTCTTTCACGTTAGCATCTTGTACCAATGCTTTGAATGCAGGGAGGTATGTTTCCCAAAGGTCGCGTGCGTCGATGTTCTCGGCGTTGTAGCTATGGCGGTTCCATTCCGGACCAGAGTGAACAGCATAGTGCTTGGCACATGCGTGCAACTTGTCGTACTTCTGGTCGGCCGGTCCTTGCAAACCGTTTACTACGGCTACGCCCATAATCGAAGCTAAATAGGGGTCTTCACCATAGGTTTCTTGTCCGCGTCCCCAGCGTGGATCACGGAAGATGTTGACGTTGGGTGTCCACATGGTCAGGCCTTGGTAGCGTTTTAATCCGCCAGCTTCGTTGCTTGCTTTGGTCGATTTTGCACGTGCTTCGTCCGAAACAGCTGTAAATACATCTAATAGCAAATCATTGTCGAATGATGCTGCCATACCGATTGATTGGGGGAATACAGTAGCCAACCCCGAACGGCCTACACCGTGCAATGCCTCGTTCCACCAGTCGTAGGCTTTGATGCCAAGGTGTGGAATGGCGGGTGCTGTGTTCTGCATTTGAGATACTTTTTCTTCAAGTGTCATGCGCGACACCAAGTCTTCAGCTCGTTCGGCCGGACTGAGTTTTGTGTTTTGGTAGGCCGGTTTGTTTTCGCAACCCATCAAGCACAATCCTGCTACAAATAACAAGGAAAGGGATAAGTGTTTCATATACATAGTTATTTAGGAAAATTTCTTTCGCCAAAGATACAGATTTCTTTCCAAAGAGTACATAAATCGTTCTCTGTGTATGTTACACGTTTTTGCGCTGATGTAACATTTTTATGTTTTTATTGTTTTTAGTATGATTTTTTGTTCGTTATTTAGGGTGGTGGCAAAGAGATAGCAATCTCCTCCTTCGGATAGCTTCAAGCGTTTGCGCAGCTCGGCCACAGTTCCGGGGAAGTTGCGAATGGTGATGTTTGCCTTTTGCTCGGAACCCATTGCACGCTTGATCTCTTTCTTCCCAAATCCAAATGAATCTACTATTTGGAAACTTCTGCCGGGGAAATTCTCAATCTTTTCGTCCGAGGTATAAAGGTGGCTGTTGGGATGTAGCTTCTTTAGGTTGAACCCCGCGGCAATGCTCCGATAACCTCCGGCTTTCAGGATGGATGCATGAGGTTCGTAGAGGTATTTCAGCGGTTGGTCGGTGTAGGTGCATTTTGCTTCGTTCTCGTGTTGCTTGTCAAAGCTGAAGGGTTGCTCGCTGTTGGCGGTAAGGTTTACACAATGGATGGTTTTCTCTTTGCTATCCTCTTTGCCCAATAACAGCAACAGCTCCTTGCATTCGCCCTGTGCCGATACCACATGCACCTCTTGTACATGCTTTAGGGTTTGTAGGGCTGACGAGAGGTCGAGCATGGGCGATAGCTTCACCATGACCTGTTTCGATTTCTTCAGCAACTCCTCTTCCAACTCGGCAACGTTCGGTTCGCAATCGGCCACCGAAACGGTTTTGTTTCCATGTTCATCGCGTCGGGCAGGGTCGATGAATATCCAGTCCACCTTCTCCATCTTGCTTAAGTATTCTATCCCGTTTGCTTGATGAACAGCGATTTTATCCAATCCTAATTGAGGGAAGTTGTGCTGGGCCAGGAGGCAGAGCGATTCTTGTTGCTCCACATAATCCACTTGCTCAAAGCATTCGGCCATGAATGAACAATCCACTCCCAGTCCACCGGTCAAATCGGTCAGGGTGCGGTGGTTGGAGGGATGATTGGCAATGACTTTTTGCTTGTAGCGTGCCGTTGTCTCCGACGAACATTGTTCCATGGAGAGATGAACCGGATACATAATTTCTTCGCATGCCGCCCACGATGGAATCTTCCGTTCTGCAATCTGTCTTCCGGCTATTTGCCTGATTGCTACCGGCATATCCACTTCAGGATATCGTTTGGCTTGTAGTGCCAATGTCCTGACATCCTCTTTAGCATGCTGCTGTACAAACGTTTTCGTTTCTCTGTTCATCATTCAATCAGTTGGTAGTTTTGGATTGTTTCTTCCCGTCTCAATCGGTTGAAGTGCCACCACTCGCTATGTAGCGGAATAAATCCACCTCCACGCATCACTTCCCGCAGCAGTCTTCTGTTCAGCCTCTCCTCTTCGCTAATGATTCCTTGTGCCACCAGTTCCTCTTCGTGAGTGGTGTGAGCAGCCGGTCCGAAATGGTCGAATCCGGTACCCATAGGCAACCATTCTCCCTGCTCATCAACAATGGTTACATCTACGGCCATTCCATAGTTGTGCATGCCGCCGCCCTTGCTCGGATTGGCTACGTATATATTATTAGGTGTACCCTTCACTTTATTCCACATCCGTTTCTGTATACTCATCGGGCGTGCGGCATCTAAAACTAACAGACTGTAATTGGGGTGTTTGGCTTTTAGCAGTTGGTTAGCTCTTATCAGGCTCTCCATGGCCATTGGGTGTAGGTATGCCTCGCGCAAGGTTTCGTAAAGAATTTCTCCGGTAAAGTTGTCGGCATGGGTATAGGCCAAGTCAATCAGTATGGTGCTATCGGCTTCTGCGATATTGATAAATCCTAATGAATCAAGCCTTTGCGCTATTTCGCTTTTGATGGGCCTGCTTGCAATAGTCTTAACTTCTATTGCAACTATTGTATCTGATTGGGGCACAACTTTCTGCTGCGATTGCTCTTGGCATCCACAAATGAAAAGGAGAATAGCAATAAGTGCAGCATAAAATTGTTTCATATCATGTTCAGATTAAAAAAAGGGTGTAAACTGCTGTTTACACCCTTTTTGTGTTTGTGGACCAGCCTGGGCTTGAACCAGGGACCTCCAGATTATGAGTCTGTTGCTCTAACCAACTGAGCTACAAGTCCTGATGCTTTCAAGTTTTGAAAGCGGTTGCAAAGATATATTCTTTTTCTGAATCAACCAAGTGTTTGTACCCGAAAAATGCAAAGCGTGCGGATTCTTAATCCCATTTGTATTTTCGTTTCGGGTTTTTGGGAAACCATCCTTTCTTTACCCGTTTTTCCTGGTCGAAGACCTCTTTGATGGTCCAGAACGAGGAGAAGGCAAATACACCTAATAGCGAGGCAAGCAGGATACTATCCACACAAACCGAGGCAATGACTCCGGCAATTCCCAACAACATGAACACCCACCAACAACTTGTTCCCCAATGATATTCGGCTTTTATCACGATGGGATGGAACAGGCCGATTATCAAGAATGTGCAGATGCCAATGAGTAGCCCTGAAAGGTGATATTCGTTCAAGAAATCCATGCTCGCTTATTCGGGCAAGATGGGAATTTCTTTCTTGATGCTTTGATCCAGCGAAATCAGTGTTTCGGTAGAGGTCACACCGGGGATTTCCTGCATCTTGTTGTTCAGTAAGTCCATCAAGTGTTCGTTGTCGCGTGCATAAACCTTGGTCAACATGGTGTAAGGACCGGTAGTGAAATGACATTCCACTACTTCGGGGATATGTTGCAGTTGGTTTACGACGGTTTTGTACATTGAGCCTTTTTCCAGCTTAATACCCACATAAGTACAGGTTCTGTAGCCTAACGATTTTGGATTTACGTGGTATCCCGAACCGGTGATAACGCCCAAATCGATAAGACGTTGTACGCGTTGGTGAATGGCTGCGCGCGATACGCCACATTCGCCTGCTACATCTTTGAATGGGATACGGGCATTTTGCGAGATGATCTCCAAAATTTGTTTGTCAAGGCTGTCTATTTTCTCCATAATTGCTATGTAAATAAGTTTATGTTTTATCAAAAAGTAAGCAAATGTAGTACTTTATTTTAATTTATCTATGAAATTCAAGGAAAAATTGCATTAAAGATAAAATTTCTGTCGTTTTTATGCTATAAAACACTTTTAAGAGAGAAAAATAGGCCTTGTTTTTTCATATTGTTAGAAAAACAAAGGATAATATGCGCTGGGTTTATAGATTTGTGTATTTTTGCAGCACAAAATAAAAAACTTACACCATGTTAGGAACAATCGTCAATACAGGTACAATTATAGTCGGCACGCTTTTGGGTGCCGTGATGAATCGTGGAATCAAGGAGAAATACAAGGAGGTGCTCTATACCGGATTGGGCTTGGCCTGCTTGGGTATAGGCTTGAATGCTGTGGTCAGCAACTTTTCGAAGAGCGAATATCCGGTGCTATTTATTGTGGCCTTGTCGTTGGGAGGGTTAATCGGTACGGCTATCGACATAGACGGCCGCTTCTCCAAGTTGGTCAACAAGCTCTCTTCCGGCAAGAAGAACAACCTCTCGGCCGGTCTTTCCACCGCCATTCTGCTCTATTGCATCGGGCCGCTCTCCATGCTTGGGCCGGTTATCAGTGCCCTGAATGGCGACAATACCTTTCTTTATACCAATGCTACGCTCGATTTGGTTACCTCCACCGTGTTTGCCTCTACCTATGGCATTTGGATGATACTGGCCGCGCCCGTGCTGTTCTGCTGGCAAGGCATGTTCTACATGGTGGCCAAGTATTCCAGTTCGGCGGTCAGCGATGCCTTGATGGCCGAGCTGCTCATTGTGGGCGGATTGATGATTGTAGCCTCCGGCTTGTCGTTGCTGAAGTTAAAGGATTGCAAAACCTTGAATTTCCTGCCGGCCATGCTGGTGCCCATTCTTTGGTTCATCATTCAGGCCTTGCTATAAAAAAAGGATGCTCATGTGAGCATCCTTTTATATATATGTAAGACTTCGCTTACTTCTTGTCTTCGATTTCCACCAATTCAACTTCGAAAATCAGTGTAGAGAATGGCTTGATAACGCCACCTTGTTCGCGGCTTCCATAAGCCAAGTCTTGTGGGATGTAAAGTTCCCACTTTGAACCTACAGGCATCATGGTGAGGGCTTCTGTCCATCCCTTGATTACTTGGTTGGCACGGAATGAAGTAGGTTGTGGGTTGCCATCCTTGTCCTTGCGAGAGTATGAGCTGTCGAACTCAGTACCGTCAATCAACGTACCCTTGTAGTGTACCTTCACCTTGTCGCTTGAAGTAGGCACTTTGCCCTTACCGGCTGTGATAACCTTGTATTGCAAGCCGCTTTCGGTAGTTACAACACCTTCCTTAGCCTTGTTCTCTTCCAAGAACTTTTCGTTTTCGGCTTTGTATTCGCCATATCTTTCCAGCAACGAGGCTTCCTTGACGCTTTCCATCTTGTTGTCAACATAGCCTGTAGCAATCATCGGATCCATTACGCGTCCCTTACCAGTTACACCGGCAAAGAAACCTGCCAACATATCTTCCTTGTTGATAGTCTTGGTAGAGTCGTTACCGAAGAGTTGTTGGTTGATGCTTTCGTACCAGTTCACAGAAATCATTTGACCGATTTGCATACCTACCGAGTAGGCCATCTTGTCGGCGATGTCGGCACTACGTGCGCCTTCCAATACACCCTTCAGGAAGTTAGAGTATTGTGCGCTGTCCACACCTTGTTGAGCCAAGAACTCGGTAAGACCTTGTTGGCTGCGTGAAAGACCGATAGCGTATGAAAGCGAGTCGATTTCGCTCTTCAATTCAGCCTTTGGGGCTTGTGCACATGAGCTAAGACCAGTTGCGATAGCCAGTGCTGCGATGAATAATGTTTTCTTCATAACTTGTTTTCCGTTTTATTATTGATTGATTATTTTGATTAGTTCCACTTCGAAAATCAACGCGCTGTGTGGAGGAATCATCTCGCCTGCGCCATGAGCACCATAGCCCAGTTCGCTGGGGATGTAGAGTTTCCACTTAGCACCTTCGGGCATCAATTGGAGGGCTTCTACCCATCCGGCAATCACTTGGTTCACACCGAATGTGGCAGGTTGTCCGCGCTTGATAGAGCTGTCGAACAGTGTACCGTCAATCAGCGTACCTTCGTAGTGGCATTGCACCTGGTCGGTAGCCTTGGCGCGTGGGCCTTCGGTGTTACCTTCGTTGATTACTTCGTATTGCAATCCGCTGGGCAATGTAACAATTCCCTCGCGCTTTTTGTTCTCTTCCAGGAAGCGTTTGCCGGCTTCGATGTTGGCGGCGTTCATCTTCTCTTCCAGTTCTTGGAAGTACTTGTTCACGATGTCGCGTGCTTCGGTGTGAGTGATAGCGGTTTCGTTACCATCGAGCACGTCTTTAATGGCTTGTGCAAAGTCGTTCACATCGATACCTTTTGCACCCATTCCTAACAGGTTTTGGCCGATTCCAAGGCCAATAGCATAACTGAATTTATCCATAATCTGTTTCTTGTTCTAAATTTCAAACGGCAAAAGTACACCTTTTTATGGAATTGCTTTAATTTTAACTATTTAATTTTTTTTAATATTGAGCGAAACGTGTTAAATTTGCATGAATCTTACTAAAAAAGGAGGAAAACATGAAGAAAATAGTCGTTTTGTCGGGTGCAGGCATCAGTGCCGAGAGTGGAATAAGTACGTTTCGCGATGCCGGAGGTTTGTGGGACAAGTACCCCGTTGAGCAAGTTGCAACGCCCGAAGGATACCTTGCCAATCCCGAATTGGTTATCCGCTTCTACAACGAACGTCGTAAGCAGTTGCCCACCGTGCAGCCCAATGGCGGACACCTTGCCGTAGCCAAGCTCGAAGAGCAATACGAAGTAACGGTAGTAACACAAAACGTAGATAACTTGCACGAACGTGCCGGTAGCACTCGTGTTATCCACCTACATGGCGAGCTGACCAAGATGTGTAGTAGCCGCAACCCCAACGACCCGCGCTACATTGTCGAACTGAAGCCCGAAGCGTATGAAACCCATGTCGATGACCTTGCCGGCGACGGTTCGCCGCTTCGCCCCTTCATCGTTTGGTTTGGCGAGGCCGTACCCATGATAGAAACGGCTATCGACTATGTGAGCCAGGCCGACATACTTATTATAATAGGTACTTCCTTGAATGTCTATCCTGCCGCCGGCTTGCTACACTATGCACCGGCTCAAACCAAGATTTACCTTATCGACCCCAAACCGGTGGATGCACACACCAATCGCCCCATTCACGTCATTCAGAAGGGCGCTACCGAGGGCATGAACGAACTGTTGCAGCTATTGGGGGTATAAGATTAAACCTTCTTGCCGAAGGGTTTTCCCTATTAGGCAAGAAGGCTTAATGAATTCTTAACTAATGGTGGAGGAAATGTTAGTAGATTACCTTTCCTTGTTTCCGGATGTTCTTAATCGTTGTGCCGCCACCATGGAAAGTTATCTTCTCCACATCTTTCGGAAGCGGTTCGAAGGCTAAGTATGCACCAAATATGCGGGTTTCTTGCTCGTTGTTTTCACCGATAAGCCCCTTTATTGCACGTTTCAGTTTATACTTATTGCCATTCTCGTCCGTGATGTAATCGTTCTTGGAGAAATTCATGTTTTCGGCATAAGCATTGTGTGCTATTCGCAAAACCGTCTCATCGTCATTGAAATATACCTCCTTCACAACGAGACTATTGTTGTAGTCTTGCGAAACCTCTTTCCATGCGTCGCCTTTAATCTTTGGCTGATGAGGCGTTTCCCAATTGGTCTCTTCGCGAGCAATCTCCATAGCTCTTGACACTTTATTGCCATACTCCTCGCTTGTACTTATATTATAAAAGCCATTGTTTACAAAGAGGCTCACGGTTTCGCCTGGCACAAAGTAGAGATTGATTGTATTCTTACAAAGCTCTCCACCGGGGAAGATGCAACGCAAGCGGCCGGCCGTCATCTTGTCGATGTTCACCACATAGGTAAAGCGCTTGTTCACTACCGGCACCGTAGCCACCGGCTCGTCTTGAATCAGGAAGTGCTCGTCGGCCAAGTAGATGTTGTAGCAAGAGTCGGTAATGTTTTCGTCCACAAAACCTTCTATTACAAACTCGTTCTCTTTGGCTTTGCGCAAGTTTTCGTAGGCTGCTTGGCGTGAATTTGCTTCATAGCTTCTGAATCCATTTCCGTCTTTCTTATAAATCATTACCTTTCCACCTTTAAAAGTAATGGGGATTTCGATAACATCCTCTTTAGGCGACATGCCATATTTAGCCATCTGTTCTTCCACCTGTTTGCATACCGATTCATCCACTTGCTTGATTTGATTCAGATGCATAGTTATTCTTCTTTGCCTACTTTCATTTAAGAGTTTGCTCATTTCTTCATAACTTAGGAAATCCTCACGATTTCCGGATGCCTCTTTTGACTTGTTGTAAGCCTCTTCTGTTAAAACGCTAGTCAATAGCCACTCTATCATCAATTGTCCTACCAATTGAGATTGAATTTCAAATGTCTTTGGTAAAGTCGGTGAAATGAATGCAACACCGCTCTCTTTATCAACTAAATCGGCTAATTCACTACTGGTTAGGAAACTATTTTGAGTGCGAACCATATCGAGTAACAATCTGCTGAGGCTTTCCGAAAAACGATTATTCATGTTTAACTTTATGTTCCTCATGGACTGATTGATAGATTCCAGACTCGGTAGTGGTCTGTTCGATTGTGTTTGCAACTTTTCGTATTGTTCGGGAGTAATCTCTTGCAATGAGCCCATTGTGCTTAACAAACTTTCTAATATCTCGGCTTGCTCCAAATTATTAGCTTCTACTGTGAGAGGTGATTCGTCGAAGTTAACAACAACGGTATCGTCGAACAACATATAATCATCATCGGCCTGCAAAATGGCAACCGAATCTTGGAATACAAGGAATGGTTTGTCCTTCGATAAAGTCAGTGTGTCGATAAGAATTGGCGACTCTTCCATAGCTGTTTCAGTAACAGCTTCCGCCACCAGCTCTTGAGGTTCGTGAGTAATCACCGTCTTGTAGATGGTTTCGGCCTTGCCCACCGAGCAGCAGAACAAGGCTACAATCAGCAACATCCATACACCGGTGCCTGCTTTGGCCCACTTGCTCATCTGTCGGTTGGAGCTTTTTGCCATCTCGATGAAGCGTCGGCGGATGAAGGAGTGGTTAAAGCCGTTGGCTATCACTATGTCGCCATGCATCACCTCCTCGATGAGGATGGTTTGGTAGGTGTAGAGGTCTTCGCCGGTGTTCAGCACCACACCGTCGGCTTCGAACTCGTGAATGTTGCGCAACTCGTTGTTTGCCCACCAAAGGAAGGGGTTCCACCAGAAGAGGCGGGTAACCAGCGCACTGATCCACATGTCTAAGTAATGGCGATGTTGTATGTGTGCCTCTTCGTGACTAAGTATCATCCGGCGTTGTGTATCGGTCAGGTTGCTTGGAAGGAAGATGGAGCGATAGAAAGAGAAGGGCGCTTTGATGGCTTGTCCCGTCAGGATGCGGATGTTCTTCTCTTTGTCTTGTTGCTTGTTGGCCTTCTTGCTAAGCAGCTTCAGTTGCACAAAGCCCACAACAAACGGGATGCACAAGGCAACCAATATGCTGATATAAACGATGGTTATGATATCCCACGTGCTGAGGTTGATATTTTCCTCTACCGCCTCCATTGGAGCAAGTGCAACGGGTATTGCCTCTTCGGCCTCGTTTACCTCAGTGGGGGCAACGGTAGTGGCCGATGTTGTCATCGGAATAGCTTCGGCCATGGAGATGTTCTGCACGGCTTCTACCTTCTTCTCGATGGTAACTACCACAGGGTCGGGCTTATATACTTCAATCTGTATCAGTGTGATGGCCAATGCCATGAAGGGCAATGCCAACAAATAGATGCGTTTGGCACGATGAGTGGCCTGCTTGCGCCACAACATCCAATAGAGTGCCATCAGCAAACCGGCTACAAGGATGTAGCGGCCTGCAAGCGGAAGAATAGCGTATAAAGTTTCCATAATCACGATATTAATCGGTTAATAAATTGTTTTTCCATTTTGCATCTCAGAAGCATCTCTTACTTTCAAGCCTTGATAAACTTTATAAGGAGCTACGTTTGAAAGTCGTTCGGATGCGGGGATGCGGCTGGGGATATAATCCACTCTCTTAACATGCTCTGGCAACGGGGGATAGACATACACACGACGGATGGTTTTTCCATTTTGGCCGTGAATCCAAAGGTAAGTGTCGAGTGGGAAGTGTTCCAAGTAGCGCACCATATAGCGGTCGCCCGTTTCGGGATCGACAAGGACACTTCCCGATTTTGGATGGAACCAATGGTAATCATATGCCACTCGGTGATATGATACTACATAAGTGCAGTTTTCGCCTCGATACACTTCCACGCCATCGACATATCTATTAGGAGTGGTTTCAACATTGGTGTAGATGGGCCATGTCTGTTCGTTGTGGGCATCGTAGTTGGGCGATTTCTCGCGCTCCAAGGTTGGTGTCTTGCTCTTGGCGTTGGCGTGATACTCAATTACTTTTGGCGTCAGCGTGTGCTTGTCGTCCAAAATCAGTTTGGTACCGTCTTTCAGGCGGAAGGTGCCCAATGGGAGCAGTTCGTAGCCTTTGCGCTTCAGGTACTTTTGCGCCTTCTTCATGGCTTTGGCCTCTGCCACAACAAAGCGCGTGCCCTCTTTCTTGAAGGCTTTTTTCAGTACTTTTTCGCGTTTGGCTTGCGCTTTGCTAATGCGCTTCATCAGTTTGTTATATTGCTTTTTCGCTTTTGGATTGTTTTCGGCTTCTGCTCTATATTCAGTCAGGCGGGTATGACCTTCCGGGCATTTCAATCCCCATTGGGGCGATACAAATTCCTTGTAAGGGTCGTCGTTTTGTGCTTTTGCTTCACTTACGAAACAGGTAGCGGCAATGCTAAGCGCCCATGCCATGTTTTTCAAGATCTGATACGTTTTCATATTGACAAGTGTTTATGTTATTGATGATAGTTTGTTTCACTATTGTTCTGTTGATTCCGCTTCAGCAAGGCGACAATCTTTTCCACTTCGTCGGCGGCAAGGCGTTCGCGTTCGGCAAAGAACATGAGCAACTTGCCAAACGAGCCTTTGAAGAGGGTGTTGCGTGTCTCTTCCATAAAGCCTTTGGTATATTCTTCGCGCGTCATAAGTGGCGTGTAGAGGTATGCCTTTCCTTGTTGGGTGGCTTTTACCACCCCCTTCTTGGTCAGTACACGCATCACGGTAAGCACGGTGGTGTAGGCCGGACGGGGTTCGGGCATCATCTCGATTAAATCGTTCACGGTGCCTTCGCCTTTATCCCATAATAGGTTCATCAAGTGAAGTTCCGACTTGGTGAGGCTTCGGTGTTTGGTATCTATATCCATAGCGCAGCTGTTTTGTTATAATTTGCCAACAAATGTATCGGGCCATGAATTAGCGTGCAACTATTTTAATAGTAGATGCAATATTTTTAAGATTTATTAAGGATTGGGCGGATCGTTCGCACGATGCGTGTTTAATTGCTTCGGACAATGAAAACAAATGCTAATCGTTCCCGAAAATAGGTGTTAACCCCCGTCAGAAGTACTCCACGTGTGCCAAACTTTTTTTTAGGCTTGGCAGTGGACTGCCACCGCCTTGGCAGTGCAGTGCCATAGTTATGGCAGTCCACTGCCACAACTATGGCAAAACATCGCTTATGCGTAGAGAAGATTATCGCTTAATGATTGCCCGGAAAACAAACCAAAGATGGTGAAGCAACGTGCTGAATAGGCCGTAATGTTTCGCCATGATGCGGAAGCGCTCTTTCAGCGATGCCTTTTGGTTGCGGGTGGTGAGGCCTTCGTCAAGGTAGTTCACCAGCGTCAGGTGGGTGTTGTGTAGCAGGTGGCTTTGCTTCATGATGCGGATGCACCAATCGAAGTCGGCCGAGAAGCGGTATTGAAGGTCGTATAGCGGCACCAACTCGCGACGGGCAAAGAAGGCTTGGTGACATACCAGCATGCCTTGGCGGAAACTACGCCACGTCAGCACCTCGGGCGCTTGCAATCGGCGCATGCGTACAAAATGGCCTTCGGCATCTACCAAAGCCGTTTCGCCATAGATAACATCGGGCTGTTTATCTGCCGGAAGTGTAGCAACCATTTCTTGCAAGGTGTTGGCCGAGAAGAAGGTGTCGCCGGCATTGAGAAAGCAGAGGTAATCGCCCGTGGCCAAGCCGATGCCCTTGTTCATGGCATCGTAAAGTCCCTTGTCCGGCTCGCTCACCACCTTGCCAAGTTGCGGCCTATACCTATTTATAATAGCAAGCGTGTTGTCCTTCGATGCGCCATCCACAACGATGTACTCTACGTTGGGGTAGGTTTGCGCAAGCACGCTTTGAATGGTTTTTTCCAACGTGGCTTCTGCATTGTAGCAGATGGTGATGATGCTGAAGAGGGGTTTATTCATGGCTTTTGTCGATGAGTTGTTGATAGAGTTGGATGTATTGGTTGGCTATGACCTCGCCCGCGAAGCGTTGCACAACACGTTGGCGCAAATCGGTTGGCGAAAGATTCTCTTTCCCTTCGCGCAATGCCCATGCAATGCCGTTGGCCAAATCGTTGGTATCGTATGCCTTGGCTAAGTAGCCATCCACTTTGTGGGTGATGATGTCCGTCTGTCCGCTATTGCCAAACGATACGGGCAGACAACCGCACGCTTGTGCCTCGGCTAATGTCTGACCGAATGTTTCGTATAGCGATGCCGACACGGTAACGTCGGCGGCCGAGTAGAGGGCAGATAATTGTTTCTTCTCTTCGATGTGCCCGAAGTAGGTGTAGGATACGGGCACCTCGGCCAGTCGGTTGGCATCCTTTATCCCACCAAAAAGCAGCAAGTGTAGCTCGTCTTGCTCGAAATCGCCCCGGCGGATAAGTGTTTGGATGGCCTCCAATAGATAGTCGAATCCTTTGATGGGGTCGTCTATACGGGCGGCACCGAAGGCTATCAAGTGTTTGTCGGGGAGTTGCAACTGCTTACATGCTTCTTTCTTATCTATTAGTTGGAAGTCGTTCAGCGAGAGGGCATTGTTTATGGTGTGAATGGCCTTTCCGCCAAGCAAAGTGCTTTGCTTGACCAATGCGGATAACCATCGGCTCACGGCCACAATGTGTAGGTTGCCTTGTGCATATACATTCTTTTTTTGCATAAAGATGCGATGCGAAAGGTCGTTTTGGCTTGGGAAGCGAAGGTATGGGCATGCTTGGCAAGAGGTTTGATAGCGGTTGCACCCTTGTGCATGGTGGCAAATGGCGGTGCATGGCCACATGTCGTGCATTGTCCACACCACCGGCTTGCCCGATGCGAGTATTTTACGGATACCTTTTAGCGACAACATCCCTTGATTCACCCAATGCAGGTGGATGATGTCGGCCTCCTTGAATGCTTTTGTACGGGTGATGTCTATGCCGGCGTTGGCTATAGAGACGGTAAAGAGGTTTTTGCGACTGAAGCGGTTGGTTGCCCAAATGATGAAACGCTCGTAAAGGAAGCAAAGCTTCATGTAAAACGGCTTTCGTAGGGCAATGACGTGGGGATTGTCGGTTTGCTTGTCGCGCACCAGCATCGTGGCTTCGATGCCTTGCTTGTTTAGTGCGTCGAGCAGGCGGTGGCAAGCCACGGCCGCACCGCCGGTACATTCGGATGTGTTGACTAACAGTACTTTCATGCGCCAAAATCTCCTTTCAATGTTTGTTTGATGCGGCGAATTGCCTTTGCCCAGAAGCCGTTGGTGCGGTGGTAATAGCGTGCAAAGGCGGCTCGTGCCGCTTCGTTTTCACAAATGGGCGTTATCTTCTGCACGGGCAGGGGTTGCATCCATAGTTGCGAGCCATACAAATTGCCTCCTCCGCAATGGGTGCCGCTACCATCGAACCCATTGTTTTGCACCAACGAACGGCCTACATTGAGCGAAAGTATATCCTTCAAGAAGAGCGATGCATTCCATCGGATGGCCCATGAATTGTTTTTACCTTGCACTTGCCGGCGAAGCATGCGGGTGAAGCGGTAGTTGCCGTTGAAGTCGAAACGACGCGTCAAACGGCGGCTTTCAAGTTCGTCGAGCAGGGCTTGTCCGTCGGGGTTGAAGTGTTGCCAAGCCCTCTCCCACGTAGCCCATCCCCAGCTACCGGTAAACTTGATAAGGAAAGTATCGGGCAGGGAGGCATCTTGGGTGAAGTCGCACGCTTGGATATGTCCCACTTGCGGCTCGTCTTTGTACGCCTCCAACGCATCGTTCATGAAACGGAGGAAATAAGGGGCCACCACCAGGTCGTCTTCCAATACAATTACACGGCCGTAGCGCCGAATCTGTTCGGTGACTCCACCGATTATGTTCCGTGCAAGTCCCCAATTTGTTGTGCGCTCAATCACCTCGATTGAGGCAAATCCGTCAATGTGGCGAATTACCTCTCTCACTTTATTTACTTGCTCTTCGTCCGCTTTGTTGCGAGCGGCATCGGTATAGATGAAAAGCATGGATTGGGCCGCCTCTGCATTCTTCAGCAGACTATCTATCAACCGTTTGGTGTGCTCGGGGCGGTTATAGACAAATAATAGTATGGGGGCAAGTGTTGTCATGAATCGAGGAAATGGGGATGTTTATGGGTAATTTGTTTTCTGATTTTCCTGACGGCAGGTGTCATGCCGAGCAATTTGCCGCTTATCTGGAGGTAGGCCAATGCCTTGGAAAATGCTCCGTGGCATAGCGATAGCAACGTTTTCTTGATGCAAGCCAGCACGCTATAGGCAAATCCTCCCCACATTGAGCGGTGGGGATTGGCATACTCGGAAAGGTGATAGACAAACTCGGTGCGAAGATACTTCTCGCGAGTGACGGGGCGGTATTCGCGGTCGTGATAACCACGTATCGTATCTATGTAACCCACTTTGTAGCCGTGGAAATGCAAGCGGTTGACGTAATCCTTATCTTCGCCGTAATGGTAGAAAAGCGGAGAGAAACCGCCAACCGCCTTCACTACTTCGGTGGGCAGGTACCAGATGGCGGCATTGATAAAGGGCGTGGCTATGGGGGTATTGTCCGTAGCGGACAATGCTGATTGGTGGATGTAATGAGCAAAGCCGGGGTCGAGCTTATCGCCTTTGCCCGTCATGTGCTTGGGCGACAAGATGCCGTAGGTGGGATTTGCTTCGCTTACTTGGTGCAACAACTTAATAACATCCGCCTCTATCCAAGCATCTTGGTTGAGCAGGAAGACGGCTTTATAAGATAGGCTTAATGCCAACGACAAGCCGATGTTGTTGGCTTTACCAAAACCAAGGTTGTCTTTGTTGGCAATGAGATGCACCCAAGGATATTCGTTGCGGATGCGCGATACGGTATTGTCGCTCGAAGCATTGTCGATAACTACCACATCGACGGGCATTTCGGACGCTTGAAGGCTTCCCAAGCATTTCTCCATCCAACGCTCGAAGTTGTACGAAACAATAATCACCAATACCTCTGCCCGCTTCGTCATACGCCCTCCTCCTTGTTGATGAATTCACACTGAATGCGACCGATTTGTGCGGCCGTTTCCGAATAAGAACTTTGCATCGAACCGATGATTCTCGATGTACGCGACAAGGTATATAGTTCAACCAAAGCATCTTGCATCCCTTGCAAAGAGTTGCGCTCGGCCGCATGGTCGGACATGCTTATGCGCTCGCCAAACACTTGTTTTAACTTCTGCTTTTCTTCTTCCGAGTCGGTAGCCAAGTAGAAGGTAGTGTCGGGCTGATGCTCGACAATTTCTTCCATTTGCTTGATAAACAATTCGGTGGGACTTTGTGTAATGGAGGCGATATTGTCGGTGCGTCGGATATGGATGCCGATGGTGTGTTCGTTAAAGTGCTCACTACATGCATCTATCCGTTGTTGCAAGGATGCTATCGGTTTGAACAACTTGAACAACTTATCGTCCGGTTGCGGATAGAAATATACACAACTTGCCATGTACACTTTCCGTCCTTTTGCCCAGGCGGCATAGTCGAAGTGGTTGTAGAATAGTTGGGTGGCCTGTCGCTCGTAGATGCAAGCATCGTACTTCAAGTGTTCGGGTAGCCAGGGAAGGAAGAAGTTCTTTTTCCGTGGCCTGTCTTCCAAAAGCAAGTCGCAAGGACGTGCCTCCTGGATAGTGATGATTGGGTCGGTGGGGTGTTGGAAAAGTTGGTCGAAACGACAATTCAATCCTTGATCTTTGAACCAGATGACACGAAGCTGACTTTGGCAAGTTTTTGCCAAGTGATAGGCGGCATCGATGGCTTTCATCCGATTGGCCAATCCTCCTACCGGCACTAATGTAATCTTACCCTGGCTCATATCTTCCGTTTGAACAAGAATTGAATACTTTCTTTAAATATCTGTGCGCCACTAAGCCACATGATGCCTCCATACAATAGGGCGGCTATCACTATCTTACCAATCATCAGCAAAATGGGGTTGGCGATGGAGGCGGTGGCATAATGGGTAGCCAGCAACACCCCGGCCGTGATAGCGGCAAAGGGCAACAAATCCTTCAAGGCGGCAAAGAGGGTAAGGCCTATTTCGCGCTGGACAAAGCAATGCCACACCAACAACCAACAACTATTCAAGATGACATATACCAACACCATGCGTTGCATGCCGTAAGGATGAAGCAACCACATGACAAGCAGTTGGATGAGGCCGATGGCAATGGTGCCGAACATAAATACATCCGAACGCCCGCGGCTGATAATCAGGTTGGTATAAAGGGTGTTGATGGGGATGAATGCGCCACCGATGCAAAGCATTTGCAAGATGGGCACGCAAGGAAGCCACTTGTCGGTGATGGCTAAAGGTATCAATTCGGGTACTATCAAAGCCAATCCCCAAAGGGCGGGGAAGGAGATGAAGGCGGTGAAGCGAAGCATCTTCCGGAAAACGCGTTGTAGTCGTTCGCGCTCATCACCGGTAGAGACTAATACGGGTTGTGCTACGCCGTTTACCATGCCCGATATCAGCGAGTGCCCCATGTAATTCCATTTGTGTGCTTGGCTAAAGTAGCCGGCATCCTTGTCGGAATAGTATTTTCCCAAGATGATGGTGAGGATGTGGTCGTTCAAATGCTTGAAGATATTCGTCAAGAGCAACTTGCTACTGAACATGAACATTCCTTTCAAAGGGGTAAAGTCGATGTTGAGCGTAGGACGCCAAGGCGAGAAATACAAGTAGCACAAGTTGATGGTGGCGATATAGACAATGCTTTGTGTGGCGATGCCCCAATAGGCAAAGCCGAAGTAAGCCATGGTAACACCCACACAACCGGATACCGACAAGCCGATGATGAGCGAGATGGATTTTTGCTTTACCATCAAGTTGCGGAAAAGATAGGCATTTTGTGCCACCCCGAAACTTGATATCAAGAATCCAAGGAAACTATAACGAGCCAAGGGGGTGAGCTCGGGGATTTCATAAAAAGAAGCTATTAGGGGAGAGAGAAAGAAGAGAAGCAGGTAAAGTGTGCATCCGGTGAGCACACTAAACCAAAACACCGCGTTGTAGTCGCGATGCGAAATCTCTTTTTTATTGGCAAGGGCGGCCGTGAAGCCACTCTCTTGCAGGGTAGAGGCAATGAGCGAGAAGATGGCAAGCATGCCCACCATACCATAGTCGGCCGGGGTGAGCAGACGGGCAAGAAAAATGCCAAAGATAAGGTTGAGCAACTGTTGTACACCGTTGCTCAATCCTCCCCAAAAGAGGCCCTTGGCTGTTTTTTCTTTTAATCCATCGCCCATACGCCAATGGATTTAGCACACTTTGCTACCTGGCTTAACTTCCTTGAGCAATGAAGTTACGGCCAATGAGCCATCGTAGTTCTCGGCACTGAGAATCATGCCTTCGCTCACCAAGCCGTTTTTGAATTGGCGTGGTGCCAAGTTGGCAATGAACAGCACTTGCTTGCCCAGCAACTCTTCGGGTTGATAGTGTTGTGCTATGCCGCTAACGATGGTGCGGTTTTCCAATCCGTCGGCAATCTTGAACTTCAAGAGTTTCTTCATCTTGGGCACTACTTCACACTCGAGCACAGTACCTACGCGGATGTCGAGCTTTTCGAAATCTTCGAATGCGATGGTTGGCTTGATGGGCTCGGCCTTATAGTTGGCTGCCTCGTTCAGTTTCTTAATATCTTCCAAACGTTGCATTTGTGCATCGATGGCACTATCTTCAATCTTTTCGAAGAGCAATGCTGGTTCGCCCAATTGGTGACCGGCTTCAAGTAGGTCGGTATGACCAAGGTTTGCCCAATCGAAGCTTTCCATGTTCAGCATCTTACGAAGTTTTTCGCTACTGAAAGGCAAGAATGGTTCGAAGGCAATGGCGAGGTTGGCGGTAAGTTGGAGGGCGATGTGCAGGATGGTTTCTACACGTGCCATGTCTGTCTTTGCCAATTTCCAGGGTTCGGTATCGGCCAGGTATTTGTTACCGATGCGGGCCAGGTTCATGGCCTCTTTTTGTGCATCGCGGAATTTGAATACGTCGAGTAACTTTTCTACCTCTTGCTTCACATCGGCAAACTCCTTTAGGGTTTCTTTGTCGTAGTCGGTCAGTTCGCCGCAAGCAGGTACGATGCCGTTAAAGTACTTCTTGGTGAGTTGCAACGCACGATTAACGAAGTTGCCATAAACGGCTACGAGCTCGTTGTTGTTGCGTGCCTGGAAGTCGTGCCAAGTGAAGTCATTGTCCTTTGTTTCGGGTGCGTTGGCGGTAAGCACATAGCGCAATACGTCTTGCTTGCCTGGGAAATCTGCCAGATATTCGTGCAACCATACGGCCCAGTTGCGGCTAGTAGAAATCTTGTCGCCTTCGAGGTTAAGGAATTCGTTTGATGGTACGTTGTCGGGAAGGATGTAGCTGCCCTCGGCCTTCAACATAGCGGGGAAAACGATGCAATGGAAGACGATGTTGTCCTTGCCGATAAAGTGTACAAGGCGTGTTTCGGGGTCTTTCCACCAAGTTTCCCAAGTGTCGGGAAGCAACTCTTTGGTGTTGCTGATATAGCCGATGGGTGCGTCGAACCATACGTAAAGCACTTTGCCTTCGGCACCTTCAACGGGCACGGGGATACCCCAATCCAAGTCGCGGCTCACGGCACGAGGTTGCAAGCCCATATCGAGCCAGCTCTTGCATTGGCCATACACGTTGGGGCGCCACTCTTTATGATTTTCAAGAATCCATTCGCGTTGCCAAGCCTCGTGCTTGTCGAGTGGAAGATACCAGTGCTTGGTTTCCTTCATCACCGGTTGGCTACCGCTGATGGCACTCTTGGGGTTGATAAGATCGGTTGGTGAAAGTGATGTACCGCACTTTTCGCATTGGTCGCCATAGGCACCTTCGGCATGGCAATGAGGACATTCGCCGGTGATGTAACGGTCGGCAAGGAATTGCTTGGCCTCCTCGTCGTAGTATTGCATGGATGTTTTTTCGATGAATTCGCCCTTATCGTATAACTTGCGGAAGAAGTCGCTGGCCACTTGTCGGTGAGTATCCGAGGTTGTGCGGCTATACACGTCGAACGAGATGCCAAACTCCTTGAACGAGTCCTTGATGAGGTTGTGATAGCGATCTACTACATCTTGCGGAGTGATGCCCTCTTTCTTGGCACGGATGGTGATGGGCACACCATGCTCGTCGCTTCCGCCGATGAACAAAACTTCTTCTTTCTTCAATCTCAAATAGCGCACATAGATGTCGGCAGGTACATATACGCCGGCCAAGTGTCCGATATGCACAGGGCCATTAGCATAAGGCAAGGCCGATGTTACGGTTGTTCGTTTAAAATTCTTTTCCATATCTTGTTTTTGTTTATTTGCTGATAATGTGTGCAAAGATAGTGCAAGCCGAGAGGAGAACAAAATAAATTTATTTATTTTTTTTCATCCAAAAAACTCTTTACAATGTGTTTTTAGCCTAAAATACCCTCGAAAATTTCCCAGTAGGGTAGATAAATTTAGCCTTAAGGGAAAAAAGATTTAGTGTTAAGGAAAAATTTATTTTCTCGATAGGGGAAAATGATTTAGCTTACAGAGTGCGGAAGTGAGATGGTAAACCGTTAATACAAATAGTTACTTTTTGCGAATCAGAGTCAAACCGTCGCGAAGGGGGAGGATAACCTTCTCTACCCGTGTGTCGGCGGCTATCAAGTCGTTGAAGGCTTTGATGCAGATGGTTTGATGGTCGTTAGGATGCGGATGTTCTTCCAATACGTGGCCGTCCCACAAGGTGTTGTCGGCAATGATGTATCCGCCTTTGTTCAATAGCGGAAGTACCAATTCGTAGTAATCGATGTACTTGCGCTTGTCGGCATCCATAAACACCAAATCGAATTGCTGATTCAGTTGTGGGATGAGCTTCATGGCATCTCCGATGTAAAATTTTATCTTGTCTGCATAGGGGGAGTTTTCGAGCCATGGACGAGTGAAGTCTTCTTGTTCGTCGTTTATCTCAATGGTGTGCAAGGTGGCGTTTTCGGGCAATCCTTCGGCCATACAGAGGGCCGAGTAGCCGCTATAAGTGCCGATTTCGAGTACTTGTTGCGGACGAATCATTTGTACAAACATTTTTAGCATCCTCCCTTGCAAGTGTCCCGATGCCATACGGGGATAAAGCAAGCGCAGATGCGTGTCGCGATAGAGGGCGTTCAGGTAGTCGCCCTCGGGGTCGATGTGCTGAAGAATGTATTCGTCGATAGTCATATTACGATTATAGCAAAGCTTCGATGGCCAGGCGGTATGAGTTGAGGCCGAATCCTAATATCACGCCCTTGCAAGCGCATGAAATCATCGACTTGTGGCGAAACTCTTCGCGGGCATGTACATTGGAGATGTGTACTTCAATCACAGGCGATTTGATGGAACGTATGGCATCTTGCAAAGCAATGGAGGTATGTGTGTAGGCACCGGCATTCAGTATGATGCCATCGGCCTCGAAACCAACCTCTTGAATCTTGTCAATCAATGCGCCTTCGCAATTGGATTGGAAGTACTCCAATGCTATTTGCGGATAGCGTTTGCGCAATTCGACTAAATAATCCTCGAACGAGGTGTTGCCATAAATACCCGGCTCGCGTTTGCCCAGCATGTTGATGTTAGGCCCGTTGATGATTTGAATTTTCATATCTGTAGTTTTTTGATTACCTTTGTAAATCGAATACAAAAGTAGCAAAAAGATTTGAAATGGGAACGAATTTCTCAAATAACGATCAACAAGAAGCACTTATCGAGGAATATGAGCATTTCCTGAAGTTGGAAAAGTCGCTTTCTAAAAACACGATAGATGCCTATCGTAGCGATTTGCAGAAGCTGATTAACTTCTTGAAACTGGATGGGATTGGCTTGCTCGATGCTACGCTTGATGATTTACAGCACTTTGCCGCCAGCCTGCACGATGTGGGTATTCATGCTCGTTCGCAAGCGCGAATCATCTCGGGCATCAAGTCGTTTTATCACTTTTTAGCCATTACCGATGTACAGGAGGTCGATCCCAGCGAACTGCTCGAAGGACCCAAAATCGGTAAATACCTGCCAAGTGTGCTTACCATCGAGGAGATTGATGCTATGATTGATGCCATCGATTTGTCGAAACCGGAAGGACATCGTAATCGGGCCATCCTTGAAACACTATATAGTTGTGGCTTGCGTGTTTCCGAACTATGTGAATTACGCATATCAAATCTTTTTCTGAAAGAAGGCTTCATAAAGGTAGAGGGAAAGGGTCGCAAGCAACGGCTTGTGCCGATATCGCCAAAGGCTATCAAAGATTTGAACAATTGGTTCGCTCAACGTAGCAGGTGGCGCATCAAACCTGGATTCGAAGATTATGTCTTCCTTGCCCGCTGGGGAAATGGAATAGGGCGGATAATGATATTCCATCTTATCAAAGAATTGGCAGAAAAGGTTGGCATTCAGAAGAATATCAGTCCGCACACCTTCCGTCACTCGTTTGCTACACATCTTCTGGAGGGTGGCGCCAATCTTCGAGCCATACAATGTATGTTAGGTCATGAAAGCATTGCCGCTACGGAAATATATATGCACATCGACCGTAGTATGTTGAGAAGTGAAATCGTAGAGCATCATCCGCGAAACATTAAATATAGAAAGGAGCATTTTAATTAAATTATAATAAATGTGGGCTTTTAATAGACGATTTTTAGTTTTTTTTCCTACCTTTGTACCGAATAGGCCGTTTCGAGAATCGGCTTTAAGCATTTTTTTTGCATATTTTTTATTACATTTTTAATTTATATCAAAATGACAAAGAAGTTGTATTTGCCCTTATTAGTGGCTTTTGTTGCTATCCTTTCTTCTTGTAGCAGCAAGTTGGACGAGTTGTCAGCTGATTATTTCACTGTAACTCCTCAAGTATTGGAAGCTGTAGGCGGTAAAGTGCCTGCTACTATCGATGGTAAATTCCCAGAAAAGTATTTCAACAAGAAAGCTGTAGTAGAGGTTACTCCAGTATTGAAATGGGAAGGTGGTCAAGCAGTTGGTCAATCAGCAGTTTTCCAAGGTGAAAAGGTTGAAGGTAACGACCAGACTATCGCTTACAAAGCAGGTGGTAACTACACCATGAAGACAGTTTTCGACTATGTACCTGAAATGGCAAAGTCGGAACTCTATTTGGAATTTACTGCAAAAATCGGTGACAAGGAAGTTGCAATCCCTGCTGTAAAGGTAGCAGACGGTGTGATTTCTACTTCTGAAATTATTTCTCAAACCGTTGGCTCTGCTAATGTAGCATTGAGTGAAGATGCTTTCCAACGCATTATCAAGGAAAAGCACGATGCTAACATCATGTTCTTGATTCAACAAGCTAACGTTCGTTCAAGCGAGTTGAAGACAGCAAAGGCTTTCCAAGAAGAGGTTAAGGCTATTGGCGAAGCTGCTAACAAGCAAATCACTAACATCGAAATCTCTGCTTACGCTTCTCCTGATGGTTCACTCGATTTGAACCAAGGTTTGGCAGAAAAGCGTCAAGATGCTACAGCAAAGGTTGTTAACCGCAACTTGAAGAAAGATAAGATGGAAGCTAACGTAGATACTAAGTATACTGCTGAAGACTGGGAAGGTTTCCAAGAATTGGTTTCTAAGTCAAACATCCAAGACAAGGAACTCATCCTCCGCGTACTTTCTATGTACAAAGAACCAGAACAACGCGAGCAAGAAATCAAGAACATCTCTTCTGTATATAGCGCATTGGCTGACGAGATTCTTCCTCAATTGCGTCGTTCTCGTTTGACTTTGAACTACGAAATCATCGGCAAGTCTGACGAAGAAATTGCTAACCTCGCTGATACAAACGCTAAGGAACTTAGCCTTGAAGAGTTGCTTTATGCTGCAACTTTGGCTAAGGATGCTGCTAAGAAGGAAGCAATCTATACTAAGGCTACTCAACTTTTCCCTAACGACTATCGTGCATTCAACAACCTTGGTAAGTTGGCCTACGAGGCAGGCGATATGGACAAGGCTGAAAACTTGTTGAAGAAGGCTCTCTCTGTTAAGGAAAATCCTGAAGCAAACATGAACCTCGGTCTTGTAGAGTTGGCAAAGGGCAAAGCCGCTGAAGCTGAATCTTACCTTGCTAAGGCTGCTGGTAATCCAGAATTGAACGAAGCATTGGGTAACCTTTACGTTGCTCAAGGTCAATACGAAAAGGCTGTTAACGCATTTGGCGATGCCAAGACAAATAGTGCAGCTTTGGCACAAATCCTGTCTAAGGATTACAACAAGGCTAAAGCTACTTTGGCTGCAGTTGCAAATCCTGACGGATACACAAGCTATTTGAACGCTGTAATTGGTGCTAAGACAAACAATGCATCAATGGTTATCAGCAACTTGAAGGATGCTGTTGCTAAGGATTCTTCTTTGGCTAAGAAGGCGGCTACCGATTTGGAATTTGCTAAGTATTTCACTAACGCAGATTTCTTGTCAATCATCAAGTAATTCCTAATTAAAACATAAGAAAAGGCCCGACATGTAAAATTGTCGGGTCTTTTCTTTTCTATTCACATAAAAAAGAACTATTTTCGCAACTGATATTCTAAATCATACTTTTGCAATGAAAAAACATTTGCCGTTATATCTGTTGCTTTTACTCATTTTCGCTTCTTGCGGGCGTGAGAAAACCATCACCACAACCCTTCAGGCCGACATAAAGGGCATTATGAACGATACATTGTATCTATTTGGTACAGATAAATACTACGATCGAGTAGATACGTTGCTATTCGTAGATGGTAAGCTTTCTATAGAATTGCCTATAGATACTTTGGTAGCCATGCAATTGCAATTGCCTGGTGGTGAGTTGTTGCCACTCTTCGTAGGAAAGGGTGACAAGCTATCAATAACTGGCAAATTCCCGGATTCGCTTGCCGTTTCCGGTAATCCTTTGAATAACGAATTGCAAGATTTCAATCAAACACTTGCAAATGGCCATCCTAAATCAGCAAGGCAGATTCAGGATAGCGTAGCGCAGTTTATCTCAACACATCCCTTTTCGCTTGTCAGCATCTATCTGCTAGATAAATACTTTGTTCAGGCATCCGATCCTAATGTCAAGCGTATCCAGAAACTGATTGATAGCATGTCGGGTGAATTGAAAGATAGACCATACATCATTGAGTTGAACGAACAACTTGGCGAGGATGCTTTGATGGAAGAAGGCAAGTTGGCTCCCTATTTCCGGGTTGAGGATGCAGAAGGGAATACGATTACCCGTACAAAATATAATAAGCAATACTTGTTGATAAACTTCTGGGCATCGTGGGATGAAGCCAGTTGTCAAGAAAACCAAGTGCTGAAACGTATCTACAAGAAATATAAAAAGCGAAAGGACTTTGCCATGTTAGGTATTTCGTTGGATGTGGATATAGCGCAATGGAAACAAATGGTCAGCAACGATACATTATCTTGGAATCAAGGTATTGAAGTGAAATCATGGCAAAGTGAAATTGTCAAGCAGTATGGCATTAACCAGTTGCCGACCAACATTCTGTTGAATACTGCTGGACGTGTAGAAAAGATAAACATCACAGAGGCAGAACTTGAAACCTACTTAAAAGAGGTGGATAGTAAGGAAACTGCACGCAAGAAAAAACGTAAATAATCTAATAACTGCTTGAAAACATGTTGGTAAAAGTATTTGGAGCTGCCGTACAAGGAATAGATGCAACCTTAATAACCATCGAGGTTAATAGTTCGCGTGGTTGCCTGTTCAATTTGGTGGGCTTACCTGATTCGGCCGTGAAGGAGAGTTATCAGCGCATACGCTCGGCTCTGCAAGTAAATAACTACAAATTGCCAACATCAAGCATAACCATAAACATGGCTCCGGCAGATATACGAAAGGAAGGTTCGGCATACGATCTTCCTTTGGCCATAGGTATGCTTGCTTCCAAAGAGATGATTAAGCCGGATTTGTTGCCTGACTATCTTATCATGGGCGAATTGAGCCTTGATGGAGGCCTTCAGCCTATCAAAGGTGCTTTGCCCATAGCTATTTTGGCGCGTGAATTGGGCTTTAAGGGAATGATTGTTCCTCAGCAAAATGCACGCGAAGCCGCTGTTGTAAACAACTTAGAGGTTTTCGGAGTAGAAAACATAAAAGATGTCGTTCAATTCTTTAACGGAGAAAAGATACTTGATCCTGTGATTGTTAATACCAGAGAAGAGTTTTATTCACGACAGACAACATTCGATTTCGATTTTTCTGAAGTCAAGGGTCAAGAGAATGTGAAGAGGGCCTTGGAAATTGCTGCTGCTGGCGGTCATAACATCATTCTTATCGGTGCGCCCGGAAGTGGAAAATCCATGTTGGCCAAACGGATACCCTCTATCTTGCCTCCACTTTCGTTGGGCGAGAGTTTGGAAACAACCAAAATTCACTCGGTAGCCGGTAAACTGAGTAAGGAGGGCGGCTTGATTTCTACACGTCCTTTCCGCTCACCCCATCATACGATTTCTTCGGTTGCAATGACTGGTGGTGGCTCATATCCTCAGCCAGGAGAGATTAGTTTGGCACATAATGGGGTGCTTTTCCTAGACGAATTTCCTGAATATCAAAGAAATGTGTTGGAAGTTTTGCGCCAACCGCTTGAGGACAGAAGAATCTCCATTTCACGTGTGAAGTGCAACGTGGAGTATCCGGCAAGTTTCATGCTTGTTGCTTCGATGAATCCTTGTCCGTGCGGTTATTATAATCATCCTACAAAAGCATGTGTATGTTCACCGGGACAAGTACAAAAGTACTTGAATAGAATTAGTGGGCCGTTAATGGATCGCATTGACCTTCAGATAGAGGTTATTCCTGTTCCTTTCGAGAAAATGTCTGATGCTCAAGAGGCTGAATCGAGCAATCAAATCCGCCAACGTGTAATAGCCGCCCGTCAGATTCAAGAAGCCCGCTATCGTGATGTGTCAGGCATTTATTGCAATGCTCAGATGAATAGTCGCTTGTTGGCGCAATATGCCCGTCCGGATGATAAAGGACTTGCTTTATTGAAGGCAGCCATGAATCGATTGAATCTTTCTGCCCGTGCCTACGACCGCATTCTGAAGGTTTCTCGTACCATAGCCGATTTGGAAGGATGTGCAGATGTGCGCTCGGAACATTTGGCCGAGGCCATTGGCTATCGAAGTCTTGACCGCGAAGATTGGGCGGAAAAGGGCGTGTAGTTTAATTGATGATTCGTTTGCAAAGGTATCGTATAGGGAAATAAACCGTTATGAAGGTTATTACGATTACTGTTGCAAAAATCAGGCACACATCAGCAAAGTGTAAACTTACGGGATAGGCATCAACGATAAATTGTCCGTTTCCACCTAACGATAGTAATCCGAAGTGCTGCTGAAGCAAGCATAGTGTTACTCCAAAGATGATACCAAGAATGGAACCAGAGAATGATATAAGTTGTCCTTCGAGGATGAAGATATTGGTAATCAGTCGATCGCTTGCACCTAATTGGCGCAATGTATTGACATCCTCTTGCTTGTCAAGGATAAGCATGGATAGCGATCCGATGATGTTGAAACAGGCTATGGCTAATATGAACGTTAGGAAAAGGTATGAAACCAACTTTTCTATTTCCATGATTCGGAACACGTCGGCTTGTTGCTCGTATCGGTTTTGTATAACATACTCTTCTCCTAATATATTCTGAATCTGTTTTTTTACGTTGTTTATTGAATATCCCTCTCTAAGTTTCAGTTCAATGGCAGAAACCTTTCCTTTTTGTGCAAACAACTTCTGTGCAAATTCGAGTGAGGTAAGTATATATGCAGCATCGTATTTTGCCTGATTGGTTACAAACACCACGCCAGGCGAGTATAAATGACCTTGATTGAAGGCTGTAGAGGGATTGGCAAGGTTAATGCGTACTCCCTTTTTAGGTGCAAAAATATTCAATGGATCGACGGGATTGATGCCTGTTCCCAATGTACCAACTAGCTCGCCTCCCATGATGCCATAATCTACAATCTCGTCGTGTAGCATAAACGAGCCGGTGCCATAGAGCAAACTGTCTATTTGTGTCAGTTTCTGAAAGTTGTCAGTTACTCCCTTGATGGTTGCAATGGTCTGATTCCTTTTGTATTGCACCATGGCTTGCTCTTCCAGAGTTTCCGACCAGACCGCAATTTCCGGTAATGATGATTTTATTTGTTTAATCCGTTCTTCTTCGGTACTGAAAAACTTGCCTTGTTTGGCGGTGATTTTCAGTTCCGGATCGAAAGCGGTAAAGAAGTCGGTGACGAGTTCTTGGAATCCATTGAATATAGACATCGTACATACAAGCGCCAATGTAGCTAACGTTACCCCACAAACAGATATGCCGGCAATGATGTTGATGGCATTGTGTTTCTTCTTTGAGAAGAGGTAGCGTCTGGCTATGTAGAACGATAGGTTCACTGGCGTTTATTTTAGCAGTTCGTCGATGCGTTCAAGGTAGTCTAATGAATCGTCAACGAAGAATTTCAGTTCAGGGATGATGCGCAATTGGTGGCGTACTCGGGTACCCAGTTCGAAACGTATTGATTTGACATTCGCATTGATGTTCTTGATGATTTCTTCAGCTTTTTCAGATGGAAAAATGCTGAGATATCCTCGTGCGATGCTCATGTCGGGACTTATTCTGACGGCACTTACCGACACCAATACTCCTTGCATGGATTTGGTTTGTTGCAAGAAGATGTCACTGAGTTCTTTTTGTAGCAAACGTGCTATCTTGTTTTGGCGAGTTGTTTCCATATACTTGTAAAAATATTCATTTTATCTATAAACTTTCATTTTTTATAGATTTTATTTGGTTGATTTAACTTTTGATTTTATATTTGCACTCAGAAAGAGACTCTCTCTAAATAGCGTTTTTTCATGTATTATTGACAAGGCCGCTCTTGCTTGCGAAGGTAGGAGCGGTTTTTTTGTTTTCTTATGGTCAGCGTGATTGCTCCGATGATGGCAATCAGCAACAGAATCAATGCACCGTAGGCTATTGCTTCGGTAGTGTGCAGGCTTTGCGGATCGAAAGTCATCTCTACTACATGTTTGCCTGCGGGCAAGTATAATGCGCGTAGTATGTAGTTGGCTCGTGCAAGTGTAGCCGGTTTGCCATCTACGGTTACTTTCCATCCGTCGGGGTAGTAGATTTCCGAGAAGACGGCTATGCCATCGTTATTGTTTGCTGTTTCATACACTAAGTGGTTAGGGCTATAGCTGGTCAGTGTGATAGTCGATAGCGAGTCGGTCTTTGCTGATGTCATACCCTTTAGTGTCTCTTCGAATTGTTTGTCCACCACGGCACTCTTTTTCGGATCAATGTCGAATAGAGTCTCTATCTCTTCGTTGGCATTTTCAGCATACCGGATGTTGTTCACAAACCATGCATTTCCGTAAGCGTATGGATTCTGTATGGGCAGTGCCTCTCCGTTTCTGCCTGCCGGAAGAATAAAGTATTTGGTGTTCAGCATATTCAGCACGCGGAATTTGCTTGCATCTACACTATCCATTGCTCCGGCTGCTTGCGCTATTTCGCTATAGGCCGCTTGTATTTCGGGCGAGATGTGGTAGTCTATCATCTCTTGGTATCGGCGAAGTTTGGCGGCATGGTATCCTCCGATGCTTTTATGCCAGTACGAAGTATTGTTTTCGTTGAAGGTACTTCCGGTCAGGTTCAGCACGCGATAATCCAAATTCTTGTCTTGCAAGATGTATTTATCGGCCGGTGTTTGCACGAAACTGGTTTGCTTGATGCTTTGAGGCACGAATTGTTCGTCGTTCAAGTAGCGTTTGTTCACGCCCCACATATCTACCAGGCAGAGAAGTGCAATGACACCGATGGTATATTTCTTCTGTAACTTTCCGGTAATGAAGAAGTAAAGTATGCAAAGTCCGATGGCGATAAACAACATGCTTCGTAAGGCGTCGGCACTCACCATGGCGGCACGCATCTCGCTCATGTTGCTTACGAGCGGTGCAAGCTCGTTGGTCGAGAGGGCACTTTGCAGCATTTGCATTTCTTGGCCGGGGATGAATTCGTTGCCCATGAAGCTTGGCCATATCCAAAGGATAAGTGCCACGCCAAAAGTGAGCACGGTGCTGATGATGAGGCCATTCCGCTCGCGCTTCAATACCTCCGGTTCGTCAAGGATACGCTTCAGCGCCAGGATGGCCAGCACGGGGATGGTAAACTCGGCAATGACGAGGATGGACGATACGGCACGGAATTTGTTGTACATCGGCACGAAGTCGATGAACAGGTCGGTCAGCGGCATGAAGTTCTTTCCCCACGACAATAGGATGGAGAAGATGGTGGCACCCAAAAGTGCCCACTTCATCGGCCCTTTCACGATGAAGCATCCCAAGATGAACAAGAACAGCACAAATGCGCCTACATACACCGGCCCCGAGGTCATGGGTTGTTCGCCAAAGTATTGTGTCAGTTGGGTGTAGATGTTGCTGTATAGCGGATTGGCCTTTTTCATAGCCGTTTCGTTGGCGGCCAATGGCACGGATGCTCCCCCTTTGAAGTTGGGCACCAATAATGTCCATGTTTCGCCAATACCATAACTCCACTGGGTAATGTAGTCGCGGTTCAATCCGCTACTGGTTTGTTGGGCAGCATCACCTTCGAACACCAGTTCGCTCTTTCCGCGCATGGTTTCCTTGCTATACGAATAGGTATGATAGAGGTTACTCAAGTTTGCGGCTACACCAATAAGCCCGGCCACTACCAAAACGCCCGTTGCCTTCCAGAATCGGGAAAGTTGCTTGGCTTTATAGGCTTCTACGCCATAGGCAATGGCCATGAACAGCATCACGAACAGGAAGTAGTAGGACATCTGCACATGGTTCGACTTGATTTGTAACGCCACGAACAGGGCGGTCAGCACGCAACCCCATAGCCACTTGCCGCGATACACCAATACCATACCAGCTATTGTGGGCGGTATGTAGGCAAGAGTGATGAATTTCCAAATGTGTCCGGCCGAAATCAGGATGAAGAAGTAGGATGAAAAGGCCCAGACAATGCCTCCCAACGTAGATAGCCATACCGACAAGCCAAAGGCACGCATCAGGATGTAGAAGCCCAACATCAAGATGAATGTCAGTTGCACGTATTCGGGCAAGAATAGTCTGTAGGCACGTTCCACCCAATTCAGCGGCTGGGTAGTGTCGTATGAAGGCGAAATCTGATAAGTGGGCATGCCGCCGAAGAGCGAGTTTGTCCAGCGTGTACGCTCACCTGTTTCTTCGTAGTATTCAATGGCTTCCTGTCCGGCACCCACGCCGGCCGAGCTGTCGTGTTGGAACAAGATGCGGCCTTCGATGTCGGCAGGGAAGAAATATGCAAACGAGAGCACTGCAAACAGCGCAATCGCTATCAAGTCGGGAAGAATCTTCTTTATCATACCTTATATATTTAAGGCGCAAAGGTAGGCATTTATTTACGAACTTACCGCAAACGCCTTGCAAATCTTCCTTAATTGTGCGCAAATTAATCGTTTACCCCTCGAGAATAATGTTGCATCTGCTGAGGCTAAAAAGTTTTAGTGCCTGAATAAAACTAAAACCGCGCCGTGGTTTTAATAAACCACACTGCGGTTTCATAAAACAACGACGCCGATTCATGAAACCGCAGCGCCGTTTCAACTTTTCTTAGGCAGATAATGATTTTATTGCGCCTGCTGACCGATTAGTTTCCGGAAGATGGAAAGATGTTTGTTCGTAAATAGAATAAGGAATCGCGATAGTTGATATGTTGTATAGTTTTTGTATTTTTGTGGCGTAAATAACAGATGATATGGGAGTATTGCTTACAATTGATAGTTATTTGGAGGCATTGGGCATGTCGCCCTTTTGGGCAGATAAGCTCGACCAATATATTGGCCTTGCCCTGGTGTTGCTCTTGGCCTTTGTAGCTCGTTTTATATGTAGAAAGCTGTTGCTGGGCATTGTGGCTCGTCTGATTAGAAAGACACGGGCCACATGGGACGACATTCTTTTCAGCGAAGATGTGTTGAGACGCTTCAGCGATTTGATGCCTCCCTTCATCCTCACCAACCTATTGCCGGTGGTACTGGCCAAAACGGCTTCGGGATGGGTAGGCTTCCTGATGAACTTGTGCGATATCTACCTGCTCATAGCCCTGTTGCAGCTGATTAATGCCTTGATGAAGGCCATTTATGAAGTTTATAGCCAGAAAGAACACTTGCGCAACCGCCCGTTGAAGGGACTTCTGCAAACCGGACAGGTGATATTGTGGTTTGTGGGCATCATCCTGGTCATTGCGATACTCTTCGATAAGGATCCTCTTTCGCTCTTGGCCGGATTGAGTGCTTCGGCCGCTATCTTGATGTTGGTGTTCAAGGATTCCATCATGGGCGTAGTATCCGGTGTTCAACTTTCGGCAAACGACATGCTGAAGGTGGGCGATTGGATTGCGGTGCCCAAGTGTGGAGCCGACGGTACGGTTATCGAAGTAACGCTGAACACCGTCAAGGTGCAGAATTGGGACAAAACCATCGTCACCATTCCGCCCTATCTGTTGGTGAGCGACTCTTTCCAAAACTGGCGAGGAATGAGCGAGAGTGGTGGCCGACGCATCAAGCGAAGTATCAATATCGACATGACCAGCGTTCGTTTCTGCACGCCGGAGATGCTGGAGAAGTATCGTAAAATTCAGCTACTGAAGGATTACATAGAGGAAACCGAACAGGTGATAAGCGAATACAATGCCGAAAACAAGATAGACAATAGCATATTGGTAAACGGCCGCCGGCAAACCAATCTCGGTGTGTTCCGTGCCTATCTCATGGCCTACTTGAAAAGTATGCCGCGCGTAAATCAGGAGATGACGCTCATGGTGCGCCAGTTGCAACCTACCGACCGAGGCATCCCGATGGAACTCTATTTCTTCTCGGCCGATACCGCTTGGGTGGCAACCGAAGACCTCCAATCCGATGTGTTCGACCACCTCTTGGCCATCATCCCGGAGTTCGGCCTCCGCGTTTTCCAATCGCCTTCGGGTGCCGACTTGCAAGGAGTGGAGAAAGTGGTTTATAATGATTGAAATGAAGTGATATGAAATTAGGTATTATCAGTGCAATGGATAGCGAGCACCGCCAATTGGCCGAGCGCTTGCAAGACAAACGAGAAGTGGCAGACGGATGTTTCTGCTATGTAGAAGGTACGTTGGCCGGCAATCAGGTGGTGCTGACACAATGCGGCATCGGCAAGGTGAATGCAGCCGTGGGTACTGCCGAATTGATTCGTCGTTATCGTCCCGATTGCATCATTAGCACCGGTGTGGCCGGAGGTATAGACAACTGCCTGCAAGTGACCGATGTGGTGGTGAGCAGCCGTGTAGTGCATCACGATGTATGGTGTAGCATGGGCAACGAATATGGGCAGGTACAAGGATTGCCGCTTTTCTTTGAAGGTTATGCACCCCTGTTGCAACATGCCTTGTCGCTGAACGGAGCTGGTTTGGAAAGCCGCATCCACGGAGGCCTTATCTGCACCGGCGATCAATTCATCGAAGACAAGCAACAACTGGCTACAATCAAAGACCACTTCCCCGATGGGTTGGCTTGCGACATGGAGTCGGCAGCCATTGCCCAGACATGCTATCTTTATGGAGTGAACTTCCTTAGTTTCCGCATCATCAGCGATACACCGGGGGCCAGCGAAGACAACTTCAACCAATACCTCGACTTTTGGGGCACCATGGCCGAACGTTCGTTCCAAACTACGTGGGCTTTCCTCTCAACCATCAAATAATCAAGTAATATGAAAAAGATACCCAGCTTTACTATCGACCACATCCGTCTGTTGCGTGGCATTTTTGTCTCACGCCAAGACGATGTGAATGGCGAAGTCATCACTACGTTCGACGTTCGTATGAAAGAGCCTAACCGCGAACCTGCCTTAGGACAAGGTGCGCTCCACACCATCGAGCACTTGGCCGCAACTTATTTGCGCAACGAACCCACTTGGAAGGATAAGATTATCTATTGGGGCCCTATGGGGTGCCTCACCGGCAACTATTTGCTGATGAAAGGCAACCTGACACCCCAAGACATCTTGCCATTGATGCAAGAGACCTTCCGCTTTATTGCTACATACGAGGGCGAAATCCCCGGTGCCACCGCCAAAGATTGCGGTAACTACCTGTTGCAAGATCTCCCCATGGCTCGTTGGGAAGCAAAAAAGTATTTGGAAGAGGTGCTCTTGCAGATGACAGATGGTAATATGAAGTATCCCGAATAAGGCTTACTGTTTGCTTGTTGCTAACAACCGCTCTTCTTCGCTGAGCGAAGCCAGACGTTTCACCTCTTCCAAGTCGAGCAACAGAGCTTCGGACATTAGCGTGCCATACTCTTCATCTGCCAGATAGCAGTGGGCAGCATGGCGCAGTTTGATATTCTCCGTCACCGGCATCATGTCGGTGGCGGTGTTTTCTATCAGTAGGCGACGTTTCTCTTCGGTCATCAGTCGGTAGAGATTGCCCGGTTGGTAGAAGCAGTTGTCCGTGCGCTCTTCGTAGGGGTTATAGCGCATGGAGACATCATCGGTGGGCGAGGATGGATAGGTAGCCGAGCCGGTTTTCCACTCTCCGATGCTGTTGGGCGAATAGCCTTTGGTGGCTCCGTTGTTGCCGTCAACACGCATCTGACCGTCGCGGTGATAGCTGTGCATGGGGCATCGTGGGCGGTTTACCGGTATCTGGTCGTGGTTCACTCCAAGACGGTAGCGTTGGGCATCGCCATAAGAGAAGAGTCGTCCTTGAAGCAGTTTGTCGGGCGATAATCCCACTCCAGGTACAATGTGTGTGGGATTAAAGGCGGCCTGTTCTACATCGGCAAAGTAATTCTCCGGATTGCGGTTTAGTTCCATAACACCGACTTCAATCAGCGGAAATTCCTTATGACTCCACACCTTGGTAATGTCGAACGGATTCTCTTTGTAGTTGGCGGCTTGTTCCTCGGTCATGATTTGAAAGCAGAGTGTCCAGCGCGGATAGTCGCCTCGTTGAATGGCATCGAACAGGTCGCGTTGATGACTTTCTCGGTCGTGAGCGATAATCTCAGCAGCCTCTTCGTTACTGAGGTTCTTGATGCCTTGTTGTGTGCGCCAATGATATTTCACCCATACCCGTTTCCCTTCATGATTGATGAGGCTATAGGTGTGCGAACCAAAGCCATGCATATGCCGGTAGCTGGCGGGTATGCCACGGTCGGACATGACGATAGTGACCTGATGAAGCGCTTCGGGCAGCATAGTCCAGAAGTCCCAGTTGGTTTGTGGCGAGCGCAAGTTGGTTTGTGGGTCGCGCTTCACTGCGTGGTTTAAGTCGGGAAATTGGAGCGGATCGCGAATGAAGAACACCGGTGTGTTATTGCCCACTAAATCCCAGTTGCCCTCTTCGGTATAGAACCTCACAGCAAATCCGCGAATATCCCTTTCTGCATCTGCAGCACCCCGTTCGCCTGCAACGGTAGAAAAACGCACAAACACATCTGTCTGCTTGCCAATCTCGGAAAATAGTTTGGCACAGGTGTATTGTGTAACATCGTGTGTTACAGTGAAGTGACCGAATGCTCCGCTACCTTTGGCATGCATCCGTCGTTCGGGTATTACCTCTCGGTCGAAGTGTGCCAGTTTCTCGATGAGCCAAGTATCTTCTAATAGGATGGGGCCACGTTGCCCTGCGGTAAGGGAATTGGTGTTGTTCTCAACAGACGCCCCGTTTTCGTGCGTCATAATCTTTTCTGCCATAATCAAGTTTGTTTGTTTTTTCATCCTTAACAAACAATAAATCCGCTTGGTTCAGAAAAAAGTAACGTTAGTTGCAACTTTTCCGTTGCTACTATCGTCTAACGGATAGCAAATAACTTTTAATGGAATAAGAATATGTTAGTAACGACAACTTCAACGCTTCAAGGTAAGCAGATTACCCGCTATTTAGGCATCGTATCGGGAGAGACTATCATTGGTGCCAATGTTTTTCGTGATTTCTTTGCCGGCATACGCGATATTGTGGGCGGTCGCAGCGGCTCTTACGAAGAGGTGTTACGTCAGGCTAAGGACACAGCTCTGAAAGAGATGCAACAGCAAGCTATGGCTATGGGTGCCAATGCAGTGATTGCTGTGGATTTGGATTATGAAACGGTAGGAAGCAATGGCAGTATGCTGATGGTAACTGCTTCGGGTACGGCCGTGGTGGTGGAATAAAAGAAAAGCGTGCAGTTTTGCACGCTTTTCCTATATTAAATAATGGTGATGCCTTGTTCTTCGCAAAGTTTCAAACCAAGGTCTTTCAATTTGAATTTTTGAATCTTTCCGCTACCTGTCATAGGGAACTCCTTCACAAAGAAGATGTATTTAGGTATCTTATAGCGGGCAATCTTGCCCATGCAGAAGTCGCGTACATCCACTTCGTCCATTTTCACGCCTTCGTGTAGAATGATGAATGCGCCAACGGCTTCGCCGTATTTCTTTGAAGGAATACCTGCCACTTGCACATCCTTTACACCTTCCAATTGGTAGAGGAACTCTTCGATTTCGCGTGGGTAGATATTCTCTCCACCACGGATAATCATATCCTTGATGCGGCCGGTGATGCGGTAGTTGCCGTTTTCGTCCTTCACGCCCAAATCGCCTGAGTGGAGGAATCCATTTTTATCGATAACTTCAGCAGTGGCTTGCGGATTTTTGTAGTAACCCTTCATGGTGTTGTAACCGCGGTTACACATTTCGCCTTGTACTCCAACCGGACACTCTTTACCGGTTTCAGGGTCAAGCACCTTCACTTCAGTAAACTCGAAATCACGGCCTACGGTGGTGCAACGCACTTCGAATGGGTCGTCCACACGTGTGTGAGTCATACCAGGTGATGCTTCTGTCAAACCATAAACACTGGTTACTTTCATATACATCTTCTCTTCTACCTGGCGCATCAATTCGACAGGGCAGAGGGCACCTGCCATGATGCCTACACGTAGGCTCGACATGTCGAACATGTCGAACATGGGGTGATTCAACTCGGCAATGAACATGGTGGGCACGCCATATAGAGAAGTACAACGTTCTTTATGGATGGAAGCAAGTACTACCAATGGGTTGAATCGCTCTACCATTACTTCGGTACAGCCGTGTGTCAAGCAGTTCATGGTAGCCAATACCACACCGAAACAGTGGAAAAGTGGTACACAAACGCAAAGTTTATCATCTTGGGTAAACTTCATGTGCTCGCCGGTCAAGAAACCATTGTTGGCAATGTTGTAGTGGGTAAGCATAACACCTTTTGGAAAACCGGTTGTGCCGGAAGTATATTGCATATTCACCACGTCGTGGCAACTTACTTGGTTTTTGGCTTCTATTAGCTTGTCGTTGGCTATGTTGCTTCCCAAAAGCAGCAGTTCGGGCGTGTTGTACATGCCACGGAACTTCTCTTGTCCGATATAGACCACGTTTTTCATGCGTGGAAATCGTTCACTCTTCAAATGTCCGCGTTGGCAAGTGCGCAGTTCGGGAAGCATGGTGTAGGTCATCTGTACGAAGTCGCTATCTTTCTCGCCATTTACGATACACAAAGTATGCATATCCGAGTTTTCGCACAAATATTCCAATTCCGATTGTTTGTAGTTGGTGTTTACGGTTACAGCCACTGCTCCAATTTTGGCACAAGCATAGAGAATGGTGAGCCAGTCGGGTACATTGGCTGCCCAAAGTCCAACGTGGGTACCCTTTTCCACACCGATAGCCATCAATCCTTTGGCCATGTCGTCCACACGTTTATTGAATTGGCTCCAAGTGAAACGAAGGTTGCGGTCGGAATAGACAATATATTCTTTGTCGGGGGTGGTTTCGGCCCAATGCTCAAGCCATTGCCCCAATGTTCTTTCTGAAAGTGATAACATATATTAAATAGGTGTATATACAACAGCTAAAATCTTGGCGGCCTGTCCTTGGTAGGCATGTACATGATGAGGCACAATAGAGTCGTAGTAGATGCTGTCTCCTTCGTTCAGTAGGTAAGTGGTTTGCCCGTAACTGATTTCCATCTTTCCTTCCATGACATAGATGAACTCTTCGCCTTCGTGCGATGAAAGTACAAAATCGGTATCGCTTAAGGGGTTAACGTCGATGATGAATGGTTCCATGTGGCGGTCGCTCTTCGGACCGGCCAAAGCATGATACTCCATGTGCTTGCGGCTTTGGATAGCATTGTTCGAGAAACTGATGCTGTTGTCCGACTTACCGGCTTGGCGACAAACAACAGGGCCGTTTTCTACTTGATCGTCAAGGAAAGTACCTAAGCGCACTCCCAACACTCGAGCTATCTTGATGAGTGGTGCCAACGAGGGCAGATCAATATTGCTTTCAATGCGTTCAACTTGTTCGATAGCCAATCCGGAACGTTCAGCCAATTCTTCCATGCTGATGCCCTGAGTTTCGCGAAGCGATTTAATCTTTTCTCCTACAATTTTGCTTGTATCCATACTTTTTTATCTATATTTTGTTCGTTTTGTTTTCAGATTGTTACTAACAAGGCGCAAAAATAGAACTTTTTTATTTTTTCTGCAACCTTTAACTGAGGAATTGTTATTTATGCCCGTATTTTGGCATCAGAATAGGCCTTTTTTAGCATTCTTTGCACTAAAACGATTTTTTCTCCTATAAAAATCAGAAAATACACTTTGTTATTTAATTATTTTTATATTTTTGCAACCAATTACAAAGTGTGTTCGCACACAATTGCACTTTAGCTGACAAATTATTATTAATAAACTTTAAAAATCGAAGAATGTCTAATTGTTTGAGAAACATGCGCTCTTTGCTACTTTTCTTTATGGTGGCTATGATTTCGCTCAGCGTATCAGCGCAGAATGTTACCGTACGCGGTACTGTGACAGACAAAACGGGAGAAACCGTAATCGGTGCTTCCGTAGTTGAGAAAGGAAATACCGGCAATGGTTCGATTACCGACCTTGATGGTAATTTCTCTGTAACTGTTCCTTCGAATGCGACATTGGTCTTCTCGTACGTAGGTATGAAAACCCAAGAAGTTGCCGTGAAGGGACAAACAACAATCAATGTAGTGATGGAAGACGATGCACAAGCTTTGGAAGAGGTTGTGGTTATCGGTTATGGAACTGTTAAGCGTAAAGACTTGACAGGTTCGGTAGCTACTGTTAGTTCGGATGTGTTGGCAGCAGTGCCGGTTGCATCGGCTACTGAAGCTTTGACCGGTAAGATGGCCGGTGTGCAAATCACTACAACAGAAGGTTCGCCCGATGCTGAAATGAAGATTCGCGTTCGTGGTGGCGGTTCTATTACCGGCGACAACACTCCGTTGTTCATTGTGGATGGTTTCCCCGTAGAGTCAATCTCTGATATCCCAGCTTCGGATATTGAAGACATGACCGTGTTGAAGGATGCTTCATCAACAGCCATCTATGGTTCGCGTGGTGCTAATGGTGTAATCTTGGTTACTACCAAGAGTGGTAAGGAAGGTAAGATTAACGTAAACTACAATGCTTATTATAGCTGGAAGAAGATTGCCAATACGTTGGATGTTCTTAGTCCTGCCGATTATGCCAAGTGGCAATATGAGTTGGCTATGTTGAAGAACAGCAACGATCCAACTTCATACAACGACTACTTCGGTCAGTATGCAGATATGGATATGTATGGCAGCATTGCCGGCAACGATTGGCAAGACCTTACTTTTGGTCGCATTGGTAACACTTTCAACCACAACTTGAGCATTACCGGTGGTTCGGAACAAATCAAGTATTCGTTCAACTATGCCCACATGAACGACAAGGCTATCATGGAGGGTTCTAACTACAAACGTGATAACTTCAGCTTGAAGTTGAACACCAAGCCAACCAAGAACACTACTTTGGATTTCTCTGTACGCTATTCTGAAACAGATATTATGGGTGGTGGTGCAAACGATCAATCTTCTACTTATGATACAGACAAGCGTTTGAAGTACTCGGTTATCTTCTCACCCATACCATTGAAGAACCTCGATGCTTCTGCAGGTGCAGCCGATGATGATTTGGGTAACTTGTATAACCCGATTGAGTCTATCAAGGAAAACGACCGTGCGCAAGAACGTAAAACATTTAATATGAATGCCAGCTTCGGTTGGGAAATCTTCAAGAATTTTAGAGTAAAAGCAGAATTGGGTTACGATGATTATCGTAATAATGATAAACGTTTTTATGGTGCTTCAACCTATTATGTAAAGAATGTGCCTGCTTCTGAGAATCAAGGAAAACCAGCTGCTCAGTTGGCAAATACTTCTCGCCACACATTCCGTAACACCAATACTATCAGCTACGACTTTGCTGAATTAATTAACGACGACCGTCATCACTTGAATTTGATGGTTGGTCATGAATGGATTCAAACAAAATCTGAAAAATTGACAACTGTTGTACATGCTTTCCCTATGAGCTTTACAGCACAAGATGCATGGAAACTTACTACATTAGGTCAAGCTTATAGTACTGAAAACTTTTTGGACCCTGACAACAAGATGCTTTCTTACTTCGGTCGTGTAAATTACGACTTCGATAGCAAGTATTTGGTAAGCGCCACTTTCCGTGCCGATGGTTCTTCTAAATTTGCTGATGGTAGAAGATGGGGTTACTTTCCATCTGCAGCTGTTGCATGGCGTATCTCTTCTGAACCATTTATGGAGAATACTCAAAATTGGTTAGACGACTTGAAACTCCGTTTCAGCTATGGTACTGCAGGTAATAACAATATTCCATCTGCTCAAATTGTTCAGGCATATCAAAATAATACGACTTCGTGGATTAATGGTTTCAATAACTATTGGGCTCCTTCTAAAAATATGGCCAATCCTTACTTGAACTGGGAAACTACTATTACCCGTAACTTAGGTTTGGACTTCACTATGTTGGGTGGTAAGTTGAATGGTACTATCGAAGCCTATCAGAATACAACAAAAGACTTGTTAATTCACTTCCCTGTTCCTGGAACTGGTTACGATAAACAATATCGTAACATGGGTGAGACTGAAAACAGAGGTCTTGAAGTAACCTTGAACTGGACAGCCGTTAACAAGAAGGATTGGGGCTTGAGCTTCAGTGCTAACATCGGTTTCAATAAGAACGAAATCAAGGATTTGGGCATCATGAAGGACTTTGGCGAAGAGACCTATTGGGCTTCTTCTGAAATCGGTAACGACTTCTGGATTGCCAAAGGTGGTAGCGTAGGTCAAATGTATGGTTATGTATCGGATGGCCGTTACGAAGTATCTGATTTCGAAGGCTACAATGCCGAAACAAACACTTGGGTGTTGAAGGAAGGTGTAGTAGATGCTACTTCTGTAGTAGGTAAGGTTCGTCCGGGTACCATGAAGATAAAGAACTTGAACGATGACGATGTTATCAACGACGATGACAAGACTATCATTGGTGATGCCAATCCTGTTCATACCGGTGGTTTCAGCATCAATGCCCGTGCTTATGGTTTCGACCTTAGCGCAAACTTCAACTGGAGTGTAGGTAACGACATCTACAATGCCAACAAGATTGAATATACTTCAAGTGGTAAGTATCAATATCGTAACATGATTGACATCATGGCCGATGGCAAGCGTTGGACTAACCTCCGTGCCGATGGTACTATCAGCAACGATCCAGCCGAATTGGCTGCAATGAATGCCACAACCACTATGTGGTCGCCAAATACCGACCGTATGGTATTTACCGATTGGGCTGTAGAAGATGGTTCGTTCTTCCGTTTGAACACATTGACTTTGGGTTACACATTGCCTAAGACTCTTACTCAAAAGGCTATGATTCAAAGCTTGCGTTTCTATGTAACTGCTTACAATGTATTCTGTTTGACCGACTACTCTGGTTATGATCCGGAAGTATCTGCAGTACGTAAGACAAACTTGACTCCGGGTGTTGACTACTCTGCTTATCCGAAGAGCCGCCAGTTTGTTGTTGGTTTTAACTTGAATTTCTAATCTCAGAAAAGCAATATAAGATGAAAAAGATAGTATATATTTCTTTATTTACATTGTCGTTGGCCGGAGGCATGACCTCTTGCGACTTGGAAGCACCTACCAAATCATCTATGGATGCTTCTGCGATTTTCTCAATGACAGAATTGGCCGAAACGGCTGTAATGGGTATCCACCAATCGTTTGGTGAAACCAACTCGTATCGTGGACGTTTCTTGCCCTACTATGGTATGAATACCGACCTTGAATGGATTAACGGTATGGATGCTACCAAATATCCCGATGGTGGTAAGTACGACTTGGCTTGGTATGCAGCATCGCCCACCAATAGTCAGATGAATACAGATAACAATGCTTATGCTAAGTTCTACGAAGGTATCGAACGTGCCAACCAAGCCATTGCCGGTATGCGTGCTTATGGTGATGTAAAGGGCAATCCCGATCATGCACAACTTCTTGGAGAACTTTTGGCTCTTCGTTCTGTAATCTATTTGGATTTGGTAAAGGCTTGGGGTGATGTTCCTGCTCGTTTCCAACCTATTACTTCGGAAACACTCTATTTGCCTCGTGCCGATCGTGATTCAATCTACAAACACTTGCTTGCCGACCTCGAAGAGGCAACAACATTGGTAGCATGGCCTAATGCAACTTCGGTTACAAGCAGTACAGAACGTGTAAGCAAGGCTTTCACTAAGGCTCTTCGTGCCCGTGTTGCATTGTATGCCGGTGGTTATAGCCAACGTGCCGATGGTATCCGTTTGAGCAACGATCCTGCTTTGGAACGTAATAAGATGTATACCATTGCCAAGAACGAATGTTTGGACATCATCAACCAAGGATGCAACGAATTAGGTGAATTTGAAGACAATTTCCGTAACCTCTGCTTGGATGCTACAATTGCAGGTAAGGAATCAATTTGGGAAATACCATTCTCTGCTGGCCGTGGTCGTGTACTTTATACATTCGGTATCAAGCACAATGAGAAAGACCAATACACAGGTCAAGCTCAAGGTGGTGTGAATGGCCCTATTCCAACATTGTTCTACGATTATGACGTGGAAGATGTTCGTCGCGACATTACTTGTGTGCCTTATGATTGGACTAAAGAAGCCGTTTCTAAGCAACAATTACGCGGTTTGTCTAAGTGGTGCTTTGGTAAACTCCGTTACGAATGGATGACCCGTAGAGTAACTTCTACCAACGATGACGGTATCAACTGGCAATATATGCGCTATGCAGACGTTTACTTGATGGCTGCCGAAGCTATCAACGAATTAGATGGACCTGCTGCAGCTGCTCAATATTTGAAGCCTATTTTGGATCGCGCATTGCCTGCTGCTAAGGTAACTGCTTATATGGATGCTGCTACTGCAAGTAAGTCTGCTTTCTTCGATGCAATCGTTGAACAACGCGGATTCGAATTCGCTGGCGAAATGTTGCGTAAGGCCGACTTGATTCGTTGGAATATGTTGGGCGACAAGTTGGAAGAAACAAAGGCTAAGATGATTCAATTGCGCAATCGCGAGGGTGCATATGCCGACCTTCCTGAAAAGCTTTATTACAAGACTGCTGACGATGGTGAAACATTGATTATTTATGGTTTGAACCATGGTGATACAGATGCTGCCGGTGCTGCATTGGAAGGCTATGAAAATACCACTTGGATTGGTGAAAGCAAATTGGCCGACAAGACAATCGATGCATTGTACCAACAAGATCCCGATGAAAATCAATACTGGCCAATCTGGCAGACATTCATCGACAGTAGCAACGGTATGTTGAGCAACGAATAAGGGTTATTCACTTAATGACGTATAGACAACATGAAATTGAATAAATATTTCTTCCTGTTGGGGCTGGCTACGATGGCCTTGACTACCGCTTGTGAAGATCAAAGCGAGGAAATCACTGACGTAGCATACGACCGCTTGTTTGCTCCCATCAACTTGGAAGCCAGAGTGGTGAACGAGGTAAATGTACGTGTTACTTGGGCTCCGGTTGAGGGCGCTACAAGTTATAACATTGCCATCCATGTAAACAACAATCAGGATGTTGATTTGGATGAGAAGAATGTGGCTATTACACAAGATGGTAGCGCAGTAAAAACCATTTCAGGCTTGACTGCTGCCGATTCTCCTTATGTAGTAACCGGTTTGGAAGGCGAAACTGTTTATTCGGCTTGGGTACAAGCTGTAGGCGAGGGAATCCCTGCTTCTAAGTGGTCTGGTATTCTCTTTGAAACCGATGCAGAACAGATTTTCGAAGCAGTAAATCCTGATGAGATAGGTGCTAAAGAGGTTACACTTCGTTGGCCTGCCGGCGAAAGTGCAGATAAGATTGTTCTGACTCCTGGTGATATTACTTATACCATTACAGCCGATGACATTACAGCTGGTGCTGCAACGATTACAGATTTGGTTCCTGAAACAGAATATACTGCAGTGATGTATCGTGGTACAAAGACTCGTGGTACTATCTCATTCAAAACTGGTATCGATTTAGGCGGTAAGACTCCTGTTGAGGCCGGTGAAGACTTGATTGCTATTTTGGATGCTGCAGAAGAGGGTGAATCGTTCGTTCTCTTTGGAGATGCATATGAAATTGGTAACTATACATTGACTAAGTCTGTTGCTTTGTCATCGTATAAGCCAACAGAAAAAGCAACCATTACCGGTAGCTTCAAGATTGCATCAGAAGTTGCTTCATTGACATTGAACGATTTGATTATTACAGGTCAGGATAACTTGGCAGAACTTACAGATGCTGCCGGTAATTTGGGTACATTAACTGTAAGCGGTTGCGAAATCCGCAATACAGGTAAGCACATTATTTATAATAACAAGAAGGGTACATTTGGTGATATTATCATCGATAATTGTATCATTGACGGTGTTGCAGATGATGGTGGTGATGGCTTTGACCTTCGTGGTGGTGCCTTGACTTCACTGACTGTTACAAATACTACAATCATGAATGGTATCCGTTCATTGAACCGTATTCAAGTAGTGGCCAATGTTACTTACGAAAACTGTACATTCTATAATATCTGTACTAACGACAACAGTAACAATACCGGTTTGTTCCGTGTAGAAAAGGCTGGTAGTACACTGACAGTGAAGAACTGTTTGGTAGCTAATGTTGGAGTTGCTGCTCCAGCTAATGCTAATGCCGGTACTTGGGGACGTGCAGACAAGTTGAAAGCAGAGGAAGATTTCAAGAACATCTATTACTTTGCTTCACCTAACTTGTGGACAAACTCTCACAAGGACGATTATGCAACGTTCGCAGCTGAGGCAGATCCGATGTTCAAGGATGCAGCCAATGGCGATTTGACTTTGGGCAACGAAGACCTTATCTATAATAAAGTGGGTGACCCACGTTGGATTCCTTAATGGAAAGAAAAAATCTAAAATGTATAAAAGGAGCAATACAAGTTGCTCCTTTTTTTGTATCTATTTATATTGTTTGTTACTCATTTCTGAAGTATTTGTTCTTTACGGCTGAAGTATTTGTTCGTCAGCCGTAAAGTGTTTGTTGTTCAGATGATGATAATAAACAAAAAAGGAACCTCGTTCAGAGATTCCTTTTTTAATAAGTTTGCCGCAGTAAGATTACTTACGCAAGCCAAGCTTCTTAACAATTGCACGATAGCGTTCGATGTCGCGATCCTTCAAGTAGTTAAGCAACGCACGGCGCTTACCTACCAACATTGTCAAGGCTCTTTCAGTACTATAATCCTTTCTGTTGAGCTTAAGGTGCTCAGTCAGATGAGCAATACGGTATGAAAACAAAGCAATCTGGCTCTCAGCTGAACCAGTATCAGTGTTAGACTTTCCGTAATTGCCGAAGATTTCTTGCTTTTTAGCAGCGTCTAAATACATAAATGTTTTTAATTAAATAGTTTATAATATCCCATTCGGGGCTGCAAAGGTAAACATAATCTTTTACTTGGCAAGCGATTGGGGATATTTTTTTAATTTTCTTGCAGATAATACTCAATTTCGCGCACAGTTCCATCCTTTACAAGCACGTGCTTGTTGGCATCGAGCAAGTAGAGGGTAGGCATGGCATTCAAGTCGTATAACTCTTTGTTTAACACTTCCAATTGGTAGTCGTGTCCATTTATCCAGTTTTGTGGCAACTTCTCCAAATAGCTTCTCCATATGTCGGCATCACCTTCTGGATAGATGGCTACAATCTTCAGGTGGCTTTGATTGATGGATTCGGATGTTTTCAACTCCTCAATGACTTCGCCACAGGTATGGCAATCAGGATCAAAGAACAGCAGCAGTGTTAAGGGACTATCCAATTGGTACAGTTGTTGAATATTTCCGTTGGGCAATTTGAAACTGAAGTTATTGGCCTTGCTTCCTTTACGGTTTAAGGCAATTAGTTTCAAGTCGCGCACGGCTTTTATGCGTATAGATTCCTCAATGTTGGGAGTTTGAGCTAAGAATTGTGCTGCGGGTTCATATAATTCTTCGTTTCGGATGGGAGAATTAGGGTCGGTTGTATAGCGGCGGAGTTGGCTATTCAGGTATTTCAACATTTTGGGTTCGGCCATAGCACTCTTTAATGTGCCTTGTATAGCCGATGAGGCTATTTCTCGTGTTGTTCTACCCAACAAATCAACATAATTGGCAACAGCTTGCTCGGTTATTTCTGGCAGGTGTATATAGGCAGTGTCGCTGAAATCAAAGTTGTCCCAGTAATGCTCTATCACATAATTCAAACGTTCTTCAACACTTTGTAACATAGAAGGTACTTCCGGCAATTGGAAAGAACGTTCCTTTACAGGCTCGTTTTGCACCTTGTTCTGCACCTGGCTATTGCCGTTGCAAGCCATCAGCAGAGCGGCAAAAAGGAATAAAATGGTTTTTCGAATCATTTTTATAGAGTGTTGGTTAGTAAGATGATGCAAAGCTACAATAAATTGCTTAAGTAACAAAACAGCGACCACGCTATTTTTTGCGTCATAAAATATCGTGGCCGCATGGATTGTACGAGCTATTGGGTCTATAGCTCTATCAAATTACATTAAGAACGGAACATCTAATATACATTCATCGTCGTCATTATGAACGATGTGCTCCTTAGGTAAATTATCGAAATCAACTTCTACTTTAGCCAACCAAATGGCGTTGTTGATAAAGTGACATTTTGGTGTCAGTCCGTCGATAAGTTTCCCTAACTTATAAGCCGATTTTTCATAACCGGTCCAACAATTACCTTCTCGGTAGAGATATATTTTGTTTTCACCTTTGCTTTCGCGTTCCAATATGCTACTGAAATCGTTCATAGAAATTACAGAAGTTTTAGTTAATTGTATGTAGTATCATTTTATATCTCTTACGCAACGGATCTTATTATTATCGTTGTTTTGCATCTGAATGTTACCTCCACTCTTAGTTCCCCATGTTTCACGGAAATCGTATTTGAAGCGGGTGCGACACATAGTATTCAGATCATTTACACCGAGTTGTCGCATCAAAGTAAGCTCACGTAAATTAGGAATGCGCCATCCTGCTCCTAAATTAGTACAATTGTCTTGTATGGCATACAAGTAATTACTTGTTCTATTCACATTTTCATACCATATTTGGAATCCATTGGGACTAAGTGTATTGCCCTCTTCGTCATAGATATGAGCACCTAAATTTTCTTGATTGGTTACAGCAGAACGATTACGGGCATCACTATTCAACAAGTCGTAAGTAATGGCATCATAACCTCCATTTGTTCCAAGTGTGGCAAAATTATCGTAGGGTTGGCCTGTTGTTCGCGAGTTGTCTGTTCCCAAGTAGCGTACACAACGATAGTGATAGTTATGATTGTTCCAATATTTTCCGCCATTTCCAGCATTGTTATACCAAGACTTTCTTTCGGCCATAGTTGAAATGGAAGTTCCTTCTTCCGACCAAAGGATGTAATAACCATATTCGTTTCCATCTTTATTGGTGCTTGTGGCATAGTGTTTATACACTTTTCCGCGTTGGTCTGTACTGTTTTGTGTGTTTTCTACAACTGGATAATGGTACAATTGTGCCTCCTCCATTTCTGTCTCACCAATATAATACGATTGCATTTGCTCTACTGAAGGTAAGTACCACTTCAAATCACTCTTTTCAATGTTTTCGCTACCAGCTTCGTTGCGATTGCGTTGCATGCATGCATAATAGGCATATTTGTAATCGTTTTGCATACCCATCAGGAAAGACATACCTTCTTGTAGATTTTCTTTGGCATTGGTTTGTACAGTGCTGTTTTGTGCTACAGATGTATATCCGTTGGCTTGGTGGTTGATAAGGGTATTCCAATTTTGTCCTCCAACCATCCCCCAATAGTTGCTCCAACCATCTTTTGTACTGTTTTTGCTCTTTGATATATCCTTGTTACCTTTCCAATCTAACTTGCCTGTTTCATTGATTGTTTCTATACCATAGGCAATAACTGCGTTGGTTGAAGGATCGATGGAGTAGAACGTACGGATGGAGCGTTGTTCAATGATATAAGCCGAGCTTACAACTGTACTTTCGTTATCTGCACTATTATCCGAAGAACATAGTACATACAACTTGCGGTTGGGGCGGTTTACAAACGATTTCCAAAGATTAACGCCATTATCTGCTAATTGGCTTTTGAATGTACTTGCAGATACGCCTTCTGATATCGGCAAGTCCTTGTCTTCGTAGTAGAATTCATCAACGAAGCAGGTGTAACTAACCTTACCTTGATTGTTGAAGGGCGCAATGATTTTATTATTATGTACATACTCCTCTGCTGCATCTTCTAATTGTTGCAGCATCTCGTCAACAGTTAGGAAATCCTGCGAGTTTGGATTGTAAGTCTGTAAAGTAGTAGATGCGTTGTCATTCAGTACAAACTTCACCCAACCCTTGTCTTTAGTTTCGTCCACGTTGTTCAAATGGCTGTAAGGAGTGGAAACGATACTACGGAAACGACGTTGGTTGTCGTAACCTTGGGCCTTTTGATATCTTGAAACAAGGTCGTTCAAATCGAATTGAAGCAGAACTGTTTCGTAATGAGCATCAAGGGTGTAGATGTTGTTGTTTGTCAGGTAAATGACTTCACCTGTTGCGCCAGGAACTGTTTCTTGGTCTTGCTCTACTTCCACAATGATACTTTCAACGCCTACTACCTTCACATTATATGTATATTTTGTATTGCGGTTACTAAAGAAGTCGTTGGCGTTATTGTTTAGGTAACCCAAGTGAATAACGTAGGTTACATCGGCCGACACATCCTCATTGTTTGCTTTTCCTTCGAATGTACCATGAACTACAACGTAAGTTGCATTGTCTGGTGCATTGATGTAGGTTCTGGGTGTGCCAGAAACATGGTTGAGTTTGTTTTCTGTTGTTTCTCGTTCGCGGTCGTTATAATTGCTGATACTATTCTTTGCCACTTTGCGGTTTTCCGGCATGAAGAACGTGAATGTGTTGTTGGTAATATACTTCTTGCTTTCGTAGTTGGTATAGAAATCGTCAGCATTGTTGGAAGCATCCCAGTTGCCATAAGTAGTAGCAGATGGGTTGGCGCTCTTTTCCAGCAACATGCTGCTTGCCGGAGCATTTACACAATGCCATTCCAAAGCTGTGAATTTTGAACCTGTACCAGCAGAGAAGTTGAATGTGATTTGTGAATCCAATCTTTTCAGACGAATGTGCTTAATCTCTTTCGTGTCGGCAGTTATAGTATACGATCCGTCATTATTGTTACTACAACTTCCCGCCATTAATAATGTGGAGCCAATTCGTGTCAAGTTACGGGCAGTTTCTTGGATGGTAACTTTGGCATTCTGCATATCATCCAAAGTGTTGATAGCATCCAGCTGGCCTTTAATATTTCCGTAAACCTCGCTGTCGATATTTGCAAAGCCATAGATATAGGCTTTACCAATGGGAACTGTGGCAGTAATATAGTTTGTATTCTCCTTATTGGTCGTTCCTTGATAAGTATCGTTTGGCTGATTCAGTTCGTTGCTATTGAAATATTGGCTGTATCTAAGCGTTCCATTTGCATCAAATACAAGTACATATAGGTTGTTCACTGCATATTCGTCAACTGCTCTTGTGCCGATAGAAGCCATGTCACCTTCAGGCGCCATAACACCGATTTTCACTTCAACCAATCTAGAAGATTCGTTACCTCCAACCTCTTGGAAAGAATCATTTTCGGCAGTACAAGCAATAGCAGTCATGAATACCAATGTTGCTAATACGGCATTAAAGAACTTATGTATATTAAAACGTTTCATATTCGTCAATTTTTTCTAGATTAATTAAAGTCCGGAATATTGATAGTCACTTCATCCCAGTTTTCTACTACATAGTATAGTTTGCACTCAATAGTGGTAGGTGTTACACTGGAGATGTTGAAGACGTATGAGTGATTACGGATAATGTCCCATTTATGGTCGCTAAAACTGATTGCCTTACTTTTTGATATACCATTGTAGGTGTAATGTACAGTTAAAGTTACCGATTGGGTTTCATTATTCAATTGCTCGGGCAGATAGATCAAATCAGAGAAAGCGGTTGTTGCGCTTTGACAGTTATACTCGACGTCGCCTCTTGCTTGTGCGTTTGTAGGAATGTAAGCTTCGGTATATTGCATGTCTATTTGGCTGTTTGGTGTTTTGCCAGAGACGCAATATCCTCTGTCCAATTGATTGCTTACAACGATTTTGTCGAGTTGGAAACCTTCAAATCCTTTCTTCTCGTTTACCCATACATTTACTTTTGCCAGGGCTCTGTAGAGGTTGCAGCTTGCAGTTACGGTACCATTGTTAACAGTAGCCGGAACAGTTGTTGTTCCCCACATCGGAATAGCTCTGGTTGCAATGTCCCATCCTTTTGTGTCAACATTGGTATAGATGGATGCGTTATATAAGTCTTGTATGCTACTGTCTACAAATCCTTTCAACCAAGTACCAACTTCTTGAGAGTTGGTATTAATTCCTTGATTCTTAATGTTTGCCAATACTATAATGCTACTTGCGGTTTGATATTCCTCCATCTTCCCGTAAAGCGTATATTCGCTGCTTGTCTCTTTTGTGATAGTCAGGTTTTCGATTACTTCAACAAGCTTACTCTCGCTATCGGTTATCAGGATGTAAGCATTGTCGATACGATTCTGTTGTTCGGTGGTGTAATCCAATACCTCATCAGAGCTATTTACATCACGAGTCGTAGGAGTTCCCGAAAAAGAGAGTGTCAATTGTACGGGTACCATGCTTTCATTATGCTCAATGGGTATCTCATCAGTGGCACACGAGGTTATTACCAGGCAGCAAACCACTGTCATCATTGTATTGAATAACCATGTCTTCATTTTCGTACTCCTTATCATTATTAGTTTATATTCAAATCATCGAAACGGACAATCCAATCATTAATCATGATTTGTGTATCAATCCATTTCATTGTCTTGTCAAGGAAGAATGTCATTCTGTACTCGTCTTGACGATCCAGATATTCCTGATCTTCCATGTTGTATTGTCCTTGCATCTTGGCTAATAAGAACATCTTGATTAGTGGGATGCGTAAGATGGTTTCGTCTGTCTGCTTGTTGCGAATGGTAAGCATGGCGTTTTGATTCTTCACCAAGCGGCCTACTGTCAATTCGGCAGTTGCGAAACTGATATTGTTGATTCCTTCACCATCGGCACGTGTTACGCCATCTTCTTCAAGGAAGCCGGCTTCGTGGTGGTATGAGTGGTAGGTCAATTCTTCATCTTCAAGCAAAGAATTATCGTAATCCATCAAACCGTTATTGTCTGTGATAGTGAATTCAAAATCTTCTGCGGGAATGGCTACTCCATCCATTTGGTGTAGAATCACCTTGATGGTATTGGTGTTTTTTACCAAAGGAATAGTAACTACTTGTTCCATGGCAGCACGACTGGTAAATGCATGTTTTGTTACTTGTCCATGGAAGAGGGTAGATAAGCGGCTGTTTACAATGGCACCACCATCTTCGTTGCGTGTATAGACGCGATCCATTCTACACTGCAATTCTTCAATGCTCGCTCCTGGAGTGATCAATGGTACTGAGAATGAGTCGTCATCGTTCAATCCAGCCCATGCAACGAGTTGGTACTCGCCAGCTTGCATATCTACGTTCATGGCATAGTCGCCTTGTGCCAATACGGCACCTTCTTCTGTTTTTTGATAAACTAATTTGCCGTTGTTGTCGAAAGCATACAGTGTAACAGATTTCACTTCGTTAGCGAAGGCATCTGCATACTTCATGTTGTAGTCATATTTGAAATCTACCTTGTATGTAATCGAGCAATCAATCTCTTCTTCATCGAGTATGCTGTCGCACGACACAACGGCAGTTCCTAATGCCAATGTCATCATTAAGCGAAAGGAGAATTGTCGAGCGAATGTTCCTAATGTCTTCATGCTTCTTTGATTTTTTAGTGGGTGAAATTATTTTTCGGATGATTAAGTATGTGGAGGGGGAGGAGGGTCAGGCCTCCCCCTTTCCATACTACATTGTCATCAACTATTTTTTTTGAATATTGATTTAGAATTCTACGTTAGTGTATCTAACAATCCATGGAAGGATTTCTGCACTGAGTGTCAGGTAGATTGATTCAGAAGCTCCATCTTCTACTGCTTCAATATCCTGGATGCTGTTTTCAGAGAAACCGAATCCTTCTACACCAGTTACTGCAACCGAATAGATGTTGTTTCTCATCTTGATGTACTCGTTTACGCCCAAGCTATTGTTATCATTGTTGTCGAAGTGCTTGATTTGAGCTGCGATGTAGTAGCAATCGCCATTTTCGTAAACATCCACACCCAATGTTTCAAGATCATCTTTGAAGATAGTTACACCATATTGTTCTGTTGCAAAGTCCTTGAGTGGTGAGTTTGCACCAAATGCAGCATTCAATGATTCCAAATCTTTATAGAAGCCACCTTCATATCTCAACATCAAAGGCAATTCCTTTCCGTCTGCATCCATCATCTTAGCTTTGAATACGATACCTGTAGTCATATCCATTACTTGGTTGTCGGCTGTTACAGAGTTTTCCAATACATAGCCAAGCAATGCACCGGTTGTTGAATAGTTGTCGTGAGCAGTATCAACAGCTTCGCCTTCTCCTGTAGGAAGTGCTGTCCAGGTAATGGCTTCCAAAGTGTTCTTAATGCTACCCCATGCTGTAGCTCCGAAGTATGTTTCGCCATTGAAATCGGTAGTCCATGTATTGTTTTCCCAAACAAATGCGCTCTTGGCTGCAGTATTTGGTTCCATCAGGTAGTTACCGTTAATCAGCTGTCCGAATGGTTGTGCGCTTTCTACATCTTCTGGAGTTTTGCTGGTGTGACGAACGTAATAGCTCTTGTTGTTGAGGTTGAAGAGAGCATAATCGGTCAATTGAACTTTGTAGCTAACTTCTACCGGATTCGAATCAGATTGTTGTCCTTCGTATACAATCAACGAACCCTCTTTCAATATATAGGCAACCAGTGATTTTGCAGTTTTTTCTTCAGGACCGTTTTCTCCGTTGATTTCGCCGGTGTAGTCAAGCAGAACACCGTTTTCATCAGCCTCTTGGATAAAATATTGAGTTGTACCGTTGATGATTGCTACATAGAAATGTGTACGTGCGTTCAATTCCTTTTCACCGCTATGTGCAGGGTAGAAACCATCTGCATAATAAGTATAGCTACCGTTTTCGGCCTTTACCCATGCAGCAATATGATTCAACTCATAAGAATATTGTTTGGCTGTAATGTCGTAGATATTGTTTTCGTAGATTGTTCTATAAGTCATCTTTGCAACTGCACGTTCCACTTCGATAGCAGCATCGGGAGTAGCGGGAGATGATTCGTTGTTTGTTGCAGTTACGTTAATGCTTACTTCAGCCTTGTTGGTCATCATGAAAGCATCTTTGTTTGCACCGATTAATCCATTTGCATCGCCTTCGTATTCGCCGTTGATAACGGTGTTGTAGTGTTCAAGAGCGGCAGCTCTGTTGTCGGCAGTAAGGCTCTTCAAAGAGGCGCAAGGGTTAAGAACTACAGCAAGCTTGTATTCGCCGGTTGTGTTAACCAAGAAAGGAGCCGATGGAGCATAAACGCCATTGTCGTTTGTGATTTCTGTACCTACAGCAATGGTTCCGCAGAAGCCGTCGTTAGAGTTTTCGTCAGTGTTGTAAAATACAACCATTACTTCTTTTACGTTTGCTTCATTAGCAGTACCGGTGCTTTCATGGCCGCTGTTTTCTGCATCGCCATGGTTGTCGCCAGTAGATTCGCCATCGAGTGCACGTGTAGAGGCACCTTGTACAATCGAGAAGGTCAAATAAGCATCTGAATTCTCGATTTCAGACTGTTGAGGAGTGTTCACCTCTTCCAAGATCTCATCGTTTGCACAGCTTACAAATGCTAAGCTTGCCAACATACCTAACAGTAAATTCTTAATCTTCATAATACTTTTTAAATTTAGTGTGAGACAATGATTTTATTAAAATCTGGTTTTATAAATACTTACATATTTTGTCTTCTTCCGACGTTGCAAAGAAATAATATGTTTATGAAACCATTAATTGGTGATTTAATAAAAAAGCATTGGCATTTTCTAAAAAGTTTTATTTTATGCTATTTTAGTGGGGTTTTATTCATTTTATGACTAATTTCACCCCTCTTATGAATGATTTACACATGAAGTTTGTGAAAGTATAACCATTCATTTTTAGAATATTATGATAATAATGAATTTTTTATACAATTTCAAGGCTGGAGAATATAAAACCGGCCTCACTTTTAGGGTAAGGCCGGTTTATGTGTGAATGTGGGTGATGTAGTTTATGAAATAGGGTGAGTAAACCAGAAAGAAGAGCCTTTTCCAAGTTCGGATTCAATACCGATTTCTCCTCCAAGATGTTCAATTATGCTTTTACAGATGACCAGTCCTAATCCTGTTCCTTTTGCATTCGAATTAAGTTTGGTGAATCGATTGAATAGTTTGGGTATGTTTTCTGTTGCGATACCAATTCCGGTATCTGTTACCCTTATTTCTAAACAATCGGTTGATAGTTGTTTATATGAAATAGTAATTTCTCCTTCGGTGGTAAACTTACATGCATTGCTGACTAAGTTTACGATGACTTGCCTTAATCGTTGTTTATCGGTATTAATGATGAAGCTGTCTTTTTCGGGTTTGAACAGTAGCTTTACATCGTTTTGAGTGGTTGATGACAGATCGTTTACAACTTCCTTGCACAATAGATTCAGGTCGGTTTCAGCAATTTGGTAGTTCAGCATACCTGCCTCTATCTTCGACATGTCCAAGAGGTCGTTGATAATGTTCAGCAATCCGTCTGAATTGCGTTTTACGATAGAAAAGTACTCTTTTCGCTCGTTCAGGTTATTCTTCTCTAACATTAATTCAGTAAAACTGAGGATGATATTCAGCGGTGTGCGTATCTCATGGCTCATATTTGCAAGGAAAGCCGATTTCATTCTGTTGGCCTCCTCAGCTTTTTGCTTGGCAATGGCCAATTCCTTTCGTTCTTCCCTTTCGGCTTTCTGGATTTCATCGAATCGGATGTTCACACCGATGGCTCCTGCTATGTTGTAGAGTGTTTCTATCTCATCGTCTTCTGGTGTGTGATAGTTTTCCACATAATCTATTCCGATATATCCCCAGACTTTTCCGTTGACAAGTAGTGGCTCAACAAAAATGGACTTGATGCCCTGTGCGTTCAGAATTTCATACTCGCTTTCTGCTTTTCGGGGCATATCGTTTAAGTCGGCTATAATAATCGGCTTGTCCTCAAGTAACTGTTTATGCCACCAGGTAGTTGCCGAAAGCGGTACTTCCTGCAGTGATTCAATTTCTGCATATTCAGGTTTTGATACTACTTCGAAGATGCATCGTTGGTGTGTTAATTCCTTGTTGTAACTGAAGATGTACACTCGGTCGCTCTTGGTTTCATTCAGAATGTCCTGTAGAATTTCGGTTACACACTTGTTAATGTCGTTAGCGCGCAACAGTTTGGTTAGGACTTGGGAAAATTGCTGATATCTTCTTTTCATAGTGCGGGGGATTTTTAACAAAGATACGATATTGTTGTTAAAACGCCAAAGGATAACCCGATTATTTCATGTTAGTTATTGTAAATAATCATTTTAATCCTTTGTTTGGGGGAATCATTGATGGATGGAAATTTCCCTTAAGGAAAAAATAATTTTCCCTTAAGGCTAAATTTTCTCTCCCTAAAGGGAAAGTCTGTTTGCTATTATCTTCCTTGTCGGGTGAATTTACTAAAAAGGCGGAATCGAAGGATTCCGCCTACCTCCTTACAAATCAAGCATTGCTTGTTGCAAAGTGGGGAGAGTCAACTCTTAGTTTCCAAAGAATTCGATGTCTTTACGCTTTTTAGCCACCTCTTCCAAGTTGGCATCTGCTTCGACAACACCCTTAGCTTTTGCTTGCTTGAACAAAGATTCGGCTGCATCGACATCCCCTTGCAATAGTTTCAAGACACCTTTATTATTAAGTGTTGCTCCAAGTTCTGTATCAGCTTTCTCCAAGAATTGTGCTGCTCGTTGCATACTTCCTTGTTGAAGTTCGATTGCAGCAGCGTTCAAATTCGCTGTTGGGTCTGCAGGGAACATGCGCACTGCTACATCGAACACATGGTTGAAGTCTTCGCTACCGTTCTCATATGTTTGTGCGACGAGATACATTTCTTGTAGGCTAAGTTGTTGTGGGCGTTCTTTGATGATGCGTTTTGCCTCTTCTACATCAAATCCGCGAACCACATAGTGGACTACATAGTCAGAGTGACGCAATCCAGGATATACCTCCTTCAACAGTTCGCTATATACTTGAGGATTCAATTTGCGGATGCGCATCTCTTTTGCGTCCATATCCTTGTCTGTTGTTGCATCGATAATCGCTAAGATCTCCTCTTTTTGTTCAATGTTGCTATCGGCTACATACTTGCGCAAGCCTTCCCAATCTTCCGGTGTAGATTGTACTTCGAAGAGATCGCTCTTGAATCCATATTCGCTCATTACATATTTCTTCAATGCTTCCGAGCGTCCTTTTGCTAAACGGTCGTTGTTCTTGTACGAGCCTTCTGGCGATGCATATCCATGAATATCTATCTTGGTTATTTGTGTATTCGCATCATTCTTCACAACATCAACAGTTGCCTTGATAGCTTTCAGCTCTTCCGGATTTCTACGATATTCGGGATAGATCACTGTCTTGTTTACCGGGAAGTCTAAGTAGGCACGTCCTTGTTCGGTGCGGTTCTTTATCTCTTCAACCTCAGGTGCAACGAAAGCTACCAATGGTTGTACGTTGTATCTTTCCAGATAAGCGTTGGTTACATATAAGTCACCTTCGTCTTTCAAGCAGTCGGCACAACCGTAAAGTTGGTTCACTAAATACAAATCTGCTCCATGCATCCACGATTCGTAGTTCACGCGGGTAGCATATTCTACAATCTGGTCGTTTCCATTATCTCTACGCATGGTGCTATATGCATCTTGTGGAATGTCGTGTCCGCGACGTTGAACAATCTCACGGTTTCGTCCATATACCCATACTGCTGGTAACTCCTTCACGTGTGCTCCCTCTTTATCCTTTAATACAGGGGTCATTGTTAGCACTTCGTTGCTTGAAATCTTCATGTCTGCAGGAAGGGTGATGTCCATGGTCACCACTACTTGTTGGTTCTCACCAATCATGATTGCTTGGTTTGCAATGAGCAGATCGTTTGAAGCCAAAGTTTGTGCCGATGCCGAAGCGGCTATAGCGGTAAATCCAATGAAAATGTATCGTAATAGTTTCATAATTCAATGCTTTTAAGAGTTTAGAATACATAGATTAAATTCAGGGCTGCTTTGGTAGGACCGAAATAGTTTTCGTGACCTTCGCCAACTTTGTCAGAGCAGTCTTTGCATTTATACTGCTCATAGTTTACGTAAGCATAGCCCAATCCTACTGTTAATCCTAAGTTCCAGTGGCGACTTAAAATGAATTGGTAGCCGTAGCTGATGCCGCCACCCCAGAAATCTCCTTTATAACGATTGCTTCCAAGATCGTCGAACGGGCTGAAAGGCAAATCAATTCCAGTAGTATGATATACACCGCCCATTAGATGGAAACCAAAGAAATGCCCGTTGAATTTATCGCAAAGCCAATAGCGGAGTTCTGGTTGCACCATGCCAAGTTTAAGCATTTTGTCTCCTTCTGTACTTCCTTCATTATCTTCAAACATCCAAGGATTGAAATAAACCGGAACATCCAATGTCCATTTCTTGCCGATTCCAAATTCCAGGCCTACATTGGGTATGCGCAAAGCATCCAATGGCAAGTTTGTCTTTACGGCTACTTGCGCCATAACCATCGATGACACAAATAGGCTAACAAATAACATTAATAACTTCCGTACTACCATAATTGTTACTCTCCATTTTAATTATATAATACAATAATCTGTTTTGTCTTTTGTTCGACGCTACAAAAGTATTTTCTTAATTCCAAACCAATTATCGGTAATTTCATCTTTATGGATGGGTGTTTCTGAAATCGCTCTTTTTCCCTCTATTTTTCAAAATTCACCCATACACCCTTTCTGTTTTCTTCATGAATGAATTCTTGCTTTTGATGGGGTGGTTTTTTATTCAGTCCGATTTTTCTTTCTTGCTGAAAGAAATGCATAGTGTGGTTTTTTCTTTCATGGGTAAATCATTCATCATGGGTGGTGAAATCGTCAATCTTTGGTGAAATCGTCAAAAAGAGGGCGAAATATTCAAAAATAATTTGGAAGTGTGTAAAATCCGCCTACCTTTGCACCGAACGATAATGGGTCAATCGTTCAAAACAGTGTTCACTTAAATATTAAAATCAAATGAAAACCATTAAAATGTTATTTGCTGTGATGGCAGTAATGGGTATGATTTCATGTACTGCTGAATTAAATGACCCCGTTGTAGATTCGTCAATAAACAATGTTTTAGCGACAAAATACAATGCTCAACTATTAGAAGAATCTTCTGCCTTATTGTCAAATCTTCCAGAGTTAACTTTGAAGGAAGCCGATGCTATTCTGTCTGCATTAAGAAATCATGTAGATGATAGCGAAGAATTGGATGTTCGTTATGCCGAGCTTGGCGATATGCAGAAGTGGCAGGTTGTTATGACCAGAACCATTAGCAAAAAGTACTCCTTTACCATTCAACTTAACCTTACTAGTTACGAAGACGGCTCATTGTTCTATAACGGGTATACAAATAGTTGTACCCTTGACGAGATGCAGTGGCACGTAGGCGGTTTCAGTTTCTCATCATCTTACGATTCAAACAGATTCAATTTCGATTCCAAGAGTTATCTCTATCTTAAAGTCGAAGGTGACGAACAACCACTTTACTATCAAGTTCCTGTATCTATAACCGGTCAGTATAATCCGAACAATCATGAAGCCTCGTACACCTATTCGCTATAATGAGAGAACTATTCGTACCAAGAAGCATTACTTCATGTTTTTACAGTTTTCGGCTTCTGGCGATTTGTCTTGTTACCCTGTTCCATATGCGAACAATCGGCGAAAAACTTATAATTAGTTAAATAATTTTAATAAAATGCTAATATTTAGTATAAATAGATTACTTTTGTTCAATATACCTATTTATATGTTTTAGCTGATGTTAGCATTTTTACTTATTTTATTGCTTTTGATTGCTCCACAGTGCGTTCAGGCAGCGACTGTGTTCGATCAAACCAAGGTTGAATACGTTACTAAACAAGATGACGGGTTAATTAATAATACCGTCTCTGTTTTGTATCAGGATTCCGTGGGTTTCCTATGGATGGGAACCGATATAGGCATTACTCGTTATGACGGTTTGTATTGTCAGAACTATCCCTATGTCGAAAGTGAGCCATCTGTCATCTCAGCTATTTATGAGTCTGAGAATCGCTGGTTGTTTGCATGGTCAGAAAATCAATTCAAACTGATCTGCTTCGATAAGAATTTGGGTAATTATCTTCCAATCAGTTCGAAGAGTTATCCATTACCAAAGAACAAATACGATTTTGTTTCGTTATCCGGTTCTCTTTACTCCTTATATAATAATAAGTTGTATCATCTGTCGTTGGTGGCCGATAGCGATAGTATGCTTATCTCGGGCACTCCACTTCCATTAGACGAGCCCATCCAACGTATGTTCCCGGCCGATGACTTTTTAGTTTTGTCTACAGATGATTCATTCATCCTCTATAATCCTCAAACGAAATCGGCCGATTATATAGAATATGCATCACTGCAATTCAAAGGTGATGAGCAATTGGCCAATATAGCTTATTACAACAATCATCTATGGCTGTTATTCGAGAACTCTACATCCTATTGTTATAATCTGAAGACCAAGGAGTATGCAACTCTTTCTCATAGGTTCACCAACCCGAATCTTCAGCAGGTCAATTCCACCACATTCGTTGGTGCTACCTTGGATAAAGTAGAGCTTATCTGCTTCGAGCACGACAATTATGCTACTTCCCCTTACCAGATTTTAGATTTGTATGAACAGATAGAAAATCTGCCATTGTTAGACAATCTCATAAACGATATCTATTACGATGCGAAGAACAAAGTCCTTTGGATTAATGTAAATGGACAAGGGCTGATTAAGGTAGCTTCCAAAAGCGAGCGTTTGAATGCGATACCATTGCCTGCCGAGATAGATAAGCCGTTGCAGATTCTACAAGATATTGATGGCTATATCTGGTTGACAACCGATGGAAAAGGCATCTTCAAAAGTACTACAAATAGTGTCGATTCCGATTTGAAGTTTGCCCAATGGCCGCATGCTGATGCAAAGGGGACCTATTGCTTGTTCCAGGATCCGATGAAGAACATTTGGTTTGGAGGTAAATCGGACGAATTGCTATGCTATTCGCCTCGCACCAATCAAGTAGAACGGATTCCTTTGCATTGCGAAACAACCATTACGGGCATCAACGAACTCTATTATAATTCTCGGAGTCGTTTGTGGATGGCTACTAACGAAGGGTTGCTTGTTTACGATGTGCGTAATAAAGAGGTTTTGGCTTTCTTGCCTAACAATGAAGAGTGGGGGTCGGTAACTGCCATTTGTGAAGATGGTGGTGGTGTTATGTGGATTGGAACAGAAAGAGGTATCCATAAGGTTGTCCGCACAGGACGAGACATTGAGTTGACCAGCGGATATGAAGAGAGTGCCGGTCTTACTTCTAATCAGGTACTTTCACTCTATCAAAACAACTACAACCAATTGTTCGCTTCCTATATAGATAAGGTTATCCAGATAGACGGTAAAAATAAAGTGGTAAGCGAATCGATGGTGTTGCACAAGAATTTTTCAAGTGGCAGAATCCGTTGTATCATTGACGACCAAAGTGGAAGTACCTGGTTGGGTACAAACTCTGGTGTGATTGTCGTTAACAATGAAACACTTGCCTCTTATTTGTACGAACAATTCGATAGCTATAAGGATGTTTATATGTTGAACGACGGACATCTGTTGTGGCTCACTGAAAAGAGGTTGATAAACATCAATCCTCGGAATATGAAAGAGTGGATAGCCGAACGTGCTTTTGTCATTACCAATGTAGAGGTAAATCTCTCTAAAGCCGAAGTCGGTAAAGAGATTAATGATGAGGTGATTTTAGACAAGGCCATATACCTGACCGATAAGTTGGATTTGGGCTATTCGAATAACAGTTTGCGCATATTCGTTAGCGACCTTACATATAGTTCGGCTCCTGCCAAGGTAGAATATCGGTTATTGCCTTTGAATTCCGAATGGGACTTTACTTACGATTCTAACGTGAAATTGAATAACTTGCCGGCTGGTTCGTATACGTTGGAGCTGCGTTCCCCTTGTTTATTGGGCGACTCCAATCCGGTTACCCGATTGGATATAACCATCCGTCCTCAGTGGATGACAACTTGGTGGGCATATATTCTCTATGCATTCGTTGCATTGCTCATTGCTTTGGCCTCTTACTTGTATTTCCGTTATCGAGCCTATCAGAAATATAAGGTTTGGATGCTTAGAAACAGACTTAGAAACGAAAAGGCTCTTAACGAGACCAAGGAAAAGCATGCCCAAATGCGTGGGCAACTCTATGTAGATCTTTTGCAGAAGTTGCGTACACCTATTTCTTTGCTCATTGCTCCCTTAAAAGAGTTGATGTCTTCCTCCGAGGTGGTTTCTTCAGCCAAGTTAAAGTTGACATTGGCCTATCGGAATGCACAAACCATGCAGGATTTCTTTATTCGTCTTCAAGATGCCCATCAGATGGAGGCCGAACGCGAATATCAGGTCGCTCCCTATACAGCAAGTCGTATAGCCAATGGTGCTATCCGTACCGAATACGATTTGCTTAAGGCCAGCAATGTTGATTTGCACTACGATAAAGATCAGCAGGTAAATGCCGAGATATGGGTTGATAAGCGTCGCATTCATTTCGTTTTGCAGAGCATTATTTCCAATATCCTTAATCAAATGGACTATGCTGGCGATTTGTGGTTCAATATAGACCTCCGAAAGAGTGGCGAAAAGGAGTATTGTGTATATGCCATTAAGGGAAAATCAAAGAAGCCTGGCGATACTTCAGAGGTAATCGATGAAGAGACGCTTCGCAGCAATTTCTTGGGATGGGATATTATTCAGGAAATCAATCGGATTCATGGTAGCGAAATGAAAATGCTTAAAATGACATCCGATGAAGCCGATGTAGAATTATGGATTCCGTTGGGAAAAGAGCATTGGGATAGCACGAAGAATGTAACCATTGTAACTGCCGAGGAGTTGTCGGAAGATGAATTGCTGCCCGAACAGGATGAGAAGATTGATAACGAACCAGCAGTTGTTGTTGAAGAAACCGAAGCCTTCGAAGACTTTGAAATGATTCCTGACAGCAAGCTGAAACTACTGATTATCGAAGACAATACCGATATCCGTTTCTATATGAAGATTATCTTCTCCAATCTGTATCAGGTGTACTTGGCCGAAAATGGTCAGGAGGGTATTGAAATTGCTCGTCGCGAATTGCCGAATTTGGTATTGACCGACGTGATGATGCCGGTAATGGATGGTTTTGAATGCTTGCGCATCTTGAAAGAGGATTTCCGCACTTGTCACATTCCGGTTATCATCCTTACAGCATTGACAAGCGATGAAGACATTGTGAAGGGTACCGACTTGGGAGCCGACGACTATATTCTGAAGCCATTCAATCCGGAGGTATTGCGTGCTAAAGTGAAGCGCCTGATGAGAAGCCGTGTCGAATTGAAGCAGATTTATACGAAGTTGCTCACTTCTGCTGCACCCAAGACAGTCGCCGAGGAGAAGGTTGATGAAACAAACATTACTACCGAAAATAAGAGTGATGATCCATTGATTGAGAAGATTGTCGAGTTGGTAAGTTCGAACTTGCAGAATCCCGATTTCAATGTGAAGAGCTTGGCCGATATGCTATGTATGAGTCAACCGACACTTTATCGTAAGGTAAAGCAGATAACCGGTTTCACTATCATCGAGCTGGTTCGTGGTGTTCGTTTGAAAGAGGCAGCCGAATTGCTCAAGACGAAGAAGTATGGTATTCAGGAAGTTTCCGAAATGGTGGGCTACAACGATGTTCCTACCTTCCGAAAACATTTTGTGGCATTGTATGGTACAACCCCTTCAACTTTTGCTGGTTAAGGAATAAATTACTACCTTTGCACCCCGAAAATCAATAGGTAAGCATATGCAAGATATTCGTAACATTGCTATTATTGCCCACGTTGACCATGGTAAGACAACCTTGGTAGATAAAATGCTTTTGGCCGGAAACCTGTTCCGTACCAATCAGAATGCGGGCGAGTTGATGTTGGATAACAACGATTTGGAACGCGAAAGAGGTATTACCATCCTTTCGAAGAACGTATCCATCAATTATAAAAATACAAAGATAAACATCATTGATACTCCGGGGCACAGCGACTTTGGGGGTGAGGTAGAGCGCGTGTTGAACATGGCCGATGGTTGCATCCTGTTGGTCGATGCTTTCGAAGGCCCCATGCCTCAAACCCGATTTGTGTTGCAAAAAGCCTTGCAGATCGGTCTGAAACCCATTGTGGTGGTAAATAAGGTGGATAAGCCCAACTGTCGTCCGGAAGAGGTTTACGAGATGGTGTTCGACTTGATGTTCTCGCTCGATGCCACCGAAGAACAGTTGGATTTCCCGGTTATCTATGGTTCTGCCAAGAACAACTGGATGGGAACCGATTGGCAACAACCCACCGACAGCATTCTGCCATTGTTGGATTGTATTCTTGAAAACATTCCTGCACCCGAAAAGTTAGAAGGAACACCGCAGATGTTGGTCACTTCGCTCGACTATTCGGCTTATACCGGTCGTATTGCAGTAGGCCGTGTACACCGAGGCACCTTGCGCGAGGGCATGAACGTTTCCCTTTCCAAACGCGATGGTTCCATCATCAAGACAAAGATTAAAGAACTCCACACCTTCGAGGGTATGGGCCGTCAAAAGGTGGCCGAAGTATCATCGGGAGATATTTGCGCGTTGATTGGCATCGAAGGATTCGAGATTGGCGATACTATTTGCGATTTCGAGAACCCCGAACCATTGCCACCGATAGCCATCGACGAGCCTACCATGAGTATGCTCTTCACCATCAACGATTCTCCCTTCTTTGGTAAGGAAGGAAAATATGTTACTTCACGTCACATTCACGACCGCCTGATGAAGGAACTCGACAAGAACTTGGCTTTACGAGTTTCGAAGAGCGAGGAAGATGGCAAGTGGGTGGTATCTGGTCGTGGCGTGCTTCACCTCTCGGTACTTATCGAAACCATGCGTCGTGAAGGGTATGAGCTGCAAGTGGGCCAGCCACAAGTAATCTACAAAGAGATAGATGGTGTTCGTTGCGAGCCGATAGAAGAGTTGACGGTCAACGTTCCCGAAGAGTATTCCAGCAAGATTATCGATATGGTTACCCGTCGTAAGGGTGAGATGCAGAAGATGGAGAGTGCCGGAGAGCGTGTTAATCTCGAATTCAACATTCCGTCACGAGGCATCATCGGTCTTCGTACCAACGTGCTCACTGCCAGTGCCGGAGAAGCCATTATGGCTCATCGCTTCAAGGAATACCAACCCTATAAGGGCGATATAGAACGTCGCACTAATGGCTCTATGATTGCCATGGAGAGCGGAACTGCCTTTGCTTATGCCATCGACAAGTTGCAAGACCGTGGCAAGTTCTTCATCTTCCCGCAAGATGAAGTGTATGCCGGTCAGGTAGTAGGCGAGCATGTACACGAAAAAGATTTGGTTATCAACGTCACCAAGTCGAAGAAGCTCACCAATATGCGTGCCAGTGGTTCCGACGAAAAGGCTCGTTTGATTCCCCCCGTGCAATTCTCTCTCGAAGAGGCATTGGAATACATCAAGATAGACGAGTATGTAGAAGTAACCCCCAAATCCATGCGTATGCGCAAAGTGATACTCGATGAGTTGGAACGCAAACGTGCCAATAGAGAATAATAAGAAAAGGCTTCGGAATACCGAAGCCTTTCTTTTTGTCTGTCTATTCTACAAATTTAATCTTGTTCAAGTCGCGTGGACGAGCAGCAGGAGACTCGTTCGGATAACCCACTGCAATGGCCACCAACAACTGGTAGTTTTCCGATAGTCCGAGGCGTTCCAAGTAGGGAGCAGCATCAGGGTTACTGTTCATAAAGCCGATGGGGCCACCCAGGCAAACCGTACCCAATCCCATGGATTGAGCAGCCAGCATCATGTTCTCTGCCATCAGTCCGCAATCCACTTGCGAATAGCCGAAAGTCGTGTCGTTGGCAATCAGGATAACGGCCGGAGCATTGCGGAACATGTTCTTGAATCCCGGTTCCTCTGCAGCCTTTGGATTATTCTTCACATACGCTTCGGTAATGCCGTTGATGTATTCGGCATTATCCACAATGCGCACCTCCCAGGCTTGGCGGTTGATGGCGTTGGGTGCATTCACACCACATACGGCAATCTCTTGCAACTTCTCGCGTTCCACTGGTTGGTCCTTGTAGTTTCGGATACTTCGACGGGCCATAATGGTTTCAATCACCGGATTCTTTCCTTCGCAACAAGCCTTCTCTTCGGTTTGCTTTTGTGCTGGCGCGCAACCGATAAGCAGTGCAGCCACACAGAACAGATAAACTAAACTTCTTTTCATAAAACTAATTATTAGCATTAAAACGATACACTAACACGTTTGCCGGTATATTTCACACTCTTCTCCTTGCCATCGGGTGTAACGATGGTAAAGGTACGCTCGTTCAGCATGCCTTCGTAACTGCCATTGCGCTTACCGATAGTCAGTTTGCGTGCCTTGTCGTTCCAAGTCATCGGAATTTCGGTATAGGCACCCTTTTCGTAGTTGTAATTATCGAACTCATCCTCATACAGTGTAAAACTGCCGTTGGCACCCGGATAGATCTTCAATGTCAGGTTGTCCCAAGCCTTTTCCTCTGCATATTGCACCTCAGGGCCAATAGGAAGAATACTACCCGCCTTGATGTAGAGCGGAATCAGGTCGATGGTTGTTTCGCGCGTAATGGTCTGTCCGCCATTATGCTTTTCCCCATTCCAGTAGTCATACCAATCTGCACCGGCTGGCAAGTAGATAGACGTTTCGTGCTTGGGAGTGAAATCTACCGCCTTCAAGGCAGCCACACGAGGGTCACCGGCCTCTCTGTTCCAGCCATCCTCATCCGTTCTGCTTCGGCGGATAATCTCCGGCGTATATTGAGCCTTTACGATAGGAGCCACCAAGATAGATGGTCCATACATAAATTCATTGTCAATGTTCCAGGTATTCTTATCCTTGGCAAAATCCATCATCAACGCACGCATCGGTGTGTATTGGTTCTTTGTCACTTGCCATGAAGTAGAGTAGATGTAAGGCAACAGACTATATCTCAGTTTGATGGCCTTTACCAATGCATCATAGATCGGTTCGCCACTCTTACCATATAAATACACTTCGCGAGGAACGTCGGCTCCGTGCGAACGCATCATAGGCGTAAAGGCACCAAACTGCATCCAACGTACATACAGTTCACGGTAAGCAGGATTATATACTGCACTCACTCTGCCGTTGTAGGCATTGGCAAAGAAACCACCAATGTCCGAGTTACAGTTAGGTTGGCCTGTTAGTGAGAAGTTCAGCAAGGCAGGAATCTGGTTGCGAAGCATCTCCCAAGTACTGTTTACGTCACCCGTCCACACATTGCTGCCATAACGTTGTTGTCCGATGAAAGCCGAACGAGTAAGAATGAATACGCGCTTCTCGTCCGACACCTTTCGTTGGTTGTCGTACACACCACCCACGGTCAGCAGCGGATAGGCACTTCTTACCTTACGGAACGAACCTAAGTGAGTAGGCGTATCCATATCCTCCGGTTTGAAGTCTAAGTGGTCGGGTTCGGTAGAGTCCATCCACCAACCATCCATATCCATATTGTGTAGGCGAGTCAAGTGCTTCCAGTAGATATCGCGTGCTTCAAGGTTGTATGCATCATATACACGTACCCCCGATGGATAGTCGCGACGAGGAGGCCAGATGTGGCTGATGCCCGATTGTGGCCAAGTAGAGAAGTTGAACAACATACCCTTAGCATCCAATTCAGCATAAGGCTTAGTCTCAGGTCCGAATGAAGACCAGATAGAAGGTATGATGTGTGCGTTTTGGCTATGCACATAGTCAATCATCTGTTGTGGATTAGGGAAGTCAGGGCTCATGAATTCCATAGCATTCCACAAGTAGTTATTGCCCCAGTATTGCCAGTCTTGAATGATACCGTCGATAGGAATCTGTTGTTCGCGATAGGTTCTTAACACACCCATAGTCTCATCTTGCGTTTTGTAGCGTTCCTTGCTTTGCCAGAAACCGTATGTCCAGAGCGGGAACATCGGCACTTCACCTGTCAATGTACGGATCTCAGCCACTACACCATCGGCACTACCGCCATACATAAAGTAGTAGTCGGCACAATCGCCCACTTCCGATGTAAAGCTAGTCTCCTCCTCATTATCTACATATAGGGTAGGCGAGTAGTTGTCCCAGAACACGCCATAACCTTTGATAGATTGGAACAGCGACATACCATCCTCCACATTCCCCGGCATCAGGTTATGGTGCATGTTGCGTTGCGACAGCTTCCCCTTTTCCAGGTTGCCAAGTCCGTAGATGGTTTCATCCTTGTCTAAGGTGAAAGCCTGCTTCACCTTGAATGTTTGGTTGCCGGCATCGTCGAAGGGAGTAAACAGAGTTGCCCCTTTTTCTTTCAACAAGTTGTTTCCTTTGGCATCGGCAAAGCTAAGGCTACCATCAGCCTTGTTCAGAATCACTTGTAGCTTGTTGCTCTTCACGATAACGTTCGCTCCCTTTTGGGTGGTAGAAACCTTCACCTTTTCGGGTTGTGCTATTACGGAATAGCTCTCCTTGGTGTATTCCCGATTGGCAGGAGCCTTAACAATTCTGACGGTTGTAGGCGAGAAGAAACAGATCTCGATGTCTGTTTGGTTGCAGGTAGTCTTGATACCGTTGCTTGTTTGGACAAATTCCTGTGCTATACCGGTTGTAACCAACGACAGCATGCAGAACAGTAGTAACCATTTACGTTTCATAAGCTATTAGATTTAAGTGAGATACTTTTTGCAAAGAAACTTAAAAAATATCAGAAATGCAAGTATTTACAAAAAAACGGCCCTCCAAATGGAGAGCCGTTCATTATTGAATCCTTTAAAAGGTCTTTATTAGAGCTTAGGACCAGCAGCAACAAGAGCCTTACCAGCTTCGTTGCCAGTGAACTTGTTGAAGTTCTTGATGAAGCGACCAGCCAAATCCTTAGCCTTTTCTTCCCATTGGCAAGCACATTCGTAAGTGTCGCGTGGGTCAAGGATCTTAGGATCTACACCTGGCAATTCAGTAGGAACAACAAAGTCGAAGAAAGGAATAACCTTAGTAGGAGCAGTGTTGATAGAACCGTCGAGGATAGCGTCGATGATACCGCGAGTATCCTTGATAGAGATACGCTTGCCGGTACCGTTCCAGCCAGTGTTTACCAAGTAAGCCTTAGCACCAACCTTTTCCATCTTCTTAACCAACTCTTCAGCATACTTAGTAGGATGCAAGCTCAAGAAAGCAGCACCGAAGCAAGCCGAGAATGTAGGAGTAGGTTCAGTGATACCACGTTCTGTACCAGCCAACTTAGCAGTAAAGCCAGACAAGAAGTAGTACTTAGCTTGTTCGTCGTTCAAGATAGATACTGGAGGCAATACACCGAATGCGTCAGCCGACAAGAAGATTACTTGGTGAGCGTGAGGACCCTTAGAAACCGGCTTCACGATGTTGTTGATGTGATCGATAGGATAAGAAACGCGAGTGTTTTCAGTAACGCTCTTATCAGCGAAGTCAATCTTACCGTTAGCATCTACAGTAACGTTTTCGAGCAAAGCGTTGCGCTTGATAGCGTTGTAGATATCTGGTTCGCTTTCCTTGTCGAGGTTGATAACCTTAGCATAGCAACCACCTTCGTAGTTGAATACGCCTTCGTCGTCCCAACCGTGTTCGTCGTCACCGATGAGGAGACGTTTTGGGTCAGTTGACAAGGTAGTCTTACCTGTACCAGAGAGACCGAAGAAGATAGCAGTGTCAGTACCTTCCATGTTGGTGTTAGCCGAGCAGTGCATAGAAGCGATGCCTCTCAATGGGTTGAAGTAGTTCATCAATGAGAAGATACCCTTCTTCATTTCACCACCGTACCAAGTGTTGAGGATAACTTGTTCGTTAGTCTTGAGGTTGAATACTGTAGCAGTTTCAGAGTTCAAGCCAAGTTCCTTGTAGTTATCAACCTTTGCCTTAGCAGCGTTGAATGATACGAAATCGGGTTCGCCATAGTTAGCGAGTTCCTCTTCAGTAGGACGGATGAACATGTTCTTCACGAAGTGAGCTTGCCATGCCACTTCCATGATGAAGCGCACTTTCAAGCGAGTAGCTTCGTTAGTACCGCAGAATGTATCCATTACGAACAGACGCTTGCCGCTCAATTGCTTAACAGCCTTAGCCTTCAAGTCAGCCCAAGCTTCATCAGAGCAAGGCTTGTTGTCGTTCTTGTATTCTTCAGAAGTCCACCAAACGGTATCTTCGCTGGCTTCGTTCTTTACGAAGAACTTATCTTTAGGTGAACGTCCGGTATAGATACCGGTCATCACGTTTACAGTGTCAAGTTCAGTCAACTGACCTTTTTCAAAACCTTCGAGACCAGCCTTAGTCTCTTCTTCAAACAATACTTCGTACGAGGGGTTGTGAAGGATTTCCTTCACGTCGGTAATTCCGTACTTACTTAAGTCCAAATTTGCCATTTTCTAATTGATTTAAAATGTTTTATATTGTAATTTATAATCTCTGTTTTTGAGGGTTTTGTCAAGACCCTTGTTTTTCGCTTACAAAAATACAATTTTCTTTGGAAACAGAATCGCTATTACGGAAAAAAATCTCTAATTATAAATCTTTTATAAATTGCTAACAATATCTGCAAACTGAATATTGCAATTTTCCCGTATTTTGTTTTTCTTTGTACCCAAACTCACAACTCATAACTCATAACTTACAACTTATATGCAAGTCTATAATTTAGCCGATACCCATTCCATCCTGAATCAGTATGTAGCAGAGATTCGTGATGTTCATATTCAGTCCGACCGCATGCGTTTCCGTCGCAACATCGAGCGCATTGGCGAGCTGATGGCTTTTGAGATGAGCAAGCATCTCACGTACAGTGTAAAGCAAGTGGAAACCCCTTTGGGAGTGGCCCCATCCAGTACTCCCGACGACCAGTTGGTGGTGGGCACCGTCTTCCGTGCCGGTTTGCCGCTTCACACCGGTTTCCTGAACGTGTTCGATCGTGCCGACAACGCTTTCGTATCGGCCTATCGCTACTATAAGGACAAGGAGTGTCGCCAGTTGGATGTGCATGTCGAGTACATTGCCACCCCCGACCTTACCGGCAAGACCCTCTTGCTGGTCGATCCCATGTTGGCCACCGGCGAGAGCATGGAGTTGGCCTATCGTGCCTTCCAGACCAAGGGAACTCCCAAGCGTCTGATGATAGCCTGTGTCATAGCCAGCAGTGATGGTGTTGCCCACTTGCAGGAAGCCTTCCCCGATGACGATGTCATGCTGTGGTGTGCTGCCATCGACCCCCACCTGAACGAGCGCAAGTACATCGTTCCCGGTTTGGGCGATGCAGGCGATTTGGCTTTCGGTGGGAAATTATAAAATAATTTTAAGATTTTCAATTACCTACCACCTCCCCCACAAGGGGTACTCCTCCTTCCAGAAGGAGGAGATTTGAAATGATAAGTTTCCTAAAAATTCCCCTCCTTCGCGAAGGAGGGGTGCCGTAGGCGGGGTGGTAGGTGTTAATTACTCCACTACCCAAGTATCATTTGTGAGCAATAACTCCTCAAAGTTATGATACTTCTTCTTGCTGCTCACCTCCTCAATCTGAGCCGTAACGGCATCATCGTAAGTAGGAGCCTCTACATCCCTGATAACACCCAGTGCGATGGGGAAGTCGGGACCCTCCATCAACGCCAGCTTCAGTTGCAAGGTGTTGTCTTCGCAATGCGCATCGTGTACCAGGATATCCTTTTCGGTGATACCGTTTTCGCCAAGCTTCACCACCTTCAGTCCGAAGCCCTCTTGCATCAGTCCGAACTCATTGTTCTCGCCAAACAACATTGGCTTGCCATGTTCCAAGTAGATGGCGTTCTTGGCACGATCCTCCTTCTTGGCCACACAGTCGTGCGTACCGTTATTGAAGATGACACAGTTCTGCAAGATTTCGCAAACGCTGGCACCCTTATGAGCATGAGCCGCCTTCAGAATCTCTACTGTACCGGCAGCATCGGTGGCCACCGCACGGGCAAAGAAGTGTCCGCGGGCACCAAAGCAAAGCTCTGCCGGACGGAACGGATCTTCCACCGTACCATAAGGAGACGACTTGCTCACGAATCCACGGGGAGAAGTAGGCGAGTATTGCCCCTTTGTCAAACCATAGATGCGGTTGTTCAGCAGAATCATGTTCAGGTTGATATTTCTGCGGTTGGCATGGATAAAGTGATTACCGCCAATGGCCAGTCCGTCACCATCGCCCGACACTTGCCATACCGACAAATCGGGGTTAGCCACCTTGCAACCGGTAGCAATGGCTGCGGCACGTCCATGAATGGTATTCATGCCATACGTATTCATATAGTGAGGCAAGCGGCTCGAGCATCCGATACCCGAAATCACGGCAATGTTCCAGGGCTCTACGCCAATCTCTGCCATTGCCTTGTGCAGTGAAGCCAAGAAAAAGTGGTCACCGCAACCCGGACACCAACGTGGTTGTCCCTTCTTATAATCTTTTGCTGTAAACATCACAGAATTAAAATAATTATTAATTTATAATTTCAGCGAACGCTTCCACCAGTTCGCTTACCACGAAAGGTTGGCCCTTTACTTCATTGTATTGGTAAGGCACAAAGCCATCCACCTTCATGCGCAGGTATCCGGCAAATTGTCCCATGTTCTGTTCGGCCACAACCACCTTCTTGTATCGCTTCAGCACCTCGGCAGTGTTCTTTGGTAGCGGATTGATGAAACGGAAGTGAGCCAACGCCACTTTCTTGCCTTGCGCACGTAGCTCGTCCATGGCAGCATGCAAGTGGCCGTATGTACCACCGAATCCCACAATCAGCAAGTCGGCATCATCCGCATCCCCTTCTACCGCTACATCGGGCACTTCAATCTTTTCGATTTTCTGTTGGCGAAGTTGCGTCATCAGGTGGTGGTTCTCAGGGTTGGTAGAGATAGCCCCCGTCTTGTTGTCCTTCTCCAAGCCGCCAAGGATATGAGTGAATCCCTCGGTACCGGGGATAGCCCAATAGCGCACACCCGTCTCTTCGTTGCGTTGATAAGGCGTCCAGCTACCCTTCATCTCCGGTTGCACGTAAGGAGGATTGATGGCAGGATATTCCGCCAGGTTAGGCAACTTCCATGCAGCCGAACCGTTGGCAATAAATGCATCCGTCATCAGCACCACCGGTGTCATGTGCTCCAGCGCCATCTTCGAGGCTGCAAAGGCACATTCGAAGCAGTCGGTAGGCGATGTAGCGGCAATCACCGGCATAGGGCTTTCACCGTTACGTCCGAAGAGCACCTGCAGCAAGTCGGTCTGCTCGCTCTTGGTAGGAAGACCGGTAGCCGGTCCGCCACGTTGCACGTCCAGCACCACCAAAGGCAGTTCCATGATAACCGCCAGATTCATCGCTTCCGATTTCAGGCAGATACCCGGACCCGAAGTAGAGGTCACGGCCAATGCCCCGGCATACGAAGCACCCACTGCCGATGCACAACCGGCAATCTCGTCCTCACACTGTACGGTCGTTACCCCCAATGATTTATGTTTCGAAAGCTCGTGCAGTACGTCAGTAGCCGGTGTGATGGGGTAGGAGCCCAAGTATAGTTTCAGGCCCGCCTTTTCGGCAGCCGCAATAAATCCGTAAGCAGTAGCCTTGTTGCCTGTAATGTCCATATAGCGTCCGGACACCTTGTTTTGGCTCTCGATGCGGTAAGTGTGCGCCACACTGCTATGCGTGTTGTGGCCATAGTCATAACCCGCATGAATCACCTTGATGTTTGCCTCTGCAATCTCCGGCTTCTTGGCAAACTTCTCGCGGATATAGTTTTCTGCAATGCTCAGGTCGCGATTGAACAGCCAGCACACCAATCCCACGGCAAACATGTTACGGCACTTCAGCATCGACTTGTTGTCCATGCCGCTGTCCGCCAGACAATCCTTCACCATTTGCGAGATAGGAGCCGCAATCACATCCTGCTTGATGCCCATCTCCTCGATGGGGTTATCCGTTTTGAAGTCCGCCTTTTCCAGGTCGCTCTTTTCAAAGCAGTTTGTATCTATAATGATGCAAGCCGTTGGCTTGGCAAATTTATATTGTGTTTTCAGTGCAGCCGCATTCATGGCCACCAACACATCACATTGGTCGCCCGGAGTGTACACTTTGTTGGCTCCCACATGCACTTGGAATCCCGACACGCCGGTCAGCGAACCTTGTGGAGCGCGTATATCTGCCGGATAGTCCGGAAACGTACTGATGTCATTACCCACAGTGGCCGACACGGTAGAAAAGATATTTCCTGCCAGCTGCATGCCGTCTCCCGAGTCGCCCGAGAAACGTACCACCACTTGCTCTAATTCTTTAATCATCATAAATTATATGTAAAAATGTAAGTAAAACGTCGATTTTAATGACGCTGCAAAGTTCGGAAAGTTAATTGACATAGCAAAGAGATTTTTTATAAATTATACGAAAACCCCTCTTTTTGCACGAAAAATCCCGTTAATCCTGCCCTATAACTGAAATAAATGCCTTACCTTTGCCCTCGCAAATGCATATTATTACATTTATGTTTGTTAGAAGATGTATGGTAGGGACGTTGCGTGCAGCGTCCGCATCAATATGGATGCCCTTGTAGTTCAATGGATAGAACGACGCTCTCCTAAAGCGTAGATACCAGTTCGATTCTGGTCGGGGGTACTTAGAGAATTAAAAATTAAAAATTAAGAATTAAAAATTAAGAATTAAAAATTAAAAATGAAAAATGAAAAATTAAAAATGAAAGGCGGACGCAGCACGCTACGTTCCTACAAAAACACCAACACACTAACCACTAGTGCTATATCACTAACACACCAACACACTATCTCACTGGTTTTTCTTCACTTTAACCGTAATTCCATTCTCCGTCAGCACTAAATAATGCTTGTTGGTAACCAACTGAATCACACCCGTAATCTCGTTACTCTTCTCGATACCCATGGCAATGGTGATGGTATCCCCCGCCTTGTAATCCTGTAGCAACAGCTCGCTGCCGGCCGAACGCTCCTCGATAAAGCGTTGGAACAGCTCCATCTCGTGATTGGGAATCACCATCGGCTGCTTGCCCCCATTCCTTAATATATATATACGCGTGTCATACCCGCACCGGTTGCGGAACGTCTCCAAGTCCCAGCGCGTTGTTTTGACGAAGTAGTGGTTCGGCATCAGGTTGGTCACCTGTATGTTTCCATTCTTATCCTTTTCGCGATAATTCGCCTGATACAGGTAGCGCACCACCTCGATGGGCTCACTGCTTTCCGGATGCTCTATCTGTGTAACGATAGGCTCTGCACCCCCGTTCTCGGGCGGATAAATGTTCAGTGTATCCTCGAAGGCCGCATCAATGTACCGTTGCTTGGGTGCCGTCAGCACATACCAGCGAGGCGTCTTGTCGTCCATCAGGTATGCCAGCTCAATGCCCGCTTCCCGTTTGCTCTGCTTGATGTCCTCCTTCGGAATACGTATCTCGAAATGGAATATTTGGCACAACGAAACGTAAAAACGTTTACCGTGAGGCGTGCGGTCATACAGAATCTTTCCTCTTACCCCCTTCAGTGGCCCCAACGGAATCTCATACGCTTGCAGCTCAGCAATCTCCGGCACCTGGTTTATCCGGCTCACCCGGTAGCTCACCGGTGTTTGCAACACCTTTAGTAGTTGGTCTAATTCATTATCCGTAAGCGTAATGTAATGCCGGTTCTCTGCCGATACCCGTTTCCGTTCGAACAGCGTCACCTCCTTGGTGGCAAAGGCCGCCATATCCACCCCTGTGCTGTCGTCCACCAGGAAGAAACACTCCTTCCCGAAGTTCGACAATCCCTGCACAAAAGCTGTATGCGTGTTAAAAAGTTGGAACAACTGTTGCAGGCTGTAGTATGTCAACCCCAGCTCCTTCAACCGCTCCTCGCCCCGTTGCCAGTCCTTCTTATTCCTGATGCCTATTAAGTGCCACATATCTTACAAGAGTTATTCCGCGGCAAAAGTAATCATTAAATCCAATATTCTTTATTTTAATCTGATATTTCTTTAATGTATACATCCACGCTATCACGCCGCATGGTTATGGGGCCTTGGCGTAGGTGCGTCAGTGAGGGCTTTGCCAGAAGCGGGAAAGGAGGTTCTGTTTGAGCGAAGCGAGTTTTAGCTCCGGCCGCTAATGGCTTTGCCCGAATAGCATCGAAGACTCCAGCCCTTGATTTTTCTTTTGTTATCTTTTCTTTGTATCAAGACAAAGGAAAAGTAATAAAACAACAATATTCAAAAAATGTTCAAAATTATTTGTTTATTCTCCCAAAACCCCTTACCTTTGTTTCAAAATCAATTTCATCTTGTTTTTTAATTCAAAAAAATGGCCTTCGTCATTTCTTTTTCTGACGAAGATTTCAATTTATCATTTTTTTTATTCAACTATAAATAAGTTGCTTGCATTTCCTCAAGCAACCCTTTGTAGGGATGTTGCGTGCATCGTCCGCCCTCCAGCGGCTAACTCACCAACTCACCACCATACCAACTCACTATTAGCTCTGCTAATTCAATTTATGAATATCATCAAAACCAAACTCGACGGCGTCGTAATTATCGAACCCCGAGTATTCACCGACCCCCGTGGTTATTTCTTCGAAAGCTTCTCCCAACGGGAATTCGAAGAAAAAGTGAGAAAAATCAATTTCGTACAAGACAACGAATCCATGTCCAGCTATGGCGTAATGCGAGGCCTGCACTTCCAAGCCCCACCTTTTGCTCAAAGCAAATTGGTTCGTTGCGTAAAAGGAGCCGTGCTCGATGTAGCTGTCGATATCCGCAAGGGCTCACCCACCTACGGCCAACACGTTGCCGTAGAACTGACCGAAGAGAATCATCGCATAACTTTTATTGAAAGAGGCTTCGCCCACGGCTTTGCCGTCCTCAGCGAAACCGCCGTGTTCCAGTACAAGTGCGATAACTTCTATGCCCCCCAAGCCGATGGAGGCATCAGCATCTTAGACGACAGCCTCGGCATCGAATGGCAAATCCCCATGGAGAAGGCCCTCCTTTCAGAGAAGGACACCAAACACCCTCTCCTGAAAGACTTCGATTCACCATTCGATATCAATATTGATTTGTACCCGTAGGGACACGCCATGGTGTGTCCGCCCATGTAGGGACGTAGCGTGCTGCGTCCGTCTTTAAACTCATAACTCATAACTCAAATCTCATGAAGGGAATTGTATTAGCTGGCGGTAGCGGCACACGCCTCTACCCCATTACCAAAGGCATTAGCAAACAACTCATGCCCATTTACGACAAACCAATGGTCTATTACCCCATTTCGGTTTTAATGCTCGCAGGTATTAGAGACATTTTGATTATCTCTACCCCTCACGACCTGCCGGGATTCAAACGTCTCCTTGGTGATGGTTCCGACTATGGCGTAAACTTCCAGTATGCCGAGCAACCCTCGCCCGATGGCTTGGCACAAGCCTTCACCATTGGTGCCGATTTCATTGGTAACGATGCCGCCTGCTTGGTATTAGGCGATAACATCTTCTATGGCAGTTATTTCACTCCCATGTTGAAAGAAGCCCTTCGTGCAGCCGAAGAAGACAATAAAGCCACTATCTTCGGCTATTGGGTAAACGACCCCGAACGCTATGGAGTAGCCGAGTTCGATAAAGAAGGCAACTGCCTCTCGTTGGAAGAGAAACCCCAAAATCCCAAAAGCAACTATGCCGTTCCCGGTTTGTATTTCTACCCCAATAAAGTAGTAGAGGTGGCCCGTACCATCAAGCCCTCTGCCCGTGGCGAATACGAAATCACTACCGTCAACCAACGCTTCTTGGAAGATGGCGAGCTCAAGGTACAAACCCTTGGCCGTGGCTTCGCCTGGCTCGATACTGGTACCCACGATTCGCTGAGTGAAGCCTCCACCTTCGTAGAAGTTATCGAGAAGCGTCAAGGCCTCAAAATCGCCTGCCTCGAAGCCATCGCCTACCGCAAAGGCTGGATCTCCGAAGCCCGCATGCGCGAACTCGCCCAACCCATGATCAAAAACCAATACGGCCAATACCTCCTTAAGGTTATTGATGAATTGAAGAGAAAGTAGGGACGTAGCGTGCTGCGTCCGGAATACCGATTCTTGTAGGGACACGCCATGGTGTGTCCGCCTTTAATTTTTAATTTTTAACTTTTAATTTTAATGAAACGTAACATCGTCATCACCGGTGGCGCCGGCTTCATCGGCTCCCACGTCGTAAGATTGTTTGTAAACAAATACCCCGAATATAACATCATCAACTTGGACAAGTTGACCTATGCCGGCAACTTGGCCAACCTAAAAGACATTGAAGACAAGCCTAACTACAAGTTTGTCAAGATGGACATTTGCGACTTCGATGCCTTCTACCAGTTGATGCAAGACGAAAAGATTGACGGCATCATCCACCTGGCTGCCGAAAGCCACGTAGATAGAAGCATCAAGGACCCTTTCACCTTCGCCAAGACCAATGTGATGGGAACCTTGTCATTGCTCCAAGCCGCCAAGCTCTATTGGGAGTCTCTGCCCGAAAAGTACGAAGGCAAACGCTTTTACCACATTTCTACCGACGAAGTCTATGGTGCCCTCACCATGAACCACCCCGAAGGCATTGAACCTCCGTTCAAAACAGTAGCCTCTTCTGAAGGCCACAAAGCCTACGGCGACGACTTCTTCTACGAGACAACGAAATACAACCCCCATAGCCCCTATAGTGCAGCCAAGGCCAGTAGCGACCACTTCGTGCGTGCCTACCACGACACCTACGGCATGCCCACCATCGTGACCAACTGCAGCAACAACTATGGCCCCTATCAGTTCCCCGAAAAGCTGATACCTTTATTTATTAATAACATCCGAAACAGAAAGCCCCTGCCGGTATATGGCAAGGGCGAAAACGTGCGCGACTGGCTCTATGTAGAAGACCATGCCCGCGCCATCGACGTCATCTTCCACGAAGGCAAGATAGCCGAGACCTACAACATCGGCGGCTTCAACGAATGGAAGAACATCGACCTCATCAAGGTGATGATCAAGACCGTCGATAAGATCCTCGGTAACCCCGAAGGCCACTCCCTCGACCTCATTACCTACGTCACCGACCGCTTAGGCCACGATGCCCGTTATGCCATCGATTCTTCGAAATTACAACGTGAACTTGGCTGGGAGCCAAGTTTGCAGTTTGAAGAAGGAATTGAGCGTACGGTTCGCTGGTACCTTGACAATGAGGAGTGGCTTAACAACGTTACAAGTGGTGAATACCAAGCTTATTATGATAACATGTATAAGAGCAAATAAATACTTTAACTCAAAACTCATAATTCACAACTCATAACTCAATAGAAGTACTACGATACCATGTATAAGTAGGGACGCAACGTATTGCGTCCGTGAATACCACCACATGTAGGGACGTTGCATGCAGCGTCCCTACATGTGGGGATGCAATATATTGCGTCCGCGTAACCAACAAGCACTTCACGCGTGAAAAACAAATACTTCAGCCGTGAGGAACAAATAGTTCAGAAATGAACATTGTGCCACATGTGGCAGACAGGCATAATTTAACCCCTGCCAAGCCTTACTTATAAAACTAATAATCATTAAAAATTGTCCTCAATGATGTGTGTACCTATCAAAATAGGATCTACAAAGCACTGTTTTCTATGTACAGGTCATTTTTTGACGCTTACACCTAGGTGCCCTCTAAGAATCAATAAATGCTTGGTTGTGGCAATAAAGCAATTTTATTTTTGAATATTCAGTAATAGTTTGTATTTTTGCACCCAATTAACAGGTTAGTATTGAACTAAACCACTATTAAAGCGGTTTAGTGTAAAAGGTAACACCATGGAGCAAAAGATATATTCGATAAGCTATGACTTGCGTCAGCCTGGACGTGATTATACTGGTTTGTATGATGCTATTAAAAAATGTGATGCAAACTGCCAACATCCGTTAGAGTCTAATTGGTATATCCGCTCAGTACGAACTGCCAATGATATTTATGAGGTTCTACGCCCTCACATCGATGAAAATGATTTACTTTTTGTTGTAGAAATAAACTCGGTCAACCGGCAGGGATGGATGTTGCGTACTTTCTGGAATTGGATAAAAAAATATTGATTTGACATGATTACTAAACTGAAAATAAAGAACTTTAAATGCTTTGGCGAAGAGCGAGAAATGCAGTTCGCGCGCTTTAATGTACTCTATGGGAAGAATGGACGTGGAAAATCAACTGCGATGCAGTCTCTTTTGCTGTTGAGCCAAAACATCCGAAAGAAAAATACGCTGACAAATGTTTCTCTAAAGGGAGAACTCATTGACCTTGGGAATTATTTAGATGTAGTTAATCGTTATTCCCAGTCTGGATTGATGACATTCGGAATCTCTACGGATATGGATGATGAACTAATCCTTTCCTTAGGAAAATCGGAAGTGGGACCGACTTTGTTGCATCTGGAGGATTTGTGGTGCGGGAGCAAGCAACTTGTTTCCAACGTAGGTACTGAAATGGAAGATTCGTGGGAGACAAAAAATTCCGAAGCTATGTCAGGCATAAAGGCTTTGGAGTTCTTTAGGCAATTGAGATACGTTTCAGCAAACAGACGAGGGCCTACAAATTACGAGGAAAGACAAGATGACTTTTTGAGTGATGACATTGGAATTAATGGGGAAAGACTGATTAATGCATTGGCAAAGAAAGACCAGAATTTCATAAATGAATTACAAGAGGCTCTTTCGTATATCCTTTCAGGGGCGACAATTGGTATAAAGAATGATGAAAACAGTGATAATGTGGAATTGTTGCTTGATTCAATGGATGATTCTTTGGGATTCAAGCCCTCAAACGTGGGATATGGATATAGTTGTGTATTGCCCATCATATTCTTGGTCCTTTCTGCCAAAGAGGGAAGTACGCTAATGATAGAGAATCCTGAAGCACATCTTTATCCCGGAGCTCAGTCGAGATTGGTTGAATGGATGGTGACAATGGCGATACACAATAATTTGCAGATTATTCTGGAGACTCACAGTGACCACATCATCAATGGATTAAGGATTGCTGTTAAAAAAAACAAAGTGGGCAGAAATGGTGTATCTATTCTGTTCCTTGACAGGAAAAGTCAAAGGCAATCTCCTGACATCTTGACGATTAGGGTTGACAACAATGGCACATTGAACGATAATCCGACAGATTTCATGGATGAATGGACGAAACAGATGCTTGAACTGCTATGAAGGATGTCTATTTTAACGAATTGTCTGTGCCGTACCCTATGACTACTGACACTGATATTGATTCCTTGATACAGAATTATGCTGAGACTATTAAAGAGGCATGCTGTCAAGGATTTAGAAAGGTGAGATATGAAAAGGGGGTTGACCATATTATGTTGAGGGAAGATTATTCGTTAGCTCAATATCTGTATGAGAATTCAACCTCACAATCTGTTAGTGTTCTTTTAGCCACTCAAACCAAACCTTATATACAAGAGGGTGACCAAGCGGAAGAACCATATGTAATGAATCAGTATTACATAACGTTGAAGGGTGAGGATATTCAAGTAGAGGGATTGACAGCTGCAGCATTGTCGGTAAGCATAGCCATAGGTATGAAAAATGGCAATTGGACAGAGGATACCTACAAGGTATTCGAGAATAAACCTAAAAATAAATCCTCGAGAGTAATAGAAGTGTTGTATGCTTTTCATCCCATCTTTTTCACAAAGGAAAGATTTGTGGAATGGGCAGATGTAAATTTACCGCCTAAGATTGAAGAATGCGGGATACTGCCCATGAAAAAAGAGATTCAACTGGCAGATCACCATGGGAAAGATGTATTGAAGAGGTTGGCTAAAAGACTTGTGTGTGAAAGCTATGTCAAAGGTATATTGAATTCCATCGATCGGAATCCCAAAGAAAAGAATTTCATCAGTGGTATAAATGAAAACATTGTTTATATAACGTTGGTTAATGAAGGAGGGTTTGGCATGGCAGTATCAACTACTGCGCGTAATGTGCGGGAAGCCAGATATATAGCCAAACTGATTGAAAAAAAATTTCGTTAGTTTGTAAGACTCAAATTATAAAAAACGTTGCGTAAGCGTCCAAAAATGACGTATTGCAAGAATCAATAATAAGATAGACCTTCGCACTGTAATTAAAATCAAACTTATATGTACAGTGCAAATGATTTTACCTTTGATGATATTGCATTCACTCGGCATAATTCAAAGAACTTTGATTCTGCACTCGTTTAAGCAATATTGAGAAGTTATGGTTTCTCTATAAAACCGAATGAGAGCCAAATGGTATTTCCATTAATTCTTTTTGTGTGACTCATGGTGTATCTTACACCCATTTCAATGATTGGTTCCGTAAGACTCACAAAAAGATAGTACCCGTTCAAATAGATGGTAAGCCATCAGAAGAATGTGATTCTTTTGTTATACACATGTAAGGGTCAAGTTTAAATATGCTTTTGATCAAGGGATGGATGAACGGGCCAAGATACTTTCTTGAGCAGATAGCCTGGTTATACAATCAAGAACGAAAATATTGGATGCAGAATTTAAGTCCTGAAGAAATAAGGCAAGCCCGGAATAGTGATGAGACCAATCGGGTAATAGCTTAACTTCGTAAGCGACTTGATTATCATCTTTACTTTGATAAGGAACCGAAAGATGATCTGATGCAGAAAGCCTTGAACTACCTACATAGTTTTTGGGAACAATTATTCCGTTATCGTAATGATGAGAATTATGCAATCGATAACTCGTTGGCCGAACAAAGTATCCGCCCGTTGACCGTAGAGCGTAAGAACTCCTTGTTTTTCTGTAGTACAGCCGGTGCAAAAGCATCCGCCATCTTCCATACGATTATCGAAACTTGCCGACTACTTGGTTTGTCAGCAAGACAGTATATCTGAGACTTCTTGCAAGCTGTTGCTTCTGGAAGAACCGACTGGCAGAATTTGACACCTGCCAAGCTTTACTTATAAATTTATAATCATTAAAAATAGTCCTCAATGATGTGTGTACCTATTGAAATAGGAGCTCCAAAGCATCGTTTTCTATAGACACGTCATTTTTGGACGCTTACTTGTCACTATCAGCTAACCTACTAACTCACTACCACACTAACTCACTAAATATGTCTACTCACGTTGTAATCATGGCCGGCGGCATTGGCAGCCGTTTCTGGCCCATGAGTACCCCCGAATACCCCAAACAGTTCATTGACGTTATGGGCTGCGGCAAATCATTGATTCAACTCACCGTTGATCGTTTTGCCCCATTATGTCCCATACAGAACTTTTGGGTAGTTACCAGCGAGAAATATGTGGAGATTGTCAAGCAACAACTCCCCGAGTTGCCAGAGAGCAATATCTTGGCCGAACCTGTGGCCCGCAACACAGCCCCCTGTATTGCTTACGCTTGTTGGAAAATCAAGCAACACCATCCGCAAGCCAATATCGTGGTGACACCCTCCGATGCATTGGTCATCAATACCACTGAATTCCAACGGGTTATTGCCGAAGCCTTGGATTTTACTAAAGATAGCAATGCCATTGTAACCATCGGTATCCAACCTACCCGACCTGAAACCGGTTATGGTTACATCTGTGCCGAGAGCCAGGAAACGGCCATTAAGAAAGTCTCCGCTTTCAAGGAAAAACCCAATTTGGAGACCGCCCAACAATACCTCCAGGCAGGCAATTACTTTTGGAACGCCGGCATCTTTGTTTGGAACGTACAAACCATCACTGAAGCCATCAAGCGATATACCCCATACTTGGCAACAACCATGGAACAGATGAGCCAAAGTTTCTTTACCGAACAAGAATCAGAAGTTGTCAAGCAACTCTTCCCCACTTGCGAAAAGATCTCCATCGACTATGCCGTCATGGAGAAAGCCGATGCCATCTACACCCTTCCTGCTGAGTTTGGTTGGAGCGATTTAGGCAGTTGGGGTTCTCTGCGCACCCTATTGCCACAAGACGAACAAGGCAATGCCCAAGTAGGCAATAACATCAAACTCTACAACTGCAGCAACACCATTGTGCATACAGCCCAAGAAAAGAAAGTAGTTATCGAAGGCTTAGATGGCTACATCATTGCCGAAAGAGATGGCTCCTTGCTTATCTGCCGATTGCAAGAAGAACAACGAATCAAAGAATTTTCAGAATAATGTCAGTAAAAACATGCCTGAATCCTTAAAACAAAAGACACTCAAAGGTACTGCCTGGAGTTTTATTGATACATTCTCCAGTCAAGGCATTACCTTTTTGGTAGGTCTTGTCTTGGCCCGTCTGCTTACGCCCGAAGAGTATGGCTTGATTGGTATCATCACCATTTTCATAGCCGTATTCAACAGCATTGTAGATAGTGGATTCTCCAATGCCCTTATTCGCAAGAATGATGCACGCGATATAGACTACAATACTGTCTTTATCACTAATCTTGCTTTAAGTGTGCTGCTTTTTGCAGTGATGTATATGGCAGCCCCTGCCATAGCTAAATTCTTCAATCAACCCCAATTAGAGCCATTATGCAAAGTGATGGCCAACATTGTTATCATCAATGCGTTTGCCATTATTCAACGAACCATTCTGGTTAAGAAAATCGATTTCAAAACACAGACAAAGGTTTCGTTAATATCCTCTATCTCCAGTGGGGTAATTGGTATTACAATGGCCTTTGCTGGTTTTGGTGTATGGGCATTGGTAGGACAACAAATATCACGTCAACTATTAAATACACTCTTCCTCTGGGTATTTGCCAAATGGTTTCCTCGTTTACAATTCAGTACCCAGAGTTTTAAAGAGTTATTTGGATTTGGTTGGAAACTCCTTGTGTCCGGACTTATTGATACCGTTTGGAGGGAAATTTATCAGGTAGTCATTGGTAAATATTATAGTGCAGCAACTTTAGGCCAATACACCCGCGCTCATCAGTTTGCCTCTATCTTTTCCAGTAACTTGAATAGTGTAGTTCAGCGAGTTAGTTATCCTATACTCAGTTCCATCCAAGATGATAAAGTACGACTTAAATCAGCCTATAAAAGAGTGATTAAAGTCACCATGCTAATCACTTTTGTGCTGATGTTGGGACTAGCAGCTGTGGCAAAACCAATGATATTGGTATTGGTAGGAGAACAATGGTTACCATGTGTACCCTTCCTTCAGATTATTTGCTTCAGCATGATGCTCTATCCACTTCATGCCCTCAATCTGAATATGCTTCAAGTTCAAGGTCGTTCCGATCTCTTTTTAAAACTGGAAATTATTAAAAAAATCATTGCCATAGGCCCCCTATTATTAGGTATCTTTATTGATATCTATTGGATGTTAATTGGTCGTATTTTCACAGGTTGGATTTCCTATTATTTGAATGCCTACTATTCAGGGCCCTATTTGAAGTATAGTATATGGGAACAGATAAAAGATATTATGCCTAGTTTCCTGATAGCAATGACTATGGCATTACCTGTATATGCCCTTTCCTATCTATCTGTTTCTCCTTTTATCCTGTTGCCTATACAAATCATAGCAGGTGCTGTATTGACCATAGCTATCTGTGAAATAACTCATTATCCCGAATACTTGGAACTGAAACAGATAGTCCTTTCAGGAATAAAGAAAATAAAAAAGAAATAAATAACGATATATGGATAACAAACTAATCACAGTTACCTCTCCATTACTTCCATCCTTGGACGAATTCATTCCCTATCTGGAAGATATATGGAAGCGTAAATGGTTGACCAACAATGGCCATTACCATAAAGAATTAGAAAAAGCATTGGCGGCATACCTCAAGGTGCCCTATGTTTGTCTCTTTACCAATGGTACCCTTCCATTGATGTGTGCTTTGCAAGCCCTTCGCATCACCGGAGAAGTAATTACCACTCCCTATAGTTTTGTAGCCACTACTCACTCTTTGTGGTGGAACGGCATCAAACCGGTATTTGTAGATATTGACCCGGTTACCTGTAACCTGGATCCCGATAAGATTGAAGCAGCCATTACTCCTAAGACAACGGCCATCATGCCAGTACATGTCTATGGCAAACCATGTGATACGGAACGCATTCAAGCAATTGCTGATAAGTATGGCTTGAAAGTTATCTACGATGCAGCTCATGCTTTTGGCGTAGAAGTCGATGGCAAAGGCATCATGAATGCAGGCGATATGAGTACACTTAGTTTCCATGCCACCAAAGTATATAACACCATCGAAGGTGGAGCCTTGGTTTGTCACGACGAGAAGACCAAAGCCCGCATCGACTACCTGAAAAACTTCGGCTTTGCAGGAGAAACAGAAATCGTAGCACCCGGTATCAATGGTAAGATGGACGAAGTGCGTGCAGCTTACGGTCTTTTGAATCTGAAACAAGTAGATGCAGCAATTGAAGCACGTCATCAGGTAGCTATTCAATATCGTGATGCTTTGAAAGAAGTAGCAGGTATAACCTTTATGGAAGACATGACAGGTGTCAAACACAACTACTCCTATTTCCCCATTTTCGTAGATGCGGAGAAATATAGCATAACACGCGATGAACTCTACTTCAAGATGAAGGAACAGAATGTGTTAGGCAGACGATATTTCTATCCTTTGATTAGTGACTTTTCTACCTATAGAGGATTGCCTAGTGCCAATAAAGAAAATCTTCCCGTAGCACATCAGATAGCAGACAGTGTAATCTGTTTGCCGATGTATCATGATTTGTCAAGGGAAGATATTGAAAGAATTTTAGGCGTAATAATCAAATAACGATACGATGGCAAAACAAAAGATTCTTCTTCTTGGAGGTTCTGCTCAGCAATTAGTAGCAATACGAGCAGCTAAAGAGTTGGGCTTCTACACCGTGTTATGTGATTATTTACCAGATAATCCAGGCCAATACGAAGCGGATGTTTTTTATCAGGTAAGTACTACCGATGTCGATGCTATCTATGAAGTGGCCAAAAAGGAAAAAGTAGATGGAATACTTGCTTATGCATCGGACCCTGCTGCACTCCCTGCAGCTATCGTATGCGAGAGATTAGGATTAAGAACCAATCCTGCAAAATCAGTGGAAATATTAGGTTTGAAACATCCATGGCGTGAGTTCTTGAAGAATAATGGTTTTGCATGCCCTAAGGCTGCTACTTTTTCTCCAACGATAAAAGTTGATGAATTAAAGGATCTCGTACAGGAATTCAAATTTCCAATAGTTATCAAACCTACCGATTCATCCGGTAGTAAAGGAGTTACAGTCCTTAATGGTTTAGATGATATTGCAACAGCTATAGATTGGGCTGATTCCTACTCAAGAAACAAAGTTCTTATTGTTGAAGAGTTTATATCTCGAGGATTCCCTTATGTGATAGGCGGTGACATCTTTGTTTGGAATGGAAAAATAGTGCTTTATGGGGAGATGACATGTTTAAGAGATCTTGAAAATAGTCCGTTAATCCCAATAGGAAAAAAGAAACCTTGTGGATTGAATAATAACCAGATAGAACGTGTTCACGCCGAACTGCAACGAGTTATAGATACACTGGGTATCTGTTTCGGTCAAATGAATATTGAGATACTATTGGATACTGAAGATAATGTACATTTTCTTGAATTAGGACCTCGTGCAGGTGGTAACATGATACCCGTTCAGTTGAGTGATGCTTTTGGAATAGACCTTATCAGAGCCAATGTACAAGTTGCCATGGGTATTAAACCCGATTTTTTGAATGAGCCTGTTGTTGCTAAAGATGGTTGCTTTATGCATTATGTGCTGCATAGTTATAAAGACGGAACGTTCAAAGGTATCAATATTAATCAAGAGATTGCAAATTTTGTGTATCGCCAAGTTATCTATAAACAAGAAGGTGATGTTGTAGAAAAGTTTGATGGCGCAGGAAAAGCAATAGGAATTATCTTCTTACATTTTGATACAGTAGAGCAGATGGATTATTTCTGTGAGCATCACAATGAATTGATTAAGATAAATTTAGCATAAACGGATGACGATGAAAGAAATAGGAGGTTATTTCAGTCTGGAAATTCCCAGGAATAGAACTTCATACTTACATTCTGAAGGAATTCATCTAAATAGCGGCAGAAATGCGTTGGAATATATACTAAGCAATATAACTAATATCAGTAGTCTATGGATTCCCTATTATACTTGTGATGTAGTTTTAGAACCCATAAAGAAATTGAATATTCCATATAGGTTCTATCACATTAATGAAAATCTGGAACTTGCAGATGAAATCACATTGCAACAGGATGAATACCTGCTTGCAACCAATTATTTCGGCATAAAAGATGCATATATGAAGAAATTGGCACTTGTTTATGGAAGCCATTTGATTATAGATAATGCACAAGCCTTTTATGCATCTCCTATAAAGAATATCCATACTGTTTATAGTCCAAGAAAATTTGTAGGAATTCCTGATGGAGGTATTGCATATACAACTAATATTTTCAATACAAATAATTTAGAGAAAGACCAATCATTCGATAGATGTAGTCATTTATTAAAAAGAGTCGATTTGGGTGCAAATTCTGGATATGCTGATTTTAAGGAGAACAGCCATAAACTAGTAAATCAGCCTATTAAAAAGATGTCTGATTTAACAAGAACTTTGATAGATTCTATAGACTTTGATGAGATAAAGACAATACGAAGAAGAAACTTCCAAATGTTGCATGAAGCATTAGGGAAAGAAAACAACTTGCATATTCCTACTATGGATTCTTTTGCTTGTCCTATGGTATATCCTTATTTTACAGCAGATAGTACATTAAAGAAAAAACTGATAGATAATAAAGTTTTTGTTGCTACCTATTGGCCTAATGTATTGGAATGGAGTATGGAAGGTGATATAGAATACGAATTATGTAAATACATTATTCCTTTTCCTATTGATCAGAGATATAATGAAGAGGATATAATAAGGATTATTCAATTGATTATAAATGAATTATGAAAAAGAAAATATTGATATTAGGAGGCACGTCTATCTCACGTCAGATAGTATATGCTGCACATGAAATAGGATTAGATGTATATGTTACTGATTATCTTGAAAACTCACCATGTAAAGCTATTGCAGAAAAAAGTTTTATGGTAAGTTGTACCGATGTTGATGCTGTATGTCAATTGATAAAAGATGAAGGTATAGATGGTGTTATTATGGGATATGCAGACGTCTTAATGCCTTCATATGTGAAAATATGCGAGAAAGCAGGCTTACCATGTTATGCAAATCTGAATGCAATAGAAATGACAGCTGATAAGGATAATTTCAAGACTTTATGTAAGAAATTTAATATCCCCGTTGTTGATGAATATACAAAGGGCGATGTTGAAAACAACAATGTCAATTATCCTCTCATTGTAAAACCGGTTGATAATAGTGGGGCAAGAGGCATTTTTATCTGTCATAACAAAGAGGAATTCGACGTATATTACCAAGAGTCTTTAAAGTATTCTCCGTCCAAACATGTATTGATTGAAAGATTCATGACAGGTAAGGAAGCAACCATATTCTATTACCTGCATAAAGGAGAAATCTACTTGCTTGGTGTGAGCGATAGGCATATGTTAAAATTTAGTGAACGCTTACTGCAACTGCCAATTGGCTACACATTCCCCTCTGTCAATCAGGATGCCTTCATCAAAGAAGAAAACGAGAACATAAAAGCAATGTTCCGTTCTTTAAATATGAAGGAGGGTATGGTGTTTATGCAATCGTTCAATGAAAATGGTAAATATATAATTTATGAGATGGGATACCGTCTAACAGGGTCTATCGAACAGCATTTGATGGAAGAAAAGCATAACTTTAACCATTTGAAAGCAATTCTTAATTATGCTGTAGGTAATTCTGTTGATGTTACTCCATTAGAAACTACTGAATTAGATAAAGCTATTATGGCAAATGTAACTTTGTTGCTTTCAGAAGGTAAGATAGATCATTATATAGGCGAAAAAGAGGTAATGAATATACCAGGTGTGTTGCATGTACATACTTCATACCCTATAGGAACTGTTATAGATGATAAGGTGATGGGTAAGCTAGCGCAAGTAGGTATAAGAGTGTTGCTTCATGCTGATAATAGAGAGAAATTGTTGGAACGTATGGATCTTGTAAAGAACACATTACGTGTTATATCTACCGATAACAAAGACATGCTATTATCAAATTACTCATATAAAGAAGTTTGCAATTCATGAAACGAATTATAATCACAGGAGCCAGTGGACTGGTTGCAACTGAACTAACAGTTCGCCTTTTGTCAGAAACGGATGCTTGCCTGTTTTTATTGTCAACAAATCCTGATAAGATAAAGCATCGCTATATCAATAATCAAGAGCGTCTGTCTTATTTTACGATAGAGTCCTTTGCTCAATTTGTAGAAGATAATAAGGGTTGCTGTCATTTTGATGTTTGCATTCATACTGCTTTTTCTCGTAGTAGTAATGGGAACCAAATAGCAGCATCCTTGGATTACCAGCAACAGTTATTACGTATATTGAAACAGACAGATCTCAAAATTTTTGTCAATATATCTTCGCAGAGTGTCTATGGTAAACTTTCTGAGCCACTATGGACAGAAACCGTACCAGTAGATCCAGATTATTTGTATGCAATGGGTAAGTATTCTTCTGAGATTATAACAAGATTAATGTTAGAGAATACGGGTATAAAGTGGACAAATATTCGTTTGTGTAGTGTTTGTGAGAATGCTCGCTTTGTTAGAATATTTATACGGAATGCGATTGAAGGAAAGCCAATACACCTTACGGCACCTAATCAGGGATGTTCATTTATAGATGTTCAGGATGTTGCAGATGCATTGACACACTTTGTTTCATTAGCAGATAGAATAGATTTGGAGAAAGTGTATAATCTTGGGGCTAATTTGGTAAATACGATAGGTGACATTGCATTGAGAGTAAAGAATATAGGAGAAACAAAATATTCATTACCTCCTATTATTGTAACTGAGTCCGACTCAGATAATCATGCGACAGTTGGTATGGATTCTCATATGTTCATGCAGGCTTTTAACTGGAATCCCAAGAGGAATATGAATGACATGATTGATGAAATGTTTGGAGCTATAATGACCACTATGCTTTAAATTTTATGTCTATTATATAGTATAAAAAGAATGAGTGCTTTTGTTTATGGATTATTTAAAATTAGATTAATATGACTGAATGTGAAAGAATAATTGCAAAAGGAATTATCCCAAAAGAGTTTTTAAAGGAAGAAACTTTATGTGATTTTCTTGTAACAGAGGAACGAAAGAAGTTGTGGATGATTTCTTTGGATATGTTATTAGAATTCGATAGAATTTGCAAGCAGCATAATATAAAATATTACCTTATGGGAGGCACTTTGTTAGGTGCTATTAGACATAAAGGATTTGTTCCGTGGGATGATGATACTGATGTTATGATGCTGCGGGAGGATTATGAGAAGTTTAAGAAGTTAGAACATGAATTTCAACAACCTTATTTCTTACAGACTCCTCAAAATGATCCAGGAAATCTTTATTCTACTATTAGGATTCGCAACAGCAATACTACCATGCTTGTGAAAATGTTCAAGTATGAAAAGTTCAACCAGGGAGTGTGGTTGACGATTTTTCCTATTGATAATTGGGATATTAAAGGTGGAGAGGAGAGACGTGCCAAAATTGAGGAATTATTGAAAGATAATTCTACTCATATGAGAATGTCTAATCCTAATTTGAGTGATAAAGATAGAGTACGTGTACAAAACTATTCAGGACGTGATCCTCTAGAAGTAAATGATGAGATACATCAGATAGCAATGCGTGATAGAAATAGATACACTGGATATGTGGCATTGGCTGTTACAACAATTTATCCTTTGAAAAATTTGATATATAGAGCGGATATTTTTAAGGATAGTGTTGAAGTTGAATTCGAGGGATTTAAATTTCCAGCTCCTGTTGGTTATGAAGAATATTTAAGAACAGCATATGGAAATTATATGGAACTTCCTCCTATGGAGAAACGTGGAAAGTGGCATGCAGGTCTTTTTATAGACCCTGATCGACCATATATTGATTATCTTAATAATAATGAATTATAATAAGATTGTGTAATTATGATTGCAAAGTGCTCTAATTCAGATCAACAACTTATTGAAGAATACATAGGCGAGAGATATCCAGAATGTTTATACCTATACTTGGATTTGAAACAATATGGTGTTGAGAGTCGGTATACGTCTTGCTGGTTGCTAAGAAATGGAGAAAGGATAGATGCTGTAATGCTGCTATATCATACTGCCATGCATCTTTTCTCAGCATCTAATATATTCAATGTACATGAGATAGTTAATTTTGTAGAAGATCATAATCCCTCGATTATATGTGCAGCACAAAAGACAATAGAGAAGATTTCTGCAGATTTGATGCATGATGGTTATTTGGTAGAATATGGTCATATAGGTAAGTTAAAGAAAATTGAAAGAAATAGCAATTATATTCCTCAGCAAGCAGATATTGAAGATATTGACGAAATAGCTCGTCTTTTATATCAAGATGACGATATAGGAGCTTCTTATTCTTATGATGATCTTAAAGCTCAAATCAAGGAGAGGCTTGAACAGGATTTTGTTAGAAGCTACATCATAAAAAATGATGGACATGTTGTATGCCATGTCGGTACTGGTGCAGAGATTTCTAATGTTTGTACAATAGCTTATTGTATAACTGATGTTAGATATAGAGGGAAAGGATTATTTTCAAGTTTATTAGCTTTTGCATGCGAAGAACTTTCAAAAGAGAATAAGGAAATATATTCTGTATATTATCCAGAAAACTCACGACTTCTGCATCATAAAATAGGTTTTTTTGACTATTGTAAATGTGGAAAACTATATAAAGTTATAAAATAATATTTTTCAATATGGTGAATTTCACAGTTGGCCCGGTTCAGTCGTCTGAAATAGTTTGTGCTATAGGAGCTGAACAAGTGCCTTATTTTAGAACAGCAGAGTTCTCTGAACTTATGTTTGAGAATGAAGCTTTAATAAAGAAGTTTGCAAAAAGTGGAGAAGATTCTCGTGTCGCATTCATGACCAGTTCTGGATCAGGTGGAATGGAAACAGCCATCATGAATACTCTCACTCCGAAGGATAAAGCTATCGTTGTGAACGGTGGTAGCTTTGGTGAACGTTTCGTTGAACTACTTGAACTCCATGAGATTCCTTTTGTAGAAATCAAACTTGATCCAGGGAAGACGATTAAGTATGAACATCTGGAGCGATATGAGGGACAAGGGTACACGTGTTTTTTGGTGAATAAGCATGAGACATCTACTGGGGTTCACTATGATTTGACACTTATAAGTGAGTTCTGCAAACGAAATGCCTTGTTTTTAATTGTCGATTGCATTAGCACTTTCCTTGCTGATCCCTTCGATATGCAGGCTCTTGGTGCAGATATTATGATTACAGGTAGTCAAAAGGCTTTGGCTTGCCCTCCAGGTATTGCAGTAATGTGTTTGTCGCCTCGTGCCTTGGGGCGTATAGAGAATACTAAATGTAAATGTCAGTATTTTGATTTGAAACTTGCTCTAAAGAATCAGGAAAGAGGCCAGACACCATGGACTCCTGCAGTGGGAATTCTTCGTCAGATTAACGCACGCTTGAAAGAGATAGAAGCCCAAGGTGGAGTAGAGGCAGAGATTTCACGTACGGCTAATTTAGCAGAATATTTCCGTAACAAACTTGTGGAAAACAATCTTCCTTTCCAGATAATTAGCGAGTCGTTAAGTAATGCTGTTACCCCTCTACATCCTACTACTGCTAGTGCTAATGATATTTTTTTAACGATTAAAGAAGAGTATGATATGTGGGTGTGCCCTAATGGTGGTAGTATGAAAGATACTGTTTTCCGTGTGGGACATATAGGTTGTCTTACCACTGAAGATTATGACAAATTGATAGATGCCTTTTTAGACATGCAAAAAAGAGGAATAATCTAATATTTGTATAGATGAAGAAAGTAATAACTTACGGAACATACGACCTTCTGCATTTTGGTCATATTAGACTCTTAGAACGGGCTAAAGCTTTAGGAGATTATTTGATTGTCGGGGTGACTGCAGACGATTTCGATAAAGCTCGTGGCAAAATCAATGTACAACAGTCTCTCATGGAGAGAATGGATGCTGTTAGAGCCACGGGGCTAGCTGATGAGATAATTGTTGAGGAGTATGAGGGGCAAAAAATAGATGATATTCTGCGTTATGAGGTAAATATCTTTGCTATAGGTTCTGATTGGGAAACCCACTTTGATTATCTGAATGATTATTGCAAGGTGGTTTATCTTGAGCGTACGGCAGGTGTCTCAAGTTCAGAATTACGAGCTGAGAATAGCGAGATTCACTTAGGTATAGTCGGTGATACTAACTTTCTAAATAAGTTCGTGAGAGAGAGCCATTTTGTTAATGGAGTTAAGATTACAGGGATTTGTACCAAATATGCGGACAATCCATTAGTTAAAGATGAGTTGGTGTCAATACCATTAAGAACAGACGATTTTATTGAACTACTTGAACATGTAGATTCTGTCTATGTTTTGTCTTCTCCGGATATGCACTATCAACAAATTAAGTTAGCATTACAGAAAGGGAAGCATGTGTTATGTGAACCACCAATAGCCTTAAATGTTAGTCAATGGGATGAACTTCAGACCCTTGCAATCGAAAGAGGTGTGGTGTTAATGGATGCCATTCGTACAGCTTATTCGATGGCCTATTACCGATTACTATTATTGGTTAAGAGTGGAGTAATTGGGCAAGTCGTATCTATTGATTCTTCTTGTACTAGTTTGCGTGATACAGAACTTGACGGAGATGATTTGAAAGGAGTGTGGAATAGTATTTGTCTATGGGGTCCCTATGCCATGCTTCCGATCTTCCAAATTTTAGGAGTTGATTATTTCCAAAAACAAATAACCTCTCGATTGGGGAACGAAGAAATTATGTATGATACTTTTTCTAAGGTTACGTTTGTTTATCCGCATGCAGTGGCATCTATCAAGGTAGGCAAAGGTGTAAAGACAGAAGGCGAACTTGTTATATCAGGTACTAAAGGATATATCTATGTACCTGCTCCATGGTGGAAAACAGACTACTTTGAGATTCGTCGTGAAGATCCAACTCAGAATAGGCGATATTTTTACCAATTAGATGGGGAGGGTATTCGTTTTGAATTAGTATCGTTTCTAAAGGCTATTAAGGGAGACAAAATGTTATCTTATGTTGCACCAGCTGTTTCCCAATCTATAGTTAGAGTAATTGAAGATTTTTACAATAAAAAAATTATAAAACTTTAGAGGTATAATAGTGATTTGTAAAAAAATAACTACATATTAATCCTTGACAGGCTAAAGTGACTGTTTACTATGAATATATATATAATTTTAAATCATGGATTGGTTGATGTAGGTGGCGGGCAACTATATGTTAGCTCTAAAAAGAGATATATGGAAGAATTGGGATATCGAGTTTTAATATTTTCCTTCGCTAAAGGAGAAATTGTTATTCCAAATTTAAAGGTTTATAAAAAGGATATAATTCCAGAACTTCAAATATATCCAATGTATTTTAGAACAAAAGCACAGCAAAAAATAGTGTCCTTAATGTCTAAAGGTATTAGTCCTAATGATAATGTTTTTATAGAGAGCAATTCTGTTACGTTATCTTTATGGGGCGAACTTTTAGCGAAAAGACTTAATGCGAAACATATCATATATAATCTTAATGAAAATATTCATGTAACCTCTAGTTTGTTTAATTTCTTTAGTTTTAAATTAAACCGTAAAGAAATCGCAGGAATTTCTACACATTCTATCCCGAATTTTTTTAAAGATTATATAGATGGTATATCAGGGGAAGAGACATGTTTGAAAGCTCATCACGATTATCAACAAGTGGCTGATATTGATTACGATATCCCTAAAGAACTCTATGATAAAAGCAGAATTAATGTTTGTATATGTGGGAGATTAGTTAAAGCATTTGTATCAAAAGCAGTTGAGAAATTTGCTGAATACGCATTAAATCATAGTGAGATGGAATATAATCTGGTCATTATCGGAGATGATGAATATCATACTAATTTTAAGACTAGGTTTAAATGCCAATTCGAAAAAATAAAAAATGTCAATTGTTTCATGGTTGGTTTTATGTATCCTATACCTCGAAAACTTTTGAGGATTATGAACTATGGTATATCTAGTGCTGGGGCTGTGACAGTTTTAAGCAGGGAAGGTATAAAGACCCTTTCGATAGATTGTAATGACTTGTTACCAATCGGAATTAGAGGGATTACAACTGTAAATAATTTGTATAGAGAAACAGAAACAGCATATGATTATAAATATTGGTTTGATAAATTATTTTTGACTAAAGAATTCGAGAATATACAGATAGAGTTGCCTCCTCTTGTGAAAGATAATTATAAGAAACTTTCTGAACACACTGATTTTTTGGTGAGGTCTGCATCTGTTAAGGAATATTTTACAGATTTTGGGAAAGTGTCGATATATAAAAAAATAGTTGTAGCGTTATTTGGATTCAAAAGCTATTATTTCCTTTACACATTATTAAATAAGTAATATGGTTAATCAAATTCAAAAACGAAGAGATTCAGGTGTTGAATTGTTACGAATATTTGCGGCTATAGGTGTCATATTTATACACATTGGAGATGGAAGATTGTCTATTGTTGGATCAAACAACCTAAATCATTATGCTATGATAATAGCTGAGAGTATAGCACATTGCAGTGTTGATTTGTTTATCCTAATTACTGGATATTACTCGATATGTTCTAATAAAAGAAGTATAGGGAAACCATTATCTCTATTGTTTCAAGTATTTTTGTTCCAATTTGCATGGTATTTTCTTCTTGTTATAACAGCTAGGGTAGATATATCGTTATATTCTTTTTGTAAATATTGTTCTCCTAATAATTATTTTGTTATTTTGTTTATTGCCCTTTATTTGATATCTCCTTATATCAATAGATTGTTGTTGTCTTTCTCCAAAATGGAATTGAAAAACTTTGTGTTAATTACGGGATCCATTTTTTCTCTATATGCTATCGTTGTGGATCTTTATGGAGAGCTTATGGGAATAAAATGGTTTGGCCTTAGTTCGTTCGGCGCTTGGGGAAGCCAACAAGGTTTTAATATTGTAAATTTTATTTTTGTTTATATTGTAGGAGCTTATATAAGGATAATGAAAATCCCTATATATACATCGACAAAAAATGCGATTATTATATTTGTCGGGTGTATATTTCTATCAAGTGTTTGGGCTGAATTTAATTTTTTCTTACCCAAAAATGGTTTATGGAGTGCATGGTGTTATCATAATCCTTTAATGATATTTATGAGTGTATCATTATTTATACTATTTTCAAAGATTAATTTTTCAAGTACGATAGTTAATAGGATGGCCCCAGCAGCTTTTATGTGTTATATATTTCATGTGAAGGTACTTTCTTTATTTCCGTTAAATGAAATTCTTTTGTATCCTGTATATATAATGATTCCCCTTCTTTTTATGTTGGCATTAGTTTTGTTTGCAGTATCTTGGGTTTTATATGAATTATATACATTATTATTCTCTCGTATATTTAAACTGTTAGACACAATATCTATACATTATTTTGATTAATCAGTAAGCGTCCAAAAATGACGTATTGCAAGAATCAATAATAAGATAGACCTTCGCACTGTAATTAAAATCAATATTATATGTACAGTGCAAGTGATTTCGAGAAGTTATGGTTTCTCTATAAAACCGAAGGTGAGCCCAATGGTATTTCCATTAATTCTTTTTGTGTGACTCATGGTGTTTCATACACCCATTTCAATGATTGGTTCCGTAAGACTCACAAAAAGATAGTACCTGTTCAAATAGATGGTAAGCCATCAGAAGAATGTGAGGTAAGTGAACCAGTCAAAGAGGATATAAAGAAGACCAGTCACTCCAAGGGTAACATTATGGTAAGTATCCAAACTCGTGAAGGTCTTCAGATTCGTAAGAAGAATTTAAGCTATCAGGAATTGAAGAGTTTGGTAGAGAAGTTGGAGGGCCTATGCTGAGCATTACCGGCTTGAAGAACTTCTACTTTCTTCCCTACTTCCATGATATGCGTTGCAAGGCACCTCGGATATTTGAGATAATCCGCACCCGCTATCATCGTGATCCGATGAATGGTGATGTTTACATCTTTATGTCCAAGAATCGTAGGAAGGTAAAGATGATTCATTTTGAGAATCATGCCTATTACCTGCATGAAAAGAGTTTTACCGATGGTTATCAATTCATCAAATTGATATTCAATGATGGTGTCCCTCTCTATAAGATTGAATGGAAAAGCTTGGTGGCAGTGTTGGAAAGTCCTGTAATAACGACACTAAGATTATAGCTGGTGGATTAACTATAATTAACTGTATATCAGATATTTAATATTTGTATTTTGTTGTCTGATCCGATGATTATCACTATCTTTGTAGCATAATGCTCAGATAAATACTCGTTATGGATTTGGACGAATTACAAAGAAATATAATGCGAATAAGGGATTTGGAGGAATTGGAATCAAGGCCCTCCAATCCGTATAATCCGTCCGATGGTATGAGTACAGATGAGATGAGTAAATTTATTCAGTTTATTTTTGATCAAATGGAAAGTGTTAAGGCAGAGCTTCGCAATGCCAATAACACCATTGCAAGAAATGCTGAAGAACAAAAACGCTCGAATGAGGAGATTCTGTCACTGACCAAAAGATTATATGAAGTTTTACAGGAGAAAGATAAACTGCTACATGTGATTGATGAGTTAAGGTGTGAAATCGAATCTCTGAAAGCATCTCAACGTATATCTAAGAAAGAACGCTTTGGTGGCTTAAGTCAGAAAGGTATAGAGAAGAAACAAGATGTTACCGGTCGTGATGACAATAAGGGAGATTTTGATGGAACATCCGCCAGTCTTCCTGCATCGACAGAAGTTGATGCTGTAGAGGACCCCCCTTCAGAAAAGCATAGTGAGAGCCGTCCTTCTCGTCAAGGTCGTACACACTCGAAGATGTCTGCCGATTATCAGGTACTTCATAAATGTGACATGAATCAAATCCCATCAGATGCCATTATATTAAAGACAAGCATCCGTAAGGTCTTTGATAGTGTGAATGTAATTGTAGAACACGATTTTGAGGAGATTACATATAAGACAGCCGATGGTCGTATTGTAACCAGCTATTTTCCTATGTCTGATGACAAGGAGTCTCGTATTTATAACGAATGCGTACAAGGCACACATGCCACAGCCAATCTTCTTTCGACCTTAGCTTTTAATCGCTACCAGATGGCTACACCCGCTTATCGTGAATTGGCTCGTATGGTGGAAATGAAAATGTCAGTATGTCGTCAGACCTTAATAAATTGGTATGGTAAGATGGCAGATCATCTGACCAAGTTGATTCCAGCTATGAAAGAGGAAGCCTTGCATGAAGGTGCTAATGTGAATGTAGATGAGACCTGGTGTCGGTATCAGACACGTTTTGGTCGCAAGAAACATTACATGTGGTGTTTGGCCAATAAAACTGCAAAAACAGTCATCTTCTTTTATGATGAAGGTAAGCGAAATCGTAATGTGCTTCGTGATTTTTTAGGAGATGCCAAAATCAACTCTTTGCAATCAGATGGTTATAATGTTTATATGTATCTGGATGATGAACTTCATGATATAGAACATCTGTGCTGCATGGCGCATGTCAGAGCCAAGTTCAAATATGCTTTTGATCAAGGGCTAGATGAACGGGCCCGATACTTTCTTGAGCAGATAGCCTGGTTATACAGTCAAGAACGAAAATATCAGATGCAGAATTTAAGTCCTGAAGAAATACGCCAAGCCCGGAATAATGATGAGACCAATCGGGTAATAGCCGAACTTCGTAAGCGACTTGATTATCATCTTTACTTTGATAAGGAACCGAAAGGTGATCTGATGCAGAAAGCCTTGAACTACCTACATAGTTTTTGGGAACCATTGTTCCGTTATCGTAATGATGGGAATTATACAATCGATAACTCGTTAGCCGAACGAAGTATCCGCCCGTTGACAGTAGAGCGTAAGAACTCCTTGTTCTTCTGTAGTACGGCCGGTGCTAAAGCATCCGCCATCTTCCATACGATTATCGAAACTTGCCGACTACTTGGTTTGTCAGCAAGACAGTATATCTGTGACTTCTTGCAAGCTGTTGCTTCTGGAAGAACCGACTGGCAGAACTTGACACCTGCCAAGCTTTACTTATAAAATTAATAATCATTAAAAATTGTCCTCAATGATGTGTGTACCTATCGAAATAGGTGCTCCAAAGCATCGTTTTCTATAGACACGTCATTTTTGGACGCTTACGATTAATCAATATGATATACTTCATTATTTTGTTATTGATTCTTTATGGTGCATTTGTATTAGATGGAAAAAATGTACCATATACGAATTCTATATATAAAAGATTATATTATCTTGTTGTGACTTTACTTATTTTAGTTCCAGGTCTGAGTTATAGAATAGGTATAGACACACCATCTTATATGAGGGATTTTTTATATTATGATACACTAAGTACACTGACGATATCGTCCATTTCAGAATCAATATTTGAACCTTTATGGGTAATATTTACCGCAATCTGTAAAAGTATTTTTGATGATTTCGCATTTATGCATGTATTGGATGCGCTTATATTTACAGGAACAATAGTATTTGTAACAAATAAATTCACTAATAAACGGTTTTGGCCATTATTATTTTATCTAGTCTGTTATTGGGTGCATTTTAATTTCGGAGCCTTACGAGAAGCATTGGCTATGTCATGTTTTTTACTCGGTTTATATCATTATATAAAAACTGATAATTTAATTAGTTACATAATATGGGGGATGGCGGCAGCCTTCTTTCATAAATTTGCCTTTGTGATAGTGATAGCAACTATGCTAGCATTAATATGGAATAAGAATAAAATATTCTGTATTATAACACTTGTAGCAATAATGTTGATATTTATTATGTATTTTGAAATCTTAATTCATATTTTATGGTATTCATCTGAATCATTTGAGGATAAAGTCGGAGGATATATTGGCTTAGAAGGATTTAGTTTAATTGGTATATTCACAAATTTAATAACAAAGGTAATTCCTCCATTCTTAATTAGGGAAGTGTATAAAAAATCAAGTAATGCTATTAATCGCAAGATTTGCGCAGTTCTTTTGCTTGCAACATTTGTTGGTATAGCATCAAGTTTTGTTCCTTTATTGGATAGATTCTATAATTATCTGTTTCCTGTAATTGCTGTTTCATTTGCTAATTTATCAAGTCCTAATACAGCAATGCCTAAACTTTCTCGTATAATTTTACATACAACAGTTTTCTTATTGTTCTTTTTTAATGTAAAAAATTTCTGTTTACCTTCTGCTTTAGAATATAGAAGTAATATTAATTATAATGCAGCATATTTTCCATATCATTCAGTTTTTACAATGAAAGAGGATCCTATAAGAGAGGGACTACCAAGACGTTAGAAAAATATGAATAATTTAGTTAAAGCTTTAGAGATATTTTATAGATATTTGTTAGACTGGCCTCAAATCATTTGGTTTAATTTTAAGTATTTTCCGTTTAAAATTGCAATGAAAATTCCAGTTTTTCTACACAAAACTACGATTTCTGGGGGGGGGAGTTTTAAAATTGATACGTTGACAATAAAAACAGGTATGATACGGATTGGTCATAGAGCTGTTTCTCATTATCCCGATAATGGATGTATTCTTGAAAATAATGGTAAAATTATTTTTTGTGGGGAAACACGTATCGGAAATTGTTGTGCTGTTTCAGTGGGCAAAAAAGGTTTGTTGGTATTTGGTGATTCTTTCTGTGCAACTGCAGGGATTCATATAGTATGTCATAATAAAGTTGTATTCAATAGAAATAATTTAATTGGCTGGAATTCTTATGTTATGGATACTAATTTCCATAGACTTAAAGATAAGTCAGGTAATTTTGTGAGTTCTGGTTACGGAGAAATCGTCTTAGGAGAGAATAATTGGGTTAGTTCAGAATGTAAACTCCTTCCCAATACGTATACTCCAAAGTTCTGTTCTGTAGCTTGTAATTCTCTATTGAATAAAGATTATGGGAATTATGGTGAGTAAATATTACTAGGGGGTAATCCTGCTAAAATTTTAAAATATGGTGTTTTTTATGATAAAAAAGACGACTCTGTTGTGATAATATAATAAGTGTTTTGTTATTATGAGAGCGATAATATATTTGAGCCATCATGAAAAGTCTATTACGGGTGGACATAAATATAATGATGCGTTCGTGGTCGAATTTATGAAATTGACAGGAATTAAGGTACGTTCAACTCCAGAATGCGCGCAAAAGTATAGGAGTTGGAGAAAAATACTTTCACCTTTTGCGGAATTAAAATATCTAAGGCTATTCAGCAAAGATACCTTGGTGATGTTTGGTGATACAAGATTTAAATATCATTTTCTTCTTGCTTTATTAAATAAATGGATAACAAAGGCAAAATCGACTATGATTGTTCATCATTTTCCTTTTATCAGTGGGTCTGGTCTTGTATGGCGAATAAATAAATGGTTGATGTGTAAATACACATCTTTGATGGATAGTATCATAGTTCCAAGTCCTTTCACTTTCGATATGGCGAAAACTTTATTCCCCAACAAAAAGATATTTTATGTGCCACTTGCGTTTGAACATAAATTTAAGAGATCTTTAAATTATGAGGTGGGTAATCTTTTGTATGTTGGCACGATTGAGGAACGTAAGGGTCTTTCTTATTTGATTGACGCAATTTCGATGTTAGAAAATAGAGAATCTGTTAAGTTGAATATAGTTGGAAAGGTTGTAGAGCAGTCTTACTATGAAAAGTTACAGCAACAGATTAGCTCATTAGGATTATCTGAAAATGTACATTTTTTAGGACGTATTTCTGACGAAACATTGGCAGAATGTTATCAGAAAGCAGAAATCTTTACTTTTCCATCTTTATTGGAGGGTTATGGAATAGTGTTGATTGAGGCTTTTAATAATGGTTTACCAATAATATGTTTTGATAATACAGCTTTGCCTTATACAGTTAAGGATGGGGTTAATGGATTTGTGGCAAGGAACAAAGATTCAAGAGATATGGCATCTAAGATACAGCTTTTGATGGGTAATGCTCCTTTACGTGAGAAATTGCAAGTTGGTATTGAAGATACAGTGATGCATCTAAAGACTCAGAAAGATTTTGAGAAAAGTGTAGAGATACTTTATCAGTATATTAACATTTAATTAATAAAATGATGAAAATACTACATGTTATTACATCTTTAGAAATAGGTGGTGCCCAGAGATTGTTAGCGGACTTGTTGCCGTTTCAAGCAAAAACTGCAATTGTCAGTCTGCTTGTTTATGAACGTGTTTACAATGATTTTGAAAGGGAAATAGAAGAAGCAGGTATTAATATTATATGTATGAATCAACATAATTTCTATAATCCAATTGTTATCTTTCGTATGAGAAAGATCTTTAAGGGTTATGATTTGATTCATGCACATCTTTTTCCCACTCTATATTGGGCTTCCTTGGCTATAAGAGGTTTAAAGTTGAAATTGGTATATACAGAACATTCTACTTTTGATAGAAGAAGGAATAAATGGTATTTTCGTCCCATAGAGCGTTTTATGTTTGGCAGATACGATAGACTAATATCTATCAGCCAACAAACACAGGATTCACTTACAACTTGGCTAGGACAGCTAGATGAGCGTTTTGTCATGATTAACAATGGAGTGAATACCCAAAAATTTGCGTCAGTAAAGGTTCCTGTTATTCCCAAGTCTTTATTGATGGTATCCCGTTTTGCGCCATCAAAGGATCAAGAGACGGTTATTCGTGCTATGCAGTATATAGATAAACAGGCTATTTTGCGTTTGGTAGGTGATGGTGAGAATAGAGTATATTGTGAGAATCTAGCTAAAGAGTTAGGAGTATCTGATCGGGTTCAATTCTTAGGTTCACGATCTGATATCCCAGAATTAATTTCTTCATCTTATATAGGTATACAATCTAGTAATTGGGAGGGCTTTGGACTAGCTGCTGTGGAGATTATGGCTAATGGCAAGCCTATTATAATAACCAATGTAGATGGATTGAAACAAGTAGTAGAGGGGGCTGGCGAGATATTTACATTAGGAAATCATTCGGAATTGGCAGAGAAAGTGAATTACTTATTGAAAGAAAAAGAGTATTATCGAGAACTTTCAGAAAGATGTAAACAAAGGGCACAGGTATATGATATTAGTGTAATGTCGGAGAACTACCTGAAGTTGTATAAAACTTTATTAGGACATGAACAAAAGAAAAATTCGTGACTACTTAAGACTATGTAATGCCATAATCTTTTCATGGCTATATATTCCTCATTTGGTGGTTTATTCCATAGGTGGGGTGGTAAAATATTGATTAACAGTGATGTAGATGCTATAAAAACAGACTCTCTGAATTTGTCTGGTTTGCTTGGTACATTGTACCTTCTTCATAACGATCGTTGGTTTCGTAGGTTATTTTATTATCGTATAGGACCAATTTTTGCAATGCTGATTAGTTGGATAAGACCAGGAGATAAGTCTTTTATAATTTCGTATCAGACTAAGATTGGTCCAAGGGTGGGAATTGCACATCCGTACTCTACTGTTTTGAATGCTGAATCAATAGGAGCAAACTTTAGTTGTATTCAGTGTACAACAATTGGGAAAAAAGGGGATAAACGGCCTAGAATTGGAGACAATGTTTCTTTAGGGGCAAATGTGATCATCATTGGAAATGTGAAAATTGGTAATAATGTGATTATTGGAGCTGGGTCTGTTGTGGTTAAGGATATACCAGATAATTCTGTAGTAGTTGGTAATCCTGCTAGAGTGATTAAATCTTATGTATAGTATTGTATAAATATAAACTAGAGTATTTAAATATAAAATATAAAAATATGTACAGATGTTTTTTTAAAAGATTCTTTGACATCTTACTAACAAGTATCGGGATGATTATATTACTTCCCATTTATTTACTTCTTATAGTCTATGTGGTGGCATTTATGGGGCTTCCAGTATTGTTTGGTCAGGAACGTATCGGTAAGGATGAGAAACCTTTTAAGTTGTATAAGTTTCGTTCGATGACCAACAAGAAGGATAAGGAAGGGAACTTGTTACCCGAGTCTCAACGTTTGACAAAAGCAGGTATCTTCCTTCGTAATTCGAGCTTGGATGAGCTGCCGGAGTTGTGGGCTATCTTTGTGGGTAAAATGTCTATAGTCGGCCCTCGTCCGATGCCTACTTATTATGGCCCTTACTTTAAACCCGAGGAGCGCAAGCGTCATACTGTTAGAGGTGGGTTGATACCACCTGATTCCCTGAGTGGGAAGACTGTGACTACTTACGAGGAGCAGTTTGAGTATGAGTGCTATTATGCCGACAACATTTCGTTGTGGTTAGATATAAAAGTAATCTTCAAGACTTTCAAGATTCTATTCATGAGAGTAGAGGATGATTACGGCACGTGTGAGCGTCCACATTTGAATGTGGAGAGAAAAGATATGGTAATCAAGAAGTAATAAGATTCGAAATATATAATGGAGCAAGTAATTAAGTCGTTAATTGAGAAGAATGGTACTCCTTTTTATTTATTTGATGAGAAGGGGTTTGTAGATAACTATAAATCATTAGAAAGCACTTTCCAAAAGGTGTATCCTAACTATCAAATTTGTTACTCTTATAAGACAAACTATACCCCTTTTGTTTGTAACTTGGTGAAGAGCCTTGGCGGTTTGGCTGAAGTGGTGAGCGATATGGAGTACACTCTAGCTAAGAAGCTTGGATATGTTAATCAGCAGATTGTATATAATGGCCCTTCTAAGGGTGAGGGTATGTACGAGCATTTGCTTCAAGGGGGTATTTTAAATATAGACTCGCTGGATGAGGCAAAACGTATTGTGGCTTTCTGCAATGAGCACCTAGAGAAAGATTTTACAGTAGGTATCCGTATCAATATGGACCTTGGTGGTGACTTTATTTCTCGTTTTGGTTTGGAGCCAGGTAGTAAGGATTTGCAGGAAACGGTAGCACTTCTGAAAGATCAGAAAAATCTGAAGCTGATTGGTTTGCATTGCCATATCAGTCGTTCACGTGGCGTGGAAGCTTGGGCAAGACGTGCTGAAATCATGTTGAAGGCTGCAGACGAGATTATTGATGGTGTACCAGCATATATCAGTTTGGGTAGTGGTATGTTTGCCGATATGGCAGACTACCTGAAGAATCAGTTTGGTGGAGATGCTGTTCCTACTTATGACGATTATTGTAAGGCATGCATAGAGCCTATTGCCAATCACTATAAGGATGTTAAGAATAAGCCAATGCTTTATACAGAACCAGGAACTACTGTGGTGGCCCGTTACTTGAGCTTTGTTTCAAGGGTGCTAAGCATTAAGCAGATTCGCGGTAGATGGATTGCTAATATGGATGGTGATTATCACAACTTAGGTGAAATCTGTACCATGAAGAAATTGCCTACCTATGTACTACCTTGTGGTAATCTTACAAAACGTTATGATAAGATTGATATTATGGGCTTTACTTGCTTGGAGCAGGATGTGATGGTGCCACAGTGGGATGGTAATCTTGCTGAAGGTGACATCATGGTGTTTGACAATGTGGGTGGCTATAGTATTGTATCCAAACCGCAGTTCATTAAACCCCAGAGTGCTATGTATGCCAAGCGTGCAGATGGAAATGTGGAGATGATAATGCGTGCCGAAACTTTTGATGATGTGTTTGGTAAGTTCAGTTTTGAGTTCTAAATCTAATAGATAACAATTCCAATGAAAGATATAACCATTTTGAGCTCTGCTTGTGGGGCTTTCTTTATGCCTGGTTTCTTTAAGTGCTTGAAGAATAATCATGAAAGAAACATCCGTATTGTAGGGTGCGATATGAGTAGTGACCCTGTGATGAAGCTCTTTGTGGATGAGTACTATCAGGTACCAGCCTATACGGCTCCCAACTATGTAGATGTGTTGTTGGATATCTGCCTGAAGGAGAATGTGGATGTTTTTTTTCCACATATTTCTATGGAGCTTCCGTATATCCTTGATCGCAAGGAGGAATTCGAGGCTATGGGCGTGAAGGTGGCTATTAGCGAAAAGGAAACTTTAGCAACTGCTAACAGCAAGTATAAGCTCTATGAGCATATGAAAAATTCAGGTCTGACTGTTCCTAAGTATTTCTTGGTGGATACAGTAGAGACTCTTCGTAACCGTATTGGTGAACTTGGTTTCCCACAGAGACCTGTATGTGTGAAGATGACTAAGAATAGCGGTAGTCGTGGTGTACGTATCGTACGAGTGGATGTGGATAAGGCGCATCTATTTATGAACGATAAGCCATCGTCGATGAATGTTACGTTGGACGAGATGTGTGAAATCCTCTCTTCCTGCAATCCTATGCCAGAGATTATTGCTATGGAGTTTTTACCAGGTGTGGAATATACTATTGATCTGTTAGCAGACCATGGTAAGGTGTTGTATATTGCTGGTCGCAGAAATACCACCAGTAGTTTAAGTATTGCACAAAGTAGTGTGGTGGAGAAGAAGGAATCTGCATACAAACTTTGTGAAGATATTGTTCGTGAGTTGAAGTTGGATGGTAATATCGGTTTTGATTTTATGCTGGATGATCAAGATAATCCATGGCTGACTGATTTGAATCCTCGTGTGACAGCCACTATTATCCTTTATGCAGGAGCTGGTATGAACTTTCCATACCTTCGTGTGAAACAGCTCTTGGGCGAGGAACTTCCTCAGATTGAATTAAAGTATGGAACAAAACTCATTAGAAAGTATTGGGATGTGCTTTATAATGAGGATGGAATGATAGAATTATAATATGAAACGAGTACTGATAACAGGTGCCGGTAGCTACGTTGGTGTAAATGTAGAAAATTGGCTGAAGAAAACTCCAGACTTGTTTCATGTGGAGTCTGTAGATACTTTTGGAGATAACTGGAAGAAAGCTGACTATAGCCAGTTTGATGTAGTGTATCATGTGGCAGGTATTGCTCATGTGAATGCTGACCCGAAGATGGAGCCATTGTATTATAAGGTGAATCGTGATTTAACGATTGAGGTGGCTAAGCACGCAAAGGCTGCTGGAGTGAAGCAGTTTATCTTTATGAGTTCGATGATTGTATACCATGAAAGCCAGATGTTGGGTGAGGAGATACTTACATTTGATACTAAACCTGCTCCGAATGGATTTTATGGTGACTCTAAACTGCAAGCTGAGATTGGACTGAAGGAACTGGAATGTGATACATTTAAGGTATGTGTCCTTCGTCCTCCAATGATTTATGGCCCAAACTCCAGAGGAAATTTTTTGCGTTTGGGTTGGTTGGCTACCAAGACACCAATCTTCCCTGCATGGCATAATAAGCGTTCGATGCTATATGTAGATAATTTGGCAGAATGTGTAAAACAATTGGTCTTGTTAGAGAAATCGGGTATATACTATCCTCAGAATCGTGAGTTGGCTGATACGGTAGAGATTGCTCAGTTCTTTGCTAAGAAGTATAACCACAAAATGTGGGTTAGTCGTATTTTCAACCCTTTTGTATGGTTAGGTTCATTCTTCCTGCAACCGCTGAACAAGATGTTCGCTTCGTATTACTATGACCCAAAGATGTCTGAATATGACTTCGAGTATCAGATAGTCAGTCAGGCTGAATCATTTGAAGGGTTGGAGGTTAGTGAAGCAAATAGAAGACTTGGATAATAATTTGATTATGAATAAGAAAACAATTTTATTCCTTGTTAACAAGGATAATGTAATATATAATTTTAGGAGAGAATTAGCTTTTTCTTTATTAGATGAAGGTTATGAAGTCTATATTAATTCTCCATATGGAAAAAAAATAGAATATTTGATAGATAGAGGTGCGAATTTTGTTGATATACAGATTGATAGACAGGGGAAAAGTATTGTTAAAGATTTGAAGTTAATCTGGACATACATTAAACTCTTACGTAGGATAAAACCAAATGTAGTCCTGACATATACAACTAAATGTTCGACCTATGGAGGTTTTGCCTGCCGTTTATTAGGTATTCCATATATTGTTAACAATGCAGGAATGTACGATGAATCAAATTTTAGTAAAATAATTTGGCTAGTATTAAAATTTCTATATAAAGTTGGATATTCGGGTTCAGCATGTATGATGTATCAGAACTCATATGAACGTGAGTTCCTCAACAAAGTTATCGGTGGGAAGGTATATTATCGTGATATACCAGGCTCAGGTGTAAACTTGAACGAATTTAAGTTTACTGAATATCCCGTTAATGATGATTTGATTCGATTTAATTATGTGGCACGCATTGTTGATTTTAAAGGGATTAACGAATTGTTAGCTTGTGCTGAACGGATTAAGTCTAAATATTCTAATACAGAGTTTGTACTCTATGGTGATTATGATGATGAGTCGTATCGTGAGAAAGTAGAGGCTTTGGAGTCAAGAGGAATAGTAAAGTATGGTGGTATACAGTTGGATATGAAGCCTTGTATAGCTGCTGCTCATTGCGTAATTCATCCAAGTTATTATGAGGGTATAACCAATGTAATACTTGAACATGGAGCAATGGGAAGACCTGCTATTGCATCTGATATTCCTGGATGTAGAGAGCCGATAGATAATGGAAAATCGGGTTATACATTTGAATTAAAGAATGTAGATGATTTGGTTGCAAAAGTAGAGAAATTCATTCTATTACCTCATAAAGAAAAGATTGCTATGGGTAAGGCTGCTCGTGAGAAAATGGAACGTGAATATGATCGTAATATTGTGACTAATATCTATTTAGAGGAGATAAATAAGATATTGAATAAAAAGAAGTAATATATGAAATACTTACTTGTTGTTGCTCATCCTGATGATGAGACTTTGGGTGCTGGAGCATCAATGTGGAAATGGACACAAGAGGGACATACGGTTGATGTATGCATAATGTGTACGGAAGCCAAAGCACGTGCGTTTCGTCCGGAGGATAATGAACTGGAAGATGATACGACTGCTTCGAACAAATTCCTTGGAGTGGACAGAATCTATGAAGGGACTTTCCCGAATATCGAAATGAATACCGTTCCGCACTTGAAGTTGGTACAGTTTATAGAGTCGGCCATCAAGGAGAGTGAACCGGATATCATCATTACTCATCATCCTGCTGATACAAATAATGACCATCTTCAGACATCAATGGCTTGCCAGGAGGCGGTACGTCTATTCCAACGCCGACCAGAAGTGAAGCGTGTGAAGGAGCTGTGGTATATGGAAGTACCTTCGTGTACGGAGTGGAAGATCAATAATGCATTCAAGACGTTCAACCCGAACTGCTTTGTGGAGGTGGGACTTGAAGGTGTAGAGGCTAAGATTAAGGCTCTGTCAATGTATCGTGGTGTGATGCGTCCGTACCCGCATCCTCGTTCGGCAGAATATATTACAGGTCTTGCTGCTATGAGAGGTGGTCAGTGGGGATGTAATTATGCTGAAGCGTTTGAGGTGGTGTTGAGGGAGTATTAGTGAGATAGTGTGTTGGTGAGTTAGTGAGTTAGTGTGGGTGTTTATGGAGAATACCTACCACCCCACCCACAAGGGGCACCCCTCCTTCGAGAAGGAGGGGAATTGGAGATTATATGTCCCTCTGGCGCAATTAAATATAAGATGATATGATTGAAATAAATAAGGAATTATTGGAGTCGCTGTTTGAACAGGCGAAGGTGTCGGAACGGAAGCGGGTGAATTATGATTTGCGGACGAGTGCGGAGGATACGTCGCAACGGTTGTTGAATGCGTTGCTGCCAGGGACGGTGGTGCCGATTCATCGACATGAGGATACGTCGGAGACGGTGGTATGCCTGAAGGGCAGGTTGGAAGAGATCATCTATGAGGAGGTGGTGGAGTATTCGCGTGAGGAGACTTCACGGACTGAAGAGGTGGTGCGGAAGGTGTCGTTCAAGGAGGTATCACGGCATTTGATTTGTCCTGCTGAAGGTTTTTTTGGTGCTCAGATTCCTGTTGGGGCCTGGCATACGATTCACGTGATTGAGCCTTCGGTGATTTTTGAGGCGAAGGATGGGAGGTTTAAGTGATTTAGTGATTTAGTGATTTAGTGATATAGTGATTTAGTGATATAGCGGAATGCCGATGGGTACGGATGTACTTATCGGCATTCTTGTTTTTGCATGTTGTGAAGAGGGTGGTGGTAACGGGTAACAGGGTAACGGTGTGGTGGTGAGTTAGTGAGTTAGCTGGTGGTGACTAATTTCAATTCAGTTATATTGTCGGTTAAAAAACTTTCGCTATCTTTGCTGAATAAAAATGCGTATATACGCAAAAACATTCAGTGGGATTATGGAGATAAAGCGTGATTTATACCTGGACAAACTCATTAGGAGTATGCACAACGGGATGATAAAGGTTGTAACCGGAATTCGCCGTTGTGGAAAGTCGTATTTGCTTTTCAACTTGTTTAGTGACTATCTAAAAGCGCAAGGCATAGATGATGGTCACATAATAAAAGTTGATTTGGAAGATCGTCGTAACAAGAATTTGCGAAACCCAGATGCCTTACTTGAATACATTGATGCCCATATAGCAAAAGAGGGTATGCATTATGTGATGCTTGATGAGGTACAATGGGTGGATGAGTTTGAGGATGTACTGAATAGTTATCTTAAAATTCCCAATGTAGATGTATATGTGACAGGCAGTAACTCTAAGTTTTTGTCGAGTGATGTCATTACCGAATTTCGTGGTCGTGGTGATGAGATAAAAGTTGCACCGCTATCGTTCAGTGAGTTTTACTCTGTATTCAATGGCTCTCGCGAGGAGGCAATGGAAGAGTATATGACTTTTGGAGGGCTCCCTATGATTGCAACAATGCAGGGTACTGAGGAGAAGATGAAATATCTTCAGACACTCTTTAAGAAAACATACATTACCGATATATTGGAGAGGTACAAAATCAAGAACGAAGAGGAGCTGGAGGAGCTTATCAATATTCTTTCTTCATCAATCGGAGGTCTTATCAATCCAAACAAGTTAATAAACACCTTCAAGTCGGTCAAGAATGTTTCTATATCTCCAAATACCATAAGTTCCTACCTTGAAATACTGCAAGAGGTCTTTATGGTAGAAAAGTCAATACGATACGATATTAAAGGCAAGAAGTACATTGACACTCCAGCCAAATATTATTTCGCTGATTTAGGGTTACGCAACGCCCGTATAAATTTCCGTCAGCACGAAGTAACTCACTTGATGGAGAATCTTATATACAATGAACTTCGTACTCGTGGATTGATGGTGGATGTTGGTGTTGTAGTAGTAAACACCAAAGACGAGGAGGGCAAGAGCCAGCGTAAACAATTGGAGGTTGATTTCGTATGTAACGAAGGCAGTAAGCGTTGCTATATACAATCGGCACTGCGATTGCCAAATGAAGAGAAGCGTGAACAGGAATTGCGCTCGTTGATGAATATATCGGATAACTTCCAGAAGTTTGTAATCACCGAAGATCCGATAAAGCGCTACCAAGACGAAAACGGGGTCGTATTTATGAACATTTATGAGTTCCTGCTCAATAAGGAAAGTTTGAAAGTATGAGCTAATTAGTGTGGTGGTGAGTTAGTGAGTTAGTGTGTTAGTGATTTAGTGTGGTAGTGTGGTGGTGATTTAGTGATATAGCGGAATGCCGATGGGTACGGGAGTACTTATCGGCATTTATTTTCTATCGGTTACAAACCTCTTCAATAAGAAGGTTAAGAAGTATGGGAAGGTGTAGAACTTGTGGTTGAAGCCGATATTCTTAAATCCTAACTTGATGCCGTATTTAACATCTGAATATCTATCATCATTTAGTAACTTGTTCAATGAAGCTGTTGCACCATCGTTGGCTTTTACTTCTACGGGGATAAGAGAGTCCGCATCTCTTACGAAGAAGTCCATTTCAAGAGATGGTTTGTCGCTACTGTAATAATAGAGGTTATAACCTTGCTTTACTAACATATCTCCTACGATGTTCTCGTATATGGCTCCTTTGTAGGTACCAAGATTTTTATTGGCTCTTAAATCTTCCTGGGCTTCTTCGTCGAGCGAAGCAATAAAGAGCCCTGTGTCCTTATAATAAATCTTGTAGAGTTTAGGATCATAGTTGCCCTTAAGTGGGAGCTCTGGTTGATTCAAACAATAACAAACATTAATGACTCCTGCATCAGCAAGCCATTCTACACAACCGATATAATCTCTGTTGCGTGCATTCTTGCCAATCTTGGTTATCTGGAAACGCTTGTTTTCTTTAGCCAAGAAGGTGGAGATGTGGCTATAAACGGCTTTGACCTTTGCCTTATCAAATCCCTCTACGTATTTGGTGATATCCTCTTCATAGTCTTTGAGTAATTGTTTTTGTATGCCCAATGTTCCGCTGAAATTTTTGTTCTTAATATATGTATCTACTACCTCTGGCATACCTCCAATAGTAGCATAATCACGGAAAAGTTCAAAAAGAACATCCATTTGCAATTTAGCAAGTGGCTTGACTTCTTGCATGTGTTGATATAGCTCATCTATAAAATCTTCATTGTATCCTTTAGCCCAAAGAAACTCCTCGAAATCCATCGAATGCATTTCGTAATCCTCTTTATAACCCACACTGTTAGATTCAATCTCTCTATAGTTGATACCCATTAATGAGCCGGAGCAGATAACATCGAATCGACCATCCAGTTTGAAGAACTTCAATGAAGTTGCACAATTTGGACATGCCTGTAGTTCGTCAAAAAAGAATAGTGTCTCACCTGGTATAAACTTTAGCTCAGGATTTAGTAACGATACGTTTTTAAGGATGGTATCAACTTCAAAACCATCCTCAAATATATGCTTATATTTAGGCTGCTCTACAAAATTTATTTGAATGATGCTTTTGTAGTTCTGATTTGCAAACCATTCAATAGAACGTGTTTTCCCGATTTGACGAGCACCTTTAATGATTAGCGGTTTCCTATCTGGATTGTTTTTCCAAGCCATCAAATAGCCATCAACTTTTCTTCTAAGTAGCTTATCCATATCTAAAATGCTTGATTTCAACTGCAAAGATAAGACTTTTCACATAATCCGCATCATTATATCGCATAATTTTCACATAATCCGCATCATTTTGCGGGTTGTTTTCACATAATGGAATGCCGATGGGTACGGATGTACTTATGATATAGTGTGTTAGTGATTTAGTGTGTTAGTGAGTTAGTGTGGTGGTAACGGGTAACAGGGTAACACATTAATTATGAATTATGAGTGTCTTGCCCTAGAAAAAGTTGAATGTTTTTTTCTTTATCCCTGCTAAAAGTTGAGTATTTAAACTATAACCCTGAAGGGAGGTGAATAAAAAATCTCTAAACCCTTAAATCTGTTGAATAGCGTTT
>SUXZ01000002.1 GCA_015060685.1 Mediterranea massiliensis | reverse complement strand
TTTGAAAGTTTGTGCGAAATTAGCACAATACATTCATTTCAAAATCCTCCGTATAAACATATTGCCGTAAAATACTGAAATACAAATAATAAAAAATGATATTAACATATTCTTTGGGACAGCAGTGTTGCGTGCAGCGTCCGATGCCGGTCACTACTTACGTCAAGCCTTAGTCACTACTTAAGACCGACGTTGGTCGTAAGTTAAGACCAAATAAATCAATAGCGGCTATTGTTCCAAACAACCTCGCACCTTATCAAACATTTGCCCCGAGCAAAACAGAATTTGCTCGGGGCTTACATCTTGTTTGCTGTGGGCTTACCACCACTTTGCTGCGGGCAAAGGAGCGATTTGCTACGTGCTTAAAAAACAAAGCTTTGAAACACCTTGGCGAATGGCCCGCTTGGGGTGTTCAAAGCTTTGATATATATAGATTCAAGACTTATTTAATAGGGATAAATCATGTCTACTTTACTAAATGAAGGTTCGTTGCCTTCACCCTCTTCAATGTAAACCTTTCCTTTTATAAGAATCCATTCAGTTATTCTGTCATTCTTAGGATTTTCAATTTCAATTTTTCCATTGAAATTATAGTAATCTTTTCCAGAATAGTCCTCTTCCATAAGCACATTGAAGTTTATAACATCATCAGCTACAAACTTTGTAGTAGCATAAATCAATTCTTTCTTATGTTTTTTTAAATAGCTATTAAGTTTTGCTGAGATATGCGAAGGTGTCATGTTTCTTCTTTTTTCCATATTCTTATCATTATAGTACGTTATTTGCTTCAAATTTTGTTCTTTGGTCAAAGAACAGGAAACAAAGCTCTTTTAAATCTTGATACTTAAGGAGTCCAATCATTGTAACATCATTCCCCGAAACATCCTTAATCTTAAGAAAATCTCCATACCGTACAATTTGATGGTGAGCAAATGCATTACGCAAATGACGAAAAAAAGCGATAGGTTTACTTTCATTTGGTGATATGGAGAAAAATAGAACATTAGTTTCGATATTTAGGGGTAGAGTACCTTTGTTCATATCTTTTATTGTTAATCCTTTTTTGTTTAAGGATTCTTCAATATCTTCGTTCCATTCATAAATTGATTGAATAGTATCTTCCGTATTACGCATTACATCGTAATAAAAGAAATGTACTTCTTCAGGTGATAACATTTCTTTATTTATAATTTCAAATGTATATTCAATGTTTTCCATATTTATTCCATTTCATTAATTGTATCAAAAATTTCTGCCCATTCGTAAGATTGCAGATATATTTCTAAGCATCCTTTGGGTATATATAAAGTGGCGTTTTTTATAGAATCAAACGTCTTCATAGTGATTTCTGGAGGTGAAATAGCATAGCTATAATATAGAGTGGCACTACATTTTGAAAAAGCATATTTCCCTATTGAAGTAACACTATTACCTATTGTTACCGATTCTGTTTTGCATCCGTAGAAAGCATATTCCCCTATTGAAGTAACACTATTACCTATTATTACCGATTCTGTTTTGCATCCGTAGAAAGTATATTTTTCTATTGATGCAACATCATCGGGGATAATTAAATCTGTAACTTCATCACCGTTTACATAAAAATTGTCCACACCGTTTAGTGGATTTGCTTTACCATTACCAAAATCAATTTTGCACCAAGCTGACAAATCCGATATATATACGGATTTTATTCCATGGCATTGATCGAAAGCGTCCTTCCCAATTGAGGTAACACTCGTAGGAATTGTTATTGAAGGCAAAGATTCGCATGCTTGGAAAGCACCTCTTCCTATTGACGTTAGGCTGTTGCCTATAGTAACTGAAGTTAATTTTTCACAACTTCTAAAAGCTTCTTTCCCTATTGACGTTACACTGTTAGGAATAGTTACTGATATTAAAGTATTATAACCACAGAAAGCATAATCTTTTATCGAAGTAACATTATCGGGGATAATTAAATCGGTAACTTCTTCGCCGTTTACATAAAAAATGTCTGCATTGTATAACGGATTAGCATGAATTCCTCCAAAATCAATTTTGTACCAAGCTGACAAATCCGATATGTATAGGGATTTTATTCCATAGCATTGAAAGAAAGCGTAATCCCCAATTGAGGTAACACTCGTTGGAATTGTTATTGAAGACAAAGATTCGCATGCTTGGAAAGCACTAGTTCCTATTGATGTAACACTGTTAGGAATAGTTACTGATGTTAAAGTATTATAACCACAGAAAGCATAATTTCCAATCGAAGTAACATCATCGGGGATAATTATATCAGTAGCTTCATAACCGTTTAAATAAAGTTCTTGTGCATAATTTAATGGATTTGCATCACTATCTTCAAAATCAATTTTGCACCAGGCTGACAAATCTGATATAAATAGTCTTTCCAAATTATAACAATTTTTGAAGGCGCTTTCCTTTATTGATGTAACACTCTTAGGAATTGTTATTGTTTCCAATGGACAACCTTGGAAAGCAGAATATCCAATCGAAGTAACATTGTCGGGAATTATTATTGATTTCAATGGACAACCTCGGAAAGCTAAACTCTCTATTGATTTAACGGATTTTGGTAACTTTATACTTCGTAAATTTATACAGTTTTCAAACATGCGATTCCCAATTGTATCGCTTGATGTATTATAACGAATATGACTATTTAAAATAAATTCGTCATAATACGGTTTTCCTCCTTTTACAATAACTGCTTCAGATAAATCAAGTTTAGAAAGTTTACCGTTTTCTTCCTTAAAGATATAATATCCCAGCATCAATCGGAGATTATATAAATCAGTACCGTTGATTGGGCCTACAACTTTCAGAGATTCTATTTTATTAGCATTATAAGACCCCCCCAATAGCTCAAGCATTGTACCCGCCTTGCCAATGGTAACAACTCCATCAACATAGCTACCTTTAAAGGCTCCATTTTGTGTAATTTGAATAGTTTCTTTCAGTTGAGTATCTTTGTTGATAAATACAATCTCTGCCGAACGGCTTTCTTCACCGGTATTCTCCGCAACCTTATAATATAGGGTGTGTTCGGTCAGTCTGCGGGTGGTTACTTGGGTAATCCAATCCACATCGGGCATGGTGACATCGAATTCTACATTAGCCGACAGCTTGACTTCGATGGTTTCGCCTTCGGCTTTTACTTCGTAGCTCTTATTAGAGATGATGATGGCATCTTTCTGTACTTGCACAATCTTCACAGTTTCCTTCAAGTCGCTGTTCTTATCGTAGAAGACGATTTCGGCTTCGCGTGCATCGTATGTTTCGTTTGGTGCAATGTCGTACTTCAGGGTATGGCTGGACATGCCACGAGTAGCTGCTTCGTTGCTTATCCAATCTACATCGGGCATATGTACACCAAAGTCAATGTTGCTCTTCACATCGATGGTAATCACTTCACCGGCATCGCTCACATTGAATTCGTTTTGCGAAAGCACCAACACTGCGCCACCGGCTTGATATACCTTAACGGTTTCTACTTTGTCGCCACTCTTGAAGACGATTTCTCCTTCGCGTTTCTCAACCTCTTCGTTGGCAGCAATCGTGAAGGTATGCTTGTGTGTAGTCAATGCACGGGTAGTAGCTTCGCTAATCCAACTCTTAGCGGTTTCCGAAATCTCCATTTCGTAGTCTATATTGGCTTGTACTTCAACCTCAATCTCTCCGCCAGCCTGCTCTACTTCGTATTTAGTAGTAGTTACAAGCAAAGCTTCAGCACCCTTTTGGTTGATGGTGAATGTCTTGCTGGCAGTGCCTGCCTTAATGGTGACGGATACACTACGGTCGTCGTAATCGGTGTTCTCCTTGACGGTAAACTTTACGGTTGCATCGCCTTGCTTACCGCTTGTGGGCGAAGCTGTACACCAGGTAGCACCACCGGTAGTAGCGGCTACGGTTACTGTCCAATCTTTGTTGGTAGTAAAATCAACCGATTTTTCGCCACCTTTTACATCGAATGCCAAACCACCGGATGGGATGTTGGTATTCATGGTGATGGATGCAGTCGGTTCGTTTGGTGTAGGGTTAGGAGTTGGGGTAGGCTCATTGGGTGAGTCTTCACCGCCACCACAACTAACGAGCATACACATAAGCCCTGTCAGTAGGAATAAGAATTTCTTCATATCTTTAAAGTTTTAAGCGCGACGGGGCTTCGTCATCGAAAGTTCAGTATGTATTAGAAATAGGGAGGCATATAAATAAAAAAACGTGAAGCCCACTCGTCGCTCGCTTCACCGTTCAAGGCGTCCTGGAAGTTGCCCACTATTGTCGAAACGAGCAACTTCGAACTTCACGCCGATATGATAACAACACCTTATTATATATGTTTGCCCCATAGTACAGATGCACTACTGGCTACACAATATACAAGGGGTGTGTATAAACATACCCTACGTGCGTTTCCCGTTGCTTTGTTTTTGACAATAGTTTGAAAGTTTTCCAGGACTTCGAACGGTCAAAACCAAAGCGTATGAATACGCCATTATCTATATGTCTGTCCCCACCGCCCACGCTTCATGCTAAAGCATCGGCGTGAAGACAAGGCAAAGGTAGGTAATAATTTTGAATTATGACTATACTTTGATGTAAAAAATCAGAAGAGGTTTTGATGAGCACTTGGCGAATAATTATGAATTATAAATTATATGTTTTTACGTTTGAAAGAGAATAAAATCCTATCCGTAGGCTTGAAAGCCCACGGATATTCGCACTTTGTGCATCGCGTCTTTCAGACGTTGACAGTGAATACTAAACGAAGAAAACGATTTATAGAACGAAAAATGGCATTCATTGCGTTGAAAAAAATGTTAAAATGCACCGTTTTTGGGCGAAAAAAGTTGATTACTGCATGCTTTTCAGACTATTCAAGAAGATTCGAAAAATTGATTAATTGCTGACTATTAACGTATTAATAAAATGCAGTGTGACATTAAAATCTTTAATGTCACACTAATGTCACGCTTAATGTCACACTTTTATTTAACATTTTAAGTATTGATAATCAGCACACTAACACCATAATTTAACACTTGTGTGACATTGTGACATTTGTGACATTGAAAAATAAACTCTAGAGTGCGCGCGCACGCACGCGTACGCGCGAGAGAAATACTTGCCGCCGGAATCACGCGCAATTTTCTCCCGATTCACGAACAATCTCTGCCGGAATCACGCGCAATTGTTATCGGATTTGCGCGCAAAGTCGTTAATAATCACGCGCAAAGTCGGCGATGATCCCGAACAAATCCGGAGCAATTTGCGCGTGATTATTTTAGCGTCTGAACTATTTGTTGTTTACGTCTGAAGTATTTGATGTTTGCGCGTGAAGTGTTTGTTGTTTGGAAATAAGGTTTAACCTAATGACCCAAAAGGTTTAACCTTCTTGGGCAAAAGGTTTAATCTAATGGGTAAAAAGGTTTAATGTAATTTATAGATATACGTCAGTACGAAATCGGGATGGAGAAGGTAGTGAACAGTGTATTCTCGGGCAGATGGAGTGCGTGTTTCGTGCACCTGGAAAGTGCCGGAAGACTGTATTTGGAAAGGATGGATGTGAAGGTGACTGATGAAATCCACTTCGGGCGTATCGAGGCACTTGAACATACTCTCCTTGGCCGACCAATGCAGCAAAAGCGCCCAAATGTCCGAGTTGTCGTAAAGGGAAATCACTTCGCTTGGGCCAACGAACTTATGTGCCACCTTACGCACCCGTTCGCCCGTCTGCTCGATGTCGATACCCACCAACGTTTGCCGGGAAGAGAGAAGCACAGCCACATATCCCTTTGTGTGCGAAATGCTTAATGAGTACGAGCCATCTTTCAGGAAAGGACGACCGTTGGGGAGATAGCCCACCCTCTTTTCACCGCCCGCCAGGGTTTTAAGCAATACGCGGACGGCCAGCCACTCGATGCGACGATGCGGAGATTTCAGTTTCGCCAAGCCATCGGCATACATCGCCTTATCGGAAAAGCAGGCAAGCAAATCGGCCTCCGACTCTTCCACCTTCCAAATGCCCCATCGGAAGTCTTTCTCAATATGTTGGAGAAACAGAGGCATGACACAGGCTTAGTTATTCTCGTCTTCAGTTTGAGAAAGCAAGATGGTGAATTTCACCTTCAGGATGCGGCGGTTGTCCATTTCCAGCACTTCGAACTCGTAGCGATTGAAACTGAGTTTCTCGTGCAGCACGGGGAATTCGCCTTTCAGTTCGAGCAACAAACCGGCCAATGTATCGGCATCGCCAGATACATCGTCAAAAGTCTCCTCGTCTATCTTAGTCACCTTATAGAAGTCGGTCAACAACGTTTTGGCCTCGAACACCCAAGTATGGTCGTTCAGCACGGCATAGGTTCGTTCTTCGTCGTCATACTCGTCGTGAATCTCGCCAACGATTTCCTCGATAATATCCTCCATGGTTACGATGCCCGATGTGCCGCCAAACTCATCCACCACAATGGCGATGTGTATCTTGTTGGCCTGGAAATCACGCAACAAGTCGTCAATCATCTTGGTTTCCGGCACGAAGTAGGCCGGGCGAATCAATGTTTGCCAACGGAAGTTATCTCCCTTGTTCAGGTGCGGAAGAAGGTCTTTTATGTATAGCACACCTTTTATATTATCGCGCGTGCCGGCATAGATGGGTATGCGCGAATAGGCATTTTCCACCACACACTTCAGCACCTCGGTATAGGGCGTGCGTATTTCCAAATCCACCACGTCGAGGCGAGAGGTCATAACCTCCTTGGCGGTTTCGCCACCAAAGCGGATGATGCCTTCGAGAATGTTGCTCTCTTCGGAAATCTCTGCCTTATCGGTCAGTTCGAGCGCGTGCGACAACTCGTCCACCGATATATTGTGGTTTTTCTTTGAAAAGCGCTTGTTCAGGAAAGAAGTAGAGTGTACCAGCATGGACGATATTGGGTAGAAAACCGAACGGCATGCCAAAAGGCCCGGTGCAGAGAGCCGACAGAACCTCAATACGTTTTGTGCCGAGAATATCTTGGGCATGATTTCGCCGAAAAGCAGCAAAAGAAATGTCAGGATAACGGTCAGCACTAAGAACTCGGCCAATGGCGAACCGAAATTGAATACCTGCATAAAGAAGATGTTGCAAAGCATAATGATGGCCACATTGACAAAGTTATTGGTTATCAATATAGTGGCCAGCAAACGCTCTTTATCGGCAAGCAGTTTGTGAATCTTCTTGTCGGAAGGATGCTTTTCATCTTCCAACTCGCTCAAGTCGGCCGGTGTAAGCGAAAAGAAAGCAATCTCGGATGCTGATGCAAAGCCCGATGCAAGCAAGAGGAGCCCTGCCGCAACGATGGCAATGATAGATGATGTCTCGGGAGTATTAACAGATATGCTGTTAAAGATGTCGGCCAACTGGCCTATAAACGTGTCTGAGTCCAAAAGAGTTACAGATTAGTGAATACTTGGGTTGATTAGAACGGCAATCCTTCATCCGGATTATTCTGTGCCGGTTGTGGTTGCGTGGGTTGTGCAGGTGCCGGTGCCGCAGGAGCAGCGGTATTTGCCTTGGGCGTAAGCATCTCCATATTGTCCACATAGATTTCAGTAATATAGCGTTGCGCACCGTTTTGGTCGTCGTACGAGCGTGTGCGGATGCGTCCTTCCACAAACAGCTTGTCGCCTTTGTGTACATACTTATCCACGATTTCGCCCAATCGGTTTCTGAAAACAAGGTTGTGCCATTCGGTACGGTCGGGCACTTGTGTACCGTTCTGAAGGGTATATCCGCGCTCGGTTGTGGCCAAGCTGAGTTGTGCTACGCAAGCACCACCATCAAAAAAAGTCACTTTAGGGTCTTGGCCAACATTGCCAATCAATATCACTTTATTTACTGACATATCAAGAGTTGTTTTGTTTATCAAACTAATTTTTCGCCAAAATTAACGAGAATATCAACACGATGCAAACTTTCATACATATTTTTCAAGAAATGAATGCATCAGCTTGGATACAGGGTAGTTGTCTATGTCGCCAATCAAGATGCGTTTGAAGGCAGAAAACGACTGAGATGATTCCGGCAGGCAGATTTCGTAGAGGTTGGCATAGATGATGCGGTGCGACAACACATGCTTCACCCCCTTGCACAATAGCGTAAAGGGCACCGCGTCATCGTCGGCATGCAGCAGTTGCCTTACTTGCGGCAGGCCGACAAACTCCTCGGGCGGCACCTCGGCCGGTGTCTCTATCAACGGAAACTCAAACAGATTCTTCCAGATGTCATTCCCTTGCCGCTTATTTATAAAGGTGTACGCGCCCATGCGTACATATATATAATTAAAATAGCGGTTGCTCACCTGCGTTTTGTGTTGCTTGCACGGCAAGCTATCCACGCACCCCTTGCGGAAGGCATGACACCCCTCGGCCAACGGACAAGCCTGGCAATTGGGCGAGTGAGGCACACATTGCATCGCGCCAAAATCCATGATAGCCTGGTTGTATTTTCCCGGTGCAGAAGCATCGAGCATTTCATTTGCCAGGAAGGAAAAATATTTTTTCCCTTCAGGAGAATCTATCGGAAGCTCCACCCCGAAGTAGCGCGACAACACCCGATACACATTGCCGTCCACCGCCGCATAAGGCATGCCGAAAGCAATGGAGCAGATGGCCGCCGCCGTATAGTCGCCTACGCCTTTCAATGCGCGCACCTGCGCATACTGTTCGGGGAAAGCGCCGCACATACTCCGTGCAGCAGCATGCAAGTTGCGTGCCCGCGAGTAGTAGCCCAACCCCTGCCAATACTTCAGTACCTCCTCCTCGTCGGCCTCGGCCAGCGAAGCCACGTTGGGGAAACGTTTCATAAAACGCTCATAATAGGCCAATCCTTGCGCCACACGCGTCTGTTGCAAGATGATTTCGGAAATCCAAATACAATACGGATCCCTCGTTTCACGCCACGGCAAATCGCGCTTATGCTCGTCATACCACTCCAATAAAACAGCTGTAAACTCGTTCATAGCCGCAAAAATAATGCTTTTTGCAAGCAAAACAGCCCCCTAACATCACTTTTTTGAAAAAATATGGAGAATATATTTTTTAGAGCCGCCAAAAACCTATATATTTGCAGTCCAAAAATTTAAAGAAAACATTAGTAACAATATTTAATTTACAAAAAAATGACTAAAGCTGATATTGTAAGCGAAATCGCTAAGAACACCGGTATCGACAAAACAACCGTTTTGGCAACCGTTGAAGCATTTATGGAAGCCGTTAAGGATTCATTGAGTAAAGAAGAAAATGTCTACTTGCGTGGATTTGGTAGCTTCATCGTGAAGAAGAGAGCACAAAAGACTGCTCGCAACATCTCGAAGAACACTACAATCATCATCCCAGAGCACAATATACCGGCATTCAAGCCAGCCAAGACATTTACTCTTTCAGTAAAGAAGTAATAAATCAAAGTAATAACCATTTAATTTTTTAAGCTATGCCAAGCGGAAAGAAGAAAAAAAGACATAAAATGTCTACGCATAAGCGTAAAAAAAGACTAAGAAAGAACAGACATAAAAGCAAGAAGTAATTTCTAAGTCTCCATGGACAAAATAAAGAACAAACTTGTGTGAACATAAAATCGTCTCGCGGGTTTGTTCTTTGTTTAAGAACACGTTTCTAAAAGTGAATTGATAACCAACGAAAAACAAAGTGACAAGCGAACTCGTAGTTGACGTACAGCCCAAGGAAGTCTCCATCGCACTGCTCGAAGACAAGCAACTCGTGGAACTCCAAAGCGAAGGAAGAACAGCCTCTTTCTCCGTGGGCAACATCTACTTAGGCCGCGTCAAGAAACTGATGCCAGGCCTGAATGCCTGTTTCGTGGACGTGGGATACGATAAAGACGCTTTTCTTCACTACCAAGACCTGGGACCCCAATTCAATTCGCTGGAGAAATACATCAAACAAGTCCTGAGCAACAAAAAGAAACTGAACCCCATCAGTAAAGCAACCTTCCAGCCCGAACTCGAAAAAGAAGGCAGCATCGCCAACACCGTTCAAGTGGGCCAGGAAGTAGTGGTACAAATCGTTAAGGAACCCATCTCGACCAAAGGGCCACGACTCACCTCCGAAATCTCATTTGCCGGACGCTACCTCGTACTCATCCCTTTCAACGACAAGGTATCCGTATCACAGAAAATCAAGTCGAGCGAAGAACGCGCCCGCCTCAAGCAACTACTGATGAGCATCAAGCCGAAAAACGTCGGCATCATCGTGCGCACAGTAGCCGAAGGCAAACGTGTAGCCGAACTCGATGGGGAACTCAAGATTCTTTTGAAGCACTGGGAAGACGCCATGGTCAAAGTCCAAAAGGCTACAAAGTACCCCACCCTGATCTACGAAGAGACAAGCCGCGCCGTAGGACTATTGCGCGACCTCTTCAACCCCTCTTTCGAAAACATACACGTAAACAACGAAGAGGTTTACAACGAAATTAAGGACTACGTAGCACTAATCGCCCCTGAACGGGCAGGAATTGTCAAACTATACAAAGGCGACCTCCCCATCTACGACAACTTTGCCATCACCAAGCAAATCAAATCATCCTTCGGCAAAACCGTCTCCTACAAAAGCGGAGCCTACCTCATCATCGAACACACCGAAGCCCTTCACGTAGTCGATGTAAACAGCGGCAACCGCACCAAGAACGCCAACGGCCAGGAAGCCAACGCATTGGAAGTAAACTTAGGAGCAGCCGACGAACTGGCGCGCCAACTCCGATTGCGCGATATGGGAGGCATCATCGTAGTAGACTTCATCGACATGGGACTGGCAGAAAACCGGCAGAAACTCTACGAACGCATGTGTCAGAACATGCAGAAAGACCGTGCCCGCCACAACATTCTGCCCCTCAGCAAATTCGGGCTGATGCAAATCACACGCCAACGCGTGCGCCCCGCAATGGATGTAAACACCAGCGAAACCTGCCCCACCTGTTTCGGAAAAGGAACCATCAAATCATCCATCCTTTTCACCGACACACTGGAAAGCAAAATCGACTACCTGGTCAACAAGTTGAAGATAAAGAAATTTACGTTACACATCCACCCATACATCGCCGCCTACATCAACCAAGGATTCATCTCCTTGAAGCGCAAATGGCAGATGAAGTATGGATTCGGCATAAAAATTGTACCGAGCCAGAAACTCGCCTTCCTCGAATATGTATTCTACGACCTTAAGGGCGAAGAGATAGACATGAAAGAAGAAATCGAGATCAAGTAATACGAAATCGGCGAAGAGGAACATTCTTCGCCGATTTTGTTTATCCACCAATCACATACCAAACAATAGTGCTTCTACAAACGTTGCATTATCCAAAATTATCCCTATATTTGTGGCGATATACCCTAAAGAGATGACTATGAAAAGTACTATCCGCTCCATTTGGAACTTCTATGCCGAGGGGTTCAGACAGATGACATGGGGGAAAAACCTATGGCTACTGATTCTACTGAAACTAATCATCCTTTTTGCCGTACTAAGAATATTCTTCTTCCAGCCCACCCTTTCGGGAAAGAGCGAAGAAGAGAAAATAGAGCATGTGGGTATGCAACTCACTCGTCCCATAACCGACAACAATCAATAAACAACAGATATCATGGTAGAGAATGCATTAGTCGATTGGTCGAGAGCACAATTTGCTTTGACGGCTGGTTACCATTGGATTTTTGTTCCGCTCACCTTAGGCCTGGCGGTCATCATGGCAACAATGGAAACACTTTATGTAATAAAGAAAGATGAGTTCTGGAAACGAACGGCCAAGTTCTGGATGAAATTGTTTGCCATCAACTTCGCCGTGGGTATTGCCACAGGCATTATCCTTGAGTTTGAGTTTGGAACAAACTGGAGCAATTACGCTTGGTTCGTAGGCGATATCTTCGGTGCGCCACTCGCCATCGAAGGCATTCTGGCCTTCTTCATGGAAGCAACATTCTTTGCCGTCATGTTCTTCGGATGGGAAAAAGTAACTAAAAAGACACACCTCACCGCTACATGGCTCACCGGCATCGGAGCATCCATCTCGGCCATTTGGATTTTAATAGCCAATGCATGGATGCAACACCCCGTGGGCATGGAGTTTAATCCAGACACCGTTCGCCACGAAATGGTCGATTTCTGGGCATTGGTACTCAATCCGATAGCCATCGTCAAGTTCTTCCACTCAGTCTTCAGCGGTTGGATGACCGGATCTATCTTCGTCATCGGCATCAGTTGTTGGTATCTACTAAAGAAACGAGAAACCCGCTTTGCCCTTGCCAGCATACGTGTAGCTGCCTTGGTAGGCATCGTTGGCACAATGGCACTCATGTTCAGTGGCGACCAGTCGGGCGTTCATGCCGCTAAATACCAGCCCATGAAGCTTGCCGCCGCCGAAGGTCTTGAAGAGGGCGGGCAGCGAGTAGCCCTTTCCCTGGTGCCCGGCATAGAGATTCCCGGCATGCTCTCCATACTTGCCACACACGACATCGACGGATACGTGCCAGGTATTCAAAACATGATTCATGGATACACCGCCCCCGATGGCACACACAACCCCTCTGCGCAAGAAAAGATAGAACGGGGCAAACTGGCACTGAACGCCTTCCGCACCTACCGCCAACAGAAAGAGAGCGACCCGGTAGCAGCCAACGAAGCTCGTAAAATCTTGAATGAAAACATCCACTACTTCGGTTATGGATACATCGACCACCCCGAAGAACTGATACCACCTGTCCATTTAATCTATTGGGCATTCCGCATAATGGTAGGATTGGGCGGAGCACTCCTTCTCCTCATGATAGTTGTGCTATGGGCCGAGTGGAAGCAGAAACTTGTTCACATGAAGTGGTTGCAATGGGCCGCACTTTGCGCCATTCCATTTGTCTATATAGCAGGACAAGCCGGATGGATTGTAGCCGAAGTGGGTCGCCAGCCCTGGGTCATTCAAGGCCTACTACCCACAAAAGCAGCCGTATCCAGCGTCAGCGTAGGAGCCGTGCAAACCACCTTCTTCCTGTTTGTTGCCATCTTCACCCTCTTCCTCGCCATCGAGTTGCGCATCATGATTAAGGCCATCAAGCAAGGACCGGAAGCAGAAAAACAATAACTATTCACCCAACTAAAAAGGAAAGCAACATGATAACCTACGAATTTCTACAACAATATTGGTGGTTCCTGATAGCCCTCTTGGGCGGCCTACTTGTATTCCTACTGTTTGTACAAGGAGGCAACGCCCTGATATTCCTTGCCGGTAAGAACGAAGAAGAACGCCAACTCATCGTCAACTCCACCGGCCGAAAATGGGAACTAACCTTCACCACCCTCGTCACCTTCGGCGGAGCATTCTTTGCCTCCTTCCCCCTATTCTATAGCACCAGTTTCGGAGGAGCCTACTGGGTGTGGATAGTCATCTTAATAACGTTTGTGTTCCAAGCCGTCTCCTACGAGTTTCAAGACAAGGCAGGCAACATATTGGGCAAGAACGCCTTCCGCATCTTCCTAACACTAAACGGATGCCTCGCACCACTATTGATAGGCACAGCCGTAGGAACATTCTTCACCGGTTCGCAATTCCTGGTAAACAAGAATGCCGTAGCCGATGTTGCAGCCCCCGTCATCAGCCGTTGGTGCAACGAATGGCACGGATTAGAAGCCGTAGGCAATCTGTTCAACGTAGGATTTGGCCTCATGGTAATGCTCTTGGCCATCTGCCTTGGCGCACTATATATGCTTAACAACATTGCCCATAAAGCACTCGCAGAACAACTCCGCCGCCGACTGAGCCAATGCTTTGCATTGTTTGTACCCATATTGCTGATAGAACTTATCGCCCTATTCACAATGGAAGGATTTACTTTAGATGAAGCCGGTGTAGTATCCATGCAAGCAGGCAAATACCTACACAACCTGTTACAGATGCCCGTTGTAGCCGCCATGTTCGCTATAGGGGCCATCCTGCTTCTATTGGGCATTCTGCTTACACTGCTAAAGAAACAGTTCAACAAAGGAATCTGGCTGGCTGCACCAGGCACAGTGCTGGTCGTAATCAGCCTCTTCCTGATAGCCGGCTATAACAATACCGCCTACTACCCCTCAACAGCCGACATCCAATCCTCGCTAACCCTATCCAATAGCTGTTCAAGCGAGTTCACTCTACGTGCTATGGCCATCGTGTCGCTCATCATCCCATTTGTGGTAGCCTACATCGCCTATTTCTGGCGGAAAATGGATACCCCATCACTTACGAAAGAAGAGTTGAAACACAGTGAGAGATATTAAAAAAACTTAGTTTAATCAAATCAAAATGATAGCAAAAACCACAACTTTCAAACATAATGTTTACAATTCAAAACAATTACTAACGCCGAATTTTGCAAAATTCGGCTAAAATAAAATAGCTAAAAACCTTGCTGCTGAAATCACGCGTGATTACCGCCAAAAACGTGCGAGGTTATCGCCGTAAGTACGGCGCTTACCGAGCAAATCCTTCGTGATTACGGCAGAAAGTGCCCCATCTACGGAGGAAATCACGCGTGATTCCGGAAGCAATGTTTCGAGCTTTCGGCAGAAATAGCGAAATACACCGAAAAAAGTAAGAATGTTGAACAGATTTTTGCGTAGAATTTTTGTAAATATTTAGCTATTATACTGTAAAATAGCGATTTATTTGTTTCGCGTTTCGTTATTTCTAAGCAAGCTTTACCTTGCATCGAAATAGGCGATTCTCGTGCAGTTTGAAAATCAAAATGTCAGATTTGACATTTTGTCAAAACTTAATGGATAAAAAAAGACGCCACAATGTGACGTCTTTACATTTATATAATATGCATTAGAAAACTGTATCTGGTAAAATCGCTTGTGCCCATTCTGGCATATCGGTTACATACATCTTGGCCACTGCACCATCTACTAAACGAAATTGTAATTTTGCTTCTTCACCATCTATGGAATTATCATAAACATAAAGGCGGTCAACAATGGAAGAAACAGTCTTGCAATTCTCAATTGATTTATAATACCTTGATATTATTTTTGTGATAGGTACGTCATGTCCGCCTTTCATCACTCTATCGGCAATTCGGGCAGCATTGATTTTCGGATTTTCTGTTGATATGAAGAATAGCCTAATAAAGAAACCAGCATTCTTAGCTCTAATTATAAATTGCACTTTATCTTCTGCAGACATTACTGTTTCAAAAACAAAACTCGTTTTTTCATTTAAACATCTTTCGCGCCACTCAGCACAATAGTTTGCAGCACTAAGTACAGCCGCCTGAGAATTCCAATCACCAAACATTTCATTGGCAACCTCATCCGGATTAATATAAGTAGTACCTTCTGCCCATTCGTGATGCAAAAAACGTTTGGTCACAGAAGTTTTACCCGACCCATTAGGTCCAGCAATAATAATCAATTCGGGTTTATATCCTTCTTTAACCATTTATAATGCTGTTTATACGTTCTGCCCATTTTTCACGCTTAATAGCGATATTACGTCGCATTTGCTCAAAGTGTGCATCAGCAGCTTTCTTGCTGCTCTCACGAGCTTCTTGAGCAACCTCTTTCATTATCTGTTCCAGCATTTCATCAGTCGGTTCTTGACCTGTGCCGAAACGATAGGCATTCATTTCTTTCTCTGACATAACGACTTTCTTAATTTATTCTTTCCGCAAAAATAGCGCAAACCATGAGAAATACAAAAAAAACAACTCGTTTTTTGTTTATAAGAAGAACAAAAAAAGACGCCACAATGTGACGTCTTTACGGGAGGTTATTTCAGCATTTCGTTTATCTTCTTTACGAGCGAGGCAAACTCTTCGGGGTTGTAAAGGCGGGTAAGCATGACAATGCGACCGTTGCGGTCGATAAGTACGTTGCGCGTAATGCCGGCCTTGCGCAGGGCATACTTGGCAAAGACATCGGCACCGGGGTCGAGAGCCAAAGGATAGGTGATTCCTGTTTGCTTACCAAAGGAAACGACCTTTTCAAGGGGTTCGTCGCGGTCGATACCCAACAGCACGAACTCGGCATCGTCCTTATGGGCTTGCCAAATCTGCTTCTCTATCTCGGGCATCTCCTTACGACACACGCCACACCAACTGGCGGTGAACTGAAGCATCACTACCTTGCCACGCAATTCGCTAAGGGTGACACGCTTGCCATCGGTGGTAGTTACCGTAAAATCGGGGGCCACCTGACCCACCTTAACAATGTAGTCGTTGGCATCGGCCACAGGCTCTTGTGCCCGTACAAGCATGCAGCAGCATGCCATGAAGAGAAGAAGTAGTTTTTTCATTGTTTGGTATCTTTTGATTTCTTTTGTTTGAATACTAACATGTCGGCGGCAAAGTAGTTGAAGAGGCCCGAGATGAGCAGGGCAGCCAGGTTGCAATACACTACGTCCCAACCGAATATCTGCTCGAAGATAAGCAGGAAGAACATCTTAATCAGGAAGCCGGTAACGGAAGCCAGGTTGAAGACAATGAACCGTTTCCAGAAGTCGGCACGGCATCGGCCTTCGATGCGGTTCTTCCATATCCAAAGGTACGACCACAGGAAGTTGCTCATCACCGCAAATTCGAAAGAGATGATGGGCGAAAGGATATAGACTCCTACATAGGACTTGAAGATAAAATCGGAACAAATCCAAAGGATAAATGTATCGACAAGCGTACCGAATACACGTGTCAACACAAATTCTATGTAGGTTCGCAACACTTACTTTTCCGGGTTAAAGGGTTTCAACGGGTCACGCTCTGAAAGTATCTTGCGATCCTTGAGGAATTGCACCAACCATGCAACAAATAGGAATGTAGCGATGAAGAGGCCTACAAAATCGAACACCGTAAGCGACAGGTTGCAAACGGTATAGCTGAGACGAGGCCACGAGGTGTACATGAAGAGTGTATTGATTGCAATGATAATCAGGCGCAATTCGGTGGGACCGAAGCTACCGTATGTGAGCAGAAACTCCCCTTTCAGGATAGTGCCGATGTAGGTGTAGATAGAGAGTACCAGATAGCCGGCCAATACCAACATGGCTATCTCTAACTTGAACATGGGCGAAAGGCCTGCACCGATACACATGATGCAGATGGTGATGGCATCGAGCGTATGGTCGATAAAGAAGCCGTAGATGGGTCGTTGGGTGTTTCGTACACGGGCCAAGGTGCCATCCAGGCTATCGCCATACCAATTGACAAACAGACCGAAAGAGGAGAGCCACAACCAATGCACATTCTGGTTGGCCAAGATAAAGCCAACGGCACAGATTACAGCGCCCAACACGCCTAAGTAGGTCAATATATCGGAGGTCATCCAACGGGGCTGGCGGTTTGCCAACCAAATCAATGCCTTCTTTTCTAAATTATTAAGTATCGAAGTTTGTATTCTGTTTGAGTTCTCTTTCCCCATAGTAGTTTCCTATTTTTCCAAATTTTGGTACAAAAATACATCATTTTTTGCATCTATTGGCAATAATTCATAGAAAAAAGGAGTTTTAGGACAAAATAAACTACAATACACCCTTGGAACTGGGCAATTCGTAATGGTAAATGTCGCGCTTGACGGCCATCTTCAAGGCACGCGCCAAGGCTTTGAAAATGCCCTCTATCTTGTGATGTTCGTTCTGTCCTTCGGCCTTGATATTTAGGTTCATCTTGGCGGCATCGCTCAACGACTTGAAAAAGTGTAGGAACATTTCGGTGGGCATCTCGCCTATCTTTTCGCGGTGGAACTCGGCATCCCATACCAACCAAGGACGGCCTCCGAAGTCGAGACAAACCGCGCAAAGGCAATCGTCCATAGGCAACGAGTAACCGTAGCGTTCGATGCCGCGCTTGCTTCCCAAGGCTTGATACAAACATTCGCCCAAGGCAAGAGCGGTGTCTTCGATGGTGTGATGCTCGTCCACGTGTAGGTCGCCATCCACACGGATGGTCAAATCCATGCCGCCGTGCTTGCCAATCTGTTCAAGCATGTGGTCGAAGAAGCCCAAGCCGGTAGCAATGTCGCAACGTCCGCTACCATCCAAATCCACTTCCACCAAGATGTCGGTCTCCTTCGTGGTGCGACGGATGGTGGCACGGCGTTCGCCGGCAAAGAGGAACTCGGCCACTTTGTCCCAATCGCGTGTAGCCAAGGCGCAAACGGCTTTCAGTTCGTCGCTCAACAACGAATCGTCGTCTTGCAAGAAGATGGCGCGGCAACCCAAGTTCTTGGCAAGCTCCACATCGGTGGGGCGGTCGCCAATAACGAAACTACCGGCAAGGTCGTAGGCAGGATTGTCGATATACTTGGTCAGCATGCCGGTGCGTGGCTTGCGTGTGGGGGCATTCTCTTCGGGGAAACTGCGGTCGATGCAAATATCGTCGAAGGTTATCCCCTCGCCTTCCAAGGTCTTCATCATCAGGTTATGTGCCGGCCAGAAAGTCTCTTCGGGGAATGAGGATGTGCCCAATCCGTCTTGGTTGGTCACCATCACAAACTCGAAGTCAAGTTTCGAGCGCACAAAGCCTAAGTTGCGCATCACTTTGGGATAGAACTCCAACTTCTCCAACGAGTCGAGTTGATAATCTACGGGAGGTTCGATGACAAGTGTGCCGTCGCGGTCGATAAAGAGTACTTTTTTCATGATTGGTATCCTTTCATTGCATCAATCAACGTATTGTTTTCTTCGGGCGTACCGATGGTTATGCGCAGGCAGTTGCCGCATAGCGAAACCGAATGACGGTTGCGCACGATGATGCCTTGTGCCACCAGATAGTTGTAGATGGCGGTTGCATCGGCCACGCGCACCAGAATAAAATTAGCCTGGCTGGGAAATATTTTTTCCGTTAAGGGAAGTTGCAACAGTTGTTTTTCCATACGGGTGCGCTCTTCTTTCAAGATGGCTACCCAAGCCTCTATCTCTTCCTTGCGTCCAAGCATTTGGATAGCTTGTTGCTGGGTAAGCAGATTGACGTTATAGGGGTACTTAATCTTGTTGAACAACCCGATAATTTCTTCACTTGCAAAAGCCATGCCGAGGCGGATGGCCGCACTGCCCCACGCCTTCGAGAAGGTTTGAAGCACCACGATGTTGGGATAGTTCTTCAATTCGAAACGGAAAGAGGGCGAATCGGAGAAATCGATATAAGCCTCATCCACCACCACCAAACCATCGAAGGTGTTCAGCAACTTCACTATCTCGTCGCGACAAAGGTCGTTGCCGGTGGGATTGTTGGGCGAACAAAGGAAGATGACTTTGGTATGTTCGTCGGCAACGGCCAGCAAGCTATCGGCCGTAAACTGGTAGTTCTCGTCGAGCAACACCTTGCGATACTCCACGTCGTTCACCTCGGCACAAACTTGATACATGCCGTAGGTAGGGTCGATAGCCACAACGTTGTCGATGCGCGGCTCGCAGAAGGCGCGGAAAAGCAAGTCGATGGCCTCGTCGCTACCGTTTCCCAAGAATATATTTTCGGCGGGCACTTGCTTTACTTGCGACAATAAAGCCTTTACCTCGCCTTGCAAAGGGTCGGGATAGCGGTTGATGGGGTTGTTGTAGGGGCTTTCGTTGGCATCGAGGAAAACCGATGCGGTAACTCCCTTATATTCATCGCGTGCCGAAGAATAGGGTTTCAATCGCCACACGTTTGGTCGTGTCAGTTCTTTCAGTGGTTTCATAACGTTTTCAATCTTTCGGTTACGGCATTCTTGTGTGCATCGAGTTGTTCATTGGCGGCCATCACTTCGATAGCAGGACCTATCCGACGCAAGCCTTCGGGCAATATCTCCTGGAAGGTGATTTTCCGGATGAAACTATCGAGGCTGACACCGCTATAAGCCTTGGCATAGCCGTTGGTGGGCAGGGTGTGGTTAGTGCCCGAAGCATAGTCGCCGGCACTTTCGGGGGTGAGCGAGCCAAGGAATACCGAGCCGGCATTGACTACCTTAGCGGCCACCTCCATATAGTTGGCGGTTTCGATAATCAGGTGTTCGGGCGCATAGGCGTTGGTCATCTCAATGGCCTCATCCATGCTATTTACCACTATTAATTTGCTATTCTCCAACGATTTGGATGCAATCTCCTTGCGAGGGAGCAGGGCCAACTGGCGTTCTACCTCGGCCTTCACGGCTTGTTGCAAGGCGGCCGATGTGGTTATCAATACTGCTTGGCTATCCACGCCATGCTCGGCCTGGCTGAGCAAGTCAGCAGCTACAAATGTAGGATTGGCCGTTTCGTCGGCCAGCACTTCCACTTCCGACGGACCGGCAGGCATGTCGATGGCCACATCGCGCAAGCTGACCAATTGCTTGGCCGCGGTGACATACTGATTGCCGGGGCCGAATATCTTATATACCTTAGGAATGCTTTCTGTACCATAGGCCATCGAGGCAATGGCTTGCACGCCACCGGCCTTGAACACCTTGTCCACACCGGCTACCTGGGCGGCAAACAACACGGCCGGGTGAACCTTGCCGTTGCGTCCCGGAGGAGTGCAGAGCACAATTTCCCGACAACCGGCAATCTTAGCCGGAATGGCCAGCATCAGCACGGTAGAGAAGAGCGGTGCGGTGCCACCGGGGATATAAAGTCCCACCTTTTCGATGGCAACAGCCTTCTGCCAGCAGGTCACACCGGGTTGTGTCTCCACCTTTTTGCCTTCGAAGCGCTGGGCGGCATGGAAGGTTTCGATGTTTTGCTTGGCCAGGCGGATAGCCGCCTTCAGCTCGTCGCTCAACAAGGTTTCGGCCTCTTGCCACTCTTCGGCACTGACGGCCAGCGAGGAAAGTTTCACCTTATCGAACTGCTCTTCCAATGCCAATACGGCAACATCGCCCTCGGCACGCACACGGTTGATGATGCCTCGCACGGTGTCGAACAGGTTTTCGGTGTTTAGTGTAGGGCGTTTCAGCAATTCGGCCCACTGACTTCTATCGGGATTGTTTATCAGATACATATTTAAAAGAGTTATGAGTTGTGAGTTATGAGTTGTGAGTTATGAGTTGTGAGTTAATTCAGCACTCAGAACTCAGCACTCAGCACTCTTAAAGAATCATTTTCTCAATCGGCAATACCAAGATGCCTTCGGCACCCAATGCTTTCAGTTTGCCGATAATCTCCCAAAAACTCTTGTCGTCGAGCACGGTATGTACCGAACACCATCCTTCTTGCGCCAACGGCATCACGGTGGGGCTCTTCATACCGGGAAGCACATCGATAATCTCTTGCAACTTCTCCTTGGGAGCATTCATCAAGACATATTTCTTGTCTTCGGCCATCTTCACGGCATTCATGCGGAAAAGCAGTTCGTCCAGGATTTCCTTCTTCTCGGCAGACATGTTCTTGTTGCCAATGAGCAATGCTTCCGACTCCATCACTACCTCTACCTCTTTCAGGCGGTTGCTCACCAAGGTTGAGCCTGAACTAACGATGTCGAAGATAGCATCGGACAATCCGATACCCGGAGAAACCTCTACCGAACCGGTAATGACGTGTATCTTGGCACTTACGCCCTGCTCTTTCAGGAAGCGCGAAAGGATGCCGGGATAGGAAGTGGCAATGGTTTTGCCTTCGAACCATTGCAAACCGGGATACTCGATGTCCTTGGGCATGGCCAACGACAGACGGCAACGGCTGAAGCCCAATCGGCGTACGATTTCGGCATCTTCGTTCTTTTCGGCATACTCGTTTTCGCCCACAATACCGATGTCGGCAATGCCGGCGGCTACGGTTTGAGGGATGTCGTCGTCGCGCAAGAAGAGCACTTCGATGGGGAAATTAGACGATTGTACCAAAAGTGTGCGCTTGGTGGCACTCAACTTAATATCCGATTCTGCTAAAAAGGACATGGTTTCTTCGTATAGACGTCCTTTGGCTTGTACTGCAATTCTAAGCATAATTATAATTTATTTACGATTTACAATTTATTATATGCGGACGCAGCACGCTACGTCCCTACATTCCTACTTGACTACTTCAAACAAATAAGGCTTACCCTAATCATCGGCAAGCCTCTTACTATTATATCAATGATGCACACACATACAACACGTTAGCCTACCGAGATTCGTCAGGTTGATGGTGATGATGATGATGTGCAACAACGATTCGCATAACTTTCTTCTAAAATTTTCGACAAAAGTAAGGCTTACAAACGAAACCACCAAACATTTAACACGAAATTATGCTTTTTTCTTTCAAAAAGGTTATCTTTGCCGCTAAGAATGGAACAACGGAAGATATTACATATCGACATGGATGCTTTCTATGCATCGGTTGAGCAACGCGACAATCCCGACTTGCGGGGCAAGCCCATTGCCGTAGGTCATGCCGAACAACGGGGTGTGGTGTCGGCGGCCAGCTACGAAGCCAGGAAGTTTGGTGTGCGCTCGGCCATGTCGTCGCTGAAGGCCAAAAAGCTCTGTCCGGAACTGATTTTCGTGCCCGGACGAATGAATGTATATAAAGAGGTGTCGGCACAGATTCACGATATATTCCACCAATATACCGACATCATCGAACCCATCTCGCTGGACGAAGCCTTCCTGGATGTTACCGTAAACAAGCCGGGCATTGCCTTGGCCGTGGACATCGGCAAGGAAATCAAGCAGAAGATTCGCAAGCAACTGAACTTGGTGGCCTCGGTGGGCGTGTCGTACAACAAGTTTCTGGCAAAGATTGCTTCCGACTACCGCAAGCCCGACGGACTATGCACCATTCATCCCGACCAAGCGTTGGAGTTCATTGCCCGCCTGCCCATCGAGAGCTTTTGGGGAGTAGGCCCCGTTACGGCCAAGCGGATGCACGAACTGGGCATCTACAAAGGGGCACACCTGCGCGAATACTCGTTGGGAGGGCTGACCAAGGAGTTCGGCAAGATGGGTAAAATCTACTACGACTTTGCCCGAGGCATTGACGAACGACCGGTAGAGGCCGAACGCATTCGTAAATCCATCGGTTGTGAGCAGACATTGGAGAAAGACATCAGCCGGAAATCGAGTGTCATCATCGAGTTGTATCACGTTGCCAACGAGCTAATCAGACGATTGGAAGGCAAGGAGTTTTACGGCAACACGCTGACGTTGAAAATCAAGTTTGGCGACTTTACCCAAATCACCCGAAGCCAAACCGTCACGCACGAGCTGACAACCCTCGACACTATCCTACCCTTGGCCAAGAAGTTGCTGAAGGAGGTTGAATTCGAGCATCATCCCATCCGCCTCATCGGATTGTCGGTATCCAATCCGCGCGACGAGCAAGAGAAGCACGAAGCCGTTTGGGAACAACTGAGCATCGATTTCAACGAATAACCGATTACTGTTGTAGAACCGGGCAATTATCCGTACTTTTGCAGAAACAAAACAACCATGCCGATTATAGAAATCACATCGATGAACCATCCGGGAGTGGAGGTTTTCAGTACGCTGACCGAAGCGCAACTGCGCAACCGCATTGAGCCGGAAAAGGGAATCTTCATTGCCGAAAGCCCCAAGGTAATTGAAGTGGCACTGAAAGCCGGATACGAACCCACGGCCCTGCTTTGCGAGGAGAAGCACATTCATGGAGATGCCAAACGGATAGTAGAGCAGATGGGCCACTTGCCTATCTATACCGGCAAGCGTGAGCTATTGGCACAACTGACGGGCTACACCCTGACAAGAGGCGTTTTGTGTGCCTTCAAACGCCCTGCTCCACTACCCATAGAAACGGTATGCAACGCCGCCAGACGAATCGTTGTGATTGATGGCGTAGTAGATACAACCAACATCGGAGCCATTTTCCGCTCTGCCGCGGCCTTGGGCATCGACGGCGTGTTGCTCACTCCTACCTCGTGCGACCCGTTGAACAGACGGGCCGTCAGGGTTTCGATGGGATCGGTATTCCTTGTGCCATGGACATGGCTGGACAAACCCATCTGTTCGCTGAACGAAATCGGATTCAAGACGGTAGCGATGGCACTGACCGACAAGTCGGTCTCGATAGACAACCCGCAACTGAAAGCCGAGCCGAAGCTGGCCATCGTGATGGGGACAGAAGGCGACGGACTGGCGCACGAAACCATTGCAAAGGCCGACTATGTGGTGCGCATACCCATGCACCACGAGGTGGACTCCCTGAACGTGGCCGCCGCATCGGCCATCGCCTTTTGGGAGCTACGGTAGCATCTCTTCGAACTTATAGCCCAAACGCTTCAGTTGGATAGCGGCACCCATGCGATACATCACCTTGCAAGCACGCGCAAACACGTGGAAAGCCATCGGGCTTTGCGGTTCAATCTGTTCGCGGTAAATCAGGTTCACCGCCAAGCGGGCACAGCTACGGATAGCCACCTCAAGCTGATGCGCCTCTTCGCTATCGAGCGACAAGCCTACGTGATATTGGATAATCTGCTCGTCCATGTCGTCGAAACCTTGCGGACCGAAATAAGATGAATAAGGAGCAACCTTGCAAGCCTCCCAGTTGCTATCCCATCCGCAGGCAATGGCCAAGCCCAGATAGCCCGCCCAAGCCACCGACACGGTTGGGTAATCCTTTATCTGTGCCACGGCATCCACCATGTATTCGGGTGCCAATACATCCCATTGCTGGTTGATATCGTCCGAAGCCAACAGCACGCCATCCAACATGCGGTGCGATGTACACATGCGCAACATCTCCTGTTGCAAGTTACTCTCAAATCTATTCAAGTAGGTAATGTCCATAGTTCAAAGCTGATTTATTCGGGTGCGAAATTACGAAATTTAGCGCGAATGTACCCCATTTCCCGAAATAATTGCTACATTTGTTCAGTCAAGCACAATTTATCACCCCTATACTCAAGACAAACATGCCCGTTGTGCCGTCGCAATATTGGAGTATTGCTCACGGCACATCGCCCGGCGAAGTAGCGCAGGACGAAGAGGGCATGCAGACCTCAGGAACAGCCGACAGAGACACATTACATCAGGTAGGGCTACCTTGAAAAAAGAATAAATGGAACAAAAAAGGCTTGCAACAAATTGCAAGCCTTTTTTATTATAAAGAGGAAAGGATTATTCTTCCAACAAGATTTCGAGTACGGTAGCAGCCGACTTGGCAACCGGAGTACCGGGGCCAAAGATAGCGGCAACACCAGCCTTGTAAAGGTAATCGTAGTCTTGTGCAGGGATTACACCACCGGCGGTGATGAGGATGTCTTCGCGGCCAAGCTTCTTCAACTCTTCGATGATTTGAGGAATCAATGTCTTGTGACCGGCGGCCAATGAAGAGACACCTACTACGTGAACGTCGTTTTCAACGGCTTCGCGAGCAGCTTCGGCCGGAGTTTGGAACAATGGTCCCATATCTACGTCGAAACCGCAATCGGCATAACCTGTTGCTACAACCTTGGCACCACGGTCGTGACCGTCTTGGCCCATCTTGGCAATCATGATACGAGGTTGACGACCTTCTTTCTTTGCAAACTTCTCGGCCAATTCGCAAGCACGAGCAAAGTCGCTATCGTTTTTACTTTCTGATGAATACACGCCTGAAATAGTTCTGATTACTGCTTTATAACGTCCAACAACCTTTTCGCAAGCGAACGAGATTTCGCCGAGGGTTGCACGAACACGTGCGGCTTCTACGGCCAATTCCAACAGGTTGCCTTCCTTAGTTTCTACACACTTGGTGATAGCATCGAGTGCCTTGGCAACGGCTGCTTCGTCGCGACCTTCCTTCAATACACGGAGGTTTTCGATTTGCTCTTGGCGAACAGCTGTGTTGTCGATTTCGAGGATATCGATAGGTGCTTCCTTTTCCAAGCGATACTTGTTAACACCCACGATGGTTTGTTGACCACAGTCGATGCGGGCTTGTGTGCGGGCAGCAGCCTCTTCGATACGCATCTTAGGAATACCTGTTTCGATAGCCTTAGCCATACCGCCAAGCTTTTCTACCTCTTGCAACAATTCCCATGCCTTGTGAGCAATTTCGTTGGTCAATGATTCTACATAGTATGAACCGCCCCATGGGTCAACGTTCTTGCAGATGTAAGTCTCTTCCTGGATGTAGATTTGAGTGTTACGGGCAATACGTGCCGAGAAGTCGGTAGGCAATGCGATGGCCTCGTCCAATGCATTGGTGTGCAATGATTGGGTGTGACCAAGTGCAGCCGCCATAGCTTCGATACAGGTACGGCCTACGTTGTTGAACGGGTCTTGCTCGGTGAGCGACCAACCTGATGTTTGTGAGTGAGTACGAAGAGCCAATGACTTAGGATTCTTCGGATTGAATTGCTTCACAATCTTAGCCCACAACATACGGGCAGCACGCATCTTGGCAATTTCCATGAAGTGGTTGGTACCGATAGCCCAGAAGAATGACAAGCGAGGTGCAAATGCGTCGATGTCGATACCTGCTGCTACACCGGCACGGAGGTATTCAAGACCGTCGGCAAGTGTGTAGGCCAACTCGATATCTGCGGTAGCACCGGCTTCTTGCATGTGGTAGCCAGAGATTGAGATTGAGTTGAACTTAGGCATCTTTTGTGATGTATATTCAAAGATGTCTGAGATAATCTTCATAGAGAATGCAGGTGGGTAGATATAGGTATTACGCACCATGAATTCCTTCAGGATATCGTTTTGGATGGTACCGGCCATCTCTTCCAACTTGGCACCTTGTTCCAAACCGGCGTTGATGTAGAAAGCCATAACGGGCAATACGGCACCGTTCATTGTCATTGATACAGACATCTTGTTCAAAGGAATACCGTCGAACAAAACCTTCATGTTTTCCAACGAGCAGATAGATACACCGGCCTTACCTACGTCGCCCACAACACGTTCGTGGTCGGGGTCGTAGCCGCGGTGAGTAGCCAAGTCGAATGCTACAGACAAACCTTTCTGACCTGATGCCAGGTTACGACGATAGAATGCGTTTGATTCTTCGGCGGTAGAGAAACCGGCATATTGGCGGATTGTCCAAGGACGAAGGGTGTACATCACTGAATAGGGGCCACGAAGATAGGGAGGAATACCGGCTGCATAGTCGAGGTGTTCCATGCCTTCGAGGTCTTCTTTGGTATAAACAGGCTTCACCTCGATTTGCTCGGGTGTTTTCCAATCGGCTTGAATGCCGTTAGCCTTTTGCCACTCTTTACCATTGGTAGGTTGAAAAGCAGCATAGATATCTAAATTTCTAAAATCTTTTCTCATGGTTACTTCAACAATTTAGCATTATACTCTTTCAATGTTTCAAGTACGTTGCAACGTACGTGGATGAAGTTCTCGATACCTGCGGCTTGAAGTTCTTCCATGCAAGCAGGAGCACCGGCTACGATGAACATGGCACGGCCATCGAGTGCCTTGAATGCAGGTACGGCATATTCGGCATATTCATCATCGCTTGAGCAAAGTACCACGATGTCGGCACCGGCCTTCATAGCAGCCTCAACACCCTCTTCTACGGTTGGGAAGCCGAGGTTGTCGATTACCTCATATCCGGCACATGCCAGGAAGTTGCATGAGAATTGAGCGCGAGCTTGACGCATAGCCAAGTTACCGATAGTAAGCATAAATGCCTTAGGACGCTTGGCAGATGCTTCTGTTTCCAAGCGCAAAGCTTCGAATTGGCTTGCGGCACGGTCGAATGTCAACGTAGCGCAATCCTTTTCGCAAGTATGTTCCTTGTCGCCGCAACAGCACTTACATTCGGCAGGCTTCTTGTCGCCGGCCTTTTCGGTGAAGTTGGGGAATTGGTTGGTACCCAACAACACTTCGCGACGCTTGGCAACGGCGGCATGGCGGTTTGCATTGCTTTCGTTTACGGCTGCTTGTACCTTACCGGCCTTAACGGCAGCTTCGAAACCACCCTCTTCTTCGATAGCGAGGAAGAGTTCCCATGCTTGCTTGGCGATAGAAACGGTGAGGTTTTCGATATAGTATGAACCTGCGGCAGGGTCGATAACCTTGTCGAAGTGTGACTCTTCCTTCAACAACAATTGTTGGTTGCGAGCCATACGTTCAGAGAATTCGTCGGGAGTAGCGTATGCCTTGTCGAACGGAGTAACGGTCATTGAATCTACACCGGCCAATGCAGCACTCATGGCTTCGGTTTGTGTACGAAGCAAGTTTACGTGAGCATCGAACAGGGTGAGGTTGAATGAAGATGTTTCTGCGTGAACCTTCATCTTGGCCGCACATTGGCAAGCAGGAGCATATTGAGCTACGATGTTTGCCCACAACATACGGGCAGCACGGAACTTGGCGATTTCGAGGAAGTAGTTTGAGCTGATACCGAAGTTGAACTTGATGTTCTTGGCTACTGTATCAATATCCAAACCGGCTTCGGTCAATTGAGTGAGGTATTCGTTACCCCAAGCCAATGCATAACCCAATTCCTGGAAGATGTAAGCGCCGGCATTGTTCAATGTCAATGCGTTTACGTTGATAACGCGATACTTGGGAAGAGCAGCAGTTGCTTCGATAAGTGCCTTGGCGGTTTCTACCATGCAACCTTTCATCTTGCCCTTGGCAAGCATCTTGTTGTAGAAGTCGTAGTTGATAGAACCTTGCAACTTGCTCATGTCGTAGCCCTTGCCTTGGAAGTAGGCTACCAACAAGTTGGCCAACTCTACTACATGTCCTTGACAAGTAGAGAAGTTCAGTTCAACACATTCTGCACAGATACCATCCAACAATGTAGCGATGTACTCGGCGCTCAACTCCTTAGCCTTCACATGGAAAGAGAGCGAGTCGATACCCTTGTTCAGGATATCCAACGCCTTAGCATTGGCTTCCTTGGGGCATTCAACGTTGATTTCCTGACGAACCAACCACTCATTGTTGTTTTTCTTGGTACCGCGAAGATAAGGGAATTCGCCTGGTAGGGCATCCGTTGTCTTCAGTCCTTCAAGGTCTTCTAAACGGTAGAAGGGTTTTACCTTGAAACCTTCGTTTGTTTTCCAAACGAGTTTCTTCTCAAAATCAGCGCCTTTGAGGTCGGCTGTTACTTTCTCCATCCATGTTTCGGTAGAGGTAGGAGCAAAGTCTGAGAAGAGTTTTTCTTTACATTCTGCCATAGTTTATTTTAATTAGTAAAAAACGTTCGTACATTTTGTCAAGCAAATGACGCGCAAATATAATGAATAAGTTTTAAGGAAACGATTTTTTATAAAAAAATCACTAACGGAACTTACCAATTGCACGATTATTGCGCTATTTGAAGCGTTTTTCGGATAAAATCTTCGATAAAATCAACGGTTGCATCGATGCCCAGTTGCGACGAGTTGATGCAAAGGTGATAGCTTTCGGCTCTTCCCCAACGCTTGTTGCTATAGTAGTTGTAGTACTCGGCACGACGCTTGTCGGCCTTCTCTATGAGGATGCGAGCTTCTTGTGGGGTAACGCCATTCTTATTGCAAATGCGAGCTATGCGGTCGTCGATAGATGCCGAAACGAATATGTTCAAACAACGAGGATGATCGCGCAAGATATAGTCGGCGCAACGACCAACGAACAAGCACGACTTTTCATTGGCCAGTTGACGGATGACATCGCTTTGCACTTTGAAGAGCGAATCGTTATCCAAACAACTACCAAGCGGCATAGCGCCTTCGCTAATAAACGGTATGCGCATACTTATCAAACCACCCATGAATCCACTCGAAGGGCGTTCGTCCACACGCTCGAAACATTCAGGACAAAGGCCACTCTCTTCCGAAGCCAGTTTCAATAACTCCTTATCGTAAAAGGTGATACCCAAGCGATTGGCTAACTTCTCGCCTACTTCGCGTCCGCCACTTCCAAGTTGGCGACCAATATTGATGACATAATTGTTTTTCATAGAGTTATAAGTTTTGAGTTTCTGAATGTTTTTTGAAATAGTTGAATTGCCACCACAACATGCAAGCGGCTATAATGCTCGATATTAAATCGGATAGCGGCATGGAGTACCATACACCGCTCAAACCGAAGAAGTTGGGTAATATCAACAAAGCGGGCACTAATATCAGTAATTGGCGCGTAAGCGACAAGAAAATGGCCTTACTTGCCATACCGATGCTCTGAAAGAAGTTGGAGGTTACCATTTGGAAACCGACTATGGGGAAGACCAATACGGTAATCGTCAAACCATGAGCGGCGATGTCTATCATCTCTGCATCGGACGTAAAAATACTTACCAACACGCGAGGACATAACAAACCTAAAAGGAAAGCAAAGGTTGTGAAACATGTAGCATAGGTAATGGTTATCTTCAGTACTTGCGTAACACGGGAAAATTGACGAGCGCCATAGTTATATCCGGCAATGGGCTGCATGCCTTGATTCAAACCCATCACCACCATAACTATCATAAACACAAGTCTATTCACAATGCCATACGCACCAACGGCATAGTCGCCACCATACTTTGTAAGTCCTTTATTGATAAGAATCACTATGAGGCATGAGGCTACATTCATCAGGAATGGCGAAAGGCCGATAGCTAATGAATTGAAAACGATTTTTCGCTTCAAACGGAATATCCCTTTGCTAAAATGTAAAAGTTCTTCTTTATTGCTGAATAACTTTAGCAACCACATCAACGAGACGAGTTGAGCGATAACCGTAGCAATAGCTGCACCACGGATGCCCCAATCGAACCAGAAGATAAAGATTGGGTCGAGAATCGTATTGATAATCACCGTTGCAATCGTAGCATACATGGCTTGTTTGGGATGACCCGACGAGCGAAGTACGGCATTCAATCCCAGATACATGTGGGTGATGATATTGCCAAGCAGGATTATCTCCATGTAGTCGCGAGCATAGCCCACCGTTTGGTCGCTACCTCCAAAGAAGTAGAGGATGGGGTCGAGGAACATCAGCGTTATAGCGGCAAACGTAAAGCCAAGTATAACATTGAGTACCACCACATTACCCAACACCCGGCGGGCGGTATCATAATCGCGCTGACCTAACTTTACAGAGACAAGCGTAGAAGCGCCTACACCCACCAACGAACCGAAAGCGGCGGCCAAGTTCATCAGCGGGAAGGTGAGTGCTAAACCTGAAATAGCCATAGGCCCTACACCTTGTCCAATGAAGATGCTATCCACCATGTTGTACAACGACGAGGCGGTCATGGCTATGATAGCAGGAATGGCGTATTGCATCAACAATTTGCCTATGTTTTCTGTGCCCAAAGCAGTGGGCGTACGTTGAACTGACATAATATTCTTGCTTTAGTTGTTTACATATTTCCTTGTATCGTTTTCAGCGAGCAAAAGTAGTGATTTTTATTTTCCCTTCATAGAAAATTTATTTTTCAAGTAGGGAAAATATCAAATTCGTATAGCGACACACTTTATTTTATAAAGAAAATGGTATTATCTGAAAAATGTTTCGTACTTTTGCACCAAATTGAGTTGATTATATAACGATATGAACGTTTTAGAATTAAGTGAACAAGAGATTATCCGCCGCAACAGTTTGAACGAGTTGCGCGCAATGGGCATTGATCCCTATCCAGCAGCCGAGTATGTAACCAATGCTTTCTCTATCGACATAAAAGCCGAATTCAAAGACGATGCAGAACCAAGACAAGTTTCTGTAGCCGGTCGTATTATGAGCCGCCGTGTCATGGGAAAGGCATCTTTCATTGAGTTGCAAGACTCTAAAGGCCGCATCCAAGTATATATCACTCGCGACGACATCTGTCCGGGCGAGGACAAAGAGATGTACAACACCGTATTCAAACGCTTGCTCGACTTGGGCGACTTTGTAGGCATCGAAGGTACTGTGTTCCGCACTCAAATGGGCGAAATCAGTATCCATGCCACCAAGCTCACCGTATTGGCCAAGAGCCTCAAGCCGCTTCCTATCGTGAAGTACAAGGATGGTGTTGCTTATGATAAGTTCGACGACCCCGAATTGCGTTATCGCCAACGCTACGTGGATTTGGTTGTGAACGATGGCGTGAAGGAGACTTTCCTGAAGCGTTCGACCATCATCAAAACCATGCGTGCCGTGTTGGACGAAGCCGGATATACCGAAGTAGAGACTCCTATCCTACAATCCATCCCCGGTGGTGCAAGCGCACGTCCGTTCATCACTCACCACAACTCGTTGGATATGGATTTGTATCTGCGCATCGCTACCGAGCTGTACTTGAAGCGCCTCATCGTGGGTGGTTTCGAAGGTGTGTACGAAATAGGCAAGAACTTCCGCAACGAGGGTATGGACAAGAGCCACAATCCCGAATTTACCTGCATGGAGCTTTACGTTCAATACAAGGACTATAACTGGATGATGGACTTCACCGAAAAGATGCTCGAACGCATCTGTATTGCCGTAAACGGTTGCCCCGAAACAACCATCGACGGAAAGACCATCAGCTTCAAGGCTCCTTACCGACGCTTGCCTATCCTCGATGCCATCAAGGAGAAGACAGGCTACGACCTGAACGGCAAGAGCGAAGACGAAATTCGCGACATCTGCAAGGCGTTGAACATGGAGATTGACGACACCATGGGTAAAGGCAAGCTGATTGATGAAATCTTCGGTGAATTCTGCGAAGGAACCTTCATCCAACCTACCTTCATCACCGACTATCCCGTGGAGATGTCGCCACTTACCAAGATGCATCGTAGCAAACCAGGCTTGACCGAACGCTTCGAGTTGATGGTAAACGGAAAAGAGTTGGCCAACGCCTACTCTGAGCTGAACGACCCGCTCGACCAAGAAGAACGCTTCAAAGACCAACTTCGCTTGAGCGAGAAGGGCGACGACGAAGCAATGTTCATCGACCAAGATTTCTTGAAAGCCCTTCAATATGGTATGCCTCCAACATCGGGCATCGGTATCGGTATCGACCGCTTGACTATGTTGATGACCGGCAACGCATTTATCCAAGAAGTACTCTTCTTCCCGCAAATGCGTCCGGAAAAGACAGTACCCAAGGATGCCGTTGCCAAGTACACCGAAATAGGCATCCCCGAAGAGTGGGTACCCGTTGTACAAAAAGCAGGCTACAACCTGGTGAGCAACATGAAAGAGGTAAATCCACAGAAGTTACACATGGACATCTGCGGCATCAATAAAAAATATAAATTGAACCTAACCAATCCAAGTGTAGCCGACGTGCAAGCCTGGATAGAAAAGATATAAAAATGAAGCTACCCGGAAAGATTGCCATCATGGGCGGAGGAAGTTGGGCAACGGCCATTGCTAAAATGGCACTTGCCCAAGCCGAATCGATAAATTGGTACATGCGCCGAGAAGACCGCATTGCCGATTTCAAGCGACTCGGTCACAACCCAGCCTATCTGACATCTGTGAAGTTCGATACCAAACGTATCAACTTCAGCTCCAACATCAACGACATCGTAAAGCAATCGGATACGCTTATCTTCGTTACGCCTTCACCTTACCTGAAATCGCATCTAAAGAAGTTGAAGACAAAAATCAAAGATAAGTTCATCATTACGGCCATCAAAGGTATTGTACCCGACGACAACGTCATCGTATCCGAATACTTCAATAAAGAATACGGTGTACCACACCAAAACATCGCCGCATTGGCCGGCCCTTGCCATGCCGAGGAGGTGGCACTCGAACGTCTCTCCTACCTCACCATTGCATGCCCCGACACCGAAAAGGCGTGTGCCATGGCCAAGAGCCTTGCAAGCAGTTACATCAAGACATCGGTCAGCAACGATGTGGTGGGCATCGAATACAGCTCGGTATTGAAGAACGTATATGCCATTGCCGCCGGCATCTGTAGTGGCTTGAAGTATGGCGACAACTTCCAGGCCGTGCTCATGTCGAATGCCATCCAAGAGATGAACCGCTTCTTGCAAACCGTACATCCGCTTGCCCGTCAAGTAGATGAATCGGTTTACCTGGGTGACTTGCTTGTGACGGGCTACTCCAACTTTAGCCGTAACCGCACTTTCGGCTCGATGATTGGAAAGGGATACTCGGTAAAGAGTGCACAGATAGAGATGGAAATGATTGCCGAAGGCTATTACGGCACCAAATGCATCAAGGAAATCAACAAGCACTATCATGTAAATATGCCTATCGTAGATGCCGTGTACAACATCCTCTACGAGCGCATATCGCCCATGATAGAAATCAAGCTCCTGACCGACTCCTTCAGATAAAACATATATCATAAATCATAAATCTTCATCGTATGCTAAAACTTAACATCGAAAAAACTTTCGGATTCATCAGTAAAGAATCTGTATCGGCTTACGAAGCCGAAGTAAAGGCTGCACAAGAAGCTTTGGAAAAGGGTACACGCCCAGGTAACGACTTCTTAGGTTGGTTGCACTTGCCATCATCCATCACCGCCGAACACTTGGCCGATTTGAACGCCACCGCACAAGTATTGCGCGAAAATTGCGAAGTAGTGGTTGTTGCCGGTATTGGCGGTAGCTACCTTGGTGCCCGCGCCGTAATCGAAGCCCTTTCAAACAGTTTCACTTGGTTGCAAGAGAAGAAGGATGCTCCTGTTATCCTCTATGCCGGACACAACATTGGTGAAGACTATCTATACGAACTGACCACCTACTTGAAAGACAAGAAGTTTGGTGTTATCAATATCTCTAAATCGGGTACTACAACCGAAACCGCTCTCGCCTTCCGCTTGTTGAAAAAGCAATGCGAAGACCAACGTGGCAAGGAGATGGCAAAGAAGGTTATCGTAGCCATTACCGACGCTTGCAAGGGTGCCGCCCGCACTACCGCCGACAAGGAGGGTTACAAGAGCTTCATCATCCCCGACAACGTGGGCGGACGTTTCTCTGTACTCACTCCGGTAGGTTTGCTTCCTATTGCCGTTGCCGGTTTCGACATCAACAAGTTGGTTGCCGGTGCCGTTGAAATGGAAAAGGCTTGCGGCATTGATGTTCCTTTCTGCGAAAACCCAGCCGCTATCTATGCTGCTACCCGCAACGAATTGTATCGTCAAGGCAAGAAGATTGAAATCCTTGTAAACTACAATCCTAAATTGCACTACGTTAGCGAATGGTGGAAGCAACTTTACGGCGAATCGGAAGGTAAGGAAGGCAAGGGTATCTTCCCTGCATCGGTAGATTTCAGTACCGACCTCCACTCTATGGGCCAATGGATTCAAGAGGGCGAACGCACCATCTTCGAAACCGTTATCTCGGTAGAGAACGTAAATCACACTTTGCAAGTGCCAACCGATGAAGAGAACCTCGACGGTCTTAACTTCTTGGCCGGCAAGCGCGTGGACGAAGTAAACAAGATGGCCGAACTCGGTACTCAATTGGCTCACATCGATGGTGGTGTACCCAACCTCCGCATCGTTCTTCCCGCTTTGAACGAAGAGAACATCGGCGGTTTGCTCTACTTCTTCGAAATCGGTTGCGGCATCAGCGGCTATGTATTGGGCGTTAATCCATTCAACCAACCCGGTGTAGAGGCTTACAAGAAGAACATGTTTGCCTTGCTCAACAAACCCGGCTACGAAGAAGAATCAAAAGCTATCCAAGCAAGATTATAATCGCAATTAACCAATAATAGATATGCCAATGCATCGGATTGATGCATTGGCATATTATTTTCACACTATGTATCAAGAAGCAATCCGTAAATACTTACAAGCAAACAACCTCACAAAGATTAACTTAAAAGCTGTCCTTTTCGATATGGATGGCGTATTGTTCAACTCCATGCCCTATCATGCCCAGGCTTGGCACACCACCATGATGAAGCACGGCTTGATGTTAGGCCCTACTGAAGCCTACTTGCACGAAGGACGTACCGGTGCATCCACCATCAACATTGTGCACCAACGCCAATATGGTGTAGAAGCTACGCCCGAATTGATTCAACAAATCTATGCAGAGAAGAGTGCCGAGTTCAACCGCTTTCCCGAGCCCGAACCAATGTCGGGTGCTTGGGAGTTGTTGCAACAGGTCAAGGCCGATGGATTGACACCGGTATTGGTAACCGGCTCCGGCCAACGCACATTATTAGACCGTCTATCCACCAACTTTCCCGGAATATTTACCCCCGACCACATGGTAACCGCCTTCGATGTAAAGTATGGCAAGCCCAACCCCGAACCCTATCTGATGGGATTGGAGAAAGCGGGCGTTAAGGCCGACGAAGCCATTGTTGTGGAGAATGCTCCGTTAGGCGTACAAGCCGGTGTAGCCGCCGGTATCTTTACCATTGCCGTAAACACTGGTCCCATAGATGGACAAGTGTTGCTCGATGCCGGTGCCAACTTACTGTTCCCTTCTATGCCAAACTTCTGCGATGCATGGCATGGTCTGTTCGAAACTATTCGCCAAACTCAGCAAGATTCCATTGCTCTTTCCAAATAACTTGTGGTTTGTCGCCATCGAATACCAATGGTAGCCAAATGTAGCGACTATCTTGCAAGTCGGTCTTGTTCCAACGGTCGAAGCAAGCAATAAACAATCCCTTTTCTGGATTAATAGGAATCACATAAGTGCTTTGTCCATAATAGGTCTTGTCTGCATCTGGCCCGGTACAAGGATTACCCAATACTGTCCACTCACCCATGATAGAATCGGCCACAGCAATCTCTGCTTGGTTAGGGTCCCAACCTGTGCAACCACTTGACAGCATGTAATACTTGCCATTATGTTTAAACACAGCAGGTGCTTCGCGCGATTGGTCGATGAAGCGACGAACAAACGTACCATCAGGTTTCAAGAAATCGGGCGTAAGGCGATTGATGTGCAACGTAGCGTTGTGTTCCGAAGAAGAGAATTGATAAGCAGTACCATCATCGTCAACAAATAGCGTTTGGTCACGACTCATCGAATCGTTAGGACGGAAACTTCCTTGATACACAAAGGGGCCTGTAGGACTATCAGCCACAGCCACTCCGGCAGCCGCCTTATTATAATCGGCCGAATCCATGTGAATCCACATCACAAACTTCTTTGTTGCTGAGTTATAGATAACTTTCGGACGCTCTACCACTTGCGACGGATGCAAATCGTGAGTTGGATCGTCGGGCACAGCAGGCAAAACGATTCCTTCGAACTTCCAATTTAACAAATCCTTGCTTGAGTAACAAGAAACACCTGTTACTTCGGTACGATAACATTCCCACGAAGCCCATTCTGGCAACACGGTTTCGCCCACTTTATATTCGCCATACCAATAGTAAGTACCTTCGTGATAGAGGATGCCACCACCATGTGCATTGATGTGATTGCCATCGGTATCGGGCCATATAGCCTTCGGAATAAAGAACTCGTTGCCCTTGTTGGAAGAGCATGCCATACACATCAGCAAGCAAAGAACTGAAAAGAAAAGGGATATTTTTCTCATTATGTAATAATTTAAGGTGTTTGTTGCAAAAGTAACAAATATTTTTGTATTTTTACACACCGAAAACAATAATACTAAAACTCATTATATGAAAAACTTTACCTATTATGCTCCTACTGAAGTAGTATTTGGAGCAAACACAGAAGCACAAGCCGGTAAGCTTGTAAAGAAATATGGCGGTAGCAAGGTATTGGTACACTATGGCGGACAAAGCGCTATCCGTTCAGGACTGCTCGATGTTGTATGCCAATCGCTCGAAGCCGAAGGCGTTGCCTACGTAAAGTTGGGCGGTGTAGTTCCCAACCCACGTTTATCGAAAGTGTACGAAGGCATCGAACTTTGCAAGAAAGAAGCCGTAGATTTCATCTTAGCCGTTGGTGGCGGTAGCGTTATCGACTCGGCAAAGGCTATCTCTTGGGGCGTGAAGTACGAAGGAGACGTTTGGGATTTATATACACACAAAGGCCAAGCCACCGATTGCGTACCCGTAGCTTGCGTGCTGACCATCCCTGCAGCCGGTAGCGAAATGAGTGCCGCCAGCGTTATCACCAACGAAGAGGGTAACTTGAAGAAAGACTATGCACACGACATGATTCGTTGCAAGTTTGCCATTATGAACCCCGAACGCACTTGCACCCTACCCGCTTTCCAAACAGCTTGTGGTGCTACCGACATGATGATGCACACCATGGAGCGTTACTTCTCGCACGACGATGATATGGAGATTACTTATGCCGTGGCCGAAGCTGTATTGCGCACGGTAAAAGCTTGCACCCCCGCCGTATTGAAGGACCCTAACAATTATGTGCTTCGTTCACAAATCATGTGGGCCGGTAGTATTGCACACAACGACTTGACCGGTTGCGGTATGGCCGACGACTGGGCTACACACACATTAGAGCACGAACTCAGCGGCATGTTCGATGTGGCTCACGGTGCCGGTTTGGCAGCTATGTGGGGCAGTTGGGCACGCTATGTATATAAAGAAAACATCGATTGCTTCGTGCGCTTTGCCGTAAACGTAATGGGTGTGAAGCAAGACTTCAAGTCGGCCGAAAAGACAGCATTGGCAGGTATCGAAGCCATGGAAGCTTTCTTCCACAGCATTGGCATGCCTACCGGTATTGTAGAACTGATTGGTCGCCAAGTAACAGAAGATGAGATTCAAGAAATGGCTTTGAAGTGCAGCGAAAACGATGCACGCACCATCGGTGGTTTCAAAGTGTTGAATCGTCAGGATATGATTAATATCTATCGCATGGCCAATAAATAAGGCTTGCATCAAGTATAAATAAAGGGGTTGTTCCAATGTTGGAGCAACCCCTTAATCATATATGGATATTTGAATTATTCTTGAGCCCTTCTCCAGGCAAAGTATTCATCAAGCACCTTCATGGCATCTTCCGATGGTACGGGTGCCGGATGTGGACCTTCGCCGGTAAGCACCATCACTTCCGAGTTTTCGTTCTTGAACAACGGCCAAGCGGGCAATTGCTCATCGCTCTTCTCGCCATTCGGATTCAAGTACTTGGCAAAGTTTGTCCAGTATTTCAAGATATACTTTTCAAGTGCCTTGTCGGTAGGATTATTGCCCGGGCGAACGCTTTGGAACACAAAATCCACATCTTGTCCGTGTGGCGAGCGATGTCCATACTTGCGGTCACCTTCCGGATACATCGGGTCTTGATCGAAATAATACATATACACTGGTTGCTTGCCGGTTTCGTTTTGCAAACGTCCCCAAACCCAAGTGCCCCAACCGAAAGCCGAGTCACGCATAAGGTCGCGAGCCGATTTGCCCACCTTGCCATCTTCCAACGGATAAACGGCCAGCAACTTATCTGCATAATCCTCATAACGTTCGCGAACAGAAGCAACATGCTGAGCAGGGTCGTCAGTAGCCCCGAAGCTATCGCCCTCGTCAGCATTGTAACCGATAAGCAATGCTACATCATTATAATTGCCTGCTTCATACATTTTGTATTGGTCGTCGGGAATCACGTAGCCATCCACAATAGGCCATGGTCCGCCTGTCACCTGGAAGCGGCCATTCAGTTCTTGGGGAGTCAATGCACGGAGCGCTTCGGCGGTAGTTGCTCCCTTCGATTCTCCGAATTCAACGCCTTCCTTCTCTGCATCGGCCAACGCTCTCATGTTCTCGCCCGGATAAGATTTGGGTCCGAAAGGTCCGAACGAGCTACCGCTTTGTGAGATGGCACCGCGGAAAAGTCCTTTAGCCAATGGCGATGCGCACAACATACTTACCGAAATACCACCGGCCGACTCACCAAAGATAGTCACCTTCTCCGGGTCACCACCAAATTGGGCAATATTCTCTTGTACCCATTGAAGCGCAGCAATCTGGTCCAGGATACCATAGTTACCAGATACCTTCTCTGCATTTTCGGCACTCAGCGCAGGATGTGCAAAGTAACCCAAGTTACCTACGCGGTAGTTGATAGTAACCAGCACCACACCTTCGCGGGCCAATGCTGCACCGTCGTAAGATGACGATGTACCCATAGAGAAACCACCACCATAAATCCATACCATTACGGCCAACTTATCCTTTGGCGACTTGGCCGGTGTCCATATATTAAGGTACAAGCAATCTTCACTGGCATCTTCGCCACCGAACATTGCAATCGGACTTGGGCCAAACTTGTCGGCCATGCGCACACCCTCCCAAGGAATAACGGATTGCGGTGCTTTCCAACGCAAGTCGCCCACCGGAGGAGCAGCAAACGGAATACCTTTGAAGATGGTCATATCCTCTTCGACCACTCCTTGAATCATACCACCGGTCACCTCTACTAAACCGGGAGTTTTCGGCTGATTTTGGCAAGACATCAATGCCAACAGAGCCATACAACATAACAGAATCTTTCTCATTTTAATATAATAAGGTTATTTACGTTGCAAAGGTATAGCAAATAACCGATAAAATGAGGGAAAGGGAAGAAAAAAAGAATTGACTACATGGTATCGTTCATCTGAACCAGCAACCAAACAACAAATGCAAGTACTAATGAAATCACAGTAAACCCTACCGAGATAAATGTGAAGTACTTGTTTCGTTGCATAGTCTTAAACGGATAGATGAAGTGAACCAACGTACTCCACACAACCAACAGATACAACGAGAGGCCAGGCGATTTAACCAACTCATCCGTCCAGATTAGGGAAAGCATGTATAATATCCAAAACGAACTGATGGAACAAAGCACATACGAAATGTACTCGTTCTTAGTATCCGTCTTGAAAAACTTCTTTGGGAACCACCAATAAACAATTGTCAAGATTAGTACTACCAATCCAAAAGGGATAAAAGGGTTAATCATAAGCAGCTATCTTTTAAAGGTTGTAAAATCTGTACAAAAATAAGATGCTTAAATGAAATAAGCAAATAATATAACTATATTCTCTTGGTATTATGCTAAAATATCTCGCATAATCATATGCTTAATGTTATTTTCTGAACAACAAATACATCAGACGTAAAGAACAAATATATCAGACGCAAACAACAAATAGTTCAGAAATGGAAATAGTGACACTGGTAACGCGAAAGTATAATGGCGAAAATACAGATATAGCTTCGTGAGGTCACGAAGCTATATCTGTTGCCTTATGAAGCTACTTTCGCAAGGCGATGAAGCTACCTTTATAAATTGGTGACCCCGGTGCGATTCAAACGCACGACCTTCAGAACCGGAATCTGACGCTCTATTCACTAAGCTACGGGGCCATTCTGAAAGAAAAGTGTGGCAAAAGTATAAAAAAGTCATCACCTGCACAAAAGTCAACACACTTTTTTAAGCATAAGCACAAATCATTATCTATTATTTTGCAGATTAAACAAGAAAAAATCGCATCAAATTGCTATTTATTTGCAAAATTTTATAGCAAATATAAATATTATATCTATCTTTGCCGCGCAAATTAACAGAACGACTAAATCAATAATGAGCTATCTAATCAAACCAGAAGGATATACTCCCCTACTCGACCTTAAGCAAACCGAGTTGGGCATCAAGCAGATAAAAGATTTTTTTCAGATGAATCTTTCGTCTGAACTACGTTTGCGACGTGTTACAGCACCCCTCTTCGTGATGAAAGGAATGGGTATAAACGACGACCTGAACGGCGTGGAAAGAGCCGTATCGTTCCCCATCAAGGATTTGGGTGATGCTGAAGCCGAAGTGGTACACTCGCTGGCCAAATGGAAAAGATTGACATTGGCCGAATATGGCATTGAACCCGGTTATGGCATCTATACGGACATGAATGCCATCCGTGCCGACGAGAAGTTGGGCAATCTGCACTCGCTATACGTGGACCAATGGGATTGGGAACGTGTAATCCGCCCCGAAAACCGCAACGTGGATTTCCTGAAAGAGATTGTGACACGCATCTATGCTGCCATGGTGCGCACCGAATACATGGTATATGAAATGTATCCGCAAATCAAGCCGTGCCTGCCATCGCCCCATAAGTTGCACTTCATACATGCCGAAGAGCTGCTTCGTCTCTACCCCGACCTGTCGCCGAAGGAGCGCGAACATGCCATCACCAAAGCACATCGTGCCGTATTTATAATAGGTATAGGCTGCAAGTTGAGCAACGGAAAGAAGCACGACGGACGCGCACCGGACTATGATGACTACAGCACGATTGACCAAAACGGATTGCCCGGACTGAACGGTGACTTGCTGCTTTGGGATGATGTGCTACAACGCAGCATCGAGTTGTCGTCGATGGGTATCCGCGTGGACAAAGAGGCATTGGAACGTCAATTGAAGGAGGAGGGCGAAGAACAACGCATGAGCCTCTACTTCCACCAACGATTGATGAACGACACATTGCCCCTCTCTATCGGTGGCGGTATCGGACAGTCGCGCCTTTGCATGTTCTACTTAAGAAAAGCGCACATCGGCGAAATTCAAGCCAGCATCTGGCCACAAGAGATGCGCGATGAATGTGAGAAGCATAATATTCATTTAATTTAGTGATTAGTGATTAGCGATTAGTGATTAGTGATTAGTGAAAAATTCATAATTCATAATTCAAATGGATGTAAAGATAGAGGATAGTTGGAAGAAAAAGTTGCAGACAGAGTTTGATAAGCCTTACTTCAAAACGCTGACAGACTTTGTGCGCAACGAGTACCAACAATCCACTATTTTTCCTCCTGGAAGACTTATCTTCAATGCTTTCAACCTATGTCCGTTCAACCAAGTGAAGGTGGTCATCATTGGACAAGACCCCTATCACGGACCCGGGCAAGCACACGGATTGTGCTTCTCGGTGAACGACGGCATACCTTTTCCACCCTCATTGGTAAACATCTTCAAAGAGATTAAAGCCGACTTGGGCAAGGAGATTCCTACCAGCGGTAACCTGACAAGATGGGCCGAACAAGGCGTTCTGTTGCTGAATGCCACGCTGACCGTACGCGCCCATCAGGCAGGCTCGCACCAACGCCGCGGATGGGAAGAGTTTACAGATGCCACTATCCGCTTATTGGCCGAAGAGCGCGAACACTTAGTGTTTATTCTTTGGGGTGCCTACGCACAGAAGAAGGGGGCATTTATCGACCGCAACAAGCACTTGGTACTTACTTCGGCTCACCCATCTCCCCTATCGGCCTATAATGGTTTCTTTGGCAACAAGCACTTCAGCCAAGCCAATGCCTATCTGGCATCGCATGGCATCGAGCCAATTGATTTCTAACTTTTTTTTACGGGATTTAATACCACTTGATGTTGCTTTGGGTTTGGCTTCGTTGCTCCCACTTCAAGTCTTGCAGGATGCTCGAATTGGCACGCAAGGTGAAGTTGTAGTACTTCCACGGACCAAACGGTGAAAGGCTTGCACTCATGTTGAAGCAGTGCAAATCGCGGGTAATATTAAAGGTGGTCTGTACCACTTGTTTTGACTGGAAGTCGTAGCCACTATTGAAACTGATGTTCCACTTATTGGAAATCTTGATATTACCATTGATATTCAACGCGTTCATCGTTACCTTATAAGGATAGCGCATGGTCTTTTTGTTGATGGGTTTAGAGCGGTCTTCGCGGATATTGAAACCGGTACTAAGATTGATAGACCACGGCATGGCGAACTTCTGATAGCCATCTTCGCCGGCCACCGCCTTACGCTTTTCGCGCTGGCTCTTCACAACGCCTTCTTCGGCAGTTTGTTCATCTCCTTCCACATCATCTTCGGGCGGATTCTTATCGTCTTCTACATCTTCGCCCCGCAGCTTGGCAAAGAGTTTCTTGAAGGTATCGTTGTTCAAAGTGTAGCTGAACGAAGTGCCATAACCTTGGAAACGACCGAAACGACCATACGACCACTCGGTTTTATTACCCACTACTACGTTGCCTCTCTTATCAAACTCGTAGGCGTAGGTAGCAAACACGGCACTCATGCTGAAGGTGTAGTTCTTCGTCAGCTTCATACGAATATTCATGCTCAAATCGCTCCAAGGCCGTTCCTTTGCCGCTGTATTGTAAGAGATGTTGGCACCAAGTTCATCTATCAAGCTGACCTTTTTAATGGAGTCGTTCTTGGTTTTGTACTTCATTTCCAAGTTGTTCGATATACTAAACGAGATGGTTCCGGACTTACCCGTACCGGGCGTACCGAACATCATGCCTTGATAATAGGAGTAGCGAACAGTATCGGTGGGCAGACCATTCAAATCGCGCTTCACATATTCGTCGTAGAATCCGAAACTATCCGAACTAAAGTCGGGTGTAGCGCTGATGCTGACCGACGGCGTGATGACATGACGTATCTGAATCTCTTTTTTCTTCATGAACAACGGCTTGTACATACCATAGATTTTGGTATTGATACCCAAACTTGCACTATAGTTATAGACGCGGTTGAAGCCGTAGATGGTATCGCGCACCACGGCACCGTTGCCGTTATTGGCTTGTTGATCCCAATCCTGCTTAATTTTTTGCGTGTACCAACGCTCGGTATAGTTTACCGATGGTGTCAGGTTGAAGTACTTGAACAGAGTAAACGTAGCACTGATGGGGATTTGGTGTTGCATACCGTTTCGCCAATCGCGTACAAGACTCGACTTGAACAGTTTATCATCCTTGGTGGTGATGCTATTCGACATACGGCCGGTGTAGCGGATAGAAATCTTTTCGTACCACTTCTCTTCGCCCACTTGATGCTTGCGCTTGAAGGGGAAGATGGTGCTGAGCGAAATGTTCAAATCGGGCAAGGTGACGGCGATAGAGGAGTCGCGCATGTTTTGTGCTATGTTTGCCGTAGCCGAAATAGTAAGTTTTTGGTCGGGGAAGGTACGCGAATAGCTAACACTTGAGGTTTTCGTGTTTTGCGACATGGCTTGCGAGTTATACATATTGCCGATGTTGGTGCGCTCGTAACTGCTCGACGAAAAGTTTACACTGGCCGAGAAGGTACTATTGGGACTTGCCTTAGGGTCTTGACGATGCGACCACACAATTTTGAAGTCTTTTGCCACCGAATAGTCTGGTAAGCCCTTATCTCCTGTTTTTGTGACCTGATAACTTGCTTGGAACAATCCTGAGTATTTGTATCGCTTCACATAGTTGCTTTCAGCATTTAATGCCCACGAACCCTTAGTGAAGATGTCGCCACGAAGCTTCAAATCCATCTTGTCGCTGATGGCAAAGTAATATCCGCCATCGGTCAAACCAAAACCGCGATTGGAATCGTCCATATAAGTAGGCATGATGAAGCCCGATGAATAGCTGCTTGAGAACGGGAAGAAGAAGAAAGGTACTGCTATAGGCAATGGCACATCTTCCACTACCAAGTAGGCAGGGCCGGTAACCACATTTTTCTTGGGACGCACTTTGGCATAGGTCATCTGCATGTAGAAGTGAGGATGGTCGTGGTTGTCGCAAGTAGTGTATTTACCATCTTTCAAAAAGAGCTCGTCGTTAGCGCCCTTCTTGGCATTGTTGCCCACTACATAGCCTTCGCCTTGTTGGGTAACAACATTGCTGATAAGGCCTCGTTTACTATTAAAGTTATAACGGATAGTGTCGGTTTCGTAGGGCGTTTCGCCCTCTTTGAATATCGGCTTTCCCGACACGGTACCCGTAGAGTCGGTCACACCCCATGCATGCACGGTATTGTTTTCCATATCCATGGAGATGACTTCGGCAGTCAGTTCGATGGGAGTGGGCTGCTGATAAACCACCTTAGCCTCGCCATACAACTCGCCCGCATTGGTCATGAAGGCCACAGAGTCGTTTGCTTCGTAGGTAATAGGGAATTCTATGGCTTGCTTTTCCGGTTTAGCCACCGAATCGGTTGCCAACGTATCGGCTACTTGCGTGTTGGAACTTCCCAACGTATCGGCCATCTGCTCCCGTTGGGGAGGATTGATTCGTTGCCTTCTACGTTGAGCCTCAGCACTTCCCGAGGTCATCAGCAAGAGTAAGATGAATATAATTGATATGAGTAAGTTCGGTTTCAAATGCTAATAGTTTTCGCTTTAAGGGGCAAAAGTACACATTTTATATGGATAATCTACCTTATTTAATGTTTTTTGAGGTAAAATTAATGTTCATAAAAACTTGTTGCACCATTCTTCGAAGCGTTTTACGCCCTCTTCGCCATATTTCACCAAGCTTTTCCGAGCCTTTTCTACCGACTTTTCGCGATCGAGATGTGTCTTGGAAAAGAATTTGTCGGCAAAACACACCACTTGTTCTTCGAGCGAAAGCGGTAGCATTTCACGATGGGGTATCGGAAGGTTTTGCGAAACGATTTGCTCGAGCGAAAGACCTGCACCGGTATGACGCTCGCACACCAACGCATGGCGTGGGTAACCTTCGCTACGCATCAAGTCGGCACCCAAGTATCCGTGACAAATGTAAGGCTTGTCGCCGTAGCAATGTATGCCGTCGGCATCGGTTAGGAAAATGCCAATGTCGTGCAGCATAGCCGCCTCGTAGAGAAACGATTCATCAAGATTCAGTTCAGGGTGTTGACGAGCTATCCACAATGCCTTATCGGCCACCGAACGGCTATGCACCAACAAGATATTTTTCAATTCGTTATCCGTTGGATAGTATTTGTCTATAATAGTTATTGGATTCATTTCTTGAGTTATGAGTTATGAGTTTTTACGTTTCTTCCATAATTGGTAACTATTTACCATGTTTTGCCAAAAGACGTAGGCACCGGGGGCAAACGAAAGGATAGGATTCAGATAGGTATAGGCCATCCAAATGGCAAGTACGGTATTTTTCTGTCCCAAAGCTTGTCCGCCACTGATACGTTCGTGATAATGTCCGCCAATGCGTTTGCCTGCCAGGAACTGAACGGCACAGGCCAACAACGACATGGAAGCAAGCGCCACAAGCAAAGAGAGAGAGGCACTGCTATTGAGCAACGTACGGAGAGTTTGGCCTGTTACGATGGCTAAAGCCAATGCCCAAAGGTAGAAGGCGATGCCGGATGTTTCGCGCAACATTTGGTGCACCTTGGGAAGGAAATGCTTGAATATCCATGCCAGGAAGAATGGACAAAGCAGCAAGGGGAATACCTTACTGAGTATCTTCCAAAAGGCAGCAAAGAAGGTGATGCCTACATGAGGCTTGACAAGCGGAAAGAGCAAAGGCACAAATAGAGCTGCCAGCAGATTGGAAAACAAAGTATAAGTAGTGAGACTTGCTGCATTACCACCCAACTTGGCGGTAATGATAGCAGCAGCAGTGGCTGTCGGACAGATGAAACACACTAACAATGCCTCTAATGCCATCTTTCCAAGGTATGAACATGGACAAAATAGCAAAAGTGCTACCAATAGCAACGCCACCAGGCATTGTATAAGCAACAACCATCCATGCCAAGGGCAAGGCTTTAAATCGGCAAACTCTATTTTGCAAAAGGTAAGTAATAATTGGGCAAATATCAGTGTTGGTGTCAAGAAATCTGTCACGATATCTACGGCAGGTTTGATGGGATTCAGCCACGCCACTTCCTTAAAGATGAAATATACCAAAAAGCCTGTAAGCATGGCTATTGGCAATGTCCAATTCTTGATGAAACGAATCAACATCCTTGACTTTTGTTTTTAAGTTTTGTGCGTGCAAAGTTAGTACAAGCAATCAGTAGAAACAATTATTTGGAAGAAAAAGTTTTTATCATCCAAAAGGGGTATAAAACGTTCTAATTAAGAAATCGTACACAAGCGAGAAAGAAAACTTGAATTAAAGTTTCAGTTTTCTCTGAAAATGCACTATTTTTGCATCGGCTTTATACAATGAACATCGGCAGACTATACATATTATATATAGTAGCATGCTTAGGAGCACTATTTGCAAGCATATATCCGCAACGGGTATCGGCACAAGAGTTTGTGTTGGTGATCGATGCCGGACACGGTGGACATGACCCAGGTGCCGTGGGAAAGATATCGAAAGAAAAAGATATCAACCTGAAGGTGGCAATGAAAGTGGGCAAACTCATTGAAGAACATTGCAAGGATGTGAAGGTGGTGTATACACGCAAACGAGATGTGTTTGTTACCCTAAACCGTCGGGCGCAGATTGCCAACGATGCCAAGGCCGACTTGTTCATCTCTATCCATACCAATGCCGTGGCCAAGAATAAAACGGTGAAAGGTACCTCTACCTGGACATTGGGTTTGGCCAAATCGGACGATAACCTTGAAGTGGCCAAACGAGAGAACTCGGTGATTCTTTACGAGGACGACTATCAAACACACTACGAAGGATTCAATCCCAACTCGGCCGAATCGTATATCATCTTCGAATTCATGCAAGACCAATACATGTCGCAAAGCGTGCGATTGGCTTCGCTCGTGCAAAGCCAATTCAAGCAAACCGGTAAACGCATAGACCGAGGGGTACACCAAGCGGGATTCCTGGTACTAAAAGCAAGCGCCATGCCCAGCATCCTGGTGGAATTAGGATTCATCTCAACACCCGAAGAAGAGCGATACTTGAATACCGAAAACGGTGTGAACACATTGGCTAAAAGCATTTACCAAGCATTCTTGACTTACAAGAACGAGCAGAAAGTGGCACTAAGCAACGATACAAAGCCTTCTACAAAACCGGCCAAACAGCCCGACACAGCAAGCAAACCGGCCAAGCAAGAGAAAGTGGAGGTAAACAACCCCAGCGAAACGGTGTTTAAACTACAGATATTCTCCACCTCGAAGCCCATCGACAAAAACGATAAACGGCTGAAAGGATTGAAAAACGTTAGTTACTACCAAGAAGGCGGGCTTTACAAATACACCTGTTGCGAATCGACCAACTACGACGAAGTGGTGCGCACCAAACAAAAACTGGCGCAACAATTCAAAGGTAGTTTCATCGTGGCTTTCAAGAACGGAAAGAAAACAGATGTAAAGGCTGCCATCGAGCAATTTAATAAAAAGAAAAAGAAACGATAAACTCAGACTGACATGAAACTATTTACTAAAGAAGTTAAAATCGGACTCACCGGTGTGGTGGCATTATGCCTGCTTATTTACGGCATCAACTACCTAAAAGGGATCGAAATGTTCAAACCAACCAACTACTTCTACGTGAAGTTCCAAAACATAAACGGACTGACCAAATCGAGTCCGGTTTTTGCCGATGGATATCGTGTTGGTATTGTGAGCGACCTTTATTACGACTACTCAAAGCCTGGAAACGTCGTTGCCGAGATTGATATTGACCCCGAATTGCGCATACCGAAAGGAAGTACGGCCGAATTGGAAACCGACCTCCTTGGAGCCATGAAGCTAAGTATCTTGTTGGCCAATAACCCACGCGAAAGATACCAAGCTGGAGACACCATACCCGGATTCATCAATAGCGGTGCCATGGGAGCAGTAGCACAAATGGTGCCCAACATTGAAAAGATGCTTCCCAAACTCGACTCAATCCTCACTTCGCTAAATACGCTCTTGGCAAGCCCGGCCATACCTGCTACGCTGAACAACGTGCAAGAGTTGACCGCACACTTGAACACAACCAGCAAGCACTTGGAAACAATGATGGGAAAAGACTTGCCCGAATTGACCGGCAAGCTGAATAGTATTGGCGACAACTTCCTGTTGATTTCGGACAACTTGAAGCAAATCGACTATGCCGAAGCCATGAAGAAGGTGGACGAAACACTTGCCAACGTAAAAATAATTACAGACAATCTAACTAACACCAATGGTACCGTTGGATTGCTACTTAATGACCCATCTTTATACCAAAATCTAACGAAAACAACCCAAAATGCTGCCGATTTGTTAGAAGACTTAAAGGCACATCCCAAGCGTTATGTTCACTTCTCCATTTTTGGAAAAAAAGATAAGTAAAAAAGTGGTTAAATAGAAATCGTCTAAATAGTGAAGATTTAGAAGCAACTCCATAAAGAACTAATAAAATGCAGAAGTAACTACTCTAAAGCAACAAAAACAACGCCGGACAACTCGAACATGGAAAACGTAAAATTGGCCTATATACAATGCAAAGAGGCCTAATTTTCAGAATATTATAAAAATGCAAGTGCCACCAAAACGGGGCACTTGCATCTGTTTTTTATAAGTTACTGAAATTAAACCCATTATTGTTTATTCGAAAAACACAAGAAAAAAATGATTTGTTTTTCTGAAATAAGATTCCCATTTTTGCAAACGTAGAAGTTTTCCTTTTTAATTAATAAATGTGTCAAAAGCCGCTATGAACAAACAAAATCATGCCGTGCTTTGGGAGCGTTGTCTTGTCATTATCAAGGACAACATATCAGAGCAGGCATTCAACACCTGGTTTCAGCCAATTGTCCCTTTAAATTTTAAGGACAAAACGCTGACTATCCAAGTGCCAAGCCAATATGTGTACGAGTTCCTCGAGGCAAATTACATTGATTTGCTTCGAAAGACCATCTATAAGGTGATGGGCGAAGGAACCAAACTGATGTATAAGATAAGCGTGGTTCAACACCCCGCCGTGGGGGTGGAATACCCATCAGAAGAACACAAACCAGCAACACAACCTAAAACCATCAAGAAGGACGTGCCCAGCATGCCCTATGCGGATATTGACTCACAACTAAAGCCCGAATACAACTTTGACACATTTATCGAAGGAACAAGCAACAAACTATCACGAAGCGTTGGTGAAGCCATAGCGGAAAACCCTGCCAAAACAACCTTCAACCCCCTCTTTTTATATGGAGCATCGGGAGTAGGAAAAACGCACTTGATTAATGCCATCGGAGCCAAAATCAAAGAACTGCACCAGGAAAAGCGCGTACTCTATGTATCGGCACACCTCTTCCAAGTGCAATATACCGACTCGGTGCGCAACAATACCGTGAACGACTTCATCAAATTCTACCAAACCATCGACGTACTGATTGTTGACGATATACAAGAATTTGCCGGAGTAACCCGTACGCAAAACACATTCTTCCATATCTTTAACCACTTGCAACAAAACGGCAAGCAACTTATTCTTTCATCCGACCGCTCACCAGCCATGCTGCAAGGTATGGAAGAGAGAATGATTACTCGCTTCAAATGGGGTATGGTGGCCGAATTGGAGAAACCCACCATCGAACTACGAAAAGACATCCTACGCAACAAAATCAAACGCGACGGATTGAACTTCCCTGAAGAAGTAATCAACTTCATTGCCGAAAATGTATGTGACAGCATTCGCGACTTGGAAGGTATCATCATCTCCATCATGGCTCATGCTACCATTTATAACCGTGAAGTGGATTTGGACTTGGCACAACGCATTGTTCGCAAAGTAGTAAACTACGTTCAGAAAGAGATTACCGTTGAAGACATCCTCAACACCGTGAGCGAACAATTAAATATCAGCACTGCCTTGATTCGCTCTACATCGCGCAAGCGCGAGGTAGTTCAAGCCAGACAAATCGCTATGTATTTGGCCAAGGAACACACCAATATGTCGAGCGCACGAATCGGTAGTTATATAGGCAGTCGCGACCATGCCACCGTGTTGCATGCATGCAAATTAGTCAAAGACTTGATTCAAGTTGACAAAACGTTCAGTGCCAACTTAGACAAGATTACTACCCTACTCAAGAGAAAGGATAATATAAACAAATAAGCGCCGGAATAATCCGGCGCTTATTGTTTAGCAGAACCCCTGCTTCTTCAACATTTTCCAAAGAACATCCGAGAAGTGTTCATTATCTGCTTTCTTATAGCGGATATCGGTAAATACTTGAGCCAACGTCTCTTTAGCATTCTCTTCCACAAACTTCTTGTTCTCTGGAAGCGACTCCTTATAAGCATAAAGTCTGTCGATATCATCCTTTGAATAATCGTGATAGGTTTCTTGGTGCAGAATAGCTTCCAACGGCAATCTGTCCACCTGCTCAGGCATTTCGTCTGGCCATCCCAATGTAATGGTAGTTATCGGGAACACCAATTCGGGCAGATTCAACACATCGATAAGCTGGTCGGGATTGTATGTAGTAGTACCCAAATAGCAGATACCCAATCCTCTCTCTTCGGCTGCCACACAGAATGTTTGGGCAACAAGCAAAGCATCGATAGCACCGGTTACGAACCATTGCAAGTTGTTGTATCCAGGCGATGCCTGACGCTGTTCGCACCACTTGGAGAAACGGTTCAGATCGACACAAAAGGTAAGTACTACCGGTGCCTTCTTCACCATCGACTGATTGAAATGTGCCGGAGCCAAACGCTCTTTCATTGCCGCATCACGGGTAACCACCACACTATAGGTTTGCATGTTTCCAACCGTAGATGCACGGCAAGCAATCTCCATCAATTCGTTCAACACTTCGGGAGAAACATCTTTCTCTTGATATTGACGGATAGTCCGTCGTTGTTTCATACTTTCCATACCTTATTATATATAGTTATCTTTGCAAAGATAAGGAATGGGGGTATATCAACCAAATAAAAAGCAATTTAAAAGCACAAATAGAGTTATTTAATCAATTCGTCACTAAGAGCAGCCATTCGCCTACAAGCAACAAACAAAAATTGCAAATTATTCGTTTTGGAAAACTTTTCAAATCTATAAAAATCACAATATGCTGATTATAATCATATTAACTTTTTGTTTTGGACAACTTTATATTTTTAGCAAAAATATTTCTGAAAACATTTGGTCAATATCAAAAACATTATTAGCTTTGCAAACACATTTATTAGCCAACAGGTAAACTTCTACACATTTACTTATTAAAACAATCTAAATTAAGTTATAAACATCGTGGAAAACAAAACTTATTCCTATGAAGAAGCCTTTGAAGCCTCTTTGAATTACTTTAAAGGCGACGAATTGGCTGCGCGTGTTTGGGTAAACAAATACGCTGTTAAAGACTCTTTCGGAAACATCTACGAGAAATCTCCGGAAGACATGCATTGGCGCATCGCAAACGAAGTTGCACGCATTGAAGCGAAGTATGCGAATCCTCTCAGCCCACAAGAATTGTTCGACTTGTTCGACCACTTCAAGTACATTGTTCCTCAAGGTAGCCCAATGACCGGTATCGGCAATAACTTCCAGGTTGCTTCCTTGTCGAACTGTTTCGTAATTGGTGTGGACGGTGAAGCCGACTCTTATGGTGCTATCTTCAAAGTTGACGAAGAACAAGTGCAACTCATGAAGCGTCGTGGTGGTGTAGGTCACGACCTATCACACATCCGTCCGAAAGGTTCTCCCGTCAAGAACTCGGCCTTGACCTCAACCGGCCTTGTTCCTTTCATGGAGCGCTACTCTAACTCTACACGCGAAGTGGCTCAAGATGGCCGTCGCGGCGCATTGATGTTGAGTGTTTCTATCAAGCACCCGGACTCAGAATCGTTTATCGATGCCAAGATGACCGAAGGAAAGGTTACCGGCGCCAACGTATCGGTTAAACTCGACGATGAATTTATGCAAGCTGCCGTTGATGGCACTCCATACGTACAACAATATCCCATCAACTCGGCCAACCCAACCTTCAAGAAGGAGATTGATGCCAGTGCATTGTGGAAGAAGATTGTACACAACGCATGGAAATCGGCCGAACCGGGCGTACTCTTCTGGGACACTATCATCCGCGAATCAGTACCCGACTGCTATGCCGATTTGGGCTACCGCACCGTATCGACCAACCCTTGCGGCGAAATTCCTTTGTGTCCTTACGACTCATGCCGTTTGTTGGCCATCAACCTCTATTCATACGTAGTGAATCCGTTTACTCCCGAAGCCTATTTCGACTTCGAGTTGTTCAAGAAGCACGTAGGCTTGGCACAACGCATTATGGACGACATCATCGACTTGGAATTGGAGAAAATCGAACGCATCATGGAGAAGATTGACTCTGACCCTGAAGATGACAACGTGAAACAAACCGAGCGCGTATTGTGGGACAAGATTTACAAGAAGAGCGGACAAGGTCGTCGTACAGGCGTAGGTATCACTGCCGAAGGCGATATGTTGGCAGCATTGGGCTTGCGTTATGGCACCGAAGAGGCAACCGACTTCTCGGAAAAAGTTCACCAAACCATTGCTTTGAGTGCATACCGTTCATCTGTAAACATGGCTAAAGAACGCGGTTCGTTCGAAATCTACGACACAGCACGCGAAGCAAACAACCCATTCATCAACCGCTTGCGCGAAGCCGATCCCGAACTCTACGAAGAAATGAAGAAATATGGTCGTCGCAACATTGCCTGCTTGACCATTGCACCAACCGGTACCACCAGTCTGATGACTCAAACCACATCGGGTATCGAGCCTGTATTCCTCCCCGTTTACAAGCGTCGTCGCAAAGTGAACCCCAACGACACCAATGTTCACGTTGACTTTATTGACGAAACAGGCGATGCATTCGAAGAATACATTGTTTATCATCCTAAGTTCGTTACTTGGATGGAAACACAAGGTTTGGATCCAAACAAGCGTTACACTCAGGAAGAAATCGATGCGTTGGTAGAAAAGTCTCCTTATTACAAGGCTACTTCCAACGACGTAGATTGGATGATGAAGGTGAAGATGCAAGGACGCATCCAAAAGTGGGTTGACCACTCAATCAGTGTTACCATCAACCTGCCAAACAACGTAGAAGAGGAGTTGGTAAACCGCTTGTATGTAGAAGCATGGAAATCCGGTTGCAAAGGATGTACCGTATATCGCGACGGCTCACGTTCGGGCGTACTTATCTCAACCAAGAACGACAAGAAGGAAGAGTTGCCCCCATGCAAGCCACCTACAGTAGTAGAAGTTCGTCCAAGAATATTGAATGCCGACGTTGTTCGTTTCCAAAACAACAAGGAAAAATGGGTGGCATTCGTAGGTATCCTCGACGGACATCCTTACGAAATCTTTACCGGTGTGCTCGACGATGAAGAGGGTATCGTATTGCCAAAGAGCGTAAATAGCGGACACATCATCAAGAATGTAGATGAAGATGGCAACAAACGCTACGACTTCCAATTCGAAAACAAGCGCGGATACAAAGTAACCATCGAAGGCCTTTCTGAAAAGTTCAACCAAGAGTACTGGAACTATGCCAAGCTCATTTCGGGCGTGCTCCGTTATCGCATGCCTATCGAGCAGGTAATGAAGCTCATCAGCTCATTGTCGTTGGATAGCGAAAGCATCAACACTTGGAAGAACGGTGTAGAACGCGCCTTGAAGAAATACGTACTGGACGGCACCGAAGCCAAGGGCAAGAAATGTCCTAACTGTGGCAACGAAACCTTGATTTACCAGGAAGGTTGCCTCATCTGTACCAGCTGCGGTGCATCTCGTTGCGGATAAGTTCTGCTCATGCAAGCACAAACGTTTGCATAACATTTTTCAGCGTTATTGAATAAATAGCTGCATAACTATGAACAAAAGTACTTATACTTGCATAGTTATTGCAGCTATTTATTTTTAATACAACCATATGACGCTAATTTTTAACATAGAGTATCGCACAAACTGGGGCGAAGAGGTCCGCATCCTGGGAAACATCCCGGAGTTGGGCAATGGCAATCCTGAACTTGCCGTACCGATGCACACCTTCGACGGCATACACTGGACACTCGAAACGCCTATCAAACAGCCCAAAGAGGGCAAAGTACAATATAGTTATCACATCTATTGCGGCGGAAATGTAGTACGCACCGAGTGGAACTATCTGCCCCGCACACTTTACACATCGGGCAACAGCAAGAAGACATATCGCATAGAAGACTGTTGGAAGAATATTCCCGAACAACAATACTTCTACACTTCGGCCTTTACCGAATCGCTGCTTGCACACGGCAACCGAAGCGAAGCGCCCAAAAGCCACGCTAAAAGCATTTTGTTCAAGGCTTATGCACCATGTGTAGATAGCGAACACTGCTTAGCCATTTGTGGCAACCAACCCACATTGGGCAATTGGGATACCAGCAAGGCTATCCCGATGAGCGACGCCAACTTCCCCGAATGGCAAGCCGACGTGGATGCCAGCAAATTAGTTTATCCGCTGGAATACAAATTCATACTTATCAACAAGAAGAGCAATAAGATTGTGGCTTGGGAGAACAACCCCAACCGCTACATAGCCAACCCGCAAATTGGCAACAACGAAACGCTGGCCATTGGCGACCGTTACGTTTACTTCGACCTGCCGGCATGGAAAGGTGCCGGTGTGGCCATCCCCATCTTCTCGCTTCGCACGGAAAAGAGTTTCGGCATCGGAGACTTCGGCGATTTGAAGAAGATGGTAGATTGGGCGGTACTAACCCAACAGAAGGTGGTACAAATCCTGCCCATCAACGACACCACGATGACACACACGTGGACAGACTCTTATCCCTACAACAGCATTTCCATCTATGCTTTGCACCCCCTATATGCCGACATCAAGCAATTGGGTGCACTGAAAAACAAGAAGAAGATGGCCGCATTCAACCGCCGCCAGAAAGAGCTGAACGCTCTTGAGCAGATTGATTACGAAGCCGTAAACCAATGCAAGTGGGAATATTTCAGAGTGATATTCAAGCAAGAAGGCGAAGCCGTATTGGCAAGCGAAGCATTCAAGCAATTCTTCGCCAACAACCAAGAGTGGCTACAGCCCTATGCTGCCTATAGCTATCTGCGCGATGTTTACAAGACACCCGACTTTAACAAGTGGCCCGAACACAATGTGTACGATGCCGCTAAAATTGAAACCCTTTGCCAACCTACCTCAACTATTTATCCCGACATCGCCATCTATTATTACATTCAGTTCAACCTGCACCAACAACTGTTGGATGCCACCAATCATGCCCGCACAAACGGAGTGGTGCTGAAAGGAGACATTCCTATCGGCATCAGCCGCACCAGTGTAGAGGCATGGAAAGAACCCCATTACTTCAACATGAACGGACAGGCCGGTGCCCCACCCGATGACTTCTCGGTGAACGGACAAAACTGGGGATTCCCCACCTACAACTGGGAGGTGATGGAGAAGGACGGCTATGCCTGGTGGATGAAACGCTTCCGCAAGATGAGCGAGTACTTCGATGCCTACCGCATCGACCACATCTTAGGCTTCTTCCGCATCTGGGAGATTCCGATGAATGCCGTACACGGTCTGCTCGGGCAATTTGCCCCTTCCCTACCCATGTCGCGCGAAGAGATTGAGAGCTACGGCCTGCAGTTCCGTTCCGATTTCTTCCTGAAACCCTACATCCACGAGTATTTCCTGGACGACATCTTCGGCAAGCACACCGATTATGTAAAGAAGACCTTCCTTGTGGCCACCGATACGTGGGAAGTGTACGACATGAAGCCCGAGTTTGACACTCAGCGCAAAGTGGAAGCCTACTTTGCCGGCAAGACCGATGCCGACAGCGTTTGGATTCGCGACGGATTGTATTCACTCATCAGCAACGTACTTTTTGTGCCCGACCGCAACGATGCCAAGCAATATCATCCGCGCATCGGAGTACAGAACGACTACATCTACCGCGCCCTGAACGATTGGGAAAAGGCTGCATTCAACCGCTTGTACGACCACTACTACTACCATCGCCACAACGATTTCTGGGGATGGCAAGCCATGAAGAAGTTGCCGCAGCTCACCCAAAGCACACGCATGCTGGTGTGTGGCGAAGACTTGGGCATGATTCCGCATTGTGTGGCCGGCGTTATGAACGACTTGCGCATCCTGTCGTTAGAGATTCAACGCATGCCCAAAGATCCGTCGCAACAATTCGGACATCCCGAATGGTATCCCTACCGCTCGGTATGCACCATCTCTACCCACGACATGTCCACCCTTCGCGGTTGGTGGGAGGAAGATGCCGCACAAACGCAGCAATTCTACAACCACGTGCTGCAACAACCCGGCGAGGCACCACGCACAGCCTCTACCGACATCTGCAAGCAGGTCATCGAAGCCCATCTTGCGAGCAATTCCATTCTCTGCATCCTCTCGTTGCAAGACTGGCTTTCGCTCGACAACAAATGGCGCAACCCCAATGTGCAGGCCGAGCGCATCAACATTCCGGCCAACCCACGCCACTATTGGAGATACCGCATGCACCTCACTTTAGAGCAACTGCTGAAGGCCGACTCGGTAAACAAAAAGATTGTTGCACTTATCAATCATAATGGCCGATAAGCCATCAACATAAAAAAAAAGAATCCTGAATAGTCATCTATTCGGGATTTTTTAATGTTTTTACTTATCTTTGTCCCAACAAAGAGAGATTGGCATGAGTCGTAAAGAGATTCGGGCTACATGCCGATAAAGGATTTATTCGAATCTCACCTTAAACAATACTGATATGAAAAAGATTATCACTCTGACGTTACTGCTGACCATTGCCTTCGCAGCAAGTGCACAAACCAAAAAAGTATCTATCTTGGGCGACTCGTATTCTACCTACAAAGGATACATCCCCGACAACTATGCTCCTTTCTATCCCGATGCCAACAACGACGTTAAGGATGTAGAGCAGATGTGGTGGAGCCTCTATATCAAGGCCAAAGGATACGAACTGGAGAAGAACGACTCTTGGGGCGGCACCACCATTTGCGGCACTGGCTATGGCAGAATGGACTCGTCCCGCTCGGCATTTACCGCACGCGTAGATTCGCTCGGCTCGCCCGATATTATCTTTGTATTTGGCGGTACCAACGATGCTTGGGCACGCTCACCGATTGGCGAGTACCAATATGCCGATTGGACAAAAGAAGATTGCAAAAGCTTCCGCCCTGCCCTTGCCTGTCTGTTGGACACCCTGCAAAAGCGCTACCCTAAAGCTGAAATATATTCAATCCTGAATTCGGAATTGAGAGAAGAGATTAACGAATCGTTCCGCGAAGTGTGCAAGCACTACAACGTTCAGCTTATCGAACTTCACGACATCGAAAAGCAAAACGGCCACCCATCCGTAAGCGGCATGAAGAGCATCTGCGACCAATTGCTCGAAGCAATCAAGTAAAAAGGAACCCCATTATAACGAACGGAGCATCTATACCATTAGGTGCTCCGTTTTTTTCATCGCATAAATTAAAAATAATTTATGCCTAAATTATTTTCTATTTATACTAAAATTCCATTCCAATTTATGCGATGCCGCAAAAGCAGCACTTACACACCTTATATATTATTACGCGCACGCACACACGCGCGCGAGGAAAACCCGATAGTTTTTGCAACGTAAAAACATCCCGCCAAATTCACGCGTGATTTACGCCGGATTCACGAACAATTGTTACCAAATTCACGCGTGTTTTTTATCGTCTTTGCGCACAAATCCGACAAAGATTGTGCGCAAACTCGGAGCAAATCCCGAACAAATCCGGAGCAATTTGCGCGTGAATTTGGCGGTAAGTTTTCGCAAAGGAATTCACAAATACAAATAACTAATATTCAAGTGATTAGAAAACACCTCATAATATCAGCTATTCTTTTTTAAGCCTTTTCTTAAGATTATAAAAATCAAATATTCCCCATGGAAGTATAGTGATTTATCCGCGAAAGAAAATATATTGCCATTAAGGTCGTTTATAGCTTCTGCAACGGCTATGCAAAGATAAAGTTCACATTGGGTAAGAATTGAATATAGGAACGCAACAATGCTTTCACACCTATTCATTACGTAATTATCGTTACGAAATTATCGTAATGGGACATCCATAATTTGCTCAATCCGCAAATAATCGTTTACTTTGCGGCATCAAGAAAAGTGATTGAACATGACCAACTATCTGACTTTAGAAAATCTGCACTTCTATGCCTACCACGGCGTGATGCCCCAAGAGGGGGTAATTGGCAATGAATATACCGTGAACATACGGATGAAGGTGGACGTAAGCAAGGCAATGGTGAGTGACGATGTGGCCGATACGGTGAACTATGCCGAGGTGTACGAAGCGATAAAGCAGGAGATGGCGATTGCCTCGAAACTGCTTGAGCATGTGGCCGGACGCATTGTTGCCCGCTTGTTCAAGGATTTTCCAACCATTGAACAGATAGAACTGAAACTCTCCAAACGCAACCCGCCAATGGGTGCCGACATAGATGCTGCGGCCTTTGAATGTATCGTCGACCGCCAAGAAAGCATAAAACAATAAGCTTTGATTTACAATTGGGCAAAGGTGCGCTTGCCTTTCAGATAGCGTTGCACCAGGATGCTTTGACGAGTGCGTTCGGGAATGTCGGCAAGGATTGTCTTCTGAAGATTCTCCTGGCGCGAGGTTTCAAAATCGGCACGGATGGCTTTGTATTCGCGTCGGGCCTGCATCACGGCACGGGCATGAGCCATTTGTCCGGTAACCAAGAACTTCAGGGCGGCTACATAATCCAGGCAAGCACGGATACGCATCACCGGTTTCAACTCGGCTTCGGGCAGGTTCTTATACAACATCAGCAGGTTGTTGCGGAAGTTGAGGAACGTTTTTCGTGGCCTCTCTTTCTGTAAAGTAGCTCCGCCCAAATGATAGACAACGCTATCGGGCAGACAGACAATGCCACGACCACGCGCACGAAGTCGCCAACAAAGGTCAATCTCTTCCATGTGGGCAAAGAATCGTCCATCCAAACCGCCCGCCTCGAAATAATCGCGCAAACGGATTAAAAGTGCCGCACCACTTGCCCAGAAGATGGGGGCCACCGAATCGTATTGTCCCCTATCCTCTTCCACCTTATCCATGATGCGACCGCGGCAATAGGGATAGCCATACTTGTCGAGGTATCCTCCGGCCGCACCGGCATACTCGAAGCTATCGGGTTGGCGAAGGCTACGAATCTTGGGTTGGCAAGCCGCCACTTCGGGATGGGCATCCATATAGGACAGCAAAGGCTCCAACCAATGCAGGGACACCTGCACATCGCTATTAAGCAGTACGGCATATTCGGCATCGACCTGTTTCAATGCCAAGTTATATCCATCGGCAAAACCATGATTTTCGTTTAATAGAATAAGGTGTACCTGGGGAAAATCGCAGCGAAGCATCTCCACTGAATTGTCGGTAGAACCATTGTCGGCCACATACACCACTACCCCATCCTGCTTGCTCGAAGCAAGTACCGAAGGGAGATAGCGGCTGAGCATCTCGCAACCATTCCAATTCAATATGACGATAGCTACCTTATCCATTATCAATCTACAAATTCGCCAAACAGTGCCGTGCCGTCGGCATTAAACTCGCCCAAGCGCAATTGGCGCAACTGGTTGTCGAGGGCATTGTTATGAGGCACTTCCACACGTATATAATTAGGTGTAAAGCCATGCATCGGTGTGCCGGGCTTGGAACGCTCCAGCAACACGGGCATGGTTTGGCCAATGTGACGCTGATAGAACGCCTTTGTCTTCTCATCGGAGATGTCGAGCAGTTGCTGGCTACGACGATGCTTTTCATCGGGCGACACTACATAATCAATCTTCAACGCTTGTGTGCCTGGGCGTTCGGAATAACTGAACACGTGCAATTGTGTAACATCCAACGATTGGATAAAGTTGCGTGCCTGCTCGAAATATTCGGGTGTTTCGCCGCGTGTACCCACAATCACATCCACACCGATGAAGGCATGCGGCATCAACTGTTTGATACGTTTTACTTTCGATGCAAACAGGGCCGTATCGTAGCGGCGGCGCATCAGCTTCAGCACTTCGTCGCAACCCGATTGCAAAGGGATATGAAAATGAGGCATGAAGCGTTTGGACTGCGCCACGAAATCGAGCACTTCATCGGTCAGCAAGTTTGGTTCGATAGATGAAATGCGGTAGCGCTCAATGCCTTCTACCTGGTCGAGTGCCTTCACCAAATCGAAGAAGGTTTCGCCGGTAGTCTTGCCGAAATCGCCAATGTTCACTCCCGTCAACACAATCTCCTTTCCGCCCTCGGCTGCTGCCTGACGTGCCTGTTCCATCAGCGAAGCTACACTTCCGTTGCGGCTACGGCCACGAGCAAAAGGAATGGTGCAATAAGAACAGAAGTAGTCGCAACCGTCTTGCACCTTCAGGAAGAAACGGGTACGGTCGCCACGCGAACACGAAGGCGCAAATGAACGGATTTCCTTCAATGGAGAGGTAAAGGCTTGTCCGGCTTCATGCTTCTGCAAGTTGCCCAAATAGTTCAGCAAGTCGCCTTTCTGTTCGGCCCCCAACACCACATCTACCCCATCGATGGCAGCAACGGTTTCGGGCTTCAATTGTGCATAGCAGCCGGTCACCACCACAAAGGCTCCCGGATGTTGTTTCACCAACCGATGAATGGCCTGCCGACACTTCTTATCGGCCACCTCGGTCACCGAACAGGTGTTTACCACGCAGATGTCAGCCTGTTCGCCCTTGCGTGCAGTACGCACACCGGCTTCGGTAAGCAACTTGCCGATGGTGGATGTTTCCGAGAAATTCAATTTGCATCCCAACGTGTAGTAAACGGCCTTTTTATCTTGAAACACTTGCGTATCTATCATATCCTTTATCTTAATTGGTTGCAAAGATAAGAGAAGAATCTCACAAAAGCGACATTATTTGGCAGAATCCTATAAACAATCCACGAAATCGTGTGTTATATATTCGCATCGTTAAACAATAAAAGGAATGAAGTTTATGAAGAAATTAGTATTTGCAGCAGCAAGCATCGTCGCCATCAGCCTTGCATCGTGTGGCAACAGCAATAAACAACAAATGGTACCCGTTGCCGAAGTGGACGAAGTAACCGTGGCCATCGTAGCCGATACCATTGCCCCCGACTCGGTGGTAATGGACACAATTGTCGGTATCTCGGGCACCATCATCGGTGAATGAGGCTTTGCGACGAAAAAAGAAGCCCGACTCTCTAACGAGAATCGGGCTTTACTATTTTTGATACCTAATGGATAATTAGGCTTCTGCTTCTGTTTCAGCAACCACTTCGAAAGGAATCTCTACAGATACTTCCTTGTGCAACTTAACAACAGCCTTGTATTGACCAACTTCCTTCACAGCATCCTTAACAACGATAATCTTGCGATCGATGTTGTGACCCAACTTAGCCAATTCTTCTGCAATTTGAATATTGCCAACTGAACCAAAGATTGTACCAGTAGCACTAACCTTAGTAGCGATAGTCAATGATACACCTTCGAGCTTAGCAGCCAATTCTTCTGCATCTTTCTTAATCTTTTCCAACTTGTGAGCGCGTTGCTTCAATTCTTCAGCCAACACCTTCTTTGCAGAAGGAGAAGCGATAACAGCCTTACCTGTAGGAATGAGGTAGTTACGACCATAACCAGACTTAACAGTTACGATATCGTTCTTATAACCCAAATTGATTACGTCTTCTTTCAAAATAATTTCCATACTATCTCCTCCTCTTATTATTTCATCATGTCAGTTACATAAGGAAGCAAAGCCAAGTGGCGTGCTCTTTTCACAGCTTGAGCCACACGACGTTGGAACTTCAATGAAGTACCAGTGATGCGACGTGGCAAAATCTTACCTTGTTCGTTCAAGAACTTCTTCAAGAATTCGGGATCCTTATAGTCGATATACTTGATACCACTCTTCTTGAAACGACAATACTTCTTCTTCTTTACATCCACAGTCGGTGGAGTTAAATATCTGATTTCTGATTGAACTTGTGCCATGATTAATCCTCCTTTTTAGTTGATTTAAGACCTCTTCTCTTAGCAGCATATTCTGCAGCATACTTCTCTTGCTTGAAAGTCAAGAAACGAATAACGCGCTCGTCGCGACGATAGTTCACTTCCAACTTCTCAATTACAGTTGGTTCTGCATCGAACTCAATCAGCTGATAGAAACCTGTAGACTTCTTTTGGATTGGATAAGCCAACTTCTTAAGTCCCCAGTTCTCTTCATTTACAATCTCAGCACCTTCCTTAACAAGGATGCCTTTGAATTTTTCTACCGCTTCCTTCATCTGAGCATCAGACAAAACGGGAGTCAAAATGAAAACGGTTTCGTAATGATTCATACTTACTTTTGTTAATTAATAAATTGATTTGTTTAAAATGCGGGTGCAAAGGTAGCCATTTTATTGTGAACAACAAATATTTAGATGGAAAATTATTCGTCTAACCAACTATTAATGGCCGTTTTCTGCTTATTATTATAAGTTAGGTGGCGTCTCGGAAGAAAAAAAATAAGTAAACTTCTTTTTTCTTCGCTCGGCTTGCACTATCTTTGCAAAGTTGTTTAAACAATAAATTCAATGACAGAAGCCATTAACTTTGACATGCACCTCATCTTTGCCATTATGAACGGAAAGGTGTCGGCTGCCATCAACAGAAAGCTATACCGCAACTTCAGATTGGGGGGACTGGATATTACACCCGAGCAATGGACAGTGCTTATCTTCCTTTGGAAAAAAGATGGTGTAAGCCAACAAGAGTTGTGCAATGCAACTTTTAAAGACAAGCCAAGTATGACGCGCCTAATAGATAATATGGAGCGACAGCATTTGGTTGTACGCATCATGGACAAACAAGATAGACGAAGCAATCTGGTTTACCTGACAAAGAACGGAAAAGCTTTGGAAGAGCAAGCTTGGCCCATAGCCAAACAGACATTGGCCGATGCGTTGCAAGGCATCACTTCGCGCGAACTAAACATTAGTCAAGAGGTCTTAAGAAAGATTTTCAACCATACAAAGGAGTAAATATTGAATAAAATACAAAGATTAATGGTTTTTTAGCTAAAAAAATTTCGCTTGTTAAAGAATTATGCTTTTCTTTGTCACACGATTAAAAACTTGGAATAATAAACTATAAAAATTATAATAACAATGAAAGGCTTATTAAAGAATCTTGGAGTGATTTTAATTGTGATTGCAGCTATCATCCTCGTTGCATGTGCAGTCACTGGAAACGTTAATAACAATAGCATCTTAGGCGGTTCTGTACTTCTTATGATTGTTGGCTTGATTTGCTACATCGTTATCAACAAAAAAATTACCGACTAATTACGTTACAGATCAGAAAAAAAGAAGAGGCGGTTTCATGAAACCGCCTCTTCTTTTTATATTATACTCTGAATTTAGTCTTGTTCGGACGTAATCAGTTTGTATCCCTTTCCGTGGATATTGATAATCTCAATAGTCGGATCATCTTTCAAGTGCTTGCGCAATTTAGTGATATAAACATCCATACTACGGGCATTGAAATAGTTGTCGTCCACCCAGATCGTCTTCAAAGCGAAGTTGCGTTCCAAGATTTCATTGGCATGTGCGCACAACAAGGCCAACAATTCCGATTCCTTTGTTGTAAGCTTGGTTTGCTCTTCGCCTACAGAAAGGATTTGCTTTTGAGTATCGAAAGTAAACTTACCGATTTTATACACACTGCTCTCCTTGTTCTTCTTTCCACGTACACGACGCAAGATGGCTTCAATTCTCAGCGTCAGCTCTTCCATACTGAAAGGTTTGGTGATGTAGTCATCGGCACCAATCTTAAAGCCTTCCAAGATGTCTTCCTTCAATGTTTTTGCTGTCAGGAAGATAATAGGAATTTCCGAGTTTGCCGCACGAACTTCTTGCGCCAAAGTAAAACCATCTTTCTTTGGCATCATTACATCGAATACACAAATATCGTACTTATTCTTCAAGAATGCCTTGTAACCGGCTTCTCCATCGGGATACAACTCTGCATTGAAACCTTTTGCTTGGAGATACTCTCTTAACAACATACCAAGATTCTCATCATCTTCGCACAATAAAATACTCAATTTTTCGTCCATATCAATCAATTTTTAAGTAAAGGTAATACAATTATAAATTTAGTTCCTACGTTCAATTCGCTCTCGGCACGAATGCTTCCCTTATGGTCGTCCACAATCTTCTTTACATAGGCCAATCCTAAGCCGAAGCCTTTTACATCGTGTCGGTTACCGGTATGCACGCGATAGAACTTATCGAATATCTTTTTCAGGTTCTCTTTCTTGATGCCGATACCATTATCCTGTATGGTAATAATCAACTTGCCGGCTTCGTTGCGTGTGTTGACTTTAAGCAGCAGGTCTTCGTCGGCACGCTTATACTTCACGGCATTATCCATCAAGTTGAATATTACATTGGTGATGTGCATTTCATCGGCAAAGATGATTGCATCCTCGGCATCGAGATTCGATTCTATTTTTCCGCCATGACTCTCTACTTTCAAAGCGAAGGTACTTACAACACCTTTTATCAGTTCGTTGGCATCGAGTTCCTTTCGCTTCAAGGTTGCCTTCTGGCGGTCGAACATAGACATCTGCAACACTTTTTCCACTTGGAAGCGCAAGCGTTTGGTTTCGTCGTTGATAACCGTAGAGATATGCTTGAACATAGCAGGCGATTTACCTACCGCAGGGTCGCCAAGCATTTGAGCGGCCAACGAAATGGTTGAAATAGGTGTCTTGAACTCGTGAGTCATGTTATTGATAAAATCGTTCTTCATCTCTGTCAGTTTCTTCTGACGGAAAATGATGTATATTGTAAACACGAAGGTTATCAAGAGGATGAGCGTAAATATCATCGACGGTATCATAAAACTAACCGAGTCGGAAATATATCCTGCCTTACCCGGGAAATGAACTTTAATAGTGCTCATCCGTGCAGGAGGATCATTCAGGAACAACGGCCAGGAGTATGCCACTTCGCTTCCTTCATCCACATAGTCGGAACAACGGTAAACTTCATGCCCATCTCTATCTATAACACGAAAATGGTAATTCAGTTCAATTCCATTGTCAATCAATGCCGATTTTATGTATTGATCCAGGTTTTTGAAGTTTACACGCTCGACCAACGGCTTGTCCTTGGCATGATACACCATTTGCCAAACCACTTCATCTACCAATGCCCGTTGATACAAATAGCGGTTTTTAAGCAGGTCAACTAACGAACGCGATGTTTGAGGAATGGTTTTTGCACCATGCTTACGAGAAATCATGGCCTTAGGCACTTCGGTATTCTCGTTTGAATAGGACTTAAATTCGATAGACGAACTGATGCCTCCATTAGGCGAAGTAACCGTTATGCGTTGCGAGTGCATTGTTCCTGAACCTTGAGGTTGTTGCGACTGTTCCCATACTCTTTTTTCGGTTTCGGAAACGTCTTCGCGCAACCAACGTTCCACTTCGTCCAGCTCAACATATCTTGATGCAGACATCAACGCGCGTTTCACTGATGCGTCGAATTGTTCGTTACGCATCTTAGCCATCTCTTCAATGTAGCTAATCTGTAGATAGAGCAAGCTAAGAAAACTTAGCCCCATCACAATACCCAATATCCAAATAGTAGACTTTTTCATAGCCACAAAAATAGCTTTTGTATTTTAACATTCCTAATTAATTAACCCGAATTAACCCAATTATTCCTTAATTTTAAGAGTTTTATTCATTTAAGTGTCCATTTTAAACATTTAAACAAACTACAAAAAGAATTGTTTGCAAAAAATAAGGGAAAATTTGGTTATCTGAAATTAGTTCTTCACTTATTATTATAAAAAGTACTGCTACTCCTCCAATTTCTTGAAGGAATAGCAGTGGATAAATATTAAAACAGACGAAATAGTTGTTATTAATCTTCTGTTTGACTTGATTCGAATTCCTTGATGAGTTTGTCTTGAACATCGCCAGGTACAAGTTCGTAGCTTGCAAACTTCATGATGAATGAAGCGCGTCCGCCGGTCAACGAACTCAATGAAGTAGAGTATGAAGACATTTCCTTCAAAGGAACCTTAGCGGTCAGTTTTTCATAACCGGCCTCGCTATTCATACCCATAATCATGCCTCGACGTCCTTGCAAGTCGCTCATCACATCACCCATCTTGTCGCTTGGAACAAATACTTCCACGTCGTAGATTGGTTCAAGAATCTTAGGACCTGCGTTCTTGAATGCTTCGCTAAAGGCGTTACGTCCGGCAAGCATGAACGAGATTTCGTTTGAATCTACCGGGTGCATCTTACCATCGTATACGATTACGCGTACGTCGCGTGCGTATGAACCGGTAAGCGGACCTTGTTCCATGCGCGACATGATACCCTTAAGAATAGCCGGCATGAAGCGTGTATCGATGGCACCACCTACTACGCTGTTCACGAATACAAGCTTGCCGCCCCATTCCAATGGAATTTCTTCGGTACCCTTCACGTTCATCTTGAATTCTTGTCCGTTGAAGCGATATGTATCGGGCATTGGCATGCCTTCGTAATAAGGTTCAACGATGAGGTGTACTTCACCGAATTGTCCGGCACCACCCGATTGTTTCTTATGACGATAGTCGGCACGAGCAGCCTTTGTAATGGTTTCGCGGTATGGGATGCGTGGTTCTTCGAACTTAATCATCAACTTTTCGTTGTTTTCCATGCGCCACTTCAATGTACGCAAGTGGAATTCACCTTGTCCGTGAACGATTGTCTGACGCAATTCCTTGCTTTGTTCAACCACCCATGTAGGATCTTCTTCGCGCATGCGGTTCAAGATAGCCATCATCTTTTCAGTATCGGCTTCGTTCACCGGCTTGATTGCGCGTGAATACTTCGGATTTGGATATTTGATGAAGTTGAAACGGTTTTCTGTTCCCTTGCCGTTCAGTGTATTACCGGTGTGAACATCTTTCAATTTCACTGTACAACCGATATCACCGGCAACCATTTCTTCTACCTTGATGCGGTTAGCACCGGCACAAGCATAGATTTGTGCAATGCGTTCTTTCGAACCGCGGTCGGCATTGGTAAAGTCTTCACCTTCGTGAACCTTACCGCTCATTACCTTGAAGTATTGTACATCACCGATATGTGGTTCAACGGCTGTCTTGAAGAAGTAAAGCGATGTAGGAGCGTCAACTTCCGGCTTAACGACTTCGCCGCGAGTGTTGTGTACGTTCGGCATTTCGTCAACGAACGGAACAACGTTACCCAAGAATTCCATCAAACGACGAACGCCCATGTCCTTGCCTGCACATACGCAGAATACCGGGAACATGCCACGAGCGGCAAGGCCCTTGCGGATACCTTCGCGCATTTCGTCTTCGGTCAACGATTCTTGTTCGAAGAACTTTTCCATCAGGCCTTCATCGTGTTCAGCAGCTGCTTCTACCAATGCCTTGTGCCATTCGGTAGCTTTTTCCATCTCTTCGGCTGGGATATCTTCGATAGTAGGTGCACCACCATCCGGGCCCCAAGAATATTTCTTCATCAACAGCACGTCGATCAAAGCGTTGAAGTTAGGACCTGTTGCCAATGGATATTGTACGGGCACTACTTTCGAACCGTAGCTATTTTTAAGTTGTTCAAGGATGTTGTCGTAGTCGCACTTCTCGTTATCCAATTGGTTTACGAGGAAGATGACGGGCTTACCCAATTTTTCGGTATAACGGAAGTGGTTTTGTGTACCTACTTCCGGGCCGTATTGTCCGTTCAGCAAGAGGATTGCTGTATCGGTTACATTCAAAGCTGTCATGGCGGCACCAACAAAGTCGTCGCTACCCGGACAGTCGATGATGTTCAACTTCTTTCCATTCCATTCAACATGGAATACAGTAGAGAATACCGAGTATCCATACTCTTGCTCTACAGGGAAATAGTCACTAACTGTGTTCTTGGCAGTAATTCTGCCACGACGTTTTATAATACCACTCTCAAAAAGCAAGGCTTCTGTGAGAGTGGTTTTTCCAGCGCCATCATTGCCAAGTAATGCAATGTTCTTAATTTCATTCGTCTGATATACTTTCATGTTCTTGTAAGATTTAAGTGAATAATAGCAGGTTTTGCCTGCGCTTACTTCTAACGAGGGCGCAAATTAGGAATAATTTCAATATTGACCAACGAAAAGGTGCGTGTTACTAAACTATGTTATTTAGCATATCTTGCTTTCCGCACCCCATTTCGGCAAGGCCAAAGATGGAAAACGAATTGAAAATCATTCATTATCAATAAAACCTATTTACAAAGCAACTATATCCCTTAAGCATTTATAATTTTTCCCTTAAGAGAAAAAAAATTTTCCATTAGGGGGAAATATCAAGTATCTATAGGGAAAGGAAATGCTAAAAGTAAAAAAGGCCGTCACTACCGACGACCTTTTCTACCTACATATACCTTATATATATACTATCCTTTCAATTCATCACGCACAACGGCCATCATTCCCTCTACCTGAGCCAAAGCCAACATACGGCCATGGAAAGAGTAGCCGGGATTATAGCCTTTATCTTCATCGCCAAGCATGGTGCGGCCATGATCCACACGCATTGGAAGATTAGGATTCTCTTTCTCGAAGATGCGGATAAGGTCAATCAAGTGTCCGCGTCCTTCGAGATGCGAACTCTCTATAAAGTTGCCGCCGGGCAAAGCCTTTGTGCTACGCAGATGAACGAAGTGTGTACGCGAAGCAAACTTACGCGCCAACTCGCGTGTATCGTTATGCTCGCCCGCACTAAGCGAACCTGCGCAGAAAGTCAATCCGTTATGCGGATTATCTACCGCATTCAAGAACCATGCGATATCAGCCTCATCGGTCACGATGCGCGGCAATCCCAACATTTGGAAAGGAGGATCATCGGGATGCACACACATGTTGATGCCATACTCCTCGCATACAGGCATGATAGCCGCAAGGAAGTAACGCATGTTTTCGCGCAAGGCATCGCGGTCGATGTCTTTATACAACGCCAAGAGGTTGCGGAAGATGTTTACCGGATTCTTATCACCCTCTTTAATATTGCCATTCACAAAGCCTTGTGTCTTCACGATGATGGTATCTACCAAGTCATCTTTTTCGGCTTCGGTGATTACGGCATCGAGTTGCGCCACTTGCTCAAGTTCTTCTTGCGTATAGTCGGCTTCTGCGCCTTCGCGCGCCAAGATACGCAAGTCGAAATAGGCAAAACGAATCTTGTCGAAGTAAAGCGATGAAGTACCGTCGGGCCATGGATGCCATAAATCGGTGCGAATCCAATCGATGACGGGCATAAAGTTGTAGCACACGGTTTTCACACCGGCACGTCCAAGATTAGCCAAACTGATTTTATAGTTTTCAATCAATGCATCACGTTCGGGGCCGGCATACTTGATGGCTTCGCTCACCGGCAAGCTTTCTACTACCGACCAACGCAAGCCATACGACTCGATGTATGATTTCAAATCGTTGATTGCCTCCAACGTCCACACCTCGCCATTAGGTATAGCATGCAAAGCTGTTACGATGCCCTCTACGCCTATCTGGCGAAGCATGTCGAGTGTGATTTTATCGTTCTTTCCGAACCATCTCCAAGTTTTTTCCATACTAAAAAGAGTTGTGAGTTATGAGTTCTGAGTTGTGAGTTATGAGTTTATTTGCTTGTTTGTACCCATACGGCACCACCATTGGGTTGCAACGTAATTTTAGCACGTCCTTTCTTCACCACTTGTGTCTTCATTTGAGGTTCTAAATCTTTGGCATCGCTATAGAAATTCACCTCTTTGTCGGCCAACATAGGCAATTGCAAGTCGAGTTTCAATGGTTCTTTTGTAGCATTGATAGCGGCTACATACCATTGCTGGCCATGACGACGGGCCAACACGATGTACTTGCCCGGATAGCCATCAATCAACTTCACATCGTCCCAGGTAGTAGGTACTTGCTTCATAAAGTCGAGCGCCACTTGCGGTGCGTCTTGCAAGTTGTTTGGAGCCAATGCAAAGTTTTGGATAGGATTTTGGAAGAGCACAGCTGTAGCCAACTCGAAGACGTCTGTTGTGCGACGACGTGTGCCGCCATCGTTACCCTTGTTCAAACGTCGATTCAAGAACGAGCCACCAAACTCCATACATCCCACTGTGTTGCGGATGAAAGGATGAAGCGTAGCATTGAACGCCTCCATGTTGCATGCATGTTGTCCGAACACCAGGTTTTCGCTGGCCAGCACCGCTTCGCTTCCCACATAGTTAGGATACATACGTTCCCATCCGCGCGGTAAGGTACATCCGTGGAAAATCACCATCAGGCCATGGTCGTCGGCATCGCTAAGAATCTCTTCGTAGTGTTGCATAGTGATTTGCTTGTCGCCACCAAAGAAGTCCACCTTCATACCTTTCACGCCAATGCTTTGTAGCCACTTCATTTCGCGTTTGCGAACAATGGAGTTCGACATGCAATTGATAGGACCTTGTTCAATATCGTTCCAATAACCGCTCGAGCTATACCACAAGAAGACATCAACGTTCTTGCTATTGGCATACTTCACCAAATCTACAATGCGCTCGCGGCCAATGTAAGTATCCCACCAGTTGTCCACCAACACATATTCGTATCCCATGGCCGATGCCAAGTCGATATACTTCACTTGGTCGTCGTAATTGATGCTATTATCTTGCCAAAGAATCCAGCTCCATGTGCCGCGTCCCATTTGATAGGTATGTTCGCTTTCGTAGCGTGGTTCAACCACATCCCAAGGGATAGTTGTTTCTACGATAGGCGCCAATGTTTCGCCCACGGTGATGGTGCGCCAAGGTGTAGAGCCAGGCAAAGCGATAGCAGGCTCGATGGTGCCATATCCATTATTTTCTTCTGGCATAGGATAGGCAATGGTGTACTTACCATCTACGGCATCGCTCAAGTGTGAAGCACAATAGCGGCTATCCACATCTGTTTCGCTAACCAGCACCCAGCCATCTTCGCCCACCTTGAACAAGCATGGGAAGGTGTAGCCATGTCCATAGCCCGATTTTTCGTTCATCGATGCATCTACTTTATAGCCTTCTTCGTAGCTTGGCTTGGTGCGTTTCCAACCAATCATGGCATCGCTTTGCGGAGTTAAGAAGGTAGTGGTATATTCGGGGAATTGGAAGCTTGTAGCCTCGCTCATCACACGTACGCTACCCGTTTCGCCTCGCTTCAACAGGGTGTATCTGAAGGCAACATTGTTGTTGCTCACGCGGAAAGTGATTTCCATTTGTTGTTTCTTATCATTTTCCACCTTGCACACCAGTTCGTTGGCTACATAGTGTATTTCCGACTTTTTAATGCGGTCTTGCTTATAGATTTTGTCAATAGCAGCTGTGTTATGCTCCACCATTGTCAATCCTTTGGTAAAATCACTTGCATTAGTTACTAAGCCAAGAGGCGAATCTTGCACCATAGTTTTACCATTGTAGGTCAAGGCATAGGTAGCCACGCCACCCTCTTGCACTGTTATTTTTACATTCAGTTTTCCGTCGGGACTATCTACTGACACTTGCGCTTGCACTTGTCCCGAGAAAAAAATCATACATAGCACGCCAAGCGTGCACAACATTTTATACATTCTCATCATTAAACGGGTATTAGTTTATAACTTCTATGCAAATATAGTGAAAATATTGTATTTTTGCAAATCAATTACGTAATAAATTTATGGCAGGTATCTACATCCATATCCCCTTCTGCAAAACGCGTTGCGCCTATTGCGATTTCTACTCTACCACCCACGAAGAGTGGAAGCAGCAATACATCGATGCGGTATGTAAAGAAATGCACCAACGCAAGGATTACCTGAAAGGAGAAACCGTTCGCACGATTTATATCGGCGGAGGCACTCCCTCGCAACTTGGTGCCGCTCAAATCGGCCGACTACTCCAAACCATCCATTCGGTTTTTCCGATAGACGGGCACCCCGAAATCACCCTTGAAGCCAACCCCGACGACGTGTCGGATAGCTATGCCGAAGGATTAAAGCAAACACCCGTCAACCGCATCAGCATGGGCATACAAACCTTTAACGACGCCACACTACGGATACTGAATCGGAGGCACACCGCACAAGAGGCGTGCCAAGCCGTCAATCGCTTGCGCAAGAAGGGTTTCGGCAACATCAGCATCGACTTGATTTATGGCCTTCCGGGAGAGGATTTGAAGCAATGGGAAGCCAATCTACAACAAGCCGTCGCCTTGAATGTAGAGCACATCTCGGCCTATCACCTCACCTACGAAGAGGGCACCCCACTCTATCGGATGCTACAGAAAGGGTTGGTGAGCGAAGTCAGCGAAGAGCATAGCCTGATGTGTTTCAACACCCTGATAGACACGCTACAACAAGCCGGCTTTCAACACTACGAGATATCCAATTTCTGCAAGCCGGGTATGCACTCGCGCCACAACTCCTCCTATTGGCAAGGCATCGCCTATTTGGGATGCGGTGCGGCCGCCCACTCGTTCGACGGGGCATCGCGCCAATGGAACGTTGCCGACATAAAAAACTACATCAAGGGCATTGAAACGAATGAGCCCTGCTACGAAATCGAGGCGTTGGACAATGCTACGCGCTACAACGAATACATCATGACCGGCTTGCGCACATCGCACGGCATCAGCCTCGACGAGGTGGCCGGGCGCTACGGGCAACCGCTTGCCGACACCTGCAAAAAAAGTGCCACCCCCCATTTGGAGAGTGGCAAACTGATTACCGAAGAGAATCGGATAAAACTTTCGCGCGAAGGCATCTTCGTTTCCGACGCCATCATCTGCGACTTGATGATACTTACTTAATCGTCACCATCGTTGCACCAAATCCATACTCTTGAAACGACGCATCTTGATGGCGACAAGCTGGATACTTGCGTTTTAGCTCGTCGAGGATAGCCTTGCGCAACACACCATCGCCCTTGCCGTGAATAAACACAATGCGTTGCTCGCGCTTGTTGCGGTATTGATTCATCACCTCGCGAAACTTATCCAACTGATAGTTTAGCATCTCGCCATTGCTCATGCCGCGTGTATCGTCGAGCAATTCGCCAATGTGTAAATCCACCTCGATGATGCCATTCTTCGCCACGCTACGCTTCACGATGGTTTGCGGTTTGTCCACCTGTTGCTTCATGTTCAACGCACGTTGCAACTCCTCGGCCGATACATACACCTGCTTGGTGGCCTCATCGTTCTTAATCAAATCGTATAGCAACGCGGGCGTTGGGAAGAAGTCGTTGCTTTGGAAGGTGTGTAGCTTGTAAAACTTCACCGTATCGATGCGCAGCTCCACGCTGACGGGTTGCTTCAACGCAAACGAGCGATTGTCCTTGAACGCCATCAATTGCACGGCCACACGCTCGCGGTCGTTCAGCTCGGCCTTTTCAAACTCTTCCAGAAAGAGTTTGGTGTTTGGCTCAAGGATGCCGTGCGAACGAACCGTCCACGCCTTGCCTTCCACGCCCAGGTAGGTGTAGTAGAAGTAGTAGTTGCTGTCGTTCACCAAGTAGGTTTCGAAAGGTGTTGTGCTCACCGCCTTGATATCGACAGGCACAAACGCCAGCAACACGTTCAACGCATCGCCGCCCTTCACCTCCGGCTGGCGATATACCGAAATCTGAGGCTTCTCCACCCGACGCAACACATCGGCTTGCGGCGTACCGCCATTGCGTGCCGGTTGCTCCTCGGTGCGACGTTTCTCTTCCGCCTTGGCCGCCTTGGCCGCCGGTGTAGGGATGTTGTAATCGTCGGTTTCTATCACCACACACTCGCGTGCCGGCATCGGGATGTCAAATCCGTCGGCATCCTCCACCAGCACGATGTCTTTTCCTTGAAAGCCGGTCACCACGCCTCCACCACATTCGCTCAAGAAGCGCACTTTATCTCCTATTTTAATCATAACATTTGCCTATTAAATTAAATTCGTTGGCAAAGATAAGGTAATATTTATAATTAATGCCTATCTTTGTAAAACTATGACAGAAGATACCTATAAAACCATCGTCGGACAAGCCGAAGGCATCTACACCGAGAAGCGTAGCAAGTTCATTGCCATCGCCTTGCCCGTGCGCACCATCGACGAGATAAAGGCACACCTCGAAGTGTATCAGAAGAAGTACTACGATGCCCGCCACGTGTGCTATGCCTATATGCTTGGCCACGAACGGAAAGATTTCCGCGCCAACGACAACGGCGAGCCATCGGGCACAGCCGGCAAACCCATCTTGGGACAAATCAACTCGAACGAGCTGACCGACATACTGATTATCGTCGTGCGCTACTTTGGCGGTATCAAGCTGGGCACCAGCGGGTTGATTGTGGCCTATAAAGCCGCCGCCGCCGAAGCCATTGCCGCCGCCACCATCATCGAAAAGACGGTGGACGAAGAGGTGACCTTCTACTTCGAATACCCCTTTATGAACGACGTGATGCGCATCGTCAAGGAAGAAGAGCCCGAAATCGTTGCGCAAGGCTACGACATGGATTGCAACATGACGCTGCGCATCCGCCAATCCATGATGCCCAAACTACGCGCCCGGTTGGAGAAGGTAGAAACGCTGAGGTTTGAGGAGTGATTAGTGGGGACGTAGCGTGCTGCGTCCGCGTAAACCGCCACCAATGTTTAATGATTAGCGATGAAGATAATTTTAGCATTCGATTCCTATAAAGGCTGCCTCACGTCGGGCGAAGTGGCCGCTACCGTTTCCGAAGCCATCAGCAAGCGATGCCCGTCGTGCCAAGTGGTCAGCTTCCCGCTATCCGATGGCGGCGAAGGATTGTTGGAGGCACTCGTCGAAAGCACCAAGGGCCAATACATCGGCTGCCCCTCCTACGACCCGCTGATGCGCCCCCTCGCCTCCACCTACGGATGCACCGGAGACGGACAGACAGCCATCATCGAAATGGCATCGTGTAGCGGATTGAATCTGCTGGCCGACAACGAACGCAATCCCCTGCATACCACCACCTACGGCACCGGCATACAAATCGCCCACGCCCTTTCGCAAGGTTTTCGCCGTTTCATCATCGGCTTGGGAGGCAGTGCCACGTGCGATGCCGGCATAGGCATGCTTGCGGCGTTAGGCTATCAGTTCTTCGATTCGCAAGGCACACTCATCCCCCACCCGTGCGGCAAGCAGTTGGGCGAGGTGCATCGCATCGATGCAAGCCACGCACACGCCGCTTTGAGCCAGTCAACCTTCATCGTGGCATGCGACGTAAACAACCCGCTACATGGCAAGCAAGGAGCCGCACACATCTTTGCGCCGCAAAAAGGGGCCAATGCCCAAGAAGTAAAGCTATTGGATAATGGATTACAACACATTGGCCGTTTGTTCGATGCAACTGCCCAGAAAGCCATCTCCACGATGCCCGGTAGCGGTGCCGCCGGAGGCATGGGTGCCGCCCTGCTTACCTACCTCAACGCCACGCTCACCTCGGGCAGCCGCCTGGTGTTAGAGACTATCGGCTTCGAAGAAGCACTGTCCGGCGCACAGCTTGTCATCACCGGCGAAGGCCACTCCGACGCACAGACACTGATGGGCAAGCTACCCTTCGGCGTACTGAATGCAGCCCGGAAACACCGCGTACCCGTCATACTCATGTCGGGCAGCATCACCCACCGCCAGCAGTTGCTCGATGCAGGTTTTCAAGCGGCCATTGCCATCACCCCACCCCACCAACCGCTTGCCGAGGCCATACTACCCGACCAAGCACGATTGAATTTAATCAATGCCGTAAAGAAATTATCTTTTATTTTATAGTCAGATAACCTTTCAATGCTTCAACATATGTTTCGAAAGCATTTAATCCAACAGATGTTATTCGACAGATTGTACATGGACGTTTCCCCTTGAATGTCTTCTCAACCTCGATGTATCCTGCCGCAGACAACTTTTCAACTTGTATACTCAAGTTTCCAGAAGTAGCACCCGTTTGCTCTTTAATATAAGTAAACTCAGCTTCATCATTACTGACAAGCAATGAGATAATGGCCAATCGCAATTCCGAGTGCAATAGCGGATCTAATGGTTGAAACATCATAATCTATTTTGTTTTTTAAGAATTTCACCTGGCAATGTAAGTCCAACGAATGCAAATATCACTATCGTAAGACACGGTAATATGACATTTGAGATAGCAAGAGCAGCAGGAGTTTTACCTGTCAAAGACATTAATAACCAATTACCTACTCCCACCCACTCGAATGCAAAAGCACCGAGTCCGGCAATAATACCAAACAAGACCAACCATTTGCTACGCAAGATATGACCAGTCATAGTTATAGACATACCCATTAAAAGAGGGATAAACGGAGAAACTCTCAGACGCAATGTAGCATATACATCGGGCGAGTTGTATCGCACTATTAGGTAATTATAAATAATAGAAATCAGGAAAAACACCAACGTAATAATAGCAAATGTCCACCATGTCTTTTCTATAAGCGTACCAACAAGATTTACCGGTGCGGCCGTTTGTTTCTTGTAGTATTTCTTTTGCGTTAGCCAAATTAAGATTGGCAATAAAAACCATAGTAAATGTCCTAATGGGCTTTCTGTTACATATATGGTAATAGATACTAAAATAGCCATCGCCATTGTAAGCATACCCACTACACTCAAACAATTACCCACATCTTTTGACACCACCTTGCGGCTTTGCTCAATTTGTTGGGTGATAATTTCCAAACTGCGTTCTGCAGACATATTCGTCTTTTCTTCCATAACTGTTTTTGTTTAAAAAAGTAATTAAATTAATCTGTTTATTTGCCGCATCCCTCCTCCTGCAGAAAGGAAAGATTTGGCATATTTAATCCGGATTCGATGCAAAGATAAATTAGTTTATATTATAAACCAAATAATTTTGCAAATAAAATCAAGAAAACAGCAATATTTGTGGTAAAGATAAAAAGACGAGGGTGAAAATTTTCGTTGAAAACGTTACAAACGTTACGAACGTTACAGCAATTTTTGAGGGGTACATTCATGCCGAAAAGATGAACTCAGAATTATTATATTAATATAAATATTATATTTATATATACAATGAAATATGTTTACATGGATTACTTTTCAGTAGGGGGTCGCAGATTTTGCTGTAACGTTCGTAACGTTTGTAACGCTTTGGCCGTTTCACCTACCCTACCTGAAAAAATAATTTTCCCTACCTGGAAAATATAGAGCGCTCGAGAGGAATCTGAATCAACTTCATAACAAGGGATAAGGAATACAAGGAATGACCATTAAAATATATCAACAAACAAAAAAAATGGTTGTGCCACAAACATACGATTCTTTTAACAATTGGTATACCCTGAAATGTTAATAAAAAAACGAGTGACGAAATTATTTGTGTAGAGCGCAGAGGGGGCATATCTTTGCAATGCGATTTCAAGTTACAAGCTACTAGTAGTATATGGGGCTCTTTTCTAGTGACTAGTACGTCTGATAAGACGGGGATTTTAATAGCTGCGGGGATAAACCCGTTGGTATTGAGGGCGATACGCAATGTATGTAGCGTCTGGAGGACGCGTCTTTACAGACGCTATGTGTAAATGGGGGGGTGACGTATTCTTGCGGTTTACGGCGGACGCAATGTATTGCGTCCCTACAAAAACAATAACGCAAACGGACACGGCACGCCGTGTCCCTACAAGAATCGGTATTCCGGACGCAGCACGCCCTGCTCCTACAAAAAAAGCGAGGGTGCCTCATCGAAGCATCCTCGCTATTTATATAAAAACAGGTGATTATCCCAAGAACGAGATGAGCACACCGGCGGCTACGGCCGAGCCGATTACGCCCGAGATGTTGCTCGACATACAGTAGTTGAGCACGTGGTTCTTGGGGTCGTACTTGGTTGCAATGTCGTTACATACACGGCTTGCCATGGGCACGGCACTCAAACCGGTTGCACCGATAAGCGGATTGATTTTCTTCTTGGAGAAGAGGTTGAAGAGCTTCACCAACATGATGCCACTGGCAATAGAGAGGCCGAAGGCGAAGAAACCGCCGATAACGATACCGATGGTCATCCAGTTGAGGAAGGCATCTACGGTCATGGTGGCACCCACACAGAGGCCGAGGAAGATGGTAGCGGCATTCATAATGCTGTTGCTTGCGGCATCGAACAGACGGCTTGTGTCGGCTCCTACTTCCTTAATCAGGTTACCGAACATGAGCATACCCACCAAGGGTACTGCCGATGGCACGAAGAGTGCAACTACGGTGGTTACGGCGATAGGGAAGATTATCTTCAACACGCGCAGGTTCTTGATTTCGGTCTTCGAAGGATAGAGTTTTTCCTGTTCTTTCATGTTAATCATCAACTCTTTCTTCGAGCAACAAAGCTTTACTACCAAGGGGATGATGACGGGCACCAACGCCATGTACGAATAGGCGGCAATGGCGATAGGGCCAAGCAGGTGGGGAGCCAGCTTAATGGTAGTAAAGATGGCGGTAGGGCCATCGGCACCACCGATGATGCCCAACGAAGCGGCCTCTTTCAGGGTGAAGAAACCTGAGCCTACGGCGATGAGCAACACGGTAAAGATACCGAATTGAGCTGCCGCACCAAAGATAGAGAGGCGCAAGTTGCGAAGCATAGGACCAAAGTCGGTCAACGCACCTACACCCATAAAGATGATGGGTGGCAACAAACCGGTCTTAATCAGCATGTAGTAGAGGAAGTTCATCAGCCCAAGCTCGTGAGCGATTTCGGGCAACGACATTTCCCAGATGTTCTTCATCACGCCATTCACCTCGACCATACCCTCCGAGTCGGCCTGGATAACGCCCATCTCGCCACCGGGGAAGTTTGCGATGAGCACACCAAAGGCAATGGGTATGAGCAGCAATGGCTCGTAGTGCTTCTTGATGCCCAAGTAGAGCAGCACGAATGCCAAGGCATACATGATGAGGAACGACGGTTGAGCAGCGATGTTGCTGAACGCCGTCATTTCGTATAGTTTACTTAATATATCTTCCATAGACTAATTATCCAATCTTCATGATTACATCATCTTCTGATACGCTATCGCCGGGGTTGGCGCAGATAGCGGTAATGGTGCCGCTAAATTCGGCGCGGATGGCGTTGTAGGTCTTCATCGCTTCGATGTAGCAAAGCAGGTCGCCTTCGTTCACCTTGTCGCCCACCTTGAGCGGTGTCTCCTGGGTGTTCTTTGTGAGGAAGAACTTGCCTTCGAGCGGTGCAACAACGTCCTTGCCCTCGCCTACAGGTGCGTTAGCGGCAGGTGCTGCCGGCAACTCTGTATCGCCATAGGCCACGGTTACGCGATAGGCTTGTCCGTCCACCTGTACGGTGAGTGTCTTTGGCTTGGCATCTTCGGCCGCGCCACCTACTTGTTGTTCTTTACGACGCTTTTCCACATCGGCCAGGAAGTCTTCTTTCGCCTTACCGCTCTTGTAGGCTTCGTATTGAGCGGGGTGCATGGCATATTCGAAGAGTTCTTCGTCGTCTTCGCCAAGCTCCCACTTGTTTTCCTTCATCATCTTGCGATACTTGTCGAGCGCATCGGGATAGTTGTCTTGCGGGTTGCCGGTGAAGAACTTGCGTCCTTCGCGTTCGGCCTTTTCGATGATTTCGGGTGCCAACTCGCCAGGAAGCTTGCCTGCCTTGCCCAGAATCATATCCCAAATGTCGTCGGCAATCATGCCCCAACGTTCCTTGCCCTTTTCCAAGGCCATTACGTTCATCATGGCCAGGTTCTTCACGTATTGACTGAACGGAGTTACCAACGGTGGATAACCTACGCGCGGCCAAACGTATGCCACTTCGTTGAAGAGCTTGATGAGCAGCTGGTCTTGTGTCATGAACGGCAAGTTGCGCTTGGCCTTGTACTTGTTGATGCTTTCCAGATTGCTTTCCAAGTCGGCCATGAGCGAGCCCATCATACCGCCCGGCAATCCGGGGCCGATAAGCAACGAGTTCATCAAGCGGTTCTTCGGGCTGATGTACAAGCCAAGGAAGTCGTCCATAAACTCTTGAATCAGTGCGCGCACCTTCATGTAGGCCTCCATGTTGATTTCGGGCACTTGGAAACCTGCGTCCTTCAACATTGCTTGCACGCTGAGCAAGTCGGCGTGTCCGGTACCCCATGAAAGGGGCTCCATACCTACGTCCACATAGTCGCAACCGGCTTCACACACCTCGAGGATGCTTGCCATGTTGAAACCAGGGCCGGCATGGCTATGGTATTGCACGGGGATGTCCTTGATTTTCTTGATTCCGGCTACAATCTTACCCAACGAAACGGGGCGACCGATACCGGCCATATCCTTGATACAGATTTCATCGGCACCGGCTTCGATCAGTTCTTTCGCCATATTCACGTAGTACTCTACGGTATGGATGGGCGAGTGAGTGATGCTGAGGGCACATTGCGAAATCATACCTGCCTCTTTGGCATAGGTGATAGAGGGGATGATGTTGCGCACGTCGTTCAGTCCGCAGAAGGTGCGTGTAATGTCGGTACCTTGTGCTTTCTTTACCTTATAGAATAGCTTGCGTACGTCGGCGGGTACCGGGCTCATGCGCAATCCGTTCAGTGCACGGTCGAGCATGTGTGTCTGAATACCTGCTTCATGGAAAGGTTTTGTCCATTGACGCACGGCTTGATTAGGATTTTCGCCAAACAAGAGGTTCACTTGTTCGAAACCTCCACCATTAGTCTCCACACGGGCAAAGCAGCCCATTTCTACGATGGCTGGTGCCACCTTCAACAACTGGTCAACGCGAGGCACATACTTGCCGGCACTTTGCCACATGTCGCGAAAAACCAAGCTGAATTTTACTTCTCTTTTCATCTTCGTTATGTTTTTTATATTTTCTCTACTTTTGATACTTTACCCTTACCTTGGGTTACTACAGATACGGCTGCGCTAATGGCCGCCATGATGTTTGCCGGTATCGGTGCGGGGCCTTGTTGTTTCTTGACTGGAACCTCCTCTTCGGGGGCTACCTTGTTCACCAAAGCAATCAATGCCTTGCCCAATCCGATTACGATGAGCAGGATGATGAATACGGTCACCATACCTACTACCATCAATAAAAGTGCGGTTTGAAAATTGCTCATATTTTACAGTTTTGTTATATAATCTTCAAAAAAAACGAAAAAATCGCACGAAATTACGCATTTTTCTTGATATATCGAATAATAAAGTCGTAAAATATATTAAAATTGTAAGCGATTGTATATTTATACCGAAAATAAAAAAAGCATGGCGTTTGCCATGCTTAATTATTCAAATAAGGGAAATCCTTTAAAACTCACTTGTGAAGTGGAAGCGGATGCTCTTGAAATCCATTTGCGCCATCTGCAACACATAGGCGCTATCCGCCAGGAAGACATCCCTACCCTCGCGATCCTTCGCCATGTATTGGAATTTGCGCTTTTTGAATGCCTCCAGCTCGGCGGCATCGTCGCTCTCTATCCAGCACGCCTTGTACAGGCTCAGCGGCTCCCAACGGCATTTGGCGGTGTATTCATTCTCCAAACGGTATTGGATAACCTCGAACTGCAGTTGTCCCACCGTACCGATAATCTTCCGTCCGTTGAATTGGTTGACAAACAGCTGCGCCACACCCTCGTCCATCAGTTGGTCGATACCTTTGGCCAGTTGCTTCTGCTTCATAGGGTCGGCATTTTCGATGTACTTGAACATCTCGGGCGAGAAACTCGGCAGGCCGCGGAAGTGAAGCTTTTCGCCTTCGGTCAGCGTGTCGCCAATCTTGAAGGTGCCGTTGTCGGGTAGGCCGATAATATCGCCTGCCCACGCCTCATCGACGGTTGTCTTGCGTTGTGCCATGAATTGCGTAGGGCTGGAGAAACGCAGCGTCTTGCCGTGGCGCACATGATAGTAAGGGGCATTGCGCACAAACTTGCCCGAACAAATCTTACAGAAGGCCACACACGAGCGATGGTTAGGGTCGATGTTGGCGGTAATCTTGAAGATGAAGCCGGTAAACTTCTGCTCTTCGGGCGTTACGTCGCGCTCTTCTGCCTTTACAGGACGCGGACTGGGTGCAATCTCCACGAAGGTGTTCAGCAGCTCTTCCACACCAAAGTTGTTCAGTGCCGAGCCGAAGAATACCGGTGCCAGTTCGCCTTTCAGGTAGTCGGCCACCTCGAATTCGGGATATACACCTTCGAGCAACTCCAACTCGCCGCGCAGCTTGTCGGCCAGGTCGCTACCAATCTGCTTGTCCAGCTCTTCGGTATGGATATCCACCGCAACCTTTTCGGTCACCACCTGCTTCGATGGTTGGAAAAGGTTCAAATTCTGTTCATATATATTATATACGCCTTTGAATCGCACACCGCTTTCGATGGGCCACGTCAAGGGGCGCACATGTATCTTCAGTTCCTCTTCCAGCTCGTCCAGCAAGTCGAAGGGGTCTTTCGCTTCACGGTCCATCTTGTTGATGAAGATAATCACCGGCGTGTTGCGCATGCGGCACACCTCCATCAGCTTGCGCGTTTGTGTTTCCACACCTTTTGCACCGTCCACCACAATGATAACGCTATCTACGGCGGTCAGTGTGCGGTAGGTATCTTCGGCAAAGTCTTGGTGACCAGGCGTATCAAGGATATTTATCTTATAGTCGCGATAGTCGAACTCCATCACCGAGGTGGTTACGGAGATACCGCGTTGCTTTTCAATGTCCATCCAGTCGGATGTGGCCGTTTTCTTTATCTTGTTGCTCTTCACGGCGCCGGCCACCTGAATCTGTCCGCCAAACAAGAGCAGCTTTTCGGTGAGCGATGTCTTACCGGCATCGGGGTGAGCGATAATGGCAAATGTTCGTCTTCTTTCTATTTCGGTCATACTTCCATCAACTTGTTTACGCATACCTGGAGAGAATCCTCCCAATGGGGTATGGTGATATTAAATGTATTCTTAATCTTCGTCTTGTCCAGTACCGAGTAGTTTGGCCGCGGTGCCTTGGCGGGATACTCGTGCGTGTGTAGCGGCGATACATTGCAAGTGGTGATGCCTGCCAGTCGGTGGATGGCGCGTGTAAAGTCGTACCACGAGCAGACGCCCTCGTTGCTATAGTGGTAGATGCCGGGCACTACCCCCTGGTTGATGGCGGCCATGATGGCGCGTGCCAGGTCGTTGGCATAGGTAGGCGTACCAATCTGGTCGAACACCACGCCCAGTGCCTCGCGCTCCTTACCCAAGCGAATCATTGTCTTCACAAAATTGTTGCCGTAGATAGAGTATAGCCATGCGGTGCGAATCACCATGGCGCGGCTACACTTTTGCATCACCGCCTCTTCGCCGGCCAACTTCGTGCGGCCGTATGCCGAGTTGGGGCATGGTGCCACCTCTTCGGTATAGGGCAAGTGTGCCGTACCGTCGAACACATAGTCGGTCGATACCTGTATCAGTGCTGCGCCCACCTCTTCGGCGGCGGCGGCCAGGTATCCCGGTGCCAGGTGGTTCAGCTTGTCGGCAAATGCCTCGTCGTCTTCGGCCTTGTCCACGGCGGTGTAGGCGGCACAGTTCACAATCACTTCCACGCCGTTCTCCTTTACAAATGTGTTCACGGCCTGCTCGTTGCAGATGTCCAACTCTTGCACATCGGTAAAGATGTATTCGTGTTGCGCATTCTCTTCGGCCAACACGCGCATCTCGTTGCCCAGTTGTCCGTTTGCGCCGGTAATCAATATCTTCATATCTTTATGTTTTAGTAGTCAAGTAGTGAGTAGTCAAGTAGTCAAGTAGTGAGTAGTCAAGTAGTCAAGTAGATTACTCGAAATCCAACTCTCCCTTCTTATCCTTTTCGTAATAATTGGCCAGCAACGAAAGGAAGTTGCTTATCACCTCGATGGCCTTTGCCGTATCCTTGCTTATCTCCTTCTGTTGCAAACGCAGAAGCAGCACACCATACAGTGCCTCGAAGCAAATCTCTATCTCCGAAATCGTCTGGTCGCCCTTCTGCCTCAACTCAACGATGAAGGGCAATGCCTTGAAGTAGGCCGCATTATAAAACGGATATTTTGTCGAAGCCAACAGCAAGCCGTGTAGCTCCGTAAGGTTTTGAATCACATTTTTGTTTATCTGCAAATGGCCTTGTTGCATCACCCCCTCGGTGCGCATCATGTTGCACAGGTTGGTGTACCACTCCTCCACCCCTTCGCGTTGCTCTTCGGGGTAGCGGGCCGCCAGTTGTTCAGCGTTGCCACCGTGCGCACGAATCAGGTCTTCCACCTGCCACATATAAATAAGGTACTCGGCAATGTTTCTCTCTTTCAGGGCTGCAGCTACGTTCATCTGTTCTCCTCCTTACGATAAACTTAATGATTGACCCAGCAGCGTCAGCACCAGTCCCACCACCGCCACAATCATCACAATCGAGCCGATGATGCGGTTCAGGCGGATAATGGCACGCAGGTTAAACTGCTTGCGCACCTTGTTTACCGCATAGGTAATGAAGAACCACCACAGCAGCGCACCGACGGCAATGGCCAGGTAGCCCATCACCGTTTCATATACCGTGTTGCTGACAAACGAAAATCGGGCAAACAATCCGATAAACAGAAAGATTATCAGCGGGTTGGAAAGCGTTACAAAAAAGGCTGTCACCATGTTGTGCAGGTAAGTGCCCTTGTTGGCAGAGATGGTTCGGATAGAGCTGACCGGGTTACTGCGGAAGGTATAGATACCAAAACCTAACAGCATGATGCTGCCCAGCAGTTGCAGGTAGTACATATTTTGTTGCACATAGTCGAACACAAAGCTCATGCCATAGCCCGTCAGCAGTGCATAGAAGATGTCGCTGATGGCAGCACCAACGCCGGTTACAAAGCCATACCAACGCCCTTTGTTCAGCGTGCGCTGAATGCACAATACACCCACAGGGCCAAGTGGCGCCGACACGATAATGCCTATGACAATGCCCTTCCACAACAGGCTCAACAATGATTCTCCTAACTCTACCATTTGTGCATAAATATATAATCCGTGGCAAAAGTAATAAAAATATCACAGATAAATGCGTTTTTCCCTTGACCATTTAAGTGCCCGCCCGCTTTTTTATAAGGAAAGGGTGCACCAACACGCAGATGATGCACCCTTCAGGCGTTGACAACGTACGATATTCAATGAACACAATGCTATTACTTCATTCATTACGCTGGTTTATCAGATTAACAACTACCTTCACCATTACATCCTTCTCCTCGGTACGGCTTTCGGCAATCATCAGCGTGAGGGCCACGAGGGTATTGTCGGCAATGCGCTTGGTGCCATCGGAACGATAGAGGATGCCATTATTATTCAAGAACCAAAGGAACAACGTAGCGGCTATACGCTTGTTGCCATCGCTGAACGAATGGTTTTTGGTAACCAGATAGAGAAGCATAGCGGCTTTCTCTTCCACCGACGGGTAGAGTTCTTCGCCTCCAAAGGTTTGATATATCTGTCCGATGCTACTCTTAAAAGAATCGTCTTTTTCATTGCCAAACCACTGACTACCACCGAACTTATCGTGCAGACGACGGATTTCGGCCATAGCATTTTCGTAGGTAGCATGGAAAGGGGCTTCGGGTGCGGTGGTTTGCTCGATGGAGAGGCGCTCGTAATCGTAATTGTCGAGGGTGTCGAGGGCATAGGTATAATCCACCACCACATCGAACAAGGCTTGCCCATCGGTTGTGGCGGTTACATCTTGAAATTGAAGTGTTCGACCTACCACTTGTACCAATTGACGTAGTTCGCCCAACTGGTCGCGACGAAGGCGGTCGTTCACAGCATAGCCTTTTACAAGATACTCTTTCAGAACCTTGTTTGCCCATCGACGGAATTGCACACCGCGCATACTCTTCACGCGATAGCCTACGGAAATGACAACATCAAGATTGTAGAAAACCACTTCCTGTACTTGTATTTTTCCTTCCATAGCTCCATGCCGAGTGGTATGTGCAATTTTTGCACACACCTCTTCACGGTTCAACTCTCCATCCTTAAACACATTATTGATGTGCCGGGTGATAACTGTTCTGTCCTTCTGAAACAGCTCTGCCATTTGCGCTTGCGTTAGCCACACCGTGTCGTTCTCCATGCGGACATCCACTTGTGTCTGTCCGTCTTCGGTCTGATAGATGATTATTGGGTTATTGTCATTCATGGTTGCTTATCTATATGATTCTTAATAAGTTTTATTTTACAAAGTTAATAAAAATCTATCAGAATACAAAATCTCGAAGAGAATATATCTATAAATAAGTGTTGATATTATTCAAAAAAAGGCTGCACCGAAGTGCAACCTTTAGGAGATTATTTTTTGGGGAGGGGTTATTCCCATTTACTTGCATCGGTAGTAGGACCATCAAAAATCACGGCATCGCCATTTTTCAAGTCAGTCTTTCCTGTAAATTCACGAGAATAAGTATCATCTCCCTTCTTAACTTGAAAGCTGAAATAGCCCAAGTTTTCAAAATCTTCTGCAAAAGGATCAGGTATTTCTTGCCATGGACTGGCATAGAAAGAAACGCCATGCTCATTTTCATGAAGCCATGCATAATTGTATTCTCTCGGATCCGCTCCCTCCAGTTCAATTCTATCGGCTGTAATGCCGCCACCGGCATAGGCAGTGAATGTTCCCTTATACCACACAAATACAGTTTCTGTAGTAGCACCTGGAGGCGGGGCAGCAGCTCTACTGGTTGCATAAGTGCCTGCAGACAAACCGCGGATAGTGAATTGGGCTACTTGCGGAATCATAAGGATGTTCAGTGTCAAATCGCCATCGCTCACGCTATAAGTACCATCTTCGCAAGTCATTACACATTCGCCCTCTGGATAGTCTTCATCATAACTGGCATTAGTCGTTAAATGTAGTTTTGGTGAAGGTGCTCCAGCTATAGGCGCCCTCGTTACCGCATCAACTCCAGGATAATAATAAGAATAATCATCCAGAACACCCGAAGAGAAATAGACAGCCTTTACAGAGCCTGTAGATGCAACACCCTCTATTTCTTCAATAAAAGATGCTGACTGCTCTTCTGTCAGTTCAACATAACTGCCTTCTTCCCCATCCGGTTCTTGCCACACAAAAATTTGGTTTTTCCATGTTTCATCTTCTTGATATGTCAACTTTACATAGGCAGTAAGTTGACCAGCCAGTGTTACTACCACTTCATCGCCCTCTTCCCAACCTTGGCGAGCAGCGCGAGTATCTTCGCCAAAGCCCGGCTTATCCATATTTACCACTACCTTGATGGCTTTCTTTTCGCTCACTTGGATAGCATCCTCTTCCTGGCTGCATCCGGTAAAGGCAAGCACAAGGGCTGCCAATGCAAAAAATATCTTTTTCATTTTTCGTTCTTGTTTTAGTTGTTAGACATACTTGTTATCTATCCCAGTCGTCTTCAGGACCGAACCATTGGGCCGATGCCTCAAATCCTCGTTCCACCTCTACTTCTACTATCTCCACCTGTGGAGCTTCGTAGTCTTGAAATACTGTTTCTTTCATTTTCCGTAATTTTTTTAGTTGTTTATATTGGTTTATCTATTAAAATTGTTCCGGTTTACATATATCCATCGTTTGCAAATCAACACAAAAAGGGCGGCCTGCTGCATCGGGGATAGATGCAACAAGTCGCCCAGAAATGCTTGTAAGGGGGATTATGGGGTTATGAATAGCAACGCAACACGCCAATGAGGTGGGAATTTTTACCCCCCCCCATTTTGTTAATTTGTGTTAATATCCTTGCTATTCCCATGGTTAATAAATTGTTGTGCTTGCAAATGTAGGGATAATATTTTGAACTGCAAGCAGATTTCCGTAAATTTTTCTCCACCTTATTTTACCCTTGCGTGCGCGTAAATATACCACTATATTTCACGAACAGACCATGCAGAATCGTACAAAGACTTGGCACAATGATGCAAAATGAAGAATAACGGTGTTTTTCCAAGCTAATCACGAACAAATTTCCTGCCCACCAAGAAGAAATAAATCGGTCAGCCCCAAGGAAGAAAACATTTACTGACTGAATAAAGTTAAAACGGCACTGCCGTTTAATGAATCAGCGGTGCCGTTTAATGAATCGGCGACGTCGTTTCATCAAACGGCGTCGCGGTTTTGTTTTTTCTTAGGGAGTTATTATCTTTGTTGCGTGAATAAACCATTTTTATTTCGAAGAGTAACAAACAAATTAACACGTAAAAGACATGGCAAAGTACGTAAAACAAGAAATGAACGACTTGAACGGTAGCGGCAAGAAGCGTGCCTACTACCGTTTGGAAACCATCCGCAACCTAAGCGGAGAAGAATTTATCGAGATTATGGCCGGACGGCATGCCGGCGTAAACCCTGCAATAGTAAAGCAAGTGCTATACCAAGCAGCCGAAGACATGGCCTTCTACATGGCTATGGGCTATACAGTTACGTTGGACGGCATCGGAACCTTCCGCCCGTCGTTGGGCATGCGGCGCGGCAAGCAGATGGAAGCGATGGAAGAGGACTCGCCAAAGCGCAACTCACAGAGTATCTGCGTGAACGATATCAACTTCAAACCCGCCAAAAGACTCATCAAACGAACCAACGACGAATGTGAGTTGGAAAGAGCCGGCACAAACAAACTTCATCGCTCGCCCTACACCAAAGAAGAGCGACTAAAGTTGGCACAAGAGTTTTTGGGAAGACATCCATTTATGCGCGTTAGAGACTACATCGCCCTTACCGGATTAAGTAGGACTACCGCTTCCACGGAACTGCGCGAGTTCAGTCGGCAACCCGATAACGGCATCGGATGGACGGGAAGCGGTTGCAGCAAGTTGTATGTTAAGAAAGTGTGTTAGCTAGTTGGTGATGTCGCGCGCGCACGAAACATTAATATGACGAATTGTTTGTGTATCTCGCGCACATTGCGTACCTTTGTAGCTCATTTTGAAAACAGGAAAAATTCATAATTTAATTCATAACTCATAATTCGAAAAAAGGATGATTCTTTTTTTTAGAACACCACAACAAAGCGTGATTGCCGTAGAGTGCAAGGATACGCTGAACAAAGCCGATAGCGACAAGCTGTGCTGGCTATTCGGTGAGGCCACTCCCGAAAGTGAAGAGAACCTGCAAGGATGCTTCGTAGGACCACGACGCGAGATGATTACACCATGGAGTACAAACGCCGTGGAAATCACACAGAACATGGGACTGGAAGGCATCGCACGCATCGAGGAGTACTTCCCCGTAGCCAACGAGGATGCCGAGTTCGACCCCATGCTGCAACGCATGTATAAAGGATTGAACCAAAACGTGTTCACCACCAACCGCCAACCGGAAGCCATTATCTACATCGAAGACCTTGAAGCATACAACGAACAAGAGGGATTGGCGCTGAGCAAGGAGGAGATGGACTACCTGAAGAAGGTGGAGGCCGACCTGGGACGCAAGCTGACAGACAGCGAGGTGTTCGGTTTTGCACAAATCAACTCGGAACACTGCCGACACAAAATCTTCGGCGGCACCTTCATCATCGACGGCGAAGAGCAGGAATCGAGCCTCTTCCAAATGATCAAGAAGACTACACAAGAGAACCCCAACAAGATAATCTCGGCCTATAAGGACAACGTGGCGTTTGCCGAAGGTCCGGTAATCGAGCAATTTGCTCCGGCCGACCACTCTAAGCCCGATTACTTCCAAGTGAAGGAAATCAAGAGTGTGATTTCGTTGAAGGCGGAGACTCACAACTTCCCTACTACCGTAGAGCCGTTCAACGGTGCATCGACCGGTACCGGTGGCGAAATCCGCGACCGTATGGGTGGCGGTAAGGGTTCATGGCCTATTGCGGGTACTGCCGTATATATGACGTCGTATCCTCGTAGCGAGGAGGGACGCGAATGGGAAGACATTCTGCCGGTGCGCAAATGGTTGTATCAAACTCCCGAACAAATCCTTATCAAGGCATCGAATGGTGCAAGCGACTTCGGCAACAAGTTTGGCCAACCGCTTATCTGCGGCTCGGTACTGACCTTCGAACACCAGGAGAACAACGAGCAATATGCCTACGACAAGGTGATTATGCTGGCCGGTGGTGTGGGCTATGGCACTCAACGCGACTGCTTGAAGGGACAACCCGAAGCTGGCAACAAGGTGGTGGTGATTGGTGGTGATAACTACCGCATCGGTCTTGGCGGCGGCTCGGTTTCGTCGGTAGAGACCGGACGCTACTCATCGGGCATCGAGCTGAACGCCGTGCAACGCGCCAACGCCGAAATGCAAAAACGTGCCTACAACGTGGTGCGCGCACTTTGCGAAGAAGAGAACAACCCTATCGTATCCATCCACGACCACGGCTCGGCCGGCCACGTAAACTGCCTCAGCGAGTTGGTGGAAGAGTGTGGCGGATTGATTCACATGGATAAACTGCCTATCGGCGACCAAACGCTTTCGGCCAAGGAAATCATTGCCAACGAAAGCCAGGAGCGCATGGGATTGCTTATCGACGAAAAGGCCATCGAGCATGTACAGAAGATTGCCGAACGCGAACGCGCACCGATGTACACCGTAGGCGAAACAACCGGCGACCACCGCTTTGCTTTTGAACAAGCCGACGGCGTACGTCCGTTCGACTTGGCGGTTGACCAAATGTTCGGCTCATCGCCAAAGACTTACATGGTGGACAAGACCGTAGAACGCAAATATGACGTTGCTACTTACGACATTACCAAACTGGACGAATATATCACTCGCGTGCTTCAATTGGAAGGCGTGGCTTGTAAAGACTGGTTGACCAACAAGGTGGACCGTTGTGTGACCGGCCGCGTTGCTCGCCAACAATGCCAAGGCGAACTGCAACTGCCGTTGAGCGACTGCGGTGCCGTAGCGCTGGATTATCGTGGCGAAAAGGGTATCGCTACCTCTATCGGACATGCTCCGCAAGCTGCATTGGCCGACCCCGAAGCAGGTTCGGTATTGGCCGTGAGCGAGGCATTGACAAACCTGGTGTGGGCACCGCTGGCCGAAGGCTTGGATAGCGTATCGCTATCGGCCAACTGGATGTGGCCTTGCCGCGCACAAGAGGGCGAGGATGCACGTCTGTACAAAGCCGTTAAGGCATTGAGCGACTTCTGCTGCGCATTGGAAATCAATGTGCCTACCGGTAAGGACTCGCTTTCAATGACTCAAAAATATCCCGATGGAAGCAAAATCATCAGCCCGGGTACGGTTATCGTATCGGCCGGCGGCGAGGTGAGCGACATCAAGAAGATTGTATCGCCCGTAATGGTGAACAACCCGAAGAGCCGCTTCTATCACATCGACTTCTCGTTCGACACCCTACAATTAGGCGGCTCGGCATTCGCCCAATCGCTGAACAAGGTGGGTAGCGACGTGCCTACCGTGAAGAATCCGGAATACTTCCGCGATGCCTTCCTTGCCGTGCAACAGTTAGTGAACGAAGGCCTCATCATGGCCGGACACGACATCTCGGCAGGCGGTTTGCTCACTACCCTACTCGAAATGTGCTTCGCCAACGTGGATGGCGGTATCGACGTTTGCTTGGATAAGATGAAGAACACCGACATCGTAAAGGCACTGTTTGCCGAAAATCCGGGTGTAGTAATCCAGGTATCGGATGCCGATGCACCACGCGTGAAGAAGATTCTGGACGATGCCGGCGTGGGATACATCAAGATTGGTACTCCATGCGAAGAGCGCCACATCATGGTGAGCATGAACGGCTACGACTACCAATTCGGTATCGACCACTTGCGCGACGTGTGGTACTCTACCTCATACCTCATGGACAGAAAGCAAAGCTTCAACGGCAAGGCGAAGGAACGCTTCGAGAACTACAAGCAACAACCGCTCGACTTGGTATGGGGCAAGGAGTTTACCGGCAAGCTGAGCCAATGGGGATTAAACCCCGACCGACGCGAAGCAAGCGGTTTGAAGGCTGCCGTTATCCGCGAAAAGGGTACCAACTCTGAACGCGAAATGGCATACAGCTTCTGGCTGGCCGGCTTCGACGTGAAGGACGTTACCATGACCGACCTTATCAGCGGACGCGAAACATTGGAAGATGTGAACGTGATTGCCTTCTGCGGTGGCTTCTCGAACAGCGACGTGCTTGGTTCGGCCAAGGGATGGGCGGGCGCCTTCCTCTACAACCCAAAAGCAAAGGCAGCACTCGACAATTTCTACGCTCGCAAGGATACACTTTCGTTCGGTGTATGTAACGGTTGTCAGCTGATGATTGAATTGGGACTTATCAATCCCGAACATCCGGCCGACAAGAAGGCAAAGATGTTGCACAACGACTCGCACAAGTTCGAAAGCAACTTCGTTTCACTCACCATTCCGCAAAACAACAGTGTAATGTTCGGCTCGCTGAGCGGATACAAGATTGGTACTTGGGTAGCTCACGGCGAAGGCAAGTTCAACCTGCCATTGCCCGAAGCAGAATACAACGTGGTGGCCAAGTTTACCTACGACGGCTATCCGGCCAATCCCAACGGTTCGTCGTACAGCGTAGCGGCTATCGCAAGCAAGGATGGACGTCACCTGGCTATCATGCCTCACCCCGAACGTACCATCTTCCCATGGCAATGCGGATACTATCCTCGCAAGAACGACCAGGTTACTCCGTGGATTGAGGCATTCGTAAATGCACGCAAGTGGGTGGAAAACCAAAAGAAATAATGAACAAAATTATTTTTCGTTTGTTTTCATAGTGTAAATGTTAAGGTGTAGGTTGCCAATTTGCGGCCTACACCTTTTATATTTTTACAACAATTTGCATATTTAACAAAAATAACATACTTTTGTCAGCAAATTATCCACAAATAGGAAACTTGTTTATGAAGAAGCTTCTTATACTTGCACTTTTGTTAGTGTTGCCGCTTTGGGGGCAGCATGCAGTGCAAGCGCAAAGCTACAAATACATCGGAGTAGAAAACGGATTAAGCAACAGACGAGTAATTGCCATACAAAAGGGTATAAGCGGTTACATGTGGTTCTTAACACAAGATGGTATCGACCGATACGACGGAAAAAACTTCAAACACTATCTGCTAAAGGTGAACGGACGGGAAGAAAACTCGTTGTGGAATCTGAACTGGCTATACACCGACTCGAAAGGGGGATTATGGGAAATCGGAAAACGAGGACGCGTATTTACATACGACCCCGACATAGACAGTTTCAAGCCTGTATACGAACTGACCACAAGAAACGAACAGGCAGCCATCACATTCGGATTCATGGATAATGAAGATCACATCTGGCTATGTGCAAGCGATGGTATCTATCGGTACAACTGCATGAATGGCGAATGTTACTTGATGGAGTGCGACATAAACGAACAGATAAACATTATTGAACAGATAGACAATACACACTACTTAGTAGGCACAGACAAAGGCATCCACTACATTGAACGAACAGAGAACAAACTACATACATTGCCACACGACTACCTAAACAACACAAACCTACACGTAAACGACATCTATTATCACCATCCTACAGGAAAGGTGTTTATCGGAACGTTTCAAGAAGGAGTATACGTTTACGACACTATCCTTCAACAGATTAAGCCGTTGGAAAACGAACTGAAAGATATTACTATCAATTGCATACGATACTTCAACGAAAACGAAATACTAATTGGTACCGATGGTACAGGTGTGTACAAAATAAATACCAAGAGCCACCAAACCGAACCATACATTGTGGCCGACTATACAAGCTACAATGCCATGAACGGCAACAACATCAGCGACATATACATTGACAATGAGAAACGTATCTGGATGGCAAACTATCCGTTTGGCATAACCGTAAGAGACGACCGCTATCCCAGATACAAATGGATAAAGCACTCCAAGAAAAACCCCCAATCGCTGGTGAACAACCAGGTGAATGCCATATTGGAAGACATGGAGGGCGACTTGTGGTTTGCCACAAACAACGGAGTGAGCAGATATTGCCCACACAACGAAAAATGGCACACATACCTTAGCCCCTTCAACCAAAAGATACAAAACAACAACCACACATTCCTGTCGCTATGCGAAATACGCCCGGGAGAAATAATGGTGGGAGGATACAACTCGGGACTTTACATGATAAACAAATGGACCGGAAACATAGACTTCTACACACCGGCCATGTTTGCAAACAACCGGCTGCGCCCCGACAAATACATACGAACCATTCTGAAAGACAAACAGGGTAAAGTATGGAGTGGAGGATATTACAACCTGAAAGAGATTGACTTGGAAAACAAACGACTACGCCACATACAAGGACTGAACGGCATTACCGCAATAAAAGAGAAAGACGACAGACACCTGTGGATTGGCACGGCCAACGGGCTCTTTCTGCTGGAGAAGAAAAGCGGAGAGTGGAAAAGCATCGGGCTGCCGGTAGAATCGAACTACATATACAGCCTGCTGCAAACACCCGACGGGACACTGTACATAGGAACAAACAACGCGGGATTGTTGGTGTATGACCACCAGACGGGCCGTTTCGAACACTTCCACAAGGAGAACTCGGCGCTGATATCGAACAACATCTATCACATCCTTTACGACGGATCGGACCGCCTGGTGATGAGCATGGAAAACGGATTGTGCAACTTCGACATCAACAACAAGAGATTTATAAACTGGACAAAAGAACACGGACTGATGACAGACCACTTCAACGCATCGTCGGGCACACTGCGACAAAACGGGAACTTCATCTTCGGCAGCACGGACGGAGCCATAGAATACAGCAAGGACATGAGGCTGCCGCGAGGACACCAAATAAAGATGGTGCTGGAAAACCTGCGCATATTCAACAAAACAGTATATCCGAACCAGGAGGATTCGCCACTGACACAAGCCTTAGACAAAACTGAAACACTACAACTGAAATACAAGCAGAACATGCTTGCCATAGAGGTATCGACAATCAACTACGACAATCCCTCACTGGTGCTCTATACCTGGAAACTGGAGGGATTTTACAACGAATGGAGCGAACCAAGCCGACAATGCGACATACGCTTCACAAACCTGTCGCCCGGAAAATACACACTGAAGATAAAAGCAATATCCAGCGAAGAGAAACGAATCACACTGGAAGAGAGAAAAATAAACATCATCATCGAACAACCTTTCTGGTTAAGCCCCTGGGCAATGCTGCTCTACTTGATGCTGGTATTGGCAGCCACCGCCATCTACATGCGGACGGATATGCTGAGAAGAAAGCGAAAACTATCGGAAGAGAAGATAGAGTTCTTCGTCAACACCGCTCACGACATACGCACACCGCTCACCCTTATCAAGGCACCGCTTGAAGAGATGGAGCAGAACGAGCCACTGACCGAGAAAGGCAGGGAGAGCATATACACCGCACTGCGCAACGTAAATGCACTGCTGCGACTGACCACCAACCTCATCACCTTCGAACGGGCAGGATTCAACGACACGCGACTCGTCATTGCCGAATTCGAACTGAACAACTACCTGAAGGAGTTGGTAGATGCCTTCCGCGACTATGCCGACACCAAACACATCGGGCTGACCTATCACAGCAACTTCGACTACCTGAACGCATGGATAGACCAGGAGAAAATGGAGTCGATACTGAAGAATCTGATATCCAACGCACTGAAATATACACCCCGCCATGGCACGGTGCAGATAGAGGCCAGCGACGAAGGACGCTTCTGGTGCATAAAAATCAAGGATAACGGCATCGGCATACCGGCCAACGAACAGAAACGACTCTTCAAAAGCCACTTCAGAAGCAGCAATGCCATCAACTCGAAGATTACCGGCAGCGGCATCGGGCTGCTATTGGTGGGAAAATTAGTGAAACTACACAAAGGAAGAATTGAAATGGAGAGTAAAGAGGGAGAAGGCACGTGCGTAACACTGCACTTCCCGAAAGAGGCAAAAGAGTACAAAAAGGCGCAACGCACCGTGAGCAAGCCGCAAGCCGCACACATAACCGACTCGCACACTACCCGGCCAAGCAACATTCCAAGGCTACCCGACGACAACGACAGTACGCAGCAACACATCGGCACCAACGAAAAGAAAAAGAAACTGCTCGTGGTGGAAGACAACGACGAACTGCGCACCTACCTGAAGCATTCGCTGGAAGAGTATATCGTGCAGACGTGTGCCAACGGGATAGAGGCACTGAACATCCTGGAAGAGTATATGCCCGACCTGATTATCTCGGACATCATGATGCCGGAGATGCGCGGCGACGAACTCTGCACGAAACTGAAGAACGACATTGCCACATCGCACATACCCATCATGCTGCTTACCGCATTGAGCCACGAACAAGAGATTATCAACGGCTTGGAGTGTGGAGCCGACGAGTATATGGCCAAGCCGTTCAGCATCGGCATCCTGCGCAAGACCATTGCCGGATTGCTGGCCAACAGAGAGCGCGTTTACAAGAAACTGGCAAGCATGGAGCTCTTCGACGAAGGCGAAAGGATAGAGGATGTGAAGTGCACCAACAGCCTTGACTGGAAGTTTATTTCCACCGTAAGGAAAGAGGTAGAGAAGCATATGAGCGACCCCGACTTCAACGTAGACAAACTGTGCGACTTGCTTGCCATGAGCCGCACCAGTTTCTACAATAAATTGCGGGCACTGACCGGACAATCGCCCGGTGACTATGTCAGACACATCCGCTTGGATTATGCCAAGAAGATGCTGCATGAAGAGAAATACACGATTACCGAAATATCCGATATGACAGGATTTAGCGATGTGAAGTATTTCCGCGAAGTGTTCAAAAAGCATTTCCATATCTCACCAAGCGAATATAGAAAACAAATAACCCCAAACTCATAACTCATGATTTTCCAGTTATTCAGCATATTTTTCAAGATAGGAACCTTTACCATCGGCGGTGGATATGCCATGATACCGCTGATAGAGAACGAAATCGTAAACAAGAAACAGTGGATAGACAAAAGCGACTTCCTTGATCTGATGGCCATTGCACAATCAGCACCGGGCGTGTTTGCCGTAAACATGGCTATCTTCATCGGCTATCGCTTGCGCGGGTTGAAGGGATGCATCTTCTCGGCATTGGGAACAATACTGCCGTCGTTTCTCATCATCTTGTGCATTGCCTTGTTCTTTCAGCATTTCAAGGATAATCACATCGTAGAGGCCTTTTTTAAGGGTATCCGGCCGGCAGTAGTCGCATTGATTGCCGTGCCCACCTTCCGCATGGCAAAATCGGCTAAAATCAACCGATACACCATCATCATCCCCATTATAGCCACCCTGCTCATTTGGCTATGCGACTTCTCGCCTATTTGGGTTATTCTATTAGCCGGATTAGGCGGATACTTGTGGAATTTGAAAATTGAAAATTAAAAAATTCATAATTCATAATGCTTTTTCTTCAGTTATTCTATACTTTCTTCAAAATAGGTTTGTTTGGCTTTGGTGGCGGATATGCCATGCTATCCATGATTCAAGGCGAGGTAGTGACACGACACGAATGGCTGACACCACAAGAGTTTACCGACATTGTAGCCATCAGTCAGATGACGCCAGGGCCGATAGGCATCAACTCGGCCACTTATGTGGGATATAGCACCATTATCGATGCCGGTTATGCGCCTTGGATGGGCGTGCTTGGCTCAGCCACCGCTACCTTTGCGGTGATACTGCCTTCGTTTATCCTAATGCTGCTCATCAGTCGTTTCTTCCTGAAGTTTCAAAAACATCCGGTCGTAATTGCCATATTCAGCGGCCTTCGCCCGGCAGTAGTGGGCTTGCTGGCCGCCGCTGCCCTCTGCTTGATGAACTCAGAGAATTTCGGTTCGCCAACCGATGACATGCGCTCGTTCATCATCAGTTGCGCCATCTTCGCTACAGTCTTCATCAGCACCTATTATTTCAAGGTAAACCCTATTTTAATGATAATTATTTGCGGCATTACCGGAATGTTGCTATATTAGCGACATGAATCGAATCATCCTACTATTACTGATACTTATCTCCTTCGTAACACCCATCGAAGCACAAAACCGCAAGCATGAAGTGCGGGCTGTATGGATAACGGGGGCATACGGTTTGGATTGGCCACAGACACGCGCCACCAATGCCGCCAACAGGCAACGCCAACAGGAAGAGTTGATTGAGATGCTGGACAGGTTTAAGGCGGCCAAAATAAACACCATCCTTTTTCAAGTACGCACAAGGGGCGATGTGTTCTACCGCTCGAAAATCGAGCCTTTCAGCGCAATGCTGACGGGCAAAGCCGGACGTGATCCGGGATATGACCCACTGGCGTTTGTGGTGGAAGAGTGTCATAAACGAGGCATGGAGTGTCATGCCTGGATGGTGGCCATCCCTTTAGGCAATCGCAAGCATCAAACGTCGTTGGGCAAGCAATCGGTGCTGAAGAAGAAGCCGGCCATCTGCGTCAACTACAAGCAAAGCTATTACTTGAATCCCGGTCATCCAGAGACTAAGAACTACTTGATGAGCCTGGTGCGCGAGGTGGTGGAAAACTACGACGTGGATGGTGTACATTTCGACTACCTGCGCTATCCCGAACATGCTACCCGCTTTCCCGACACGCAAAGTTTTCGCCGCTATAGCCAAGGACAGTCCATTGCCCAGTGGCGCAAGAACAACCTTTCGGACATCGTAAGATACCTTTACGAAGGAGTGAAAGCATTGAAGCCGTGGGTGAAGGTAAGCACCAGCCCCGTAGGCAAATATGACGACACATCGCGCTACTCGTCGCAAGGATGGAATGCTTATGATGCCGTTCATCAAGATGTAAAGGGATGGCTGGCCGAGGGAATTCAAGATCAGATTTATCCGATGATGTATTATAGCGGCAACTCGTTTTATCCCTTTGCCTTGGATTGGGAAGAGCATGCCAACAACCGCCACATCGTCCCCGGCCTTGGCATCTATTTCCTTGACCCGAAAGAGGGCAATTGGAACATTGAAGAGGTGGAACGACAAATAGCGTTTACGCGCCAGCACGGCATTGATGGACAAGCCTACTATCGGGCAAAATATCTGATGGATAATGTACAAGGACTATACGACAAGCTTACCTATAACTACTACGCATCGTATGCATTGCCGCCCTCCATGCCTTGGCTGGACAATACCCCCCCTACCCAACCTGCCGGATTGAAGGTAGAGAAAGCAGATGGATACATCACCTTGAACTGGCAACCGGCAACAGACAACGACACAGAAAACGCACCCCGATACATTGTTTATGGTGCCGATACCTACCCCATCGATACGTCCAACCCCGAAAACATCATGGCTATCAACGTATCGGGATGTAACTATACCTACGCCCCCATGTTTCCTTGGGAAGAGAAATTATACTATGCCGTTACCGCCATCGACCGGTATGGCAATGAAAGCGAAAACAATTAAAAATTAATATCATGGCCGACAACTATTTGGAAAAGCAATACGAGCAATACGAAGTGCGCAAGGCACTTTGGGAATCGAAAAAGAAGAAAGGCAGTAAACGTAGCATCGCCAACAACCATCAATCGGATAGCGAAACACTACACGAGCTACAAGTGATGATACGCGAAAACGACCGGCCTTATAACCCCTTCCGCAAATATCTCTACTCGCCCACTTCACTATACGAAGGGTATCAGTTGGGACATCCGGATAGTTATAACGGCTGCTTCGACGACAAAATCTACCAGCACTACCTGGAATATGGCAAGAAGACAAACAAGGTAGAAGAGACACTTGCACGCTCGCTACACGACCATGCCATCAGCACTGCCCTGGACGATTTCCTTGCACAATACAACGAGAAGAATGTGATTGGTATTATGGGCGGCCATGGTCTGTTGCGCACGGAAGAGGCCTTCAAAAAGATTGCATTGCTTAGCAAGCGGCTAACCGAAGCCGGTTTCCTGATGATAAGCGGTGGAGGGCCTGGTGCCATGGAGGCTACTCACTTGGGCGCATGGATGGCCGGACAAAGCGAAGAAGCACTTGCCGATGCCATAGAGATGTTGTCGGTTGCCCCTCATTATCAAGATAAGGAGTGGCTGGATTGTGCCTTTCAGGTAATCAGCAAGTATCCACAAAACAGCTATCAAAGTTTGGGCATCCCCACATGGCTTTACGGACATGAGCCATCTACGCCTTTTGCTACACACATTGCCAAATATTTTGAAAATGCCATCCGCGAAGACGGCTTGCTGACCATTGCCATGGGGGGCATTATCTATTCGCCGGGAAGTGCTGGCACCCTGCAGGAAATTTTCCAAGAGGCCGTACAAAACCATTACCTCAGCTTTGGCTATGCAAGCCCCATGATTTTTATGGGAGAGAGGTATTGGACAGACGAGATGCCCATCTATCCTTTGTTGCAGCACTTGCTGAAGAAAGGAAAATACAAGAACCTGATTCTCTCGCTGACGGATTCAATCGACGAAATTATGCAAACATTTATAAAGCGGAGGTGTTAGGTAGGTATATTGTTAATTGTTATAATTGATATGCTATACCGTCTAAAACAACTTTTGCTAACATTAGGATTATCCCCCTATTGGGCCAATCTGCTTAATCAATGCATCGCATTTTGTATTGTACTGACAATCGCCTTTACGGCCGACTACATTTTCCGCAGGCTTTTGTTGAGTGTTGTTGCCAGGATTATAGAGCGCACGAAGACAAAATGGTATAATGTACTGCTTGACAACCGGTTGCTGAGCAACATTGCACGCATCGTTGCACCATTCATTATCTCATCGCTCGTCCCGATGGTTTTTGCGCATAGTAGCACGAAGTTGGTGGGGTTTCTGATGAAGCTGACCGACATTTACATTCTCATCACTATCCTTTGCATCATCAACTCGCTATTCAAATCCATCTATACGCTTTATAGCCTGAATGAGAAGTTTCGCGACCGCCCTTTGAAAGGATTGTTGCAAACCATGCAGGTGGCATTGTGGTTTGTGGGTGTCGTTATCGGAATTGCCATTCTGTTCAACCGCAATCCGCTGACGCTATTGGCCGGACTCAGTGCTTCGGCGGCTATCCTGATGTTGGTGTTCAAGGATAGCATCATGGGGGTGGTGAGCGGCGTTCAGCTTTCGGCCAACAACATGCTGAAAGTGGGCGATTGGATAACCATACCGAAATACAATGCCGACGGGGTGGTGATAGAAGTGACACTGAACACCGTAAAAGTGCGTAATTGGGATAATACCATCTCCACCATCCCACCCTATGCATTGGTGAGCGACTCGTTTCAAAATTGGCGGGGGATGGAAGAAAGTGGCGGACGACGCATCAAGCGAAGCATCAGTATCGACATGAACAGTGTGCGTTTTTGTACGCCACCGATGTTGGAGAAGTTTAAGGAAATAACACTGCTGAAAAGCTATATAGAGAAGACTGAAAGCGAAATAGAAGCCTATAACGAGGAGATGGGCATAGACAATTCGGTATTGGTGAATGGACGCAGGCAAACCAATTTAGGAGTGTTTCGAGCCTATCTGGTGGCCTATCTTCGCAGTCTTCCGCGCATCAATCAAGAACAGACCTTGCTTGTGCGCCATCTGCAACCTACCGAAGACGGGCTACCCGTCGAGCTATACTTTTTCTCGGCAAACACCGAATGGATAGCATACGAAGATTTACAAGCCGATGTGTTCGACCACCTGCTTGCCATCATCCCCGAATTCGGGTTGCGGGTTTTCCAATCGCCTACGGGATATGACTTTAAGGAACAACCATAAACAAAAAAGATATGTCAAAGCAAGATTACATTAAAGCCAACAAAGAGTGGCTTGAAAACAAAAGCAAGGAAGCGGGTGTAAAGCCGCTTGCCAAAGGCATCTACTACAAGGTGCTGAAGGAAGGAGACAAATCGAGTGCCCAACCCACGGTGAGAAGTATCATTACCGCTCATTACACAGGATGGACAATCAACGGTAAAAAGTTTGATAGCAGCCGTGGAGGGGTGCCGTTGGCTTGCCGACTATGCGACTTGATTGAAGGATGGATTATCGCCATGCAACAGATGCATATCGGCGACAAATGGGAGATTTACCTACCGGCAGAGATGGGGTATGGCAAATTTTCCCAACCGGGCATACCGGGTGGCTCAACGCTAATCTTCGAAATTGAACTGATTAGTATTGGATAGTCACCTCCTCGGGCTCGACATCGCACGAGGTGAAAGCCATCTCTTGCGATGCCTTTTCCTTGGGGAACGTAAAGTATGTGCAAAGGGCCTCGGTGCAAAGTTCGCCGGCGGCATTGTATATTTGTGCCGATACCAATACGAGGTTGCGCCGATGCTCTTGGATAGATGCACGCAACACAAGGCGCTCATCGAGGGTAGAAATGGATTTGCGATAGCGCGTTTCCATCTTCGAAGTCACCCCGGTAGTTTGTAGCTTGCGCAAGATGACCCACGCACAAATCTCATCGAGCAGCACTGCTTGAATGCCTCCGTGAAGTGTATTGAGCCATCCTTGATACTCGGGGCGTGGTTGCCAGATGCTGACTATTTCGTCTCCGTCTTCGTAGAACTCCATCTTCACACCGGCTTCGTTGTGGGGTGCACATCCAAAGCAGTTATATCCCTCTACATCTTTCCAAGGATTGATTATCTTTTTCATTCCTGCTTACCCTTACTTCTTATAATTCTTCAAGCCTGTTTCCAGGAAATCCACATATTTGTCCACGTCTTCATCGAACGAATACGACTTGTTCAACGGATTTCCGTCGTTGTCTATAAGCACATAGAACGGTTGTGCATTGGCTCCGAATTTAACGCGTTGCAAGTAGCTCCACTTATCGCCCACGGTGCGCAAGGTGCGTTCTTTGCCGTTATCCATCACCTTAACGTGTTCGGGAAGCGGTGTCTTGTCGTCCACAAACAGCGTGATAAGTACATAGTCGTTTTCGATCAAGTCGCTCACCTTCTCATCTGTCCAAACGGCCAACTCCATCTTACGGCAATTTACGCATCCGTATCCGGTAAAATCCAGCATGACGGGCTTACCATTCTTGCGGGCATACTCCATACCCAAATCGTAATCGTCGAACTTGGCATGCACCTCTTTGGTGTAAAGATTGAAGTCTTGTGTGTACATAGGCGGAGCAAATGCGCTGACAGCCTTCAATGGGGCACCCCAAAGGCCGGGCACCATGTAAACAGCAAACGAAAGCGATGCCAAAGCCAAGAAGAAGCGAGGCACACCTATTTTTGTATCATCGTCGTCGTGGGTAAACTTAATCTTACCAAGCAGGTAGAGGCCCAACAAGGCAAACAATACTATCCAGATGGCAAGGAATGTTTCGCGGTCAAGTATGCGCCATCCGTAGGCCAAATCGGCCACAGAAAGGAATTTCAAGGCAAAAGCCAGCTCGATGAAGCCCAGCGTCACCTTCACTACATTCATCCAACCACCCGACTTGGGCATCTGCTTCAGCCATGTGGGGAAGAGCGCAAAGAGAGTGAACGGCAAAGCCAGGGCAATGGCAAAGCCCAACATACCGATGGTTGGTGCAAGGATGCTGCCCGAGGTACCTAATTCTACCAACAAGAAACCGATGATAGGGCCTGTGCACGAGAAGGATACCAAAGCCAACGTAAAGGCCATCAAGAAGATGCTAATCAAACCGGTGGTTGCCTCGGCCTTGCTATCTACGGCATTGCTCCACTTGGAGGGTAATGTCAGTTCGAAGGCTCCGAAGAACGAGGCGGCAAACACCACCAACATCAAGCAGAAAAGGATGTTGAAGATGGCATTGGTAGAGAGGGCATTCAAGGCACTGGCACCGAATATCAAGGTGATGGCCAAGCCCAGTGTAACATAAATCACTACGATGGATGCGCCATACGTCCATGCATCACGAATGCCCTTAGCCTTATTGTTTTTATTGCGTTTCAAGAAGAAACTTACGGTCATCGGAATAATTGGCCATACACAAGGAGTGAACAAGGCCACCAACCCGCCAAGGAATCCGGCAATGAAGATGGCCCAAAGCGAAATGTCGGTAGGCATCTCTTCCACACCAAAGTTTTGCAATTCGGTGATAACCGGCTTCCAAAGGTCGTTTCCTATCGCCTCTGTTTCTGTCGGCTCGGTTGCATATACAGACTCTTCGCTTATGGATGCCGGTCCGTTGGCACTTGCTACATTAGTTGCCGACGATTCTCCCTTAAAGCTAAACTCCACTTGGGTTGGAGGTAAACAATTTTCATCGTTACAAGAGCCATATTCCAGATAGCCATCAATCTGATAAGGGCCACCTTCAAGCACTAATTTCTGCACAAACTTAGCGTTATTTTCAAAATAGCGCACTTGCATATCGAACATCCTATCGTAGGCAGAAATTTCTTTCCCTTGAGGGAAAAGATTTTTTTCTACCTTGGCACCCGAAATATTGTCCACATGGAAGGTTGCCGAGATAGGGCCGCCATCACCTAAATCGGTTGAATAGACATGCCATCCGGCATCAATTTGTCCGTTGAACACGATTTCGGCTTCGGTGTCAGAAATTTTATTAAACGACACTTCGAATACAACAGGATCTTGTATCTGTGCAATGGTTGCTATAGTGAGCAACGAAAGCAAAAGGAAAGAATATATTTTTTTCATCGGTTTATCAATCATCAAAATTAAAACTCATAATCCACACAAGCGCGGCTTTCCTTTGCATCGGCAAGCAAAGCACCGGCGGCAACATGGTCGGGATGAGTAGCATATGTCTTCACATCGTCCAACGAATCGAACTCGCTATACAAGGCAATGTTCCACGTCTCGGCAGGATTGATGTTCAACCCTACTTCAATGCTTCGAATCACCGAAATCTTCTCGGGCAAAGCCTCAATAGCTTGCTTGAAACTGGTCATCACACTTAACTTCTGCTCGTCTGAAAGTGAATCTTTTAACTTAAATAATACAATATGCTTTACCATCTTTCTTGATTTTATGAATTATTCGTATATTTGTTGCTGATTAGAAGATGCAAAGATAATGCAAATAATTCAAAAACCAACTCATAGCATATGATTATTATAGGTATAGCAGGAGGTACAGGCTCGGGGAAATCTACCGTAGTAAAGAAAATCGTCGAGAGCCTAAACAAAGACGAAGTGGTGGTTTTACCGCAAGATTCATACTACAAAGACAGTAGCCATGTACCTGTAAACGAACGGCAAAACATCAACTTCGACCATCCGGACGCTTTCGAGTGGAGCCTTTTGGCCGAGCATATAGAAAAGCTGAAGAACGGACAAAGCATCGAGCAACCCATCTACTCGTATCTCACCTGTACGCGACAAGAAGAGACAGTTCACATCGAGCCGCTTGAAGTGGTGATTATCGAAGGCATACTTGCCTTGTGTGACGAACAACTTCGAAGCATGATGGACTTGAAAGTATTCGTAGATGCCGATGCCGACGAACGACTGATAAGAGTTATTGGAAGAGATATTGCCGAACGAGGACGCACGGCCGAAGATGTAATGAAAAGATACGTCAACGTATTGAAACCCATGCATCAACAGTTCATTGAGCCCTGCAAGCGATATGCCGACCTGATTGTCCCCGAAGGAGGCAACAACCAAGTAGCCATCGACATCCTTACCATGTACATCAAAAAACACTTGAACAAATGAACGGCAAAGGGCTGAGACATATCATCATCCCCTGCCTGGTAGCAATCGTCATCAGCATTGCATGGGGTTGCAAGCCAGGACAACAACACCCCCAAATACCGCTACACGATTTAGAACAGATTGTAGATAGCGGCGAGTTGGTGGTGCTGACGCTCTATAGTTCGACAACCTACTTCGACTATCGCGGACAGAAGATGGGATTTCAATATGAACTCAGTCAACAATTTGCCGACGAATTAGGCGTAAAGCTAAGGGTAGAAACGGCACGCACACCAACCGAACTTGTCGAAAAACTACTTAATGGAGAGGGCGATTTGATTGCCTACACCCTACCCATCACCAAAAACGGCAAAGACGGCCTGCTATATTGCGGCGAAGAGGTTATCACACACCAAGTAGTTGTACAAAGACGAACAGGCAAGCAACCAATCCTAAAAGATGTGACCGACTTGATAGGCAAAACCGTACATGTAAAGCCTGGAAAATATCACGAACGATTGAAAAACCTCAATCAGGAATTGGGAGGAGGAATAGACATCCAACTCGTTGATAACGATAGTATTTCACTTGAAGACCTTATCACGAAAGTGTCGCAAGGCGCCATCGATTATACCATAGCCGATAACGACATTGCCCGACTGAACAAGACATATTACCCCAACCTGAATATCGATTTACCCATCAGTTTCGACCAACGTGCATCATGGGCCGTACGAAAAGACCAACCCTACTTGGCCGCCAAAGCAAACGAATGGCATCAAAAAGGGTTGAAGCGAACCGCCTATACCGCCAGCATGAAACGATACTTTGAAACAAGCAAACGAGCCCCCCACTCGCCGGTATTATCTGTTAGCGAAGGAAAAATATCCATTTACGACGACCTGTTCAAGAAATATGCGCCCGAAATCGGTTGGGATTGGCGATTATTAGCAGCACTTGCCTTTACCGAATCGAACTTTGATTCCACCGCCGTTTCATGGGCAGGTGCCAAAGGGTTGATGCAACTGATGCCAACTACCGCCCGTGCAAACGGTATGCCCGAAGGCATGGAGCACAACCCTGAAGAGAGTATAAAAGCCGCCGTGAAGTACTTGGGACGAACAGCACGAAGTTTTGCAAACATCCCCGAAGAAGAGCGGATAAAATTCGTCTTGGCATCCTATAACTCAGGCATCGGCCACATCCTTGACGCCATGGCCTTAGCCGAAAAATATGGCAAGGACAGACATGTATGGACAGACAATGTAGAACCGTATATCTTGCTTAAAAGCAACGAAGAGTACTTCACCGATTCGGTGTGTAAGCATGGCTATTTCCGTGGTATAGAGACCTATAACTTTGTGCGCGACATCACCCAACGATTCGAACGCTACAAAGAAATCATCAAATAGTTACAAGTGCCATGATAGCCATACCGGCAACCGTAATCAATCCTACAACTACGGGCAGATACAAGTAGCGATAGGTGCTTGGACGTGAATAGGACAGATGCTTTTGATAGAGATAAAACAACCAATAGCTCAACGATGCGCCTACCAATCCAATTAACATGCCAGCCAACAAATCGCCGGGATAGTGAACACCTAAATATACTCTTGACCAACAAGTTACAATAGCCCATAGCATCATAAAGCAAGTCAGCAACCGATTACGAAACAGGTAAAGCATAAAGAATGCCAGCCCAAACGTATTGGCCGCATGACACGACGGGAAGCCATATCGTCCACCACGTTTACCATTAACAATCTGCACAAACTCTGAAACCGGATTATCCAGATTGGATGGACGCAAGCGCTCAACATACGGGCGAATGACACTAGCGCCAACCTGATCGGCAAAAAGTATAGTCAAGCCTATTGCGGCAACACATCCCAAGGCTACTTTCCAATGGAAATTACGAACAATTACATACAGAATGGAAAGATACATGGGTATCCAAATCACCTTTCCACTGAATGCATACATAAATTCATCGGCCCAAGCCGAACGCCATCCGTTAATGGCCAGCAACAAAGTAGTATCCAATTCGTTCATATTTTTATCTTTATATATCAAAATACTTATCTATCGGCCAAGTCATCATAAAGTTTTTGAAGGTAGGCCTGACCTTTTTCCAAATACCCATTTCCATTATTCTCCGAATCAACCCGTCCGGCTTGAGAATCGTACACTAAATGACCATTTTCTGTCACCATCCCAAACGCATCGGGGATGGTGAAGAATGCAAAATGCGGTGAACGCTCATCAAGCATATTCTTACTAAATACAAACGATTGATGTGCTATGCCCAATTGAGCCAAAAGTGTAGCGGCCAAATCGTGTTGCGAGCCGAATGTATCGATTCTTTTCGCCTCTTTTACGGCACCTCCAACCATCAGAAGAGGTATCTGATAGCGAGATGGCGACAGATTGCTTAGATTGTCGGGATAAGCCCCTAAATGATCGGGCACCAGTATCACCACCGTATTATCCCATTGGGGCAATTTCTTGAATTGACTGATGAAATTTCCTACTACACTATCGGTATAGGCAAATGCATTCAATTTAGGATTTTCCAAGCGTTGGTAAGGCACTTCGAACGGCTCATGACTACTTGAGGTTTGCAACACACGATAATACAGTTTCCCTTCAGAGGTATCTTCATTCTTTAGTTCGTTAAGCAATCTATCAAACACCAAGTGATCGTGCGCACCCCATTTGCTCATTTTTTCGTTCAGCGAGAAATCTTGGTCGGAAAGAATTGATTCAAAGCCCGATGACATCAAATACGAGCGCATATTCGTAAAATCTGCATCGCCACCATAGTAGTACTTAGCCGTATAACCCTCGCCTCGCAAACTATTGCATATAGAGGGAAGCGATTGCGTTTTCCGAGGATATTTCATGATACTGGTAGTAGGCTGAGCGGGATAGCCACTCAATACCGCTATCAATCCCCTATCCGTTCTAAACGAATTTGCATAGAAGTTGGTAAACAGCACACCTTCATTGGCCAAACTATCTAAGGAGACGGCCACATTGGTTTCCCCTCCTAATGATTGCATCAGATGCGATGAAAAACTTTCAAGGATAATCATTAGGATATTGGGACGTTGAGAAGTAAACAGTGTATCCTTCAACACCATAGCCGAATCAGGCAGAGATATCGAAGCATCAACCATATCGGCAAACAAATCATTGGCCTCATCTGCACCTAAAAAACGATATTGCTTAGCAAAATCAGTCTGTTTGGATGCCGACTCCATCAAACTGAATGCCGGATTGGTTGCCGCATGATTCAATACCAATTCGGAACTATAATACACTTTGCCGGTATTCATTGTCGATACCGTAAAACCACCACGAATAGGAATTATCATCAATGCTGTAGCAAGCAAAAGGAATACCGAAAGGTATATACGACGTTTAGGGAGTTTAAGCGCACAAAATGGTTTATACAAACAGTAGTGAAAGAAAACTATCAGCAAACCAATGCTTAGCAACATAGCCAATACCCCCATTACAATCATGCCGATACTGGCACTTGCAAAGGCATCCTTAGGCGAAGAGAAGAAGTAAAACAGCGGTGTAGTATCTAAACGGAATCCCCAATACTGATACAAACCTAAATCTACAACAAAGATTACCGCCAACAACAATGCCACAACTACATAATAGCCTTTCCATACACACCGTAATTTAGAAGAGGATATCCACACAGATAGAATCAACAATATACCGGGCAATAATGAAAGGTATCCTGACAATGACAAATCCAAAGGCAAGCCATGCCACATCACATTAAGCCATTCTGCACCGCCATACTTGCCGTATAGCGAGTGATAGTAAGCCATAAACAACGGCTTTTGCAAAATAAATATCAGCAAAAAGCACAGATAGTTCTTAATCAGTAGTAGTAGTCTATCTTTCATCATATTGTTCTCTTTAAATGTAATCTATGTTGCATACACAAGGGCAATTCCTCTTGATAGTGTGTAACCATAATAATGGTTTTCTCCTTGCGGCAAGCAAACGACTCGATAATTTGTTTCATTCGCCGGCGATTGTAAGTATCCAATCCGTGTAAGGGTTCATCCAAGATAAGTAGTTGTGGATCTTTCACAAAAGCACGGGCCAACAAGCACAAACGCTGTTCGCCACTACTTAACGTCAAGAAAGGCTTATCGTGTAAATGGTCTATGCCCATCACCTCCATCCACCACAAACAGATGCCCATCTGTTCTGGGCGAGGTCTTTTGTACAGCCCGATACTATCATGCAGACCACTGGCAACAATCTCTATCGAAGGCAGATTCTTCTGATATGCCCGATGCATTTCAGGACTGACATAACCAATTCGTTTTTTAATCTCCCAAATACTTTCGCCCGAGCCACGTTTACGGCCAAAAAGGGAGATATCTTGCGCATACCCTTGCGGGTTATCGGCACATATCAAACTCAGCAATGTAGATTTACCCGAACCATTGTCGCCTGTCAATGCCCATTTTTCGCCTTTCTTCACCACCCAATCCAACTCGTTCAAAATAGTACGTTCGCCATATCTTATAAATACCTTGTTCAACCTAATGGCCTCATCGCCTTCCCACGACTCATTAGTGTCGGGCAAAGCCAAAATACGTTCGTGTAAATGTTGGTATGAGGAATGAATAAGCTGAAGATTGGCTAAATATTCGGCTCTTGACATCTTCCTACCCACTTCCCTATCCTTCGCTTCAATTACATGCGTTATGAAAGGAGGTACATCATCCAATCTTGACGAAACGATTACCAATTGCACCTTACCGTTATCGGCCACCTTGGAAAGGAGTTCTTGCAACAGATTCCGCGTGCTGCTATCCAAGCCGATGAAAGGATTATCAATAATCAGCAGCTTTGGATTGGCTATCAAAGCCTTGGCCAACTGAAACTTGCGCAACTCACCGCTACTGAGTATGATTACCTTCTTGTGTAACATGGGATGCAAATCGAACAAGTCGAAAAGTTCCTTTTGCAATGCCACATCGGCCACACTTCCCAACAGTTCGCTTACGGTGGGTACATCATCCTGCTCGGTTTGATTCCAGCGTTGTTGATAGTAATAATTCACATCGGCTTGTCCGTACGAATCACGGAAAGAAACTTGCCTGATTGCATCGCGGGCAACCGACAAATGGCCTGAGGCCAATGCCGATTTCCCGGTAATCATATCTATCAGCAGACTTTTTCCTGCACCGTTTTCACCAACTATAGCCACATGTTCGCCAGACAGCAACGACAGATTCACCGGCTTGTTCATGCCCACTTCCTTGTTGCGGCAAATGGCATCTGTTAATGTTATCGAGTTATTTCCCATGGTAGTTTTCTACATTTTTAATTAACGATACATAATCATTGCCGTTTGAGGTGCTACCGATACTTTATTTCCACTCACACTACCCAAACCTTGCTGATTGATTATGCCATCTTTGCACACAACAACATAATCTCCATCGGGGATAGCTACCTCGACTGTTGTTTTTCTTGCATTGAGTATCACTATAATATCTTTCCACGCATCACCCCCGGCGTTGTCCTTCAACAGGTATGCAATCAAGTTGCTCCCCTCTACAGGTAGAAACTCTAAATGCTTCCGCACCATATCGGCACTTCCCATACGGAAAGCCGGATGAGCCTTGCGAAGCGCAATTAACTCCTTATAATAGTTGTACAGATCGGCATTAGCTGCTTTACGATTCCAGTCGATGGCATTGATTGAATCGGGGCTTTGATAACTATTGTGCACACCTTTCTTATCGCGCATCACCTCTTCACCGGCATAGATAAAAGGAATGCCTTGCGAGGTAAAGACAACCGTTTGGGCCAATTTATCCAATCGGGCCAACTCATCTGCATCAATATCTGGTATGCTGCTATTCAATCGGTCAACCAAACACATATCGTCGTGACAAGAGACATAACTAATCATTTGCGTAGGTTCTGTTGCCCAGGCTTGGTCGCTATAATTCACTCCTTCGTTGGATACACCGGGATGTGCAATAGCACCTACAATACCAAACTTTACGCTCTCCTCATGTCCCGGTTCACCGGCCAGGAATGCTCCTTGCTCATTATCGTTGAAAGGGCCACGTAAGCCATCGCGCATCTCGTCGCAAAAAGCCGCTATACCGGGCATTGAATGCGTATTGGCTTTCATCGCCAATTGCGATTCCGGTAATTGGGGAGGATTTGCCGCCCATCCTTCACCATATATAAAAATGGTAGGATCTATCTCGGATGCAGCTTTGCGTATAGCATTCATCGTTTCTATATCATGAATGCCCATCAAGTCGAAGCGAAAACCATCGATATGATATTCGTTTATCCAATGCTTTATGCTCTCTACCATATATTTACGCATCATAGGTCTGTCGCTTGCGGTTTCATTGCCACAAGCCGAAGCATCGGCAAGTGTACCGTCAGGCTTTGTGCGATAGAAATATCCAGGTACAGTACGTTCGAAGTTACTATCTTCCGTATTGAAAGTATGGTTATAAACCACATCGAGCACCACGCGGATACCGGCCTTGTGCAATGCCTGCACCATTTGCTTGAACTCACGAATACGCGATTCGGGATTGTAAGGATCGGTTGCATACGAACCATCGGGTACGTTATAGTTTACAGGGTCATATCCCCAATTATATTTGTTATCCTCCAAACGAGTTTCATCCACCGAGGCATAGTCGTACGAAGGCAAGATATGGACATGTGTCACACCCAACTCCTTCAAATGGTCGATACCCGTAGCCAAACCTTGCGGAGAGAAACTACCCTCTTCCGTCATAGCCAGGTATTTACCTTTATTCTGTATGCCCGATGACGGATGGATGGAAAAATCGCGGTGATGTACTTCATAGATAATCACATCGGCCGGATTGTTCAACGGTGGCCGAACGTCATTCTCCCACCCTTCGGGATTTGTTTTCGCCATATCAATGATAGCGCCTCTACGTCCGTTCACACCCACGGCCAAAGCATTGATACCGGGTGTTTCGCCCCTCCAACGGCCATCTACCTTTACATTAAAGGTATAAAACTTACCTATCAGATTCTTTTTAACCGTCAAATTCCAAGTACCTTCTTCGGCCTTCTGCATGGGCAAAGTATCCAATGCCTCACCATCAATGCCTTTGTCGTAAAGCACCACGTTCACGGCCTCGGCCGTAGGCGCCCATAAGCTGAACTTGGTTTCATCCGGCGAATAAACCATCTCCGCCAAACTACCCGATGGTATGGGAAGCGTATCCGTCCCACAAGCCACCATCGATGCCTGTACCATTGCCATTAGTGCAATGTTCTTAATGTTTTTGAAATTCATCTCTCTACCTTTTTACCTTAATTGTAATTACGTTTATTTCACTCTTTCCGGATTCTTCGATACAAAATCTTTCCATCCGCGATATCCTTTTTCTGTTGTTGGCCTACCCATTTGAAGGTAATGGCAATAGGCAGCTGCCAAAGCATCGGTTGCATCCATAAATGCCGGCATCTCTTCCTTTTTCAAGTGCAACATCCGTTGCAACATATCGGCCACCTGCTCTTTCGAAGCTTGTCCGTTTCCGGTAATGGCCATCTTTATTTTCAGCGGTGCGTATTCTGTAATGGGTATATCCCTGCTCAAAGCAGCGGCCATGGCTACCCCTTGTGCACGGCCTAGCTTCAGCATCGATTGTACATTCTTGCCGAAGAAGGGTGCTTCGATGGCCAGTTCGTCGGGCAAATAGGATTGTATGATGCCCAATACACGGTCGTGAATGTGGCGCAGTTTCAAGTAATGGTCCGAAATCTTGCGCAGGTCTATCACGCCCAATGCCACCATTTCGGGCTTTGTACCGACTACTTTCAGCACCCCATACCCCATGATGGTAGTACCCGGGTCGATACCCAAAATCACTTTCTCTACAACCGGGTTAATCACAAGTCAACTACCTCCATCAGTGTAGGGAATCCTACCACCTTATCTTTAAACAATTTGATTAGCTCTTCGTTCAATGCAGCCCCTTGTTCCTGGTGCCACTTGTGCAGAATAGCCGAACTCTCCACTTCGAACTGCAACGAGTAGCACACACCCTCATCGCGATGGCTTAACACCTTCAACAACCGAGGCGAGTGTAACAATCCTTTTGGGGCTATCTGTGGCAGGTAAAATTCCTGCATCCAAATCAAGAAATACTTCTCTTGATCAAAGTCAATGTGGTAGGTTGTATTGTATACTAACATAAAATTGAATTATTTTTTGGCAAACATAGCAATAATTTCAGAAATATCACTTATCTTTGCGCCATCAAAAGCGGAATACTTTTGCAAACGATGCAAAAAGGGGCGTTAGCTCATCTGGCTAGAGCGCGACACTGGCAGTGTCGAGGTGATCGGTTCGAGTCCGATACGCTCCACTAAAGAACCTCGTTTTCGGTCATAGACCAGAAACGAGGTTTTCTATTTCTCTTCCACTTTTTCATAACGACAAAGAGCATATATACATTAAAAGCCAAGCATCATTTCTTCTGAATGCTTGGCTTTTCCGTGTACACTCTCAGGGATTCGAACCCTGGACCCACTGATTAAGAGTCAGTTGCTCTACCAACTGAGCTAAGAGTGCATGGTTTGTAGTGGATACGGGAATCGAACCCGTGTTGCATGCGTGAGAGGCATGTGTCCTAGCCGCTAGACGAATCCACCATGCTTTAAAAACGGTGCAAAGGTAATGCTTTTTATTGTATCTCCAAACAAATGGATAGATAATTTCAAAACAGTTTTTCATTCAATCTGCAATAGATTACCTTATCTCCTTTTCATCGCCAACCCAATACCACCTATGTTCTACGGCAGCTCTTCGACACTACGATGGCACACACTTTGCCATCGCCTTGGCAGGGTCTTGCCATAACGGTGGCAAGGTTGTGCCATCGCGGTGGCAGAGTTGTGCCAAGCCTAAAAAAAAGTTTGGCACACGAGAAGTACTTCTGACGGGGGTTAACCGAAGAAAATCGTATATAAAACAAAAGCCTTGCAAGTTTCTTGCAAGGCTTCTGCGGAAGCTGGGGGATTCGAACCCCCGGTACGGTTACCCGTACGTCAGTTTAGCAAACTGGTGGTTTCAGCCACTCACCCAAACTTCCTTAATAGTATTAATCCTGCATTTCCGCTGAAATGCGGTGCAAATGTAGGGCAAACTTTTAAACTATGCAAATCTTTCTGCGACAAATTGCGAAAAAAGCCGTAACTTTGCGCCATATTAATAATGAATATCTGTTTTATGGACAAACTGCTTCGAGAAACCGTTAAACTAACCGCCCAGCGGCAATATCCGGAAATGAGCGAATCGACCCAACGAATGATTGAAAGCCTCGTTATGCGTCGTGAAGTGAAGAAGGGAGAACAATTGGTTGTGGAAGGACAGATATGCAAGAACATTATCCTGGTGGGACAAGGAATGATTCGCCAATACTATTTCAAGAACAAAAAGGATGTGACCGAACATTTCTCGTACGAAGGATGCGTTGCCATCTGCCTGGAAAGTACCTTAAAACAAGAGCCGACACACTTGCTGGCCGAAGCCCTTGAAGACAGCATCGTGTACTACCTACCCTATCAAGACTTGCTTAAGGCCGCGGAAACATCGTGGGAACTGAACATCTTTTATCGGAAAATACTTGAGTATTCGCTCATCACTTCGCAAAAGAAGGCCGATGGATGGCGTTTCGAAACAGCTCATGAACGCTACGAACGCTTGTGGCGCGAGCATCCGGAGATAATAAGAAGAGCGCCCTTGGCACACATTGCCTCATACCTATTGATGTCGCCCGAAACACTGAGCCGTGTACGGGCAGGAGTATTATAACAGAAAAGAAGAAGAACAAGAAACACATATAGAATAATATGCAAGGAAAGTTTTACGTCATCGAAGGATTGGACGGTTGCGGAAAATCCACCCAACTTGAACTACTGAAAGGACTTTGCGACAAGCAAGGAGTGGCCTATAAGTTCATACACTTCCCCATGTTGAACCAAGGTGTGTATGGCACACTGATTGCCGAGTTCTTGCGAGGAGAGTTTGGCACCCTTGAACAAGTGCATCCCAAGCTCGTGGCATTATTGTTTGCCGGCGACCGCATGGAGCACATCGGCACCATCAACAAATGGTTGGAAGAGGGATATTGCGTGCTGGCCGACAGATACGTTTATTCGAACATTGCTTTCCAATGCGCCAAACTGACTGACGAAGAGGAAAAGGCACAACTGAAAGCATGGATATTGGATTACGAGTTCAACATCAACCGCTTGCCTCGCCCCGACAAGAGTTTCTTCCTGAACGTACCCTTCAGCCATGTAGAAAAGTCGCTAAGCAATGCACGGACAGGCAACGACCGCGACTACCTGAACGGCAAGCAAGACATTCACGAAGCGTCGTTGAACTTCCAACGGGGTGTATATAACGAATATTGCAAACTGCTGACCGAACAAGACGACTTGTTGCAGATTGATTGCTTCGATAGCAACGGAAACTTCCTACCGAAAGAAGAGATTCACGCAAAGATTGCAGAAAAAATAAAGGGATAGGCATAGCCTATCCCTTTCCTATTATTGTTTGCCAAACAAACGGGAATAATCGCGTTTGGCGGCCTCTTCGACGATGTTTTCAGGAACAAACTTCCAATGATTCAGCGATTTTGGAGTAATCACTTCCTGTTGCTGAATATACTCCATCATGTAGTAGCGCAAATCCTTGGTGGTTGCACTTTCCATACGGCTTTGCAACTCTTCCTTCGACAAGCCGGCACCTTTTGTAATCAGCTCGCCTCCACCGTTTCCACGATAAGAGTTCAAGGCCACCGTGTAGAATGCCTCTTCATCGAAAGGGGAGCCATCGGCAAGACTACTGATGGTTACCTTCTCTCCTTCGGGTTTGGTTACATCAACGGTATAGAGTATGCCGGCGGCCGAATCGAAATTGAAACTGCTGTTTTGGAAACGCCAACGCTCCTTTCCCTGATACTCCTCTTTTCGCAAGCGCAAAAACTGGTCGGAAGAAGAAGACATCTGGTTTGTCCACAATGCATACGACATTTCGAGCAACTGTTTCAGTTCCTTTCCCTTCAACCGCATGGTATAGAGCATGTTCTCGTACTTGTACAGGCCGAACATATCGCCCACCGTAATATCTCCCTCGTTAATCGATGCATCGAACGATAACGGAGCAGCCAACGAAATCTGCGCACCACTTATGGCCAATTGCAAAGAGTGGATTAAATCGATAAAAGCAGATGGGCCGAAATAGGCGTCGCGGGTAGAGATGGTTTGCGTAATTCGGGCTATTTTCTTTGAAACAAAGTCTCTTACAACTTGCTCTTCGCCCTTGAATTTATCCATGAAACGAGCGGATATTTCGTAATCGTCCATTGCAACAAGTCCGCCTTCTACCTTCTTGTCAAGCACATTATTACCTTTTTTCTTGATGGTAAGGGTTGCCTGAGCTACATATTTTCCCAGATTAGCCGGATTAAGCAGCAGCACCGAATCGCCTTGTATGTTTGCAACCTTTCGGGATTCGAGCGTATGGTCGTGCCCCATCAGCACAACATCGAAGCCCGGCACATTTACGGCCACTTCGGCAGATGCATTTTCGCGATACTTCTCGCCCAGGAATTGAGCATTCTGCCCGGCATGGAAGATTCCGATAATCGCATCGGGGTTCTCTTTTTCACGGATAATCGGCATCCAATGGCGGGCCGTTTCTTCCATATCCTCGAAACGCAATCCTTTCCACAAGTTTTCGGCCAGCCATACGGGTATGGCCGGGGTTATCATACCCAGCACCGCCACCTTTATACCATCTCTTTTGAAGACGACATAAGGTGTAAAGAATGGTTTGCCGGTTGTTGTATCAATGATGTTTGCGCCCAACACAGGAAAGTCGCAATCGTTGGCCCAACGTTCGAAAACATCGCGCCCGGCTTCAACGTCGTGATTGCCCATGTTTGCGGCATCGAACTTCATGTAATTCATCATTTCTGCTGCCAAATGCACGGATGTTGTATCGATAAAATTATAGTAATAGGCCGAGGGCTGACCTTGCAACAAATCGCCGTTTTCGAACAGCAACAGGTTGTCGCCATGTTCTTTACGTTGTTGCTCTACATAGGAATATATCCGGGCAAAGCTACCGGATGTTTCCTCGTCCTTGATATAGTCGAAAGGGAAATAGTTTCCGTGAATATCACTTGTCTGTACAATTTTAATGGTTACTTCGCGCTCGGCCGAAGAGCAGGCTATGAACAGAAGTTGAGCTAAAAAGAGCGATAAAATAAGTCTATATGTTTTCATAATATAGTTTTTGGCAATCATAGAGGATGTGTAAAGATGACGCAAGTGCCGGATGTATAGGTTGGATCGATCCATATCTTTCCTCCCCACTTTTCTACGGTGAGCTGGCAGATGGACAAGCCCAAGCCTGAGCCTTGTTTATAATCATCGACCTTGACGAAGCGTTCAAAAATCTTTGTCTGCATGTCCAACGGCACACCGCATCCGGTATCTTTGACTATAAACTTCACCTCGTTCGAATGGCTATCGGCTATAATCTGCAGCTTGATATTTCCATTTTCGGTAAACTTATCGGCATTGGAGAGCAGATTCAGCAACACTTGTTGGAAGTGGTGAATATCTATCTCCATCATGAGTTGTTTTTCGTTGGTCTGTAATTCGAACTCGTTGTTTGTGTTGCACTTACCTCTACATGACATGAGTGCCTGGCTACACAACTCTACCACATCGATGCTTTGTTTGTCGAAATGCAACGATTCGGCTTCCAACTGAGAGATGTCCAGGATGTCGTTTATCAGCTTGAGCAACATGTCGGAATTGCGTTTGATAACATCGAAATACACCTTCTGCTCTTCAGGAGGTAGCGGATGAGATATAACAATATCGGTAAAGCCGATGATGGCATTCAACGGTGTACGGATTTCGTGACTGATGTTTGCAACAAAAGCCGTTTTCAAACGATTGGATTCTTCGGCCTTCTCTTTGGCAATAATCAAATCGCGCGTAGATTGACGAAGCTTGCTCATCAGACGTTTGGCACGCAGATAGTAGTATAGCGATACCATGAAGCCTACAAGCAGGACAACAATCAGGATAATCACCGCCCAAATTTGCCACTTGTAGGTTTCGTAGAAGGATGGTGTCCGGTTCACCCACTTCACGGCCTCGCTATCGGGCTTCTTCAAATCCAATTTATCCATCACCTCATAGTCGAGCGTCAATACATTATCCACATATTTAATAGGTGCATAGTTTGATGATATGCTATCTTGAAGCAATGCATAGGCTTGATTTGCCAAATATGCACCTTGCGAAACATAGTTGGGCACCACGCCGCCAATACCCCAATAGCCAATACCCAATGCCGTCAGTGAGAATGTAGGCAAGTGAGGAACGGCTTGTGCCATGGCATAGGTAACATTGGTCAACAGGTAGCCATCGTTCTTGTCTATCCGCCACGTACCCAGCAGCAAAGCGGTATGTTCGGGCAGGGATTTCAGTTCGTCGAAAAGCGAATAGATTGTATTTACACGTCCGTCTATCAGATAAAGATCCAAATCGGGGAATGCGCTCAGTTCATTTCTGACGTGCGCTTGCAAGGCCACCCCTCCATAAGTATTATCGGTTATCAACGCAATATGCTTTGTTTCGGGATAATACCTGCGTATAAGACGGATATTGGATTTCACATCGTAATCATATAGCACGCCACCCACCGGGGTATCGAACAGCTGATTTATTTTCAGGTTATTCGATTCGGGCATATAGGTCATTGGATTATCGTTTGCCTGCGGCAAGGCAATGTAATTTCTACTGGCTTGCGAAACCAACACCGGCACACTGACCTTGAGCGAATCTTCTAACGAAAGGTAGGTAGCCCATGCCTCCTGACCTAAAATCAATACCAGCAAGGGTGATTGCTCGCCGCGATATTTCCCCAACAAATCTATCATGCGTTGCTTCCACATGGGCGATTCTGAAAAGCTTTCGCAATTCAGGTTTTCCAAAGCCACCTCGCACGAAGCGCCAAGACGTTGGAACTCCTCGATAAATGCAGAGATATTGGGCTGAGTAGCCATCGAGGTAGGGTTATATGAGCTGATTATCAGCAAAGGATGGGATTCATTGATGCCATTTGCCCGCAACACAAGAGGTGTCAGGAGCATGGAAAGAAGCTGTATAGTGATATAGCAAAATAGTTTTTTCATTTAATAATCGTTAGGTTTATCACGACAAAAGTATTCATTATTTTTTAATATAAAAATCTTTTCACTACTTTTGAGTCACTTTTATGTAATAATTGATAGAATGAACGAGTTTTTATACAAAATGGTGGCCAATAACGTTGGCATACCATTCAAACAAGTAGCCGCAACAATGGGATTGTTGGAGGGTGGTGCAACCATTCCTTTCATCAGCCGATACCGGAAAGAAATGACCGGCGGTTTGGACGAAGTGCAGATTGAGCAAATACAATCGCAACACGACAAGTTGCAAGAGATGGCCAAACGGAAAGATACGATTCAGAAAACAATCGATGCGCAAGGGAAACTGACGGATGAACTTCAGAAACGCATCGAACAGACGTGGGATGCCACCGAACTGGAAGACATCTATCTGCCCTACAAGCCCAAGCGAAGAAGTCGGGCAGAAATAGCCCGTCAGTTAGGGTTGGAACCGTTGGCCTCGGTACTGATGATGCAACGTGAACCGAACCCGGAGGCTACGGCAAAGCGCTTTGTTAAAGGCGAAGTGAAGAGCGCAGAAGATGCACTTAAAGGAGCGCGCGACATCATTGCCGAACAGGTGAGCGAAAACGAGCAAAGCAGAAACAATGTGCGGAACGCATTCGGTAGAGATGCCGTATTAACATCGAAGGTGGTTAAAACGAAAGAGGCAGAAGCGGCCAAATATCGCGACTATTTCGATTGGCAAGAGCCGTTGAAGCGTTGTTCGTCTCATCGTCTTTTAGCCATCCGGCGAGGCGAAGCCGAAGGAGTGCTGAAGGTGGCCATCACGCCCAACGACGAGGTGTGTCTGGAAAGGTTGGAAAGACAATACGTCAGAGGAAGAAATGAAAGTAGCAAACAGATTGAGATGGCCGTAAACGACTCGTACAAGCGATTGCTAAAACCCTCTATAGAAAGCGAATATGCCAACATGAGCAAGGAGAAGGCCGATGAAGAGGCTATCAAGGTATTTGCCGAAAACCTCCGTCAGTTGTTGCTTGCATCTCCTTTAGGACAAAAGCGGGTAATGGGTATCGATCCGGGATTCAGAACCGGATGTAAAGTGGTTTGCCTGGATGCGCAAGGCAACTTGCTACACAATGAAAACATCTACCCTCACCCACCCGTCAGCAAGACGAAGGAGGCCATGAGCCGATTGCAGAAAATGCTGGAGGCATATCGCATTGAAGCCATCGCCATTGGAGACGGAACGGCCAGCCGAGAGACAGAAAGCTTTGTGAAAAGCATGCGTTTCCATACGGATGTTCAAGTGTTTGTGGTGAGCGAACAGGGTGCATCTATCTATTCGGCTTCGAAACTGGCAAGGGACGAGTTTCCCGAATACGATGTTACGGTGAGAGGTGCCGTCTCCATTGCACGGAGATTGATGGATCCGCTTGCCGAACTGGTGAAGATTGAACCTAAATCGATTGGTGTGGGACAATATCAGCACGATGTGGATCAAGGCAAACTGAAACGTTCGTTGGACCAGACGGTCATCAATTGCGTCAATCAGGTGGGAGTGAATCTGAATACGGCAAGCAGCCATTTGCTGACTTATATTTCCGGATTAGGACCACAATTAGCACAGAACATCGTGAACTACCGCACCGAAAACGGACCGTTCAGCTCGCGAAAAGAGTTGATGAAAGTGCCGCGAATGGGTGCAAAGGTTTTTGAGCAATGTGCCGGTTTCTTGCGCATACCCAATGCCAAGAATCCATTGGACAACACGGCCGTACATCCCGAAAGCTACGGCATAGTAGAGAAAATGGCAAGCGACTTGAATTGTAGCATTAACGAGTTGATTTCCAACAAAGAGCTACGACTAAGAATAAACCTTGAGCGCTACATAAGCGAGCAGGTAGGCATGCCTACCTTGCGCGACATTATGCAAGAGTTGGAGAAACCCGGACGAGATCCCCGAGGCAAAGCCAAAGTGTTTGAATTTGACCCGAATGTGCGCACTATGGACGACTTGAAGGTGGGGATGACATTGCCCGGCATCATTGGAAACATCACCAACTTCGGCGCATTTGTAAACATCGGCATCAAAGAGAATGGCCTTATCCACCTTTCTCAAATGGCCGACCGATACATTACCGATCCAAACGAAGTGGTTTCCATTCACCAACATGTGCAAGTGCAAGTCATAAGCATCGATGCCGAACGGAAACGCATCGGATTGAAACTATTATCCAATAAATAGCCTTGCCCCGACTATCATTTGTAAACTATTATCAAACACGCCGACAAAGGGCTATTAGGCGGAAATTTTTTCCCAGTTGGGAAAAAGAAATTTCCCTACTAGGAAAATATTTTTTCTCAGTAGGGAAATTATCTTATGCCTTAAAAGGTTTTTCAACCATAGTTTCTGTTGTAACGATTTTTAATCGTTATACAAGCGGGCCTTCATCTCCTTGATATGATCGGAAGTGATGTAGTCATCATACTCCATCATCTTATCGATAATGCCATTCGGAGTGAGTTCGATGATGCGATTGGCTACGGTTTGGATAAATTCATGGTCGTGGCTGGCAAAGAGTATGTTTCCACGATATTGCTTCAAGTTGTTGTTGAATGCTTGAATGGATTCCAAATCGAGGTGGTTAGTTGGAGTGTCAAGTATCAAGCAATTGGCATTGCGCAATTGCATGCGAGCTATCATACAACGCATTTTTTCACCTCCCGACAAAACTGATGCTTTCTTCAACACTTCTTCACCGGAGAAAAGCATACGGCCAAGGAAACTCTTCATATACACTTCATTACCTTCGCCATATTGACTAAGCCAATCAACCAAATTCAAATCGGTATTGAAGAAGGAGGTATTGTCGAGGGGCAAGTAGGCGGTGGTAATGGTAACGCCCCAATTATAGGTACCGGCATCTGGCTTCATGTTGCCGTTGATGATTTCGAACAAAGCGGTCATTGCACGAGGATCGCGGCTGAGGAAGACAATGCGGTCGCCCTTTTCGACATTGAAATTCAAATCGCGGAAAAGTACTGTTCCGTCTTCAAGTGTTTTAGTCAAACCCGACACTTCCAGGATTTGATTTCCCGGTTCACGCTCGGGGGTGAAGATTATGCCTGGATACTTGCGCGATGAGGGTTGAATATCTTCTACATTGAGTTTCTCCAACATCTTCTTACGGTTTGTAGTCTGCTTACTCTTAGCAACATTGGCGCTGAAACGACGGATAAACTCTTCCAATTCCTTGCGTTTCTCTTCGGCTTTTGCCTTCTGGTTTTGTTGCTGACGCAAAGCCAATTGGCTGGATTCATACCAGAAGCTATAGTTACCGGCAAATTGGTTAATCTTACCATAGTCGATATCTACCGTATGGGTACATACTGAATCGAGGAAGTGGCGGTCGTGGCTAACAACGAGTACGGTGTGTTCGAAATTGGACAAGTACTCTTCCAACCATGTAACCGTCTCCATATCAAGGTCGTTGGTAGGCTCGTCAAGCAAAAGATTATCCGGATTTCCAAACAAGGCTTGAGCAAGCATCACGCGCACTTTTTCCTTATTGTTCAACTCACTCATCAAAAGGTAGTGTTTGTTCTCTTTTATTCCCAATCCACTGAGCAGAGCGGCGGCATCGCTTTCGGCATTCCAACCATCAAGTTCGGCAAACTTCTCCTCAAGTTCTGAAACCTTCAAGCCATCTTCATCGGTAAAATCGGCCTTGGCATAGAGGGCATCGCGCTGTTGCATAATGTCCCACAAGATGGTATGACCCATCAAAACCGTATTCATCACCGTATAATTATCCCACTTGAAGTGGTCTTGGCTCAACACCGACAATCGCTCGCCGGGGCCAAGCGTAATGGAGCCTGTGGTGGGATCCAATTCGCCCGAAATGGTCTTTAGGAAAGTAGATTTTCCGGCACCATTAGCACCAATAACTCCATAACAATTTCCCTCCGTGAACTTGATATTCACATCCTTAAACAATACTCTTTTACCAAACTGAACCGATACGTTCGATACTGTAATCATCTGTATATAATTTAAAAACAATTTTAGCGTGCAAAGGTAAATATAATTAAATGCAGAACAAAATATACCGTCTTCATATTTATCTATAAAGGCTAAATAAAGGGTGACAAAGGGAAGAACGAGTGACAAAGATGTCACCACATTTGCCATATTTGACATACATAAGTGACAAATTTGTCAAAAGAGAAGTTTGGCACGTTTTTTGTAAATTAAATAAAGAAAAAAACTATCGATTATATGAGCCAAAAAGACAACATTCAACAAGAAGAGATTCAACAGGAAGAGATCCAACAAGAAACAGTTATAAACGAGAATAACGAAGAGGCAACAAACGAAGAGGTTACTACAGAAGAGAATCAACCGTCCGAGTTGGAATTGTTACAACAAGAATTGGAAACTCAAAAGGATAAGTACCTAAGATTATCGGCAGAGTTTGACAATTATCGCAAACGCACCATGAAAGAGAAAGCCGAACTGATTCTGAATGGTGGCGAAAAGTGCATTGTAAGCATTCTGCCTATCATCGACGATTTTGAACGTGCGCTTCAAAACATGGAGACAGCTACCGACGTAGCGGCAATCAAGGAAGGTGTAGAACTGATTTTCAATAAGTTCATGAACACACTCGGGCAAAACGGGGTGAAGGTAATCGAAACAAAAGAGTTGCCGCTTGACACCGACTTCCACGAAGCGGTTGCCGTAATCCCCGCTCCAAGCGAAGAACTGAAAGGCAAGATATTAGACTGCGTTCAAACCGGATACACACTGAACGACAGAGTGATTCGTCACGCCAAAGTAGTAGTGGGTGAATAAAGAAAACAAAAGCATAAACCATTCACAATATGGAAAAAAGAGATTATTATGAAGTGCTTGGCGTTGAGAAAAACGCAACAGCCGACCAAATAAAGAAAGCCTATCGCAAAAAGGCTATCGAATATCACCCAGACAAGAACCCCGGCAACAAAGAAGCTGAAGAAAAATTCAAAGAAGCAGCCGAAGCTTATGACGTATTAAGCAATCCAGACAAACGTGCACGATACGATCAATTTGGACATGCCGGCATGAGCGGTGCAGCCGGAAACGGAGGCCCATTCGGAGGATTCAACGGAGGTGGAATGTCTATGGACGACATATTCTCCATGTTTGGAGACATCTTTGGTGGCAGAGGGGGATTCGGAGGAGGATTCGGTGGCGGCTATAGTAGCAACCAACAACGACGCTTCCGCGGTTCAGATTTGCGAGTCAAAGTAAAACTGAACTTGAAAGAGATTTCCACCGGAGTAGAAAAGAAATTTAAACTCAAGAAATACGTTCAATGTTCACATTGTCACGGAACTGGTGCAGAAGGTAATAGCGGCACAGAAACATGTCCAACATGTAAAGGCTCTGGCTCGGTTATCCGAAACCAACAAACCATCTTGGGCACCATGCAAACTCGCGTAACCTGTTCTACATGTGGCGGAGAAGGCAAGATTGTCAAAGAAAAGTGCAAGGAATGTAGCGGAGAAGGTATCGTTTATGGCGAAGAGGTGGTAACGGTTAAAATACCTGCCGGTGTAGGCGAAGGCATGCAACTCACCATGAGCGGAAAAGGTAATGCCGGTAAACACAACGGTATACCAGGCGATTTACTGATTCTTATCGAAGAAGAACCGGACAAAGATTTGATTAGAGACGAAGACGACTTGATATACAATCTGCTGCTTAGTTTCCCAAAAGCCGCTTTAGGCGGAACAGTAGAGATTCCTACTGTTGACGGCAAAGTAAAAGTCAAGATTGAAGCTGGTACTCAACCTGGAAAAGTTCTTAGAATCAGAGGCAAAGGTTTGCCTTCAGTCAACGGATATGGCACTGGCGACCTCTTAGTCAACATCAGCATATACGTTCCTGAGACTCTAAACAAAGAGGAAAAGAAATGGCTTGAAAAGATGGAAGACTCCGAAAACTTCGAGCCCAACGTCTCAATAAAAGAAAAGATTTTCAGAAAATTCAAGAAACTTTTCGACTAATAATCAAATGTTATCAAAACAATGCAGGGTGTAGAATCTACGCCCTGCATTTATTTTTAGGATAATTAGTCTATAATAAAAATGGGGATGAATGCAAAGCAAACATCCCCACTCCACCAATAAAATGTTAATATTCTATTTAAAGAGATTAACCATACTTGCAATCATCGTAGCTATTGAAGCAGATGTTGTACCAATACTCATCATCTCTGCAACACTCATCTTCTTAGATTCAGCCTTAGAAGGAACTACAATTTCACAACCTGGCTGTATCAATGAGGATTTATACTTGTTAAGTTTAGCAACAGTACCATTCATATAAATAACGTATGCTCTACGTTTCTTGGCATTATCTCCATAACCACCAGCCATATTGATATAATGCTTCAATTTCTTTCCTTCCTTGAACAACACTGTATTGGGATACATCACCGAACCACTAATCTTAACCGTATTTACATATTCCGGGATATACAATTGATCACCTTCACGCATCACCAAGTCATAATCTCCACCAGGATTTGCAAGTGCTTTTTCCAAATCGATGCCAACAGAATATGTTTCACTCATTGCTAATTTATCTACAGATATAGAATCCTCTCCCTCTGCTGATCGAGCAACACGTAAAACATCGGCTTGACGTCTACGCTCTTCTTCACTCATTTTACGAATCAAACGAGCACCTTTTACATATGCATCAGGAGTTACACCACCGGCTCTGGCAACCAAATCTGACAATCGTTCATTCTTCTCTTGCAATGCATAAACACCGTCAAACATTACTTTACCTGAAATTGTCACATTCTGTTGTTCAAAATATGCAGGACTCTTTCTGACATAAACAGCATCAAATGGTTGCAAATAGAAATTTTCCCCACCAACTACAAAGCCATCTTTCACATTAAATGAGAATGATTCTCCTAATACTGATGAATAGGTTGTTGACTTGGGATCTTTTATTCGGCGTGTCACAGTTACATTTGTCATAGAAGCTGATTCTAACAAACCACCAGACTGAATAATCAAGTCTTCAATAGTCATATTCTTTGAATATTGGAAAGTTCCGGGATTCATAACATAACCATGAATAGAAACCATCTCATCCTGTTTCAAATCATTAATACTTGGAATATATAGAATATCATTCTTCTGCAATGGGATATCTACTGCTGTTCCATCCAACAAAGCATTCAAATCTACAGGAATGATTTCATGTGACAGATCCTCGTGTTCACGATCAATCAATGCACGGTTCAAAAATGCATCTCCACGAAGGCCTTCAGCCTTTTTAATCAATGCTTTCACTGTATTTACATTACCATCTATTTGGTATAAACCTGCGCGATAAACCGCTCCACGGATTTCAACACGATTTTCAAATCGATCCAAAACGGCATCAATAGTAATCATGTCACCATCATCCAAACGGAATACCGAATAATCCATTTCATCAACATTAAATACCTGATGTTCACGTCCGCTTTTACGAATAATACGAACTGCCTTTTTATATGCATCACCTGTGAATCCACCAGCATAATCCAATAAAGTCGCAACAGTTTCAGTATTCTTCATTTCATAATACATCGGACGTTTCACCTTACCGACAATTTCTACAAGCGATTCATATGGATTAACAATTATCACATCACCTTCTTGCAACTGAACATCATTGTTAAAATGTCCATCCATGATATATTGATAAACGTCAACATCTGCAATCGTCTTTCCTTTACGCACTAACTTTATACTACGGAGACTACCAATATTATTCACACCTCCTGCACGATATAAGGCATGAAATATAGATGAAAATGCAGACAACGTATATGTTCCCGGAACAGAAACCTCACCCATAATATTAACTTGGATTGTTCTAACATCTCCTAAAGTCAACTTAATTTGAGAACTAGGTGCTTCCCCACCAATGCCAGAGAAGATTTTTGCAAATTCACGTTGCAAATAGGAGTTGGCATTTTTAACGGTCATACCATTTAAATGTACAGGGCCCAATTTACTCACCATGATATTTCCTTCCGGTGATATCGTTTGACGAATTGTTTCTTCAGAATCGCCCCATATATGAATTACCACTTCGTCTCCTGCGCCTAAAACATAATTTTGAGGTGTAGGTAAATTCATGCTTGGTTCGAAAGACAAGCGAGCGGTAGTAAAAATATTGTGACCGAAGATTTGTCGAGCACTAACCTCCACCTGTGCTTGACTTTCGCGTTCTTCATCAATAACACGTTTTTGGTCTTCAATTTCTGCCTCCTCATATGAATCTGCATTCCGTGTTACGCGAGTCACTTCACGCATTTGAGTAGGCACATTGCCCGTTCCTTCTGCTGCACTATTTGTTTTTTCATAACGTTCCTTGATACGCATTACCTGCTCTTCAGTCACTCCACGACGCAACAACTCTGTTGTTATCTGCTTTTGAGATTTACCTGAAGCATGAGCACTTTTTACGTACTGAACCACCTGGTCATCCGTCATTTGCTGAGCATAAGTTGCCAACGAAAAAACAAATGCAAATAATAATAAAGAAAGAATTTTACGCATAAATCTTACTATAATGTAAATTAATAAATACAGAATCGATATTTGTTCGCAAAGGTAAGACAATATTTACAAATAAACTATGATTTAGTTTTTAAAGTTACTAAAAAGAACCAAGATTTTGTGCTTATAAAAAAAGAATGAGTTTATTTTGAAGTTCGAAATAAACATGTACCTTTGCAAGCCGAAAGAAATTGCCGCTATAGCTCAGTTGGTAGAGCAACGCATTCGTAACGCGTAGGTCACCGGTTCGAGTCCGGTTAGCGGCTCAAAAATAAAAGAGAGTGCATCAAATCATTATAATTGATACACTCTCTTTTGCATTACTAGGTTATAGCACCTCATATTGTACATACAAACTTTTTCATTACCTTTGTCAGCAAAACAACATCTATGAGAAAAAAAACGAAGTACATAATCAGCATCATAAGTATATTATTCATTATTGGGGTAATTGCCTCCGGACTAATTTATTATCTGTTTTTACATCCTCAATTCCATCCGACAGCAAAAGTCTATGTATACATTGGCAGGGATGACAATATTGATAGCGTATATAATAAGGTATATAGTATTGGCAAAGCAAATCAATTCATAGGATTCAAATGGATGGCAGGATATCGCCATTATGACAAGAATATACATACAGGCAGATATGCTATATCTCCCAACGAAAATGTCTACCATGTTTTTAGTCGCTTATATAGAGGGTATCAAGAGCCAATAAATCTTATTATTGGAAGTGTACGAACCATAGACAGATTGGCCAAAAACGTAGGAAATCAATTAATGATAGACTCCATTGACATTTCTAATTTAGTCAATGACCCATCCATCCTACAAGAGTATCAACTTACGCCGGAAACACTCCCTACCCTATTCATTCCCAATACCTATCAGGTCTATTGGAACATAAGTGCAAGGGAATTTTTAAATCGGATGTTAAAAGAGAACAATCGTTTTTGGACAGACGAACGAAAAGAGAAAGCCAAAACACTTGGATTAACTCCTGTAGAAGTTAGCACCTTAGCATCGATTGTTGAAGAAGAAACCAACAATAAAGGAGAGAAGCCAATTGTCGCAGGACTATATATCAACCGACTTAAAAAAGGCATGCCACTACAAGCCGACCCAACGGTTAAATTTGCTTGGCAAGATTTTGAACTAAGAAGAATAACCAACAAGCATCTCACCATTAATTCGCCCTACAACACTTATATCAATACAGGACTTCCTCCTGGACCTATACGCATACCCTCACCAGAAGGGATAGATGCCGTGCTAAATTACAGCAAACACAACTATTTGTATATGTGCGCTAAAGAAGATTTCTCAGGTACACATAATTTTGCAACAACATTAAGCGAGCACAACCGCAATGCACGCAAGTATTGGAATGCATTGAACAAACGGAAAATATATAAATAGTGCTTTAAGATGCGATAAACCTCATAAGAACATCCCATTATATACAAAAACAAATCCCCTCATTTGAGGGGATTTATTTTATAAAGAAGCCGCATCGATGATGTGATGAAACTCCGAATAACAGGATTTGAGTGCTCGAACTCTTTGTAATCCACCGACTCAAGGTTACCCCGAAGGGCGTGGCCCGCCATTGAGTTGCGAAGCTTGTCTCGGTATTCAGATAAAATTGATGAGTTTCCCGATCCAATCAATGCGGCTATTCTTTCTATTTCGCTAAGACAAAGATAAGAAGTTTACTCGAGATATACAAATTTTGCGACGAGTATTTTTGGTATTTTTCATCATTCTATTATTGCTTTCTGAAGTGTTAACACTTCAGGGGTAAAGAACAAACACTTCAGCTGCAAAGAACAAATACTTCAGAAACAAAAAAATGCTGATTACCTAAGAGGTAACCAGCATTATCAGTTTTATCATTTACTGCTTAAGCAGCCTTAGCCTTAGCTACAATAGCTTTGAATGCTTCAGGGTGATTCATTGCTAAATCGGCCAACACCTTACGGTTGATTTCAATACCAGCCTTGTGCAATGCGCCCATAAGTTGAGAGTAAGAAATACCTTCCAAACGAGCTGCTGCATTGATACGTTGAATCCACAATGCACGGAAGTTTCTCTTCTTATTCTTACGATCGCGGAAAGCATAGGTAAGACCCTTTTCCCAAGTATTCTTGGCTACTGTCCAAACGTTCTTTCTTGCACCAAAGTAACCTCTGGTCAATTTCAAAATTTTCTTTCTTCTTGCTCTAGAAGCAACATGATTTACTGATCTTGGCATAGTTTTTTTTCTTTTTTGAATGTTAGCGCCATTACTTCGCGTAACGAACTTCAAGCTAATGCATTCGGTTAATAATAACTTAAATTTTGTTCGCGCTTTAAGATTACTTCATTGCTAAAAGTGACTTAACTTGAGCTACGTTTGTAGTGTCTACAATTGCAGAATGGCACAAGTTTCTTTTTTGCTTTTTAGTTTTCTTAGTCAAGATGTGACTATGAAAAGCGTGCTTTCTCTTGATTTTTCCGGTTCCGGTAAGAGTAAATCTTTTTTTTGCACCGGAGTTCGTCTTAATTTTCGGCATCTTTTAAATTGTTTTTAATTATTAATTATATGGAAACGCACTATACCTTTGGCGTTACACATTTATTCCTCATTTTCCTCTTTCCCTACTTGAGAAATATTTTTCTCAGGTTTGGGAGTTGAATTTTTCTTGGAGGAGCCTGGCTTTTTCGGAGAGAGTTGGATTGTCATACGCTTTCCTTCGAGCACTGGCATTTGGTCAACTTTTGCATAATCTTCCAAGTCGTTGGCAAAACGCAGAAGCAAAACTTCGCCTTGTTCCTTAAAAAGGATGGAACGTCCTTTGAAGAATACGTATGCTTTTACCTTATCTCCGTCTTCCAAGAATCCCTTGGCATGTTTCAACTTAAAGTTGTAATCATGGTCGTCTGTTTGTGGACCAAAACGAATCTCCTTTACGTTTACTTTGACTTGCTTGGCCTTTTGTTCTTTCTGACGTTTCTTAAGTTGATACAAGAACTTAGAATAATCAATAATACGACAAACTGGCGGTTGTGCATTGGGAGAGATTTCTACGAGGTCGGCATCATGCTCTTCGGCAATTTTTAATGCTTGAGCTAATGGATAAACCTGTGATTCGATATCATCGCCCACGATGCGGACTTCTTTGGCACGGATTTGTTCATTTACCCGATGTTGCCCTTTTAAATTGTCATTTTTCATTAAATAACGTATGTTCCGTTTTTTGTTTCTTATTGGTTATTACTAAATTGGGCGCAAATTTACCACTTATTTATCATATTTTGAACTTCTTCGCTAACTTTTTTCGCGAAATCTTCAATTTTCAGTGTTCCTTGGTCGCCTTCGCCTTGTTTACGTACTGCAACTTCTCTATTTTCTGCTTCTTTTTCTCCTACAATTAGCATGTAAGGAATGCGCTTCATTTCATTATCGCGAATCTTACGTCCAATCTTTTCGTTACGTTCATCCACGATAGCGCGAACATCGTATTTGCGAAGTTCTTTCTTCACTTCTTCGGCATAATCATTGAATTTTTCGCTAATTGGAAGAATTGCTACTTGATCAGGAGTTAACCACAATGGGAATTTACCAGCGGTATGCTCAATAAGCACAGCAACGAAACGCTCCATTGAGCCGAATGGCGCACGGTGAATCATAACTGGACGATGCTTTTGGTTATCCGAGCCTGTATATTCAAGTTCGAAGCGTTCGGGCAAGTTATAGTCAACTTGGATTGTTCCTAATTGCCAACGGCGTCCGATAGCATCTTTCACCATAAAGTCAAGCTTAGGACCATAGAATGCAGCTTCGCCATATTCAACTTTTGCTTTCAAACCTTTTTCTTCGCAAGCTTCAACAATAGCGCGTTCTGCTCTTTCCCAATTTTCATCGCTTCCGATATATTTTGTACGATTTTCCTTATCACGTAATGATATTTGCGCTTCAAAGTTTTCGAAATTCATTGATTGGAAAACAATTGAAATAATATCCATTACACGCAAGAACTCGTCTTTCACTTGGTCTGGACGGCAGAAGATATGGGCATCATCTTGTGTAAAACTACGTACTCGGGTCAAACCATGAAGTTCACCGCTTTGTTCGTAACGACAAACTGTACCAAACTCTGCCAAGCGCAAAGGAAGTTCCTTATACGAACGTGGAGAATTCTTATAAATCATACAGTGGTGAGGACAGTTCATTGGCTTCAAGAAGTACTCTTCGCCTTCTTCCGGTGTATGGATAGGTTGGAATGAATCCTTACCATATTTGGCATAGTGACCAGAAGTGATATAAAGCAATTTGTTTCCGATTGGCGGACACATTACTTCTTGATAATCGTAACGAGCTTGGATGCGACGCAAGAAATCTTGCAAGCGATTGCGCAAAGCAGTACCCTTAGGCAACCACATAGGAAGTCCCTTACCTACTGTATCCGAGAACATAAACAAATCCATTTCCTTACCAATCTTGCGGTGGTCGCGTTTTTTAGCCTCTTCAAGCATTACCAAGTACTCGTCAAGCATTTTCTTCTTGGGGAAGGTAATACCATAAATACGGGTCATCATCTTGCGATCTTCTTGTCCACGCCAATAAGCACCGGCAACCGAAGTCAGTTTAATGGCTTTGATAGGTGCAGTAGTCATCAAGTGAGGACCACGACAAAGATCGGTGAAAGCACCTTGAGTATAGGTTGTGATGTGTCCATCCTCCAATTCTGATATAAGCTCGCACTTATACGATTCGCCACGCGTACCGAACATGTTCAGTGCATCTGCCTTTGTAATGTCTTGACGAACGACTGCTTCCTTCTTTGCAACCAACTCGGCCATCTTCTTTTCAATAGCAGGAAGATCTGCTTCTTTAATAGGAGTTTCACCTGGATCTACATCGTAATAGAAACCATTTTCAATGGCAGGACCTATACCAAATTGAATATCAGGATACAACTCTTGCAATGCCTCAGCAAGCAAGTGAGCACTAGTATGCCAAAAAGCATGTTTACCTTGCTCATCTTCCCACTTATAAAGCACCACTTGAGCATCTTCATTGATGGGACGACCCAAGTCATAAGTTTCACCATTCACGCCACACGCCAAAACATCTTGAGCCAAGCGTTGGCTAATACTTTCTGCAATCTGAAGTCCTGTTACACCTTTTGCATATTCGCGTACAGAACCATCTGGAAATGTAATTTTTATCATAATTAATATATTTTCTATCTTTTTACGGCTTGCAAAAATAACTATTTCTTTTAGAATAACTCACCAATTCAAAGAGAAATATTAAAAGGTGTTTCTATTTTCTCCCAAACAGGTCCTTAATTCTGCACAACGCTGAATCGTTTAATAATATTGTATGCTGATGCAATACCCAACTCGCCGGCCTTACTTAAATCGGCAACACCTTTCGAATTTTCGCCGATAAAGATATATGTCAAGCCTCTATTGAAATAGGCTTCTGCAAAATTCGGATTCAAAGAAATCGCCTTATCATAATCGGCTAAAGCACCTCTATAATCCCTTAACTGGGTCAATACCGAGCCTCTATTATAGTAGGCATACACAAAATCGGGCGCCAACTCTATAACCTTATCCAAATCATTCTTAATCAAATCATAATCCATCGTAAATTTCCCCGATTCTTTTTCTTTATTCAGAGGAGTTTGAGTCGGATTCGAATCCATTGCAGCTTCCGCCTTTATATATTCCAATTGCTTCCAACGTAATATTGAACGAACGAAATAAGCAGGAAAGAATTCATCATCCAACAAAATGGCCTTAGTCATATCATCAATCGAACTATCAAAATCTTGCACCAGATAGAAATCCAAACCACGCATAAAGCGTTTGACAGCACTTCGATCATCGTTCACAATATCAGATGTATGCGAATCTATCAAAGCGAAGTGTGTCTTCACCTGTTCTTCGGTCAATGGAGCTTCATCGTTCGTAATTCGCAGATTAGCATGAAATTGGCGAGTTTGATTCAAATCATCTATAAAACGATGATAATGTACACCACGCTTAATATCGTTTTCCTTCTCATAATAAGACAAAGCAAACATAGGCTCTAACTTAATCGCCACATTCCTATCTTGCACTCGTCCTCGATAATCACTGGAATAGCGTTGATTTACTTCTGATTCGTCGGCAATAACAATCTTGCGATAGTTTTCTACATTCTTATCCGATTCCTTTCGCGTCTTTTCACCTTCATCGTCATCCGATTTTTCGTCATTATCTGGCTTGTCATTTTGAGCGACATCTGCCCTATTACGTTCATTAATCTGTATTTGCAACAACTTAAGTTCATCTTCTTCAGCACCCTTTCGATTACCCAACTTCTTGCGAACCTCTAAACGCTGATAATATCCTGTAACAAAATTAGGATACTCCTCCAACACGCGTGAAAAATCGCTTTCTGCTCCCTTATAATCACCGGTTTGAGCACGGAGCAAACCACGATTAAACGTAGCCATCATGTTATCCGGTTCATATTTCAACACGAAGTCAAAATCCTCAATAGCACGATTATCATCGCCTACTTGTGCACGAAGCAAACCACGATTATAATGTCCTATAAAATTATTGGGATCAAGATCCAATGCCAAATCATAATCACTCATCGCTCCTCTCAAGTTATTTTGATAGAAGCGAACCAATGCACGATTGATGTAGTTACTTGCATTGTGCACAGAAAGATGAATAGCCTGATTCAAATCTTCTTCAGCCTCCTTATACTTTTTCTGCTGAATCCTCACAATAGCTCTGGCAGCCCAACCATTTCCATCATAGCGATCCAACTCTATAGCTTTTTCAAAATCATTCAATGCCTGTATCGTATCTTTCTGTTTCAAAGAAACCTCTCCACGCATCAAATATGCATGAGTATAACGAGGAGCTATTCGCAAAAGACTTTCCAAGTCATCCTTAGCCGATTCAAAATCCTCTTTTTGGATATGACACAAAGAAAGATTATGCCATAAAACCAAATTTTCAGGATCATATCGCAATGCCGTACGATAATCAGAGATAGCATCATCAAACTTATTTTGACGAATACGCGCCAAACCTCGTATCTGATAAGCACCAATTACAAAAGGATTGCGCTGAATAACTTCACTACAATCACTTTCTGCACCTTGATAATCATCCAAATTAATTTTAGCTAAACCACGAAAGAAATAGGGTTCATACAAATATGGTCTGGCATTGATAACTTGATTAAAATACTGAATAGAAAGAACATAATCCTCAAAATAGAGAGCATTACGTGCTATCATCATCACTCTTTCCGTATTGATTTGAGCTTGAATCGCTAACGGAAAAAGGAAAAACAATATCTGCCAGAACCTCTTCATCAAACTATTTTCTAACGGTTTTAACTTTATATGTACAATGAGCCTTTCCTTTAAGCATAGCATTTAGCTTTCCCTTTATCATTTGTTTGCGCAAAACTGATATATGATCAATATACAACTTACCCTCCAAATGATCAAATTCATGCTGCATAACTCTAGAAAGATACCCCTCAACAATCTCCTCATGCTCTACAAAATCCTCATCCATATACTTCACCTTGATTTTATTCCCACGTTTTACAGATTCATGGATACCTGGAAGACTTAAGCAACCCTCATCCATAGAGACTTCATCGCCCATAACTTCTAATACATGAGCATTGATAAAGGTCTTTCTAAATCCTTTTAATTCGGGGTATTCATCAGACAAAACATCCAAATCTATAACAACCAAACGGATAGGCAATCCAATTTGAGGAGCTGCTAAACCCACACCTTCGGATTTATCCATTGTTTCATACATATCTTGAATAAGTTGCTTCAAATTAGGATAATCAGGAGTTATATCCTCTGCTACTTTTCTTAATACGGGCTGACCGTATATATATATAGGTAAGATCATGTTATATATAAATTATAAATTTAAGTTATTATTCTTGCTATCTAAATATGTTTGTAAAATAATGGTTGCACTAATCTCATCTACCAACGCTTTATTTTGCCTATCTTTCTTTTTCAGGCCAGCATCAAGCATCGCACGATAAGCAATCACTGAAGTAAAACGTTCGTCAACATAATGAATTGGCATTGCTGGGAGACGCTTTTGTAATGAGCGAACAAAAGGTTCAATGTATTTCATATTTTCAGAAAGTTCATTATTCATCTGCTTCGGTAATCCAATTACGATACACTCAACAGATTCTCGTCCAACATAGTCAAGCACAAATTGAAGTAGTTCGTGTGAAGGTATTGTTGCTAACCCATTAGGAACCAGCTGCAAGACATCTGTCACAGCCACACCACTACGTTTTCGTCCATAATCTATTGCCAATATTCTACTCATAGGCTGCAAAAATACAATTAAAATATCGAAAAAACCATTCATTTACAAACAATAACAAAAAAGAGTGTGAATTGCATAGCAAAACACACCCTTATCAGTGAAATATTTAATTACTATTTAAGATGAATCTTAAAAGCAATACCACTTATAAAACAGTTCATAAATAGAACAAAGGAAATAAGCGGGTAATAATAAGGCGCCTATACGGGCGCCTTATTAAAAATTATAGTCAGCTGTTATTATTCTACAATAACTACGCGGTTCAAGAAGTTCTTACCAAACATATTGTCAGTACCACCGAATCCAACGCATTCCAATTGATCAGCGCTAACGCCTTCAGCAATCAATGCATCGTAAACAGCTTGAGCACGTTTTTCAGAAAGCTTTTGGTTACCAGCTACACTACCAGTAGCCTTATCGCAGTAACCGGCAACTTTATACTTCTTACCAGAAGCCTTGATAGCCTTAGCAGCCAATTGGATGTCAACCTTAGCATAGTCATCAAGACGAGCGCTACCAATCTTGAAGAATACAGCCATAGGAGCAGGAACAGTAACTTCCTTGATAACTTCTTTTTCAACGATTCTTTCTACGCCCTTAGCATTAGCCAAATCATTCTTCAATTGAGCTATTTCTTGACGATATTTATTAATCTCCGCATTAAGTGCATCTTGATCCAGCTTGCTTGCAGCAGGGATAAACTTCTTACCACCGAATGTATAAGTAGCACCAATATTAACGCGAGCAGTTGATTCTGCCTTACGGCAATCACTACCATTACCGAAGATAGAAGGAGTAACGCCTACACGACCTTCAAGGTTTATAGCCCACTTTTCATTAAGGTTGAAACCAAGTCCCAAACCTGCAGTTGCACCGAAACGAGTCTTCAAGCCGTCTGTATTGAAATTCCAAACTGTATTACCTGTAGTAGCATCTATAACAGCATCAGAGCTAACTGCCTGTGAAAAATTCATAGTAGGACCAGCAAACAAATATAAATCCACAATACGATTGGGATTATAACCACCAATCCAGTTAGTTACATTCAACATAGCATCGAAGTTCAATTCTACGAATTTCTTATTCTTTGCTTCATAACCTGTTTCTTGTTCTTCAAGTGTTTGCCATAAAGCACCAACTTGACCACGAACAGCCCATACCGGAGTGATATACTTACCCAAAGATACATTGAAGTTAAATGTAGGAGTATTGATACCATCGTTAATGACAGTCATGCCACCAATACCGGCTCCTACAAAGATATTATCGGTAGCTTTTTCCGAATAATATCTGTCTTTTTCTTGTGCATTCATTGATACAGAAGCACCAATGAGCAACAATGAAGCTATAATTAATTTACTTTTCATCTTCTCTAAAATTCTTAATGATTAATATACAAGATCATCACAAGGTAATATTAGTCTGTAATGATACCGCCACCGGCATTTCCTTCACCATGACCATGTCCGTGACCATGTCCGTGATCATGACCAGGCTTTCCATCTTCTAATGTAGTAGATTCTGTATCAACTGAAACACCTGCATAGTCAAGATAAATATACCAACCTATTTCTACATCTGCAGCACGAGTTGCATCTACAGTTCGGCGATAAACTTTCACTGTTTTTTCTTTGCAAACTTGAGTGATTTCAACAACCACCTCTGTATATGGATCAACTACCAAATTGTAAGTTCCCTTTTCTTCTTTTAAATTATTGAAGTTTTTCACGTACTGAGAAATCTTCACATATTCTTCGGGAGTAGCAGCATCAGTCACGCCCCAATCTACAAGTTTAGTACCTTTATTATAGTCATACTCTATTGTAGTTTCTGTAGAATACTCAGAAGGATTGGTACTTGTAATCTTATCGATAGTCGTAGTAGTACTTTCAACTGAAGCACCAGTTTCGTCATAAACAATGGTCGTTTCTGGTTCTTCCGGTTCTGGAAAAACGCAATTATGAGCAATAATAAAAGTCGGAGTCAAAGTAAGGCTTTGACCTGGCAATACTGTTGGATACTCAACAGTTTCATTTACTGTACCTACATAACCATCTTCAAAAGTATAAGAGTGGTTAACAGCAAATGAGCCTGCAGGGATTGAAGAACCAGCTTGAGAAGTTTCAGTCTTAGTGAATGACTTTGTTTCAACAGTAGTACCATCATCAATAACAACAACAGTTGCATCGATAGTCAATGTAGCAACTTGAGGTTTCAAATTGATTGAAAGTTCTTCTTCCTCACAAGAAGTGAAAGTTGTAGCCAAAGCTACTGCGGCCAAAGCAAACATAGCATTGATGCCGCTCAAGAATTTAATTTTCTTCATCTTTTAAATAATAAATAATTAATAATTCAACATTTCTGACTTAATATAATATGGATTAAAACTATTTTGATCCATTATGTTGTCGCTGGCTTCCGCTTTATAATCCAAGTAATAATTCTGTTCATTACCTGCATTATAGAGCAATCCCATATTGGGCGAAGTACTTATGCGAGGTATATATCCCTTGCGCTTATATTTATAAGGTGGAAGCAATACTTGGAATGTAAAACCGCCATTAGATTTTGCATCCTTTCCTTTTTGGGCATAAAAGCCGATGGAGCAATAACGGAAATGGCGTATCATTTCAAACTTCACACCTCGGTCTCCCCTAATATATTGTTCGGCTTTCAAATTGAACTGAGTATTATACTCTGGCCAATAGAAAGAGGCACCCAATGTCCAAGTCCAAACTTTACTAGAATCGAAGCGATACTTAAATCCATCCCAATAGCCGACACCTGTATATCCTATACGAGCCATCACAGAGAACCTTTCATCTTCAAATGGATGACGTAAATCCACATCTATTCCATAACGATCGAAATTAAATCCGCCAACAGTGACTCGACCAAAGACATTATAAGGCAACCGGAAACTTTGTGACACGGTTAAAAAACCTGGGGATACTTTATCATTTAATGAGCCATATCCATCATTATAGACAGGTATCCGCAACTGTGCCGTAAGTTTCATTCCTTTCCATAAAGAAACTTCTACTGCAGGGCTCAAGCGGAAAAGCACTTGATATATCTGCGTAATTATCAGATTCTTTAAAGAAAGTCCTGGGTAAACCAAAACATCAACCTTAAACAAAGAACTATTTTTCGACTTTATCTCTTTGCGTACTTTATTCCATGAACTACCGAGTTCATAACTCACAGCCCAATCCTCACGGGTTGCCTTAGGCACGCTATCCCCAACAATGGGTTTATAACAAAGCGAAAGTTGAGGCACATTGTTGTCAAGGACTACAATTCTGCATGGTTTGTAAGTCGGCAAACCGCTTTCTTGTATCACGTCTACTGCCTTTGCTATTCCAACTCCATTCGCGCGAAAAGCTGAATTTTGCAACACATATACACGTTCCTTGTCATCCTCTGCACACCCGACATTCTCAAATCCCATACCTACCAAGACATTCACCACATCTTCTTTTGTTTGCGTTTGCCCCAACAAAGAACTAGAGCAGAAACAGAAGATTAAGAACATAAGCAATTGCCTTAAAGACAAGAAGATTTGAATATCCAAGTGTTTACACCTCATTATCATTTCAAAAATACGCATTCGTTTTTAACGCGTAATTTGGTGCAAAATTACAGAGTTTTTATTTACCCGCAAAGTGTTTTTAAAAAAAAATGCGAATTTTATTACAATTTTACCAATAATCATAGAAAAAGAAAACAAAAGGCGACAAAAATCACAATACAAACAGAGATTTTAGGATTTTACTTACGCCATTTGCAAGAAACAAGGCATTTCACCTGCAAACACACCTGATACAGTTCACAAAAGTTCAGTAATTTTACTTTTCTATTCAATAACGACCAAACACAAAATAAAAATTCCCTTAAGGAAAAATATTATTTCTCTTAACGCTAAATTCAACAAGCCTATAGCAAAAAAGAAAAAGCGCTTTATATAAGCACTTCCATATAAAACATTCTTACCAAAGAAATCACCTTAGCCCAATGCGTACACTGGGCAAAGGTGATTATAAACAACTTCAAATATTACTTAATGCGATAAAGCAACCAAGCGCTCTGGAAATCAGAACGATTAGGATATTTAGCCTTAAACGCATCACGAGCAGCGGCTGCAGAAGCACGATCATCGAATGTACCTACAATCACACGATACTTAGCTGCACCTGCAGGAGCCTCAGTATTTTCTACTACTAAAGTCTTATAGCCCTCAGCAGCCAATTGTTCTTTCAACGCATCTGCATTAGCCTTAACGCCAAAGCTACCACATACAACGCTGAAATCCTTCAAGCCATCACCGGTTACAACGGTTACGCGCTCTTGACGAACTGCAACAGGAGCACTTTCAACAACTTTCGCTTCTGTCTGTTCTGTTATAGCAGTGTTTGTCACAACAGGTGTTTCTGTTTGCGGCTCAGCCAATTCTTGTTGCTTGGCTTGCTCATAAGCTTTTTTATATGCACTTTCACTTGATTTGCAAGATGACAACATACAAACTACACACAATCCGATTCCAATAAAAGCTAATTTCTTCATTTTATCAAATTTAATTAATAATACTCTATCTGTTTTACGACGCAAAGATAAACATAATTATGCTCTTAAACAACAAGACAAGAGAAAAACCTATATCAAACATAAGTTTCCAGCAACTTGACATGACTATCAGGAACTATTGTGATTTCCTGAGTTGTAGCCGGAAACAATATTGTTTCACCTGCTTGCATACCTATTTTATTACCTTCATTATCATTTAAGGAACACGAGCCCTCTACACATATAAATATCACGAAAGAATCAAGTTCGGAGTAATCACAAGTGATTTCTTCGGTCATGTCATAGACAGAAGTCGTAAAATATGGACTTGCAATCACCTCTACAGGTTCATTCTGCAAATGTTCGTATTGCGTACGAGGATCATCTTCCACATCTTGAAAGTCTATCGCTTCGTACGCCAAACTGGTATGCAATTCCCTTGATTTGCCGTTGGCATCTTTACGGTTATAGTCATATATTCGGTAGGTTATATCTGAAGTCTGCTGAATTTCAGCAACAAACGCACCTGCACCAATGGCATGAACCCTACCCGCAGGAACATAGAAAACATCCCCTGAAGCTATTTCACAACTTCGCAATGCATCCATAAAGCTACCATCATATACCATATCTTTATATTGCCTCGGCGTAATCTCTTTCGAGAATCCAGATATAAGTTTCGCCCCCTTGTCCGCACCAACTACATACCACATTTCATTTTTACCGAAAGCATTATGGCGTTTACGTGCCAACTCATCGGTTGGATGAACCTGTACTGACAAATCGAGTTTAGCATCAATAAATTTTATCAACAAAGGAAAATCGTTCCCAAACCGGGTATAATTGGACTCTCCCACCAAATCGGCCTTGTATTTCCTCACCATCTCAGGCAAAGTAAGCCCCTCATCCGCACCATTAGCAACAACAGATTCACTACCTTCAACAGCAGAGATTTCCCAACTTTCACCAACATTAGAGAGAGATTCGTCCAGATGCTTAAAAGGAATTATTTTATCACCTCCCCAAATTGTTTGCTTCAAAACAGGTTTAAATTTTATCGGATACATTAGATTTTAAATTACGATTTATTATTTCGGGTGCAAATTTACTAAAAAATAATCAAAGAAAAGACAAGTTACAAACAGCAAATAAAGAGAAAAGTTCATTAGTTTTCTTCATTTTTACTTTGTAAAACAAAACATATTTAGTTTATTTGCAAAAAATTCAAAAAACAAAGTATCATGAGTAGCATAGCAAACACCGAGCAAAACCTTTCTGGTTTGTGCAGAAAAGATTTTCAAAAAGAAATTGAAGGTAAGAAAACCGATTTGTACATCCTAAAAAACAATTTAGGAATGGAAGTTGCCGTTACCAATTACGGATGTGCCCTCCTCTCTATCATGGTGCCCGATAAAGACGGCAAATATGCCAATGTATTATTAGGCCACGACAGCATCGACAACGTAATCAATAGCCCCGAACAATACTTAAGTGTTACCATCGGACGCTACGGCAACCGCATTGCTAACGGCAAATTCAAACTATATGGCGAAGAGCACACATTAGCTACCAACAATGGTCCAAACTCCCTTCATGGAGGCCCAACAGGATTTCACAGAAGAGTATGGGATGCAGTTCAACCAGACGAATCGACCATCACATTCAACTACACTTCTGCCGACGGCGAAGAAGGTTTCCCCGGCGAACTGGAGGTAGAAATGACATATCGTTTGGAAGAAGATGTAAATGCATTAGTCATTGAGTATCGCGCCACTACCAACAAGGCAACTATCGTAAACCTCACCAACCATGCATTCATCAATTTGGCAGGCATCTCCACTCCTACTCCAACTATTTTGGACAACGTAGTAACCATCAATGCCGACCACTACACTCCTATCGACGAAGTCAGCATCCCTACCGGAGAGATACTTAAGGTAAAAGGCACACCGCTCGATTTCCTCACCCCACATACTGTTGGCGAACGAATTGAAGAGAAACACCAACAGCTAATCAATGGTTCAGGATACGACCATTGCTACATCTTGAACAAAGAAGAAGCCGGCGAACTTTCATTAGCAGCCACCTGCTCAGATCCTAAAACAGGACGAATCATGGAAGTTTACACAACAGAAACAGGCTTGCAACTATATACAGGCAATTTCTTGAACGGATTTACAGGTGCGCATGGCACTACATTCCCCAAACGAAGCGGCATTTGTTTCGAGGCTCAATGCTTCCCCGACACACCGAACAAAGCACACTTCCCATCTGCTGTATTACTACCCGAAGATGAATATCAGCAAATTACCATCTATAAATTTGATGTAGAAGAATAAAAAATTATACTTTAACCTAACAATTTTGCAATTATGACACAAACTAAAAATAAAGGTAATCTGATAGCCATCATTACCATGTGTTTCATCTTTGCAATGATTTCTTTTGTTACCAACATGGCTGCGCCTTTCGGTACTATTTGGGAAAACAAATACGAATGGGCAGGCATGTTGGGAAACATGATGAATTTCGCTGCCTACCTTTTTATGGGTATCCCTGCAGGAAAGATGTTGGTAAAGATTGGGTATAAAAAGACAGCCGTCATTGCGCTGATTACCGGTATCATAGGTCTTTCCGTTCAATACCTGTCAAGCTTAGTCGGTGCAGGCACACAAGTGTTCACCTACAACAGCCAGCCCATTGCCTTGAACCTAATCATCTATTTATTAGGTGCATTCATCTGCGGTTTCTGCGTTTGCATGCTGAACACCGTTGTAAACCCTATGCTGAACATACTGGGTGGAAGCGGAAACAAAGGTAACCAACTTATCCAAATTGGTGGTACACTGAATTCACTAACAGGCACATCAACTCCGCTATTAGCAGGTTTGTTGGTTGGTACAGTAACTGCCAAGACAAGCATGAGCGACGTAGCTCCGTTGCTATTCATCGGCATAGCCGTATTTGTCATTTCACTCATCATCATTTTGCGGGTTGATATTCCCGAACCTCGTGCAAACAAACAAATTAAGTACGAGCGAAGCCCATTGGCTTTCCGCCATTGCCTTTTAGGCATCATAGCCATATTCTGTTATGTAGGCTCGGAAGTAGGCATACCTGCGCAACTGAACTTCTACATCAGCAACATGGGATTTGTAGGTTCGGCTGCTATTGGAGGCTCCTTTGCTGCTGCATATTGGGGAATCATGATGATTGGCCGTGCATGCAGTAGTGCTATCAGCGGCAAGATTTCCACCCGCATACAAATGATAATCGTATCATCTACCGCCATCGTATTAGTATTGATTGCCATATTCCTACCCGAATCAGTAGCAATCAATTTCAAAGGCAATCCCATACCTGCAAAATGTTTCTTCCTTGTTGCAGTTGGACTATTCATGTCTATCATGTGGGGAGGCATCTTCAACTTGTCCGTAGAAGGCTTAGGAAAATACACAGAAGCAGCCTCTGGCCTATTTATGACAATGGTGGTTGGCGGTGGCATCATGCCGTTATTGCAAGATTTCATCGCTAAAGCTACAACCCACATAACAAGTTATTGGTTGGTTATCGCAATGTTAGGATACATTCTTTTCTATAGTATAATCGGATGCAAGAATGTCAACAAAGATATTCCTGTGGACTAAATAAATATAAGTATAAACCATAAACCTTTAGAATCATGGACATAGAACACGTAAGAAGTCGTTTCATCAAGCACTTCGACGGCACAACAGGAGCCATATACACATCACCAGGCAGAATCAATCTTATCGGCGAGCACACCGATTATAATGGAGGATTTGTATTCCCAGGTGCAGTAGACAAAGGCATGATTGCCGAAATAAAGCCAAATGGTACAGACAAAGTAAAAGCTTACTCTATTGACTTAAAAGATTATGTAGAATTTGGTCTCAACGAAGAAGATGCTCCACGCACAAGTTGGGCACGCTATATATTCGGTGTATGCCGAGAAATGATCAAGCGAGGAGTAGATGTAAAAGGATTCAACACAGCATTTGCCGGCGACGTACCCTTAGGAGCCGGGATGTCATCTTCAGCAGCATTGGAAAGCACATACGCTTACGCTCTTAACGATTTATTCGGCGGAAACAAGATAGATAAATTTGAATTGGCCAAAGTTGGACAAGCAACCGAACACAACTATTGCGGTGTAAAATGCGGCATCATGGATCAATTCGCATCTATATTCGGCAAAGAAGGTAGCCTCATCCGCTTAGACTGCCGTTCGTTAGAATACCAATACTTCCCATTCAATCCGCAAGGCTATCGTTTAGTGTTGGTTGATTCTGTTGTCAAGCACGAACTCGCCTCATCTGCATACAACAAACGCCGTCAAAGTTGCGAGAATGTTGTTGCTGCCATCAAGAAGAATCATCCTGAAGTCGAATTATTACGCGATTGCACCATGCAAATGTTAGAGGCCGTAAAAAACGAAGTTTGCGAGGAAGACTACAAACGCGCCGAATATGTAATTGATGAAATTCAACGCGTACTCGATGTTTGCGACGCCTTGACAAAAGGAGATTATGAAACCGTGGGACAAAAGATGTACGAGACACACTACGGTATGAGCAAACTTTACGAAGTAAGTTGTGAAGAACTTGACTTCTTGAACGATATAGCCTTCGATTGTGGGGTTACAGGTTCACGCGTAATGGGAGGCGGATTTGGCGGCTGCACCATCAATCTGGTAAAAAACGAACTTTACGAAACGTTTATTACTACTGTTAAAGAACGCTTTAAAGCAAAATTTGGCCGTTCACCAAAAGTATACGACGTTGTCATTGGAGATGGCGCACGCAAGTTAGCATAATCTACATCTTATTAATAATATAATGAAAATAGCCCCCGATTGGAGGCTATTTTCATTTATTACAACTTAATCCTTATTGAACGCCTTCTGTAGTCATTTGAACACGTTTCAGTGTACCATCGGGATTATAGTATAAACGATCAATGCAAACCGAACGACGATATCCACAACCATCCGGATTAATACCACCATTGTGATAGATAAAATACCATTCGCCCTTAAATTCGATAATTGACTGATGATTCGTATTAGATGCACCAGCAATCTCATTCAAAATACCTTTATACTCCCAAGGGCCAGTAATACTACGGCTCATGGCATAACGAATCTTTTCCGGGAACTCTGAAGCATACGACAAGTAATACCAACCATTATGCTTATGAATCCATGGAGCCTCTGTATAACGTGGAAGATTTACGGGAACAATGGGGCCATCCAATTCTATCATATTATCTTTAAGTTTTGCATAATAGCATTGTGTATTGCCCCAATACAAATAAGCTTGGCCATCGTCATCAATATACACTGTAGGATCAATATCATCCCAACTTATTCGTGTATATTCCGTTGTCATATTATTGGTAACCAAAGCCGCTCCACGTGCATCTTTAAAAGGTCCTAACGGATTATCCGCCACGGCGACACCAATTGATTTCCCTGGAATAGTTGCATGTTCTACAGTTACATACCAATAGAATTTGCCGTTACGTTCAATCACTTGGCTTGCCCAAGCTTCTCCCTTTGCCCATTTGAAATCTTTGGCTTTCAAAGGAACCGGATGCTCTGTCCAAGTCTTCATATCGTTAGAGGAAAATACCAGCCATTCATTCAATACATAATGCTGATGAGGAGGTGGACATTCATCATGTCCAGCATAAATATACACACGTCCATCGTGTACCATCGCCCCCGGATCGGCTGTATATTTATAGGTAATGATTGGATTTCCTTGCGCCACGAATGTTGTGTCTTGTGCATAAACATTTGCAACGGCTACTGATGTAGCCGCTACAAATGATAAGAACATTGATTTTATAGTCATAGGTCAAGTTAAAAAGAAAGGGTTATTTTTTCAATATATAAACTGCAAATGTTTGTGGCTCAATAGTTGTTTTCAGTTCTTTGCCATTCACCTCAATCACTGATTCTTTAGGCGCAATCAGGTTGGGATTTTCAATGCTATTCTCTTTCAAGACGTCATCTGTTTGCAATTTAATTACACGGCCAGCAGTCAAGTTCTCTTTTTTCTTCATACCATCGAACTTGATGTTCAAAGGTTGGGCTGTTTCCGATACATTGATTACCTTTACAATATATTGGTTGTTATCCTTATCAAGAACCGCACTTGCAAAAAGTCCATTTTGTCCTTCTGCACCTGTAATGTTCTTACCATCCATTGTCATCTTCAACGCATTAGTTCCTTTGTAAGTTGAATAGAGTTGTTGAACATAATAGCTACAAGTGCGGAACGAAGTCATATTATCAAACCAAATCATGTCTGGTCTCCATTGCCAACCCTCAACGTGTGCAAACAAAGGAGCATAAGTAGCCATGTGTACAATATCGGCATTACGTTCGATAGTAGTCATGAAAGCAGCTTCAAGCAATGCAGCATTGAAATGGTTCCACTTCTTGCCACGTCCATGGCAAGCATATTCACCGGCAAACACCTTCGGACCCTTGCGATCGTAGTTATCATAGCGGGCACCTTGAGCCAAGAACCAGCTTTCTGGGCGATAGAAGTGTTCGTCAACCAAATCTGCTTTCAGTCGTTTCATTTCTGGCCACAAATAGTCAAATTGATCGCCTTCCGAATTCGGACCAGAGCTACCAACAATCTTCATATCAGGATATGCGGCACGGATTGCTTTAATAAACGGTTCCAAGCGCTCAGGATATTCAGGACCCCATTGTTCATTACCGATACCGATGAACTTCATATTAAATGGTTCGGGATGTCCCATCTCTGCACGCAACTTACCCCATTTGGTTGTTACATCGCCATTGGCGAACTCTATCAAGTCGAGTGCATCTTGTATGTATGGATCCAAATCTTCTACGGCAACATGGGCATGCATATCCTCGTTTTGGAACTGGCATGCCAATCCACAACTTAAGACAGGAAGAGGTTCTGCGCCAATTTCCTCAGAAAGCAAGAAGAATTCATAGAATCCCAGGCCATAACTTTGATAATAATCTGGATAGAAACGGTGTGGGAAGGTATAGTGCCAACGATTTTCGTTCAATGGACGATTCTCAACAGGGCCTACTGAGTTTTTCCATTGATAACGGCTTTCCAAATCAGTACCTTCTACGATACATCCACCAGGAAAGCGGAAAATACCAGGCTTCAAGTCGGCCAGGAGTTGCACCAAATCCTTACGCAAGCCATTTTCGCGACCTTTCCAAGTATCAACAGGGAAGAGTGATACGTGCTCTAAATCAACAGCATTTGTTCCTTCAAGGAAGATACGAAGAATTGCCTTCGGATTGGTTTGAGTAGCTTTCATCACTACTTGATACTTTTTCCATTCTTTAGAATCAACGGTTACTTGCGCCATAGCAAAAGCATGATTCTCTCCCATCGATTTGGTATCAACCAATTCAACACGAATTTGTGCTGGTTGTCCGTTTTCCGGAGTTCGTGCCCATACAGAAAAACGATACTCTTCACCTTGTTTAATACCCATTCCGAAAAAGCCTTCGTTTTCCAAACCGGTACGTTTATGAGCATGTTTAGGGTCGCTTAAGCGTACATAATGCGGATTTTTATCAAACGGACCATCGTCCTTCAATTTTACATCACCGAAGGTTTTCCATCCCATCAAGTTTTGAGGGAATTCGAACGAACGGTTCTTTACCAATTCTGCATACAAACCGCCATCGGCAGCATAATTAATGTCCTCAAAGAACAATCCATACATGGTAGGCTGAATCTCTGCGCCAACCTTTTTGGCATTTACCACCATCTGATTGGTTTGTGCCTGCAATGTCATTCCGGCAGACAGAGCCAGCGTAGCCATCAATCCTGTGATTTTTTTCATAAAAATGTTTTTTAGAGTTTATATTATAAGTAATTGTTCATTTTTTGCAAATATACGTTTATTTCCCAACCCGCAAGGTGGACAATCGCGTAATAGTGGTGGACTATTGAACAAAAACAGAGAATCTATTCACTACACATTATGTATTAGAAAAAGAAAAAAAACTAACTTTGCAACCAATGAACTTAAAACCAACGGCAAATTCAACAAGCAAGTGCAAATTTACAACAGATTATTGTAAAACTCTTCATTTGGTGTTGAATAATCGAGGTTTTTTCTCGGTCTTGTATTTATTTTCGTTGTAATTTTATCAATATCCTTATCCTCCAAATGTTTTATTGGTGATGATTTGGGGATATATTGCCTAACAAGCCCATTTGCATTCTCAATGGCTCCTTTTTGCCATGATGAATATGGATCTGTAAAATATATAGTAGTATCCAATCCGCTTGCTATAACCTTGTGTTTACTAAACTCTTTTCCATTGTCTGTCGTTATGGTCTTTATCCGTCCTTTATATGGAGCAAGCAAGCATATTGCCGCTTGCGCAAGTTCGCTGGCATCCTTCCCGTTTTTTTATTTCTTCATGAACAGCATGTTTGTGCTTCTCTCAACCAATGTCAGTATAGCACCTTGATTGTTACACCCTATGATGGTATCCATCTCAAAGTCCCCGAAACGTTTTCCATCAGCTTCCTTTGGACGTTGGTGTATGCTAACACGGTCTGGTATTATAGTTTTCTTCCCGACAGGACTGCGCCGATGCTTCAAGCGATGCCTGCAATGCTTATAAAGGCTGCCTCTGTTCTCGTACTTGTCCTTTCTGATGATGGCATAGATGGTCTCGTGAGAAATCTTGTATCCCCTCTTTGCAAGATAACCAGATATTTGTTCCGGTGACCATTGCTTTTGCACCAGCAAGTTTATTGCCATATCACGCACAAACGGCTTTATGGAACGGTTGCCTGGGGCCTGATGCCTGCGCTTCTTTGCCTTACGATGAGCCTTCTCCCATTTATACACACCACGCGGACTGGGATTGCGTTGCAACTCACGCGTAACAGTCGAATTACTCACTCCGATAGCCTGTGCTATCTCCTTTTTCGTACACTTCTTTTGTAATAACACAGAGATTCTGTACCTTTGCTCTGAGGTTAGTTGTTTGTACATAAGCAATGCAAAGTTAACTAATCTGGAGGAGACAGATGTCTCCTCCGTTCATTTTTATACATTGCTTGTTGAATCTTCACCTCATAGGAGGATTTGCACATACTACAACTTAGCTACTACAACTTAGTCAAGTAAACATGCGAAGTGTGTTTCATCGTTTTAGATATATACAACTCTACGTTTCTTTGCACTTCTATCTTGAACTTAGGCAGGAAGAAACAAAAATATATGTTCTATAACATATAATATGATATACTAACATACGAATAAAAGTGTTACTTTTACACCCAAAACTGTCAGCGACATTAATTATTAATAATTATATCTTATGAGAAAGCAATTTTTATTCGCAGGTATTGCCGCTATCATGATGGCGGCATGCAGTCAAAAACCTGCAGAGGAACTGACCCTATCGGGGCTGAATCCCAAGAACTTTGAAACAACTGTAAACGATGCGCAAACAGCACTTTACACGTTGAAGAACCAAGCCGGCATGGAAGTTTGCATCACCAACTTCGGCGGCCGTATCGTATCTATCATGGTACCCGACAAGAACGGTGAAATGAAAGACGTTGTATTGGGTTTTGACAACATCGACAGCTACATCAACGTACCAAGCGACTTCGGTGCTGCTATCGGCCGTTATGCCAACCGCATCAACCAAGGTAAGATTACCATCGATGGTAATGAAATTCAATTGCCACAAAACAACTTCGGACACTGTCTTCACGGAGGTCCTGAAGGATGGCAATATCAAGTGTATGAAGCCAAGCCTATCGACGACACTACTATCAAGTTCGTCCGCAACTCTCCTGATGGCGACATGAGCTTCCCCGGTAACTTGGTAGCCGAGGTTACTTACAAGTTGACTGAAGACAATGCTATCGACATTCAATACACAGCTACAACCGATGCCAAGACAGTGGTAAACATGACCAACCACTCGTACTTCAACCTTTCGGGCGATCCTAACAACACTATCTGCGACCACATCCTGTATGTGAACGCCGATAACTTTACTCCTGTTGACAGCACATACATGACCACCGGTGAAATCCTTACCGTAAAGGAAACCCCCATGGACTTCACTACTCCTAAGGCTGTAGGTGCCGACATCGACAATTTCGACTTCGAGCAAGTTAAGTTCGGAAACGGTTTCGACCACAACTGGGTATTGAACACTAAGGGCGACGTTGCCCAACTTGCTGCTAAGCTGACTTCACCAACTTCTGGTATCAGCGTAGAAGTTTATACCAACGAGCCTGGTATCCAAGTTTACTCTGGTAACTTCCTCGATGGTACAGCTACCGGTAAGAAGGGTATTGTTTACAACCAACGCACAGGTTTCTGCTTGGAAAGCCAAAAGTATCCCGACTCTCCTAACAAGGATTGGGCAGAAAGCAATGCATACTTGGAGCCAGGTCAAACCTACTTCAGCCAATGTATCTTCAAATTTATTGTAGAAAAATAAGCCAATAAATAACCTAACTTAAATTATTAATCACATGGAAATATTAGAAGCGTTAAAAAACAACGGCTTTGAAACTGCCGATTATTTTGTCTTTATTGCCTATATCGTAATCCTCATCGGTATGGGTATCTTCCTCTCAAGAGGTAAAAAGGGAGAAGAAAAGTCGTCAACCGACTACTTCCTCGCAGGTAACACCTTGACATGGTGGGCAGTGGGTGCATCACTCATCGCTGCTAACATATCAGCAGAACAGTTCATTGGTATGTCTGGTTCGGCTTATGTATCTGGTATCGCTATGGCTGCTTACGAATTGATGGCAGCAGCAACTCTTATCGTAGTAGGTAAATTCCTCCTACCACTGATGATTGAAAAGAAAGTTCTCACTATCCCCCAATTCCTTAGCGAACGCTACAACTGGGGTGTAGGTTTGTCTTTCTCTATCTTCTGGTTGTTCCTCTACGTGTTCATCAACTTGACTTCTGTAGCATGGTTGGGTGCACTCGCCATGAAGCAAATCCTTGGTTTGCCAACCATTGCCGGTGTATTCATGGGCATGAACGTTGATATGACATTGCTTGTCATCATCCTCTTCCTCTTCATCGTAGCAGGTTTGTATTCTATCTATGGTGGTTTAGCATCAGTAGCCTGGACAGACGTTATGCAAGTAACCTTCCTCGTTGGTGGTGGTCTTATCACTGCTTATGCAGCTCTCGACGTAATTGCTGGCAGCCTTGACATTGAAGGTGGAGCTTTAGGAGCCTTAGGACAGATATACACCGAACTGATACAGAATCCGGACGACAAACACTTCAACCTTGTCGTCACACGTAACGAAGAGCTTTACCCTGTTATCAATGGTATTGTTGAAAATGGTGTTACTATCCAAAAGGCCGACCCATACTTCGACATTCCGGGTATCGTTGTTATCGTAGGTGCTTTGTGGCTTACCAACTTGGGTTATTGGGGTTTCAACCAATACATCATCCAAAAGGGTCTTGCAGCCAAGTCATTGGCCGAAGCAAAGAAAGGTATGATTTTCGCTGCATTCTTGAAGATTTTGATTCCTTTCATCGTTTGTATCCCCGGTGTATGTGCATTCTACATCATGAACTCTCCCGACTGTGCCGCTTTGAGAGAATCTCTTGCCGGCTCACTTGACCGTCCGGACGATGCATATCCTTGGTTGATTCGCAACTTCACTCCGACTGTTGTAAAAGGTCTTTCATTCGCCGCTCTTGCAGCTGCCGTTATTTCATCGTTGGCTTCAATGTTCAACTCTACTTCTACTATCTTCACTATGGATATCTACAAGCGTTTCTTCAACAAGAACGCTTCAGAAAAGAAGTTGGTGAATGTTGGTCGCTTGACTTCAATCGCAGCTTTGGTACTTGCCGTTATCGCCGTATACCCAATCATGGGTGGTGCTGACCAAGCCTTCCAAGTCATCCAGGAATATTCTGGTTTCGTATATCCGGGTATCGTAGTAATCTTCGGTCTTGGCTTGCTTTGGAAGCGTGCATCTGGTACTGCTGCAGTTGTTGCTGCTATCGGAACATTCTTCTTCTCTATCCTCTTCAAGTTCTTGCTTCCCGATGTACCATTCTTGTTGCGTATGGGATATGTATTCGCATGCTTGGTTGTTCTCTTCTTCGGAATCTCATTGACAAGCAAGAAGACTGTGAAAGCAGCTGTTCTCGACGAATATACTGTCAAGACACAATTGAAGTGGAGCAACGTAACATTGATTTTGGCCGTTGCCTGCTTGGCTATCGGTATTGCATCCATGTTCTCGCACGAATTGCGTTGCTATGGTTTCGAAGCAATATTCTTCCTCGCTTTGATGCTGTTCTGCATCTCAGTTTATCTGCGTTCAAATGCAAAAGACCAGGTAGAAGATCCGAAATCTATCGGTATCGACATTGCTATCTTCCGTACAGATAAGACATTCAATATTGGTGCTATTGCCATTATTGTTGTCCTTACCATATTATATATAGCATTGTGGTAAGATACTAATAAAAAGCTACCGGCTACATCAATAAAGTGTAGTCAGTAGCTTTTTTACAAAATTACAAGCAGACAATGAGTGACTACTATAGTTCAAAACCAAAATTCCATATTTCAATCGACTGCATCATCTTCGGATTTCATGCAAGCGAATTGAACTTGCTTTTGCTTCACCGAAATTTCGAGCCGGCAAAAGGAGAATGGTCTTTGATGGGAGGTTTTGTACAAGAAAACGAAAGTGTGGACGATGCTGCCAAACGCGTATTGGCCGAGCTAACAGGCTTGAATCATGTATTCATGGAGCAAGTCGGCACATTCGGAGCTATCGATCGCGATCCGGGCGAACGGGTTATATCTGTTGCATATTACGCTCTTATCAACATCAACGAATATGACAAGCGCCTCGTTGAGCAACACAATGCCCATTGGGTGAACATCGACGAGATTCCCGAATTGATTTTCGACCACAAAGAGATGGTTGTAAAAGCCCGCCAGGCCATGCAGAAGAAAGCATCATCCGAACCTATCGGTTTCAATCTGCTTCCCGAACTATTCACTCTTCCACAATTGCAAAGCTTGTACGAAACCATTTACGGCGAAGCGATCGACAAACGAAACTTCAGGAAACGTATCGCCGAAATGGATTACATCGAGAAAACAGATAAAATAGACAAAACAGGTTCTAAACGAGGAGCTATACTCTATCGTTTCAACGAGAAAGCTTATCGCAAAGCACCTAAATTTAAACTTTGAAGTCTTATGTTAGAAGAACTGAAAGAAAAAGTATTTCAAGCCAACTTGGATCTTGTAAAACAAGGATTGGTAATTTTCACTTGGGGAAACGTATCGGGCATCGACCGCGAAAAAGGTTTGGTAGTTATCAAGCCGAGTGGTGTGAGCTACGATGATATGAAAGCATCCGACATGGTAGTAGTCAGCCTCGAAACAGGCGAAGTAGTCGAAGGCGATTTGAATCCTTCGTCAGACACTCCCACCCACTTGGTGCTTTATCGCGCGTTCCCTAATATACAAGGTGTTGTTCACACCCACTCCACCTATGCTACCGCATGGGCTCAAGCAGGAAAGGATATTCCTAACATCGGTACTACTCATGCCGACTACTTCTACAAAGGAATACCTTGTACCGAAAGCATGACTAAAGAAGAGGTAGAAGGACAATACGAATTGGAAACCGGAAACGTCATTGTAAAACGATTCGAAGGTATCAACCCCGACCATACACCTGCCGTATTGGTTAAGAACCACGGCCCATTCAGCTGGGGAACAAGTCCTGCAAATGCCGTTTACAATGCCAAAGTAATGGAACAATGTGCTAAGATGGCTTTCATAGCCTACCAAGTCAATCCTGAATTGACCATGAACCCATTGCTCATTGAAAAGCATTACAACCGCAAGCATGGTCCTAATGCATATTATGGCCAGAAGAAGAAATAAGAAAACAATTAACTCAATCATAAAAAAATTACAATTATGGAAAAGACATTTGATAAATACGAATTATGGTGGGTAACTGGTGCACAGTTGCTTTATGGTGGCGAAACAGTGAAGATTGTTGACGGACACTCTAAAGAGATGGTAGATGGCCTTAACAACAGCGGCATCATTCCTATTAAAGTGGTATATAAAGGTACAGCCAACTCTTCAAAAGAAGCAGAGGCAGTAATGAAAGCAGCCAACAACGACGAAAAGTGTATCGGTATCATTACATGGATGCACACCTTCTCGCCTGCAAAGATGTGGATCAAGGCTTTGCAAACACTGCAGAAGCCATTGCTCCACTTCCACACTCAATACAATGCCGAAATTCCTTGGGAAACCATCGATATGGACTTCATGAACCTCAACCAATCGGCTCATGGTGACATTGAATTCGGTCATATCTGTACCCGCATGCGTGTTCCCCGCAAGGTGGTTTGTGGTTACTGGAAGAATCAGGAAGCCCAAGAAAAGATTGCAGTATGGGCTCGCGTAGCAGCTGGTGTTGCCGATGCTAAGAACGTACGTTGTTTGATGTTTGGTATGAACATGAACAATGTAGCCGTTACCGATGGCGACCGCGTTGAATTTGAACAACGTATGGGTTATCATGTTGACTACTACCCGGTTTCTTCACTCATGGAATACCTCAAGAAGGTAACAGATGCCGAAGCCGATGCACTTGTTGAAGAATACAAGAAGTTGTATGAAATCAAGATTGACGAAAGCGGCGAAGAAGTATATTGGGAAAAGGTTAAGAACGCTGCCAAGGCTGAAATTGCTTTGCGCCGTGTATTGGCCGACGAAGGTGCTACTGCTTTCACAACCAACTTCGACGACCTGGGTGATGCCGACATCAACGATCCGAACTTTGTAGGCTTCGACCAAATTCCTGGTCTTGCTTCTCAACGCCTCATGGCCGAAGGTATTGGTTTCGGTGCTGAAGGTGACTGGAAGACCGCTTGCCTCTGCCGCACACTTTGGGTTATCCAAAACGGCATGCCTATCGGTTGCTCGTTCCTTGAAGACTATACCCTAAACTTCGCCGGCGACCGTTCTTCATGTCTCCAAAGCCACATGCTCGAAGTTTGTCCGCTCATCGCTGTTGACAAACCTAAGTTGGAAGTACATCACCTTGGCATCGGTATCCGCAAGCAACAAACAGCCCGCCTCGTATTCACATCAAAGGTCGGCCGTGGTATCAAAGCTACAGTAGTTGACCTTGGCAACCGTTTCCGTCTTATCTCTCAAGAAGTTGAGTGCATCGAACCCAAGCCAATGCCAAACCTTCCGGTAGCATCTGCTCTTTGGATTCCACAACCAACATTCGAAATCGGTGCCGGTGCATGGATTCTTGCAGGTGGTACACACCACAGTGCTTTCTCTTACGACATCACAGAAGAGTACTGGGAAGACTTTGCAGAAATCGTAGGTATCGAGTATGTGAAGATCAACAAAGATACTACTATCAGCGGTTTCAAGAAAGAACTTCAAACAAATGAAGTTTACTACATGCTTAACAAAGCACTTCGTTAACATATAATAATCTGCACCATGTCACCTCAGGCATGGTGCATTTAAAGAAATAAATTATGGACGCAAAATCAACTATCGAAGCCGGCAAAGCGATTTTAGGTATCGAATTTGGTTCAACCCGAATCAAAGCCGTCTTGATTGACGAAGAGAACAAGCCTATCGCACAAGGAGACCATAGCTGGGAAAACCAACTAGTTGACGGTCATTGGACTTATAGCATCGACACTATTTGGAACGGATTGCAAGACTGTTATGCCGATCTTCGCAAGAATGTCAAGGCTCAATACGATACTGAAATCAAGACATTGGCAGCCATCGGTTTCAGCGCAATGATGCACGGCTACATGGCATTCGACAAGAACGAGAATATCTTGGTGCCTTTCCGCACATGGCGTAACACAAACACCGGTGATGCAGCAAGTGCATTATCCGAATTGTTTGTTTACCACATTCCTATGCGTTGGAGCATCTCTCACCTCTATCAAGCCATCTTGAATAAGGAAGAGCACGTTAAGGATATAACCTACATCACTACCCTTGCCGGATACATCCACTGGCAACTTACCGGCGAGAAAGTATTAGGCATCGGCGATGCATCGGGTATGATTCCTATCGATCCGACTACCAAGAACTACTCTGCCGATATGGTAAGCAAGTTCAATAACCTAGTTGCTCCTTATGGATTCAGTTGGAAACTGGAAGACATCCTGCCTAAAGTATTGTCTGCCGGCGAAAATGCCGGTTGCCTGACCGAAGCAGGTGTGAAGAAACTTGATATCTCCGGTAACTTGAAAGCCGGTGTTCCTGTATGTCCTCCCGAAGGTGATGCCGGTACAGGTATGGTAGCAACCAACGCTGTCAAGCAACGCACAGGTAATGTTTCTGCAGGTACTTCATCATTCTCTATGATTGTATTGGAGAAAGAGTTGTCTAAGCCTTATGAAATGATTGATATGGTTACAACTCCCGATGGTAGCTTAGTAGCTATGGTACACTGCAACAACTGTACTTCCGACCTCAATGCATGGGTAAACATCTTCAAAGAATACCAGGAATTGATGGGCATGCCGGTGGACATGAACGAAATCTTCGGCAAGCTCTACAACCACGCCCTTACAGGTGATACCGACTGTGGCGGTTTGCTCTCTTACAACTATATCTCCGGAGAACATATCACCGGTTTGGAAGAGGGTCGCCCCATGTTTGTACGCTCGGCCGGCGACAAGTTCAATCTGGCAAACTTCATGCGTGCACACTTGCATGCTGCAGTTGGCGTATTAAAGATTGGCAACGATGTATTGTTCAACGAAGAAAAGGTGAAAGTAGATCGCATCACTGGTCATGGCGGTTTGTTCAAGACCAAAGGCGTAGGTCAACGCATTCTTGCTGCAGCCATCAACTCACCGATCTCTGTTATGGAGACTGCTGGTGAAGGCGGTGCTTGGGGCATTGCTTTGTTAGCTTCATACCTTATTAATAATAAGAAGAGCCAACCACTTGCCGACTTCCTCGAAGAAGTTGTCTTTGCAGGTGATGCCGGTGTAGAGATTGCTCCTGTTGCAGAAGATGTAGCAGGTTTCAATACCTATATCGAAACATACAAGGCAGGTTTGGCTATCGAAGCTGCTGCTGTGAACAACAAGAAATGATTAATAAATCTATTTATCTAATAAAACACTTTTATATGAAGAAAACTTTAGTATTAGGCAGCATGCTCTTCGCTGCAACACTCACTGTTTCAGCTCAAGAGAGTGCTACTATCACGCTAAACACTGATGAGGCAGAGCAAATCATCCCGAAGGAAATCTATGGCCAATTTGCCGAGCACTTGGGTTCATGTATCTATGGTGGCCTTTGGGTAGGAGAAGACTCAAACATTCCTAACATCAACGGTTATCGTAAAGACGTTTTCAACGCTTTGAAAGAGCTTAAAGTTCCTGTATTGCGTTGGCCTGGCGGTTGCTTCGCCGACGAATATCACTGGATGGATGGTATCGGTCCTAAAGAAAACCGTCCTAAGATGGTAAACAACAACTGGGGTGGTACTATCGAAGACAACAGCTTCGGTACTCACGAATTCTTGAACTTGTGCGAAATGCTTGAATGCGAACCATACATCAGCGGTAACGTTGGTAGCGGTACAGTAGAAGAACTTGCCAAGTGGGTAGAATACATGACTTCTGACGGCGACTCTCCTATGGCTCGTCTGCGTCGTCAAAATGGTCGCGACAAAGCATGGAAAGTTAAATACCTTGGTGTAGGTAACGAAAGTTGGGGTTGCGGTGGTAACATGCGTGCAGAATACTATTCAGACCTCTATCGTCGCTACTCTACTTATTGCCGCGATTACGACGACAACAAGCTTTACAAGATTGCCAGTGGTGCTACCGATTACGATTGGAATTGGACCAAGGTTTTGATGGAAAATTCAAAAGACTTGATGCAAGGCATTTCGTTGCACTACTACACCGTATCAGGTTGGGTAGGTAGCAAAGGCTCTGCAACAGAATTCAACCACGACGACTTCTACTGGACAATGGGTAAATGCCGTGAAATAGAAGATGTTATCGTGAAGCATTGCAAAATCATGGATCAATACGACCCAGAAAAGAAAGTAGCCCTTTTGCTCGACGAATGGGGCACTTGGTGGGATGTTGAACCAGGTACAATTCCAGGTCACTTGTATCAACAAAACACCCTTCGCGATGCATTTGTAGCCTCTTTGTCGCTCGACATCTTCCACAAGTATACCGATCGTTTGAAGATGGCTAACATTGCTCAAATCGTAAACGTTCTTCAATCAATGATTTTGACTAAGGATGACAAGATGTTGTTAACTCCAACCTATCACGTATTCAAGATGTATGGTGTTCACCAAGAAGCTACCTACATTCCTATCGAACTCGATTGCAAAATCATGAACCTCGAAGGCGAACGCAACCAAATGCGCGAAGAGTTGATTGACTATCCTGTATTGCGTACATTGCCTATGGTAAGCGCTACTGCTTCTAAGAATGCAGAAGGCAAGATTCACATTTCATTGTCGAACATTGACCTTGAAAACGAATTGGAAGTAACCATCAACTTGGGCGATGTAAAAGCAACAAAGGCTGTTGGCGAAATCCTTACTTCAGCTAAAATCGACGATTATAACACCTTCGAAAACCCAAATTTGGTAAAACCTGCTACTTTCCCAGAGGTAAAAGTGAAAAAAGGTGTGCTAAAAGTTAAATTACCTGCAAAATCTATTGTAACTTTGCAGCTGCAATAAGTAAATACTTAAATAACCATATTATGAACGAAATTAAAGTAATGAATCATGCAGCCGATAACATTCGTATCTTGGCTGCAGCTGCTGTTGAGAAAGCAAAATCAGGTCACCCTGGTGGTGCCATGGGTGGTGCCGATTTTATCAATGTACTTTATTCAGAGTACTTGAACTACGACCCGCAAAACCCCGAATGGGTAGGCCGCGACCGCTTCTATCTTGACCCTGGTCACATGGCTCCGATGCTCTATGCTCAATTAGCACTTATCGGCAAATATAGTTTGGAAGAGTTGGCACAACTGCGTCAATGGGGCTCGCCTACAACTGGTCACCCCGAATTTGAAGTAGCCCGTGGCGTTGAGAACACCTCTGGTCCGTTGGGACAAGGTCATACCTTCGCTGTAGGTGCCGCCATTGCTGCAAAGTTCCTGGCAGCCCACACCGGCAACCCTACATTTGCTAAAGAAACAATCTATGCATATATTTCAGACGGTGGTATCCAAGAAGAAATTTCTCAAGGTGCTGCCCGTATAGCAGCTGTATTAGGTTTGGACAACCTCATTATGTTCTACGACTCTAACGACATCCAGCTCTCTACCGAGACTGCCGACGTTATGAACGAAAACACTGCTGCTAAATATCGTGCTCTTGGTTGGGAAGTACTTGAAATCAATGGTAACGATACAGCCGAAATCCGCAAGGCTATCGAAACAGCCAAAGCTGTTACCGGCAAGCCGACACTTATCATCGGTAAGTGTATCATGGGTAAGGGCGCATTGAAGGCCGACGGTACATCATACGAACGCAACTGCAAGACTCACGGTGCACCTCTTGGTGGTGATGCTTTCACTAACACTGTGAAGAACCTTGGTGGCGATCCTGAAAACCCATTCCAAATCTTCGACGACGTTAAGGAACTCTATGCCAAGCGTGCCGAAGAGCTGAAGGAAATCTGCGCTGCCCGCTATGCAGAAGAAGCTGAATGGGCTGCCGCTAATCCTGAAAAAGCCGCTGCACAAGCCGATTGGTTTGCCAACAAGGCACCCGTAATCGACTGGAGCAAGGTAGAACAAAAGGCTAACGACGCTACTCGTAATGCTTCTGCAGCATGTCTTACTGCATTGGCCGAACAAGTACCTAACATGATTTGTGCTTCTGCCGACTTGAGCAACTCTGACAAGACCGACGGTTTCTTGAAGAAGACAAAAGCCATGACTAAGGACGACTTCAGCGGTGCCTTCTTCCAAGCAGGTGTAGCCGAACTCACTATGGCTTGCTGCTGTATCGGTATGGCATTGCACGGTGGTGTTATCCCAGCATGTGGTACCTTCTTCGTATTCTCTGACTATATGAAACCTGCAGTTCGTATGGCTGCTTTGATGGAACTTCCTGTTAAGTTCATCTGGACACACGACGCATTCCGCGTAGGTGAAGACGGTCCTACTCATGAGCCGGTAGAACAAGAAGCACAAATCCGCTTGATGGAAAAACTTAAGAACCACAAGGGTCACAACTCTACCCTCGTGCTCCGTCCGGCAGATGCAAAAGAAACAACCGAAGCATGGGCATTGGCAATGGCCAACACCGCCACTCCTACCGCCCTCATCCTTTCTCGTCAAAACATTGCCGACCTTCCCGAAGGCAACGACTACAGCCAAGCTGCTAAGGGTGCTTACATTGTAGCCGGTTCTGACGAAAATCCCGATGTTATCCTCGTTGCTTCAGGTTCTGAAGTATCTACTTTGGTTGCCGGTGCCGAATTGCTCCGCAAGGAAGGCATCAAGTGCAGCATTGTAAGTGTACCTTCAGAAGGCCTCTTCCGCAGCCAATGCCCAGGATACCAGGAAAAGGTATTGCCTGCAGGCATCAAGAAGTTCGGTTTGACAGCAGGTTTGCCCGTCAACCTCCAAGGTCTTGTACCGGTTCACGAAGGTAAGGTTTGGGGATTGGAATCGTTCGGTTTCTCTGCTCCTTACAAAGTACTCGATGAGAAATTAGGCTTTACTGCCGAAAATGTATATAACCAAGTAAAATCAATGCTATGATAGGAATTTGTTCAGATCACGCAGGTTATTTGCTGAAGCAATACGTGCGTCAATGGCTCGAAGCCAAGAATATCGAATATAAGGAATTTGGTACCTACTCTACCGAAAGTGTTGACTATGCAGACTTTGCTCACCCATTGGCAGAAGCCATCGAATCGGGCGAATGTACTACAGGCATCGCTATCTGCGGTAGCGGTAATGGCATCAACATGACTTTGAACAAGCATCAAGGTATCCGTGCCGCTCTTTGCTGGTGCAAGGATATTGCCGAGCTTGCCCGTCAGCACAACGATGCCAACGTATTGGTTATGCCAGGACGTTTTGTTACCAATAACGAAGCCGACAAGATTTTGACTAAGTTCTTCAACACTCCGTTCGAAGGCGGTCGTCATGCTCGTCGCATCGAAAAGATTCCTGTACAAGGTTAATAGAAATCTTTAATAACTAAAAGCGGCTGACTAAATTAGTCAGCCGCTTTTTTTGTATCCATAAACGATTATTCTTAACAATAACAGTTATATCAGTTTCAGTTATTTATTTGCCTACCTATACTCCCCCTCCAAAAGGAGTTGGAAGCAAGTTTAGAGAAACGCATGACGCAGAAAAAAACTGAAACTGTTATAACTGAAATTTATTATTTAGCCTTAAGGGAAAAATTATTTTCCCTTAAGGCTAAATATTTCTGCCGAACGAATTCCGTCGATGCACCGAACGCATTCGGCGCATCGACGGAACAAATTGCGTGCATTAGACTATTACGTTATAAAAGTTAATTCATAATCTTAATTCCGATGAAGAAACTACGAGGTACGGTAGGGCCATAGAAGTATCCGGCATCGCGGAAGGTTCCCTTATCCAAATCTTTTTGGAATTGATCGAAGATGTTTTGCATACCGGCATTGAGTTGCAACTTTACATGCTCCTTCAACAAGAAGGTATAGTTCAGCTTGAAGTTGCAATCGAAGAACTCAGGAGTAGTTTCCATGCAGTCTTGCTCGATGTATCCGGCAAAGTGAGGCACTTGCATCGAGCCGGTATAGATGCCCGAAAGCGAGAAGCCGAAGTTCTTGAACGGCTCGCTGGTGAAGGTAAAGTAGCCGTAATAATCGGGAGTACGCGTCATACGCTTGGTGGTAAGAGCCGTACCGTCTTCCAACTCTGTCCAAGCCTCATCGGTTTTATAGCGGCTACGTTGAGCGGTGAATCCCAATTGGAAAGAGGCCTCTTTTCCGTGTGCAATCTTGGCATCAAGGTTTACACCATACACTCGCGCACCATCGCCGTTTCGGCGTTCTTGAATGGCGGGTGTGATGCTCTCGATAACAAACACGTTGCTCAAATCGGTATAGAAGGCTTCGGCCAAGAGGTTGGCTTGCCAATGGCCGAAGTTGGTTGTCCAATCGATAGATCCACTGAAACTATTCGAGCGTTCTTCTTTCAAGCCATCGGCCAAGATGGTTTGTACATTCTCGCCACCGACGGCCGTCAGGTGCAAATCTTCGTCGTAGGCTTGTGGCGCACGGAAGCCGGTTGACCATGTCAAGCGAGTTTGCAATGCATCGCTTGGCTTGTAGAGAAAGTTAATACGCGGGCTAAAGATAAGGTCATCTATCAAGTTGTGTTTATCCAAACGTGCTCCTACAAGCATTGTCAGACGGTTTATCTTCCATTCGTTTTGCACGAAGGCACTTGCTATGCGCACATCTTGCTTCATATCGCGGTCGTAACCGGTCATGATGTCGTGAAGCGAGTTGTTGTTATACTCCACTCCACCGGTAAAGACTGATGGTGCAAAGAGGAAGCGGTCGAAGTTGCCCACATACATGGCACCGGCCATCCAAGTCAGGTCGTCAGTTTTTCCGTATGCATTAGGATCTTGCTCGGCACCATAATAGCTATTACGGTCAACATGCTGAATAGAGCTGAATATAGAGATTTTGTGTTTGTATTCGTTGATGTATTGGTCGTAAGTCACCCCTCCACTATTAATAATGTGTTTGGTTTGCTCGGTAATGTCGCTTTCGTGTGGTTGCAAGTCGAACTTGTTACCTCCCCGGCGAAACTCGTTGGTGGTGTGATACTCCAAGCTGATGCGGCTGAAGTGAGAGGGGCGATAGTATGCACGCAAGCCAAAGGTGTTTGAATTGAGTTTACCCACCTCGGAGAAGCCATCATCATCGCGGTCGTAAGGATTGCGGTTGCGATAGGTTTCGTACATGGCTATGCCATAGGTATTGTCATCCGAAACGAGCGACACATTACCGCCCATGTATTGCTCCCACGCATCGCCACCCATGTTGGTAAAGTTGGTATTGAATTGGAAGGAGTTGCTGATGGGATCTTTCGTAATGATGTTGATGGTACCGGCCACGGCATTTGCACCGAATAGCGCCGAGCCACCTCCACGAACCACCTCTATACGTTCAATCATATTGACGGGAATCTGTTCGAGGCCATACACGCCGCTCAGCGCACTCATCACCGGGCGACTATTGATTAGTATTTGCGAATAGGGACCTTCCAATCCGTTGATGCGCACTTGTGGGAAGGTGCAATTCTGACAATTATTCTCCACACGCACACCCGATTGATAGTTCAACGACTTGGCCAAGTCGGGCGAATTGACGGTTTCGAACAGCTTCTGGCTCATCACGTTCACCACTACCGGCGCATCCTTTCGGCTTACCTCATTCCGATTGGCCGACACTACCACCTCGTCGGTAATAAAGTTATCTGCCTCCATTTGGAAATGAACCAACGATGTGGCATTGTCCGATACCTCTACCTCTTTCTCTTGGGTAATATAGCCCACCGACGAAACGCGCAACAGGTATTTTCCAGCTTTCAGGTTGGTAAAGGTGAAATGACCGCCCTCGTCGGATGTAGTACCCAAATCGGTACCGACAATCAAAACGGCCGCAAAGGGTATGCTTTCTTCTGAATCTTTCTCAATTACATGTCCGGCTATCTGATTACCCTCCTTAACGGGTGTAACCGCATAGATTGCATTGATACCCATAGCCACGAGCATCAATGAAAATAAATATCTCATTGTGTTAATGTTAGTTGTTCAATAATAAATTGTTTATCTCTTGCAATTTAGATTTGAACAACCGGAGGAGCACGTAATGAATAGCAGCAAGCATCATTCGTTGGCAAGGCATCTGCCTTTGGACAAACCGAAACAATGCCTCCAACGGGCCATACAATATGATTATAGATAATGAATTCCGGAGTAAGTGCCGAGAAATGCGTCAATTGCGCAATCAATGAAAACTCTGTCTTTTGGTGCGAGTGTTCATCGCCGGCATAGGGGTGCGAGTGCGTAATCATCACCCCATTCACGTAGTGGACGTGTGTAAACGAAGTAATGCAAATCTGATAGCCCACGAAGAGCATCAGAAATGATACGGACAATGCTATATGTTTGAAAGATTGTTTCACGTTTACACAATTTTGTTAAATGCGGTGCAAAATTCACTCTTTTTGCATAAAAGGACAATACCTACAAATAGGTATTTGCAAAAGCGAGTGCAAAGATAGTTTTTTTTATGTTTTAAATAACAAAAATGCTTGGATATATCAAATAACATATATACATTTGCACCGAAATAATGGAAATAATATGAATAGAGCAATGGTAAATACATGTTGGTGGCGCCTCTTACAACCCCAAAGGTCGTAAGGGAGCAGTTCCATGTATATACCTCTTATATATAATAGCAGATAAAGAGAATCCTATACGGGGCCTGTCGCACTTGCGGCAGGCCTCTTTTTTTATGTCTAATTTAAAACGAAAAAGAAAAATGAAAAAGTATGAAGTAAGCCCCGAAGGCTTTTATGGTGAGTTTGGTGGCGCCTATGTGCCCGATGCCCTACGCGCAAATGTAAACGAGTTGGCCGAAAACTACCGCAAAGTAATGGAAAGTGAAAGCTTCAAACATGAGTATGAGCAGTTGTTGCGCGACTATGTAGGACGCCCGTCGCCCCTTTATCATGCCAAACGCCTAAGCGAGCAGTATGGATGCAAGATTTACCTGAAACGCGAAGATTTGAATCACACCGGTGCACACAAAATCAACAACACCATCGGCCAGGCGCTACTGGCCAAACACTTGGGAAAGAAATGCATTATTGCCGAAACGGGTGCCGGACAACATGGCGTAGCCACGGCTACGGTATGTGCGCTGATGAATATGCCATGCACCATCTACATGGGACAAACGGATATGGAACGCCAACGGGCGAATGTTGAGAAGATGCGTATGCTTGGGGCTGAAGTTTGCGGCGTAAAATCGGGAAGCATGACACTAAGCAATGCCGTGGATGCCGCCATTGAAGCTTGGATGAACGATATTGACGGCACTTACTACCTGCTTGGCTCGGCCGTAGGGCCCCATCCCTACCCCGACATGGTGGCGCGTTTCCAATCGGTCATCAGCGAAGAGATTCAAAAGCAACTTCTTGAACAAGAAGGCCGTAGTTATCCCGACTATCTGATAGCCTGCATCGGTGGAGGAAGCAATGCAGCCGGCACCATCTATCACTATTTTGACGACCAACGCGTAAAGATTCTATTAGCCGAAGCCGGCGGATTGGGCATCGACACCAATCAAACGGCCGCTACCATCACCCTAGGTAAAGAAGGTATCTTGCACGGATTCAAATCACTGGTACTGAAGGATGAGAACGAAGAGGTAATGGAAGCCTACTCTATCAGCGCCGGATTGGATTATCCAGGTATTGGGCCACTTTACGCGCATCTGGCCAAGGAGAATCGCATCGAGGTAGTAGCCATAAACGACGACGAAGCCCTGCAAGCCGCCTTCAACCTGACACGCATAGAGGGCATTATACCGGCGCTTGAATCATCGCACGCACTTGCCGCATTGGAAAAGGTAAAATTCAATCCCGACGATGTGGTTGTGCTAACCGTCTCCGGTCGAGGCGACAAAGACATGGATACCTACTTGAAGCATGCCCACCGCTTTGTTTGAAGAGGAAGGGGTTGTTCAAGAATCATAAAGGCTCAGATTACGTTCCCTTAAAGGAAAAAATTTCCCTTAAGGGAACTTTTTCATTGATATTCTCTCGCTGAGATTTGGCATTTCGCTTACCTTGCGCTATCTTTGCAAAAAATGCATAATACCCTATATAAATAAGGAATAACCATGAAGAAGAACTTTAAAGCGCTGTTGCTACTCGTTGTGATGATGGCAACCACTATGTCTATGAAAGCAGTAGGCACGTTTGTAAACTACAACACGGACGGATTTGTTTGGATTGCCAACGGAAAGGCTTTGCCCATTCTTGTGGACGAGCAAGAAGACAAGGGCGTGATGCGCGCGGTAAACAACCTGCTGAACGATGCACAGGCCGTAACCGGCACTACCCCACAACTTATCTATACCCCCAATAATCAAGAGGCCTTGATTATCGGTACCATCGATAGCCAATGGATTAAGCAACTTATTGCCAACGGAAAGATTGATGGTAACGAGCTGAAAGGCAAACGCGAGAAGTATCTGTTGCAAACCATCGACAACCCTATCGAAGGCGTAAGCAAAGCGGTAGTCATTGCCGGTAGCGACAAACGAGGTGCCATCTATGGCGTATACGAGCTTTCCAAGCAAATGGGTGTATCGCCTTGGTATTATTGGGCCGATGTACCTGCCGACAAGCACAACACCATCAGCATTGCACCGGGCAGCTACACCGATGGCGAACCGGCGGTGAAGTATCGTGGTATCTTCTTGAACGACGAATGGCCTTGCTTGGGCAACTGGGCAACCGATACCTTCGGCGGATTCAATAGCAAATTCTACGAAAAGGTATTCGAACTGGTACTTCGCTTGCGCGGAAACTTTATGTGGCCGGCCATGTGGAACAGTGCTTTCTACGACGATGACCCGTTGAACGGCCCGCTTGCCAACGAAATGGGTATCGTTATGAGCACATCGCACCACGAACCGATGGGCATGGCGCAACAAGATTGGAAACGACGCGGCACCGGCGAATGGAATTATGCTACCAACGGAAAAGTGCTGCGCGACTTCTGGCAACAGGGCATGGAACGTTGCAAAGATTGGGAAGCAGTTATCACATTGGCTATGCGCGGTGATGGAGACGAAGCCATGAGCCCCGATACCAACACCAAGCTTTTGGAGAAAATCGTTAAAGACCAACGGAAGATTATCGAAAAGGTAACCGGCAAGAAGGCTAAAGAAACACCCCAAGTATGGGCCTTATATAAAGAGGTGCAAGACTACTACGACAAAGGCATGCGAGTGCCCGACGATGTAACCCTCCTTTTGTGCGACGACAACTGGGGCAACGTAAGAAGACTTCCTGCGCTTGATGCCAAGCCTCGCAAAGGTGGATATGGCATGTACTATCACGTAGATTACGTAGGTGCGCCACGCAACTCGAAGTGGATGAACATCACACAAATACAACGCATGTGGGAACAAATGAACTTGACTTACCTACATGGCGTTCGCGAAATTTGGGTATTGAACGTGGGCGACTTGAAGCCGATGGAATATCCTATCCAATTCTTCCTGGATTTTGCATGGAATCCTGCTGAATACAATCCCGACAACCTGTTGACACACACACAAGCATTCTGCGCTACCCAATTCGGCGAAGAGTATGCCGTAGAGGCCGCCCGACTGATTGACACTTACACCAAGTACAACCGTCGCATCACTCCCGAATTGCTCAACCAACGCACCTATAGCCTGGACAACTACAACGAATGGCAACGCGTGAAGGACGACTACAAAGCCCTTGAATTGGATGCCTTGCGCATGTACTATGTATTGCCCGAATCGCATCGCGATGCTTTCGACCAATTGGTACTCTTCCCCATCCAGGCATGTGCCAACCTCTACGAAATGTACTATGCCGCCGCCATGAACGACAAACTGGCCAAAGCACAAAGTACAGAAGCCAACCAATGGGCAGACAAGGTTGACGAATGTTTCAAACGCGACTCAATCCTTACACATCGCTATCACCACGTCATGTCCGACGGCAAGTGGAACCACATCATGAGCCAACACCACATTGGATACCGCATCTGGCAAGAGCCACGCCGCCAAACTCCTCCTCGCACAACCCGTGTACCCGAGCCACGTATTGCACCGGCACCAGCCGTATATCAAGAGGCCGACGGAGTAGTATCCATCCTTGCCGAGAACTATACACGACGCATGAACGGCGAAAGTACTCAATGGGTAGTGATTCCTAACCTTGGACGCGAAGGCTCGGCCATCACCACACAGCCCTACACCAACACCCCCGAAGCGGAGATGTATCTGGAGTATGACTTTGTGACCGACGCATTCGGTGAAGCCACCGTACACGTTGTGTGCTCGTCTACATTGAACTTCAACGATTACAAAGGCATGCGCTATGCCATCAGTATCGATGGAGGTGCGGAACAAATCGTAAACATCAACGGACACTATCGCGGAGAATTAGGCAAGTGGCAAGCCGACCATGTCATCTCTACCAACACCAAGCACCAAGTAGAGAAGAAAGAGAAACATACTTTACGCATCCGTCCACTCGACCAGTCGCTGGTATTGCAAAAGGTAATGATTGACTTCGGCGGACTGAAGCGCTCATACCTCGGTGCACCACAAAGCGAAACGGTAAAATAAGATGAATATACTGAAAGGTAGAAATAAAGAAGAAATCCTCAACACGCTGACACATTTTGTCGGCGTGTTGTTTACTCTATCCATGGCATGGCTCATCCTGAAACTAAGCTACGAAGCCAATTGGAAGCATGCCTTTGGTGTGACATTCTTTACTTGCGGCATGCTGATTATGTATGCATGCAGCACCCTGTACCATTGGTGGAAACCGGGCAAAGGGAAGCAAGTATTAAGATTGCTCGACCACATAGGCATCTACATCATGATAGCCTCATCCTACACACCTATCTGCATCGGTGTAGTGGGCGGCGCATTGGGATGGGTAGTCTTCGGCCTACTTTGGGCGGTTGCCATTGGAGGCACCTTCTATAAAATCTTCTTAATAGGTCGCTATCCACGCCTATCACTCATCCTTTACCTACTGATGGGATGGAGTGTGGTGTTGATAGGCAAACCTGTGTTCGAAGCCTTACCCACATCGGCCATGTGTTGCATCCTTGCCGAAGGTATCTTCTACACTACGGGCACCTACTTCTATGCTCACGACAAGCAAAAGTATTTCCATGCCATCTGGCACTTTTTCGTTTTATTAGGAAGCATAGCACATTGGACAGCTATCTTATTGGTACTATATGAAATCAGTTAAAAGCCATAAACTATGAAGAAATTTATTACACTCATTGCACTATTTACATGCACCTCCATGCTGATGGCCAACAACGGCTTCGACATGGATAAAGCCTTCAAGGAAGCTAAGAAAATTGAGAAACAAATAAAGCGGACGAAGTTTCCCGACAAGACATTCCTCATCACCGACTTCGGAGCCAAGGCAGATACACCCGACGAGCCTTGTCACGAAGCCATCAATCAAGCCATTACGCAATGCAGCTTGCAAGGAGGAGGAAAGGTAGTTATACCCGCCGGCACATTCTATACCGGCCCCATCACACTGAAAAGCAATGTAAACCTACACATTGAAGAGGGAGCTACATTGAAGTTCCTAACCGACCAATCGTTATACTTCCCCGCCGTCATCACCCGTTGGGAAGGCATTGATTGCTACAACGCACATCCGCTGATTTATGCCTATGGCGAAACGAACATCGCCATTACCGGCAAAGGTGTATTGGACGGACAAGGTAGCAACGACACCTGGTGGTACATGTGTGGCGCACCACAATATGGCTGGAAAGAGGGTATGAAGGGACAACGCAATGGCGGAAGAGAAAAGCTGCTGATGTATGGAGAAACATCTACACCTATCTACCAACGCATCATGACACCCGATGATGCTTTAAGACCGCAATTCATCAATTTGTACTCGTGCCAACAAGTACTGATAGAAGGAATTACGTTGCTGAACTCTCCCTTCTGGGTGATTCATCCGCTATTTTGCGAAAGCCTCATCGTTCGTGGTGTAACCATCTTCAACAGAGGTCCTAACGGAGATGGATGCGACCCCGAATCGTGCAAGAATGTATTGATAGAAGATTGTGTATTCGACACCGGAGACGATTGTATTGCCATTAAGAGCGGACGCAATCAAGACGGCCGTAAATGGAACATCCCTAGCGAAAACATCATCGTGCGCAACTGCTTCATGAAGAACGGGCATGGCGGTGTAGTAATCGGTAGCGAGATATCGGGCGGATACAAGAACCTCTTTGTAGAGAATTGCCAAATGGACAGCCCCGACTTGGATAGAGTAATCCGCATCAAGACAAGTACTTGCCGAGGAGGTGTAATTGAGAACGTATTTGTAAGGAATGTCAATGTTGGACAATGTAGAGAGGCCGTATTGCGCATCAACTTGCAATACGAAAACCGTGAGAATTGTCAAAGAGGATACACACCCACCGTCAGAAACGTGCATTTGAAGAATGTGAATTGCCAGAAAAGTGAACTCGGCATACTGATTATCGGTTTGGACGACGACACGCTTGTGAACAACATTTCGGTAGAAGATTGCCGTTGGAACAACGTTAGCAAAGGAAAGAATCAAATAGATGGTGCAACGAACATCGTGTTAGACAATTTGTATATTAACGATAAAATTGTTAATGAAAAGCATTAAAAGTTGACATTTTATTTTGTTCTACGTACATCTTGCACTATCTTTGCACCGTTTTTCGAAAAATGATGAAATAATGTACCAGTTGGAAGCGATTAAAGAGCTGATAGCAAATGGCGAAATCGACACGGCATTACAACATTTGGAGTCCTATCTGAATGCTGATGCACCTAACAAGGATGTGGCCTACTACCTACGAGGCAATGCCTATCGGAAACAAGGAAATTGGCAACAAGCGCTGAACAACTATCAGTGGGCCATCGACTTGAATCCGGAAAGCCCGGCTGCCGACGCACGACAAATGGTTATTGACATTCTGAACTTTTTCAATAATGACATGTACAATCAATAAGCAAACATTAAAACTAACTAAATATGGCAAAAATAAAAGGAGCAATCGTAGTAGATACAGAACGTTGCAAGGGTTGTAACCTCTGTGTAGTAGCATGCCCGCTAAACATCATCAGCCTTAGTAAAGAGGTAAATGTACGCGGATATAACTTTGCTCAACAAACCATTGAAGATACTTGCAACGGATGCGCATCATGCGCCACAGTATGCCCCGATGGTTGTATCTCGGTTTATAAAGTAAAAACAAACTAATTATGGCAGAAGAAGTAGTATTGATGAAAGGAAACGAAGCCATTGCACATGCGGCCATCCGTTGCGGTGCAGATGGATACTTCGGATATCCCATTACTCCGCAATCGGAAGTATTGGAAACATTGGCCGAGCAAAAGCCTTGGGAAACAACAGGCATGGTAGTATTGCAAGCCGAAAGTGAAGTAGCTGCAATCAACATGGTGTATGGAGGAGCCGGTACCGGTAAGATGGTAATGACATCGTCATCGAGCCCCGGTGTTAGTTTGAAACAAGAGGGTATCTCATATTTGGCCGGTGCCGAATTGCCTTGCTTGATTGTAAACGTCATGCGCGGTGGTCCTGGTTTAGGTACAATCCAACCCAGCCAAGCCGACTATTTCCAAACCGTAAAAGGTGGTGGACATGGCGACTACCGACTGATTGCATTGGCACCAGCATCCGTTCAAGAGATGGCCGACTTCGTATCATTAGGCTTTGAATTGGCGTTCAAGTATCGCAACCCTGCCATTATCCTTGCAGATGGTGTTATCGGACAAATGATGGAAAAGGTGGTGTTGCCAAAACAAAAACCTCGTCGCACCGACGAAGAGGTATTGGCACAATGTCCTTGGGCTGCTACCGGCAAACCAAAGAACCGCCAACGCAATGTAATCACATCGCTCGAATTGAAACCAGAGGAGATGGAAAAGAACAATATCCGTTTCCAAGAGAAATACAGATTGATTGAAGAGAATGAAGTACGCTTCGAAGAGATTAACTGCGAAGATGCCGATTATCTGATTGTTGCTTTCGGCTCGATGGCTCGTATCGGTGCCAAAGCCATGGAACTTGCTCGCGAAGAAGGCATCAAAGTAGGTATTCTTCGTCCTATCACCCTTTGGCCATTCCCCAAGAAAGCCATTGCCGAGTATGCCAACAAGGTAAAGGGTATGCTGGTAACCGAGTTGAATGCCGGCCAGATGGTAGAAGACGTTCGTTTGGCGGTAAACGGCAAAGTTCCCGTAGAGCACTTCGGTCGCTTGGGTGGTATCGTTCCCGATCCGGACGAGATTGTTAATGCACTTAAACAATTGTGCAAATAAAGGTAGGATATGAATACAGATAAAATTAGAGGCGTACTTAATCTGGTTTTCATGATATTAGCAGTTGCCAGCGTCATCGTTTACTTTGCTTGCGACGATCACAAAGTATTTATGTACACTTGTGGCATTGCCATCTGCATTAAGATTATGGAATTCTTTATTCGCTTCACAAACAGATAACGATTATGACAAAAGAAGAAATCATAAAGCCCGAAAATCTGGTTTATAAGAAACCGACATTGATGAACGACAACCCCATGCACTATTGTCCCGGATGTAGTCATGGCGTAGTTCACAAACTGATTGCCGAAGTAATCGAAGAGATGGGTATGGAAGAGAAGGGCATAGGCGTATCGCCTGTAGGTTGTGCCGTATTCGCATACAACTACATCGATATCGATTGGGAAGAAGCAGCACATGGACGTGCACCGGCTTTGGCTACCGCCATCAAGCGCTTATGGCCAAGCAGACTGGTATTTACTTATCAAGGCGATGGCGACTTGGCTTGTATCGGTACTGCTGAAACTATCCACGCATTGAATCGTGGAGAGAATATCACCATTATCTTTATCAACAATGCCATCTATGGTATGACCGGCGGACAAATGGCTCCCACTACATTGGTAGGACAGAAGACAGCTACTTGTCCTTATGGACGCGATGTAGCCATCCACGGTTATCCGCTTAAGATTGCCGATATTGCCGCACAATTGGAAGGAACAGCCTATGTAACCCGCCAAAGCGTACAATCGGTACCTGCTATCCGCAAGGCAAAGAAAGCCATTCGCAAGGCATTCGAAAACTCCATGGCCGGCAAGGGAAGCAACCTGGTAGAGATTGTTTCGACATGTAACTCCGGTTGGAAGCTGACACCGGAAAAAGCAAACAAGTGGATGGAAGAGAACATGTTCCCCTTCTACCCTCTCGGCGACTTAAAAGACAAGGAATAAGGTTCATTTGCACAGAGTTATAAAAGTATGAAAGAAGAAATCATTATAGCAGGATTTGGCGGACAAGGTGTATTGTCTATGGGTAAAATCTTGGCCTACTCGGGTTTGATGGAAGGTAAGGAAGTTAGTTGGATGCCTGCTTATGGCCCCGAGCAACGCGGAGGTACAGCCAATGTAACCGTAATCGTTAGCGACGAAAAAATCTCGTCGCCCATTCTCAGCAAGTATGATGCGGCTATCATCTTAAACCAGCCCTCACTCGAAAAGTTTGAAAGCAAGGTAAAACCTGGTGGTGTACTGATTTACGACGGATACGGCATCATCAATCCTCCAACAAGAAAAGACATCAATGTTTATCGCATCGATGCCATGGATGCAGCCAACGAGATGAAGAATGCCAAAGCATTCAACATGATTGTGTTGGGCGGCTTGCTGAAGTTGAAACCGATGGTCAGCCTTGAAAGTGTTGTGAAAGGATTGAAGAAGACACTTCCCGAACGCCACCACCACTTGATTCCTATGAACGAAGAGGCTATCAAGCGTGGTATGGAATTGATTAAGCTCTGCGAATAAATTAGAAATAATTTATGCATAAATTCATTTGGAATCTTACTAAAATTCGTTCGGATTTTAGTAAGATTCTTTTTTTGTCTTAAAACAACGGAGCAGATTAACACATTAAAACACCATTCGTTTTGCAATTCAAGCGGTTTGCACTATCTTCGCACCCAAATATGAAAAGAAGTTTACTGACATATCTGTTTTTATTGTTTTTGGGTACACTGAACGCACAAGTACAGTCTATCCGTTCGCAAAATGGTAATTTCAACAACCGCGACCGATTTGGCAATCAGGTGGATCCTAATCGCCAACCGCAAAACCTGAACGATTCGGTGGATATACAAAGTCTTCCACCCCAAGTATTCATGTGGAAGTTGAACGAACAATTCGGCGAACGAACCATGGTAGCGGCAGATACCGCCAGCCTGAACTTCCAAAACACCAACTTGATGGGAGGTATGTATGGCCAATACAACTACTTAGGTAACCTTGGTTCGCCTCGTCAGTCGCGTATCTTCTTCGACCGCAACAACGATGCGCCAACCATTTTCATGGCTCCCCTATCAAGTTTCTACTTCACCCCCGACCAAGTTTACTTTACCAATAGCAACATTCCATACACCAACCTGACCTACTACAAGGCTGGTAACAAGATAAATGGAGAGGAGCGTTTCAAATCGTACTTCTCGGTTAATGTAAACAAGCGTCTGGCTTTTGGTTTCAACATCGACTACTTGTATGGCCGCGGACAATATGCCAACCAAGCCACCTCTTACTTCAACGCAGGCCTGTTTGCAAGCTATATCGGCGAACGCTATCAGATGCAAGCCGTTTACAACAACTTCTTCATGAAGATGAACGAAAACGGCGGTATCACCAACGACGGATACATCACGCGCCCCGACACGTTGGCCGATGGAAAGAAGGAGTATGAAGCAAACAACATTCCTGTTCACTTGGAATCGACCAGCAACCGCAACAAGAATTTCTATGTTTACCTCACCCACCGCTACCGATTGGGATTTGAGCGAAACATCGAAAAGATTGATACCGTAAAGAACGATACCACACAGACGTACGAGTTCGTACCCGTTACCAGCTTCATCCACACCATGAAGGTGGAGCGTTCAAGAAGACGCTTCTCCAGCAACGACAGAAATGAATATGAGAACAACTACTTCAGCGATGCGGGTACAAGGGATACAACCACCGCCTTCAGCATCAAGAATACACTTGCTGTTGCGTTGCTCGAAGGTTTCAACCGCTATGCAAAGGCTGGACTAACGGCCTATATCTCACACAAATATAGCCATTACGACTTGATGGATACCCTTTCGCTCAACCGCGAAGAGGTTCATCGTCCGAAACGATACAAAGAGCAAGAGGTATTTGTGGGCGGCGAACTGGCCAAACGACAAGGCAATCTGCTACACTACAACATCAATGGCGAAGTAGGCATTGCCGGCGAAGCCATTGGCGAATTCCGTCTGAAAGGTGATGCCGACTTGAATTTCCGATTGGGAAAAGACACGGTAAACCTCTATGCGCGAGCAAACATCACCAACTTGCGGCCATCGTTCTACATGCGTCATTATCACTCAAACCATTTCTATTGGGATAACGACAACTTCGACAAGGAGTTCAGAACACGCATCGAAGGCGAACTGAACATCGACCGTTGGGGTACAAACCTGGTAGCCGGTATAGAGAATATCAAGAACTACACCTACTTCAACCAGCACGCACTGCCCGAACAATGTAGCGAAAACATTCAGGTGCTTACCGCCCAACTGACACAAAACTTCAAATTGGGCATCCTACACCTGGACAACAAGGTGACTTATCAGAAGTCGAGCAACGAAAGTGTATTGCCGCTTCCCGAGCTATCAACCTACCACAACCTGTATATCCTTACCAAGATTGCCAAGAAGGTATTGACCGTGCAATTGGGTGCAGAAGCAACCTTCTTCACCAAGTACTATGCACCGGCCTATACACCGGCTATTCAGCAATTCCACCTGCAATCGGCCGACGACAAGGTAGAGATTGGAGGATATCCCGTTGTAAACGCCTATTGCAACCTGCACTTGAAGCGCACACGCATTTTCGTCATGATGTATCACGTCAATGCCGGAATGGGCAATCGCAACTATTTCACGGTGCCCCACTATCCACTAAACCCTCGCATGCTGAAAATCGGTGTTTCTTGGAATTTCTACGACTAACGCACTATGAACAAGAAACTTATAAAGTACTTACTAATAGGCATCATCGCCACATTAGTAGCCACTTATTTACTACCTGAGAAGCGCACTGAGCAACCGATTATGCCGCGCGACTACGATGCAATCAAGCAATCGGGTGTTATCCGCGCTACGACCGAATACAACGCCATCAGCTATTTCGTAGAGGGCGATACAGTGTCGGGGCTTCACTACGAATTGCTTCACGCCTTTGCCAAGGAGCATGGTTTGGAGGTTGAGCTAACGCCCGAAATGAGTTTCGAGAAACGTATACAAGGATTAACTGACGGCACCTTCGACCTTATTGCACACGGCATACAAAACACCGTAGAACAGAAAGAAAACCTGCTACTCACCGCTCCCATTCTACGCAACCGACAAGTATTGATACAACGTGAGCCTGCCTCCATCGACGATAGCAGCTACATTAAAAGTCATTTAGAGTTGGCCGGCAAGACTCTGCACATTGTGAAAGGTTCTCCCAGTATCTTGCGCATCCGCAACCTCTCCAACGAGATTGGCGATACAATCTATATAAAAGAGGTGGAAAATTATGGCCCCGAGCAACTACTTTCGTTGGTGGCTCATGGCGACATTGACTATGCCGTTTGCGACGAGAGTGTAGCACGCACTTTGATAGATAGTCTGCCGCAGATAGACATGCACACGGCCATCAGCTTCAGTCAATTCTATTCGTGGGGAGTAAACAAGCAATCGCCGGCATTACTGGATAGCTTGAATAATTGGTTGCGTACATACAAGCAAACCCCTGCCTACAAGCAACTTGTAAAGAAGTACCGACACGCCAGTCTGTACTAACCGGCTATCTCTATCACCGTTCCCGTAGTAAAAATCCTGGCATTCGACAAGTGGGCAAGCAATGCCTCTTTCGCCTTGTCGCATGTGCAATGGCCGGTATGGATTTCGGCTTGCGGATAAAGCCGGGTAAACTCTATAGCCAACTGTTGCGCCTCCTCTTCCACGCCCGGCATATCCACCAAGTGCAAGCCACCCACAAAACTCCTTAGCCGCGCCTCGCCGGTAAAACGGATACAATCCTGAATAATGTTCAGTACCCCCCTGTGCGAACAGGAAGAAAGCACCACCAATCCTTGCGTGGTGGTAATGGCTACTGATAGCTCGTGCGCAAAGTCGTCCAAACCGCGTTCAGCGCCCCTCTGAGCCGTCAGGAAGCGGTTTCCATGCGGCAACGGATAAGCTCCGCTACAGCTCTTTACCAACGCCACCGAGGGATGTATCCAGCAACTATCCGCTATCCAACGAAAGCGTTCGGGATAGCTTGTAAGAAGCTCATTATCTATGGAGATATCACGAAGCATTTCCCTGCGGTTGGAGTAGCATTGAAGTCCCTTGGCCGATGCCGACAAGCAGACGGGGATATCGGGAAATGTGTCGAGGAAATGACGCAAACCGCCGGTATGGTCATTGTGTGCATGCGATAGGAAAGCCGCATCCACGCCTTGCAAATCGATATTCAATTGCGCGGCATTGACGGCATAGGCCGACGAAGCGCCCATGTCGCACAGCATACGCCACTCGCCCACCTCGACAAGCATAGCCAAGCCATGTTCGTGCTTCAGCAGGCCATTGTCGGGAGCAGGCTGGTTATCAACAAGTATGGTTATTTTGCACGTAGCCATCGGCTTCTGCTATAGTTTGTCCACCTCGGCTTGCCAAAGGGTTGAGGAAGCATCGCTCGGCATACGCCAATCACCACGCGGACTGATAGATACGCTACCCACCTTGGGGCCATCGGGCAAGCACGAGCGCTTGAATTGCTGGTTAAAGAAGCGGCGGAAGAAGTTTTTCAGCCATTTCTTGATGGTTTCCTCGTCGTATTTGCCTTCGAAGGTGCGACAAGCCAGGAAGTAAATCTTGGCGGGCGCAAAGGCGTTGTGCATAAAGTGGTATAGGAAGAAGTCGTGCAGCTCGTAGGGGCCAACCAGGTCTTCGGTCTTCTGCTTGATGTTTCCTTGCTCGTCGGCGGGCGTAAGTTCGGGGCTGATAGGAGTATCCACAATGTCGAGCAACGTAGCTTTTGCTTCGCCTTCCACATCGTTTTCGGCCACCCACTTCACCAGGTGCTTCACCAATGTCTTAGGCACTCCGCCGTTTACGCTATACATGGACATGTGGTCGCCGTTGTAGGTGGCCCATCCCAAAGCCAGTTCGGAGAGGTCGCCCGTACCAATCACCATGCCCCATGTCTGGTTGGCTATGTCCATAAGGATTTGTGTGCGTTCGCGTGCTTGCGCGTTTTCGTACACCACGTTGTGGTTGGCGGCATCGTGTCCGATGTCTTCGAAGTGTTGCAGACAAGCCTTCTTGATGCTGATTTCGCGCAGGGTGATGCCCAGAGCCTTCATCAAGTCGAGGGCGTTGGTATAGGTGCGGTCGGTAGTGCCAAAGCCGGGCATCGTAACGCCAAGGATGTTCTTTCTGTCCCACCCCAGCTTGTCGAATGTCTTTACGCACACCAGCAAAGCCAGTGTAGAATCCAATCCGCCCGATATGCCGATAACGGCCGTTTTGGTGTTGGTGTGTACCAATCGTTGCGCCAATCCGGTTGTTTGGATGGCAAATATCTCGCGGCACCGCTCGTCCAGCTTGGCGCCTTGCGGCACAAACGGATGAGGATTGAAGGTGCGGGTAAATTCTGCATCGGGTTGAGCCTGATAAGGGATGGTGATGCTCACCGCTACCTTGTCTTCAAAGCCGTTGCAGGCTTCTGAGAAGAGGGTTGACTTGCGTCGTAGGTTTCGTAGCAATTCTACGTCAATCTCGCTGATAACGAGTTGCGACTCCATACAGAAGCGTTCGCTTTGCGCCAACATCTTTCCCTTTTCAAGGATAAAAGCATTGCCGGCATATACGGTGTCGGTGGTCGATTCGCCAAAGCCGCTTGAGCAGTAGATGTGTGCGGCAAGCAATGCGGCCGATTGTTGTGTCAGCTGCTGAGTGGTGTAGGTATAGCGTCCTAACACATCGTTGTCGGCGGCTGGGATAAGGAGCATTTCAGCCCCTTGCAGGGCCAGGTTATCGGCTATAGACTTCGGAGCTTGTACATCGGCCGAGAAGGCTATGGAAAAGGTGGAATGGCCCATTCGGAACAAGATTTGAGAGCCAACCAAGACCTCTTGATTACACAACGTGAGGGAGTCTGTACCAAAATAGTCAAGCGTAGTAAACCAACGCTTCTCGTCGCCATTCAAGATGGTTTTAGGCACTACGCCCAGCACGCTTCCTTTATAGATAACCACGGCTACATTGAGCAAGCTATTTCCGGCAGACAAGGGCATACCAACGACGGCTATCACGTTGCTTTCGCAAGTTTCGTCGAGCAGCTTCTTCAACGCCTCCTCGGCGGCATCTTGCAACAGAGGTTGCGCAAAGAGGTCGCCACACGTAGCACCGGTCAGCGCCAACTCGGGGAAGAGCACCACCTGTACGCCTTTCTTATCGGCTTCCAACACTAAGTTCTTAATCTCTTCTACGTTAGCCATGCAATCTGCCACCTTTACGCGCGGCACGGCCGTTGCTACCTTTACAAATCCAAATTCCATAACAAATCTATTTTATGCATCGCAAAAGTAATGATTATCCGTCGAACAGAGAAATTTGAAACCAACTAATTAAAACGCGACAAAACGAAATGTGGACAGTGTGGACAGTTGACAAACATTCATTTCACTATCCCCAAAAACGCCCGAAAAATAAGAATCCTTAATTCCAAATTCTCAATTATTAATTATTAATATACTTATATATAATATATTATATATATAATAATGTAAATATATACAGTTATAAATATTTACACTAAAGTACAAATCCAAACGGTCACATTCCGACGCGAAAGTGAAAAGAAAAGTGTCCACAACTGTCCACACTGTCCACATTTCCCTTCCGTCAATTACCCTTAAGGGAAAATACATTTACCCTTAACAGAAAATTTCTCCACCCTTAACCCTCATTTACAAGCCGATACCATTCCGCGCCTCCACGCAATGCGTTCCGTGCATGCACCGAATATGTATGGTAAAAGGGGTGGACAGTGTGGACAATAGATTTCCTCAATGCACCGATAGATAAAATAAATCGGCGCAAAAATTGAATATCCAAAACTAATCGCTATCTTTGTCATAGAAAAAATTAGAAAAGCAATACTAACTGATTAAATTACTGACAAAATGAAAAAATTTAGATGTACCGTTTGCGGTTATATTCACGAAGGTGATGCCGCTCCTGAAAAGTGCCCGTTGTGCAAAGTTCCTGCCAACAAGTTCGTTGAAATGGAAGAAGCTGCCGCTGATGCTCCGTTGCAATTTGTAACCGAACACGAAATCGGCGTTGCCAAAGGTTGCGACGAAGAGATGATTAAAGACCTGAACAACCACTTCATGGGCGAATGTACCGAAGTAGGTATGTACCTCGCCATGAGCCGCCAAGCCGACCGCGAAGGCTATCCTGAAATTGCCGAAGCTTTCAAGCGCTACGCATGGGAAGAGGCTGAACACGCCGCTAAGTTTGCCGAACTGTTGGGCGAAGTGGTATGGAACACCAAGACCAACCTCGAAAAGCGTAAAGATGCCGAATGCGGTGCTTGCGAAGACAAGATGCGCATTGCCGCCCGCGCCAAGCAACTGAACCTGGATGCCATCCACGATACCGTTCACGAAATGGCTAAGGATGAAGCACGCCACGGAAAGGGCTTCGAAGGCTTGTACAACCGCTACTTCAAGAAGTAATCAACAAAACACTATAAAAGAAAAAGGTATGCATCGGCTTGATGCATACCTTTTTTATATCTACTTGCCGCCCTCCGGTTAGAAGCGATAGCCCAATGTAAACATCACTTGCGTGCGGTTGTTGTTCACCTTGGTAGCTTCGGGAGTAACGAAGTTGCCGTCTATCTCGTTTACGAAAGGATAGAAATCCGATTCGTAGGTATTGTATTTGAACGCCACATCGGCATACAACGCCGAGACACGATAACCCACACCCAATGTATAGGTGTCGATGCCCTTGTGGTTGGAGAAGTCGGTATCGGTACCTATTGAGTTGTCGGGCAACAACTTGATGGCATCGTTCTTGAAAGCTGCCGAGCTATAGTTGTAACCGGCACGGATAGAGAACTCTGGTATCGGCTTCAACTCGGCACCCACACGGAAGGTATTCACGCCCTTCAACGTATAACCCACTTCGTCTGTCTCGAAAGCCATCTCCACATTGTCGGGATACTTGAACTTCATGGTAGAGTAATCTTCATACTCGTATTCGGCTCCCAATGCCAGGTAATTGCCTACGGTATAGCCCAAACTTACATTAAACAACCAAGGGGTTTGCAAGTTGAAATCGCGCTCCATGTCGCGTCCATCAAGCTCTTCGTAGGTATCTACAACCACCTTCTCGGGGGTATCGCCTTCAATCACCATATCCGATTGAAGCAACGCACCGGTAGTATAGGTCAGTTCATAGAATACCGGCGTATGGATAGCCAAACCGATGCGAAACGGAGAGTACTCGAACGGACGAACAATGGCACCCATCTTCAAACCCACACCGCTACCATGAATGCGGTTGAAACTTTCAAGCGAGTAGCCCTCGCCGTTTCCATAATCTTCGTCGTAGAAAGAGTATTTCTTATAATCCACGGCATGAGCACCCAATGTGAAGCCCAGATAGAAGCGTTCGTTGAAGTTGAACGACACGTTGAAGTCGAACTGGTCGATGCCGCCCTTCTCGCGCGAGAGGAAGTATGAATCAGCCTCATCGGGCAGATAAGGTTCATAGCTATAAGCCTGACCTTCGCCATTGTCAATCTCATCAATCAGCCAGCCTTGATAGCCCATAGCGCCCAACCAACCGGCATCGCTATCGGTGTAGATATCGGATGAGCCGAAGTTGAATTGTTCGCCATACTGATTCAGCCAAGCCTGGTTATTGGTGGCTTGCTGAGCCATGTAGCGGGCTTGCGAAACAAACAAGCCATCGAATGTACCCATCATACCCTGCATGGTCATGTTGCGATAGAACGACTTCGACTTGTGGTAGTTGAATCCGAAGTTTACATAGCGCAATGCCGTGCGGTTGCCAATCTTGTTGGAGATAACCAAACCTACGTTATCGAAGTTCCAACGATGCTTGTTGGTTTCCATTGCATTGCCGATATAGTTGCTTTCTGTACCGGTAATGGAGTAGCTCAACGAGAGTGTAGCATCGTTGCTACGGAAGATACCGATACCGGCAGGGTTGGTAGAGATGGTCGAGATATCGCCACCAAGCGCACTCATTGCGCCACCCATACCTACAAAGCGGGCTGTTCCGTTCAAATCCTTTTGCACAATGTTTTGCGCATCGTATGCTGTTTGCGCACTTGCACCGGCAAACGCCAACGCCATCAGTGCTGTAAATAATACTCTTTTCATAACTATTGGAGTCTAAATGTTAATACTTTGTTTATCGTCTGCTACCTCTTGAGCTTCCACCGCCACCACCGGAACGGCTACCGCCTCCTCCACCACTAGAGAAGCCACCACCGGATGATGAGCGTGAGCTACCGCCCGAAGAGAAGCTGCCCGATGAAGAACGGCTGCTTGAACCGCTACTGTTGTACGAGCGTGTGCTGCTACCGCTGCTTGAGCGTACCGAGCTTCTGTCGTTGCTCGACGAACGACTTGAACTACGGGTATAGGTAGAAGAGTCGTTGCGTCTTGAGCTGCTACCAGAAGTGGCCTCTGTTGTGCGTGTACTACTTGGTCGGGTATAGGTGTTTCTGCGCGATGAAGCTGCATCCGAGCGATTGCTACCCGAGCGCGTTACAGTAGTGCGGTTTCTTGTCGAATTAGTGCTTTCGCTACGAACACTTGCACCTTGTTCGCGGCTTGTCGAGCTGTTTCGCGTACCCACCACACGACGTGTAGAGGTTGATGTAGATGTACCACGGCGCACTTGGCGTGTATTGCCATCGCTGCTTGTACGTACGGTTTGTCTTCCATTTGCAACACTGGTAGCTCGGCGCGAAGTTGAGCGTGAAGTTGTCAGACGGTCGCTGCTACCCGGGCGTGTAGAAGCCGTTGCACGATAAACGCGCGATGTGCGATTAGTGTGAGCATTGTGTGTATAGTGGCGACCACCTACATAGCTTGGATAGAAATGGTGGGGATGATGCCAATGAGGATAGTAATGAGAATGCCAAGCATAATATGGATAATTCCAATAATAGTCATACCAACTCCAATACGAGTTATACCATATTGGGCCATAGCGCCAATTCCACCACAAGCTATTTGTATAGGTAGGGAAGGCATAGGCATAGTAGCCATCGGTATAAACATTCCAATCCCAAGAGCTCATGCCATATACAATGTTCCAATAAAAGGGGCTACCAACGCTAACAGCATAGAGTGGATTGCGGAAACGAATCAAGCGAACGGCATATTCATAATCATCTTCGGTGCCGTCGAAACCATTTACCCACTCACCTTCCAGGTCGCTCACCTCGCGCTCGTCGATGTATAGGGTATCGTTATCGGCAGAGAATTCATAGTCGCTCGAATCGTAACGACGGTTATACTCGTCTATGTCGCGCACTTGTTTCTTCTTGTCGCGAACCACAACTTTCACGGGTGTTTCGGTTTGCACCACTACGGTTGTCTCCTTCACCGGAGCCTTGATGTCCACCTTCGCCTCGTTCTTCTTGGAAGGAACGTAGTAAAGGTCGTCATCCACACTCTGGGCAACCAATGCATAAGGCATCAGGTTTGCCAATAATAAAATAAGGAGTAACTTCTTCATCATATTTTTCTATATTTAAGTGTTTTTACTGTTTCACATTGCAAAGATAGGGAGATATTTCACTCCAACGAGGAGGATTTCCCCATAGTTTAGTAGGAATTTCCCTAAAATTGAGCTTTTCTTGCCCAAAAAGCGAAATAAAAGGCGTATTTTTGCCGAAAAGAAACAAAAAAAGATATGAAGTATTTGGAATTCAGTTTTCGTACTACACCTTGTACCGAGGTGGTAAACGATGTATTGTCGGCTGTATTGGCCGAGGTAGGCTTTGAAAGTTTTGTCGAACAACCCGAAGGTTTGTTGGCATACATCCAACAAAATCTTTACGACGAAGCAAGCGTAGCATCGGCTATCGACGACTTCCCGATTCCCGATACCACCATTGACTATACATACACTGAAGCCGAAGACAAGGATTGGAACGAAGAGTGGGAAAAGAATTTTTTCCAACCCATCGTCATTGGCAACCGATGCGTGATTCACAGCACTTTCCACCACGATGTGCCGCAAGCCGAGTATGACATCGCCATCAATCCGCAAATGGCGTTCGGTACCGGACACCACGAAACAACCAGCTTGGTTATCGGCGAGTTATTGGATAGCAAACTGGAAGGCAAGACGGTGCTCGACATGGGTTGCGGCACAAGTATCCTGGCCATTCTTGCACGCATGCGGGGTGCCTCATCGTGTACGGCTATCGACATAGACGACTGGTGTGTGCGCAACTCCATTGAAAACATCGAGCTGAACAACGTCGATCAGATTGACGTTTGCTTGGGCGATGCAGCTATCCTTGCCGATAAAGGGCCTTTCGACGTAGTGATTGCCAACATCAACCGCAACATCCTGTTGGCTGATATGCAACACTATGTAGCTCGCATGAAGGAAGGAGCAACCCTCTTGATGAGTGGTTTCTATGTGGACGACATTCCTTTAATCAAAGCCGAAGCCGAACGCTTGGGATTGACCTTAGTAGGATACAAGGAGAAGAACCGTTGGACGGTGACTACATTCAAGCGATAGTTTTCAGCAAGCACCCTACTTGATTAGCAATTGTTGGAATTCCTTCGACGAGCCGTTGAAGACATTCAAATCCACCTTCTTCTTTATACCCGGCAACACACCTTTTTCGCTATGTTGCCAGAAGTGCCATTTGCCGTTATAGCGCAGGGCTTCAACATTATAATGGGCTATCCAACGAGGATAATCTTTCAGCAACTCTCCACTTAAATATCCGTTTCCAAAGCCTCGGGTAGTGTAGATAATAGGCTTTACGCCATAGTGTGCCTCTACCCTATCCAACCATATCTTTATCTTTTTCTGCAACTCGCCAACGGGCATTTTTCCTTTCACCTCTACATCGAGTACGGGAGGTAAATCGCCTTTCTCCAACTTCACACTCTTTATAAAGAAATCGGCCTGTTTCTTTGCATCGGTACGAGGATTGAAGTAATGGTATGCACCGCGAACAAAGCCATGCTTGCGTGCATTCTCGAAGTTGCGTTGGAAACGCTTGTCGGAGAAGTCGCCTCCTTCGGTGGCTTTCATGAAGATAAAGCGGATGGGATAGCGAGTTTCCTTACTTTCAGCCAACTTCGTCCAGTTTATATCGCCTTGATGATGAGAGATGTCTATGCCGTGAATATCATAGTTTCCCGGCATGCAAATGCCATACTCTTGCTTGCCATAGCATGGTTTCCAACGATAGGAATAGGGACGGACGGCAAACCAATAAAATGCCAGAAGTATCAGCAACACCAACCCCATTTTCAGGAGGAAACGTATCCATGCCGGCATACGCTTCGATGAAGAGGTTTTCTTTTTCGGATGAGATTGTGTTGGCTTTTTACGTGTATGTGGCATGATATTCAAGGTTAAGAAGTAAAAAGGGAGCGAAATGAATCGCTCCCTTAAGTATTAGTTTATGTACTGAACGAACATTACTTTGCTTGCTCCAATTGGAGAGTCTTGGTAGGTTCGTCGCACACTTCTGTAGGACCAAAGTATTGGATTGGGCCTGGATATACATAAGCTGTTTCTCTTGCCCATACGTCGCGTTGAGCAGCAAATGCCTTGAATGGAGCACCATCGAGCTTAACCAATGCCTTTTGGATAACTGGCTTCATTTCGCCATGACGACGTTCCATGTTCATCATCATTGTGATGGGCACACCACCTGAAATCCATTCTTCGGCAGGAGCAGTTGTGTTGCGTACTGATGACATGTAACCGGTCTTACCGTTACCAATCAACGCAGCAGCTGTGTAACCCAATGAGTAGCAGTAGTCTGCATCGAAGTTAGAAGGAGCAGCGCAACGTCCTTCGTAACCGAAGAAGTGATGTTGAGCAGAGAACTTGCCTACATACTTGCCTTCTTCCTTCCAGGCAGCAAGCTTGGTAGCTACCATTTCAGACAAGAGCTTTTCGGTATCGATGAGTGATACTTGTACATTGCCGTGTGGGTCACGGTCGAGTGTCAACTGACGAGCAACACCTTCGGGAAGGCTTGCGTAGATAGCTGAGTTTTCGGGAGTGAGCTTGCGGATGATATAGTCGCGTTGAGCTGACTTCTTGATTTGAGCAAACTCTTCTGCGTTAGCGGCAAGGAAGTCGTTCAATTCAGCGATAAGGCGCTTCATGGCAGGGATGAACTCAATCAAACCTTCTGGGATAAGCACGGTACCATAGTTGTTACCATCTGCTGCGCGGTTGGCTACGGCTTGAGCAATGTAGGTTACTACATCGTCCAAAGACATATTCTTGGCTTCAACTTCTTCTGATACGATACATACGTTTGGTTGAACTTGCAATGCGCATTCCAAAGCGATGTGTGATGCTGAGCGACCCATCAACTTGATGAAGTGCCAGTACTTGCGTGAAGAGTTACAGTCGCGTTGGATGTTACCAATCATTTCCGAGTATGTCTTACAAGCTGTATCGAAACCGAATGATGTTTCAATCATTTCGTTCTTCAAGTCGCCGTCGATAGTCTTAGGACAACCGATTACTTGAACGCCACACTTCTTGGCTGCATAGTATTCGGCCAAAACGCAAGCGTTAGTGTTAGAGTCGTCACCACCGATGATAACCAATGCCTTGATGTCGAGCTCCTTCAAGATTTCCAATCCCTTTTCGAATTGTTCTTCTTTCTCCAACTTAGTACGGCCCGAGCCGATGATGTCGAAACCACCTGTGTTGCGATATTCGTCGATGATTTCGTCGGTAAGTTCCATATATTTATGGTCAACCAAGCCACCAGGGCCAAGGATGAAGCCATAAAGTTTGCTGGCCGGATTCAATTTCTTGATACCGTCGAACAAACCAGAGATTACGTTGTGTCCACCAGGAGCTTGACCACCTGAAAGGATAACGCCTACATTCATTGCAGGGAAGTTAATCACTTCGTCGGTTGCTTCGAACTTAATCAAAGGCATACCATAAGTGTTAGGGAACAATTTCTTGATATCTTCCTGATCGGCTACTGATTGGGTTGCAGCACCGGCAACAGCTTTCACGTTGCTTTTCAATGCCTTAGGAAGTTTGGGCTGATAGGCAGCCCGAGCAATTTGCAATGCACTTTTTGCCATTTCAATAAATATTAAGTTGTGTATAATAATTCTCTCATTAAAATAGGTTGCAAATTTCGTGTTTTTTCGGCAAATATGCAAATATCATTCTCGAAATCGTGCACACTATATTTCAAGTTTCAATTATTTTCCCTTAAGGATAAATTTATTTTCCCTTAAGGGTAAATTTTCCGATTTAATTGTTATATTTGGAATAATCTCATAATCCGCTAAGAATAAAAAGTTTATGCGGAAAGTTCAAGAACGAGGTAATGAGTTGGCAACTGTTCTGATTTCTACATACTTGCGTGATTTGCATTGATGTACAACTCATCATGGAACAAAGGTACAACTTTTTTATGAACGAGCAAAAGGACAATGCATTTTTCATTATTGCAGGGTAATATTTGAATTTGGTCTATCATCAATCTGCGATATATTAGTTTCCAGATTTCGTCAGTCGCCCCTTTCCTTTGCTCGTCTGCGAAGGTAGTACATCAGCCCTTGAAAGTTGAAAGGTCAGGCGGCAAGCCGTTTCGGGCAGAATCTTCCTCCTGCGGAGAGTATTCAGCCCGAAAACCTTTCCCCTTTCAATGTCTGTACTCAGAAATGCAGACGGCAACGGAAATGAACGACTGACGAAAATGTAGAAGAAGATAAACAGACAGCATACAAATGGGTTCTTACATTGATAACCCATTTGTATGCTGTTCTTGTTTCTATCCATGGGGGCACTATTATTTTGCACAGATGAATATAGGGCAAGCGGTAAATTTCACTCCCTCCAAAAATATAGCGAGGTTTATCCGCTGCTACTCATCAGGTGCTTGCCGTTATACTCTCGTTTTAATGCCTGCTCAATCTCACTTCGTTTGTACAGAACTTTTCCACCGAGCACATAGTAAGGCAATGTGCCATTGCTTCGGTATTCGCTCAATGTTCTTCGGCTCACTTTAAGCATATAAGCCACCTCTTTGTCGCATAGGTACTCATCATCGTTCTGTAAGGCTGTCCCGTCTTTTGGCATACTATCGAGAATTTCCGATAGTTGGTCGATACTCTCGTGAATGGACTGCATCCACGCATCATCTTTGGTTCTCATCTCTTGATACATATTCTAATTGGTTTTAGTGTTATACTTCGCTTAAATCTCTCTACCTCGCCACTTGGCTTCTTTTCGCCTGTCCTCTACCTTAGTAATGATGCTCTCCACATCTTCGGGCAGGTAGTAGGTGCGGTTGCCGATTTTGGTGTAGGCAAGCGTACCGTTATCACGCAAAGTCTGCAATGTACGCTTGCTTATCTTCAATCTTTGACAAACATCCTGATGGTCGAGCCAATTGTTTGTCTTTTTCTTCCCGTTCTTGACAACGGGTGAATTTGATACTCGCAGAATGAACTGCTCAATCTTCGTGGCAAATTCCTCGAATGCCTTTCTCTCAAAAATGATTAAATCCATACGCTTTTGTTTTATATTATTTCACTTGTTTTCTTGTTTCGCACTGCTAAATAAGGAAGAGATTTTTATACTTCAATGGCACTAACAATAGGTGTCATTCCTTGTCATATCGTTTCATCACAGGCACGATAATCAGTCATCGAAATAGGCTCTTTCCTCATATGCAATTTCGTTTTGTTGGTGCGAAGTAATAGAAAGTTATCACACCTCAATCATACGGTGAGCCTGTTGCAGTATGTGGCACAGTTCGTGGCATTTTTAGATGTACATGATGATACATTCATAAGCATACATAACATTGTAACCAATATTATATAAGAATATCCCCAAGCGATTATCCGTCTCGGATCTTTTCCGCTCATTGTCGTTTGTCAGACCGATTCTTATCCGTCTGT
>SUXZ01000017.1 GCA_015060685.1 Mediterranea massiliensis | reverse complement strand
ATAATTGGCATTATCGGAAGTTTATGAAAACCTTGATTCTTTTTGTTGATACACGCTAATACAATTTTTGAAACATACTAATAACCCCTTTTATTAATCCTTGTACTATTAAAGATCCGAATAGTGCGTTCAAGGTAATTAGGATCGTGAATCAATCAATATGTGTATCAAAAAAATTAACTCATGGCTTACAGCTGCATTGTTTGCGCTGTTTGCTAGTGGTGCTCCAGGTTTTGTAAGTGGAGGTGGTAACATCGCCATTGCACAATCTCAGTACATCACAGGTACTGTTGTCGATGATTTGGGTGAACCAGTCATCGGTGCCAATATCCGTGTTTCAGGTACAACTAAGGGTACAATTACCGACATCGACGGTAAATTCTCTTTGGATGTATCAAAAGGAGAAACTCTCGAAGTAAGTTTTGTGGGTTACAACACACAAAAGGTAGCCGCTGCCCCTGGCATGGTTATTACACTTACAGAAAGCTCTGAGTTTCTCGAAGACGTAGTAGTTATCGGTTATGGTGTTCAGAAGAAGAAACTTCTTACCGGTGCTACCGTACAAGTTAAGGGCGATGACCTTCAGAAGTTGTCAACTACTTCAGCCCTTTCAGCTTTGCAAAGCCAGACTCCTGGTGTGATGATTATGCAAAACAGTGGTCAAGCTGGTGAAGGTTTTAAGGTAAATATTCGTGGTATCGGTACAGTGGGTGACTCAAATCCGTTGTATGTAATCGACGGTGTTGTAGGTGGTGATTTGAACGACCTGAACCCTGGCGATATCGAAAGCATCGACGTTTTGAAGGATGCCGCTTCTGCTGCTATCTATGGTGCCCGTGCTGCTAATGGTGTAATCCTTATTACTACCAAGAAGGGTTCGGACAGCAAGGTTAACTTGACATACAACGGTTATGTTGGTTGGCAGTATATGTACAAGCGTCCGGATGTTGCCAATGCTCAAGACTATATCTATAGCCGTAAGCTTCGTGCACGTTTCGGTGGACAATATAAAGAACCAGATTGGAAAGCTCAACTTCCTGCCGACATCTATGAAAGCCTCTTCGACGAAAATGGCGAAATGCTTCAAAATGGCTGGAAGGGTACAGACTGGTTGGGCGAGTCTTATAACGAAGGTGCCATGACTCAAAACCATGCCATCTCTCTTACTGGTGGTAACGACGTTTCTACTTTCTCTTTGGGTTATTCGTTTACAGATCAAGATGGTATCCTCGGTGGTATCAATCCTTCTGAATATAGTCGTCACACCGTACGTATCAATACAGACCACAACATCATCAAGAGCCAAGACAAGTCATACAACGTATTGACAGTTGGTCAAACATTCTTCTTCTCTCACAACTCTCGTCGTGGTCTTTCTCAAGGTAACATGTATTGGAACAACATCAAGGATCTTCTCCTTGCTAACCCATTGTTCCCGATATATGACGATAACGGTAACTTCTACACTAATCCGGAAGCTGCTGCAGATGGTTGGAAGCTTGACGGTTCTGTTCAATCGAACCCAATCGCACTTGCTGCATCTAACAGCCACAGCTTGAACATGAGCAAGAGCTGGAACATGACAATGAGTGCATACGTTAACTTGCAGCCTATCAAGGGTCTTAACATCAAGTCTCAATTCGGTTATCGCAAGGGCGATAACGCTTATCGTAACATGACGAACAAAATTGAAACTGGTACAACTTCTACATCCAAGGATCAAGTAACTCAAAACATGGGTGTTTGGTCGAATATCTCTTGGAACAACACTGCAAGCTATGCATTTGAACTTGGTGACCATAGCATTGACGTTGTGCTCGGTCAAGCCATCGAAAAGACTACTTACGGTTCAAACATCAATGCTACCGGAAGTAACTTGCTCTTTGGTGACTCATGGGATCACGCTTGGTTGAGCAACACCGAAAAGCTTGAAATTACAGACGTATCAGTTAGCGGTGGTCCTTCAGGCGACTGGTCACTTGCTTCATTCTTCGGTCGTGCATCTTGGAACTACAACGAGAAGTACATGGCTCAATTCACGCTCCGTGCCGACGGTTCTTCTAACTTTGCAAGAGGCAACCGTTGGGGTTACTTCCCTTCAGGATCTGTGGGTTGGATTGTTTCTGAAGAAAACTTCATGGAAAAGACTAAGGGTTGGATGGATTACTTGAAACTCCGCGCATCTTGGGGTCAAAACGGTAACCAATCTGTATCTAACTTCCAATATTACACAACTGTAGGTTTTGCTGAACGCGACTCTTACTACTTTGGTAAAGGAGACAAAGGAACAAATAATAGTAAACCGACAACCGGTGGTTACTTCGCTACACTTGCTAACCCCGACATCTCTTGGGAAACTTCAGAACAAATCAACGTTGGTCTCGATGCTCGCTTCTTGAACAACCGTCTCGGTTTCACATTCGACTGGTATAAGAAGACTACTAAGGACTGGCTCGTTCGTGCCCCGATCCTCGGTGTTTACGGTATCGGTGCTCCTTACATCAACGGTGGTAACGTAGAAAACAGCGGTATCGAACTTGCCTTGACATGGAACGACAGCTTCAGCAACGGTTTCCGTTATGGAATCTCTGCTAACATGGCATACAACAAGAACGAAGTTACTAAGCTTGCCAACTCAGAAGGTATCCTCCGCGGTCCTGGTGCAGTACTTCACCAATTGGAATACATGGAAGTTTATCGCGCTGAAGTTGGTCAACCTATCGGTTACTTCTACGGTTTCAAGACAAACGGTATCTTCCAAAACCAATCTGAAATCGAAGAATATCGCGCTAAGATCGACGATCAAATGCACGGTAGCGACAAGTTGATGCCTGGTGATGTTCGTTACGTTGACGCAAACGATGACGGTAAGATTACTGACGAAGACCGTACAAACATCGGCGACCCACATCCTGATTTCACTGCCGGTCTTTCAATCACTATGAGCTATAAGGGATTCGACTTTGCTTTGACAGGTAGTGGCGCATTTGGCCAACAAATCCTCCGTCCTTGGGCTAACCAAGACTTCGCGCTCCAAAACCCAACCAAGCAAATGATTTACGAATCTTGGACAGGTGAAGGAACAAGCAACAAACTCCCACGTTTCGACTCTATGGATAACATCAACTGGAAGACTATGTCACAAATCTGGTTGGAAGATGCTGACTACTTCAAGATTCAGAACATCTCTCTTGGATACGACTTCAAGACTTTGTTCAAGAGCTTGCCGGTATCTCAACTCCGTCTTTATGTAGCAGCCAACAACGTCTATACATTCACAGGTTACTCTGGTATGGATCCTGAAGTTGGTATGGAAGGTGGTTCAGGTAACTCTTGGGCTGCAGGTATCGATACAGGTGCTTATCCTTCTGCTCGTACATACATGGTTGGTGTTCAAATTAAGTTATAACCAATTTAAATTTAGAAAGAATATGAAATTTACTAAGGTAATATTGTTGGGAGTTATGGCTATGTTTGCCTTCTCTTCTTGCGAGGATTTCCTCGACTCGCAGAGCTACACTGGCAAGAATACAACCAACTTCCCGCAAACAGAACAAGATATTGACCGAATGGTAGCTGCCGTTTACAAGTCAACTTTCTATGCCCCGTTCGAAGCAAATACACTCGAGCAATATTTCTCTGTTGCTAACCTCTTCTCTGACGATATGTTCGGTGGAGCAGGTGTGGGTGACCCTCACTGGAAGGCTCTTGGCCACTTGATGTACAACCAAGGTGAACAACTTAACCAACTTTGGGTAGCCGGCTACGAAGCAATCGCTCGTGCCAATGCCGCTCTTGCTGTGGTTGATAACATTGCCGACGAAGAAAAGCGTAACCAAACTAAGGGTGAACTTCTCTTCCACCGTGCATACAACTACTACAACCTTGTACTTGCATTCAACAACGTACCGGTTGTAGATATCACTCCTACAAATGTAGGTGAAGCGCAAATTGCTCCAGAACAAACCGAAGGTAAGGAAATCTTCAAGCTTATTGCACAAGACCTTAAGGATGCTGTGGCCATTATGCCTGCTTATACTTATGATAATTGGACTAAGCTTCCTTGGGGTAAGGTAAGCCGTTGGGCTGTTGAAACATTGATGGCTCGTGCATACCTTTTCTATACAGGTTTCTATGGTGCAACTGAAATTCCTACTACCGATGGTGGTTCATTAACAAAAACTGATGCCATCAACGCTGTTGAAGATATCATCAAGAACTCAGGTCACTCTCTTCTTGCTGACTACCGTTCATTGTGGCCATACTCAAATGAATATACTGCAGTGGACTATGAATATGTAAATAAGGATCAAGATATTCTTGATGCTAATGGCGAAGTTATCGGTACATTGCCGGCACTTACTGCTGATACTTACTACAATGAAATCAATCCTGAAGTGATTTTGGCTATCAACTTCAACTATCAGTCAGCTTGGTCAAACCAACTTCACTTGACAAACCAATATGCGTTGTTCTTCGGTATCCGTGCAAATGCCAACAACGCTGATGACTCACGTTTCATGGTTAGCACAGAAGCAGATCCTCACCCATCGGTTTATCCGTTTGGTACAGGTTGGGGTGTAGGTCCTGTTAATCCGGGTCTCTACAAGTCATACGAAGTGGGCGACATCCGTCGCGATGCTTCTATCATCGATATGTCTGGTCTCGATCCTAATACATTCTCTGCAGGTGTTGAGTTGACCATGTTCCACAACAAGAAGATTACTGCTGTTCGTTCAGAAGGTGGTGTAAAATATTCTTGGACACTCTCTAAGAATAGTTCTAAGGAAAATGGTAACTACCAAGCATCACACGCCCAACCACTCGTTCTCTATCGTTTGGCCGATGTATATTTGATGCATGCAGAGTTGACAGAAACCAACACTTACATGACTCCTATCCGTCAACGTGCCGGTTTGGAAGAGATTCCTTACTCACTCGAAGCATTGAAGAGAGAACGTCGTCACGAATTGGCTTTCGAAGGTGTACGTTGGGATGACCTCCGTCGTTGGGGCGATGTAGAAAAAGAACTTCCTAAGATGTATGGCGAACCACTCTACAACGAAGGTACTGCAGGCAAATTCGAACAAGTAGGTGATGGTATTGTTAAGCGTTACCAAGATACTAAGGGTGGTTTCTACCGTATTCCTCAAGGACAAATCAACCTCTCTGCTGGTAAGTACAAACAAAATCCGGGTTGGGAAGGTACTCAAGGATTCTATTCAGGAACTTAATGATAGTCAGATTGGCATCCCTCCTTTCGGGGAGGGATGTACAGTGACCTCAATAATTATTTAAATTTAAAATTGAATACAATGAAAAAAATATTTTTAGCATTGACAATTCTTGCTGGCATCTCTTTCGTGTCTTGCGACCCCATCGAAGATGATTTCGATGCGCCAAAGAGTGTGGAGTCAGCAGATGATTTTAACGTAACAGCCAAGACCATTTTCATGACCGATGAGAATGGTGCAGAATATGCTGTTGGCGTTATCGAAAATCACAGTCCAATTCCAGGTTGGATTGAATATAATGTGCCCGATTTTAATGATGATACTACTATCTCAGGAATTAAGAATGGTTGTTCGGTAGTACTTCGTAAAGAAGGTGATAACCGCTTCATCGTTCACGGCATCAATCCTGATGGTTCGGAAGTGTCTAAGGAAGTATTTGCAAATTGTCCTGCTGGCAAGCGCAAAGCTGTACTTCCTTCATTGGAAAACTTAGTATGGGAACCAAAAAAAGATGAAAACGGTGACCCTATTTATCCTCAAATTTTAGATTGGAATACACAATATGCTCGTTTCTCTGATGCAGAAGGTGTGATGGGTAAATGGACTGCTGTTGACTATGACGCAAAGATGAAGGGTAAGAACGTCTTCATCGAATTCGATAAGCCTTGGACTGGTGTTGTTAGAATACAAGATGGCTGGTGGTCTTCAACTCTTACAGACCTCACTGGTGATGGTGTTTCTACGACCTATAAAGTTTTTATGGATCCAGGGTTCATTGAAACCTGCTACGAAAAGGATTGGTCTATGATTGGTAATGATGGTACTATTTCTGGCCAAAACCTTCACATTGTTAAGATGTACTCACTTTTGGAACTCTAATATCCAAAATAGAGCTCTTCAATAGGTAAGAGTATAAATAAGAGCAGATCTCATCCTTTGAGGTCTGCTCTTTTACTAAATCCTACTACGTGTAGGGACGCAATGTATTGCGTCCCTACAATTAGCAAAAAATAACAACAGCATTTATGAAGAAATATTCCAAACTAATAATCTCGTTAGTAATAGGCATTGCCGTATTTCTGTTTTGGGCATTCCCTTTTAAAGCAGCCTTAAACTATCACGAAGAGTTTCAGTTGTTTCTTATCGATGACGACTACCTACTTACTCATCTGCAAGAGGCGGGAGGTATAGCCGTATATCTATCGGAGGCGTTAGTACAGTTTTATAACAATTTTTGGATTGGTGCAGCTATACTTGGAGTGGAGTTTATGTTGATATACCTTCTTTCGGTAGGCATCATTAAGAAACTACCGTCATTTAAGGGTAACTTCCTATTACCTTTTCTTCCGGTTGTTGCTCTTTGGATACTGATGGGCGATTACAACGTGATGCATTCGCTTATCATGGCCGTGTTGTTGGTATTGCTCTTCATCTATATTGTGTTGTGTGTCTGCAAAACATTACCGGCCCGTGTTGTAGGGCTGATTGTGGTATTACCAATGCTATGGTGGATGTGTTGGACATCTCACTACCGCTACCCGGGATTCTTTGCAAAGATAGAGACTATCTACGATAGCAATGTGTATGATGTTTTTGAATACGATATGCTTGTGCGTGCAAACAGATGGGACGATATAATCAGAAAAGCCAATAAGAAGGCACCGGATTCGCCCAATACGGTCTGTGCCACCAATCTTGCACTTGGTATGCAGCACAGGTTGCTTACTCATGGTCAGCGATTCAATCGTTACGGAGTAGATGGTTTATTGCCGAGGTTCGACCATAATCCATTCCTGACGCTTACCATTGCCGAAACATTCCTGCAGTTGGGTATGGTCAATTCGGCACAACGGATGTATTTCGAGGCGATGGAAGCCATTCATAATCGCAACAAAAGTACTCGTTGTTTGCGACGTTTGGCCGAAACAAATATTGTGAATGGCCATTACGAAGTGGCGAAAAAGTATTTGCGCATCCTTGAAAAGACGGTGTTCTATCGTAATTGGGCACGAAGAACCATGAAGCTGATTGATGGCGGTGAGGAGGCAATCGAATCGAACAGACTATACAAGCATTTGCGTAACGTATCTCTTGAGCAGGATTTCTTGTATAACAATGTAGAGTTGATAGATCGTGTCTTTGGTTATCTCTTCGTTCACAATCCAAACAACTACATGGCGATGCAGTATCTGATGTTCTATGCGGCACTGGAAGGCAACGTGGAAAAGTATCAAGCCTATTACAATGTAGTGAAAAAATATAACCCGACTGCTGAAGTGCCCAAACTGAAAATGCAACCAAACCGATAGAGAATATATGAAAACAAAACTATATACACTACTCGCAATATTGCTTCTTTGTGCTTGTACGGAACAGCCTAAGAACGTAACCATAGTAGACTCTTTACCTACGATATTCCCCGATTATACCGATGTGACGGTTCCTGTAGGCATTGCGCCACTGAATTTTAATGTTGTTGCAGATACTCCTGTAGAATGTGTAGATGCTACTGTTACCGGTGGTAACGGGGTAACGGTACATGCAAACGGTAAATGGGCGAAGTTCGACATCGAAAGTTGGCACCAGTTGTTGGAAACTAATGCGGGTGGTAAGCTCGTGGTGTCTGTACAGGCTAAGCTAAACGGACAATGGCATAAGTATAATGACTTTACTATCTTTGTGAGCAAGCATCCGCTTGACGAGTGGGGGCTGACTTATCGTCGCATTGCTCCCGGTTATGAAGTGTATAGCTCGTTAGGTATCTATCAACGCGATTTGAGCAACTTCGATGAATTTTCCATTATCGACAATAAGGATTCTTATGGAATGTGTCTCAACTGTCACACCCCCAACAAAACGAATCCCGAACAATTCGTCTTCCATGTTCGTGGGGCACATGGGGCAACCATGATACAGCAAAACGGCGAGCGCGAATGGTTGCAAGCACGAAACGATGCTCTCGGTGGCGCGATGGTTTATCCTTATTGGCATCCATCGGGCAAATATTGTGCTTTCTCAACCAATCAGACCCACCAAGCTTTCCATATCGGCATGGAGAAACGCATCGAAGTGTTCGACCAGGCATCGGATGTCTTCGTGTATAATGTCGTAACCCACGAAATGGTGGTCGATACACTGCTTTCAGGCAAAGATACGTGGGAGAATGTACCCGTTTTCTCTCCCGATGGAAAGACAATGTATTTCATTTCGGCTCAGAAGCACGACTATCCTTTGCAATATAAGGAGGTGAAATACAACCTTTGCAGCATTGCGTTCGATGCCGAGACTGGTACATTTGGCAATAAGGTAGATACGGTATTCAATGCCGTTGCCATGAATAAAAGCTTGACATGGCCCAAGCCATCCTACGATGGACGCTATATGCTGTTTACGCTGGCCGATTATGGCTATTTCAGCATTTGGCATAAGGAGTCGGATATTTGGTTGATGGATTTGGCTACAGGCGAAGCTAAGCCGTTGGAAACGATTAATAGTGACGATGCCGAAAGCTATCATAACTGGAGTGAAAACAGTCGTTGGATAGTGTTTACATCTCGCCGACAGAACGGATTGTACTCACAACTCTTTATATCATCCATCGATGAAGAAGGCAATGCCACCAAACCCTTCCTTTTGCCCCAAGAAAATCCATTGGAATATTACGACGAAACCCTCTATTCGTTCAATGTTCCCAATTTTACGAAGGTAAAAGTCGATTTCGACCAAGCTGCAGCTGCGGATGAAATTGTCTCCGACAAGCGAACCGCTACCAAAGTACGTTGAGCAGAATTTGGGTCGTAACTTAAGACCGGACTTGGTCGTAACTTAAGGCAAAGCTCGGTCGTAACTTACGACCAACGATTGCCATAAGTGGTGAGTAAATTTTGAAGGGTATCCCTTTGGCTTACCAGAAAAAACAAGAAAGGCTGTTAATCGTCGATTAACAGCCTTTCTTTGTACTCGAAGCGGGACTTGAACCCGCACAGCCACAATGGCCAAGGGATTTTAAGTCCCTCGTGTCTACCATTCCACCATTCGAGCATCCTAATGGAGAGCGGAAAACGAGGCTCGAACTCGCGACCCCAACCTTGGCAAGGTTGTGCTCTACCAACTGAGCTATTTCCGCATTGTTGCTCTATAAATCTGAGTTATTTCCGCAGACGGATTTTGTAGAACGGGTGCAAAGATAAGCAGATTCTGCTTTTCTGCAAAACTTTTCTAAAAAAAACGTTTGTTATCTACCCAATAGTGCCTTTTCAGCAGCTATCATGTTGCTGAAGTTGAAACCATTGACCACTTGTTGCATCAAGGCAGTAATCTGTTCGTTGCACAGGTTTCCAATGCTTCCTTCGTGGGTGTGGCGCACTTGCTTGTTGTGTGTGAACTTACCGGCTTCTATGTCGAGACCTACTTTCTTGTATGCATCGCGGAAAGGCATTCCTTCGTGTGCCAAGCGGTTAACCTCTTCTACACTGAAGATATAGAGGTATTTATCGTCGTTAAGAATCTCTTCGTTTACCTTAATCTTATTGATGATATAGGTAGTCATTTGCAAGCAGTCTTTCAATTCCTGGAAGGCAGGGAGGAATACCTCCTTGATGATTTGAAGGTCGCGGAAGTATCCGGATGGCAAGTTGTTGGCAATCATCATGATTTGTTGTGGCAATGATTGCAGCTTGTTGCACTTGGCACGAGTCAGTTCGAATACATCGGGATTCTTCTTGTGAGGCATGATGCTTGAACCGGTTGTACATTCATCGGGCAGTTTTACGAAACCGAAGTTCTGGCTGTTGAACATACAAGCGTCGAATGCCAGTTTGGAGATAGTGCCGGCTATGCTTGCCAAAGCAAATGCCACGTTGCGTTCCATCTTTCCGCGTCCCATCTGTGCATAAACCACGTTGTAGTTCATGGAATCGAAGCCCAATAGTTGGGTGGTCATGGTGCGGTTCAAGGGGAAGGATGAACCGTATCCGGCAGCAGAGCCCAAGGGGTTGCGGTTGCACATCTTGAAGGCGGCTTGCAAGAACATCATGTCGTCCACCAAGCTCTCGGCATAGGCACCAAACCAAAGTCCGAATGACGAGGGCATGGCTATCTGGAGGTGGGTGTAGCCCGGCATCAGCACGCTCTTATACTGTTCGCTCTGCTTGATAAGGGCTTGGAAGAGTTGCTCTACGGCTTCGGCAATCTCTTTCAACTGAGCGCGTGTGAAGAGTTTCAAGTCGAGCAACACCTGGTCGTTGCGCGAGCGTCCGCTATGTATCTTCTTTCCTACATCTCCCAACCGACGTGTCAGCATCAGTTCGACTTGCGAGTGGACATCTTCCACACCCTCTTCGATGACGAACTCTCCTTGTTCGGCCATGGAATAGATGTTTTTCAGTTCTGCCAATAACACTTTCAGCTCTTCGGCGGTAAGCAGGCCGATGCTTTCGAGCATGGTGATGTGGGCCATTGAACCAAGCACATCGTGTTTGGCTAAATAGAGGTCCATTTCGCGGTCGAGTCCTACGGTGAAGCGTTCTATCTCTTTATTTACTTGAACGGATTTTTCCCAAAGTTTCTGTGCCATATTTGTCGGGGTAGATGAGGATGTATATTAATAATGAATCATTGCCAGCATGTCTGCCATCTTTTCAACGCCTTCTTGCAAGGGCTTTTGCACCATAGCCTTCATGAACGGGTTGATTTCGATGCCGATGGTCACTTTCATCTTGCAGTTGTTTGCACCGGTAGGCAATAGTTGAATCCATAGATTGAATGGAAGAGGTGAGGTGGTAGTGCCGAACTTGATGCATTTGCAAGGCTCTTTCTCTACAATCTGCAGGGTGATGGGGCCTACGGGCGGCACTTCTACCGTCAATGTATCGGAAGTGAAGTCGAGTTGCTTTATCTTGTCCTGCGGTAAGCGATCCTTTACTTTTTCCAGGTTGTTCAAGTCGGAAAGCATTTCGAATACACTTTCTTGTGAATAAGGAATCTCTTTAACGTTACTTTCGAATTTAGTCATAGATGAATTATAAATAAAAAGCAAAAGAACGATTCGGATGAGATTCGAATTGTTCTTTTGCCTGATGTGATAGGGTTAATATCATTTTCCAGCATCCCAATGTGCCGGATCTTTTCTCCATTCGTTCAGTGTTTCAACATCGCTTTCTTCAATGTATCCGGTGCGCAGGGCTACATCGAGAACGGCTTCGTAGTTGGTCAGTGTTACCAAAGGCACCTTGGCCTCTTTGAATGCCTTTTCGGCAACAGGGAAACCATAAGTATAGGAAGCAACCATACCGATAACTTCGCAACCGTCGCGACGGATGGCTTCAACAGCCTTCAAACTGCTACCGCCGGTAGAGATAAGGTCTTCGATTACTACAACCTTCATGCCGGGGCGAAGCTCACCTTCGATGAGGTTTTCCAAACCATGATCCTTTGGAGTAGAGCGTACATACACAAAGGGTAAGTTCAATGCATCGGCCACCAATGCACCTTGAGGGATGGCACCTGTTGCAACACCGGCGATGGCATCTACTTTGCCAAAACGCTCCAATACGATGCGGGTAATCTCAATCTTTACAAAGTTGCGCAATTCGGGATAAGACAAGGTCTTGCGATTGTCGCAATAAAAGGGTGATTTCCAACCCGATGCCCATGTGAAGGGGTTGGCTGGTTGAAGTTTGATAGCTTTGATTTTCAGTAATTTCTCGGCAAACAATCTTTCTAAAGCTTTCATAATCGAAGTGGTTGTTTAAGTTATTTCGGTGCAAAAGTAAGGAAACGTTATGAAAATAAAAACTCTATGCTTGTTTTTTTTCGCACTTATCTCCTTTTTTTATTAGAATCAGTTGGCTTCTTTGCGCCATCCGGTAGGCTACGGGCAATTGCAAGACTTGCAATTAATATTCCAAGACTTGCAATTACAGTTGCAAGACTTGCAATTGCTTTTTCCCAGTAGGGAAAATTATTCTGTTTCGTAGGCCTCTTCTTCCAACTCTTCGGAGACGTCCAGATGCTGGCGGATGTCTTTGTATTCGAAACCTCGGCTTAAGGCGAATCGGATGAGCTTTTCGTTCAGCGATTTCTCGTCGGTGGCGCGTATGCTTTTCCGCTTGGATTGTAGCAATTTGCACAGTATGCTTTGGTACTCATTGTCGTCCACCACATCCCATAGCGTATTGTAAATGTGTTGGGGTATTCGCTTTACATACAATGCTTTGGCGATTTTCTGTTTGCCCCACTTTTCCAAACGGTATTTGTCGCGGATAAAGGCGCGGCAATAACGTTCTTCGTCGATGTATCCTTCGTTTACCAAACGATTGACTACTCGTTCGATGATGTCGTAGGAGATACTCCAACGTTGCAACTTTTCGGTGACTTCCGAACGGCATCTTTCTGCCGACGAGCACCAACTGGTCATTGTGCTAAATGCTTCTTCTTCGGTTAATTGTTTCATTTTTCTGCGTAAACAAATCGGTCGTTTTTCGAAATGTCTTTTTCTATATGTATGTTTTTGTATCCTTGATTTTGCAATAGTTGTGCAACCTCTTTCCCGTAAGCCCGATTGATTTCGAAATAGAGTTTTCCGCCGGCACAAAGCAGTGTTTGTCCCAGTTCGCCAATGCGACGATAATAGCGTAACGGGTCGTTGTCGGGAACAAACAGAGCAATCTCCGGCTCCCAATCCAACACGTTTGCTTCCATGTCGGCTTTTTCTTTCTCTGCGATATAAGGAGGGTTGCTTACGATTACGTTGAATCGCTCTTTTTCAGATGGTTGGAAGGAGAAAATGTCGCGCTGTTCGAACGCGACAGAGGCCTGCAATTGCCGGTTGTTCTGTCGGGCTACTTCAAGAGCCGCTTCCGAAATGTCCCATGCATGCACTTGGGCTTCGGGGTGTTCTTTGGATAGGGAGATGGCAATGCAGCCGCTTCCGGTACCGATGTCCAGGATTCTATCGGTCGGTTTGCACTGTTGTGCAATTAGTGAAACCAACTCTTCGGTTTCCTGTCGTGGAATCAGCACTCCGGGCCTGACGGAAAATTGTCGTCCAAGGAAAAAAGTTTCCCCTTGAATGTATTGTATCGGCTCGTAATTTGCCAGGCGTTGAAGAATGGATGCTACTTTTTCTTCTTCTTTTCCCGATAATTCCCTATCTTTGCACAAGTAATAATCAACATTACTCTGCTCCAATATTTCGCAATAAATGATGCGAGCCAAAGCATTAGCCTCTTGAGGGTCATAACTTTGGCCTAACGTTTCGCGAAGATAGGCGGGAGTGATGTTCATATAGGATTGTTGAAATAGGACGCAAAAGTAACAATTATTTTTGGTTTGCCAAACTTTATGAAAGAGGATGAAATATACATGCATCGTTGCATTCAATTAGCACGGAACGGATTGTGTGGAGCAGCCCCCAATCCGATGGTAGGTGCAGTGATTGTGTGCGATGGAAAGATAATAGGCGAGGGGTATCATGCAAAATGCGGTGAAGCACATGCCGAGGTAAATGCTATCCGTTCGGTAAAAAATCAGGAACTGTTGAAGCGCTCGACCATCTATGTAAGCCTTGAACCATGTGCTCATTACGGAAAGACACCTCCTTGTGCCGATTTGATTGTTGAAAAGCAGTTGAAAAGGGTTGTTGTAGGGTGCCAGGACCCCTTTGCCAAAGTGGATGGAAAGGGGATTGAAAAACTGCGTCAGGCAGGTATAGAGGTAACGGTTGGCGTGTTGGAAAAGGAGTGTCTTGAACTGATAGAGCGCTTTGTTACTTATCATGCCAGGAAACGGCCCTTTATAACGCTGAAATGGGCGCAGTCGGAAGATGGATTTATCGACCTTAATCGCACAGCAGGCGAGCCGGTGAAATTGTCAAACGACTTTACATCGATGCTTGTCCATAAACGACGTGCCGAACACGATGCCATCTTGGTGGGAACACGTACAGCCTTGCTGGACAATCCCTCTTTGAATGTTCGCAACTGGTATGGTAAGTCTCCACTGAGGTTGGTGATAGACAGGAACTTGGCCTTACCATCCCATCTGAAGCTATTTGACGCAAGTCAACCGACCATACTCTTTACCGCCCAACGGAAAGAGAACTTGCACCATGTGGAGTCTGTCACGCTGGATTTCTCCCAACCCATATTGCCGCAAATCGTGGAGGCATTGCATGCACGGAAAATACAATCGTTGCTGGTGGAGGGTGGAGCCATGCTGCATCAATCGTTTATCGCAGAAAATCTTTGGGACGAGGCGTTCGTTGAGGTGGCACCCATTGCCCTGGGTAGCGGTGTGAAATCTCCCTCCCTGCCGGATGAGATGCTGGTTGAAACTAAAAAAGTGAACGGCCATGTAATCCGCCGTTATAAGCGAAAGTAAGTTAAAATTGCTTTCCAAAACAGCTATAAATGCCCAAAAAGTACTTTTTTATCTATAAATTTATATAAAACTTCCCTTTTAAGCGAATTATAGTGAAAAATGTTCCTATTTTTGCAGCTTGTAAATAACACAAATAGAAAATAACTTAGTAATGAGAATTAAATTTTTGTCTGTGATTGCCTGTTTTCTGGGTTTATGTATCTCTTTCAGTGCATGCCTGGATTCGGATAATGAATATATCTTTAGCTCGGATGCTTCTGTATATGCCTTTGGTTTGGAAGCCATCTATGGAGAGCACTACAAATTTTCTATCGACCAAGTGGAGCATCGCATCTTCAATCGCGATTCGATGCCGATGTATGCCGATACATTGTTGGATAGCATCATGGTGGACACCTTTACTGTGACAGGTGCCATTACAACAGGCGATTTGGATACATTGTTTGCAACGAATAAAGCGGTCGATTTGCGTGCTGCTGTAAACAATCCCAACGGATTGGCATTCAAGATTCATGCTCGCGATGGACTGACCAATCGCACTTATAAGCTGACAATCAATGTTCATCAACAAGATCCCGATTCGCTTATCTGGAGAGAAATGACCTCTTCGGACAACTTCCCCACCATGCCTTTGAAAGACGTTAAGTTAATCAGCATGGATGATTATCTGTATCTCTATGCTTCGTCTGATAATGGCTTTGTGGGCTATAAGGCAAATATCTCTAACCCTACAAATGTGGTTTGGGAAGAGATGGCGCTGGCCGGAATGCCCGAGGATGCATTGCTGAATACCCTTTTGCCCGCTTGGCAATCGGTGTTCATGGTTGCTCAAGGCGGAGATGTCTATCAGTCTGCCGATGGTGCCGAATGGCAAATCGTGGAGAGCTTGAGCGGTGACGTAAAGGCACTGCTTACCGCCCTACCTGATAAATTGGCCGGCATCAAGCAAGTGGATGGCGTGAACTATTTCTGTACTGCCGATGCCTCTTTGCAATGGACATTGGGCGAGGCGGTAGAAGAGGGATTCCCTACCGAAAACATCCAATCGACCGTTCATAAAACATCAAATGGCGTGTATAAGTCGGTATTGGTCGGTATGCCCGAAACAACCAGCGGCAAGGTTGTGCCTTGGTTCTCGATGGATGGAGAACGTTGGGCAAGCATGGAGCCGAATGCAACGGCCTATTGTCCGCTGACAAATAATCCTACAATCATTTTCTATGGCGGAAACTATTACCTGCTCGATGCTGGGTTGTATGCATTCTACCAATCGTCAACAGGCTTGAAGTGGGACATCATGACAACCAAGATGCGCTTCCCTTATGGCTTGAGAGATGCTAAAGGCTATTCGGCAACAGTAGATAAAAACAACTTTATCTGGGTTGTCGGTGGCGGAAATAACATAATTAAGAATCAACTTTGGCGTGGACGTCTGAACCGTTTAGGCTTTGAGCGTCAGTGATTAATTCGTATAAGGAATGTCGTATAAAGAACAAATAGATAAAAACCGGGTGCCGGCCCATATAGCCATTATCATGGATGGTAATGGACGTTGGGCTAAGCAACGTGGGCATGAACGTAGTTTCGGTCATCAGGCCGGTGCCGAAACGGTACACGTCATAGCCGAAGAATCGGCAAGACTTGGTGTCAAGTTTTTAACTCTTTATACCTTCTCTACAGAGAATTGGAACAGACCTAGCAATGAGGTCGCAGCATTGATGTCTCTGCTTTTCGAATCGATAGAAGAAGAGACATTTATGAAGAACAATATACGTTTTCGTGTAATTGGTGATATCGAGAAGTTGCCGGCTAATGTGCAGGAACGTTTGCAGCAATGCATCGAAAACACTTCACGAAATACGGGCATGACGTTGGTACTGGCGTTGAGCTATTCATCGCATTGGGAACTGACACAGGCTGTCCGTAATATTGCCGAATTGGTGGAGCAAGGAAAGCTTTCGTCGAAAGAGGTGGAGGCTGATACCATTTCAGCCAACTTAGCCACTCATTTCATGCCCAATCCGGATTTGTTGATACGAACAGGTGGAGAAATCAGACTGAGCAATTACCTGTTGTGGCAATGTGCTTATTCCGAACTCTATTTCTGTGATACCTTTTGGCCGGATTTCCGTGAAGAGGAATTGTGTAAGGCCATTTGGGACTATCAGCAACGCGAACGACGATTTGGCAAAACAAGTGAACAAGTAAGTAATAAATAATAATAGTATATATAAATGCATTATCGTATTTTATCCATATTGATAGCGTTTGTCTGCCTCTCTTGGGGCACTCAAACTATTTCGGCACAAGACACAAACCAAGAAAAGCCTGTAGTGTTGTACTCGGGCACCCCCAAGACCTATGAATTGGCAGGAATCAATGTCGAGGGAGCTGATAATTACGACGATTATGTGATTATCGGTCTTTCGGGATTGGTTAAGGGACAGGAGATAAAGATTCCTGGTGATGACATTACAGAAGCCTGTAAGCGTTATTGGCGACATGGCTTGTTCTCTGATGTCAGCATTACCCAAGATAGTGTTGCCGGAAACAAGACTTGGATTACTATACATGTAGCCTTGCGCCCCCGTGTTTCCGAAATTGTGTACAAAGGGGTGAAGAAGTCGGAAAGAGAAGACCTGGAAGACCGTGTGGGTATGATGAAGGGTGGACAGATTACACCGAACGTGGTTGACCGTGCCGAAACGTTGATTAAGCGATACTATGACGATAAGGGCTTTAAGAATGCGGAAGTGTTTATTAACCAAAAGGATGACCCTAAAAATGAAGGACAGGTTATCGTAGAAATTGCAATCGACAAGAAGGAAAAGGTTAAGGTAAACCAAATTACGATTGTCGGTAATGAGGCGTTGAAAACAAAGAAGTTGAAACGCATCATGAAGAAAACTAACGAAAAGAACAAGTTGGTGAATTTCTTCCGTACCAAGAAGTTCGTGGAAGAGAACTATGAAGCCGATAAACAACTGATTATTGATAAGTACAACGAATTGGGTTATCGCGATGCGGTAATCGTGGTGGATAGCGTTACTCCTCATGACGAAAAGACGGTAAATGTTTACATGGAGATTGACGAAGGCCAAAAGTACTTCTTGCGCAACGTAACTTGGGTGGGTAATACACTTTACTCTACCGAACAGTTGAACTACATGCTTCGCATGAACAAGGGTGACGTGTATAATCAGAAGTTGTTGAGCGAACGTACCTTGGAGGATGAAGATGCTATCGGTAACATGTACTATAACAACGGTTACCTGTTCTATAGCTTGGAACCGGTAGAAGTAAATATCGTTGGCGACTCAATCGACCTTGAAATGCGTATTTATGAAGGTCGTCAGGCTACTATTAATAAGGTAAGCATCAACGGTAACGACCGCTTGTATGAGAATGTGGTTCGTCGTGAATTGCGTACCCGCCCAGGTGAGTTGTTCAGTCGTGAAGACTTGATGCGCTCCATGCGTGAAATCCAGCAGATGGGACACTTCGACCCGGAACAAATCCAACCGGATATTCAACCCAGACCGGAAGATGGTACTGTTGATATCGGTTATAACCTCGTTTCCAAGGCCAACGACCAAGTGGAGTTCTCGGCCGGTTGGGGACAAACAGGTGTTATCGGTAAGTTGAGTCTGAAGTTTACCAACTTCTCGTTGGAGAACCTGCTGCATCCGGGTGAAAACTACCGCGGAATTTTGCCTCAAGGTGATGGCCAGACATTGACAATCAGTGCGCAAACCAATGCCAAGTACTATCAGTCGTATAGCGTTTCGTTCTTCGATCCCTGGTTTGGCGGTAAGCGTCCTAATGCCTTCTCGGTTTCGGCATACTACTCACGTCAGACAGACATCAGTAGCCAGTATTACAACTCTGCATACATGAATAGCTATTACAACAGCTACTATAGTGGTATGTATGGCTATGGCATGTATAACTATGGCAATTACAATAGTTACGAGAACTATTACGACCCGGACAAGAGTATTCAGATGTACGGACTTTCAGTGATGTTCGGTAAGCGTTTGAAGTGGCCCGATGACTATTTCCAATTTACAGCCGAACTCTCTTTCCAACGTTATGTGCTGAGCGATTGGCAATACTTCCCTGTTACGAACGGTAAGTGTAATAACTTGAGTTTGAACCTTACTTTGGCTCGTGCTTCATACGATAATCCTATCTATCCTCGTATGGGTTCTGACTTCTCGTTCTCTTTGCAGATTACACCTCCATACTCGTTGTTCGATGGTAAGGATTATAGCAAGTACAACCAGAACAATCAGGATGACATGAACGAAATCCATAAGTGGATAGAGTATCATAAGTGGAAATTCAAAGCCAAGACTTATACTGCATTGAGCAATAGCAACAAGTGTCCTGTATTGATGAGCCGTGTGGAATTCGGTTTGTTAGGTCACTTCAACAAACATAAGAAATCGCCTTTCGAAACATTTGATGTGGGTGGTGATGGTATGACCGGTTATTCAACCTATGCAACTGAAATGGTGGCTCTTCGTGGTTATGAAAACAGTTCGTTGACTCCGTATGGTTACGAAGGTTATGCTTATGCCCGTTTAGGTTTGGAATTGCGTTATCCTTTGATGCTTGAAACAAGCTCAAGTATCTATGCATTAGGTTTCGTTGAAGCCGGTAATGCATGGCAAGATGTTAACAAGTTCAATCCGTTCGAACTGAAGCGTTCGGCCGGTGTGGGTGTGCGTATCTTCTTGCCGATGATTGGTATGATGGGTATCGACTGGGCTTATGGTTTCGATAAGGTACATGGCTCAAGCTCGTATGGCGGTAGCCAGTTCCACTTTATCTTAGGTCAAGAGTTTTAATTTTAAATATTCAAGCGTTATGAGAAAGAGTTTGTTATTGATTGTTATGGCACTTTTGTCGGTTTCGGCAAGTGCACAGAAATTTGCGTTGATTGATATGGAATATATCATGGAGCAAATACCGGCTTATCAACGGGCAACCGAACAGTTGGACCAATCATCCAAAGTGTGGCAAGCCGAAATTGAACGGGTATCGGACGAGGCCAAGCAACTTTATGAGAATTATCAAAGGGATGCCAAGAACCTGACCGATGCACAACGTACCCAACGCGAAGAGGCTATTATTAATAAGGAGAAAGAGGTGGCCGAATTGCGCAGAAACTATTTTGGTCCGGAAGGCGAAATGGCTAAGAAGCAGAATGCTTTGTTGCAGCCTATAGAGGATGAAGTTTACGAGGCTGTAAAGGCCATTGCTTTGAAAGAAGGCTATGCTGCAGTGCTTGATAGAGCTTCGGCTACGAGCCTGATTTTTGCCTCTCCAGACATCGATATTAGCAATGAAGTGCTGATAAAGTTAGGATATTCAAATTAATTTCATACATTTGCAACGACAAACCATTTTAATTAGTTAGAATCAATAATTTTAAAATCATAAAATTTGAAACTATGTTGAAGAAAATCGTTTTATTAGCTGCATTGTTCGTCCTCCCTGTGGTAGCGATGGGACAAGCTAAGTTTGCACACATGAATTCACAAGAAGTGATGGTGGCTATGCCGGAATTTACAAAAGCACAAGCCGATTTGGATGCTTTGAGCAAGCAATATCAAAAAGAATTTGATAACAGCAGAGAAGAGTTCAATAAGAAGTATCAAGAGTTTGTTGCTCAAGCAGATTCATTGCCAAAGAATATCGCTGAACGTCGTCAAAGAGACTTGGCCGATATGGATCAACGTTTGCAACAATTCCAACAAGAGGCTTACCAAGCAATGCAACAAGCACAACAAGAAGCTATGGTGCCCATTCAACAAAAGTTGACTGCTGCTATCGAGGCTGTAGGTAAGGCAGAAGGTGTTGTTTACATTTTCGACTTGGCATCTACTCCTTTGGCATTCGTTGGTGCAGAAAGCATTGATGTTACTGCAAAGGTAAAAGCCCAATTGGGTATTAAATAAGTAATATATTAAGGTATTATAAGCGGCACGGATATGCTGTTTGCTTCCGTGCCGCTTTTTTTATACATTCAGTTATGAGATTGCCTCTATCAACATCTCCAGGCCCTATAGGAGTGTTCGACTCCGGATATGGAGGCTTGACCATATTGAGTAAAGTACGCGAGCGATTGCCGCAGTACGATTATCTCTATTTGGGCGACAATGCACGTTCGCCCTATGGTTCGCGTTCTTTTGAGGTGGTCTATGAATTTACCCTGCAAGCTGTTACCAAACTCTTTGAAATGGGGTGTCATTTGGTGATCTTGGCTTGCAATACGGCATCGGCAAAGGCATTGCGAACCATTCAGATGAACGACCTCCCGTCGCTGGATGCCGACCGAAGGGTGTTGGGCGTTATCCGGCCAACCGTCGAAACAATAGGTGCGTTGACCCAATCACGTCATGTAGGTGTGCTGGCAACCGCAGGTACCATCAAATCGGAATCTTATCCATTGGAAATCAAGAAACTTTATCCCGATGTAGCTGTATCGGGTAAGGCATGCCCTATGTGGGTGCCTTTGGTTGAAAATGGTGAGGCCGAATTGCCTGGAGCCGATTATTTTGTTGATAAGTATATCTCGGAGTTGCTGAGTCAAGATGGACAGATTGATACTGTTATTCTTGGCTGCACTCATTATCCGTTGCTGTTGCCAAAGATTCGTTCTTATATGCCGAAAGATGTTACCATCGTTTCCCAAGGAGAACTGGTGGCAAGCAGCTTGGAGGATTACTTGAAACGTCATCCTGAGATGGATGCGAAATGTACGAAGCAAGGCTCTTGTCGCTACTTGACAACCGAGGCCGAGGATAAGTTTGCCGAATCGGCATCTTGCTTCTTGAATGAACAGATAAAGGTAGAGCGGATAACATTGGAATAGAGTATTCCGATTCGTTGAAACCAGTTAGATACGATAATACAATGATGCAACAACTAACAAGAATAGCCGTTAAAGTGGGCAGTAATGTTTTGACACGTCGCGATGGAACACTCGACGTGACGAGGATGTCTGCACTTGTTGACCAAATTGCAGAACTCCATAAACAAGGTGTGGAGGTAATCCTTATTTCATCCGGTGCCGTTGCTTCCGGACGGAGTGAAGTTACTGCTATCCGCAAGCTGGATAGTGTGGACCAACGCCAGCTTTATTCGGCAGTGGGACAAGCCAAACTGATAAATCGGTATTACGAACTGTTTCGTGAGCATGGTATTCCGGTGGGACAAGTGCTTACGATGAAGGAAAGTTTCTCAACCCGTCGTCATTACCTGAATCAAAGGAATTGTATGATGGTAATGTTGGAAAATGGCGTTATCCCCATTGTGAATGAAAACGATACAATATCGGTCAGCGAACTGATGTTTACCGATAATGATGAGCTTTCCGGGCTCATTGCTACCATGATGGATGCTCAGGCACTTATCATTTTGAGCAATATTGATGGCATCTATAATGGCTCTCCGGAAGATCCGCAATCGCAAGTGATTAAGGAAATCGAGCCGGGGAAAGATCTTAGCAGTTATATCCAGGTTGGGAAATCCAGTTTCGGTCGTGGTGGCATGCTGACCAAGACAACCATTGCCCGCAAGGTGGCCGATGAAGGTATCTCTGTGATTATAGCCAACGGAAAGCGTGATAATATTCTGGTGGATTTGGTACAACATCCGGCCGAAACGTTGTGTACACGTTTCATACCCTCTTCGCAATCGGTGTCAAGTGTCAAGAAATGGATTGCCCATAGCCAGGGGTTTGCTAAGGGAAAGTTGTTCCTGAACGAGCAGGCTGTGGCTGTTCTTTCGGGAGATAAGGCTACCAGTCTGTTGCCGGTAGGCATTATCAACATTGAAGGTGAGTTCGAGAAGGATGATATCGTAAGCATCATCGCCCCCGATGGTACGCAGATTGGAGTGGGCAAGGCTAATTGCGATTCAGAGCAAGCCCGTCAGTCAATGGGTAAGCACGGGCATAAGCCGGTGGTTCACTACGATTATCTATACATGGAATAATACAAATACCTATGATACAAACATTCAAAGCCGTTCAAGATGCCAGTCGCGAGTTGTTGGCACTTACAGAAAATCAGATTAACGAAATACTGTTGGCTGTAGCCGATGCTACTTTGGCCAATGCAGATTATATATTGAGTGAAAACGAGAAGGATTTGGCTCGTATGGATAAGGCCAATCCCAAGTACGACCGACTGAAATTAACGCATAAACGCCTTGAAGATATTGCTGCCGATACACGCAATGTGGCTTCATTGCCGTCGCCATTAGACCGTCTGCTTGCCCAATCTACCTTGCCGAATGGTCTTCGTTTGCGCAAAGTTAGTGTGCCATTTGGAGTGATTGGTATTATCTATGAAGCGCGTCCAAACGTTAGTTTCGATGTCTTCTCCCTTTGCTTGAAGAGCGGCAATGCCTGTATCCTGAAGGGTGGTAGCGATGCCGATTGTTCTAATCGTGCCATTGTCGGCGTGATACATGGCGTCTTGAAACAATTTGGTGTTAATACCAAGATTGTAGAACTTCTACCTCCCGACCGCGAAGCGACTGCAAAGTTGCTGACAGCCAATGGCTATGTGGATTTGATTATTCCAAGAGGCAGCAGTAACCTGATTAACTTCGTACGCCAAAACGCAACCGTACCGGTAATCGAAACCGGTGCCGGTATCTGCCATACCTATTTCGATGCTCATGGCGATTTGCAGAAGGGTGCAGCCATTGTAAACAATGCCAAGACACGCCGTGTAAGTGTCTGTAATGCGCTCGATTGCTTGCTTGTTGATGAGAAGCGACTCTCTGCCTTGCCGGTATTGTGCCAGAAACTTGCCGATAGCAATGTGATAATCTATGCCGATAAATTGGCTTATGTAGCCTTGAAAGGCAACTATCCCGATGCACTTTTGCAAGAGGCAACTGCCGAAGACTTTGGCCGCGAATTCTTGGATTACAAGATGGCGATAAAGTGCGTCAGTGGCGTGGAAGAGGCTGTACGACATATCAACGCCTATGGCTCAAAACATAGCGAGTGTATTGTGACGGATGATAAGCAAACGGCAGATTATTTCAGCCGGATGGTAGATGCAGCATGTGTTTATCATAATGCACCTACTTCGTTTACCGATGGCGCACAATTTGGATTGGGTGCAGAGATTGGTATCAGTACCCAGAAGTTACATGCCCGCGGGCCAATGGCTTTGGCCGAAATCACTACCTATAAGTGGCTGATAGAGGGTGAAGGACAAGTAAGAAACTAATTATTCAATTCTCAATTCTCAATTTATATGAAGACATATACCAACGTATTCGATTTGGGCGATTTGAAACAAGCCCTTTCCGAAGCATTTGAGATTAAGCAAGATCGTTATAAATTCGAAGCATTGGGCCGTCATAAGACCTGTTTGCTTATCTTCTTCAACAACAGCTTGCGCACCCGTCTCAGCACACAGAAGGCTGCACGGAATTTGGGCATGGATGTTATTGTGCTCGATGTGAACCAGGGTGCTTGGAAATTGGAAACCGAACGTGGTGTAATTATGGATGGCGACAAGAGTGAGCATTTGCTCGAAGCCATTCCGGTTATGGCCAGTTATTGCGACATTATCGGTGTGCGTTCGTTTGCTCATTTCGAAAACCGTGAAGACGACTATACCGAGAAGATTCTGAATCAGTTTATACAATATTCCGGCAAACCGGTCTTTTCAATGGAGGCCGCTACTGGTCATCCGTTGCAAGCCTTTGCCGACTTGATTACCATTGAGGAGTACAAGAAAACCGATCGCCCTAAGGTGGTGCTTACTTGGGCACCCCATCCCAAGGCACTTCCACAAGCGGTGCCCAACTCATTTGCCGACTTTATGAACGAAGCCAATGTGGATTTCGTTATTACGCACCCCGAAGGCTATGAACTCGATCCGAAGTTCGTGCGTGGTGCCCGTGTAGAATACGATCAGAAGAAAGCGTTCGAAGGAGCCGATTTCATCTATGCCAAGAATTGGGCTTGTCCGGGTGTTACCTTGCCCGAAAAATACGGACAGATACTTTCTAAAGATATGAGCTGGACAGTTGATACGGAACATATGTCGTGGACAAACAATGCACACTTCATGCACTGCCTTCCCGTTCGTCGTAACATGATTGTTACCGACGATGTAATCGAGGCACCCACCTCACTTGTCATTCCCGAAGCAGCCAACCGCGAAATCTCGGCCACAGTCGTTCTGAAGCGCATGTTGCAAGCGTTGTAGGCATTTCTTTATGATATTTTTTAGCCCCTATTGGCATTAGGATGTCTGTAGGGGCTTTTATTTTTCATTTGTTTGCGTTCGGGAATTAAATGAAAGCACGCCCTACTTCTTGCAGATATAGCTTCATCGCCCTATGAAAGTAGCTTCGTTGGCTCATGAAGCTATATTTGTGGCCTCACGAAGCTATATTTGTGGATTCGCCTTATTCTATAGCCTTTCCTGCAGCCTTCCAGCCGGTGATGCCGGAGCTAAGTTCATATACTTTGTAGCCCTTTTCGGTAAGTATGGTGGCGGCTTTCTTGCTTCGGTTGCCGCTACGGCAATATACGGCAACGGGGTGGTTCTTGTTCAGAAGAGAATCGGCTGAGGCTTTGAAGTACTCTTCGTCTCTGACATTCAGGTTGAGGCTACCGGGTATATGTCCTTCTTTATACTCGGCCAGGGTACGTACATCCAATCGTTGTACTTCGGGTTGGGCTATCAGTGTTTCGAATTCTTCGACATTGATTGACTTGAAATTGCCTTTCGATTGGCATGCCAACAATGTGATGGCGATGAAGCTGATGATGGAGAGGAGTGTTTTCATTGTTTTTATTTTTTTTCGGACACACCATGGCGTGTCCCTACAAGGGTATATATTCAAAGTCGTAATTTGATGTCTCACCCTCGTTGGTATTGAGCGTAAAACTGATGTTTATCTTGCTGTATCCCTTTTCGGCATATTGTTTTAGGGGAACAGAAGCGTAGGCCCGTTGGGTATAGGCTTCGAGGTCTCCGTTGTTGTTGTGATAAAGGCCGATGAGCAGATTCAGTTCATTGGTTTCTTCGTCTATCGTTGCGCTCTCTTCGATGAAGCGGAAAGTGTGCTTCTTGTTTTGAGCCTTAACTTGCAGAATCATGTTCAGGTAGTCTAGGCCCATCCAGATGCTTTGGATGCTTGCCGGATGTTTGACCATCTCTTCCTTGAACTCGGCAAGCGGGATGGGGTAGTTGGAGACAGGTACTGCTGCTCCATATAATCTGACGCCACCCTCTACCTCTTCGTAGTTGGTTACGATGCGAAGCAAAGTGTCGGCAGGCAACTTCAGGTTAGAGCCATCCGCTTGTACGTTATAGGCTTTGCCGCCATCGGTAGTAATCTGGTTTATTGTTCCTTTTGAATTGGTTGTAGCGGTCAGGAACTCCAGTTTTACCGAGGGATAGTGATACTCGTCCTCGTTGCCACATCCATAGCACAACCATAGTGCGAAAAGGATAAGGCAACTTGATAGTAGCGTTCGATGGTTCATAACTCTTCGTTTCATGCGTGGGCAACTAGGTAATTCTTCAACGGGTTGGCATACATTTCCAATAGCTTCGTGCGAAGGAAATCAACATCCTTGTTGGGCAGTTGGATGCGCTCGATTTGTTGTGCCAAGTATCCTTCGAATTGCAGTTTGTCTTCGTCGGTATAGTTGGCGGCATAGTCGTTGGATTCGTTCAGCAAATCGAGGGCAACGTAGTTGTTCGGATAGATGCGATAGTTGGCATGGATGCTCTTGTCTATCAGTGCAGAGATGGTGGTGAACAGCTCTTGCTTGGGCATGTTACGGTCCAACTTCGCCAGTTCGTCGTTGATGCATGCTGCCGGTTGGAAGTGTACGCGACCTTTGTATCCGAAGAGTCCGGTCTGCATGTTGATCAAGTCGTCGGTTTGCGACTTTTTGAATCCTTCTATATCGCGCTTTTGTTGGAACTCTTGTGCCTTGAGGAAATCGCATGGATCGTATTCATAGCTGATGGCCAACGGTGCAATGTTCAGTTCCATCAAGCGGTCGATGATATCGCCTTCGCCTCCCATTGCCATCATTTTCAGGATACTGTCTTGTGTGCGGTCGTCCGAGTCTTTGGCGCGTCCTTCGCGTTGTGCAATCCAGATGGATTGTTTCTTCTCGCCAATGGCATAATGCATGTAGCGCGACATGCGGGCCGATGACTCAAGCATCTGGCGCATGGTGAGTGCGCGTTGCACGATGAACGACTTGTTGATGCGCACCACTTTCTTTATCCAAGGATAGATAAGCAGATTGTCGCCAATGGCAATCTCTACTGTATCCAGATTGTTTTCCACCAACAACACATCCAAGAAACCAGAGTCGAGAATGATGTCGCGGTGGTTGCTGATATAGGTATAAGCCTGTTGTTTGTCTGTCAAGGCATCGTGATTCAGCGTTACACCTTTAGTGGCCTTCTGCATGATGTCTTTTAATAGCGCATAGCAGAATGCTTTTTGAAATTCGAGTTTCGTTTTGCAGCTACGCATCTTCATGGCGATACCTTCGAAGGGCACACCCGGCATGACGACACTTATCACCTGTTGAAACATGGGGTCGGCAATCAACTCCTCATAAATCTGTGGTAACTCTTCGTCGTGATATGGACGGATTTCGTCAAATTCGTTCATAGTTATTGTTTTTAGAACTTGTTTTCAATTATATCAGTCATTACATCGGTAATGTTCAACCCGGCAGCGCGTACTTGTTGCGGTATGAAACTAGTGGGGGTCATGCCCGGTGTAGTGTTTACCTCCAAGAGGTTTATCTTCTTGCCTTCGGTAATGATGTAGTCGATGCGTATAATGCCTTGAGCACCCAAGATGTCGTAGATGGCAGAAGTCAGCATCTGTACACGGTCGCGCAATTCGTCGGCTATACGTGCCGGTGTAATCTCGTCCACTTGGCCGTTATACTTGGCATCGTAGTCGAAGTATTCGTTATGTGTCACTACCTCTGTGATGGGAAACACAACCGACTTCTCTTTTGTTTTGTAGCAGCCGCATGTAATTTCTGTTCCATCCATAAAGGCTTCGATAATAACCTCTTCGCCCTCTTCGAACGCTTTGGCAATGGCCGGTTGAATCTGTTCGCGGCTCTTGACTTTTGTCACGCCAAAACTGCTGCCTCCCAAACTGGGTTTGATGAAGCAAGGTAATCCAATCTTCTCGATGACATCCTCATCGGATACCGATTGGCCTTGGCGGAGCGATAATGCTTCGGCTATACGTACACCAAACCCTTTGAGGTATTGGTTGCAAGCAAACTTATTGAATGTCAGAGCAGCTGCCAGTACTCCGCAACAAGAGTAGGGGATGCCGAGCATATCGAAGTAGCCTTGCAGACGGCCGTTTTCGCCCGGTGTGCCGTGAATGGTGATGTATGCAAAGTCGAATGTTATCTTTTCGCCATTCAGTTGGAAACTGAAGTCGTTGCGGTCGATTACCGCAGTTGTTTCGTCGGGCAGTTGCACGTGCCAATCCAGTCCTTTCATCATAACGATGTAAAGGTTGTATTTCTCTTTATCGATAAATGAATAGATGCCTTGGGCACTGCGCAAGGAAACTACATATTCCGAGGAGTCGCCTCCTGCTACGATGGCAATAGTTCTTTTCATTCTAAATTACGGTTACTGATATAGTTCCGCCATCTCTCTATCAAGGCTGTCATGTCCTCGGGCAACTCGGTTGTGAAGTGCAATTCTTCGCCCGTAACGGGATGGACAAAACCTAATGTCATGGCATGCAAAGCCTGACGTGGACAGATGTCGAAACATTTGTTTACAAATTGTTTATATTTCGCAAAGTGAGTTCCTTTTAAGATTTCGTTTCCACCATAACGCTCATCGTTGAATAATATGTGTCCGATGTGCTTCATGTGTACACGAATTTGGTGGGTGCGTCCTGTTTCAAGGATGCACTCCACAAGGGTTACATAGCCAAACCGCTCCAATACACGATAGTGTGTAACGGCATGTTTACCCTCTCCATCGGGTAACACTGTCATCTGCATGCGGTCTTTGGGGTGTCGGCCAATGTCGCCCGTGATGGTACCTTCATCGTTCTCTACGTTGCCCCATACCAATGCGCGATAACGTCGTTTGGTTGTTTTATGGAAGAATTGGTTGCCAAGGTGAGTCTTGGCGTCGGGAGTCTTGGCAATGACAAGCAGACCGGAAGTGTCTTTGTCGATACGATGTACCAATCCTACACGTGGGTCGTTGGCATCGTAGTCGGGTACCTCTTTCATGTGCCAGGCAATGGCGTTGACCAGTGTGCCGTGATAATTGCCATGGCCAGGGTGTACCACCAATCCGGCGGGCTTGTTTACCACCATCAAGTAGTTGTCTTCGTAAACGATGTCTAAAGGAATATCTTCGGGAATGATGTCGTTCTCGTAGCGAGGACGATCCATTACAATGGTAATCACATCCAAAGGCTTCACCTTGTAACTGCTTTTTACGGGCTTCCCGTTGGCCATTACAAAGTTCTGTTCGGCTGCTTTTTGGATGCGGTTGCGTGATGCATTAGGAAGACGGTCGAAGAGGTATTTATCAACGCGCATCAACTCTTGTCCCTTATCTACAACCACCCGAAAGTGCTCGTACAGCTGTGCTTCATCGCCTACAGGTTCAATTTCGTCCAGGTCGATGCTGTCAAGTTCGGTATCGTTGGGTAATTGCTCCATTTGGAAAGAGGTGTTGCTTAGAACCATGAGTCATCTGTTGTTTCAGTAGGAACAACAACTTCTGTAGTTGAGATGGAATCGTTCTCTTCGGTAGGGTTGGTGTTGCCATCGCCAACCAACAAGGTCAGTGTGGCTCCTTGCGGAACCTTCTCGCCAAGTGTGATGAGTTTGTTGTTGTATCTCACGCCATATACCCAATCCTTTTCGCCGGGAATCGTATCGTTGGGAGCCAGTTGGAATCCTGCTGCCGTCAGCCGTGCCATGGCTTGTCGCAAGGAACTGTTGTCGGCAACATCGGGAATGACAACCAACGGAGTTGTTAGGGTATTTATGGTCAAGTAGATTACTCTATCACGTTTTACTCGTTGTCCGGCATTGGGTTGGTGCTCGACAATGCATCCCGGAGTTTTGTCTTTTACGTATGTCGAGTCGGCGACTTCACATAACAAGTTCTTGCTTTTGAAAAGTTGGATGGCATCCTTAACGCTCATGCCTTTTGCATCGGGAACTTCAATGGCTTCGCCATGATAAGTATAATTATCCAGCCATTTTAGGGTTGCAAACACAACGATGACTACTAAAACAATCATCCCTAATAGGTTGCCCCAAAAGTATCGGCCGTTTTTTAAAGAAAAAAACTCTTTTATGGTCATAAGTATCTCTTATTTATGCTTATGGGGACAAAGATAGTGCAAGCCGAGAGAAGAACAAAATAAATTTATTTATTTTTCTTCCGAGGCGCCGCCTATCAATTCATAAATAGAATGCACAACCCCTTGCCCGGCAAAAGGTTGTGCATTCCTATGTCGTTTTAAGTGTTGCGATTAGAATCTATTCAATTCGCACTCGCATTCGCTCAGCACTTGTACACACTTGTCAATATCGTTCGGGCGGATAACCACATTGGCCTTATCGCCTTCGGCAAAAGCATACATGTACTCAATGAAAATCTGCTTTTCGGCCAGGTGTTCAAGGATGCCCGAAAGTGCTCCCGCCACATTGGGGCAACTGATACAAACCACATCGGTAAGCATTACGGCAAAGTTCTCTTCACGAAGTATCTCTACGGCTTTGTCCACTTCGGAAACAATTAAGCGAAGGATACCGAAGTCGGTAGTTTCTGCCATACTGAATGCATGCATATTGATGCTATGCTTACCCAAAATCTTGGTCACTTCATTGATTCTTCCAGTCTTGTTTTCCAAAAAAACTGATAATTGCTTTATTGTCATATCGTATCAGATTTAATTATTTCAAGATTCGTTTGTCAATCACATGTTTACCCTTACCTTGACTACGCTCGATGCTGTTGGGTTCCATCAGTTTCACGTCGGCACTGATAGAGAGTACGCTCTTCAGCTTATCGGCCAATGTTTTCTTCATGGCAAGCATACGTCCGAGGTCGTCGCTGAAGAAGTCGCGTCGAACCTCTACTTGAACCTGAAGTGTGTCGAGGTTGTTTACACGATCCACTACAAGCATGTATTGCGGTTCGAACTCTTTCATTTCGAGGATTACACTTTCCACTTGCGATGGGAAAACATTGATACCACGGATGATGAGCATATCGTCGCTACGTCCTACAATGCGTCCCATCTTTACGGCAGTACGTCCGCATGGACATGGGTCGTTGTAGAGTGTGCAAAGGTCTTTGGTGCGATAGCGAAGTACCGGCATACCTTCTTTCGTCAAGGTGGTGAACACCAATTCGCCTTGCGTGCCATAAGGCAGTTGCTCGAGTGTATCGGGGTTGATGATTTCCGGGTAGAAGTGGTCTTCGCAAATGTGAGAACCGTTTTGCTCCTGGCACTCATACGATACGCCGGGACCCATGATTTCGCTTAAGCCATAGATGTTGTAACCTTTCAAGCCGAGGCGTTCTTCAATTTCCTTGCGCATGTTCTCTGTCCAAGGTTCAGCACCGAAGGCACCGATACGTAAGCCCAAATCGTCTTTGCTCAACCCCATTTTGTCAAGCGTCTCTGCAAGATAGAGGGCGTATGAGGGTGTACAAGCAATACCGCTGATTTTCAAGTCGCGAATCAAACGGATGTGCTTTTCTGTGTTACCGGTTGATGTGGGGATAACAGTTGCTCCAAGGTTCTCTACGCCATAGTGAGCACCCAAACCACCGGTGAATAGTCCGTAACCGTAGGCAACAGAGAATGTGTCGTCGCGGGTTACTCCGTAAGCAGTGAGGCATCGTGCCATTACTTCCGACCATACAGCCAGGTCTTTACGGGTATATCCCACAATAGTTGGGTTGCCTGTTGTGCCCGAAGATGCATGTACGCGTACAATCTCCGAAGGAGGAGCGGCTTGCAAGCCATACGGATAGTTGTCGCGCAAGTCTTGTTTAGTTGTAAACGGCAATTTCACGATGTCGTCGATGCTGCGGATGTCTTCCGGTGAGAGATCCATTGCCTGCATCTTGTTTCTGTAGAAAGGTACGTTGTGGTAAACATAGGTTACCAATTTCTGAAGCCGCTTACTTTGCAATGCATGCATTTCGTCACGGCTCATGCATTCTTTGTTAGGATTCCAAATCATAGTGGTTATATATTATTATACTGTTATCGGATGGTCTTCATGGAAAGCTTTCATTCGTTCCTCCATAGTTTTGTAGAGATCCTCTCTCATGCGCGATGTGCAGGCACGTACGCCTTGTTGTTCACTTCCTGTAGTAGAAAGATTGATGCTGCTTACTCCGTAATACAACAGCTCTTTCAGTAAGTCGCCTCCGCTCATGTTGCCGTAGCCGATGGTAAAGAAGAAACCGTCTCCCACTACTTGAGTGGCATCGTAATCGTAAACAATGTGGAAACCATTGTCTGTAAAAATCTTCTTCATCTTTTCGGCACGATGTGCATATTCGCGTGTGTCTTCCACGAAATTGATTTTCCCTTCGGTGGACAATCGGAGCATTTCGGCATAAGCATATTGAGTGGATGCCGTACAGCCCGATGTAATCATGTAAAGAATCGATGCAACAAGTGTCTGACCGAAGACACCGGCATCTTTATATCGTTCGGCCAATGCAGGGAATTGTCGTTCGAAGAGTTTGTCGCTAATGCATGTCAAAGCCATGCGTTGGCCGGCATAACTGAATATCTTCGATGACGAAAGCATCAGGATGTAGTTGTCGGTATAGTGTGCAACGGTTGGCGGGTAGGGAGGTTCGAAGGGATGTCCCATGTCGCGGCGGAAGTCCATACAGAAATAGGCCAAGTCTTCCATGACGATGACATCGTATTTGGTTGCCAGCTCGCCAATGATAGCCAATTCCTCTTCCTCCAGGCAAATCCATGCCGGATTATTGGGGTTGGAGTAGATGATGGCGGCAATATCGCCTTTAACCAAGAAACTCTCTAACTTTTCGCGGAGAGCAGTTCCGCGGTGATGATAGATATCAAACTCTTCCCATTCTACACCAAGTATGCGTAATTGAGACTTTTGGATGGGGAATCCCGGGTCGATGAAAAGCACCTTGTTCTTTCCGGGTGTGCGTTGTGTGCAAGCAATGAACGAGCCGTACGAGCCGGCGACACTTCCTGTGGTGGGTACACACGAACGGGCAGAGATGTTTACATCGAGGAAGGCTTTGACGAATCGCGAAGCTTCGTGCTTTAATTCGGGGATACCGGCTGCTGCAGGGTATTGAGAGCCAACACCTCTATCCAATGCAGCCTTCTCGGCTTCAACACCCGCTTGATTGACGGGCAAACCAGGTGAGCCCTGATCCATTCGGATAAAGGGGATACCGGTTTCTTTCTCCAAATATTGTGCAACTAAAAGCACTTCACCAATGGTTGCTCTTGAAAGGTCAGCTACATGGCATGCAACTGTTGCTTGCTTTACTAAGTCTTCACTGAATATTTTCATGGTGCTATTCAATTTCTAGAGATTCTAGAAAATCTAGATATTATTGTATCCTAAGTCGAATGCTTGCAGGTTGGCTTCTACAACCTTTTCGCCCTTAGAGGCGAACACTCGCGCAATGCTTTCGCGAAGTTGCTCGGGAGTAAGGATTTCGATGTATTTGGCCGCCATACCCAACAATACTACATTGGCGCTTTTAGGTAGATTATTCTCTTTAGCTACATCCTCGATTGGGAGGGCTGCTACTTGCGGCAAGTTGTTCAATTCTTGCATCAGGGCATCATCATCCGGATAGTTCGGGATGTTTTTGAAGGGGTGTGATGATGTAACTACCCAACCCTCCTTATTTAAATAGGGTAGGTAGCGAAGTGCTTCCATCGGCTCCATCGAGATAATCAGGTCGGCTGCACCCTCCTTAATCAAATCGGAGTGGATGAGGTCGGTAGATAGGCGAAGGTTGGATTGTACATCTCCTCCGCGTTGGCTCATGCCATGCACTTCAGCTTGCTTTAAGTTCAGCCCGGCAGTAGTGGCCGCATCGCCTATGATGGTGGCGATGGTAAGGATGCCTTGTCCTCCCACGCCGGCTAATATGATGTCTTTCTTCATTTCTTTTTGTTTCTGAGTTTGCGTTGAAGCGTTTGCATACATTCCCTACGGGGGATGATGACTGATACGCCTTGATATTCTATCTCTTCGCGAATGATGCGAGTGATTTCTTCCATGTTCTTGGGAAGAGGTACAACCACCCGGACATGTTCGGGGGCTATTCCCAATCCGAGGCAAATGGCTTCGAACTTGTTTGTGCCGGCCGAATCCTGACCTCCGGTCATGGCGGTGGTTAGATTATCGGAAATCACTACGGTGATGTTGGCATTATCGTTCACGGCATCCAGCAAACCGGTCATGCCCGAGTGAGTGAATGTTGAGTCGCCAATCACGGCAATAGCCGGGAAGAGACCGGCATCGGCGGCACCTTTAGCCATGGTGATGGAGGCTCCCATATCCACGCAGCTGTCGATGGCTCGGAAAGGAGGCAAGGCACCGAGGGTGTAGCAACCGATGTCGCCAAAGATGCGTGCTCCTTTGTACTCGGCGGCAACTTTATTCAGGGCATCGTACACATCGCGGTGGCCACATCCTTGACAGAGTGCCGGTGGGCGGGGCATGACGTTTTGTGCAGCTGCATAGGGTTGCTCGATGCTCACGCCTAAAGCAGTTCCTACGCTATCGGGAGTCAGTTCGCCCATGCGAGGCAAATCGCCTGTGTAGCGGCCCTTGATTGGGTAGCCGGCACCGAGCAGAGATTTCACTTGCTCTTCCACAAGCGGTTGGCCGTCTTCGGCAATGAGCAATGATTCGCATTGTGCGGCCAACTCTTTGATGGCCGTTTCGGGCAATGGATATTGTGAAACCTTCAGCACGGGTATGCCAAGTGCTTGAGGATTGTTTTCCATTACATAATTATAGGCAATGCCGCAAGCAATTACACCGAGTTTTGATTGCTGAACGTTGAACGCTGATTTGTTGTAAGGAGAGGCTTCGGAGGCGGCCAATAAATCTCCTTGCTTGCCTACTAACGAAGCATATTGTCGGCGGGCATTGCCCGGAAGCAACACCCAGTGTGTGCGTTCGGTTTCCGGGTTCAGTTGGTTTTGCGGCAATGGTTCACGAACGGTTACACCGGCTCGCGAGTGCGCCAGACGGGTGACGACACGCATCAGCACGGGAAGTTTCTTCTCCTCGGACAAGGCATAGGCATACGCCATCATGTCGTAGGCCTCTTGTTGGGTAGAAGGCTCGAGAATAGGAATCAGGGCAAACTTGCCATAGAAACGCGAGTCTTGTTCGTTTTGCGACGAGTGCATCGATGGGTCATCGGCGGCAAGTACTACAAGGCCCCCGTTTACGCCGGTGATGGCCGAGTTGACAAAAGCATCGGCGGCAACGTTCATACCTACATGTTTCATGCATACCAGCGCACGTTTTCCGGCATAAGTCATACCTAAGGCCGCTTCCATGGCGGTTTTTTCGTTGGTGCACCAACGGCTACGCACTTCGGGCGCGTAGGCTTGAATAAATTCGGTTATTTCGGTCGAGGGCGTACCGGGGTAGGCATACACACCGCTGATGCCGGCATGAATAGCTCCCAAAGCTATGGCCTCGTCGCCCAAAAGTAGTTTTCTTTCTATCATATGCTTAATTTATTTTCTTTCAAAATCATCCGCATCGTTCAGTACGGGGAACTTTTTGCGGAAGGCTTCCAAAGCCTCCATGTCCACCTTGGCCGAGGCCTCGCATGCTTCGTTCAAGGTGCAGGCGGCTATCGTCTTTCCGTAGGGGTCGATAATGGCACTTCCTCCGCAATACTCGCAAGTGGGGTCGGTTCCTACACGGTTCACCCCTGCTACATAACATTGGTTTTCGATGGCTCGTGCTACGAGCAAGGCACTCCATGCGGCTACACGAGGGGTTGGCCAACTGGCTACATAAAGAATCATGTCGTAGTCGCCCCGATTGCGTACCCATACCGGGAAGCGGAGGTCATAGCAGATGGCCAGCAGGATGCGTACGCCCTTCCATTCTACGATAACCCGTTCGTTGCCGGCGGTGAATCGCTTGTCTTCGCCTCCGTAGGTAAACAAATGCTTCTTGTCGTATTGGGCTACACTTCCGTCGGGCTTTACAAAATAAAAACGGTTGTAGTATTTGCCGTCCACCTCGGTGGCAATGCTTCCGGCAATGGCCGCATTGCGTTGTGCGGCCTGTTGCTTCATCCAGGTTAATGAATCTCCGTTGCGTTCGGCAATCCCTTCGGGCTCGGTGCAGAAACCTGTACTGAACATTTCGGGTAGAACGTATAGTTCGGCATCCGGATTCCGGTCGAATGCCTCTTCTGCTATCTTTCTGTTTGCCTCGGGGTTGCTCCAAACGATATTTTGTTGTAGAATGGTAATCTTCATGTGGCTTTATGCTTTTCTTTGGCGCAAAGATAATGCAAATTGATAGTTATACAAAGAAAGCCGCAAAAAACTGTTGTTTTTTGCGGCTTAATTCTTTTTTCTACAAGAAAAGTTTGGCTTATGCCTTCACTCCGTTGTATTCGTCAGAAACAGTAAGTTTCTTTCTGCCTTTAGCACGACGTGCTGCCAATACTCTACGACCGTTGGCTGTAGCCATTCTCTCACGGAAACCGTGTTTGTTTTTTCTCTTTCTGTTAGAGGGTTGATAAGTTCTTTTCATCTTTCTATCTTTGTTTTTACGTTATTATTCACGAAATCGGGCTGCAAAAATAGGTACTTTTTTTAAATAAACCAAACGATAACTTATTTTCTCTCAAAAGTTTTTGCGATTTTTATTGAAATTCACTGCTTTTCCCTTATCTTTGCACCCGAAAAATGATTCAATAACATAAAAAATAATATAAAAAGACAGTAGTATGATTAATGCTCAAGACATTAAAATCGGAACTTGCATCCGTATGGATGGCAAACTTTATTTTTGCATTGACTTCCTGCATGTAAAGCCAGGAAAGGGTAACACATTTATGCGTACAAAACTGAAAGACGTTGTAAACGGTTATGTGTTGGAACGTCGTTTCAATATCGGTGAAAAGTTGGAAGATGTTCGCGTTGAACGTCGTCCTCACCAATATCTTTATCAAGAAGGCGATGACTACCTATTCATGAACCAAGAAACATTCGATCAAATTCCCATCGCTCGCGATTTGATCAATGGTGTTGACTTCATGCTCGAAGGTATGGTTGTTGATGTAGTATCTGACGCTTCTACCGAAACTGTGCTTTATGCCGACATGCCTATCAAGGTTCAAATGAAGATTACTTATACTGAACCAGGTTTGAAGGGCGATACTGCTACCAACACATTGAAGCCTGCAACCGTTGAATCGGGAGCTACTGTTCGTGTGCCTCTTTTCATCAACGAAGGCGACACCATCGAAATCGATACTCGCGATGGTTCATATGTAGGTCGTGTAAAGGCTTAATAGCCCTATACCTATTATATATAAAGGGCGGATGGAGACATCCGCTCCTTTTTTGTATCATATCTTTACCTTCTTTAAAATGCCTCAATAACCATGATATTTTTTCCCCACGAGGAAAAAATAATTTTCCCACGAGGGTAGTTTTTTTCTCTCACGAGGAAAAAATATCAGCCTTTTCCGACGTGATTTTTGTGTTGTGATTTTTTTCTTTTTTAGTTTTCTTCTGTTAACGTGCGAACAAATGTAGAAGTATTTGCGTTTAACCGGAAAAACAAATAAAGAATATGATTACAACAATCCTTTTTCCCCGCTATGCCAACAATTACGGCTCGTCACTCTTCCTCTTGGCAATGAGAGTAATGATAGGCTCGCTCTTCTTAGCCCATGGATTAGAGAAGACATTGAATTTTGCCGTTCTCTCTGCAAACTTCCCCGATCCGTTGGGCATCGGCTCGAATGCTTCGTTGATACTGGCCATCTTCTCCGAACTGTTTTGCTCAATCGCATTCATTTTCGGTTTCCTTTATCGGTTGGTTATGATTCCCATGCTTGTAACGATGGCTATCGCTTTCTTCTTGATCCATCATGCCGACATTGCGCAAGGCGAACTTGCGTTTATTTACCTGATTATTTTCATCCTGATGTATATCTCCGGGCCCGGTCGTTTTTCGGTTGATGCCATCCTTGGAAAAATGTTGAGGAATAGAGATAATAAATAAAGTTGTGCATCTTTGAATGATTATCACTATCTTTGTGGCAAACAAAGATGCACAACCCGATGAAATACTCTTTTCTGATACCTGTATACAATCGTCCCGACGAGGTGGACGAGTTGCTACAAAGCCTCACACTTCAGACCATCAACGATTTTGAACTGGTGGTGGTGGACGACGGATCGGCTATCCCTTGTGCCGATGTGGTGGCGAAGTATGCCGGTAAATTGGATATTCACTATTTTGAAAAACCTAATTCCGGCCCGGGACAGACGCGTAACTATGCCGCCCAACGAAGTAGGGGAGAGTACCTTATTATATTGGATTCCGATTGCATCCTTCCGTCAACCTATTTGCAGGAGGTGGAAAACGAACTGAATCGTGAACCGGCTGATGCTTTCGGAGGCCCGGATAGGGCACATCCCTCGTTTACAAACATTCAGAAGGCCATCAACTACTCCATGACCTCGTTCTTTACTACCGGAGGCATTCGGGGTGGAAAGAAGAAGATGGATAAATTCTATCCGCGGAGTTTCAATATGGGTGTACGTAGTGATGCTTATCGGCAGTTGCAGGGCTTCTCGGCGATGCGTTTTGGCGAGGATATCGATTTCAGCATCCGCATCTTTAAGCAAGGCTATCGTTGCCGGTTATTCCCGGAAGCTTGGGTATATCACAAACGTCGCACCGATTTGAAGAAGTTCTTCAAGCAAGTACACAATTCGGGCATTGCCCGCATTAACCTTTATAAGAAGTATCCCGAGTCGTTGAAAATGGTACATCTTCTGCCAGCCCTATTTACAATAGGAGTAGCTTTCTGTTTGCTCGGTGCGCTGCTTACTCCCTACGCACTACTTCCCTTATTGCTTTATGCCCTCTTGGTATTTGTCGATTCGGCCATTCAAAACAGAAACATCCTCATCGGATTATATGCCATAGCAGCCTCTTATATCCAACTACTTGGATACGGCACCGGATTTCTGCGTGCATGGTGGCTGAGATGTGTCATAGGAAGGAACGAAGAGTTGCAGGCCTTTAAAAAGAATTTTTATCAATGATGGAAAAGGATAAACTGACAATCAATCAATGGGCTGAAGAAGACCGCCCGCGCGAGAAAATGATGCTGAAAGGTGCCGAGGCGTTGAGTGATGCCGAATTACTGGCCATCTTGATAGGCTCGGGAAACACCGAAGAGAGTGCCGTTGGCTTGATGCAACGCATCTTGGCGGCATGCGATAACAACCTGAACAATCTGGCCAAGTGGGAGGTACACGACTTCAAACACTTCAAGGGAATGGGACCGGCCAAAAGCATCACCGTGATGGCGGCACTCGAATTGGGAAAACGACGCAAATTGCAAGAACCAGCCGATAGACAGACCATCCGTATCTCTACAGATATCTATAACATTTTCCATCCCATACTTTGCGATTTGCCTACCGAAGAGTTTTGGCTCCTGTTATTGAACCAAGCCTCTAAGGTAATAGCCAAGGTGCGCATCAGCCGCGGAGGAATTAACCAGACAGCCGTCGATGTGAGGGAGATATTGCGCGAAGCATTGTTGCAGAGGGCTACGCAAATAGTGGTTGTCCACAACCATCCGTCGGGAAACATACAACCAAGCCGCGACGATATCCACATTACCCAGCAAATAGCCAAAGCCGCCGAAATGATGCATATCCGCTTGGTGGATCATTTGATTGTATGCGATGGCGCATTTTATAGTTTTAATGATGAAGGTAGGTTGTAATTCATGATAATTCACTATCTTTGTATTTAAAATAGGCAAACAACGATGACGAAATTTGAATTAGAAGAAAAAATAGTGGCCATGTTGAAAACGGTGTACGACCCCGAAATACCCGTTAATATCTACGACCTTGGCTTAATTTATAAAATAGATGTGACCGACAACAACGATGCCATCCTTGACATGACATTGACAGCACCGAATTGTCCGGCTGCCGACTTCATTATGGAAGATGTCCGTCAGAAAATAGAATCGATAGAACATATACAAACGGCCACCGTAAACCTTGTCTTTGAGCCGGAATGGCATAAGGACATGATGAGCGAAGAGGCAAAATTAGAACTTGGATTCCTATAAAAACAGATAGCCATGCGTCCTGTATACTTCCTTTCAGATGCACATCTCGGTTCGCGTGCCATTCAGCATGGGCGGATGCACGAACGTCGTTTGGTGAACTTTCTCGATAGCATCAAGCATAAGGCTGCAGCCGTATATATGCTGGGCGATATGTTCGACTTCTGGTACGAGTACAAGATGGTTGTACCACGGGGATACACTCGTTTCTTGGGAAAAGTATCAGAATTGACCGACTTGGGTGTGGAAGTGCATTTCTTTATTGGCAATCACGACATTTGGTGTAGCGACTATTTGGAGAAGGAGTGCGGTGTGATATTACATCGCCAGCCGCTTACTACCGAAATCTATGGCCGAGAGTTTTATTTGGCTCATGGAGATGGTTTGGGCGATCCGGATAAGAAGTTCAAATTCCTGCGGGCAATGTTCCATAACCGTTTCTTGCAAAAGGCATTCTCGAACATTCATCCCCGATGGAGCATCGATTTTGGCTTGAGTTGGGCGAAGCATAGCCGTTTGAAGCATGATGAAGAGGGTGAACCACAGTATCTTGGTGAGCAAAACGAACATTTGGTGGTTTATAGCAAGGAGTATCTTAAAACGCATCCCGAGATAAACTTCTTCATTTATGGCCACCGCCACATTGAACTCGACCTGATGCTGAGTAAGACATCGCGGGTTCTTATCTTGGGGGATTGGATAAAACTCTTCTCGTATGCCGTTTTCGATGGAGAGAATCTTTTCCTCGAGAATTACATTGAAGGAGAAACACTATCATAAAAAAGGAGAGCAATCGCTCTCCTTTTTATGTATTAGCCCATGATTATTTGTATCTGGCAGCTTTCATTATTCGCTTAGGAATGTCTGTATTGTCTATACGGCCTTGGAATAAATCGGCATTTGCTCCGATGGCGAATACAGGTACATAACTTGCGGTATGTCCGCCGGATGACCAACCGATAAGTGCAGCTTTGTTCAGCACTTTCACAGCAGTAGCGGCCAATGGCTCTGTGCGTGAATACATGCTTTCGGTAAAAGGCATGCGATTGCGAACAAAGGATTGTTCATATACGTCGCGCAGCTCTTTTTCTTGTTCCCAAGAGATGCTGATTTCCTTCCAGAAACCTAAATGCTTGCCAAGAAGTTCTTTCACTTCTTCCCAAGTAGCTCTTCTCTTTTCTTTGCGTAAGTCGGTAATCACTTGCGATAGCTTATTGGGCGAACTCTTTTGTTGCTTCAAGTTCTTCATCTTCAAGTCGTAGATGTTGTCAATTCCCAAGGTCAAGCCACCTGTTTCGTGGTCGGCGGTAACAACAATCAGTGTTTCCTTTGGGTGCTTTTTGTAGAATTCGTAAGCCACTTTAATCGCCTTGTCGAAGTCGAGGATTTCGGCAATGGCACTTGCACCATCGTTAGCATGGCCTGCCCAGTCGATGCTTCCGCCTTCAACCATCAGGAAGAATCCTTTGTTCTTGCCTTTTGTCAGGAATTCGATGGCACTGCTTGTCAAATCGGCAAGTGTCATGTCACCCTCTTTCTGGTCGATTGCATTGACAAGAGTTGTACCATCCTTTTCGTCTTGCATCAGAATCATCTTCTTTGCAGCAGCAGCCTTTTCTTTATACTCTTCCATTCCGCGAGCTACGGTATAGCCTGCCTCTTCGAATTGCGGATAGATGCTGGGTGCCTCTTTGCGGTCGGAAGTTGTGTGAGGTTTTACAAATCCGCCACCTGCATAGAAGTCGAAATCTGCCTTGATGAGGTCGAGTGCAATTTCGTAGCTCATGTTTCTGTCCACTTGGTGTGCATAGAAAGAGGCCGGTGTAGCATGGTCGATGCTGACGGTTGTAGCAACTCCTACTTTCTTGCCGGCTTTTTTAGCCTTTTCGGCAATGTTTTCGATGGGTTCTTTGTTGACATCTACACCGATGGCGCCGTTGTAAGTCTTGACACCGGTAGCCAAAGCGGTACCGGCAGCAGCCGAGTCGGTTACGGGGCTGTTAGCCGAGTAGGTCGTTGCAAATGTTGCATAGGGGAATGAAGCAAAGGTCAGTGGCGAGGTGCCTATTTTGCCTTCCAACTGTCCTAAGTAGTACTCGGTTGCGTTCACATGGTTTACTCCCATTCCATCGCCGATGAAATAGAAGACATACTTTGCCTGTTGTGCTTGCATATTGCAAGCCAACAGGACAAGAAGTATGAGAATTAGATTTACTCTTTTCATTTATTGTTGTTTAATGATTATCCAAGAATTTCCATGGTATCTGATGCAATCATCAGCTCTTCGTCGGTAGGAATAACGATTACCTTCACCTTCGAGTCGTCGGTAGAGATAATCATCTCTTCGCCGCGCACCTTGTTCTTTTCCGGATCGAGTTTGACACCCATGTATTCAAGGCCTTCGCATGATCCCCAACGGGCTGTAGCTTGGTTTTCGCCAACGCCTCCGGTAAATACGATGATGTCAACACCGCCCAATGCAGCTGCGTATGCACCAATGTATTTCTTGATGCGGTAGAAGTACATCTTTTCTGTCAGGATGGCGCGCTTTTCGCCGTTGGCAACGGCAGCTTCGAGTTCGCGCATGTCGCTCGATTTTTCGAAGATACCCATTACACCGCTCTTCTTGTTCAGCAAGTCGGAGATGCCTGCTCCGTCCAATTTCAGCTTGTCCATGAGGTAAGTGATGGCACCGGCATCGATGTCGCCACTACGTGTACCCATCATGAGGCCTTCGAGCGGGGTCAATCCCATACTTGTATCGATACATTTACCATCCTTGATGGCAGAGATTGAACCACCGTTTCCTACGTGGCAGGTGATGATTTTTGTACCTTCTTGCTTGATTCCCAAGAATTCGCATACGCGTTTTGAAACGTAGCGGTGTGATGTTCCGTGGAAGCCATAACGGCGTACGCCATATTTCTCGTAAAGTTCGTAAGGCACGGCATACATGTATGCATAGTCGGGCATGGTTTGGTGGAAAGCAGTGTCGAACACGCCTACTTGCGGTACGTTTGGAAGGATGGCCGAAACGGCGTTCACACCTTTCAAGTTGGCAGGGTTGTGAAGTGGTGCAAGGTCGTTGCAGGCGATGAATGCGTCGAGCACTTCCTGTGTGAGCAATACCGATTTGCTGAACTTTTCGCCTCCGTGTACCATGCGGTGACCTACGGCATTGATTTCGTCGAGCGACTTGATTGCGCCATATTCGGCGTTGGTCAGTGTGTCGAGGATGAATTCGATGCCTACAGTATGTTCAGGGATGTCCTTTTCCAATACTTTCTTTTCGCCGTTGGGTAAAGTCAGTTTCAAGAATGAACCTGGCAAACCGATTTTTTCGATACCGCCTTGTGCGATGACGGTTGAATTGCTCATGTCGAACAATTTATACTTGATAGATGAACTACCGCAATTTAATACTAAGATTTTCATTTGTTTCTGTTGTTTATGGATTAATACTGTTATTTGCTAGCAATGGCTTGGTTGGCGGTGATAGCAATCATGCAATACACATCTTCGATAGAGCATCCGCGCGACAAGTCGTTAACAGGGCGTGCAATACCTTGGAGGATTGGGCCTACGGCTTCGGCGTGTCCAAGGCGTTGAACCAACTTGTAGGCAATGTTTCCTACTTCCAGGTTGGGGAATACCAATACGTTGGCATGTCCGGCAATCTCCGAGCCTGGCGCTTTGCTTGCTCCTATCGATGGTACCAAAGCGGCATCGGCTTGCAATTCGCCGTCGATGGCCAAGTCGGGTGCCAATTCTTTGGCATGTGCAAGGGCGGCAACCACTTTGTCCACCACTTCGTGCTTGGCCGAGCCTTTTGTAGAGAAACTCAACAAAGCTACCTTTGGATCGATACCGGCTACGGCAGCAGCAGTCTGTGCGGTACAAACGGCAATCTCGCCCAGTTGGTTGGCATCGGGCATTGGTGTAACGGCTACGTCGCCGCATACCAACACGCCATTCTTGCCATATTCAGGAGCGTGAGTCAGCATCAACATGGCGCCCGATACGCAAGTGATGCCCGGAGTAGTCTTGATGATTTGCAATGCAGGGCGAAGCACGTTGCCTGTTGTGTTGCGTGCACCGGCCAACTGTCCGTCGGCATCGCCATTCTTAATCATCAGGCATCCCAAGTAAAGCGGGTCTTTCACCAACTTGCGAGCCTCTTCTATCGTCATGCCTTTCTTCTTGCGCAACTCGCACAACAATTGGGCGTATTCTTCTGCTTTTGGATTGTTTTCGGGGTCGATGATGGTTGCTTTACCAATATTTCCCAATCCCCACTCCTTGGCGCAAGCCTCGATTTCGGCCGGATTGCCAATCAGAATCAAGTCGGCTACACCATCTGTTAACACTTGATTGGCAGCTTTCAGTGTGCGCTCCTCAGTACCTTCAGGAAGCACAATACGTTGGCGGTTGGCTTTGGCGCGCTCAACGATTTCTTCAATAAGTTTATGCATAAAATATATGTTATGAATTTATATTATTAATAAGGTATAGTTATTACGCTACAAATGTACATAAAATGCCGTGTAAAATTTCAATAGTAGGGAAATATTTTTTTCGCTTAAGTCTATTTAATAACTTTCTTTGTTTTCCGCCTCTCTTTCCGTTCTGCTTTCGCACGATTTTTCTTGCCATTCTTAGGCAAAAACTTGCTATGTGCCGAGGAAAAAACAAGAAGTGGCTACATAAAACTAAAATACCGACGGTATTCTATAAAATATCGGCGGTATTTTATAAAATATCATCGGTATTCTAATAAATACCGTCGGTATTTTAATTTATCTCAGTCGCAAAAAAGTTTTAGTGGCGCAGAGCGCATTTTTTTGATAAGCATAGCAAAAGAATTTTGTGCGCGAATTCGGTAGTATCTGCATACATTTTTTAGAGATTGCAACTTTTTTTTCGATTTCTTTTGCAGAATTAAAATTGTTGCCTACATTTGCAGCGCATAAGGAGCCTTAAGGTTGCTTGTTCTGCGAGCATGCCAACCGAGAGGTGAAAAGGGAATCCGGTGTAAATCCGGAACAATACCTGTTGCTGTAAGTCCCTGCTCTAAAGGAGCTTATGTTTGTTGCATTCGCAATATGCCACTGGGCCTCGTTGCCTGGGAAGGCGCAACAAACGGGATAAGTCAGAAGACCTACCTATGCAATTAGAAGATTTAACCTGCAGGATACGGGTATAAAATCAAAAGCTGTTAAAGGAATCATTTCTTTTTTTTAGCGTACAGGGCATAGAAATTAATTAGGTCTGCCATAGCCGTAAGTAAAAACGTACAATCTACGCCTCCATCGTAACAGGTTTTGAGTTAATATTCGTATCCTGCCCCAAAAGGAATACTTATTATTAACTTTTAATTATATGTTTTGTATGGAACAGGAAAATTACATCAAACCCGAAGTAGAGATTTACGAAGTAGAAGTGGAACAAGGATTCCAAGCATCGCAACAAGACGAATCACCATGGGACGATATGTAAAAAGCAATTGTTGAACCTTTAATAGTAAAAAAAACAATGAAAAAACTATTATTTGCACTTACAGCAGTTGCTATGATGACTGCATGTACCGAAAATGATGAAATAAATTCATCTGTAGATTATGTTGTAACAGGATACAACGAAACCGATACCGATACCCGTACGGCATTTGGTACTCCTAAGTCAAGTACTATTCCTTTTATGTGGTCTTCCGGAGACTATATTTGGTTGGGCGAAGCAAAAAGTGATGCTATTGAAAGCGATTGTCAAATTGCTCAATTCGTATTCAGTGGCGGCTCTCCGGCAATCGTAGGAATAGGTCATGTCTTTTATAATATGACAGCATCGTCAAATAACGCATACGTACTTGCTACTCAAACCGCCGATGGTAATCTGGGAAATGATGGTGACTTTGGCTATGCAACACTCGATGCATTTGGTTCTTTTTGCCTAAAGCACAAAACATCCTATATCTGGTTCGACACAACAACAGACGATGCTGATATGCCTAAACTGACATCTATCAAGTTGGATGCGGATGGTGTAAATATCGCAGGTAAGCAAACTTACGATTTTACTAATGAGTGTTGGTCGGCTACTGTTACAGAAGGTAGTTCTACTATCACTCTTAATTTTGCAGAAGGTCATACATTGGTAGCAGAAAATGAAGGTGTAATGGCAGCAATGGTATGCTTGCCTGCTGCAATTAGTGAAAAAACATTGACTGTTACTTACACTTTTGTGGATGGCAGTACATTTACAGAAACAAAAATTCCTACTAAGGATTTAGTTGTTGGTGCTACAACACGTATAAAAACAAAAATTGCTAAAGACCAATTGGTAAAAGAACCATCTTATGAATTGCGTGTATTGACTTTCGAGGATGAAGATGCAAAGTTTACATCTTATAGCCTTAGTTATGCAAGTTTAGATGTCACAACTTGGAGCAATTTGATTGCATCACCTGAATATATGGATCCTCTTATATACGATAGTAGCTATATGTGTTCAGAAGAAGACAGATATGCTTGGTATGATGAAAACAACACATTTTTGGCTTCAGAGATTCCATGTAACTATTATTCTTATTCTTATTGGGGAGGTGGACATGCGGTCTCCAATTATGCCGCATCTGATTTTGTGACTTACGGAACATACCAAAACCAATTAACTGTGTATGGTGCTGAACAGGAGTATGGAGTGACGAAGACTGGTGGTTATAATGGTTCTTCCAATTTTGTAATGCATTATGGTTATGATGACAATACGCCATATAATATGACCGAAAACTTACCTTATATTTATTTCAAGGATGGTGTTGCTCGTGTTATCGACCATATGTATGTAAACAATTCCTGCTATGCTTTAACATGTTTCTTTGAAGGAAATGCTTTGACTGAAGGCAAGACCATTCAAGAAGGTGATTATGTAAAAGTTGTAGCAACAGGATTTCTAAATGGAAATGAAACAGGAAAAACTTCCGAATTTTTCTTGGCAGATGGTCCTAATGGTATTGTTACTGAATGGACAAAATGGGATTTGACAGGCTTGGGTAAGGTGGATAAGGTTGAGTTTAATATTTTGGGGTCGGTTTTAAACAAGGATGGTATGAGCATGCCCGCATACTTCGCATACGATGACGTAGCTGTGCAATTTACAGAATAATAAGTAATGAAGAAATATATCTATTTATTGTTGGCAATTGTAATCACATCGTCTTGCAATACAGACGATGTGATTACCGAAGAGTTGGAAGACCACTATCGAGCTAAGACCGAAACATCGGTAGCCGAGCAAACAGTAGTCTTCGAATACACTCCTGCACCGGGTCAGTTTATCAACGAAACCAAAACAGGCGGTTTTGATGGTACGCAAACTACACCCGAAGCTGCTATCGCATACGCTAACCAACGTATGAAGGACAAATTGTTTGTTTCGCTCGGTGGTTTTGGTGGTTACATTGTAGTGGGTTTCGACCATAGTATAGATAATACAGGCGGTTATGACTTTGGCGTAGAAGGAAACTCCTTCAAAGGTTCGTCCGAACCCGGTGTTGTATGGGTGATGCAGGATGAGAATGGTAACGGTTTGCCTGATGATACTTGGTTTGAATTGGCAGGAAGTGAAACTGGAAAAGAAAGCACTATTCAGAATTACTCTGTAACCTATTATCGTCCGACTGAACCACAACAACCTGTCAAATGGACAGATAGCGAGGGTAATAGCGGTGAAGTGGATTACTTGAAAGCTTTTCACAGACAAGATTACTATTATCCGTTGTGGATTGAAGAAGATAGCTATACCCTTACCGGAACTTGCTTGGAAGGTCGTAATTATGACCAATCGGGGAATGGCACCTATTGGGTAAATGCCGAATACGATTGGGGATATGCAGATAATTTTAGTGAAATAGATCGCTTGACCGATGATAATAATGCCAATGCAGCAGCCAATGCCAACTACTTCAAAATCTCCAATGCCATCGATGCCGAAGGCAATCCGGTGGATTTGAAGTATATCGACTTTATCAAGGTGCAGACCGGTTGTAATACGAAGAGCGGTTGGCTCGGTGAAAACTCCACCGAGGTATTCGGATTCTTCGATTACTCCATGATACAAGCTGAATAATGAAACTCGTTCTTCCATATATGAATAAAGTCTTCATCATTCCGGCAGTGGCACTCATCGGGGTGCTACTTGCCGGATGCATGAAGTGGGATTATGGTTTGCAAGAATCCTTCAACGAAACCGGTGAGGGACTGTTCATTACAAACGAGGGGAATTTTCAATACGGAAATGCTTCGCTTTCGTTTTATGATCCTACTTCCAAAAAGGTGGAAAACGAAGTCTTCTATCGTGCTAATGGAATGAAATTAGGCGATGTAGCTCAATCGATGGTGATACGCAATGGCATTGGTTGGGTTGTGGTGAACAACTCACATGTGATTTTTGCTATCGACATAAATACCTTTAAAGAGGTGGGACGAATCACCAACTTTACCTCGCCTCGCTACATCCATTTCCTTTCGGACGAAAAGGCATATGTCACCCAGATTTGGGATAACCGCATTTTTATTGTCAATCCAAAGCAGTATAAAATAACAGGGTATATCGATGTGCCGAATATGACAATGGAAAGCGGTTCGACCGAACAGATGGTGCAATATGGCAAATATGTCTATGTGAACTGCTGGTCGTATCAAAATCGTATTTTGAAAATAGATACTGAAACGGATAAAGTGTTGGATGAATTGGTGGTAGGCATTCAACCTACATCGTTGGTGATGGATTGCAATAACAAACTTTGGACAGTAACAGATGGGGGCTACGAAGGTTCTCCTTATGGGCATGAGGCCCCTTCGCTGTATCGTATCGATGCCGAAACATTTACAATTGAAAAGCGATTTGTTTTTGAATATGGCGATTGGCCTTCTGAAGTGCAACTAAATGGTACGAAGGATAAAGTATATTGGTTGAACGATGATGTGTGGGAAATGGATGTAACAGCCAATCATATACCTTCAACCCCCTTCTTACCTTACGATAATACACTATACTATGGGTTGACCATTTGTCCGCGAACGGGCGATGTCTATATAGCCGATGCCATTGATTATGTGCAACCAGGTATGGTGTATCGCTATTCGAAGGATAGAGAATTGTTAGATAGCTTTTATGTGGGCGTTATACCCGGAGCCTTTTGCTGGAAATGAAAAGAACGATTATGAAACAATTGATAGTGGGACTTTTGTTGCTGATGCCCTGTGTGTTGATGGCGCAAACATTGGATAGGGGGAGACGCATCCCCGAAGTGACCATCTACGGCAAACGGCCAATGAAAGAGATAGGTATGCAGAAAACCAAAATGGATTCGGCTGCATTGAAAGAGAATATTGCCCTATCTATGGCCGATGTGCTGACGTTTAATTCCTCTATCTTTGTAAAGAGTTATGGCCGTGCAACACTCTCCACTGTAGCTTTTCGAGGTACCTCTCCTTCGCACACACAAGTCACATGGAATGGTATGAGAATCAATAATCCAATGCTGGGCATGACCGATTTTTCGATGATACCTTCCTATTTCATCGACGATGCCTCCTTGTTGCATGGTACTTCGTCGGTTAATGAAACCGGTGGAGGATTGGGGGGTGCGGTGAAACTATCTACTCGGCCGGCCGATGCAGATGGTTTCGGGTTACAATACGTTCAAGGTGTAGGTTCGTTCAAAACGTTCGATGAGTTTCTGCGCTTGACGTATGGTGATGACCATTGGCAAACCTCTACACGAGTAGTCTTTTCTTCTTCGCCCAATGATTATACCTACCGTAATCGCGACAAAAAAGAGAATATTTACGATGAAGAAATGAATATTGTGGGACAATATTACCCTAAAGAGAAAAACCGCAGTGGAGCATTTAAAGATTTACACTTGTTGCAAGAGGTGTATTACAATACTCGGAAAGGCAACCGCTTTGGGATGAATGCATGGCTTATCCATTCCAACCGAGAATTGCCGATGCTGACTACCGACTATGGAAATGAGAATGACTTTGAAAATCGCCAACGTGAGTTGACTTTTCGCGGTATACTTTCGTGGGACCACATGCGTGAAAACTGGAAACTTGCTGTAAAAGGAGGGTATATACATACGCAAATGAAGTATGATTATAAACGCGATGCAGGAAATGGAGTGATGGCCCCGATGACACGCTCGCGGAGCAAGATAAACACCTTTTACGGACAAACCGAAGGAGAGTATTATATAGGTAGAGAGTGGCTCTTTACCGCTACCGCTTCTGTTCATCAACATTTTGTAGAGAGTCGCGACAAGAATATTATTCGTCAAGATGGTAATAAGGCGGTGGTGGGCTATAGTAAGGGACGCACAGAATTCTCCGGAGTTGCTTCGGCAAAATGGCAACCCAACGAACGAATCGGTCTGTCGGCAGTTGTGCGTAAAGAGATGTATGGTGCGGATTGGACGCCAATCATCCCTGCTTTCTTTGTTGATGGAGTAGTGTCCAAAAAGGGAAATGTGATGCTAAAGGCATCTTTGTCGCGTAATTTCCGTTTCCCTACATTAAACGACCTTTATTTCCTTCCGGGCGGGAATCCCGATTTGAAGCGCGAAAGCGGTTGGACTTACGATATTGGTGCTTCTTTTGCTCTTGGGGAAGAGAATATTTATTCATTTTCTGGTTCTGTGAATTGGTTCGATTCGCATGTAAAGGATTGGATTCTGTGGCTTCCCACAACAAAAGGTTTCTTTTCTCCACGTAATGTGAAAAATGTGCATGCGTATGGTGTGGAAATGAAGAGCGACATTTCCATTGCACTGAAAAACGATTGGCGGTTGAGCCTAAATGGTACTTTGTCGTGGACACCATCCATTAACGAAGGTGAGCCTATGACACCGGCAGACAAATCGGTGGGCAAACAATTGCCCTATGTACCCGAATGGTCGTCAAGTATTACCGGTCGTATAGATTGGAAATGTTGGTCATTACTCTATAAATGGTGTTACTATAGTGTGCGACACACCATGTCTTCGAATGATATTTCACTAACGGGCAAGCTCCCGCCTTATTTTATGAACAACCTTACATTGGAACGCAAAGTCTCTACTCAATGGGCCGAATTATCCTTCAAAGGTGCCATTAATAATCTGTTCGATGAAGAATATTTATCCGTGTTGTCTCGCCCAATGCCGGGCATAAACTTTGAACTTTTTATCAGTATTACTCCTACATTTTCTCGATAATTTCAAAAAAAAGAGATATTAGTATAAAAATTCTGTTGTTTTTGCATATTCTTTCCAAAATTATCGCTAATTTTGCGGCCTAAAAGAATATTTATACATAATAATGGGTAAGAAAAGTAATCGTTTAGACGCGATAAAGATGATTATTTCGAGTCAGGAAGTGGGCTCGCAAGAAGACTTGTTGCAAGAGTTGAACAAGGAGGGCTATGTGTTGACACAAGCTACCTTGTCGCGCGACTTGAAACAACTGAAAGTGGCCAAGGCCGCGAATGTAAACGGGAAATATGTCTATGTGTTACCCAACGACATTCTCTATAAGCGCAACCACATCCAAAGTGCAAGCGAGATGCTGATGACCTCAGGCTTCCAGTCGCTTCAGTTCTCTGGTAACCTGGCTGTTATACGCACTCGCCCGGGCTACGCAAGCAGCATTGCCTATGACATAGACAACCGCGAAGGTGCGTTGATTTTAGGAACCATTGCCGGCGACGATACCATTATTTTAGTACTGAAAGAGGGAGCTTCTCACCGAATGGTAAAAGATTTCTTGGCGGAGATTATCCCTAACCTTTGATTTTGAGATTTTTTATAATTAGATATGGAAACTAAACAGATTGACGTGATGGTGGCCGATGCCTCACACGAAATATATGTAGATAAAATTTTAGATACAATTCGCGAAGCTGCCAAAGTGCGCGGCACCGGTATTGCCGAACGTACTCACGAATATGTAGCAACCAAAATGAAAGAAGGTAAGGCTATTATTGCCCTTTGTGGAGACGAATTTGCAGGCTTTACCTATATTGAAAGCTGGGGAAACAAGCAATATGTAGCCACTTCGGGGTTGATTGTTCATCCCGATTACCGCGGCTTAGGCTTGGCAAAGCGCATCAAGCAAGCTTCGTTTCAATTGGCTCGTCTACGTTGGCCTTGGGCAAAAGTGTTCAGTTTGACAAGCGGTGCGGCCGTGATGAAAATGAATACGGAGTTAGGCTATGTACCGGTAACCTTCAACGAACTGACCGACGATGAGGCCTTCTGGAAAGGATGCGAAGGATGTACAAACCACGATATCTTAGTGGCTAAAAATCGTAAGTTCTGCATCTGTACAGCGATGCTTTACGATCCGAAAGATCACCAGGAAGATACCATCTGACAGACATATTAAAGTGGAAAAATAAAAACAAAATATCATAATGGAAAAGAAAAAGAAAGTAGTAGTCGCATTTAGCGGCGGGTTGGATACCTCATACACCGTGATGTATCTGGCAAAGGAAAAAGGTTATGAAGTGTATGCCGCTTGTGCAAACACAGGCGGATTCAGTGCCGAACAACTGAAAACCAATGAGGAGAACGCCTATAAATTGGGTGCCGTTAAATACGTAACACTCGACGTAACACGCGAATACTACGACAAGTCGCTGAAGTACATGGTATATGGTAACGTACTTCGTAACGGAACTTACCCCATTTCGGTAAGCTCTGAACGTATCTTCCAGGCATTGGCCATTGCACGCTATGCCAACGAAATTGGCGCCGATGCCATTGCACACGGTTCAACCGGTGCAGGTAACGACCAAATCCGTTTCGATATGACTTTCTTGGTAATGTCTCCGGGTATCGAAATCATTACATTGACTCGCGATAACACCCTGACTCGCCAAGAAGAAATCGACTACCTCAATGCCAACGGATTCCCCGCCGATTTCGCTAAGTTGAAGTATTCGTACAACGTGGGTATCTGGGGTACCTCAATCTGTGGAGGTGAAATCCTCGACTCAGCACAAGGCTTGCCCGAAACCGCATACTTGAAACATTGCACAAAGGAAGGTACCGAGCAATTGCGCCTGACCTTCGAGAAAGGCGAGTTGAAAGCCGTAAACGATGTCGTTTACGATGATCCTATTGCCGCTATCCAAAAGGTAGAAGAGATTGGTGCTGCCTACGGCATCGGACGCGATATGCACGTTGGCGATACAATTATCGGCATCAAGGGCCGCGTAGGTTTCGAAGCCGCCGCTCCGATGCTGATTATCGGTGCTCACCGCTTCTTGGAAAAATATACATTGAGTAAGTGGCAACAATACTGGAAGGATCAGGTAGCCAACTGGTATGGCATGTTCCTCCACGAAAGCCAATACTTGGAACCTGTGATGCGCGACATCGAAGCTATGCTCACCGAAAGTCAACGCAACGTAAACGGAACAGCTATCCTTGAACTTCGTCCATTAGGCTTCTCTACCGTAGGCGTTGAGTCGAAAGACGACTTGGTGAAGAATAAGTTTGGCGAATATGGCGAAACTCAAAAGGGTTGGACAGCCGATGATGCCAAGGGCTTCATCAAGGTTACTTCTACCGCTTTGCGTGCATACTATGCCAACCATAACGACGAGAAGGATAATATCTAATTAGGATACAATTATGGAGGAAAAAAGTTAATAAGACCACGTGCCGGAAGAAAACTTTCCGGTGTCTGTGCGGCATTGGCAAACTTCTTTGGTTTGGATGTATCGCTTGTGCGCATCGTATATGTGTTGCTCACAATCTTCTCGGCTGCCTTCCCCGGAATATTGATTTATATTATTTTGTTGATTATCATACCTGAAGAAAAAAATAGATACCTCAAAGATCAATGATTAGAGTAGGAATTATAGGCGGTGCCGGATATACCGCCGGCGAACTGATTCGCTTGCTAATCAATCATCCCGAAGCGGAGATTGTTTTTGTAAACAGTGCAAGTAATGCAGGCAACAAGATTACCGATGTACACGAAGGATTGTATGGTGAAACCGATTTGACATTCACCGACCAACTTCCTCTCGACGAAATCGATCTGCTCTTCTTCTGTACGGCTCATGGCGATACAAGGAAATTCATGGAAAGCCACAACTTGCCGGAAGAGTTGAAGATTATCGACCTCTCAATGGATTATCGCCTTAAGAGTGATGACCATGACTTTATATACGGTCTTCCCGAATTGAACAGACGAGCCACTTGCAGTGCTAAGCATGTAGCCAATCCGGGATGCTTTGCTACTTGTATCCAACTGGGTTTGCTACCGCTTGCCAAGCACAACCTGCTCGAAGGCGATATCATGGTTAATGCCATTACAGGTAGTACCGGTGCCGGTGTAAAACCCGGTGCAACAAGTCACTTCAGTTGGCGTAACAACAACATGAGTGTCTATAAGGCATTCCAACACCAGCATGTTCCCGAAATCAAGCAATCGTTGAAACAATTGCAAAGCAACTTCGATTCAGAAATCGATTTCATCCCATATCGCGGCGACTTCCCAAGAGGTATTTTCTGTACAATTGTGTTGAAAACAAAACTTGCCATCGAAGAGGCTGTTAACATCTATACAGAGTACTATGCCAAGGATTCGTTTACTCACGTTGTGGAGAAGAATATCGACTTGAAGCAAGTTGTCAACACTAACAAGTGCTTGATTCACTTGGAAAAACATGGCGATAAACTGCTCATCATCTCTTGTGTGGATAATCTGCTTAAGGGAGCCAGCGGACAGGCCGTTCATAACATGAATCTATTGTTTAATTTGGAAGAAACCGTAGGCCTCCGTTTGAAGCCAAGCGCTTTCTAAAAAAGAATCAAAAGATGAAACTATTTGATGTATATCCTTTGTTTGATATAAACATTGTAAAGGGACAAGGTTGCCATGTTTGGGATGATAAGGGTACCGAATACCTCGACCTTTATGGTGGTCATGCCGTGATTAGCATTGGTCATGCACATCCGCATTACGTAAAGAAAATCAGTGAGCAAGTTGCTACTCTTGGCTTCTATAGTAACTCGGTTATCAACGAACTGCAAGTCGAACTTGCCGAGCGTTTGGGTAAGGCTTCAGGGTATGAAGATTATCAGTTCTTCTTGATTAACAGCGGTGCCGAAGCTAACGAAAATGCGTTGAAATTGGCTTCGTTCTACAACGGCCGTACTCGCGTACTTACAGCCGAAAAAGCTTTCCATGGCCGTACTTCATTAGCTGTTGAGGCTACCCACAATCCTAAGATTATCGCGCCAATCAATGCTAACGGACACGTCACCTACTTGCCTTTGAACGATCTTCCTGCTTGGAAAGCAGAGATTGAAAAGGGAGATGTGTGTGCGGTTGTTATCGAGTGTATTCAAGGTGTTGGAGGCATCCGAATGGTCACTTCAGAGTTCTTGAAGGGCTTGAGCGAACTTTGCGAAAAGTACAACACCGTACTTATCTGTGATGAAATTCAATGCGGTTATGGGCGTAGTGGTAAGTTCTTTGCTCATCAGCATCTTGGTGTGCGTCCGGATATGATAACAGTAGCCAAAGGCATCGGCAACGGTTTCCCAATGGGTGGTGTGCTGATTTCTCCTAAGTTCGAAGCTCAGTACGGACAGTTGGGCACTACTTTTGGTGGCAACCACTTGGCTTGTGCGGCAGCTTTGGCCGTACTTGACGTAATCGAACAGGATAATCTGGTTGAAAATGCTGCCAACGTAGGTGCGTTCTTGATGAGTGAGTTGAAGAAATTGCCTCAAATCAAAGAGGTGCGTGGCGAAGGCTTGATGATTGGTATCGAATTTGACGAGCCGATCAAGGAGATTCGTACACGCTTACTGAAAGAATATCATGTGTTTACCGGTGTTAGCGGCACCAATGTTATTCGTTTGTTGCCTCCATTGTGTTTGTCTATGGACGAGGCAAAAGAATTCTTGAATCGTTTTAGCAAGATGCTTGTTTAGCATTTTAGAATTAATAATCAGTACATAGAAAAGCCCCTTGCATCGCGATGCAAGGGGCTTGCTTTTTATGTGTCAATTTTGATTAGTGATTGCGGAAATTCCATTTAGAATTATCGCTGTTCATATCAAACTTGCCCAATGTAGGAGTACTGTCACCTGCAGAGATAAGTGCAAGTTTTTCTGTACATCCAGGGATTTCCTTAGGCATGATGCGGTAAGTACCGTCTGTCAATTGGTCGATTTGCCAAAGTTGTTCAGGCGCACCGGTGAATTCGGGCACTGCAATAACTTCCTTGTCGGCAGTAGCGGCCAATGCGCGGTTTGTATCTTCGATAGTGATTTTGTAGTATGCACCACCCAAGTAACCACCGGCTTCAGGAACGGCAGTGATTGTCCAACGTTGGTGAGGACGTACCATGTAGTCACCGATACGGATATCAATGTTACCTGTAGGCCAAGTACCGATAACATCTTCTAACTTTTGGTTTTCGATAGACTTGAGAGGTTCGTTAGGATCACGTCTCCAACCACGAATACCTGTGTCGAGGCGAACGAAGTCAACAGCAAGTTCAAGGGCATAACCTCTACGTTCTGATTCGATTTCGTAAGTTCCTTCTTGGAACATTTCGCCTGCTACAGGCCAATCGTTCTTCCAAACCAATGGACGGACATTCAATACACTACGTCCGCTACGATCCATGTCGGCTTCGAAGTGGCAAGACATTTTTTCAACGCCTTCTTCAACGATGTAGCGACCGAAGTGTCCGGCACCAATCAGACGACCACCGGCGGCCAATACCATTTTACCACCACCTTTAAGCATGTCGCGGCCTACATTATCCAAGTAAGGACCGGTTACGTTGCGTGAACGGCCTACTACGATGTTGTATGTAGAGTTAACGCCGTCGCAGCAAGTACCATGAGTACCTAATAAGTAGTACCATCCGTTGCGATAGATAAGAGCAGATGCTTCACAGTCGATAGCGATGTCTATAGCCTTGTTGCCTTCAACACGCTTACCTGTAGCAGGATCCAACTCAACCAAACGGATGAAACCGAAGTATGTTCCGTAAGACATCCAAAGACGTCCGTCGGGGCCCATCAGCAATGAAGGGTCGATAGCGTCGCAGTCTTCATCATACTCAGATTGTGCAACCAAGTTTGGTTCGCTATATTTGAAATCGGGTGATTTTGGATCGAGTGTCTTGTTCCACATGGTGTAGATGATACCGGCGTGTCCGCCACCCAAACCACCACCGGTGGCACCATAAGCAATCAGATATCTGTCGCCAATCTTAATGGCATCGGGGGCTGCACCACCGCCAGGGCGTACGGCTCCGCCATCCCATGTGTAACCATCGGGAGAGATTAAACCGCCACCTCCTGTGCCGAAAGTGTAGTATTTGCCTTCACACTCCATGATGGTAGAAGGGTCGTGAATATATGGATTTCCAATTTGTGCTTCTGCCGAGTTTACGGCTGCCAGCATGGCGATAGAAGCAATCAGTATGCTTTTCTTCATAATTGTCTATATTATATAGGGTGTATTTTATTCGGTTGTAACAGTAAGATTTGTAACAGGTTGGCCTGCTTCGTCCAAGAAACGGACACAGAAGTCGCTCATGCCAGGGCCGTTGATTACGGCACCACGCAAGATGTTCTTTCCTTTCTTCAGTGTGAGGCGTTTAGATGTGCAGTCGTCCATCACCATACGGCGGTCGCCCGACATCAGCAATGCTTCTTCACCGTTGAGCCACCACATAGAGGCAGAGTTAGAGCCAACGGCCATTCTCACTTCCATGTCTTCGGGTGCATTGATAACGGTTACAGCCCAAAAGAGAATACCATATTTTTGTTTTTTCAAACCGGTTGCGAAACGGAACAGTTTAACGTTGAACAGTTTACTGTCGAGAGAGTGCCATTTCAAGGTTTGTTTGCCCACCTTGACCTTTTGTCCGTCGCGTGGAATCATTGTGAATTGGTTCTTGAAATACTCTGTGTTGAACTGTTCGCGCAAGTAGCTGTCTACGAAGACCGTATTGCTGCGGTTAGGCTTTTCGATGGGCTCGAGGAGTGTCCAACGACGGATAAAGCCTTCTGCATCAGGAGTCATCACGGCATCGGTAGCCGGAGTAAAGTACTCGGTGATGGCAGGTGTTTTGTAATCCTTTGGGGGTGGAGCGTTTCTACCCAACATCATGGGAGGTTGTTGTGTTTGGGCATGTGCTGCCAGCCCGATAAACAGACAACTCGCAATTAACAACAGAATTTTGTGTGCTTTGTTAATCATAATTTATGGTAATTAAAAAAGTTAATAGAGCAACCTGAATTTCACGGTAATTTTAGTACATAAGGCTTGATTCGTTGTACTTGGTTGCTCGAAAAACACAAGAACCACGCATTATGTAATGACAAAATTAGCAATTTTTTCTAAAACTATCTATAAAGTTAGTACTATTTTAGCAATTTGTAACATTTTAAGGCTACTTTTTTGCTCAAATGTACCCGCACATGATTTTACTTTCCCGGTAAAGTGTTTTTTATAAATCATTGTTTGCTTGTTTCAGAGAAATCAGTTAATATTGCAACACTTAATAATACTAATATTTATAACTATGAAAAAGATAGCTTTGTCTGCTCTTCTCCTTTGTCTTGTTTTAATCCAATCGTTGGCTCAAGTTCGCTCTGATGCAGCTTGGGGCGATCAGGGAAACGGAACCTACATCAACCCTGTATTGAATGCCGATTATTCCGATCCCGATGTGATTCGTGTAGGCGAGAAGTATTACATGGTAGCTTCCGATTTTCATTTCATTGGCATGCAAGTGTTAGAGTCGGTCGATGTGGTTAATTGGAAATTGATATCTAAGGTATATGATAAATTTAATTTTCCTTCTTGGGAAAAGAACGAGTGCTATGCTGGCGGCTCGTGGGCACCTTCAATTCGTTATCATGATAATAAGTTTTGGATTTTCTTCTGTACTCCTCACGAAGGCCTTTTTATGACTACGGCGACTAATCCAGAAGGCCCATGGGAGCCTTTGCATTTAGTAAAAGAGGTGGAGAAATGGGAAGACCCGTGTCCGTTTTGGGATGAAGACGGACAAGCCTATTTAAGTAGGAGTCGTCATGGTGCAGGCCCCATCATTATTCATAAGATGTCTCCCGATGGAAAGCAGTTGTTGGACGATGGCCTCACGGTTTACACCGGCCCGGTGGCCGAAGGCACCAAGATACACAAATGGAATGGATATTATTATATCTCCATTCCCGAAGGTGGCGTGGGCGAAGGATGGCAAACCATCTTGCGCTCGAAGAATATCTATGGCCCCTACGAAAAGAGAGTGGTTTTGGAGCAAGGCTCCACACCCATAAACGGCCCTCATCAAGGTGCCATTGTCGATTTGCCCGACGATAAATGGGCGTTTATTCATTTCCAACACAACGGAGCATTAGGCCGCGTTACCCATCTGCAACCCATGCATTGGAAAGATGGTTGGCCGGTTATCGGAGTGGATATTGACGGCAATGGAATAGGCGAACCAGTACATGCCTATCAAAAGCCGATAGCAAGCAACGACATCTACTTGCCTGAAACAAGCGACGATTTCTCTACATCCGAATTGGGCTTGCAATGGCAATTCAATCATAATCCCGTAAACGAAGCATGGTCGCTTACCGAAAAGCCCGGTAGCCTGACATTCAATGCATTGAAGGCAGACGTGTTTTGGCTTGCGCGTAATACGCTGACGCAAAAGGTGATGGGATACGTAAGCGAAGCAACTGTTGCCATGGATTTCGACCAAATGGTTGATGGACAGCGTAGCGGATTGGCCAACATGAGTATGTTTTCGTGCTTGCTTGGTGTGAAACAGGAGAGTGGCAAGCGAGTGTTGTATTGGGCCAACGACATGAAAGAGGTGAACATCGATACCTTGTCGCAAACAAGGATATACCTTCGTATAAAGATTGATATGCTGAACAAGTCATCGCAATACGCTTATAGCTTGGATAATATCCACTTTACGCCATGCGGAGAGCCCTTCTTCATTCCTTTTGGACATTGGAAGGGATGCCGCATCGGATTATATACCTATAACACGTTGAAAAAGGCGGGTAAAGCCTCGTTCGATTGGTTTACCTACACCACCGACGGACCGCAAACCACACAACTTAGCGAGCCGGAAAAGATAGTGCTCTCTATCAACCGGACAGCGTTTCCCGACTATACCATCGAGGTAAAAGCGCCAAAGGACGGAAGCGCGCGTATCAGCTTGCAACAAGCCATCGATGAATGCTCTTCGCATGGAGGTGGCAAGGTGGATGTTTATCCCGGTATATATAATATAAATGGTAATATCGTACTGAAGAGCAACGTAAACCTTCATTTGCAAGAAGGTGCAACCTTGATGTTTAGCGGAGTGGCCGATGACTTCCTGCCCGAAGTGCTTACCCGTTGGGAGGGTACGGAACTTTATGGTCACTCTCCAATGATATATGCCTATCATGCCGACAATATCGCCATTACCGGAAAAGGAACCATCAACGCACAAGGTGGAAAAGAGTTTGCTGCTTGGGCGGCCAACGAAGCAACCGACCGCGACCGCTTGCGCGACATGGGCGATCGCGTCGTGCCGTTGCATCAACGTGTATTTGGCAAAGGGACAATCCTGCGCCCATCCTGTATCCAGTTCTTGGGATGCACACGTATCTTGGTAGAGGGTGTTACCGTTAAAGACTCTCCTTTCTGGACCATCCATCCGGTGTATTGTAGCGATGTCATTGTACGTGGCGTGACCATCGATAGCCATTTCCCAAACAATGACGGATGCGACCCGGAATCGACTTGCAATGTGCTGATTGAAAATTGTACTTTCCGTACCGGCGATGACGCCATAGCCATCAAGGCCGGACGCGATGCCGATGGACGTAGTGTTGGTAGGGCATCGCGGAACATCGTGATCCGTAATTGTCTGTTCTATTCCGAGTGCAACGGATTGTGCATCGGTAGCGAAATGTCGGGTGGTGTGGAGAATGTCTATATGGACAACATACAGATTGGTACGGTGAAGAATGCCATCTACTTTAAATCGAACCGCGACCGTGGCGGATACATCCGCAATGTCTTTGTAAACAATATCACCATAGAACGGAGTAAAGGTGCCATCTTGCGCTTCGAAACCAACTACTTCGGTTTTCGTGGCGGGCAACATGCATCCCAATACGAAAACTTCCACATAAAGAACGTGCAGGCACAAAAATCCGATAACTATGCCATCTTTATGGATGGATACGAAGAGAAGCCTATTCGTGACATACACATCGAGAACTTCCATGTAGTGGATGCCCCTTATTCCCACTATTTATATAGCACGCAACAAGTGAGCTTCAAGGAGGCTACCGTAAACGGAAAACCATTGCCCGAGCATCCCGAGCCACAAGCCGAGCGACAAACGTTGGACGTATATTGATGTTGTAGGATGAGAAGCTATATCTTTCTTCTTTCTTTGCTCTTGGTCTCGTGTTCGTCCGGGAAGATTGATAGGAAAGCATTGTTGGCAAGGAACAATCCGGTTGTCCATGCCTTTGATTCGTTGTCTTCCCTATCGGTAGGCAACGGAGAATTTGCCTTTACCGTTGACGCTACCGGCTTACAGACTTTTCCTGAAGCCTATTCAAATGGAGTTCCTTTAGGTACACAAAGCCAATGGGGATGGCATAGCTTCCCCAATACATCCGGCTTTCATCCCGATGAGGCGTTGGTTGGTTTCGACTTTGGGCGTGGCCGCCGCGAGGTTTATGCATGTCAATTTGCCGAAGAGGGGCGAAGGCAGGATGCCGCCAACTACTTGCGTGCCAATCCTCATCGGTTGCATTTGGGTGTTATAGGCTTGTCGCTTAAACCGGGACTTGGGATGGCAGACATTACTTCTATCCATCAAACCCTTCATTTGGAGACGGGGAAAATCACGAGCCGTTTCTTGCTTGATGGACATCCGATGAGTGTGCAGACGCTTTGTCATCCGACAAAAGACATGATTGCGGTATCGGTAATAGCCGATTCTTCTCTATTGGGCAACGCCTGGCAAGGCATCCGTTTCCGCTTTCCCTATCCCACGGGGCTGCATACCGACGATGCCTCTCTATGGGGTGCGGACGATAAACATACTACTCTGCTTCTTCAAACGGGTGAGGATAGGGCGTTGTTGAAACGCATCATAGACGAAACAACCTATTATTTGGATGTGCGTTGGGAGGGAAAAGCCGAGATGCATCAAGAGGCACCTAACGATTGGCTTTTGGCTTCCGATAGCGATACGTTGCATTTCGTGTGTCGCTTCACCCCTCAACTACCATCGGATGAAGAGATGGATTCGTTTTGCGCGACAGAAAAACAATCTGCCGATTATTGGAAACACTTTTGGAACGAAGGAGCCGTAGTCGATTTCTCTGATTGTACCGATCCGCGGGCGGCCGAATTGGAACGTCGTGTGGTGTTGTCCCAATACCTGCTTGCCATTCAATCGGCGGGTAGTTTGCCTCCTCAAGAAACCGGATTAACCTATAATTCGTGGTTTGGCAAGTTCCATTTGGAAATGATTTGGTGGCATCAGTCGTGGCAACCGCTTTGGGGTCATGAGCAGCTACTCTCTCGCACAATGAAGTGGTATGAACAGGCCGAGCCAATGGCCCGTGAAATAGCCCGACGTTCAGGTTTCGATGGCGTGCGGTGGATGAAGATGACCGATCCGTCGGCTTTGGAGGCACCATCGGACATCGGTAGCTTCTTGATTTGGCAACAACCCCATTATAGCTATTTGGCCGAATTGCTCTATCGGGTGAACCCCGCGCAAGAGGTGCTTGATGAATATTATTACTTGATTCAAGAAAGTGCGGCATTCCTTAGCGACTTCCTGTATTACGATGAAACACTCGACCGATATGTCTTGAAGGGCTTGATTCCTGCTCAAGAGACGTTGAAGCCGGCAACAACGTTGAATCCTCCGTTCGAATTGTCGTATGTACATTTTGCGTTGCAATTGGCGCAGACCTGGCGCGAGCGGATGGGGCATGAACGTTTGGAAAAGTGGGATGAACAGTTGCAAAAGCTATCATCGTTGGCGCATAATGCCGATTCGTTGTATCTGGCTTCGGAAGATGCGGTAGATACCTATACGGATACACGTTTTACAAGTGACCACATGGCGGTGCTTGGTGCCTATGGCGTATTGCCTTTTAACCGCTTGATGGATGAAAAGATGATGCGCAACACGTTGCATTGGGTATATCAGAATTGGAATTGGAATCAGACGTGGGGGTGGGATTATCCGATGACCGCTATGAATGCCACTCGGCTGGGCGAGCCGCAGCTGGCCGTCAATTCATTGTTGATGGACAAGCGTACCAATACCTATCTCCTTAATGGACATAATTATCAGAACGAGAGCCTACGTTGCTATCTGCCAGGTAATGGCGGTTTGCTTACGGCCATTGCCTTGATGTGTGCCGGATGGGACGGATGTGAAACGACGAATCCGGGTTTTCCGAAGGATGGCACGTGGAATGTCCGGTGGGAAGGGCTGAAACCGTTGCCATAAATAAAAAGAACGATTCAAACGAATCGTTCTTTTTGTTTATATGAGTTAGAATTGTTTCTTGGCCTCTTCGAGTGCGTTTATCACCTTGTCGCACCAAGCATCAAATTCGGGATCCTCTTGTTGGCATTCCGGGTGGGCAAGGATATAGTCAACACATTTGCGCACACCCTCTTCGAATCCGATTGTTGCTTGATAGCCGGGGACAGCTCGTTTCAGCTTCGAGCAATCGAAAACCACCGATGCCGTTTTGTCGCCGATAAGGTTTCCTTCCACATCGTATTCCTTCGGAGCTACATCGTTCAGGAAGGCCGATGTTACATAGTATGGCTTGTATGCCACTCCCAATGCGTTTGCTACGGCATTGTAAATCTGGTTCCAGGTGAGCGATTCGTCCGACATGATTTGGAAGGCTTCGCCAATGGCATGCGGGTTGCCCAACAATCCGATGAATCCGCGTGCAAAGTCCTCGTTGAAGGTCATTGTCCAAAGCGAACTTCCGTCGCCATGAACGATAACCGGCTTGCCGTCAATCATGCGTTTCAGCACTTGCCAGCTGCCTTTCGGGCCATGGAAACCTACGGGTACACTTCGTTCGCAATAGGTATGGCTGGGGCGTACAATGGTTACGGGGAAACCCTCTTCGCGATAGTATTTCATCAGCAGCTCTTCGCAAGCAATCTTGTTGCGCGAGTATTCCCAATGAGGGTTGCATAGGGTAGTGCCTTCGTTGATGATGTAGCTACGTACGGGCTTGGCATAGGCCGAAGCCGAACTGATGTACACGTATTGGCGTGTGCGGCCGGCAAAGAGGCGGTGGTCGCGTTCAACCTGGGCGGTTACGAATCCGATGAACTCGCAAACGGCATCAAATTGTGTGTCGCCTATTTGTCGCAATACTTCTGCTTCGTCGTCAATGTCGGCAACGATTTGTTTTACGTTTGCCGGGATTTCGGCTTTTCTGTTTCCGCGGTTCAATAGCCAAAGTTCGTGTTCGCTTTCGGCAAGCTGACGGGTGATGGCACTACTGATGGTGCCTGTTCCTCCAATGATAAGTATTCTCATAGTTTTATAAATAAAAGGGATGATGTGCAAAAGTAGTAAAAATATGATATACTCTTATATTAATCCCCATTTTTTCTTCGTGCTGAAACAAATCTTGTTGTATAAGTGTTCTTATTAAGAATAATTTGGTATATTTGTACCCATAAACTTAAAAGATTTACCTTATGAAAAAGATTATTAGTTTGTTAGCAGTGGTAGTATGCTGCTTGGCAATGGCAACTCCGGCTCAAGCTCAATTGTTGAAGTTTGGTGTAAAAGGTGGTTTGAACATGACCGAATTGGATTTGAAGGGTTATGATAGCGACAACACCGCCGGATTCTTTATCGGCCCTATGGTAGAGGCAACAATTCCTCTTGTAGGCTTGGGCGTAGATGGTGCATTGCTTTACTCTCAGAAGGGTGAAAGCGAGTGGAAACAACAAGGTATTGAAATACCCGTAAACTTGAAATATACTATCGGCTTGGGTAGTACTTTCGGCATTTACTTGGCCGCCGGTCCCGACTTCTACTTCAACTTGAAGGATATCGATTGGGCCGATGTGAAGACTACACAAGTAGGTGTTAACTTGGGTGCCGGTGTGAAGCTGCTCAGAAAATTGCAGGCAGGCATCACTTACCAGATTCCTTTGGGCGACTCGTTCGAAGGTATGAATGTTGTTGATGGCGTACAAAAGGCTATCGGTGCCAAGACAAAAACTTGGCAAGTATCTTTGGCTTATATCTTCTAAAGATAAGCAACTATAAATTTAAGGCGTATGAGGGTACTTCGTGAGAAGTGCCCTCTTTTTTTGTGCGTTCATCACCCGAAAATGCCATTCATTGCATTAAAAATTTGTTAAAACGCACACTTTTTGCACCCAAAATACCTTATTCTTCACTCGTTTCCCCCTAACCTTGCAAACAGTTTCAACGCATGAAACAAAGTGTTTCACCCAATGAAACAAACAGTTTCAAGCCATGAAACTCCGAGTTTCACCCTATTGAAACTGCAGTGTACTGCAGTGTACTAAAATAAGTTGACAGGTTAATATTAAAATCCGATATAGGTTTACAGTTTAAAATCTTATTCCTATGCAGGTTTACACCTTGCAAAGATAATCCGATTGAGGTTTACAATCCAAA
>SUXZ01000016.1 GCA_015060685.1 Mediterranea massiliensis | reverse complement strand
CCGAACAGAGAAGTTAAGCCCGGTCACGCCGATGGTACTGCGTAACAGTGGGAGAGTAGGTAGTCGCCGTTTTAGTTGAGCCTCCGTTGTCCAGAAGGATGACGGAGGCTTTTTTTGTTATTTCTTTGGAGGCTCAGGGTAGTCCGAGAGCTCTGAGGACTTCGAGGTTTCTTGTTATAATGAAGATTATGAGCTTATTGTATTAAAAATACAAAAGTTTTTTGTCTAAAAGGTGCGTTATGAGGATAATTATTCGTATCTTTGTCGCCCGAATAACGTTTAAGGCATTGGGAAAGCTTGATAAATATATTGTTGACTTAAAAGGATTGCAACAAAATGTAACTCAAATAGAGTATGTTTTAGACAATCAGTTCTTTGCCGACTTGGATGCTCCTGAGGTGGAGAAGGGTAAGGTTACAGTATGTTTGACTATCAAGAAGTTTTCGAATGCATTTGAACTTATGTTCCAAACCGAAGGTGTGGTTGTGGTTCTGTGTGATAGATGCTTGGATGAAATGGAACAAGCCATTGCTTCTGAAGACAAGTTTACCGTGAAGTTTGGAGCGAAGTATGATGATGAGAACGACGACTTGATTGTTATTCCCGAGGATGAAGGCACGTTGAATGTTGCGTGGTTCATGTATGAGTTTATTGCATTGGCCATTCCAATGAAGCATGTTCATCCCTCTGGTAAATGTAATAATCTGGTAAGTAAGAAACTTGGTAAGTTGTTGAGAACATCATCTGATGATGAGGAAATGAGTGATGATTTTATTGCGGATGTGGATGATTCCACCCTTGAAGAGGAGGAAAAGCCAATAGATCCGCGTTGGAATGAATTAAAGAAAATATTTGATAACAATTAAACATTAAATTGAAATGGCACATCCTAAAAGAAGACAGTCAAACACTAGAACAGCCAAGAGAAGAACTCATGATAAGGCTGTAGCTCCTACATTGGCAATTTGTCCGAACTGTGGTGAATGGCATGTATATCACACTGTATGTGGTGCATGTGGTTACTACAGAGGTAAACTTGCTATTGAAAAAGAAGCTGCCGTTTAATTTTCGGTATAGTGTATAATCAAACACTTTTTGCTTAAATGTCGGGTGTCTAAAGAGTTTTTTAGAATAAAACTTTTTAGACTCTCGTTGTTTGAGTATAACTTAAATGGAATTTCATGGAGAAGATTAATGCAGTGATAACAGGCGTTGGTGGTTATGTACCAGAGTATGTCTTGACAAATGACGAGATATCACGAATGGTTGACACCAGCGATGAATGGATTATGACACGTATTGGTGTTAAAGAGCGTAGAATCCTTAATGAAGAGGGATTAGGAACATCATATTTGTGTCGCAAAGCTGCAAAACAGTTGTTGCAGCGTACAAATACTAATCCTGATGATGTGGATTTAGTGATTGTTGCAACATCGACTCCTGACTATCATTTCCCTTCAACGGCATCGATTCTTTGCGATAAGTTGGGCTTGAAAAATGCTTATGCATACGATATGCAGGCTGCATGTTGTGGTTTCTTGTATCTGATGGAAGCGGGAGCTAATTTTATCCGCTCTGGTCGTTATAAGAAAGTTATTATTGTAGGTGGTGATAAGATGTCGTCGATGGTAGATTATACCGATCGGGCTACTTGTCCTATCTTCGGTGATGGTGCTGCAGCATTTATGTTAGAGCCTACTACGGAAGATGTAGGTATAATGGATGCTATGTTGCGTACAGATGGAAAAGGCCTTCCTTTCTTACACATGAAGGCTGGTGGCTCTGTTTGCCCACCATCTTATTTCACCGTGGACAACCACATGCACTATATCTATCAGGAAGGTCGTACGGTATTTAAGTATGCTGTTTCTAATATGTCAGATATCAGTGCGGAATTGGCAGCCAAGAATAATCTGACGAAAGAAACGATAGATTGGATTATTCCTCATCAAGCAAATCTTCGAATAATCGATGCTGTCGCCCATCGCATGGAGGTGCCACGCGAGAAGGTGATGATAAATATCGAGCGCTATGGTAATACCAGCGCGGGAACACTTCCGTTGTGTATTTGGGATTTTGAAGAGAAACTTAAGAAAGGCGACAATTTGATATTTACAGCGTTCGGAGCCGGATTCACTTGGGGTGCTGTTTATGTCAAGTGGGGCTATGATGGGAAGAAATAAATATTAGTATAGACAGAAAACGCATCCTATTTTTAATTCGGTGCGTTTTTTTGTGTTAATCATCATAATGTATGCATAAAGCAGGTTTTGTTAATATTGTCGGTAATCCGAATGTAGGCAAGTCTACATTGATGAATGCGCTTGTTGGCGAACGAATTTCTATTGCCACTTTCAAAGCGCAAACAACCCGTCATCGAATTATGGGGATATATAATTCGGATGACATGCAGATTGTGTTTTCTGACACACCGGGAGTGTTGAAGCCTCAATATAAGTTGCAGGAGTCGATGCTTAATTTTTCGACTTCGGCTTTGACGGATGCCGATGTGCTGCTTTATGTTACCGATGTGATAGAGAAACCTGATAAGCATAGCGATTTCGTGGAGAAGGTTGCCAAGATGGATGTTCCGGTCTTGGTGCTTATCAACAAGATTGACTTGACCAATCAGGAGAAACTGGTGGAACTGGTTGAAGCTTGGAAAGAACAACTCCCCAAAGCGGAGATTCTTCCGATTTCTGCATTGAACAAGTTTAATGTGGATTACATTATGAAACGGGTGAAGGAGTTGCTTCCCGATTCTCCGCCTTATTTTGATAAGGATCAGTGGACAGACAAACCTGCACGTTTCTTTGTGAATGAGATTATCCGTGAAAAAATCCTGCTCTATTATGATAAGGAGATTCCTTATTCGGTAGAAGTGGTAGTGGAACGTTTCAAGGAAGAGGAGAAGAAAATCAGTATCAATGCAGTGATTTATGTTGAACGTGATTCGCAGAAAGGAATCATTATCGGCAAGCAAGGACGGGCTTTGAAGAAGGTAGCAACCGAGGCGCGTCGTGATTTGGAGAAATTCTTTGGAAAAACCATCTTCCTGGAAACATTCGTGAAGGTGGATAAGGATTGGAGAAGTTCGGATAAAGAGCTTCGTAATTTTGGATATCAATTAGATTAATCGTTATAGATGGGAAATTTAGTAGCAATAGTAGGACGTCCTAATGTTGGAAAATCTACCTTGTTCAATCGCTTGACTAAGACAAGACAGGCTATCGTGAACGAGGAAGCCGGTACAACACGCGACCGTCAATATGGTAAGACCGAATGGCTGGGAAGAGAGTTCTCGGTTGTAGATACAGGTGGCTGGGTTGTAAACTCGGACGATGTATTCGAAGAGGAAATTCGTAAACAAGTGCTTATGGCCGTTGATGAAGCGGACGTTATCTTGTTTGTAGTTGATGTAATGAATGGTGTAACCGACCTTGACATGCAGGTGGCATCTATTTTGCGTAGAGCGAAGAAGCCTGTTTTGCTGATTGCTAATAAAACGGATAATCATGAATTGCAATACAATGCTCCCGAATTCTATAGCTTGGGTTTGGGCGATCCATATTGTATCTCGGCTATGACTGGTAGCGGTACCGGTGATATGATGGACTTGATTGTAAGCAAATTCAAGAAGGAAACTTCTGAAATCCTTGACGAGGAGATTCCTCGTTTTGCGGTTGTCGGTCGTCCGAATGCCGGAAAATCATCTATCGTAAATGCGTTTATCGGTGAAGAGCGTAACATTGTTACCGATATAGCCGGTACTACCCGCGATTCCATTTATACTCGATACAATAAGTTTGGTTTCGATTTCTATCTGGTAGATACAGCCGGTATACGCAAGAAAAACAAGGTGAACGAAGATTTGGAGTATTATTCTGTGATACGCTCTATCCGTTCCATCGAAAATTCGGATGTGTGTATCTTGATGCTCGATGCGACTCGTGGTATCGAGAGCCAGGATTTGAACATCTTCTCGTTGATTCAGAAAAATGCCAAGGGCTTGGTTGTTGTGGTGAATAAGTGGGACTTGGTGCAGGATAAAACGGTTAAGGTAATGAAGACTTTCGAAAATGCTATTCGTGAGCGTTTTGCTCCGTTTGTTGATTTCCCGATTGTCTTTGCATCGGCATTGACTAAACAACGTATCTTGAAAGTGTTGGAAGAGGCTCGCGATGTGTATCAGAATCGCATGACGCGTATTCCTACCGCCCGTTTGAACGAAGAGATGCTTCCGCTTATCGAAGCCTATCCACCGCCATCAAACAAGGGTAAATATATTAAGATTAAGTACATTACCCAGTTGCCGAATACACAAGTGCCTTCGTTTGTCTATTTTGCTAACTTGCCGCAATATGTAAAGGAACCATATCGTCGTTTCTTGGAGAATAAGATGCGCGAGAAGTGGAACTTGACAGGTACTCCTATTAATATTTACATTCGTCAGAAATAATAATACCTATATAAAACAGAAAAAGCATCAGAAATGATGCTTTTTTTGTGTCTGGAAGCAGCATCTTTGTGAGAGGCTATTTGTTTGCTTCTTTAACTTTTCGGAAGAGGTCGGAAGCAAAAATGAAGTCGTTCAAACGTTCGTTGGTAGAGGTCAGTACCTCGTCTTTTGTACCTTCCCAAGCTTTTGTGCCTTCGTGAATAAAGATGATTTTCTCTCCGATGCCCATTACCGAGTTCATGTCGTGCGTGTTGACCAAGGTAGTGATTTTATATTCGTGCGTGATATCGTGAATCAGTTCGTCGATAACGAGTGAAGTCTTGGGGTCGAGTCCGGAGTTTGGCTCGTCGCAGAAGAGGTATTGCGGATTCAGTGCGATGGCTCTTGCGATGGCTACACGCTTTTGCATACCTCCACTAATCTCTCCGGGGAATTTGCTATGTGCTTCTCCGGTGAGGTTTACACGTTCGAGGCAGAATTGTGCACGGCGTTTGCGGTCGTTCAGTGTGTCGTTGCTGAACATGTTGAGTGGAAACATCACGTTGTCGAGCACCGACATAGAGTCGAAAAGCGCTGCACTTTGAAAAATCATTCCCATTTCCCGTCTTAGAAGTTTCTTCTCGTTCTTCTTCATGGCCAGGAAGTCGCGTCCATCGTATAGGAGTTCGCCTTTTTCGGGTGTCAATAATCCCACGATACACTTCATCAGTACGGTTTTCCCGGATCCACTTTGTCCGATGATGAGGTTTGTCTTTCCGTTTTCGAACGAGGCATCGATGTTTTTCAGCACCTCTTTTCCGTCGAACGATTTATGTATATGTTTCAATTCAATCATACTTCCAAGTTTATGGGTTAACTAACTAACAACCGGGTGAGCACTAAGTCGGCGAATAGTATCAGTACGCTACTGCATACTACCGAGTTGGTTGATGCTTTTCCTACTTCGATAGAGCCTCCTTCGACGGTGTATCCGAAGAATGCCGATACGCTTGCTATGATGTATGCAAAGAATATTGACTTGATGAAGCTATTCCATACAAATTGCTCAATAAACATGTATTGCAAGCCATATTCAAGATCGACGGCGGTCATGATTCCTCCAAACCAACAGGTGCAGAAGGCTCCGATGATGCCGGCAACGATGCTGAATATCACTAAGATGGGGATGGTGGTTACCATTGCCGCAATCTTGGGCAGGATGAGGTAGTTGGCCGAGTTGATTCCCATGATTTCCAATGCATCTATTTGTTGTGTGACACGCATGGTACCCAGTTCGGAGGCGATGTTCGAGCCTACCTTACCGGTGAGGATAAGGCACATGATGGAGGATGAAAACTCGAGCAGCATGATTTCGCGGGTGATGTATCCCACCGTCCATCGCGGCATGAAGGGGCTTTCGATGTTCAGTTTGATTTGGATGGTGATGACGGCACCGATAAAGAATGAAATCAATAATACGATGCCGATGGAGTTTACCCCTAACTTCTCAATCTCTTCGATATATTGTCGGAGAAACATTCTGATGCGCTCGGGACGGGCAATCACACGGCCCATCAGCATCAGGTATCTTCCGAAGGTTCGCAATGCTTTTATCATATATTCAAACTAATTTGTCGGCAAATATACTTCTTTTCGAGGTAATTTGTTACATTTGCACAAAATTTAGTGTAACAAGGGATATTTGTATGGAAGAAGAGAACAAAATGGTGTTACGGACGGAAGGATTGGTCAAAAAGTATGGTAAACGTACGGTGGTGAACAATGTCTCTTTCGATGTGAAGCAAGGCGAGATTGTAGGTCTGTTGGGGCCGAACGGTGCCGGCAAGACTACCTCTTTCTATATGACAGTAGGCTTGGTGACGCCTAATGGCGGACAAATCTTCATGGATGGGCTTGACATTACGAACTATCCGGTTTACAAGCGTGCTCAGACGGGCATTGCTTACTTGGCTCAGGAGGCATCGGTTTTCCGTCAGATGAGTGTGGAGGACAATATCATGTCTGTGCTCGAAATGACAGATAAGCCTTTGGAGTATCAAAAAGATAAGTTGGAAAGCCTGATTGCCGAATTCCGTTTGGAGAAGGTGCGCAAGAACAAGGGTAACCAGTTGTCGGGTGGCGAGCGTCGTCGTACAGAGATTGCCCGTTGCCTGGCCATCGATCCGAAGTTTATCATGCTTGACGAACCTTTTGCCGGCGTTGACCCTATTGCCGTGGAAGATATCCAGAAGATTGTGTGGGATTTGAAGAAGAAGAATATCGGCATTCTGATTACCGACCATAATGTGCAGGAGACGCTGAGCATCACCAGCCGTGCATACCTGTTGTTCGAGGGACGCATCCTTTTCCAAGGTACCCCCGAAGAGTTGTCCGTGAATCAGGTTGTCCGCGAAAAATACTTGGGTAGCAATTTCAAGCTGCATCGAAAGGATTTTATGAAATAAAAATCGTTCACATTCTTTCATTGCTCATCTTTTGTAGTGGAAAAGGTGCGCAATTTCTTTGCTAATTGAAAGATTAACACTAATTTTGCACCCTCAAATTGAAAACGCAAAAAGAAAGTAACAAATAATAATAATTGTAGTAGAATGAACGTTTCATTACAAAACATTGACAAAGTAAGCGCATTGCTTACCGTGAAGCTGGAAAAAGCTGATTATCAAGAAAAAGTAGATAAGGCGTTGAAGAATTTCCGCCAAAACGCACAAATGCCTGGTTTCCGCAAGGGTATGGTACCCATGAGCCTGGTAAAGAAGATGTATGGCAAATCGGCTACTGCCGAAGAGGTAAACAAGCTTCTCTCTGAAACTGTATATAAGTATATCCAAGAAAATAACGTGAACATCCTTGGCGAACCATTGCCGAACGAAGACAAGCAACCTACTATCGACTTCGATACCATGGAAGAGTTCGAATTCTTGTTCGACATCGCTTTGGCTCCTGAATTCGAAGCTAAAGTAACTGCTAAGGACAAGGTAGAATACTACAACATTGATGTGACCGACGAAATGGTGAACGCACAAGTCAGCCAATACAAGCAACGCGCCGGACAATATCAAAAGGTAGATAGTTTCCAAGGCAACGACATGCTGAAAGGCCTTTTGGCTGAACTCGATGCCGAAGGCAATACAAAGGAGGGTGGAATTCAAGTAGAAGGTGCCGTAATGATGCCCGAATATATGAAGAACGCCGACCAAAAGGCTATCTTCAACGGTGCTAAGGTAAACGATGTACTCGTATTCAATCCCTACAACGCATGGGAAGGCAATGCTGCCGAGTTGGCTTCATTGTTGAAGATTGAAAAGGATGCCGTAGAAAATACTAAGGGCGACTTTAGCTTCCAAATAGAAGAGATTACCCGTTTCGTAGAAGGCGAATTGAACCAAGAAATCTTCGACCAAGTATTCGGTAAGGACGTAGTGAAGAGCGAAGAAGAATTCGTTGCACGCGTAAAGGAAAGCATCGCCAAGCAATTTGTTGCCGATAGCGACTACAGATTCCTCATCGACTTCCGCGCCATGATGGAAAAGAAGATTGGCAAGCTCGAATTCCCCGATGCATTGCTCAAGCGCATCATGCGCCTGAACAACCCTGACAAGGACGAAAAGTTCGTGGAAGAGAACTACGAAAAGAGCATCGAAGAGTTGCAATGGCACCTCATCAAGGAACAACTCGTTAAGGCTAACGACATCAAGGTTGAGCAAGAAGATGTAGCAAACATGGCTAAGGAAGCTACTCGCGCACAATTTGCTCAATACGGTATGATGAACGTGCCCGATGATTTACTTGAAAACTACTCGAAAGAGATGTTGAAGAAGAAAGAAAGCGTAGAAGGATTGGTGAACCGAGTAATCGAAACCAAGCTTTCAGCCGCTTTGAAGCAACAAGTTAAGTTGGTAGAAAAGAGCGTTTCGGCAGCCGACTTCAATAAACTGTTCGAGAAATAAGCAACATTAAAATATTCAACAAAAAGCAGCGGGTCGATACGATTTGCTGCTTTTTGTATTTAGCACTGCCTACTTGCGGGAAAAATTTTCCCTTAACAGAAAAAATATTTTTCAGGTAGTGTAAAAAATAGCAAGATATATAGAGAAAAATTATATCTTTGCATTTGCATTGAAATAAAACGTAAAAAAAAGAAACAATTATGAACGACTTCAAAAAATACGCCACAAAGCACCTCGGTATAAATAGTTTGGTGCTCGACGATGTGATTAAATCACAGAATGGTTATTTGAACCCCTATATCTTGGAAGAACGTCAATTAAACGTCACTCAACTCGATGTATTCTCACGCCTGATGATGGATCGCATCATCTTCTTGGGAACACAAATCGACGACTATACAGCCAATACCTTGCAAGCTCAATTGCTTTACCTCGACTCGGTAGATCCCGGTAAAGACATCTCTATCTATATCAACTCGCCCGGTGGCTCGGTATATGCCGGATTGGGCATTTACGACACCATGCAGTTCATTTCCAGCGATGTACAAACCATCTGTACCGGCATGGCGGCTTCGATGGCTGCTGTGTTGTTGGTGGCTGGTACCGAAGGCAAGCGCTCGGCGCTCAAGCACTCGCGCGTCATGATTCACCAACCTATGGGTGGCGCACAAGGACAGGCCTCGGACATTGAAATCACTGCCCGCGAAATTCAGAAACTGAAGAAAGAACTCTATACCATCATTGCCGATCACTCGCATACCCCATTCGATAAGGTGTGGGCCGACTCTGATCGCGACTACTGGATGACGGCGCAAGAGGCCAAGGAGTATGGTATGGTGGACGAAGTGATGATTAAGAAATAATAATAAGGAATGGCAGGACATAAGAAAAACAGATGTAGCTTTTGCGGACGACCAGAAGATGAAGTCAAGTTGCTGATAACTGGCTTGGATGGTTATATCTGCGATAGTTGCGTAAAGCAGGCCAACGATATATTGCAAGAGGCACTTTCGGCACACCGTAAGGCACAAGCAGCTGAGCTCAACCTGGAAGAGCTTCCAAAGCCGACAGAGATAAAAGCCTTCCTCGATCAATATGTAATAGGTCAGGACGATGCCAAGCGATTCCTGGCCGTGTCGGTGTACAACCACTATAAGCGCCTCTCGCAAAAAGATAGTGCCGATGAGGTGGAGATTGAAAAGTCGAACATCATCATGGTGGGCAGTACAGGTACCGGTAAGACTCTCTTGGCAAGAACCATAGCCAAGTTGCTGAAGGTGCCGTTCACCATCGTCGATGCAACGGTGCTGACCGAAGCCGGATATGTGGGCGAAGATATTGAAAGCATCTTGACACGATTGCTACAGGTGGCCGATTACAATGTAGCCGAAGCCGAAAAAGGTATCGTCTTTATTGATGAAATAGATAAGATTGCACGCAAGGGAGACAATCCTTCCATTACCCGCGACGTAAGTGGCGAGGGCGTGCAACAAGGATTGCTGAAGTTGCTCGAAGGTTCGGTTGTCAACGTACCGCCACAGGGAGGACGAAAACATCCCGACCAGAAGATGATTCCGGTAAACACCAAAAACATATTATTTATATGTGGAGGTGCTTTCGACGGCATCGAAAAGAAGATAGCACAACGGTTGAATACACACGTTGTGGGATATAGTGCGGCACGAAACACATCGGTTATCGACAAGAATAACATGATGCAATACATCGCACCGCAAGATTTGAAGGCGTTTGGCTTGATTCCCGAAATCATTGGTCGTATGCCTGTGCTTACCTATCTGAATCCTCTTGACCGGACAGCACTTCGCTCGATTTTGACCGAGCCTAAAAACTCCATCGTCAAGCAATACATCAAACTGCTGGAGATGGATGGCGTGAAACTTTCGTTCGAAGATGAAGTCTTGGAGTATATCGTAGACAAAGCTGTAGAGTTCAAACTTGGTGCCCGCGGATTGCGCTCGATTGTGGAGACTATCATGATGGATGCAATGTTCGAAATACCATCAAGCAAGCAGACAGAATTTGTCGTAACGCTGAAATACGCCCAAGAGAAGTTGGATAAGGCAAATATAGCAAAATTGCAAAATGCTTAAAATCAGGCAAATGTATTTTTGTGGAAATATTTTTTGAATTTTAATGGAAAATATTTCCGTTTTTATGCTTGTTATTTAAGAACTTGTTTATAACTTTGTTAATGCTCTTTTGAAGAAATAGGCAACAATATACATTCAATAACCTCGTAATCATGGCGAAAAAGAAATTTAACCTAACTGATGAACTAAAGAAACACTTTGGATTTGACACCTTTAAAGGAAACCAAGAGGTGATAATTGAAAATCTCTTAGCAGGCAACGACACCTTTGTGCTGATGCCTACCGGGGGAGGTAAATCATTGTGCTATCAGTTACCCTCATTAATGATGGACGGAACAGCCATCGTTATTTCGCCGTTGATTGCATTGATGAAAAACCAGGTGGATGCCATGCGCAACTTCAGCGAAGAAGATGGCATTGCACATTTCATCAATTCGTCGTTGAATAAAACCGCTATCGATCAAGTAAAGGCAGATATCATTGCCGGAAAGACAAAGCTGCTTTACGTAGCCCCCGAGTCGCTGACCAAAGAAGAGAATGTAGAGTTCCTGAAGACGGTGAAGATTTCGTTCTATGCTGTTGACGAGGCACACTGTATCTCGGAGTGGGGACACGACTTCCGTCCGGAATATCGCCGCATCCGACCTATTATCAATGAAATAGGTAATGCACCCTTGATTGCACTGACGGCTACTGCCACTCCAAAAGTGCAGCACGACATCCAGAAGAACTTGGGAATGACCAATGCCCAAGTCTTCAAATCGTCGTTCAATCGCTCGAACCTTTATTACGAAGTACGACCCAAAACAAACAATATTGATAAGGACATCATCAAGTTTATTAAGAATAGTTCCGAGAAATCAGGAATTATCTATTGCTTGAGTCGGAAAAAAGTGGAAGAACTTGCTGAAATATTGCAAGCAAACGGTATCAATGCCCGTGCATACCATGCCGGCATGGATTCTGCAACACGCACACAAAATCAAGACGACTTCCTCATGGAACGTGTTGATGTGATTGTTGCTACCATCGCATTCGGTATGGGTATCGATAAGCCGGACGTGAGATACGTAATCCACTACGACATTCCAAAAAGTTTGGAAGGATATTATCAAGAAACCGGACGTGCCGGACGCGATGGAGGCGAAGGCAAATGTATTACCTTTTATACCAACAAGGATTTGCAGAAACTGGAGAAATTCATGCAAGGTAAGCCTGTAGCCGAACAAGAAATCGGAAAGCAACTATTGCTCGAAACAGCCGCCTATGCCGAATCATCCGTATGCCGTAGAAAAACATTGTTACACTATTTTGGCGAAGAGTTTTTGCAGGATAATTGTGGTAATTGTGACAATTGTTTAAACCCTAAGAAACAAGTGGAAGCTCAAGAATTATTGTGTACCGTCATCGAAACGATTATGGCGGTAAAAGAAAATTTCAAAGCAGACTATATAATAGATATAATTCAAGGAAGAGAAACATCTGAGGTTCAAGCCCACCTGCACGAAGAATTGGAAGTCTTCGGCTCGGGCATGGGAGAAGAGGATAAAACTTGGAATGCCGTTATCCGCCAGGCGCTTATTGCAGGATACTTAAGCAAGGAGGTAGAAAACTATGGCTTGCTGAAGGTGACCGCCGATGGTAAGAAATTCCTTAAATCGCCCACTTCCTTCAAGATTACCGAAGATAACGATTTTGAAGAGGTAGAAGAAGAAACTCCTATGCGTGGAGGCGGCTCGTGTGCGGTAGATCCGGCGTTGTATTCCATGCTGAAAGACTTGCGGAAGAAACTTTCCAAACAATTGGAAGTACCTCCTTATGTAATCTTCCAAGACCCGTCGCTCGAAGCCATGGCAACCATCTATCCGGTAACGCTCGAAGAGTTGCAAAACATTCCAGGTGTCGGTGCCGGAAAAGCAAAACGATATGGTGAGGAATTCTGCAAACTCATCAAACGCCATTGCGAAGAGAACGAAATCGAACGTCCCGAAGATTTGCGCGTACGTACCGTAGCCAACAAATCGAAGATGAAGGTGGCCATCATCCAGTCTATCGATAGAAAAGTTGCTTTGGATGATATTGCCAATTCGAAAGGCATTGAGTTCGACGAACTTCTGGACGAAATTGAAGCCATTGTCTATTCGGGTACCAAATTGAATATCGACTATTTCCTTGAAGAGATTATGGACGAAGACCATATGCTGGACATTTATGATTACTTCAAAGAATCGACTACCGACGATATTGATGAAGCCCTCGACGAACTTGGTGATGATTACACCGAAGACGAAGTTCGCTTGGTGAGAATAAAGTTCATATCCGAAATGGCTAACTAATAATAGAGATAAAAACTTTTTTATTGCGTGTAAGTATACTTAAATCAAAAGAAAACCGTATATTTGCACGCAATAAATTTAAAAAGCATAACCTATGTCATTTATTGCTGATAAGATTGTAATGGACGGATTGACTTACGATGACGTTTTGTTAATCCCCGCTTATTCTGAAGTCTTGCCTAAAAGTGTCGAACTAACGACAAAGTTCTCTAAAAACATCGAGTTGAAAATACCTTTTGTAACAGCTGCAATGGACACTGTTACAGAAGCTAAGATGGCTATCGCCATTGCTCGCGAAGGCGGTATTGGCGTTATCCACAAAAACATGTCTATCGAAGAACAAGCACGTCAGGTAGCTATCGTAAAACGTGCAGAGAATGGTATGATTTACCATCCTGTAACCATCAAAAGAGGTTCAACCGTAAAGGATGCATTGGATTTGATGGCAGAGTATAAGATTGGTGGTATTCCCGTGGTGGATGACGAAGGATACTTGGTGGGAATCGTAACCAATCGCGACTTACGTTTCGAGAAAGAACTCGAAAAGCATATTGACGAGGTTATGACAAAAGAGCATATCATTACCACCTCTCCTGGTACAGATATGGAAACAGCTTCTCAAATCTTGCAAGAGAACAAAATCGAGAAGTTGCCGGTAGTGGATAAGGATGGTAAGTTGGTAGGCTTGATTACTTATAAGGATATTACCAAGGCCAAGGATAAACCTATGGCATGTAAGGATGCTAAGGGCCGTTTGCGCGTTGCAGCCGGTGTAGGTGTAACAGCCGATACCTTAGATAGAATGCAAGCGTTGGTTGATGCCGGTGCCGATGCCATTGTTATTGATACTGCTCACGGACACTCAAAGTCGGTTATCGAAAAGCTGAAAGAGGCTAAGGCACGTTTCCCGCAAATCGATATCGTTGTAGGTAATATTGCTACCGGAGAAGCCGCCAAGGCATTAGCCGAAGCTGGTGCTGATGCCGTTAAGGTGGGTATTGGTCCTGGCTCAATCTGTACAACACGTGTTGTTGCCGGTGTTGGTGTTCCTCAGTTGTCGGCTGTTTACGAAGTGGCCAAGGCATTGCAAGGAACCGGTGTACCTTTGATTGCCGATGGCGGTTTGCGCTATTCAGGCGATGTAGTGAAAGCACTTGCTGCCGGTGGATATAGTGTAATGATTGGTTCGTTGGTTGCCGGTACCGAAGAGGCTCCAGGTGATACAATCATCTTTAACGGACGTAAGTTCAAGTCATATCGCGGTATGGGTTCGTTGGAAGCTATGGAGAATGGTTCGAAAGACCGCTATTTCCAAGGCGATACAAAAGAAGTCAAGAAACTTGTACCCGAAGGTATTGCTGCTCGTGTACCCTATAAGGGAACATTATACGAAGTAATCTATCAGTTGGTAGGTGGCTTGCGCTCGGGAATGGGCTATTGTGGTGCGCAAAACATTGAAAAACTTCACAATGCCAAATTTACTCGCATCACCAATGCCGGTGTTATGGAAAGTCATCCGCACGATGTGGCTATTACAAGTGAAGCACCCAATTATAGTCGTCCTGAATAAGTTGAATAAACATATCAGTTATAAGGCACGGGGAGTATGGTTTCTAACTATACTCCTTTTGTCGTCTTTTGTTGTGAAGGCGCAAGAACCTTCCGATGAATGGCTGATGCGTATAAATAATCGGGTAGTCACGCTTGATGAGTATCGCTATTTGCAGGAGAATTGTGCAAAAAACGATAAGCGCTTTTCCGAAGATTTCTTGAATCAATTCACCGATTTCCTTTTGCTTTCATCGGAGGCGAAAACACTTCAATTGGATACTTTACCCGCTTATCGGCAAGCAATGAAAACTTATCAAGACGATTGTGATAAATCGGCCGTTTGCTCATCAACTTCTCTCCAACAAGCAAAAGAGATGTCAGGGCCGCAGATGAATCTATCCCTGCTTTTGATAAAACTGCCGCAACACCACTCATCGTTTCAACAAAAGCAAGCCGTCGCATTGATGGATTCGCTTCATGCCCGGCTACAACATGGTGCCTCCTTTCAAGAAATCGTCGAAAAGCATTCTTTCTATAAAGAGCCGTTGCTTGTAGATAAGACACAACTCTCGAAAGAGGTTTTGGCCGTCTTGGATTCATTGAATGAAGGCGACTATTCTTCTCCCTTTTTCGAGCCGCAAGGCATTTGCATGGTCAAGTTGCATCGGAGAAATATTCGAGAGCAAAAGATAAGCCAACAGAAACTGGATAGCTTGTTAGCGATTAGGGTGGAGGAGATAAAGAGCGAACTTGGTTTTGCTTGCGATGAAATAGCGAAGAAAGAACTGTTCAGTAAAAAGAACACCGACAAAGTGCTCTTCCGAATTGGCGATACATCTTACGGAATGACCCACTTTTCCCGTTTTGCCGCTCAATCTCCCATGACAATTCAGCGTCAATGGGAAACATTCGTGCGTTGGGCGGTTATGGATAACTACTTTAATCGCTTGCACCAGTCGCCTGATTATCGTTTCAACCTTCAGCAAAAATCAGATAGCCTGTTGGTAAGCATTTATCAGCAAACATTGGCTACTCCGATGCCAACCGACGACGAATTGAACCGCTACTTCCAGGAGCATCAGAAGCAATATGTTTGGAAGGAAAAACGATTTAAGGGTATTGTATTGCAATCGGCTGATAAAAAGTTGCTGAAAAGCGTTCGGAAATGGTTGAAGAAACTACCTTACGAAGAGTGGCAGGATGCATTGAAAATGGTTATCAATAAAGATGAAGTGCGTGTCTTGTCCACCCAACAACTCTTTGCACGGGGCGACAATCCCTTTGTGGATGAGTTGGTGTATAAGTGCGATGAAGCCGATGCAAATCCGTTGTTTCCTTATGTGGACGTGCTTGGGAAACGCCTGAAAAAGCCGGACGGATTTAATTTGGTGAAAGATAGTGTGTTAAGAGACTATTTGAAAGGAAAACATCGTGTTTTGATGGCGAAATTGCGTACTTCGGCTCGTATAGAATTTAACGAAGAGGTTTTAAAAACCGTTAATTCGTTAAATCCAATCAATTAAAGTTGTATCTTCGTAGTTTGAAAAGAAAAGATTGATAAAAATATGCGGAAAGTTTGGTTAGTAATCATCATAATGGCGATGTGTATATCGTGCAAAAAAGAGTACGATCATCACGGACGTACCCCATTGGTGGAACTCAATGGACGTTTCCTCTATTATGATGAGATTCAATCCGTATTGCCGCTCTCGTTGTCCGCAAGCGATAGTGTATCCTTTGTCGAGCAGTACAAACTCAATTGGATGAAAGAATTGTTGCTGATGGATAAGGCTACACACAACATTCCTAATAATGCGGAAATCGACCGTTTGGTAGAGAATTATCGCAAGTCGCTGATTCTCCATACCTATCAGCAAGAGCTGATCAATCAGAACTTGGCAAACGAGGTTACCGAAGAGGAAATGTTAGCCTACTTTGAAGAGCATCAAACCCTTTTCAAAGCCGAGCGTCCCTTGCTGAAGGGTCTCTTCATCAAGGTACCTTTGTCGGCACCTCAATTAACGCAATTGCGCCGTTGGTATAAGGATACCGCAAGAGTGGCCGTTGAGAATTTGGAAAAATATGGCTTGCAGCATGCCGTGAAATATGAATATTTCTATGATAAATGGGTAAGCATTGCCGAAATATTGGATTGGGTTCCATACGATGAAGAGGAGCTGACAGATTACCTGACCAAACGTCAGTACTTGGAGTTGAAGGATACCACCTTCTATTATTTCCTGAACGTTACCGATTATCGTCCGGTAGGCGCACAAGAGCCGTTTGAGTTTGCCCAGTCTCAGGTAAAAGACATCCTGCTGAATATGCGTAGGATGGATTACATTGAGCAGGTAAAGAATGAGCTATACGAAGAAGCATTGGAAGAAAATAAAATTAAAATAGTACAATAAAGAATAGAATAGTATGAAAATCAAGTCTTTATTATTGTCTGCCATAGCCATGCTCACCGTAGCATCGGCCTATGCACAAGATAATGTGATAGATGAAGTTGTATGGGTAGTAGGCGATGAGGCTATCTGGAAATCAGAGGTTGAGGCTGCCCGTTTAGAGGCATTGTATAATGGGGAAAAGTTCGATCGCGACCCCTATTGCGTCATCCCTGAACAGATTGCGGTAAACAAATTGTTCCTGCACCAGGCAGCACTCGATAGTATCGAAGTGTCTGAAACCGAAGTTATCCAACGTGTTGATATGACTATGAGTAACTATGTCAACAGCATCGGTTCTCAGGAAAAGTTGGAAGAATACTTTAACAAGACATCCAGCCAGCTTCGTGAAGATTGGCGCAATAACATTCGCGAAGGGTTGAAGGTACAACGCATGCAACAACAATTGGTGGGCGAGATTAAAGTAACCCCTGCCGATGTCCGTCGCTATTTCAAGGCTATTCCGCAAGATAGCATCCCCTATATCCCCACCCAGGTAGAGGTTCAAATCATTACCCAGCAACCCAGGGTGCCCGTTGATGAGATTGAAGAGGTTAAACGTCGTTTGCGCGAGTTTACCGACCGTATCAATAAGGGAGAGACCAGTTTCGCTACGTTGGCCCGTCTCTATTCAGAAGACCGCGCATCGGCCATCCACGGTGGTGAAATGCCTTTCTATGGACGTGGTCAGTTGGACCCTGCATTTGCTAACGTGGCTTTCAACCTTCAAGATCCCAATAAGATTTCAAAGATTGTAGAGTCGGACTTTGGCTTCCATATCATTCAGCTGATGGAAAAGCGTGGTGACCGCATCAAGGCGCGCCACATCCTGCTGAAGCCCCATGTATCAGAAGAGGTGTTGGTTGCTGCAAACGCCCGTCTGGACTCTATTGCCGACGATATCCGTCAAAATCATTTCACCTTCGAAGAGGCTGCGGCCATTCTTTCACACGATAAGGACACCCGAATGAATCATGGTTTGCTTCCCAACCCGAACACCAATACCTCCAAGTTCGAGATGCAGGATCTTCCTTCCGAAATTGCCCGTGTAGTGGACACCATGGAAGTGGGCGAGATTTCAAAGGCCTTTACCATGATAAACGAATCTACCGGTAGAGAACAATGTGTTATCGTGAAGCTGAAGAATCGTATTCCCGGTCATAAAGCCACCATTACCGACGACTATCAGAACCTGAAGAGCATTGTAGAGTCAAAGAAGAGTGCCGAGTTGTTGGACAAATGGATTCGCGAGAAACAGAAAACCACCTATGTTCGCATTAGCGACAAGTGGAAACATAATTGTACGTTTAAGTATCCAGGATGGATAAAAGAGTAATATTTTTCATCATCTCCCTGTTGGCGTTATCTTTTGTTGTAGCCCAGAATCCTCAGGTGCCGCAAGGAAAGAAGAAGCGTCGTGTCGATTTGCTTTATGCCGACCAGGCGCAAGCCGATAAGAAAGAGCGCCCCGATGTTCAGGTGCTGATAGGTTCGGTAAAGTTGCGCCACGATAGCATGTATATGTATTGCGATACGGCATACATCTTCGAAGCCACCAATTCGGTGGAGGCATTCGGCAATGTACGCATGGAGCAGGGCGACACATTGTTTATCTATGGCGACTACCTCTACTATGACGGTCAGTCGCAATTGGCCGAGCTTCGTCGTAATGTACGCTTGATAAACCGGAATACAGAGTTGACGACCGATAGCTTGGATTACGACCGTGTGCGTAGCTTGGGATACTATTTCGAAGGAGGCACGCTGACCGACGAGCAAAATGTGCTCACCTCCTTCTGGGGTGAGTATAATACGGCCACCAAAATAGCCGTTTTCAATCACTCCGTTCAGTTGGAAAATCCCCAGTTTACCCTCACTTCCGATACGCTGAAGTATAGCACCGATACAAAAATCGCCACCATCCTTGGCCCGTCGGATATTGTGAGTGAGGCAAACCACATCTATTCCGAGCGCGGATTTTACAATACAACCACCGAACAAGCCGAGCTGCTCGACCGCTCGGTGCTGACAAACGAAGGCAAGAAACTGATAGGCGATAGCCTCTTTTACGACCGCCAGGCCGGCTATGGCGAGGCCTTCTACAACGTGTGGATGAACGATAGCATCAATAAGAACGTGCTGAAGGGCGACTATTGCTTCTACAACGAAATAAGTAGTGGCGCTTTGGCTACCGACCGTGCGGTGGCCATCGACTATTCGCAAGGTGACAGTCTGTACATGCATGCTGATACACTCCGTATGGTAACCTACTATCTGAATACCGACTCCATGTACCGCGAAATGCAGGCGTACCACAAGGTGCGTATCTTCCGTACCGATGTGCAGGCCGTATGCGACTCGTTGGTATATAGCTCGAAAGATTCGTGCCTGACGCTTTACACCGACCCCATCTTGTGGCAAGGCCAACAACAGTTGCTGGGCGAGGAGATAAAGGTCTATATGAACGATAGCACCATCGACTGGGCACACATCATCAATCAGGCTTTGGCGGTAGAGATGAACGACTCCATTCACTACAATCAGGTGACCGGAAAAGAGATGAAAGCCTTCTTCAAGGATGGCGAAATGCATCAAGTGGATGTAGATGGTAATGTGTTGTGTATATACTACCCGGTAGAGGAGGGTGACACCACCTTGATGATGATGGACTACACGGAAAGTAGTTACCTTAGGATGGTATTGAAAGATCGAAAGTTAGAGCGTGGTGCATTTATCGGACACACTACCGGTGTGGTCTATCCGATGGATCAGATACCGGCCGACAAGTTAAGGCTCGATGTCTTTGCCTGGTTCGATTACGTCCGTCCTCGTAGCAAGGAAGACATCTTCGAGTGGCGCGGCAAGGGAGCCGATGCGGTGCTGCGTAAGAGCGACCGCAAACCGGTTGGCTCGGCACGCGATTTGAATATTAAACGAAAAAAGTGATAGCGTATATGGGAATGTTTACAATGCAGAAGCCGCGCGGTTTTCACCATAGTTACATCTATGTGGACGAGCGCAAGGAGAAGTTGGCCAAGATGACCGAAGATGCCAAGCGCGATTTGGGTATGTTGCCCGAAAAAGAGTTCTCGCCCGAGGACATCCGTGGCAAATTTGTTGAAGCTACCACCCATTTGCGTCGTCGTAAAGAGCGTGGTAAGAAGCCTATGAGTGTAGGTATCATATTGATATCCATAGCAATTTTGTCGTTTTTGTGGTATGCCATCATAACCGGAAAGATTTAAGATGAGCGATGTAATACACTTGCTGCCCGATTCGGTAGCCAATCAGATAGCCGCCGGTGAGGTGATACAACGCCCCGCATCCGTGGTAAAGGAACTTGTGGAGAATGCCATCGATGCCGGTGCCACCTCCATTCAAGTGTCGGTTACCGATGCCGGAAAGACCTGTATCCAGGTAGTGGACGATGGAAAAGGCATGTCCGAGACCGATGCCCGTTTGTCGTTCGAACGCCATGCCACCTCCAAAATCAGCCAGGCATCCGACCTCTTTGCCTTGCGCACCATGGGCTTCCGTGGCGAGGCGTTGGCTTCGATAGCGGCGGTTGCCGAGGTAGAGTTGAAGACCTGTCAGGCCGGTGCCGAGGTAGGCACCCGATTGGTTATTGCCGCCTCCAAGGTTCAAACCCAGGAGGTGTGCGCCTGTCCGCAAGGATGCAATTTCCAGGTAAAGAACCTCTTCTTCAACATTCCCGCCCGTCGGAAGTTCCTGAAGGCCAATAGCACCGAGCTGAGCAACATTGTAACCGAGTTCGAACGCATCGCCCTGGTGCATCCCGATGTGTCGTTCTCGCTCTATAGCAACGATGCCGAGTTGTTGAATCTGCCGGCCTCCTCCATGCGCCAACGCATCCTGAATGTGTTTGGCAAGAAGCTGAACCAACACCTGCTTTCCGTGGAGGTAGAAACATCGCTGGTAAAGATTAGCGGGTTTGTGGCCAAGCCCGACACTGCCCGTAAGAAAGGCTTCCACCAATACTTCTTTGTGAATGGCCGTTACATGCGCCATCCCTATTTCCATAAAGCGGTGATGGAACCCTACGAACGGCTGGTCACCCCCGGAGAGCAAGTCTCCTATTTCATCTACTTCGACGTCGATCCTGCTAATATCGATGTGAATATCCACCCCACGAAAACGGAGATAAAGTTCGAGAACGAACACGCCATTTGGCAGATACTGTCGGCCACCGTCAAGGAGTCGTTAGGTCGTTTCAATGCCGTACCCTCCATCGATTTCGATACCGAGGACATGCCGGAGATTCCCGCATTCGGTACCGGTACGCCCGTATCGCCTCCCAAGGTAAACTACGATGCCACGTTCAACCCCTTTAAGTCGTCGCGTGGAGGAAGCTACTCGCCGCCGAGCTACGAGCGTAAACCTGCTTCCGATTGGCAAGCCCTTTATGATGGTATTGGTAAAACCTCCGTTCCTGAAGAGCAGACAACACTCTTTCCGATAGACGACGAAATACCCTCATCCATCTCATCCTCTTTGAACGAGGTTGTCGGTAGCGAGGTGCCCGCTGCTTCGCCCGTTGTAGAGAGTGGTGCCCAGTTCCTGCAATTCAAGGGACGCTATATCCTCACATCCGTTAAGTCGGGGTTGATGTTGATAGACCAGCATCGCGCCCACATGTGTGTGCTATACGAGCGCTACATGCGTCGCATGGCCATGAAACAAGGCATGTCGCAAGGCGTTCTGTTCCCCGAAGTCATCCAGTTGCCGGCATCCGAAGCGACCGTGCTCGATGCCATTTTCGACGATATCACCGCCGTGGGCTTCGAGCTCTCCCCCTTGGGTGGCGGTAGTTATGCCATCAACGGCGTCCCTTCGGGCATCGAAGGGCTGAACCCCGTCGAGTTGGTTGGCAACATGGTGCATGTCGCCTTGGAGAAAGGCTTCGATGTGCGCGAAGAGGTGCAAAGCCTGTTGGCCTTGACCTTGGCCCGTGCCGCCGCCATTGTTTACGGCCAGGTACTTTCCAACGACGAAATGGCCTCGCTGGTGGGCGAGTTGTTTGCATTGCCCTCTCCCGGTTATACCCCCGACGGGCATGTGGTGATTTCCACCATTAAGGAAGAAGATATCCACAAGATGTTTTGATAAAAGAAAAGGAACGTACCAACGGTGCGTTCCTTTTTTCATTCGCTATCCGAAGGCGGTTAGAGTTCACAGTTTCCACAGTTCACAGTTTAAAATTTGCATACCCCTATTTTATCCTTTTCTATCCTTTAATGGATGAATACGAATTGTTATATATAATATATTAATAATATATATATAATATTATAATATATATAGTATATATAAGTATATATAATATAATAATAAAAATATATTTACATATAATTTAAAATCCAAAAGGATGCATACCCCGCGAAAAATAAACTGTGAACTGTGGAAACTGTGAACTTTCTCCAAGTATTAAGGGAAAATATATTTTCTGTTAAGGGAAAATTGTAGTGTGGTAGGGGACTGGTGTACTGGTGTCGTAGGGACGTTGCGTGCAGCATTCCGCAATAGTAGTTTTGTGGCGGTGAAAAGTTATGACAACTATGTAGGACGGGCACATCGGTTTGCCCCCTGCAAGCGAATCTTGCGGCATGAAAAAAGAGGATGCATCAAAGATATTGGTGCATCCTCTTTATATATAATAAGGTGTAATCTTATTCGGCCTTGAACTTGCGTGCCTGTTCGGCAATGAGTTCGGCATCGTCGAAATAGTTAATCTTCATGGCGCGGCGCACTTCATCGAGTGTTTGTGCGGCTTGTTCGCGTGCCACTTCACAACCCTTCTTCAGCATGTCGTAGATGGCGGGGATGTCTTGTTCGAACTCTTTGCGACGGGTGCGGATAGGCTCCAGCTCTTCTTGCATGATGGCGGTGAGGAATTTCTTCACCTTCATGTCGCCCAATCCGCCGCGTTGGTAGTGTGCCTTCAGTTCGGCAAGGTTGGCATAATCCTTCCAATAGCGGTCGAAGTGTTCGGGGCGGCAGAAGGCATCGAGGTAGGTGAATACGGTGTTGCCTTCAATCTGTCCGGGGTCTTCCACGCGGATGTGGTTGGGGTCGGTGTACATGCTCTTGATTTTCTTTGTTACCTCGTCGGCGCTGTCGCTCAAGTAGATGCAGTTGCCAAGGCTCTTACTCATCTTGGCCTTACCGTCGGTACCAGGCAAGCGGAGGCAAGCGGCATTGTCGGGAAGGAGAATTTCCGGCTCAACAAGTGTTTCGCCATAGATGTGATTGAATCGGCGGACGATTTCGCGTGCTTGTTCAATCATTGGTTCTTGGTCTTCGCCCACAGGAACGGTTGTTGCTTTGAAGGCAGTGATATCGGCCGCTTGACTGATGGGGTAGGTGAAGAAACCTACCGGTATGCTTGTTTCGAAGTTGCGCATTTGGATTTCGGTCTTCACCGTTGGGTTGCGTTGTAGGCGGCTCACGGTTACCAAGTCCATATAGTAGAACGAAAGTTCGCACAATTCGGGTATTTGCGATTGGATGAAGATGGTGCTCTTGGTGGGGTCGAGGCCGCAAGCCAAGTAGTCCAATGCCACTTCTATCACGTTTTGACGTACCTTTTCAGGATTGTCCATATTGTCGGTCAAAGCTTGTGCATCGGCGATGAAGATGAATGTCTTGTCGTACAATCCCGAGTTTTGCAACTCTACTCTGCGGCGCAACGAGCCAACATAGTGTCCGATGTGCAAGCGTCCGGTGGGGCGGTCGCCCGTAAGGATGATTTTTTCTTTTGCCATATTTATTGTCTGTTTTATACCTTATTTATTAAAAGTGGCAAAGATAGTGCAAACCGAGAGGAGAACAAAATAAATACCAATTTATTTTTTATCCCGAGGTGCCGCCTATCTTCTCTAAAGATAGCGCAAGCCGAGTGAACCGCCAAATATATTTGAACTTTTCCGATTCGGCGCTTGCTTGGTGGAAAAGTTGAAAAACTTTTCTTGTTTCGTTTGCGTATTCCCAAAAATAGTCGTTACTTTGCAAAAATTTTTAGGTAAGCAATGAATTTTAGAGAAATGAACAGTCCTCACGACCTTTGTCCGGGTGCAAAACATTCGGTAGCCGTTGGACTTTTTGTTTCTTTTTTTGTTATATAAGATGCGTTGACCCCTCGTTGGGCGGCGCATTTTTTTTGAGATTTTCGGAAGAAATATATTAGAGAAAGATAAGATATGGAAAAGAAGAATTTGAAGAAAGTGCTTGTATTGGGCTCGGGTGCGCTCAAGATTGGACAAGCAGGTGAATTCGACTACTCTGGCTCGCAAGCATTGAAGGCTTTGCGCGAAGAGGGCATCAAGTCGGTGTTGGTTAATCCTAATGTTGCAACCATTCAGACATCGGAAGGCATTGCCGACCAAGTCTATTTCTTGCCGGTTACTCCTTATTTCGTGGAAGAAATCATCAAGAAAGAGCGTCCTGACGGTATCTTGCTGGCATTTGGTGGACAAACCGCACTGAACTGCGGTACCGAACTCTATCAAAAAGGCGTGCTGAAAGAGTATGGCGTGCAAGTATTGGGTACATCGGTTGAGGCCATTATGAACACCGAAGACCGCGACCTCTTTGTGAAGCAACTCGATGAAATCCCAATGAAGACTCCGGTGAGCCAAGCTGTAGAAACAATGGCCGATGCCTTGAAGGCAGCACACACCATTGGATTCCCTGTAATGGTTCGTTCGGCATACGCTTTGGGTGGTCTTGGTAGTGGTATCTGCCAAAACGAAGAGGAGTTTGTGAAGTTGGCCGAAAGCGCATTTACCTTCTCAAATCAAATTCTTGTAGAAGAGTCGTTGAAGGGATGGAAGGAGATTGAATTCGAGGTTATCCGCGATGCCAACGACCACTGCTTCACCGTGGCCAGCATGGAAAACTTCGACCCACTGGGTATTCACACCGGTGAATCAATCGTAGTAGCGCCTACCTGCTCGCTTACCGACGAACAGGTGAAGATGTTGCAAGAGCTATCGGTGAAAGCCATCCGTCACTTGGGCATTGTGGGTGAATGTAACATTCAGTATGCATTCAATGCCGTGACCAACGACTATCGTGTAATCGAAGTAAACGCTCGTCTTTCTCGTTCTTCTGCATTGGCATCAAAAGCAACCGGTTATCCATTGGCATTCGTTGCCGCCAAGATTGCGTTGGGATACACCCTCGACGAAATCGGCGAAATGGGTACACCGAACTCAGCATACAAAGCACCCGAATTGGATTACCTCATCTGCAAGATTCCTCGTTGGGACTTGACTAAGTTTGTAGGCGTGAGCCGTGAGATTGGTTCTTCTATGAAATCGGTAGGCGAAATCATGTCTATCGGCCGCTCGTTCGAAGAAGTTATCCAAAAGGGTCTCCGCATGATTGGTCAAGGTATGCACGGATTCGTTGGCAACAACGGTGTGAAGTTTACCAACCTCGACCACGAATTGGCCAACCCAACCGACCTTCGTGTATTTGCCATTGCGCAAGCACTCGAAGAAGGCTATACCATCGAACGCATCGTCGAACTTACCAAGATTGATGCATGGTTCATTGGCAAGTTGAAGAATATCGTTGACTACAAACAAAAATTATCTGCATACAACTCGATTAGCGAAGTGCCTGCCGAAGTGTTGCGCCAAGCTAAGATTTATGGTTTCTCCGACTTCCAAATTGCTCGCTTCGTAATGAAGCCACAGGGCAACATGGAGAAAGAGATGCTCGAAATCCGTGCTCGTCGCAAGGAACTGAACATCCTGCCGGCCGTGAAGCGCATCAACACCGTGGCAAGCGAACATCCGGAGCTGACAAACTACCTCTATATGACCTATGCCGTAGAGGGCTACGACGTGAACTACTACAAGAACGAAAAGTCGGTAGTGGTACTTGGTTCGGGTGCTTACCGCATCGGTTCGTCGGTAGAGTTCGACTGGTGCTCGGTGAATGCCGTACAAACTGCTCGTAAGTTGGGATACAAATCAATCATGATTAACTACAATCCTGAAACCGTATCGACCGACTATGACATGTGCGACCGCCTTTACTTCGACGAATTGTCGTTCGAACGCGTGCTCGATGTTATCGACCTTGAGCAACCACGTGGCGTAATTGTATCGGTAGGCGGACAAATTCCTAACAACCTGGCAATGAAACTCTATCGCCAATCAGTGCCTGTGTTGGGGACATCGCCAATCAGCATCGACCGTGCCGAAAACCGCAACAAGTTCTCGCACATGCTCGACACATTGGGCATCGACCAGCCTGCTTGGCAAGAGCTGACAAGCCTGGAAGACGTGAAGGGATTTGTAGAAAAGGTTGGCTATCCGGTATTGGTTCGTCCGTCATACGTACTCTCGGGTGCGGCCATGAACGTTTGCTACGATGAGGATGAATTGAAGGAATTCCTCTCGTTGGCCGCCGAAGTATCGAAAGAATTCCCGGTTGTAGTGTCGCAATTCTTGCAAAACACCAAGGAAATTGAATTCGATGCCGTAGCGCAAAACGGTGAGATAGTAGAATATGCTATCTCGGAACACGTAGAGTTTGCCGGTGTACACTCAGGAGATGCTACACTTGTATTCCCTGCACAAAAGATTTACTTTGCAACGGCTCGTCGCATCAAGAAGATTAGCCGTCAGATTGCAAAGGAACTCAATATCTCGGGTCCTTTCAACATCCAATTCCTGGCACGCAACAACGAGGTGAAGGTTATCGAGTGTAACCTCCGTGCTTCACGTTCGTTCCCATTTGTATCGAAGGTGTTGAAGCGCAACTTTATCGAAACGGCTACCAAGATTATGCTCGATGCACCTTATAGCAAACCCGACAAATCGGCATTCGATATCGATTGGATTGGTGTGAAGGCCAGTCAGTTCTCGTTCTCGCGCTTGCACAAGGCCGACCCTGTATTGGGCGTGGATATGTCATCTACAGGTGAAGTGGGATGTATTGGCGACGACTTCTCGGAAGCATTGCTCAATGCCATGATTGCTACCGGCTTCTCTATTCCTTCGCCGGAAAAGGGTGTGATGTTCTCGTCGGGTGCCATGAAGTCGAAGGTGGATTTGCTCGATGCAAGCCGCATGTTGTTTGCTAAGGGCTACAAGATTTATGCAACGGCAGGTACCGCCGCATTCCTCAATGCACATGGCGTGAATACTGAGCCGGTCTTCTGGCCAGACGAACGTGCCGATGCCGACAACAACGTGATGAAGATGATTGCCGACCATAAGTTCGACCTGATTGTGAACATACCGAAGAATCACACCAAGCGCGAGCTGACCAACGGCTATAAGATTCGTCGTGGTGCCATCGACCACAACATTCCGTTGATTACCAATGCGCGTCTGGCGGGTGCTTTCATCGAAGCCTTCTGCGAAATGAAGCAAGAAGATATTCAAATCAAGAGCTGGCAAGAGTATAAATAATTAAACTATGCATAATTAAAGAGCGGTGTATTTTTGGATGCATCGCTCTTTTTTTGCAAAATACTTTGAGCCTTATGAATAATTATCTTACATTTGCAACTAAATACAAACCTTTAAATACGTATATCAATGAAGAGACTGACTTTATTCTTCCTGGCACTGATAGCTATGTGTCAGATGCAGGCACAACCCGGCCCCGGCCGTATGGCTCCGATTGCTTCGCCGGTTGTAAACCCTGACAACACCGTTACTTTTAATTATCGCGACAACAACGCCAAGCAGGTGTTGGTGGATGTGCAATTTGCTGGTCGCCACGAGATGGTGAAAGGCGAAAATGGCGTATGGTCTATCACATTAGGCCCTGCCGCACCGGACATCTATCCTTACTGCTTTATTGTTGATGGTACCAGCGTAATGGACCCCCAGAATCCTGATTGGTTCCCCAACGAAGGCTTCAAGAATAGCTTGCTCGACATTCGTGGTACAGGCGAACCGCTGATTCATGCCGTGAAGGATGTGCCGCATGGCTCGGTGGATTATGTGAACTACTACTCTGAAACATTGGGATTGTATGGCAATGCCATTGTTTACACACCTCCTTTCTACGACCAAAATCCTGATAAGAAGTATCCTGTATTCTACTTGATTAGTGGTACTACCGATACTGAAGAAGTATACTTCAAAGTGGGCCGTGTGAACTTTATCCTCGACAACTTGATTGCCGAAGGTGCTGCAAAGGAAATGATTGTGGTGCTTCCTTATGGCAACCCGATGAAGTATTATCCAGAAGGTACCGACTTGCGCGGAAAGGGCGATTTGTTCAGCAAAGACTTGATTAACGATTTGATGCCTTTCGTTGAAAAGAACTATCGCACTATCAACGATCGCAACTATCGTGCTATCGGCGGCTTCTCGCGTGGCGGTAACCAAGGTTTGGCCAATGGCTTGCAAAACTTGGATAAGTTCTCTTACCTCTGCTCGTATAGCTCGTTCACATCCATGGCTATCCCGGGCGTTTATGACGATGCCGAGAAGACTAACAGTTTGATTAACCTCTTCTGGTTGGGCGTAGGTACAGATGATTTCTTGTATGGTAATGCCAAGGATTATATGGACTTCCTGGATGCAAAAGGTATTAAGAATGTGAAAGAATTTACTTCCGACAAGTTTGGACACACATGGATGAATGCCAAGTATTTCCTTGACAAGTCGTTGAGATTGTTATTCCAAAAGTAATCATTTAAACTATCGAATCGTTATGAACAAACTATATTCTATACTTGTTGTAGCCGCCTTCGCTATGGCTACACTTCCTGCTCTTGCTCAGCAAAACGAGCAACGACTCACTCCCGAACTGATGGCAAGATTGTTTCCTCGCGGCGTGATTTCTCCCGATTATAACCAAGACGGTAGTGTAACCTTCCGTTTGCGTGCCAACGATGCAACTAAGGTTGAGTTGGAATGCCAAATGTTTGCCGGTACAAAAGAGATGACGAAAGATGCTGATGGCGTATGGAGCATTACAGTTACTCCCGAACAACCGGACATCTATCCTTATGCATTTATTGTAGATGGCACCAAGATTGCCGACCCCAACAACATGTTTATCTTTCCGAACGAAGGCTTCAAGTATAGCCTGGCCGATGTGCGTGGTGCGGCTCCTTCTGTGCAGGATATGCAAAACGTGCCTCATGGAAAGATTTCTTATCGCTATTATCACTCAAAGCAACTGGGATTCGACCGCCCGATGTGTGTATATACTCCGGCCGGATACGACCCGGCAGGCAAAGAGAAGTTGCCGGTGCTTTACCTGATTCACGGCATGACCGATACATACGAAACCTGGTTTAAGGTGGGACGTGTAAACGTGATTATGGATAACCTTATTGCACAAGGTTTGGCAAAACGTATGATTATTGTAATGCCTTATGCTAACCCTGCTCCCGAGATGGCGCAACGCGGCATCAAGGGTGGCGTAAATATCATGGGTACCGACATCTTTACAAACGAAATCTTGAACGAAGTGATTCCTTTCATCGAATCGAACTATAATGTATATACCGATGCTTTCAATCGTGCTATTGCAGGTTTCTCGATGGGTGGCCGCCAAACATTGGCTTGCGGATTGGCTAATCCCGACAAGTTTATGTGGGTGGGTGCTATGGCTCCGGCTATCTTCGGTCAAGAATCGAACATGAATTTTGAAAACGGCACTTGGGCTTCTATTGAAACATTGCAAAAGAGCTTAAAACTCTTCTGGTTGGGTTGCGGTTCGGACGACTTCTTGATTCAAGCTTCTCGCGACCTCGATGCATCGCTTACAAAACGTGGTTTGAAGCATACCTTCTACAACCCCGGTGGCGGTCATACTTGGATGAATTGCCGCGACTATATCGAATTGTTTGCTAAGGAAATTTTCAAATAAGAAAACACTACGACACATAGAAAAGAGAGCCGCTTTCGGAAAGGGAAGCGGCTTTTCTTTGCTTTTATCGCATACTTTTTTGAAAAAAAATCGGTTTTTATTTGCAGATAAGAAAAAAGGCCGTATCTTTGCACCGCTTTTGAAACGAGAGTGCACGGGCGTTTAGCTCAGCTGGTTCAGAGCATCTGCCTTACAAGCAGAGGGTCGGCGGTTCGAATCCGTCAACGCCCACAACAAAATCCATGCACTTTCGAAACCGAAGTAATCGGGCGTTTAGCTCAGCTGGTTCAGAGCATCTGCCTTACAAGCAGAGGGTCGGCGGTTCGAATCCGTCAACGCCCACAACGATGAAAGCCTTACAAATGCGTAAGGCTTTTTTTATTTTCCCTTAACGCTAATTTATTTTTCCCTTCACGCCGAATAATTCGAAATAATATCGTATTTTTGCGGCCTAATAATGACTATAGCATTAAATTACCACGTATGGAATTAGATTTGTTGACCGCAATATCGCCCGTCGATGGTCGATACCGGGGAAAAGCCGAAGCATTGGCTGCTTATTTTTCTGAATTTGCACTCATTAAGTATCGTGTGCAAGTAGAAGTAGAATACTTTATTACCCTTTGTGAATTGCCTTTGCCGCAATTGGCCGGTGTAGACAAGGCTGTGTTTGAAACCCTTAGAGAGATTTACCGAAACTTTTCCGAGGCCGATGCCAAACGCATCAAGGAGATTGAGAGTGTGACCAACCACGATGTGAAGGCGGTGGAATACTTCTTGAAGGAGCAATTCGACCGTTTGGGTGGCATGGATGCGTACAAGGAGTTTATCCACTTTGGATTGACCTCGCAAGATATCAACAACACCTCTATTCCGTTGTCGGTGAAAGAGGCGTTGGAGAATGTATATTATCCGCTAATCAATGAACTTATCGAGCAGTTGCGTGTTTATGCCAATGAATGGGCAAACATCCCGATGCTGGCTAAGACACACGGACAACCGGCATCGCCAACTCGTTTGGGCAAGGAGGTGAATGTATTCGTTTACCGTCTTGAACGCCAATTGGCAACGCTGAAGGCTTGTCCGCTGACCGCCAAGTTTGGTGGTGCAACCGGAAACTATAACGCGCATAATGTGGCCTATCCGCAATACGATTGGAAGGCTTTCGGCAATAAGTTCGTGGCCGAGAAATTAGGATTGGAGCGCGAAGAGTACACTACCCAAATTTCTAACTACGACAACTTGTCGGCGGTGTTCGATGCTTTGAAGCGTATCAACACCATTATGATTGACATGAACCGCGACTTCTGGCAATATATCTCGATGGAGTACTTCAAGCAGAAGATTAAAGCGGGTGAAGTAGGCTCGAGTGCTATGCCGCATAAGGTGAATCCTATCGACTTCGAGAATGCCGAAGGTAACCTGGGAGTGGCTAATGCCATCTTGGAACACTTGGCAAGCAAATTGCCCGTATCGCGCTTGCAACGCGACTTGACCGACTCTACCGTGTTGCGCAACGTGGGCGTGCCTTTCGGACACATTGTGATTGCCATCCAAAGCTCTTTAAAGGGCTTGCGCAAGTTGTTGCTGAACGAAGCCGCTATCTATAACGATTTGGATAATTGTTGGAGCGTAGTGGCCGAGGCTATCCAGACTATCTTGCGTCGCGAGGCATATCCGAATCCGTACGAAGCATTGAAGGCGTTGACACGTACCAACCAGGCCATCAACGAAGCTTCTATCAAGGAGTTTATCGAAGGATTGAATGTGAGCGAAGATTTGAAGAAGGAGTTGCGGGTAATTACACCGCACACTTATACAGGTATCTAAAAAAAGAGAGAAGAGCATTAGGAAAACCTAAATACTCAACAAGTTTTGCCGTGAGGCCAACGTTTAATTTTTATTTTGAACAAAGAGATGACAACAGAAAACGAAAACTGGAACGTAGATTCTGGTAATGAGTACAGAGAAAACAACCGTGAAGGTAATCAGTACAACAACCGCGAAGGCCGATACAGCCGTCCGTCGTACAACAACCGCGAGGGCCGTCCTTATCGTCCACGAATAAATGCCGATGGCAACGATCGTCCGCAACGTAATTATGGCGAGCAACGCTCATATCGTCCGCGCTTCAATAGCAACAACGAAGGCTACCGTCCTCGTTACAACAACAACGAAGATGGCGAACGCTCATACGGAAGCAGCGAACGTCCATTCCGTCCACGTTATAACAATAACAATGAAGGCGGATACGACCGTCCACAACGTTCATTCCGTCCACGCTTCAATGGCAATAACGAAGGCTATCGTCCTCGTTACAACAATAACGAAGATGGCGAGCGCTCATACGGAAGCAGCGAACGTCCGTTCCGTCCGCGCTATAACAATAACAACGAAGGCTATCGTCCACGCTACAACAACAATAACGAAGAGGGCGAACAGACATACGGAAGCAGCGAACGTCCATTCCGTCCACGCTATAACAATAACAACAATCGTGGAGGTTATAACAACAGCCGCCGTCCATCGCGTCCACGTACTGCTGATTATAATCCGAATGCCAAATATAGTAAGAAGAAACAAATTGAGTACAAGGAGCAATTCGTTGATCCAAACGAGCCTATCCGCTTGAACAAGTACTTGGCCAATGCCGGTGTATGCTCTCGTCGTGAAGCCGATGAATACATCCAGGCAGGTGTGGTTTCGGTAAACGGTGAAGTGGTAACCGAATTGGGTACAAAGATTAAGCGTGGTGATGAGGTGAAGTTCCACGACCAAACCGTAAGCATCGAACGCAAGATTTATGTGCTTCTGAACAAACCGAAAGATACGGTAACTACTTCGGACGATCCACAAGCTCGTCGCACCGTATTGGATTTGGTGAAGGGTGCTTGCGAAGAACGTATCTATCCGGTTGGTCGTTTGGACCGCAACACAACCGGTGTATTGTTGTTGACAAACGATGGCGATTTGGCTTCGAAGCTTACTCATCCAAGTTACTTGAAGAAGAAAATCTATCATGTACACCTTGACAAGAACCTTACTCAAGCCGACATGGAGAAGATTGCTGCCGGTATCGAACTCGAAGATGGCGAAATAAAAGTAGATGCCATCAGCTACACCGATGAGGCTAAACGTGCCGATGTAGGTGTGGAAATCCACTCGGGTAAGAACCGCATCGTTCGTCGTATCTTCGAATCGTTGGGCTACAAGGTGGTGAAGCTCGACCGCGTATATTTTGCCGGCCTCACCAAGAAGGGCTTGCGTCGTGGCGATTGGAGATTCCTGACCGAGAACGAAGTGAACTTCTTGCGTATGGGATCGTTTGAATAATAGTTGTTGCATATTTAGTATATACTTATATTAATCATGGAAAAGATAACACGAACAAAAATCGTTGACTTGCTGAAGCGCGAAGATTTTGGCGCAATGGTCAACGTAAAAGGTTGGGTACGCACCCGTAGAGGTAGTAAACAAGTAAACTTTATCGCATTGAACGATGGCTCGACCATCAATAATATACAAGTTGTTGTCGATTTGGCTAATTTCGACGAAGAGATGCTGAAAAACATCACAACCGGTGCATGTCTTAGTGTAAACGGTGTGTTGACTGAATCGGTAGGCTCAGGTCAGAAGGCCGAAATCCAAGCACGCGAAATAGAAGTGCTCGGTATTTGCGACAATACCTATCCGTTGCAAAAGAAGGGACACTCAATGGAGTTCTTGCGCGAGGTGGCTCACCTTCGTCCACGTACCAACACTTTTGGTGCTGTGTTCCGCATACGTCATAACATGGCTATTGCCATTCACCAATTCTTCCACGAAAAGGGATTCTTCTACTTCCATACACCTATCATCACAGCATCCGATTGTGAAGGTGCTGGACAGATGTTCCAAGTGACAACCAAGAACCTGTACGACTTGAAGAAGGATGAAAACGGCTCTATCATCTACGACGACGACTTCTTTGGTAAGCAAGCAAGTTTGACCGTTTCTGGTCAGCTCGAAGGCGAACTTGCCGCAACGGCACTTGGTGCTATCTATACTTTCGGTCCTACTTTCCGTGCCGAGAACTCGAACACTCCTCGTCACTTGGCCGAATTCTGGATGATTGAACCCGAAGTGGCGTTCAATGACATTACCGACAATATGGACTTGGCCGAAGAGTTTATCAAGTTCTGTGTGCAATGGGCATTGGATAATTGTGCCGACGATGTGAAGTTCTTGAACGATATGTTCGATAAGGGCTTGATTGAACGCTTGCAAGGTGTATTGAAGGATTCGTTCGTACGCTTGCCTTATACCGATGGTATCAAGATTTTGGAAGAGGCTGTAGCTAAGGGTCATAAGTTTGAATTCCCTGTATATTGGGGCGTTGACTTGGCTTCCGAGCACGAACGCTACTTGGTGGAAGAACACTTCAAGCGTCCGGTAATCTTGACCGACTATCCAAAGGAAATCAAGGCCTTCTACATGAAGCAAAACGATGATGGAAAGACCGTTCGTGCTATGGATGTGCTCTTCCCGAAGATTGGCGAAATCATTGGCGGTTCAGAGCGTGAAGCCGATTACAACAAGTTGCTTACTCGCATCCAAGAGCTCAATATCCCGATGAAGGATATGTGGTGGTATTTGGATACTCGTAAGTTCGGTACTTGTCCTCACTCTGGTTTCGGTTTAGGTTTCGAACGTTTGTTGCTTTTCGTAACAGGTATGAGCAACATCCGCGACGTGATTCCTTTCCCGCGCACTCCACGCAATGCCGAGTTCTAATAGGAATAATCATACACACAAAAAGTCCGCCGATTGGCGGACTTTTTTATTAAGACGGTTTGCAAAACACCTTGCCGTCTGCAAGTTGAATTTGCCTTATATGAATGAATTTAATCTTTGTATTGTAAATATAGCTAAATCCTTTATTCTTTCTTATAATTCAATACTATAATCAATCAGATTCAAAATCATTAAATATTTCTTCAACTTTCACTATTCCTTCGCTATCTATCTTCAATATAAAATAACAGCAAAGATCTGTGTCTGGAATACAAATTTGTAGTTCTAAATTTAACACCTCTTTTTCTACAGATAAAATACTCAATGATGATATACTATATTTAGCAATATCAATTCCATATCCCAAAAAATAATCTTCAAAAGTATCTTTCTTAATAAGTCTATTTAAGACATTCTTTTCGTTATAATCTACTGATAACTCTATATCTGAACCTACAAAATAATATACCTTCTCACCTATGGATGGATTTGAGCTTGGAAGCCTATCTTCATTCTCATAAATTCGATATTTTAGTCTGAAATTCCCTATTACAGAATCGACAATTTCTTCACCAGAAGGAATAATCCTTATTTTTTCAAATACTATATTGGTATCAACAACGTTAGTGTCAGAACTAACCACCGCTAAAGAATCGGATTCCGGAAAATTATTCATTTCTATCATAGGAATCTCATTAATATCGTAATCTCCATTTTTATCTATCACAATTTCAAAATCAACACATGCATCAGTGTCAGGAACACAGAGATTGATTTCGAATAATAATTTACCATTATTTATTCCATGAAACCATAATCTATGTATTGTGAAATCTTTTAAATCATCAGAAGAAAAGAACTCCGAAAAATCATTTCTTGAAAATTCTTTCTGAAAAAACAATTCATTTTCAAACTTAATATTAAGAGTAATATTTCTAGTGGGGAAAGAAATAGTATCTATTATGTCATTCTCATAATATGCTTTTTGCGAAATAACTTCATCACGATCAAAAGAGTAATAATTAATTGTATATCTATCAATAGCAGTATCCGTTATATGGTAAATGTTTTTTTTGATAAGATTTTCTATGCTTTCGGATTCAAGGACACTAATCGAGTCCATTTTATTTATAGAATACTCATTGCGATTGTTTTTTGTTGAACACGATAGCGCACAACACAGCATAAATAACAACAATAATACTTTCATAACTTTTTTAGAATTGGCGAATTAAACTTGCAAATACAATCAAATTCTAATTTGTTAATACTCATTTGGTGTGAAATAGCATAGGCAAAGATAGTGAGTTATAGGTGATAACAGCAAATACGTTTGCATTTTTTTATGTTTTTGCGATACTTTTATTGAACTTGTATGAAATGGAGTGATGAACTTATATGTACAAAACAACTATATGTTTTTCATTTCTGAACAACAAATATTTCGGGCGTGAAGTATTTGTTCGGTACATCTGAAGAACAAACACTTCATAAATGCTACTTTTTTTGCTGCTACGCAATGTTGCAAAGATTTCTACGAGGAGGTAGGCGAATTCTTAAAGTAGTTGTTGAATGATTGACGTTTGACAACCGCCTTATATATATAATAAGGTGTAAACGTGTAGGTTTGCTAAAGAGGTATAAATCAAAAAAGAAAAAGAAAAGTTTGCCAGTTTTAAGAAAATTCGTACCTTTGCAAGCCGATTATTATCATTTAAAGGATAAGCATTTAATTCATAGCGAGTTACTTCGTCTTTGTCCGGGATGGGGAATACTCGTGATGAGAGAAAAATTTTAGTAGTAACATTTTTAAAAACAATTAAAAGAGTGGATACTTTAAGTTACAAGACCATTTCTGCAAACAAAGCTACGGTGACTAAAGAATGGGTCATCGTTGATGCCACAGACCAAGTTATCGGTCGTCTGGGCTCAAAAGTTGCGAAACTGTTGAGAGGAAAGTATAAACCAAACTTTACCCCTCACGTAGATTGTGGCGATAATGTAATCATTATCAATGCCGACAAAGTGAAAATGACTGGTATGAAGTGGACAGAAAAGGAATATCTGTCATACACTGGATACCCCGGTGGACAACGCGCCATTACTCCTGCTGCTTTGCAAGCTAAGCCTAACGGTGACGAACGCTTGTTGAAGAAGGTAGTAAAGGGTATGTTGCCAAAGAATAAGTTGGGTGCTAAGTTGCTCGATAACTTGTATGTATATGCAGGTACAGAACACAAGCATGAAGCTCAACAACCTAAAATGATTGATATTAACGCACTTAAATAAGGAACAATGGAAGTAGTAAATGCATTAGGCAGACGTAAAAGTGCAATTGCACGCATCTACGTGAGCGAAGGCACTGGAAAGATCACTATCAACAAGAGAGACCTTGCTGTATACTTTCCATCAAGCATCCTTCAGTATGTAGTTAAGCAACCTCTTAACAAGTTGGGCGTTGCCGAGAAATACGATATTAAAGTTAATTTGTGCGGTGGTGGTTACACCGGTCAATCTCAAGCTTTGCGCTTGGCTATTGCTCGCGCATTGGTGAAGATTAACCCTGAAGACAAGGCTGCTCTTCGTGCTGAAGGCTTCATGACTCGCGATCCACGTGCCGTTGAACGTAAGAAGCCAGGTCAACCCAAGGCTCGTCGTAGATTCCAGTTCAGTAAACGTTAATTTGAGTTTGTCGGTTTGTTAGTTTGTAAGTTGCAAAAGTTCATAACTAATCTGTTTCTGACGGACAAGGAACTCAAAAACTTTAAAACTCAAAAAACTTAAGAACTGAAAAACGTTTAGTATCTAAACTACCGGGACTCTGAAATAGGCTACCCGGCGGTTGGTTAAGAAAAACAAAAAAGAAAGTAAACGATTAAAAAGACTAAGAAAATGTCAAGAACAAATTTTGATACATTATTGGAAGCTGGTTGCCACTTCGGTCACTTGAAAAGAAAGTGGAACCCTTCTATGGCTCCTTATATCTTCATGGAGCGCAATGGTATTCATATCATTGACCTTAACAAAACTGTTGCTAAAATTGATGAAGCTGCTGAAGCTTTGAAGCAAATTGCCAAGTCTGGTAAGAAAGTTTTGTTTGTTGCTACTAAAAAACAAGCTAAGCAAGTTGTTGCTGAAAAGGCTATGTCGGTTAATATGCCTTACGTTATCGAACGTTGGCCCGGCGGTATGTTGACCAACTTCCCCACTATCCGCAAGGCTGTGAAGAAGATGGCTACTATCGATAAGTTGACTAACGATGGTACATACTCAAACCTCTCTAAGAGAGAAATTCTTCAAATCTCACGTCAACGTGCTAAGTTGGACAAGACTCTCGGTTCTATCGCCGACCTTACTCGTCTTCCTTCTGCACTTTTCGTTATCGACGTATTGAAGGAGAATATTGCCGTTCGCGAAGCTAACCGTCTCGGTATTCCTGTATTCGCTATCGTTGATACAAACTCAGATCCTAACAACGTTGATTTCGTAATTCCTGCAAATGATGACGCTACTAAGTCAATCGAAGTAATCCTCGATGCTTGCTGCGCTGCAATGCAAGAAGGTCTTGAAGAACGTAAGGCTGAGAAGGTAGATATGGAAGCTGCCGGTGAAGCTCCTGCTGCTAAGGGCAGAAAGCGTCAATCAAAGGCTCGTATGGAGAAGTCTGACGAAGATGCTATCAACGCATCAAAGGCTGCTGCTTTCGTAAACGAAGACGAAGCTTAATTGTTAAACGATAAAAACTAAAAAATAGTATGGCTGTAACAATGGCTGATATTACCAAGCTCCGCAAAATGACCGGTGCTGGTATGATGGATTGCAAAAATGCTTTGAACGGCGCTGAAGGCGATTTCGACAAGGCTATGGAAATCATTCGCAAGAAGGGACAAGCAGTTGCTGCTAAGCGTTCTGACCGCGAAGCTTCTGAAGGTTGTGTATTGGCTAAGACAGTTGGTGAATTTGCAGCTGTTATCGCTTTGAAGTGCGAAACAGACTTCGTTGCAAACAACGCTGATTTCGTTAAGCTGACTCAAGATATCTTGGATGCTGCTGTAGCAAACAAGTGCCAAAACTTGGACGAAGTGAAAGCATTGCCTATGGGTAATGGTACTGTACAAGATGCAGTAACTGACCGTAGCGGTATCACTGGTGAAAAGATGGAGTTGGATGGCTATATGTTCGTAAACGGTGCAAGCACAGTTGTTTATAACCACATGAACAGAAACGGTCTTTGTACTATTGTTGCTTTCAATAAGGCAACTGACGAACAATTGGCTAAGCAAGTAGCTATGCAAATTGCTGCTATGAACCCTATCGCAATCGACGAAGATGGTGTATCTGAAGAAATTAAGAACACTGAAATCCAAGTTGCTATCGAGAAGACTAAGGCTGAATTGGTTCAAAAGGCAGTAGATGCTGCTTTGAACAAGGCTGGTATCAATCCTTCTCACGTAGATAGCGAAGATCATATGGAAAGCAACATGGCTAAGGGTTGGATTACTGCAGAAGATGTAGCTAAGGCTAAGGAAATCATCGCAACAGTATCTGCTGAAAAGGCAGCTAACTTGCCAGAACCTATGATTCAAAACATTGCAAAAGGTCGTTTGGCTAAGTTCATGAAGGAAGTTTGCTTGTTGAACCAAGAAGACATCATGGATGCTAAGAAGACTGTACGTGAAGTATTGAAGCAAGCTGATCCTGAATTGAAGATCGTTGACTTCAAGCGTTTCACATTGCGTGCTGAATAATTCCTATAAAGGAGTTAAAATAAAAGTCCGGTTCGGTTTTCCGAATCGGACTTTCTTTTTTTTATCCTCCTACGCCTTTGGTTTGAGTATAGCCGGCTTTCTGTAATAGCTCGATAATCTTTTGTTTGAAGTCGCCTTGTACAATGATTTCGCCATCCTTGGCACTTCCTCCCACACCGCATTTGGTTTTTAGTAATTTGCCGAGTTCTTTCAAGTCGTCTTCGTTGCCTACAAATCCGGTGATTAAAGTCACCACTTTTCCACCTCTGTTCTTGCGGTCGAGTTGCACTCTTAGCCGTTGTTGTTGGGGAGGTAGTGTGGCTTCTTCGTTTTCTTCTTCTGTTTCGTAATGATAATCAGGGTTGGTTGAATAGACTATATTCAATCGCTCTTTCCAATCGTTCTTTTTCATAATCGAGTTTGTTTGATGAAACAAAAATAGCACTTTGAATCAATATCTGCAATCTTTTATTTAAAAGATGTTAGTTTCTTTTCTGATTAGACAGAAAAGTGTATTTTTGCTAACTAATATGGAATAATAGTAATTGGTGTTTTGTGACAATGAATGCAAACAACGAACAAAAGTTTTTAGAGAAAGTACCCGAGCCTACATTGAGACGTCTTCCGTGGTACTTGTCCAACTTGAAATTGCTTCGTCAGAGGGGTGAGCGCTATGTATCTTCCACTCAATTGGCGAAAGAGACAAATATTGATGCTTCTCAAATAGCAAAGGATTTATCCTACGTTCGTATTGCCGGCCGAACGCGCGTTGGTTATGAAGTAGATATGTTAATTGCTGTTTTGGAAGATTTCTTGGGCTTTACCCGTATGCATAAGGCTTTCTTGTTTGGCGTGGGTAGCTTGGGAGGTGCTTTGTTGCACGACACCGGTTTGAAGCAATTCGGTTTGCAGATAGTGGCGGCATTTGATGTAAACCCCGATTTGGTGGGAACGAATTTAGGGGGTATTCCAATTTTCCATAGTGATGAGTTCGAGCAGAAGATGAAGGAGTATGATGTGAATATTGGTGTGCTGACCGTCCCCATTGAGATAGCACAGGCCATAACCGATAAGATGGTGGCCGGGGGAATTAAGGCTGTTTGGAATTTTACGCCTTTCCGCATTCGTGTACCGGAAGAGATCGTTGTTCAAAACACGTCGCTTTATGCGCATTTGGCTTTGATGTTTAATCGTTTGAATTTTAATGAAATAAGATAATGAAGATAATAGCTATAGGCATGAATTATGCCATGCACAAAATAGAGTTGGGACATACTGAAGAGATTCAGCATCCGGTTATCTTTATGAAGCCCGACTCGGCTATTTTGCGACAAGGAAAGCCCTTCTTTCTTCCCGATTTCTCGAAGGAGGTGCATTACGAAACCGAATTGGTGGTGCGTATTTGCCGTTTGGGAAAGTGCATTGCACCTCGTTTTGCGCATCGATATTATGATGCGGTGACGGTTGGAATTGATTTTACGGCTCGTGATTTGCAACGCGCTTTCCGTGAAAAAGGTCATCCTTGGGAGTTGTCGAAGGCTTTTGATAATTCGGCTGCTATTGGCGAGTTTATATCGCTTGAACAAGCTGGTGGCGATATCCAGAATATTGATTTCCATTTGGATATCGATGGCAAACGAGTGCAACATGGTTGTACGAAAGATATGCTTTTCAAGGTGGACGAGATTATAGCTTATGTCAGTCAGTTTATGACGTTGAAGATTGGCGATTTGCTTTTTACCGGTACTCCGGTGGGGGTGGGGCCGGTAAGCATCGGCCAACATTTGCAAGGCTATATTGGAGAGGAGAAATTGCTTGATTTTTACATTAGATAATTGCTTAAAGTTACACTATGAAGATTCGGGTAGGTTTTGGATTTGATGTCCATCAGCTGGTTGAAGGACGTGAATTGTGGTTGGGTGGCATCCTTTTGGAGCATACGAAAGGTTTGTTAGGACACTCGGATGCCGATGTGTTGATTCATGCCATCTGTGATGCTTTGCTTGGCGCGGCCAACATGCGTGATATAGGCTATCACTTTCCAGACAATGCGGGTGAGTACAAGAACATTGATAGCAAGATATTATTAAAGAAAACCGTTGATTTGATAGCCACTAAGGGATATGAAGTTGGTAATATTGATGCTACAATCTGTGCCGAGCGTCCAAAGTTGAAGGCTTTTATCCCAAAGATGCAAGAGACATTGGCCTCTGTGATGGGGATAGATGTTGATGATGTTTCCATTAAGGCAACAACCACCGAGAAACTTGGCTTTACCGGTCGCGAAGAAGGTATCTCGGCTTATGCTACAGTGTTGATAAATAAAGGCTTATGAAAGATAGATTGTTTTTCTTAGTTTGTGCTGTATTGTTAGTACTTCCGTTAGGTGCACAAACAAAATCGGATGGCATACTTTCCAATGGTAAGATGATAGTCAATGTTTTTGGTAATTTTCATACCGGATTTGGAAGTCTTAACGACGATAGAGGCTTTGAACTCGACCGTAGCTACATTGGATATCAATGTGATATGCTGGGCAATTTGCAAGTGAAGGCGGTGATGGACATCGGTCAATCGAAGCAAGTAGATGATTATCATCGCATAGCCTATATCAAAAATGCTCAGATAACGTGGACAAGCGGAGATTGGAAACTTTCGGGTGGCTTGATTTCGACTACCCAATTCAATTTCCAAGAGAAGTTTTGGGGCTATCGCTATGTGATGAAGTCGTTTCAAGACGAGTATAAGTTTGGTAGTAGTGCCGATTTAGGTATTTCGGCCGCCTATCAATTTAGCGAACATTTGGCAATGGATGCCATTATTGTAAATGGCGAAGGCTATAAGAAAGTACAGGTTGATGATGGCTTAGCCTATGGCTTAGGCTTGACAATGAACTTATTGGATGGCCTCTCAATTCGCTTGTATGGCGGTATGAACGAGGCTTCGGAAGAGGGTTTGGAGAATGCTTATAACCTGGCTACTTTTGTAGGATATAAGAACAAGGATTTCTCCATCGGTGCCGAGTATAACAGCTATATGAATAGTGGCTATGTTTCCGATGCCAATCAATCGGGCTTCTCGCTATACACTTCGTTGAGGGTAAGCGACAAGGTTAGCATCTTTGGACGTACCGATTGTTTAAGTTCGAAGGACGATTGGAATGAAGATAACGATGGCGTACTTGGCTTGGCCGGTGTAGATATTAAACTGAATAAATATATCCAAATCTCACCCAACTTCCGCATGTGGAAGCCAAAGGCCGATGGTTTGGATAATGAATATATGGCTTACATTAGTTGTAGATTTGGATTATAACTTTTTACAAATAGATGATGCAACCGCCTAAAGACATAGAGAAGTATGCACCTCATTATGAGGAAAACAAGTTGCTGGCGAAGTTGAAGCGCGTTTTCCGTAGGGTGGGCGAGAAAACGGCCCACTCGGTGCTGGTGCTTTACTACCTGTTGCAATCGCCTTCGGTGTCGAAGAGCGATAAGGTCAAGATATGTGGTGCGTTGGGATATTTCATTCTTCCCTTCGACCTCATGCCCGACTTTATCCCGATGCTTGGTTTTACCGACGACATTTCGGCATTGGCATGGGCCATCCATTCCATTTGGAAGAATGTAACGCCCGAAATGGAAGAGCAGGCAAGGCAGAAACTACAATCGTGGATAGAGAAATAACGAATAGAATAGCGTATTTTTGCAGATAAAATTAAAGTCGATGAGTAAAGGAAAAGTTTTGGTTGGCATGAGTGGAGGCATTGATAGCACGGCTACTTGCTTGATGTTGCAAGAGCAGGGCTACGAGTTGGTGGGCCTCACCATGTGGGTATGGGGAGATGAACCTATCGAAGCACGCCAATTGGCCGAGCGAATGGGCATTGAACACCATATTGTGGACGAACGCGAAGCCTTCAAGCAAACCATTGTGCAAAATTTCATCGATGAATATCGTGCCGGACGCACACCCAATCCGTGCGTTCTGTGCAACCCAATGCATAAGTTTGCCCAACTCATTCGGTTGGCCGACCGATTGGGTTGCGCACAAATTGCCACCGGACACTACTCGCGCTTGGTGGAAGAGGGTGGCATTACCTACATCGAGGCCGGCGATGATGAGAAGAAAGATCAATCGTACTTCTTGTGGAAATTGGGACAAGATGTATTGAAACGATGCATCTTCCCGCTTGGCAATTACACCAAAATGCAAGTGCGCGACTACCTTCGCCAACGCGGCTATGCCGTTAAAGCCGACGAGGGCGAAAGCATGGAAGTGTGCTTTATCAAAGGTGATTATCGCGACTTCTTGCGCGAACATTCGCCGGAGATTGATAAAGAAATAGGCCCCGGTATGTTTGTGAATAGCGAAGGTGTGAAGTTGGGCGAACACAAGGGCTATCCTTATTATACCATCGGTCAACGAAAAGGATTGGAGATAGCCTTAGGCAAGCCGGCGTATGTGCTGAAGATAAATCCGCAAAAGAATACCGTGATGCTGGGCGATGCCGAACAACTGAAGGCTACCCACATGCTGATAGAGGATTTTTATTTTCCCTTAACAGAAAATATATTTTCCCTTAAGGGTAAGCAAAATTTGCCGCTTAGTGTGCGCATTCGCTATCGTAGCAAACCCATTCCGTGCGAGGTGAGCAAACTTGAAGATGGCCGCTTGTTGGTACATTTCTTGGAAGAGGCATCGGCCATTACACCCGGACAATCGGCCGTGTTTTATCGTGGCAATCGAGTGGTGGGAGGTGCTTTCATCGCATCGCAACGCGGCATAGGCATGTATATTTGAAGACAATAATAAAAACAATAAACTATATGAAATCAATCTTACTATTTTTTGCTTGCTTGATGTTTGCATTCAGCACTCAAGCACAAGATACGTTGAAGTATCGCATCAGCCTTACCGATAAGGCCGAAACAGAGTATTCGTTGAAGAAACCACAAAAATTCCTTTCGAAGAAGGCTATTGAACGTCGTAAACGTCAAGGCTTGCGCATCGACTCTACCGACTTGCCCGTGTGTAAAACCTACATCGATGCCATCCGCAACGTGGGTGTGAAGATTGTCGTTACCGGCAAGTGGGATAACTTTGTAACCGTATCGTGCAACGATTCAACCCTTATCGACCGCATTGCACAACTTCCTTTCGTTGCTAAAACCGAACGCGTATGGATAGCACCAAACATGTTCGAATGGAAAGGAGGTAAGCGAGATTCGCTAATCAACAATCCTAAGATTTACAAGGATTCAATTTATGGCCCTGCCATCACGCAGATTCAAATGAGTAAGGCCGACAAACTTCACGAGGCAGGCTTTCGCGGACAAGGCATGACCATTGCCGTGATTGATGCCGGTTTCCATAATGCCGATAAGATTACCGCTATGCAAAACATTCAAATACTTGGCACCAAAGATTATGTAGATAGCAATGCCGATATTTATGGTGAAAGTAGCCATGGCATGGCCGTATTGTCGTGCATCGGCATGAACCAGCCCAACGTAATGGTTGGTACCGCCCCCGAGGCATCCTTCTGGCTATTGCGCACCGAAGACGAGTATAGCGAGCACTTGGTAGAACAAGATTATTGGGCCGCCGCCGTCGAGTTTGCCGATAGTGTGGGTGTGGATGTAGTAAACACCTCGTTGGGATATTACTCGTTCGACGATAAAGAGAAGGATTACCGCTTGCGCGATTTGGATGGACAATTCGCTTTAATGTCTCGCCAAGCCGCTCGTATGGCCGATAAAGGCATGGTGCTGGTGTGTAGCGCAGGTAATTCAGGTTCAAGTGCTTGGAAAAAGATAACCCCTCCGGGCGATGCCGAAAATGTGCTCACCGTTGGTGCAATCGACAAGCAAGGCCAATTGGCACCTTTCTCATCTATCGGTACCACCGCCGATGGCCGCATCAAGCCCGATGTAGTGGCCGTTGGCTTAGCATCGGACGTGATGCGCACCAATGGTAATCAAGGCCGTGCCAACGGCACTTCGTTTGCATCGCCCATCATGTGTGGCATGGTAACATGCCTGTGGCAAGCTCTTCCGAAGCTTACCGCCAAAGAAATCATCGAGTTGGTGCGTAGTGTTGGCGATCGTGCCGACTATCCCGATAATATCTACGGCTATGGTGTGCCTGATATGTGGAAAGCATACGAAATGAACAAATAATGAATCCACTCTCGTTATACGAACTGAATGCTTTGGTGCGCGGCATCTTGGAGGATACCCTTCAGGAAGAGTACTGGGTGCAAGCCGAGTTGAGCGATGTACGTGTCAACCCGGCCGGTCATTGCTATTTCGAGTTCATACAAAAGGATGAACATAGCCATAGCCTGGTGGCCAAAGCAAGAGGTACGATATGGGCAAACATCTTCCGCTTGCTGAAGCCTTACTTCGAAGAGGCTACCGGCCAACTATTTACATCCGGCATCAAGGTGTTGGTAAAGGTATCTGTAGGCTTCCATGAATTGTATGGCTATAGCCTGACTGTGCTCGATATCGACCCTACATATACGTTGGGCGATATGGCGCGTCGTCGTCGCGAGATATTAAAGCAACTCGAGGAAGAAGGGGTACTTACCTTGAACAAAGAGATTGAAATGCCCCAATTGCCTCAACGAATTGCCGTCATCTCATCGGCTACGGCGGCCGGCTATGGCGACTTTTGCGACCAGTTGCACAACAATCCGTATGGCTTCTATTTTCATACCGAGTTGTTTCCGGCCATTATGCAAGGCGATAGGGTAGAAGAATCAATCTTGTCGGCACTCGATGCCATCAATCAGCGCATCGATGAGTTCGATGTTGTAGTCATCATCCGTGGTGGAGGTGCAACTTCCGATCTTTCCGGCTTCGAAACTTATCTGTTGGCGGCGGCTTGTGCACAATTTCCACTACCCATCATTACCGGCATCGGACATGAACGCGACGACACCGTGCTCGACGTGGTGGCTCATACCCGCGTTAAAACACCTACGGCAGCTGCCGAATATTTGATTGCTTCCTTGATTGATGCCTTTGATGCGTTGAACAGCCTCTCTTTGCGCTTGAAGGAGGCCTCGCGTTCATTGATAGTGAACAACCAACGCCACTTGGCCGATTTATCCGCCCACATACCCCTTGCCCTCTCTCAACGATTGGCTAAATGTCGTTATGAACTGCTCACATTAGGCAAAGAGCTGAAGCAATCTTCTTCAACGCTCTTGAGCAATTATCGCCATCGGTTGGAGTTGTTGCAACAACGAATTAACGATGCTTCACCCCAGAAACTCTTGGCCAGAGGCTATAGCATCACGCTGAAAAATGGTAAGCCGGTGAAGGATGCATCTACCTTGAACGTGGGTGATGAGTTGGTAACACTATTCGATAAGGGTGAAGTCAAATCATGTGTGCAAATAAATAACTGAAACTGTAATAATTGAAATATCTTAAACGTATGGCAAACAACCAACCTACTTATTCGCAGGCAATTGCCCGACTTGAAGAAATTGTACAAGCAATTGATAACGGCGAGATGGAAATCGACCAACTGGCCGACAAGATTAAAGAGGCTAACAAATTAATTGCCTATTGTAGCGAGAAACTAACAAAAGCAGATGCTGAATTGGAAAAATTATTGGCTGAAAAGCAAGAAACTGATAAATAAGCACTACTTTTGCAGAAAAATAAAACAACAAATCAGAAATACAAAATTACAATGAAGGAAATTGATTGGTCAAACCTGTCTTTTGGCTATATGAAGACAGATTACAACGTGAGAATTTATCACCGTAATGGCGAGTGGGGCAAGTTGGAAGTATGTAGCGAGGAAACTATTCCTTTGCACATGGCTGCTACCTGTTTGCACTATGGCCAGGAAGCTTTCGAAGGCTTGAAAGCCTTCCGTGGTAAGGATGGCAAAGTACGCATTTTCCGTTTGGAAGAGAATGCTGCCCGTTTGCAATCTACTTGCCGTGGCATTTTAATGCCCGAACTCCCTACCGAACGCTTCAAAGATGCCGTAATCGAAGCTGTGAAGTTGAACGAACGTTTTATCCCACCTTACGAAAGTGGCGCATCACTCTATATCCGCCCATTGCTTATCGGTACTGGTGCGCAAGTAGGTGTTAAACCTGCTAACGAATATCTCTTCTTGATATTTGTAACCCCGGTAGGCCCATACTTCAAGGGTGGATTCGCTACCACTCCCTACGTCATCACACGTAAGTACGACCGTGCAGCACCGCTTGGTACAGGTATCTACAAGGTAGGTGGTAACTATGCCGCAAGTCTGCGCGCAAGCAAAGAGGCTCACGAAGCAGGCTACTCGGCTGAATTCTATCTCGATGCAAAAGAGAAAAAATACATGGACGAATGTGGTGCCGCCAATTTCTTCGGCATCAAGAACAACACTTATGTAACCCCATTGTCATCGTCTATCTTGCCTTCAATCACCAACAAAAGCTTGATGCAATTGGCCGAAGATTTAGGTATGAAGGTCGAACGTCGTCCTATCCCAGAGGAAGAACTCTCTACATTCGAAGAGGCCGGTGCATGTGGTACAGCTGCTGTTATCAGCCCTATCCAACGCATCGACGACCCCGAAAACAATCGCTCGTATGTACTTTCTGCCGATGGTAAGCCAGGCCCTATCAGTACAAAACTTTATACTAAGTTGCGTGCTATTCAATATGGCGATGAGGCCGATGTACATGGTTGGGTAACTATTGTGGAATAATTATATCTGCGAATTAAGAAAGAGATGAAGTTTATATCCAAAATCATTGCATTCAGTTTATTACTCTTTTGCCTTTCGGCTTGTTCGGACGAAACAAAGGAGTTGGAGGAAATAATCCCACCACAAGAAGAGCCTGAGAAACCGGAAGAAGAGCCGGAGGAAAAGCCAGAAGAACCAGAAGAGCCTGAAGATCAAACACCATTGGTGCTGAATGTTGTTGGGCGCTATCTGAAAGATGCAGAAGGTAATATTGTGAATTTGCATGGTTTTGGACAGACGTATAGTCCTTTCTTTAACAATGGTGCATGGAATAATTATGATGTAGCCGGTTGCCTTCGTTATAACCAAGGTTTGATAGATGATATCTTAGCCGCAGGCTGGCGCATGAACTTTGTTCGTATGCACATGGATCCTTATTGGAGCGATGACCCGACTCAACAATCTGTTCGTTATGAGGGACACGAACGCTTCTCGGAAAGCCGCTTCCGGAAGTATCTTGATGAAGTGTTTGTTCCCATGGCCGAGTATGCCGTAAAGAAAGGATTGTTTGTTGTAATGCGTCCTCCTGGTGTGTCACCAGAACAAATAGCCATTGGAGATAGTTATCAATCTTTCTTATTGAAGGTGTGGGATATTGTTTCGCAACATCCTAAATTGAAGAACAATGGTTATATCATGTTCGAATTGGCCAATGAACCTATTCATATTTTAGGACCGGACGGTACGTATGCGGGTAGTGGAGATGGACATTTCAAGAATATGAAGACCTATTTCCAAGCCATTGTTGATAAGATTCGAGCCAATAAATCGCGCAATGTGATATGGGTGCCGGGGTTAGGCTATCAATCCAACTACACTGGCTTTGCCAATCATCCGATAGAGGGGGATAATATTGGATATGCTATCCATGTTTATCCGGGTTGGTATGGTAGTGATGCCGAGCAGCCAAGTGCCGAATTAGGTGGTGTGATGGGTGGTGGATATGAAGGCTTCCAACGTGGATGGGATGCACAGATTATGCCCGTAGCCAATTTCGCCCCGATAATGGTCACCGAAATGGATTGGGCTCCTGCTAAATATGATTCTTCTTGGGGTAAAAGCATTACAGGAGAAGTTGGTGGAGTTGGTTTTGGCGCAAACTTCAAGTATATTGCCGACAATACAGGCAATGTCAGTTGGATGTTGTTTACAAGTCCTCATCTGCTGGCTCAGTTTAAGGATGTACCAGGTGAAGAGGGCAATTATACTTTCTTGAATGATCCGGAAGCATGCCCGTGGCCTGTATATCATTGGTTTAAGGAATATGCTGGCGAGACTTCATCCGAAGGTGAACTGGAATCTATTGAGCTGATGAATGTATCCGGCTCAATTGAAATCCGAATGGGCGATAGCAAGAATCTTATTGTAAAAGCCGTTTATAAGGATGGCACGGAAAAAGTAATCACCTCCGAATCGGTAATGACAAGCAGTAATGAGTCGGTGTGTAAGGTGGAAAGAGGTAAACTTATTGCACTGAAAGAGGGCGAATCGGAATTAACGATTTCGTATGCATCATCTACCGTTAAGAAAGAGGTAAAGATAACGGTTAAGGTAATCACCCCATTCCCATTGACCGCAGCCATGTTCAATCCCTCTATCTGGGAGCAAGGTACATTCGATGAAGTCACCCATACATTGACACTCGGACAATATGGATTTGGCGGATGGCAATATGCCGAAGGATTGGATTTGTCTTCCTATAATACTTTGACGGTAGAATTGGGAAGCGATAACGATAGCCAGATTTCTTTCCGTCTATTCGATAAAAACAACTATTGGAGTGAACCTGCTACATATGACTTTGGCTCTTCACGAAAGGTTGTTGTTCATTTGAATGATATGAAAGACAAGAATGGTCAGAAAATTTATTCGTCTCATCTTTACATCATAGGTTTTTGGTCGTTAGGAAACAAACCGTTTGTTATTAAGAGTTTGACGTTGGAATAAGAGTATGGGAAAAGGAAAGTTAGCAAAATTTGCCGATATGGCGCAATTCCCGCACGTATTCGAATATCCTTATTCGGTGGTGGACGATGTGCCGTTCGAGATGAAAGGAAAGTGGGGAGAATCGTTCTTCGGAAACAATCGTCCCATTGTCTTGGAACTTGGTTGCGGACGAGGAGAATATACCGTAGGCTTAGGCCGTCTCTTTCCGGACAAGAATTTCATTGGCGTAGATATTAAAGGCGCACGCATGTGGAGTGGGGCGAAAGAGAGCCACGAAGCAGGGATGACTAATGTTGCTTTCTTGCGTACGAATATCGAAATTATCGACCGTTTCTTTGCCGAAGGTGAGGTTAGTGAGATTTGGCTGACTTTTAGCGACCCGCAAATGAAGAAAGCTACCAAACGTCTAACATCTACCTACTTTATGGAACGCTATCGCCGTTTCTTGAAACCTGACGGATTGATTCACTTGAAAACCGATAGTAACTTTATGTTTACCTATACCAAATACATGGTTGAGGCGAATAAGTTACCCGTTGAAGTGATGACAGAAGACCTATATCATTCGGGTATGGCCGATGAGATATTGAGTATCAAAACCTACTACGAACAACAATGGTTGGATAGGGGATTGAATATCAAATATCTTAAATTTCATTTGCCGAAAAATGGCGAACTTGTTGAGCCTGATGTAGAAATTGAATTGGATGAATATAGAAGCTACAATCGCAGCAAGCGTAGTGGCCTACAAACAAGCAAATAATTATGACACTATATCCTAAACTAATAATGGACGCACTTGCTACGGTGCGTTATCCTGGAAATGGTAAAAACTTGGTAGAGGCCGAAATGGTGGCCGATAATCTTCGTATTGACGGCATGAAGGTTAGCTTTTCGTTGATTTTTGAAAAATCGACTGACCCTTTCATGAAGTCAATGTTGAAAGCTGCCGAAACGGCTATTCATACTTATGTATCGCCCGATGTTGAGGTTACCATCAGTACCGAGAGTCGTCAGGCTGCTCGTCCTGAACCGGGAAAGATGTTACCTCAAGTAAAGAACGTGATTGCCGTATCATCGGGTAAAGGTGGCGTTGGTAAATCAACCGTAGCAGCTAATCTGGCAATCGCCCTCTCAAAGTTGGGATATAAGGTAGGCTTGCTCGATGCCGATATCTTTGGCCCTTCTGTGCCTAAGATGTTTCAGGTAGAAGACGAACGCCCTTATGCCGAAAATATCGGTGGACGCGATTTGATTGTACCTGTCGAGAAATATGGAATCAAGTTGCTCTCTATAGGATTCTTTGTAAATCCTGATACGGCCACTTTGTGGCGTGGAGGCATGGCCAGCAATGCCTTGAAGCAGTTGGTAGGAGATGCCAATTGGGGTGAACTCGACTATTTCATTTTGGATACTCCTCCGGGTACAAGCGATATTCACCTTACGTTGTTGCAGACATTGGCCATAACCGGTGCGGTAATTGTCAGTACGCCTCAGCAAGTGGCATTGGCCGATGCACGCAAGGGAATAGATATGTATATGAACGATAAGGTAAATGTGCCTATCCTTGGCCTTGTGGAAAATATGGCGTGGTTTACTCCGGCCGAACTGCCGGAAAACAGATACTACATCTTCGGAAAAGAGGGCACCAAACAACTGGCCGAAGAGATGAATGTGCCGTTGCTTGGACAAATTCCGTTGGTACAAGGCATTTGTGAGAGTGGCGATAAGGGAACCCCTGTTGCGCTCGATGAGCAAACCATTACCGGCCGCGCATTTTTGCAATTAGCCGCTGCCGTTGTTCGCCAAGTGGATAAGCGTAACATTGAGATGGCACCAACACAAGTTGTTGGCGTGAAGAAATCGTAATACTTCCTCTAATAAATTATAGCAATCGCTTTAATAAATCCTTGGTGAATTTATTAAAGCGATTTTTTATTTATGCGAAAACGATTATTTCTCCAATGTAAATTCGTGTGAGCCGATAAAGGTGTCTTCGGCAAAGATATCTACACGATAGGTGCCTGGGTGCAAGAACTCTTCTACATCCCAATATACGGTAACATCCTGCTCTTCGCCGGTATATTCGATGTACTTCTTGATAGAGTAGGGCAATTGGCGGTTTTCATATTGGAAGGTGTTGCTCTCGTTCTTGGTGAGCACTGAGTTGTCGGGTTGTGAGATGCGTATATATAAAGTGCGTTCACCGGTTTGTGCGGTGATGTTTTTCACGATAGTGAAGCTGATGACGAACTTCTCCAATTGTTTGATACGCTTGGCTTTCTTTCCGCGCTTGTTGGCTGGTAGCACGTTGATGTTCGAGGCGTCGAGTTGTGCGGCCAGGGTTACTTTCTTGTCGAGGTTCTTGCGCTCTTCGTCCAGTTTGTCTATTTGTTGCGAGGCGGCTTTATATTTCTTGGTAACGTCGGCAATCACTTGCTTTTGGTGCTCGGTCAGGCGGTTGAGCGAATCGATTTGGTTGATGTAGCCCACCATCACCTTCCGCAGGGTGGCAAGTTCTTTCTTTAGTCGGCGTATTTCGCTTGCGTTGCTGCTTTTCACGGTGCGTAGCTCTTCGAGTAAGCGTTGTGTCTTCAGCTGTTCTTGCTCTAATAATACAGAAAGCGAGTCGTTGCTGACGCTCAGCTTCAGCTCGTCGTATTGCTTGGCAAAAGTGGTGTATTCGTTTTCCAGTTCTTCTTTGTTCAGTTCAAACTCCATGAGCAACTCTTGGTTGGTTTGCTTTTCAGAGAATAGTAGGGCAGTGACTCCAATGAGTGCGGCAACCAATATGGTGCCAACGATGATGGTGATTTTCTTTTGTGATGCCATGTTTTAATAGGAGGTTATCTGTTTTACCTTAAATTTCACCGCAAAAATAGCAATAATAGTTGTATCGTAGCACTTCCGGAGGCAACTAATTGTTTAATTTACTAAAAATATTACGGAAATATTTCTTCAATCAATAGTTACGTTGTATTTTTGTGCCAAAATAGAATTATTATCTAAAACTTTAAAAGATATTATTATGTCAAAAGTAACCGTAGTAGGTGCAGGTAACGTAGGTGCTACATGCGCCAATGTATTGGCTTTTAACGAAGTGGCCGATGAAGTTGTAATGCTGGACGTGAAAGAAGGCGTTTCAGAAGGTAAGGCAATGGATATGATGCAGACTGCTCAACTGTTGGGTTTCGACACCACCATTGTGGGTTGCACCAACGATTATGAGAAGACTGCTAATTCGGATGTAGTGGTAATCACTTCTGGTATTCCTCGCAAGCCAGGTATGACTCGCGAAGAGTTGATTGGTGTAAATGCTGGTATCGTGAAGTCGGTAGCTCAAAACATCTTGAAGTATTCACCCAATGCAATCTTGGTTGTTATCTCTAACCCAATGGATACCATGACCTATTTGGCATTGAAGTCTCTTGGCTTGCCAAAGAATCGTATCATCGGTATGGGTGGTGCTTTGGATAGCTCACGCTTCAAGTATTTCTTGTCACAAGCTTTGGGTTGCAATGCAAACGAAGTAGAAGGCATGGTAATCGGTGGTCACGGCGATACTACTATGATTCCTTTGGCTCGCTTGGCTACTTATAAGGGTATTCCTGTAAGCAACTTGCTTTCGGCTGAAAAGTTGGACGAAATCGTTGCTTCTACCATGGTAGGTGGTGCTACTTTGACTAAGCTTCTTGGTACATCAGCATGGTATGCTCCAGGTGCAGCAGGTGCAGCTGTAGTAGAATCTATCCTCCACAACCAAAAGAAGATGATTCCTTGCTCTGTATACTTGGAAGGCGAATATGGCGAATCAGACATCTGTTGTGGTGTGCCTGTAATTCTTGGCAAGAATGGTATCGAAAAGATTGTTGATATCAATTTGAACGAAGAAGAAAAGGCTAAGTTTGCCGCAAGTGCTGCTGCTGTTCGCAAGACTAACGAAGCTTTGAAGGAAGTGGGTGCACTCTAATCCCGCTTTTTGCTAAATACTAAAAAGGCGCATTGCTTATGCAGTGCGCCTTTTTTCGTTTGGTAATATTTCCTTATAGCGAAAATCAAACTAAAACCCGATTATTTTTTCGCAGTTGCGAAAAAATATTTAGCCTTAAGGGAAAATATTTTTTCCCTACTGGGAAAATTTATTGCTGCTTAAGGCTTGCTTTATGGCTTGTGAAAAAATCCTACAGATGGTTTCTCTTCTCAAGATTCTTCTCTTGCAAAAACGTTAATTGCGCCTCTAACATTTCAAGACAAGGCATGGCAAAGCCCACCTTATGTGCTTCGGCTATAGCATTGGAGTATAGATAATCAATCTCCATGGGGCGGTGGAAGTCATAATCCAGTTTCATGGAAGGTGAGTAGGGCGTCATGTCAAGTGTGTTTTGTATCATCTTGTCGGCAAACGACTCGTCTATGTTCTTCACTCCAAGAGCCTGTGCGGCACCAATTACTTCGAGCATCTGTCTGCGAATAAGTTGCATGGTAGCAGGATTGGCCAGTAGCTGGTTGGTTTGTGCATTCATTACCACCGTCATGCCGTTGAAAGGCATATTCCATACCGCCTTTTTCCATCTTGCCTCCTCATATTCTATTCGGGCGGTTTGGATACCTGCTTCAATGAAATCGGTTATCAATCCATCGAAAACGATTTCGTTCTTACACGAATAATTACCAATGTTGATGCTTCCGTAGCATTGGTGGTTTACGCGCCCGGGTTCGGTCTTTGCCGAGCAGATAAAGGCCAATCCTGCAGCAAGATATAGGTCGGGAAAATGTTTTTGTAATTCAGGTTCCGGACCGATGCCGTTTTGGATAAGCAAAACCAATGTCTCCTTGTGCAGCAATGGTGGTAGCAGTTGGCTCAATAAGTGGTTGCGTGTAGTTTTCAATGCAACAATCACGACATCAGCTTTTGGCATTTCGTTTGTATTGTTGTAAACGTGCGGGTTGTCAATATGGAAAGAACCGTCGCAAGAGTCAATCTGCAACCCGTTCTTTTTCACATATTCATAATCGCTATGCATCAAGAAGTGCACCTCTTTCCCTGCATTGGCCAACTTTCCACCATAAAAGCCTCCTACGGCACCTGTTCCTATAATTGCGTATTTCATCTTTTTGAATTTTCGAAAACCTTGCAAAGGTACATCAAGATTTTATTTGAACCAAATATACGCTTCCCTTGTTTAGGTGAAATAGAAAGAATAAATACCCCGATAGATTTTATCTGTTGGCAGATAAATGGATTTGAACTATATTTGCAACAAAGAAATAGATAATTAACCCTTAAAAAATAAAGATTATGGCAACAAAGTTTTATAAATGCAACCATTGTGGTAATGTGATAGTAAAAGTAGTAGATAGCGGTGTCCCCGTAGTATGTTGTGGCGAAAAAATGCAAGAACTTGTACCGAATACAGTCGATGCAAGCAACGAAAAGCATGTGCCGGTAGTAACTCGCTTGGACGATTGTAAAATCAAGGTAGAAGTTGGTAGCGTAGCTCATCCGATGACCGAAGAGCATCACATCGCTTTCATCTATGTGGAAATGGAAAACGGCGGCATCCGCGTCGATTTGAAAGATAAGCCCGAAGCCGTTGTCTGTGTATGCTCAGGCAAGCCGGTTGCGGTTTACGAATATTGCAATCTGCACGGATTGTGGAAGACAGAATTGTAAAAGTCATTAAAGTGATGAAGTAAAAGCGTAGAGATTTCTACGCTTTTCTTTTAAACTTACTATCTTTGCACCAAACATCCAATATCATGAAGAAAAATGTAGCTTTGGCACTATCCAGCGGTGGCCCGCGCGGTTTTGCTTATATCGGTGCAATTGAAGAACTTGTCGAAAGAGGTTACAATATCACATCTATAGCGGGTACCTCCATCGGTTCGCTGATAGGTGGCGTATATGCATGTGGCGCCTTGCCGCAATTCAAGGAATGGCTCTATTCGCTCGATGCTTGGAAGGTATTTACACTGATGGATCTGTCTATCAGCAAGAATCATTTTGTAAAGGGCGACAGAATTATTTCGGCCATGAAAGAGGTAGTGCCCGATATCAATATCGAAGATTTGCCTATCCCTTATTGTACCATCGCTACCGATTTATATACCGGTCAGGAGGTAGTGTTCAATAGCGGAAAGCTATTCGATGCCATCCGGGCATCTATCTCCATTCCTTCGCTTTTCCGTCCCGTGAAATATGGTTTGACTACACTGATTGATGGCGGAATAGCCAATTGCTTGCCAATGAGCAGGGTGGCACGAAGTGGTGAGGATATCTTGGTGGCATTCGATGTGAATTATGTGGATGTGGATGAAATCAGGCAAATCCTGCTTCGCGAACACGATGCCCGCCAGAAAGATGAATCGTTTGAAATACAGAAACGTACAGAAATGCGAGAGCTGATAGCTCATGTAAAAAGTACGGAAGACACCTTGTTGACTCGCTTGAAGTATGCCGGTAGCAAAAGCATCTCTCTTTTGAAAGATGTGATAAGCTATCGTAAGGCATTCGATGAAGATACAGCTTTGGATTACGAAGACAATTACTACGATATATTGGATCGTACCTTTAACCTGATGAACCATCACAATACCGAATTGGCCATTCAAATCCACCAACCCGATGTGTTGGTAAGGATGTCTTTCGATGCTTATGGCGAAATATCGGATTATGCCAAGGCAAGCGAGATTTCCGAAGTCGGTCGCCAACTGATGCGCGAGGCCTTGGATAGATACGAATCAGCTCATCCCGATAGCTTGTCTATCTGATTACCATATATTATTCTATTTTAGTTATAAAGGCTGCATTCTTTAAGTTTGCAGCCTTTATTGTGTAACATTATTAATATAATAAAGGGGCGACCTTCACAGGCCGCCCCTTATTCATTTTACCTTTTTTGAAAAAGAATTATTTCCATTAGGAAAATTCTATTTTGTTAGGGGAATAACTTCTTAGTTATTAGTAATGGTTGATGCTACAGGAACTTCAATATAGTCAGTGTAGATGATACCCCAACCATATTCAACCTTAACCTTGAGGTAGATGTTGAATTCAGAAACCTTAGTACCGTTGTTCTTGTAAGTGATGAAACCATATTCTGAAGTCTTAGCATCCTTACCAGTACCCATTGTACCTGCAGGTTCTTGCTTCAATTCTACTGTTACAGGGATAGCAGCACGTTTACCGTTCAAGTCACATTCTGCCTTATCAATGTCAGCAGTGATAGTGAATTCACCGTAGTAACCCCAGTAGTTCTTGTATTCGCTGAAGTAACGATCACGCCAGTCGTAAGGAGCAATCAAGTCTTCCAAGCGGATGAATGAACCCTTTTCACCGAAGTCAACACCATCAATGAAGTTATCAGCTGCCTTTTCTGCAATGTTAACAGGACGGATGAAGTTAGCTTGGAAGTGATCCTTACCGTCGAATGTGATCTTAACTTCCTTATCACCCTTAGCGTTGCAAACGATGCCCTTAGCACCGATGAATGTGTACATTGCGCTAGTGTTCAACAATTGCTTAGCGATTTCGCTATCCTTGTTATAAGTAATGATGTTAGGAATTTCAGCATTAGTGTTGTCGTTGTTGATAACTGCGATTTCTTCTGTAACCTTGTTAACTGTAGCTGACAATGTCAAACCATCAGCGCTAACAGTGAACTTAACAGCTACATCACCAATCTTAGTAATCTTTTCAACATCAGCCTTGCAGAAGAAGTATTGGATATCTGTTACAGCCTTGTCAAGCTTCAATACACCAGGAGTACCAACTGTGCTATTCTTAGCCCAAGTAATGAACGAAGCGTTCAAGTTGTTAACGAATACGCAGTTTGCAGGATCATCGTCAGAAGTTGAAGAAGGAACAGCAACGTTGTACTTAGTATAAGTCTTTTCAGCATTCCAGTAGTTAGAAATGTAGTCGGCAGTTGTTACATTGTAAACCTTTTGGATGTCAGCAACAGTTGAAACCAACTTGAATTCTACATAGTTACCAGCTGCATCGTAGAATCTTACGCGGTTAGAGATAGCCTTAGCTGCGTTGTCCCACATTTCGTCTGCAGAAACAGTCCACTTAACGATGTCAGTCATTTCAGTTTCACCTTCTTCGTAGTTGCTTGTTCTTACAACAGTACCTACAGAACCCTTTTCACCTTCGATTACATCTTCGAAGTTAGGATACTTAGCGCAGAATTGTTCGAAGCTCAATCCAAGTTCGTTGTAAATCTTGACGTTGATTTCCTTAACAGGAACTGATTGAGTTACATCACCACAATTGTACTTGAATGCAGGAATTGTCAATTCGATGCTTGCTTCTACAGGAGCTTGGTCAGTATCAACAATCTTAACCTTGATGTAAGCAACCTTAACGATAGCGTTCTTGTTGTTAGTATCAACGATAGTTGCACGGATGATAGGAGTACGGCCGATAGCAGCACGAAGACCGTTGTTTGCATCATATACCTTAGCATACAACTTGCCATCTTCAATCTTAGCAAACTCTTCTTGAGGAGTTTCTGGATTACCAATCTTGTAGTTCTTAACAACTTCGAAGTTGAAAGCGAAACCTAATTTTTCAAGGTCAGCAGCAGTACACTTATTTGCACCCAAAGCGTGAGCAACAGTGATAGCCTTCAAATCCAATGATTGGTCATATACAAAAGTAGTATCAACACTTTCATCAGCGATATTTTCCCAAGCCTTAGTTGTGTTATAGCCAACATTTTCAGCATTGATCAAAGTTCTGTAGTGTTCGTCTTCTACCTTGTTAGTTGGGTCAGCAATAGCCAAATCATCCATGTCTTGCTTGTAAACAGTTGCATAGTCAGAAGTGATTACCTTACCATCTTCTCTCTTTACTTGCAAAGCAATTACAGAAATCTTTTCTTCTGTAGCAGGGATACCGGTGATGTTTACCTTAACTTTCAAGATACCATTCTTGAAAGATTCGAATGTTGGAGTAACAGCGAAATCCTTAGAAGCAGCTGCACGAGTGCTATAATAATCAGAATTTGCCAAAACATCGAATGAAAGTTTGTCTTTCAATTGGTCAAGTGTGATAGTTGAAGGAGAAACATGATATTCAGCATATACAGCAGGATTAACAACTGTAGCAGTATTAGCTTTAGTGTAATTTTCGTCCTTGCTGTTGAGCTTAGTCATAGTCAAAGCGTTATATTCGAATGAACCGAATACGATAGCTTCAACACCGTCAACATATGCTTTTGGGATGAAAGTCAAGCTGCTCAACTCGGTACCAACGGCAGCCTTAACTTCTTCTTTCAATTTTGCAATTTCGTTAGCAATTGAAGTCAATTCAGACTTGTCAGCCTTGCCAGCGAGGGCACTTTCTACTTGCTCGATTTTTTCTTCCAAAGCAGTCAAGTCTTTCAACTTACCTTCAGAATCGCTGATAGTGCCTTCCAATTCACTAATCTTGTTCTTTAAAGAAGCGATTTCTGCCTTAAGAGCATCAACGTCTGCAGCATCAGCACTGGCTTCAGCTTCTTTCAATGCATCTTCGGCCTTCTTAAGGGCTGCTTGAGCATCGGTAATACCTTTTTGTGCTTGAGACAAAGCATTTTGAGCTTCACTCTTAGCTGCTGCAATATCACTCTTCATTTGAGTAATACTTGAAGTCAATTCTTCAAGGCTATCCAAACGACCTTCAATTGCATTGATGTCGTCATCGTAGTCTTTACAAGAAGTGAACGTTCCTGTAGATCCTAAGATTAAGGCTCCTAACAGGATTGCATTTAAAAACTTTTTGTTCATAATAAAAAAACTTTAATTTATAAATTAAAAAAAATGGTTTGTTAATTATTTCTCACTTTTTTTCCGTTACTTTATAGTTAACGGCTAATTTATCGCTGCAAACATAGACATTTTTTATTTACTGCACAAGAAAAATGTTAGTTTTTTTAAGTAAGAATCAAAAAATATTAATTCTCTTTTAATTTTATACAAATGAAAAAGTGTAATTTATTGAATTATCTGATGATAATCATAGAAGAACAACGCCAAAACAATCAATGGGGGACATCCCACGTCTATCAAAGTACCTACAATTCATTTTCCACTTTTATTGGTAGCAAGGATTTGTCATTTTCGAAATTGACACCAACATTGCTTAAGAACTATGAAAATCATTTGAGAGCTCACTCATGTAAATGGAATACAATAGCCACTTATATGAAAGTATTAAAAGCAGTATATAATCGTGCATTAGAATCCGGACATGCCAAATATGTTCCTCACCTATTTAAACATGTGCATACAACCGTGCGAAATGAACGTAAATTAGCTTTAAGTGAGAATGAAATGATAGCGTTATATAGCACTATACATTATAATAGGTGTAAAGGTACTGAAAAATTGAGCGAGGCTCAGAAATATTTTATGCTTATGTTTCTACTTAGAGGCATCCCTTTTGTTGATATAGCCTATTTGCGAAAGTCTGATATTAGAGGTGATTTCTTATTTTATAATAGGCGTAAAACCGGCAGGCCATTATGCGTAAGACTTACTCCTGAAAGTAAAGCTCTTATAGAAGAGCTGTCTGACAAGGATATCCATAATCCATATTTATTCCCCATTATTACAAGCAACGAAGGGAGTGAAAAGGCCTATATTGAGTATCAGTCAGCCTTAAGGAGTATAAACCAATGTTTGAAACTGATATCAAAAGAGAATAATAGCATTCCAAACATTAGTACGTATGCAGCCAGACACACATGGGCGACGATGGCATATTATTGTGAGATTCATCCAGGCATTATTTCTGCAGCCATGGGACATTCATCTATTACGGTGACTGAAAATTATTTAAAACCATTCCAAAATGATAAAATAGATAATGCGAACATGGTGGTACTGTCAAGAATACAATATTTATGTAATTTATTAAAGAAAGATTCTAAAATTTAAACCCTTGTATATTAATAATATAAGTTTTTTGTGCATATCAAATTCTGTTAACTATAAAGTAACGGAAAAAAAGTGAGAAATAATTAACAAACCATTTTTTTTAATTTATAAATTAAAGTTTATTTTTATGAACAAAAAGTTTTTAAATGCATTTCTGTTAAGTGCTTTACTGACAGGTTCTGCAGTTGTCGTATCATGTACAGATTACGATGACGAAATTAGCGATTTGCAAGGGCAAATTGATGCACAAAAAGCTTCTATTCAACAATTGGAAGCCCTGTTGCAAAGCGGTGTAGTAATCACCGATGTACAATCAACTGCCAATGGCGTTACCATTAGCATGAGCAATGGTGGAAAATACACCTTAACTAATGGTAAGGACGGCCAAAATGGTCAAGACGGTAAAGATGGTCAAAATGGTAAGGATGGCGTAGATGGAAAGAACGCTGTTGTTTGGACTATCGGAGAAGATGGCTATTGGTATCAAGATGGCGTTAAGACTGATTACAAGGCAATCGGTTTGGACGGCAAGGACGGCGTAGATGGTAAAGACGGCGTTGATGGTAAAGACGGCGTAGATGGTAAAGACGGCGTAGATGGTAAAGACGGCGTAGATGGTAAAGACGGCGTAGATGGTAAAGACGGCGTTGATGGCAAGGACGGCGTTGATGGCAAAGACGGCGTTGATGGCAAAGACGGCGTTGATGGCAAAGACGGTAAGGACGGTAAATACTATGTACCTAATGCTGAAACCGGCTGTTTCGATATTTATCAAGATGGCAAAAAGGTAGAAAGTACCACTATCAGTTGGAAGGCTGCCGGTGTTAGTGCTGTTTTGGACGGTAACATGCTGAAACTTTCAGGTGTTGACGGAACAGACAAGGAAGTTATCCTTTACGTAGGCAAGGCTTTAGGTTCTGTAGCTTTCATTCCTGAAGTAATCAGTAGCGAGGTTCCATATCCTACCACTAATACTTCTTTCTATCATATTATAAATTACTATGACGAAAAGACATATGTTGGTGAAACAGAATACCTGAAAGCTCTTTCACTCAACAAATCAAACCAAGTTGAGATGTTCTATCGTTTGAACCCGACAGATGCTTATATCACCGGTACTAACTGGGGCTTTATCAACCGTACCGTTACAACTCGCGCCATGGCTGCAGACAAGAGCAACTTGCTGAATGTTGTTTCTGCAACTCCTGAGGATGGTGTTGTATCAGTATTGGCTACTATCAATCCTACAGCTGTAAGTAGCAACAAGGAGGATATTGCAGCCCTTCAAGCATGGTATGGCACAACTCCTATCACTTCTGATTATGTACATGTAACTACTACTGGTATCTATACTATTTTGGCTAACAAAGTGGCAACCAAAGAGGGTGAACCTGCCGTTGAATTCTATAATAGAGGAACCCGTTATTCTATGTATGGCTTTAAGAAAGGCGAAACTGATGCTTTTGTTAAACGATTTGTTACGCTTGATGATCCTGCCAATCTTTCATTCAAATACGATAATGAAGCAGGTTTGGATTTGAACAAATATGTAGATTTGTATGCTCCTGATATGCGTAAATGGTTGACCAGCCTTGGCTTTACTGGATTTAGCTATAAGTTCTCTAAACCTGCTGAATATCTTGCGAATGATCCTCAAAAAACCAATCACCAATGGTTTATTAGTGATAATGTTGAAAGCGGTATAATTACACTAAATAGTGAGTTAGCAGGAAATAAGACACAAGCTATTAACCGTAAGCCTATTGTAAGAGTGGATGCTTTCGCGACAAACAATGCAGGTGAAGAGTGCTTGATTGCTTCTGCTTACATTAAGATTAATATTTCAGATAAGGATGTTGTTAATCCAGATGATTTGGATCCTACACTTGTTGACATAAGTGCAGCCAAGGAATTTGAATATCACACTATCAAGGGTCTGACAGCTGTTTCTGAAATGCCTTGGAAAGACGTAAACAATAAACTGTATGGTGCAAGTGGTTTGAGCGCAGAAACATTCTGGAATTACTATGGCGGAGGTTATGGTATTTATTATGTAACATTGACCACAACCCAAAAAGACGGTAAGAATTTGGAATTGTATAAAGAACAATTTGCTATTGGTAACTATAATATAGTCAATGGTAACGGATTCTTTAGCGAAATCATGCTGAATAACAATAGTCTTGAAACTTCTAACATTAAGGTTTCTATCGATCCTTCAATCTTGACTGAAAACACTTATAAGGATATTAATGGTAAGGGTGCTGAATACATCTTCACTATTACAATTCCTGCAAACGATCCTAAGTCTTATAGCGACTTCGTGATGACTCAAAAGGTTTATGTGAAGGAAGATTGCAAGAAGTTCGATTACAACCAACTCTACTACATTCCTACATGGGACGGCGTAGCCGGTGACTATGTGAAGGTTAAGGGTCAATTGAACGGTACTTGGGAAATGTCTTCATACATCGGTGAACACTTCAAGAAGATCGATGGTAAGGATATCTTCCAATACTACAGCACTATTAATAATGTAAATACTCTTGCATTCGAAATCAACGATAAGGACAGCAAGACAGTTGCAGAAATCAATGCTGACGATATTATCAAGTTGAAGAAGGCTATGGATAAGGCTTACGAAGTGGTTAAGGTTGACTACAATACTGTATTGTTGAATGGTGAAGAATGTGACTTTACATACAACGTAATCTTCGTTAATCCATTCGTTAGTGGCGTAAAACAAGGCACTTCACTCTACGGTAATGGTATCGGTAATAACACTACAGAAGTAGCTCCTCTTGTAATCGTAAACGATAATAGTGCGGAAGTTATCTATGCTTGGGATAAGGATGCTAAGAAACTTGTTCTCTCTAAGAAGGCAACCGATGACTATAAGGTAGCAGAACCTACAATTGAGTTTGCATTCAAGGAAGATGCTGCTTACAAGTTGATTACAGGACAAATGTCTAACAATAGTAAGTTGTCTGTTGATCCTGCAACAGGTGTTGTAACTTGGTACAATGAAGGTACAGGCTTGGTTGAAGATCATAATTTGACAGTAATTGCAACCGTAACATTTGAAAACTTGTCAGTTGTAAAATGTGAAATTCCTGTTACTTTGTTGAAAGAAAAGAAGTAATCAATTACTAATAACAGAAATTATTCCCTTTAAAAATAGTAATTTCCTATTGGAAATGATTCTTTTTCAAAAAAGGTAAAATAAAATAGGGGACGGCCTGTGAAGGTCGCCCCCTATTATTTTATTATAATGATGCATGTTGTAATAATCGAGTTTTTTTAGCCATAACTTAAGCTGAATTTAATCTTAAGTTAAGACCGAAGTCGGTCGTCAGTATTGACTGATTTCAGTTGTAATTAGAATGTGTGAATGTAAACCTAAAGTTGGGGTTGTAGTTTCTTCAGGTGTTTGACCTATCTGACATCTGCACCCCACATCATCTTGTTGCGTAGGGCATCGAAAAAGATGTGGTTGTAGCGCTTTACTACTTTGATGCTATAGTCTGCTTTGCAAATGGTGAGGCGGGTGGTTTCTTTGCACGATTCGCTTCGCCCGTCTATGGCAATCAGGAAGTTGTGGCTACGACTCTCTACGTCGAGTGTCAACTCCCAATCGTCGCAAATCACGATGGGACGTACATTCAGGCTATGAGGCGCTACAGGGGTAATGGCTATGGTGTTGCAATGGGGTACCATGATGGGGCCGCCTACGCTAAGCGAGTATGCTGTCGAACCGGTTGGCGTTGCAATAACCAATCCGTCGGCTTGGTAGGTAGTCAGTGGTGCTCCGTTAATGGCTACTTTGATGCTGATCATGGACGAGCTGTCCCGTTTTAACACGGCAATTTCATTCAATGCATACGGTGCTTGTTGCAAGTTAGCATCGTCGCACTTCAAATGCAGCACACTTCGCTCTTCCACCTTGTATTTATGCTCGTATATTTCGTTGAAGGTGCTCTCCATGTCGTCGGGAGAGATGTCTGCCAAGAATCCCAATCGTCCGGTGTTGATACCCAGGATGGGAATGTTTTTCTTGCCTACACGGCTTGCTGCTTTCAAGAATGTACCGTCTCCACCGATACTGATAACCATATCCGCATCGAATTCATCGCCATCGAACAAACTGGCCGGTGGTAGCGTTAAATGTAACTCATCGGTCAAGAAATGATAAAACTTGCGGCATATGCAGAGTTCGGCGCCTCGTTTCGCCAATATGCGAAACAGATTCTCAGCATGCGACGACTTGCTGGCTTGATAGGTATTTCCAATGATAGCAAACTTCATAGGCGGGAGTTCTTAGTCGTTGTTGGTGCTGCAAAGATGCTATTTTTTTCTTAGAAAAAAGCGATGATACCGGTATATTTTGTATTTTTGTCGCCAACAAGATAATATAGTATGACGAAATTAAGTGTAAATATCAATAAAATTGCCACTTTACGCAATGCTCGTGGAGGTAATGTGCCCGATGTAGTAAAGGTTGCTTTGGATTGTGAAACGTTTGGAGCAGATGGTATTACCGTGCATCCACGTCCCGACGAACGCCATATCACCCGTAAGGATGTGCTGAACTTGCGTCCGGTGTTGCATACCGAATTCAATATCGAGGGTAATCCCTCGCCAGAATTTGTCGATTTGGTGTTGAAGGTAAAGCCGCATCAGGTTACTTTAGTGCCCGATTCGCCCACGCAACTCACGTCGAATGCCGGATGGAATACTAAGGAGCATTTCACTTTCCTTACCGAGGTCTTGGAGCAGTTCAAGCAAGTGGGCATCCGTACTTCGGTGTTTGTAGATGCCGACCCCGAAATGGTGGAATATGCCGCCAAAGCCGGTGCCGATAGGGTGGAACTCTACACCGAGCCTTATGCAACCCTTTTCCCGGCGAATCCGGAGAAGGCCATCGCTCCTTTCGTAGAGGCCGCTAAAGCCGCTCGTAAGTATGGCTTGGGTTTGAATGCCGGACACGATTTAAGCTTACTTAATTTGCAATATTTTTACCAACACATTCCTTGGACAGACGAAGTCTCTATCGGACATGCATTGATAAGCGATGCACTCTATTTGGGATTGGAGCAAACCATCAAGGAATATAAAAAATGTTTAAGATAATGGAACTGATGACAATTCTTGCCCAGGCAATACCGGTTGCAGCCGACTCGGTTGCAGGAGGTAATCCCGTTCTGACTCCTGTAGTTACCCCTGAAGAGAGCCTTTCCTTGTGGAGCATGGCCATGAAGGGTGGCTGGATTATGATTATCTTAGCGATTTTGTCGCTGATTTGTTTCTACATTCTCTTCGAACGCTATTATGTGATTCGTCGCGCCGGTAAGGAAGATCCGAAATTCATGGATAAGATAAAGGATTATATCCAATCGGGTGAAACGAAAGCGGCAATCTCTTATTGCCGTGGTGTTGATACGCCTTCGGCACGTATGATTGAAAAGGGTATCAGCCGCTTGGGACGACCTGCCGCCGATGTGCAGACAGCTATCGAGAATGCTGGAAACATTGAAGTGGCAAAGTTGGAAAAAGGACTGACTATCATGGCCACTATCTCCAGTGGCGCACCGATGATTGGTTTCCTTGGTACCGTTACGGGTATGATACGCGCCTTCTTCGAAATGGCCAATGCCGGAAATAATATCGACATTACGTTGCTTTCGGGTGGTATCTACGAAGCCATGATTACTACCGTTGGTGGTTTGGTGGTGGGTATCATCGCCATGTTTGCCTATAATTACTTAGTTACGCTACTCGATGGAGTAGTCAACAAAATGGAGGCTAAAACCATGGCCTTCATGGATATGCTGAACGAACCATGCTGAAACGAAGAGCAAAAATATCGCCCATGTTCAGTATGGCATCCATGACGGATGTTATCTTCTTGTTGCTAATCTTCTTCATGATTACCTCTACCGTGGTGTCGCCCAATGCCATTAAGGTGTTGTTGCCGCAAGGCAAGCAGCAGACTTCGGCAAAACCACTGACCAGAGTTATCATCGATAAGGAACTGAATTTCTATGCAGCTTTCGGAAACGAGAAAGAGCAACCTTTGTTGTTGCAGGAGCTACCTGCCTTCTTGCAGGCGTGTGCCGCTCGCGAACCGGAAATGTATGTGGCTCTTTATGCCGACGAAACCGTTCCCTATCGCGAAATTGTCAAGGTGCTGAACATTGCCAACGAAAACCAATTTAAGATGGTACTGGCCACTCGCCAACCGGAAGAATAAGCTATGAATCAAAAACAGAAAGGTAAATATGTAGGCGTTTGTGGTGCATTGTTCGTGCACCTCTGCTTGCTATTGCTCCTGTTTTTGGTAGGTTTCACCATCCCTAAGCCGCAGGAAGAGGGTGGCGTATCCGTTATGTTGGGTGAAGTGCCCGATGCCTTTGGCGAAGCCGCTCCCGAATTGGTTGAGGTGGATGTGCTTCCGGAAGAGGCTCCCACTCAACCCATAGAACAGCCCGAGCAACCTTTGCTGACACAAGAGGTGGAAGAGACCGTTGCTATCGAAAAGAAGCAAGAAGAACCAATCAATCAGAAAACACCCGAGGAACTGGAAGCTGAACGATTGGCTGAAGAAAAACGCTTGGCCGAGGAGAAAGCCGAACGCGAACGTAAGATTGCTGAAGAGACCGCCCGCAACCGTGTGGCCAATGCCTTTGGACGTGGCGCGCAGATGGGTGATAAGGGTGCTACTTCGGGTAAAGGTGTACAAGGAAGCCAAACCGGTAATGCCGATGCCGGCCTGTCACAAGGAGCCGGTGGCTATGGCTCATTCAATCTTGACGGACGCTCGCTGGGTACAGGTGGCTTGCCTCGTCCCGTCTATAATGTGCAAGACGAAGGCCGTGTAGTTGTTACCATTACCGTTAACCCTCAAGGCGAAGTCATCTCAACAAGCATCAATCGCCAAACCAACACCGTGAATCCTGCCCTTCGCAAAGCCGCTGAAGATGCCGCCAAGCGTGCCCGCTTCAATGCCGTCAGCGGCTTAAACAACCAAACCGGCACGATTACTTACTATTTCAATTTGAAATAAGCTATCTGTTATATTCCAGGAACCATATTTACCAAAATTGCATGCTCAACCATGCAATTTTTGGCATTTTCTGCATGATTGATTGTGCAGATTTCTGCATATTCCTTTTTCCGTAATCCTTCTCAATGGCATGTTGTGGTAAACCTATGATTCTTTATGCAGTTTCTAAAACTTGTTGCATTTGCTTTATCTGTCAATCTTTGAATTTGTATTTACGTCAACTCCGTCTTTTTGAACAAAAAAGCGTAATAGCTTATTCTATAATATAATATATTTATAACGACTATGGCAACAATAAAGGTAAAGCTACGACCATCTACAGTCGTAGGACGTGCAGGGACAATATTCTATCAAGTCACCTATAGAAGAGTGATACGGCAGATTACAACCAATATCCGTTTACATCCTAATGAATGGGATGCAGAGAAAGGAGAAGTGGCAATGAATGTTACAGATGGACAAATGATTCAAAACCGCATAAATAGTGATGTAATCTTGTTGAAACGTATTGTTAGGGATTTGGAGCATAGCGGAACCATTTATACCGTTAGCGATATAATTGAACACTATAACTCTCCGGAATCACATGTCTCGGTATTACACTTTATGCAGACACAGATACAAACGATGCGTAATGCCAATCGCTTGGGTACTGCACAAAACTATGAGAAAACAATGAAGAACTTTGTTGAATTTCTTGGTGGAGTTGATTTGCCATTCACCGCCATAACCGAACAACTCATAGCCAATTACAATGCCTTTCTTGTGCAGCGAGGAATGGTAAGAAATTCCGTTTCATTCTACATGCGTATAATGCGCGCTGTTTACAACAAAGCCGTAAGGCAAAAGTTGGTTGAACAATCTCATCCCTTTGCCGAAGTTTATACAGGCATAGACCGTACACGCAAGCGTGCAGTTCCGGAATCAATCATTTCCCAATTATACAAACTCAATTTGCCCGTAGGAACTCCGCTTGCTCTTGCGCGAGATATATTCATTTTTAGTTATTGTACCCGTGGAATGGCATTCGTCGATATTGCCTATCTAAAGAAAGAAAATATTCAGAACGGCATTATCTGTTATGCTCGTCGCAAAACAGGGCAACACCTTAATATAAGAATAGAACCATGTATCCAACGAATTATCGACCGCTATTCTTCTGCGTTGTCACCATACCTATTCCCAATACTAACATCTACAGATGCAAAACAAGCATACGAAGAATACCAGATTGCTATCAACAACTACAATCGCTTGTTGAGGAGATTATCGAAACTGTTTCCTAATAGCTGTAAACTAACCTCCTATACCTCTCGTCACAGTTGGGCAACAGCTGCACGCGACCACAATGTCCCAATCTCTATCATCAGTGCAGGAATGGGACACACTTCAGAACAAACCACCCGAATATATATAACAATGTTGGAAAATTCAGTGATAGACGATGCAAATCAAGGAATAATTAACTCTTTATTGGATTAGTTCCACAAAAGAACTATT
>SUXZ01000015.1 GCA_015060685.1 Mediterranea massiliensis | reverse complement strand
AAACGCTATTCAACAGATTTAAGGGTTTAGAGATTTTTTATTCACCTCCCTTCAGGGTTATAGTTTAAATACTCAACTTTTAGCAGGGATAAAGAAAAAAACATTCAACTTTTTCTAGGGCAAGACAGATGTTGAAATGTTACCTGTTACCCTGTTAACGGTGTTGCTACCGAAAATTTTTCGGTAGCAACAGGTCCGCCCCTACAGGGGGGGGAGTGCATTCGGGCAAACAATTTCGGCTATAAATTGTTTACCAATAAAAACCACTAAACCAACATTGAATTATGGATAAATATACAATTGGGAACAATGCCGGTATTTTATGGAACTTGATGAACAGAGCCGGTTCGCCACAAAACTTCGAGGATTTAAGACAAAAGACACACTTGTCGGATGCCGAACTCTATGCTGCCATCGGATGGCTGGCACGCGAAAACAAAATTGAGGTGGAGGTGGAAGAGGATAACCACATGTTTGTATTCTACCTGAATATGGGATGCTATTATTATTAGTGATTAGTGATTAGCGATTAGCGATTAGGGATTAGGGATTAGGGATTAGGGATTAGGGATTAGTGATTAGCTATTAGCGATTAGGGATTAGGGATTAGTGATTAGGGATTAGTGATTAGGGATTCTGAATAAAAATATGCAAAAATATGTCGGTAAATTATGTTATATAACATATTTATTGTATCTTTGCACCCGATTTAGGTATAAATCGGATGTTTAATTAAAAGGTAAAAAGAAATGTTGAAAGAAAAAGCAGGCGTAACTGCCGGTAAGATTTGGAATGCGTTGAACGAAACAGAAGGCTTGACTGCCAAGCAAATCAAGAAGGCTACCAAGTTGGTTGACAAGGATTTGTTCTTGGGATTGGGCTGGTTGCTTCGCGAAGACAAGGTTGCTACTTCTGAAGTAGAAGGCGAATTGTTCGTGAAGTTGGTTTAATTATTGCCTTGACGTAAGAGAGAACTTTTATCAGAATAGGAAAGAGCGTTGTACAAGGGTTTCCTTCGTGCAACGCTCTTTTTTTATTCATTGGGCAGGCATCCCCCGCCCCTACAGAGGGATGTATTCGGGCAAACACATCGGTTTGCCCCTACAAGGGGTATCACTAACCACTAATCGCTAACCACTAATCGCTAACCGCCAACTTATACTCTACCCAGATGCGGGCGGCCTCTTCCACCATTTTGGCACAAGGACGCTTGGCATAGTATTGCTTGGTGCGTGCTTCGGCCTGGTGTGTACCCTCGGGACGCTTTAATCCCAACAGCTCGGCACAGGTAAGCGAACCATTACGACGCTTGAAGTCTTCGGCCAGTTGCTGCACCAACTGATAGTTGGCCGACTTGCCTTCGCGGTCGTCACCGCGCGTTGCTCCGGTTTCCAGACCGGCCAGGATAAACAATCCGCATGCTGCACCACACGTCAGGCGCATACGGCCAATGCCACCGCCAAACGAGGCCGACATCCGTAATGCCTGCTCTTCGGTAAAGCCATATATATCGGCAAAGGCTGCCACTACCGACTGCGCACAGTTATATCCTTCTTTGAACAAGGCTACTGCCTTTTCTACTCTTTCTTCCATACTATTCATTATCCTATTTCAGAGATTAACAACATTATATTCAGTATCGTTACAATGGCGGCTATGGTGTAGAGCACAAACGAGCTCCAACGGCTATTGACATACTTTCCCATGACGCGCTTAGACGAGGTGAGGCCAACCTGCAGAAAGACCGTAAAGGGCAACTGGATGCTGAGCACCATCTGCGAAATGAGCAAGCCTTTAAAGGGGTTTCCAATGCAGAATATCAGCAGCAGGGCGATGCCCAACGAAAGTACCACGCCCACTTGCGAGTGACTGTCCTTGATGTTATACGACTCGCCAAAGATGCCCGAAAAGATGGAGCCTGCCGCCATGCCGCTGGTGATGGTGGACGAGATGCCGGCCATGAGCAATGCCAGGGCAAACACCATACCGGCACTATTGCCCAACAGGGGTTGGAGCAACGACTTGGCTTGCTGAAGCTCTTCCACCAGGATGCCGCTCTTGAAGAAAGTGGCGGCGGCCAACAGAATCATGGCGCTATTGATGGCCCAACCCACTATCATGGAGAAAAGGGTGTCGAACAATTCGTACTTCAACACCTTGCGGATGGAGGCATCGTCTTGCTTGTTATACTCGTGGCTCTGTATCACCTCGGAGTGCAGAAAGAGGTTGTGGGGCATGACAACGGCTCCCAACACGCTCATCACCACCAGCATACTGCCTTCGGGCAAGGATGGAACCACCCAACTGCGCAAGGCCAATGGCCAGTCGATGTCTATCAGGAAGAGTTCGTAGATAAACGACAGGCCGATGACGGATACAAAGCCGATAATGGCCCGCTCGATGCGCCTGTAGGAGTTGGTAAAGAGCATGATGAGCACAAACAAGGTGGTCAGCACCGCACCGGCTATGATGGGGATGCCAAACAGCATCTGCAGGGCAATGGCACCGCCCAATATCTCGGCCAGCGAGGTGGAGATAGAGGCCAATACGGCCGTAGCCAACACAGGGCGCGACACCCATTTGGGGGCATACTGTGTGGCGGCCTCGGAGAGGCAGAGACCGGTGACGATGCCCAAGTGGGCCACGTTGTGCTGCAGGATTATCAGCATCACGGTGGATAGGGTAACTACCCACAACAGGGCGTAGCCGAACTGGGAACCGGCGGCAAAGTTGGATGCCCAGTTGCCCGGGTCTATAAAGCCCACCGTTACCAATAGTCCGGGACCGATGTAGCGGAAGAAGTCCAATCCGCCCAAATGCCGCTTATGGTCGGTACGTTTCAAGTCGTTCAATAAGTTTTTCATATGCTTAAAACAAAAATGGGCCACAAGTGTTTCGGAGAAACGACTTGCAGCCCGGGGTATTAATTAATTAGGGGATTGTCAATAACCCATTTCGTGTAGCGCCTTACATAGCTGGTCGGGGCAGGAAGTGGAACGCATGCCACAACGCACGCCCTCTAACTTACGGATGACCTCCTCTACCGGCATGCCCTTTACTAAGCGGCTGATGCCTTGCAGATTGCCGTTGCATCCGCCCCAAAAGGCGATGTCCTTAATGATACCGTCTTCTACCTCAAGTTCTATGTTGCTGCTGCACGTGCCTTTGGTGCGGTAGTTATACATATTACTCTTCTACCTCCTCAGGCTTCATGTTGGTGAATACAGTCTGCACGTCGTCGAACTCTTCCAGACGTTCCACCATCTTGTTGATGGTTTCGCGTTGTTCGGCTGTTACATCCTTCTGGTCGTTAGGGATGTAGGTAAACTCACCACCTACATCTTCGTAGCCACCCTCTTCCAAATGCTTTTGGATAGCTGCATAGCTCTTGGGGTCGCCATAGATGGTGATTGTGCCTTCTTCTTCATCTTCTTCGTAGTCTTCATCTACGTCGAAGTCGATCATCTCCAGGATAAACTCTTCCATGTCCATGCCATCTTTCTTCTTGAAGGTGAACACGCACTTGTGGTCGAAGAGGAATGCCAACGAACCGGTGGTGCCGAGGTTGCCACCAAACTTGTTGAATACCGAGCGAACATCGGCTACGGTACGGGTGGTGTTGTCGGTCAGTGTATCTACGAAGATGGCGATGCCGTGAGGGCCGTAGCCTTCGTAGGTCATGCTCTTGTATTCGCTTTGGTCCTTACCCATTGCGTTCTTGATGGCACGCTCGATGTTGTCCTTCGGCATGTTTTCGCGCTTACAGGTAGCGATGATTGAACGAAGTGTCGGGTTGGTGTCAGGTTCCGGTCCGCCTGCCTTTACGGCAATGGCGATTTGTTTACCAAGACGGGTAAAGGTCTTAGCCATGTGTCCCCATCTTTTCAGTTTGGCAGCTTTTCTATATTCAAATGCTCTTCCCATGTTTGATTTATGATTTTATGATTTATGATTTATTTCTGTTTTAGCGAAGCTTCGCATCCAACTTGTTTTGCAGGTTGGCGATGAGTTTCTGCATAATCTTGTCGATTTGCTTGTCGTTCAGCGTTGCGCTTTCGTCTTGCAGGGTGAAGCTTACGGCATACGACTTCTTGCCGGCTTCGAGGTTCTTGCCTTCGTACACGTCGAACAGTTCGACTGCCTTGAGCAGTTTCTTTTCGGTTTCGTAGGCAATCTTTTCGATTTCGGCAAACTGTACTTTCTTGTCGAGCAAGAGGGCTAGGTCGCGTTTTACAGCGGGGTATTTGGAGAGCTCCACAAAGTTCACCTTGTTGCTCTTGATGGCTTTCATCACCTCTTTCCAGTTGATTTCGGCATAGTAAACAGTATTGTCAATGTCGAACGCTTTCTGAATCTTCTTTGTCACAACGCCCATAGTGGCAAGCTGCTTGCCTCCGCGTGTGTTGTACGAGAGTGCAGTGGCATAGATGTCGTTGCACAGATTTCCGATGACAACGTTACGCAGATTTACTCCTAAGCGGATAAATATATTTTCCAAGTAGGCTTTCAGTTCGTAGATGCAACTCTCTTCGTCGCAATGTGCCCACGAGTTGCACACTTTTTTGCCGGTAACCCAAAGGCCCAAGTGGTACTCTTCGCTATAGGCTGTGAGCGGTTTTTCGGCATCTTTCTTCTGGGCATCATAGTAATAACAATTACCAAACTCGAAGAATTTCAGGTCGGCATTCTTGCGGTTGGCATTGCGGTTGATGCTCTCCAATCCGCCGAACAGCAACGATTGGCGCATGGCGTTGAGGTCGTTGCTCAAGGGGTTCATCAGCATCACCAGGTGTTGGGGTGCAAAGGTTTCCAGACCGTCGTAGTAGGCGGCACGGGTAAGCGAGTTGTTCAGGATTTCGTTGAATCCGCATCCCACCAACTGCTCTGCGATGAGGTTCTGCAATTTGTTGGACTTGTCGTGCTCGCCCTTTACGGTGAGGCTCGACTTCAAGGTTGTGGGGATTTCCACATTATTATATCCGTAGATGCGAAGGATGTCTTCGATGACGTCGCAGTCGCGTTGTACGTCCACGCGGTAGGGAGGCACGTCGAGGGTAAGGCCTTCGGCTGTCTCTTCTACGATTTTCATTTCAAGGCTGGTGACGATGCTCTTGATGGTGTCGGCAGGGATTTCCTTGCCAATCAGGGTGTTCACCTTGTTGTATGCCAAGGATACGCGGAAGTCGGCAACGGGTGCAGCGCATACATCCTTCACCTCTGACGAGATGGTACCACCGGCCAACTCTTTTACCATCAATGCAGCCAGCTTCAGACAGTAGAGGGTGTTGTTAGGGTCGATGCCGCGTTCGAAGCGGAACGATGCGTCGGTGCTCAAGGCATGGCGACGGGCAGTCTTGCGCACCCATGTGGGGTGGAAGTATGCACTTTCCAGGAATACATCGGTTGTGGCTTCTGTTGAGCCTGAATCCAAGCCGCCGAACACACCGGCAATACACATGGCCTCTTCCTTGTTGCAAATCATCAGGTCGCGTTCGCTCAGCTTACGTTCCACCTCGTCCAAGGTTACAAACGGTGTACCTTCGGGCATGGTTTTCACCACTACCTGGTTGCCCTTAATCTTGGCGGCATCGAAGCAGTGCAACGGCTGGCCAAAGGCATGAACGATGTAGTTGGTAATGTCCACCACGTTGTTGATGGGGCGCACGCCTATCAGGCGCAGCTTGTTTTGCAACCATTCGGGGCTCTCCTTCACGGTAACGCCCTTGATGCTGACACCGGCATAGCGTGGACAAGCCTCGGCATTCTCGACAACCACCTCTATGTCGAGGTCGTTGTTTTCTACCGCAAAGGCATCTACCGACGGCTTCTTCAACGAAGTGGGCTGACCGTTTTGCACCAAGTAGGCGTAAAGGTCGCGCGCCACGCCGTAGTGCGAACAGGCGTCGGCACGGTTCGGGGTAATATCTACTTCGAGCACATAGTCGCTCTTGATGTTATAGTAATCCTTGGCAAGGGTACCGGGCACTGCCGATTCGGGCAGCACAATGATGCCGGCATGGTCGGTTCCGATGCCTATTTCGTCTTCGGCACAAATCATACCGTTCGATTCTACACCGCGCAACTTCGACTTCTTGATGGTGAAGCACTCGTCGCCATCGTAAAGCTTGGTACCCAATGTAGCTACCACTACTTTCTGGCCGGCGGCAACGTTTGGCGCACCGCACACAATCTGCACCGGTTCGCCTTGTCCAAGGTTTACGGTGGTGATGTGCATGTGGTCGGAATTGGGGTGTACTTCGCAAGTAAGCACTTCGCCAATAACCAAACCTTCCAAGCCGCCTTTAATGGTTTGTACTTCTTCTACGCTACCGGTTTCCAACCCTATCGAGGTTAGCGCAGCGGCCACTTCGTCGGGCGTCAGATTGAAATCGACATACTCTTTCAGCCAATTATACGAGATATTCATATGATATAGATTTTTATTATTCAAATTTTGACTTGCAAAGGTAATAAGTTTTTTTGATTTGCATTATCTTTGCGGCTATAAAAACACAATTACATCGTATGGAATCACTCATATTCAGCAAAACAGAAATCATCTTGCTGCTTTTGGCGGCCATGTTTCTCATTATCCAGGCAGTTTATTACTTCACCCTATACAACCGGATTTACCTCCGAGACAAGCACGCCAAGCAAAACGGCATACCCTTTACCAAAGAGCAACCACCGGTGTCGGTGGTCATCAGCGTGCGCGACGACAGCGAGCACCTTCAGGAGTGTCTGACCAGCATCCTTGAGCAGGATTATCCGCTATTCGAGGTAATTGTGATTAACGACGGCGACAACGAAGAGAGCGAAAACATCATCTTGCCGCTGGAAAACAAGTATAACAACCTGTATCATAGCTTCGTGCCCAACTCATCGCGCTACCTGAGCCGGAAGAAGCTGGCACTGACCATCGGCGTGAAGGCGGCCAAATATGATTGGATTGTGGTGACCGAGCCGAATTGTGCGCCCGCAAGCAACCAATGGCTGAAGTGCATGGCACGCAACTTTACCTCGCGCACCGAGGTGGTGTTGGGATATAGCCGCTACCAGCACGACAAGAGCTGGACAAACCGATGCATCGCTTTCGACAACCTGTTCCAGTCCATGCGCTACCTGGGAATGGCGTTGGCCGGCAAGCCATACATGGGCATCGGGCGCAACATGGCCTATCGCAAGGAGTTGTTCTTCCAGCAAAAAGGGTTCTCGGCACACTTGAACCTGCAACGGGGCGACGACGACCTTTTCATCAACCAGATTGCCAACGGGGAGAATACGCGCGTGGAGTGTTGCACGGAGGCGATTGTACAGACAAGCAACATAGAGTCTTGCAAGAATTGGTGTACCGAGAAGATGGGGTATGCACAAACGGCCCGATTGCTGAAAGGTAACCAACAGTTGCTGCTTGGTGGAGAAACCGCCACACGATTGTTGTTTCATGTCTGCTGGATAGCCGCTACGGTGATTGCGGTTGTGAATGGGCATTGGTTGGCGGCGGGCATTGCGTTGTTCGCAGGCTTGGCCAAATGGATTATGCAAGGGTGTGTATTGAACCTCACGGCCAAGGTACTGAATGAGTCGCGTCGTTACTACCTCACCCTACCGGTTATGGATTTCCTCCAACCTCTCCAATCGTTGTGTTGGAAGGTGGCAAGCCTGTTCAAGAAAAAAAGCAGTTTATTGGATTAATCCTCCTTTCGCGTCTTTACAGACGCTATGTTCTACTCGTAACGCATGGAGTTGGCGGGATGGATGCGTGTAATGAGGTATGAGGGTACTATCAGCATCAGCACCGAGGCAATCAAGGTACCGATGTTCAGCAGCAAGAGGTAGCCGATGTTCAAGGCTACGGGCACACTATCCATGTAGTAGTTTTCGGGATCGAGCGGAAAGAGGTTGAACCAATGCTGAAGCGCATAAAAGCCCAAGCCGATGAGGTTGCCCCAAAGCATACCCCTACCCACCAGGAAGACAGCAAACCAAAGGAACTGATGACGGATGGTGGTGTTATTGGCGCCCAACGACTTCAGGATGCCTATCATGGAAGTGCGCTCGATGATGATGATAAGCAAGCCCGACACCATGGTGAAACCCGAAATGCCAAGCATCAGTACCAATATCACCCAGATATTCACATCGAGCACATCGAGCCATCCGAAGATTTGAGGATTCAACTGCTCTACGCTCTGCACACACAACAGTTGCCCATTGGCATCCTGCGTGCGATGAAAGGCGTTGCTAAGCGTCAAGGTTGCTGCATCGAGCTGCTTATAGTCGTCCAGCAGAATCTCCACACCACCCACTTGTTGCGCCTCCCATCCGTTCAGCTTGCCCACCATGTTCAGGTCGGTAATGAGAAACTGGCTGTCGAAGGCCAGGAAATTGGTCTGATAGATGCCGGCAACGGTAAGCCTGCGCGCACGCACATTATCCTGTATGAAATAGGTATCAATCTTGTCGCCCACTGCCAGTTTCATCCTGTCGGCAATGGTTTTCGACACCAGCACCTTGTTGCTGGTCAACGAATCGCTGAAAAGGGGAATTTCGCCCGCCACAAGGTAGGATTGTAGAAAGGAGAGGTCGTACTCCTGCCCCACTCCCTTCAGCACAATGCCTTGGAAGGCATCGTCGGTCTTAATCATCCCCACTTTGGTGGCAAAGCGTTGTACATGACCCACTTCGCTCTCCCCGGCAATGGCATCCAACAGCGCGTCATCGGCCACGATGGGATGGGCTTCGTAGGAGTTGGAAAAGTAAAGATTGGTCAGTTGGATATGTCCGGCAAATCCGGCTATCTTGTTACGGATTTCCTGTTTGAAGCCAACAATGATTGCCACCGAAACAATCATCACCGCCAAGCCGATGGCGATGCCGATGGTTGCAATGAGTACGGCCGGACGGGAGGCTTTCTTTTCGCCCTCGTCGCCGCTATACATGCGCCGCGCTAAGAATAATGGCAAATTCATTGATGTATAAATTAAAAATAATTTAGGCCTAAATTATAAAACAATTTATTAGAAATTCTTCTATAATTTAAGCCTAACGGATATCTTAGATTGTGCGACCGGGATATGCTTCGATGGCTTTTTGCAATACGAACAATGCCCTGTTCAAATCTTCCTTCTTCAGCACATAGGCTATGCGCACTTCGTTGCGCCCTGCGCCCGGCGTGGTGTAGAAACCGGATGCCGGTGCCATGAACACCGTCTGGCCTTCGTACTCGAACTCGCTCAAGCACCATGCACAGAACTTGTCGGAATCATCGACCGGCAACTTTGCCACCGTGTAGAAGGCGCCCATCGGTATGGGCGAATAGACACCGGGGATGCGGTTCAAGCCGTCTATCAGGCACTTGCGTCGCTCAACGTATTCGTCGTAGGTGTCACGCAGGTAGTCTTCACCGGCATCGAGCGCAGCCTCGGCAGCAATCTGTCCGATGAGCGGCGGACTGAGACGTGCCTGACAGAACTTCATCACTGCCTCGCGTATCTCCTTGTTCTTCGTAATCAACGCACCGATACGGATACCACATTCCGAATAGCGCTTGGAAACGGAGTCGATCAGCACCACGTTCTGCTCGATGCCTTCGAGGTGGCAAGCCGAGATGTAGGGCGAACCGGTGTAGATAAACTCGCGATAGACTTCGTCGGAGAAGAGGAAGAGGTCGTACTTCTTCACCAAATCGCGAATCTGGTTCATCTCGCGACGGGTATAGAGATAGCCCGTAGGGTTATTGGGATTACAAATCAGGATGGCGCGTGTGCGTTCGTTGATAAGCTCTTCGAACTTCTCTACCTTGGGCAACGAAAAGCCCTCTTCGATGGTAGTGGCAATGGTGCGAATCTTTGCACCGGCCGAGATGGCGAAAGCCATGTAGTTGGCATAAGCCGGCTCGGGCACGATAATCTCGTCGCCAGGGTTCAGACAGGCCATGAACGAGAACAACACCGCCTCCGAACCACCCGATGTAATGATGATATCGTCGGCCGTGAGCTTGATGTTGAACTTGTCGTAATAGCCCACCAACTTCTCGCGATAGCTGCGATAGCCGGCACTGGGGCTATACTCCAGCACACTTCTGTCTATGTTGCGAATGGCATCGATGGCCACTTGAGGTGTGGGGAGGTCGGGCTGACCGATATTCAGATGAAAAACATGCACTCCGCGTTGCTTGGCAGCTTCGGCCAAGGGAGCCAATTTCCGGATGGGAGATGCGGGCATTTCTGTACCGCGAATCGATATCTTAGGCATTTACTTTATTAACTATTAATTTGTAATTGTATCCTTATTTATAATGAAGTTGCAAAGATACACTATTTTTCCTTCACTCTAAATCTGTTTGGAGAATATTTCCGCACAAAGCCAAACTTATATCGGAAGTTTCACTACAAAGCGGGTACCCTTTCCTACCTCCGAAGTTACGCTTATCGTACCCGACATGCGGTCGACAAATGTCTGGCAGATACTCAAGCCCAAGCCTGCACCCTGTGTAAAGCTATCCACCTTATAGAAGCGTTCGAAGATGTGCTCCAATGCTTCCTGGCTCATACCCTTACCGGTATCTTCTACAAACAGTTCTACAAAGCCGATTGTCTTCTTTTCGTAACCGATGCTGATATAGCCCTGTGTGGTAAACTTCTTGGCGTTGTTGATCAGGTTATTGATTACCTGCTTCAATCTCACCACATCGGTCTTCATTATCAGGCTGGTATCTTCGGGCATTTGCAAGCGAAGTTCCACCTCTTCGGGCATGCTGAGGCGTTGCGATTCGTACACCTCGCGCATGATGCCGTTCAAATCGTAATCGGTGAACTTGAACTCCATGGTGCCTGCTTCGATGCGCGACAGGTCGAGCACGTCGTTTACCAATGCCAACAGCAACGAACAGTTGATGTTGATGGTATCGACAAACTGCTGCACATCCTCTTTCGAGAAGGCATCGATGTTCTTCAGCAAATCGGAGAAACCCACGATGGCGTTGAGCGGCGTACGGATTTCGTGGCTCATGTTGGCCAAGAAGGCCGACTTCAGCTTATCGGCTTGTTCAGCCTTTTCGCGTGCGGCAATCAGCTCGGCTTCGGTGTCCTTATATCGTTGGATACTTTGACATACACCCAAAATCATGTATGGTCTGTCGGATTGCAAGCCGTCGAATGTAGTAGAGCGATACTCCCACCAACGATACACGCCGTCGAAGTCGCGCATACGGAAACTGATGCGCAGGTTCATTTCGTGCCCCTTCAACAGACGGTCGAAACGACGACGGATGTGCGTCAAGTCTTCGGGATAAACCAACGATTCCCATGCCTCGCGGGTGATTTCGGCACCCTTCACATCGGTATCGAAGCTTTGCAACAAGCCTTTAGGGAAGTGGAAGGTATTCAGGTTGGTATCGTACTGCCACGGATAGATGGCACTCTCTTCGATGGCCAGGTCGAACGAGCGTTTCATCAACTCCTCTTCGCCAATGTTTCTACATACAATGGCCACACCCACCATTTTGTTTTCGCTGATGATAGGAATTACTTCGCCCGACACAGGGAAATACTTACCGCTATGGTTTTCCTGCATGAACGAGTTCAACGGGATAACCACACGTTTCTGCTCGACACACACCTTGCACAGCAAGTCGTCCAGGATGTTTTCGCCATCCTTGAAGATGTGGAAGATAGAGCCGGCAATCTTACCCTTATAGTTCTTCTCCGATAAGTTGGTAGGCAAGCCCAGCATCTTCAGCAACGAGCGGTTGATGTAACCGATGTGCAAGCCCGGGTCGTAGGTTATCAAACCGTCGTGGATAGACGAGAAGATATTGTTGAACTCGTTTCGCTGTTCAATCAATTGTTGTTGCAGGCTAAGGCGTGTTTGTGCCTCGATGCGCTTGCTTGTCTCTTTCTTGTTCAGGCGATATAACCAAATCACCAGCAACGTCATCAACACCATCACAACTGCTACTGCCATCCAAAGCAACACGGCATTCTGCTCGTAGAAGGTTTGGTTTATCACTTTGCTTGCACCACCCAAATTCGATTCTTTGATGCCGAAATAGTTCAGTTGTTTCTTGTCGTACAACATGATGCTTTCCATGTTCACCACACCCAACACCTTGGGGGATACGCCACGGAAGATGCGTCCTACAAAACGGCCTGCCTCGGCCACAATATCGTAATACTCTGCATCATAAGCGGCCAACACGCCGTTGCAGATAGCCAACTGCTCGCAGGCAAATACAGGAGCTTTCGAGTTTCGTCCGATAAACGACAGGAAGTGTGTCCACTTGGGAACAAACAACACTTTGCCTTGCGCATTTTCCGGATAGCACACGCTACGGATAATCTCGTTTGTCTGAATGGTTTGCAGGTTGTATGTGCTAAAGGTATATCCTTTGTTCTCTTTCTCGAACTGCTTGGTTGCACGCAAGAAGAATTCCCCACCCTTTACACCCAACTGGCTGCTATCGGAGATGCAGATAAAGTTCTTGCGGTCGGGGAAAATGCGGGCAGCCTCTTCGAGCATCGGCAGCATGTCCACCTGTGTAGTGATGCCACATACGTTTTCGTTCATTGCAAACAGGTCGGTAGGAGGATATTTAACGGCCGACACCACTACCGGCAGTTGATAGCCAAGCGAGTCGCCGCAATTCATCAGCGTAAAGAAGGCCTCGTCGCTGACGGTAACTATTGCATCCACTCCTCTTTGGCGGGCGCGTTCACAGATTTCGCGCATCACTTCGCACTCTTCACTGAAGAACAGGCTTTCGGCATTCAAATGCTCGGTATAGACATCCGCACTGACGGCCATATCGGTCAGGCCACGGCGTAAAGCCTCTTCCAAATCGTTGTGACAATTGGCATTTTCCGAATAGGAATGGATAAAGAGTATCTTCTGGTTGTCGTCTTGCGCATAACTATCTTGTAGCCATCCACAAAACAGGAATATCATTATTAGCGGTAGAATTTTCTTCATAATATAGATTCGTAAAAAGGATTTTGCCGACAAATATACAAAAAAAATGTTATAAAAAAGAAAAATTAATCATTTCTTCTTAAAATAGTATCATCTTAATCTCAATTCATCGCCTACTTCGGGCACATATTCGCCGTTTTTCTTGTTCATTTTGTATAAATTGCTTAACCTGATGCCAAACTTCTGTGCAATGCTGTGCATGGAATCTCCGTCGCGCACCACATAGGTTTCGTAGGCTTTCGAAGCCTTCTTATTCTTCTGTTTCAAGTAAACAATATCGCCCTCTTCAAGGGTGTAATCCTGATGCAGGTCGTTGTAGCGCACCAGTTTCTTCCATTTGAGGCCAAACTCGCCGCCAAGCAACTGGAAAGTATCGCCATCGCGGGCTACGACGTATGCCAGGCCGTTGGCAATATAGACCTGATGCGGGTTGGCCAGCCAAGGTTTCTTCTTCAGTTCTTTCTCCCATCGGCGTGCCTCGCGCTTGCTCATGCCTTGGTTGTCGTACTTATATAACTCATAATCCTCGATGATGGTTATCAGACGGTTGGCATACGAGCGGTCGGTGGCATATCCTGCCTTCTTCAAGCCGCGCGCCCAGCCTTTATAGTCGGTTATTTTCAACTCGAAAAGGAAGGCATAGCGGGCACCCCGCTTCAGGAATTGCGAATGGTCGTCATACGAATCCTTCACCGAACTATACACACGGAAGCACTCCTTGGGTGCATCGTCGTCGTGGTAGGTTTTCTTTCCACGCCAATCGCTATGACACTTGATGCCAAAGTGATTGTTGCTTTTTCTTGCCAACGAGCTACGCCCTGCCCCACTCTCCAAGAGACCTTGTGCCAGGGTGATGCTTGCAGGTATTTTGTGTTTCTTCATCTGTTCTACAGCCAAGTCGGCATACTCTTTGATGTAGGCCTGATAAGCCGAGTTGCGGCGTTGAGCCGACAAGGTTTGGACAATAAAACAGAGTAGAAGTATCGGAAGTATTCGCAATTTATTCATAAGACAGGATGTTAATTGCCTACAAAAGTGCACAAAAGATTTGATATATCCAACCTCTTCGCTATCTTTGTTGCATTATTGTAGTTTAATTGAAAGATTAGCCCTATGCAAAACAAGGAGATACACATCCCTATCACCATTTATGCACTCGACGAATTGTGTGCCGACGACCAACAACTGATTCAATCGGCCATCGAAGCCACCCAACGTAGCTATGCTCCCTACTCCAAGTTTTCGGTAGGTGCGGCTGCCCGACTGGCCAACGGCACCATCGTTACCGGCACGAATCAAGAGAATGCTGCCTACCCTTCGGGGATATGTGCAGAACGCACCACGCTTTTCTATGCCAACTCACAATATCCCGACCAGGCGGTGAAGACACTGGCTGTTGCCGCTCGCAACGAACGGGGCGAACTACTCGATGAGCCCATCCCTCCTTGCGGTGCCTGCCGACAGGTGATGCTGGAAACGCAAGCGCGCTTCGGAGGTGCCATGCGTATCTTGCTTTACGGCAACCACGGCATCTACGAATTGCAGCATGTAGGCGACTTGCTACCGCTATCGTTCTCGGCTGCTACCATGGAATAAGTGCCCCTACTTTACGGGCAGACGCTCCCAAAGCCAACGGGGGATAAGCCGCCAGAAGCCCACTAAGATGCGGTATTTCCAATCGATGATGGCTATGCGCTTGCCTCGTTTCAAGGCACTCACAATCTTGCGTGCCGTGTATTCGGGTGTCAGTTGCATGGGGTAGCTACCATCCTTCAGCAAGGCAGTGCGCACAAAACCCGGACGAATATCGGTAAAGCGGATGGACAGGTGTTGCATGCGTGCCAACTGCGTAAGGCATTGCAAATAGGTATTCTGAAAGGCTTTGGTGGCCGAGTAGGCCGAGGCGATGCCCAACCCTCTTGTACCGGCGATGGAGCTTATCGCGGCTATATGACCCTCTCTACCGGTCTGCTTGAAGTAATGAAAAGCGGCGGTTACCATGCACACAAAGCCGTCGCCGTTGGTCTTCACGGTGCGCATCTCCACCTCCACATCCAACGAAGGATTCTGAAAGCCGATGCCCGAACTATGGAAATAGAGGTCCATTCCGCCCAACTTGTCGATGAGTTGTTGCAGAAGTTGTGGTGCCTCCTCGCTTGTCACGTCCAGCGGCTGAATCTCCACCTTGTCGGGCGCCATGGCCTTCAAACTTTCCAACTCTTCCCTGCGGCGGCCCGCCGCACCAATCTTCCAACCTTCGGCCAGCAACAGCTTGGCCACTTCGCGTCCGATGCCCGATGTGGCACCTACGATAACTGCCTGTTTCATGTGTAAATCCATTTTTGCACAAATGTAGGATAAAAAAAGATGCCGACAAATAAATGCCGGCATCTTTTCGTTATTCAGACTGGTTGATTTATTCTTGTGAGAGGTCAACCGCAAAGTTTCCGCGCTTGCCCGATGGGAAGATACCCGAGAGGAAGAGCACTTGATCGGGCGACTTCACCGCTGTTTCGAACACCTTCTTCAGGTCGTCTTCGCTCTTCATCAGCTGGCCGTTGGCTTTCAGGATGATGAATCCCTTGCGGATGCCTGCTTCCGACATCTTGCCTTCGGTCACACCGGTTACTTGCAAGCCGTAGTTCAGACGGAGTTGACGCTTGGTATCATTAGAGATAGGCTTGAAGGCGGCGCCCAAGATTTCCATATCGGCATTCTTCACTACCTTGGTGGTGCCTTGTTCGTTCTTCAACTCAACGGTAACGGTTTGTTGTTTCTTATCGCGTACAATCTTCACTTGCACCTTATCGCCGGGGCGGTATTGTTGCAACGCCTCTTGCAAGTCGGCAATGCGGTGAATCTTCTTGTTGTTCAAGCCAATGATTACGTCATTCACTTCCAAGATACCTTCTGATGAACCACCTTCCAGTACTTTTTTTACAAACACACCCTCGGTTACATCCAACTCTTCGGCACGTTGTTTCATCTTGGCTGTTCTCTCTTCGTCGGCCTGCAAATCGGTAACGATTTCATCAATTTCGATATGCAACTTAGCACGTTGCACCACGCCATGTTCTTTCAAGTCGGTTACCACCTTCTTCATAATAGAAGTAGGAATAGCAAAGCCGTAGCCCGAGTAGGCACCGGTTGGCGAGTAAAGCATGGCATTGATACCTACCAACTCGCCACGTGCATTTACCAACGCGCCACCACTATTACCGCTATTGATAGCGGCATCGGTTTGGATAAACGACTGGATGGTAGCGGCTTGTCCGTTGGCTGTTTGCGAACCAATGGCACGTGCCTTGGCACTAACGATACCGGCTGTTACGGTAGAGTTCAGGTTGAAGGGGTTACCTACAGCAAGCACCCATTCGCCAATCTTCAAAGCATCTGAATCGCCAACAGGGATAGTTGGGAAGTTATCGCCTTCAATCTTTACTAAAGCCAAGTCGGTTTCGGCATCGGTACCGATGATGCGTCCTTGCAATTCGCGGTCGTCGTTCAGCTTCACGGTAATTTCGTCGGCACCCTCTACCACGTGGTTATTGGTAACAATGTAACCATCTTTCGAGATGATGACGCCCGAGCCATATCCACGACGTTCGGGTGTCTGTACTTGTCGGCGTTGCGTACCGCCTTGTCCGCGATAGCCGAAGAAGTCGCCGAAGATGTCGGCAAAGGGGTCACGCACTTCCACCTCCTGCACTTTCGACGATTGTGTTGCGCGGATGTGTACCACGGCATTCACCGAGCTTTCGGCGGCCGCCGTCAAATCTACGGGTTGGGCATCGGTAGCACTGTATGCCGCCAACCTCATACAATTATCGTTTGGTTGGAAAATCTCTGTAAATTCGTTCGATTCCACTTCGACGGGGCGTTCTGCATTCAATACCTTATAGGTTGTAAAACCTGCTACACCGGCACTGAACAGGCCGATAGCCGTGACGCCCAAGATGTTTTTTACTGTTTGTTTCATACTCTCCAATTATTGTTTTAACTGTTAATATTCGGTTTTATTTTAACTTTTCGATGTTAAAAGAACAACAAAAAACAATTACTACCATCAAATGTCACAAATTTTTGTCCTCTTTTAACAATGCACGCTTTCTACTTAACAGCGATTAACGGCAAAAGGTGACTATTTTACATTTGTTTAATATAGCTGAAATGTTAAAATAGTGACTAGCGACTAACTATCAGTGGTTAGCTATTAGTTTAACGCCGATGCCGGGCAGGTCGTTCAGGGTAATTTTGCCGTTCACCACCTCCATGCCCTTGAATCGGTCGTTGGAGATGAGCAGCGCACCGTCCAAATCGGCAAAGTCGGCCAAAGGGGATAGTTGTGCGGCGGCCGAGATGGCACACGAGGTTTCGGTCATGCAACCAATCATCACATCCATGCCCAAGGCGCGTGCGGTGATGGCCATCTTGTGTGCCTCGCGCATGCCGGTACACTTCATCAGCTTGATGTTGATGCCCGAGCAGACTCCCTTCATCCGAATCACATCGTCCAGGCGTTGGATGGATTCGTCGGCATACACCGGCAAGGGGCTGTGTTGTGTTACCCACGCCAGGTCGTCCACCTGTGTTTTGGGCATGGGTTGCTCTATCATCACAATACCTTTCTCCTTCAGCCAATGAATCATGTCGAGGGCATATTGTCTGTCCGTCCATCCCTGGTTGGCATCGATGGCAATGGGCAGGTTGGTTACCGAGCGAATGGTTTCAATCATCTCCTTGTCGTTGTCGCGTCCAAGCTTCACCTTCAGGATGTTGAACTGTTCGGCACATTCGCGCGTCTTCTGCCTCACCACATCGGGCGTATCGATGCCGATGGTAAAGGTGGTAGAGGGTGTCTTCTCCTTGTCCAGTCCCCAGATGCGATACCAGGGTTGCCCCATCAGTTTGCCCACCAGGTCGTGCAGGGCTATGTCGATGGCGGCTTTTGCGGCAGCATCGCCCGTGGATAGCGAATCTACATAGTCGAGTATCTCTTCCAGACGGAAGGGGTCGTTGAATTGTGCCAAATCTAGTTTGTTGTTGATAAAATCCATCACACTCTCCACCGTACCAAGCTCCTTTTGCAAATAGGGCGGCATGGATGCTTCGCCATATCCCACAACGCCGTCGTACTCAATCTCCACCTGTACACCTTGAGTAGTGGTGCGCGAGTTGGTGGCAACGGTAAATACGTGCCGAAGCTGCAATTCGTAGGGGAAGCAGCGCACCTTCATCTTCGCCCCCACTCCGCTCCGGTTGATGTTCACACACGAGGCAAGTACTCCGCCACCCATGACGCTTGCGCCAACGGTGGCCAGGGATAGTGTTTTCAGGAAATCTCTTCTGTTCTGCATAGTGCCTATGTCTGTTTAGGGTTGTATGTTGTAATAGGGATTCTTGTCGGTTGTATTCATCTTCTCCACCTTATTTATATAAGGAAGGAAACGTGTAGCAAAGAGCAGGCGGTTTAGGTTGAAGGCATCGAACAGCTCGTCTTGTGGATCGAAGCTACCGATACGCACGTCGCCCTGCGAGTGGATAAAGCGTTTGTTACCCAAGTAGAAGGCCACGTGTACCACCCGTTCTTTCTGCCCGTCTGTAGCTTTACGCCCGAAGAAAATCAAATCGCCCGGTTGCAGGTTGTTATAGTCAGGTGCTATCTCCAATCGCTCTCCTTCGCGTGCCTGTTGCGAGGCATCACGGGGGATGATGATGTCGTGCATCAACAGCACGGCACGTACAAATCCGCTACAATCCACCCCTTTAGTAGAAGTGCCCGCCCACAGATAGGGGATGCCCATGAAACGGTGGGCTGTCTGCAATATGCTGGCGGCATCTTGCTTCAGTTGCTTGCGCCACGTTGCTTCGGGCATGGCGAGCGACTTGTGCAGATAGCCTTCGCGTCCGTCGGGATAGCCTACGCGGTAAAATTTACCCTTCTTGCCCAACAGTTTCAGGCGGTTGCTTGCCACCACGTCCGACACGGGTTGCGACTTGCTGTTGGGGGTGCTATACACCGTGCCGTGAGGGGCTGTAACCACCACTTTCCGGGCGCGATTCCAGGCATGGAGTTCGGCGCGTGTACAAAGCTGTATGCCGGCCTTGTGTACCCACGACAGGTAGTCGTCGGGCGTTTGTATGCGGTGCCACCCTTCGGTTTGCAGCACCTTTACGGGCATACCCATCAGAGCTTGGGTAATCATTTCGGAGGCAAAATCGGCTTTCTCGTGCAAGTTGGCCACCGACAGGTTTACGATGCCCCATCCTTGTTCGTTTTCTTCACTACGTTGCGACGATACATTGCTTTGCGCCAACAGAGTAAAAGCAGGCACACAAGCAAGCAATATAAACAATACTCTTTTCTTCATTGTTATCCGTTTTACAAGTCACAAAGTTAGAAAATCTTTCTATATTATACATAGAATAAGCACTTTTTTATAACTTTGCACGCTGAAAGCAGTTGGACGGCTTGTCGCTGGTGTTTTAAACACGAGAGGAAAGTCCGGGCAACACAGAGCATCCTACTTCCTAACAGAAAGCCGCTTGCGAAGGCAGAGTAACGTAGAAGAAAATAACCGCCACCTTGTGTGGTAAGGGTGAGAAGGTGGGGTAAGAGCCCACCAGGCTTATGGCGACATAAGTGCTGTGCGTCTTAGGAGTTGTAAGGTCATGTAAACCGGCGCTATAAGGGTTGCTCGCCCAATGTCGGAGGGTAGACCGCTAAAGTTGTATGGTGACATGCAACGCAGATAAATGACAAGCGCCTTGCATTTTTTGCAGGGTACAGAACCCGGCTTATAGGCCAACTGTTTTCTTTTTTATTTTACCTTTCAAAACCATCGGAACAACATGAAGCAACGGATTGCACGCATATGGAAGTTTTTGACTTACGACATTTGGCGCATCACCGAAGATGAAGTAGGCAAGACAACCTTTTCGCTCTACAACATCATCAAAACCATCTACTTGTGCATCACACACTTCACCAAAGACCGCATTATGAACAAGGCTTCGGCACTGACTTACAGTACGCTGTTAGCCTTTGTACCCATCCTGGCCATTCTGTTTGCCATTGCACGTGGATTCGGGTTCGACAACATTATGAAGAGCCAGATTGTCAGCGGTTTCGGTGGTCCGTCGGAGACGACGGAGGTCATCTTCCAATTTGTGGATTCCTACCTTTCGCAAGCCAAAAGCGGCATCTTTATCGGTGTGGGCTTGATTATGTTGCTTTGGACGGTGCTGAACCTGATTAACAACATGGAAATAACCTTCAACCGCATTTGGCAGGTGCAGAAAGCACGCAGTGTCTTCCGCATGACTACCGACTATCTATCCATGCTGTTGCTCATGCCTATCTTGATTGTCATTTCGGCAGGTTTGTCCATCTTTATGAGTACCATGCTGAAGAATATCGAAGAGTTCACCCTGCTGGCACCTATCGGAAAGTTCCTGGTAAGGCTTATCCCTTTCGTCTTCACCTGGTTCATGTTCACTGCCCTTTACATCTTCATGCCCAACACAAAAGTGAAGTTCCGACACGCACTGATAGCCGGCATCTTGGCCGGTACGGCTTTTCAGGCATTCCAATACATCTACATCAGCGGACAGCTCTCGGTAGCACGCTACAACGCCATCTATGGTAGTTTTGCCGCTCTGCCTTTGTTCTTGCTATGGGTACACATTTCGTGGACTATCTGCCTGTTTGGTGCCGAGTTTACCTATGCCAGCCAAAACCTGCGCAACTTCAGTTTCGACAAGGATACACGCAACATCAGCCGCCGATACCACGACTTTGTTGCCATTCTCATCATGTCGCGCATTACCAAACGATTTGCCAACAACGAAGCCCCCTACTCTGCCCAGGAGCTCTCGGAAGAGTGCCAGATACCCATCAGTCTGACCAATAAGGTGCTACGCGAACTGAAAGATGAAAATGTAAAACTTATTCACGAAGTGAGCAGCGACGAAAAGAGTGAAGACATCACCTACCAACCCTCTATCGACATCAATAAACTGAACGTGGCCATGCTGCTCGACCGCATAGATACACGCGGCTCGGAAGACTTCAAGATAGATATCGCCCATACCTATAGCGAACAATGGAACGTACTGCTGCAAGCACGCCAGGAGTACTACAACGGTTCGGGCAAGGTGTTGCTGAAGGATTTATAACCAAATCACTTATACGTATTATACGACACGACCTTCTCGATGGGTTTGCGCGACTTTTTCCGCTTGGCTTTTGCAGGATAGCCAATGGTGATGTCGAGCAACAGGCGTTTGCCTGCAGGGATGCCTACCAGTTGCTTTATCGCCTTCTCATCGAACCAGCCCAAGATGCACGAACCAAGCCCCAGCGACTCGGCAGCCAAGGTGATGTGGGCAGAAGCAATGCCTATATCCACCAACGGAAAGTACTTGTCCTTGATTTTGGTACCCAGGTAGGAGGTAATGTTCATAGACTCTTCCACTATGAGAATGTGTACGGGAGCATTCTTGGCAAACTTGTTCATCCCCAAGCCGGCGGTGGCTTTGCCTACCTTGACCGACAGTTCGGGGTCGGTCACCACGACAAACTTCCACGGCTGGGCGTTGCAAGCCGAGGGTGCCAGACGGGCGGCTTCGAGAATCTTGGCCAACTTCTCGGGCTCTACGGGGCGACTCATGTCGTAGGCACGGTCGCTTTGGCGGGCGGCGGCTAATGCGAGGAAATCGTTCATCATTGGTATTGACTTATGCGGCTGATGTACTTGCCAATGATATCGAACTCGATGTTCACCACGCTGCCCACCTGGAAGTTATGGAAGTTGGTGTGCTCGAATGTATAAGGTATAATAGCCACTTGGAAAGTGTCGTCGGTGGGATTGCAGACGGTGAGGCTTACGCCATTCACAGTGACCGAACCCTTATCCACGGTGATGTATCCGCGACGTGCCATCTCCTTGTCGAAAGCATATTGGAAGGTGAAGTAGTAGCTACCATCAGCATCGTCCACGGCAATGCAAGTGGCGGTTTGGTCAACGTGTCCTTGCACGATGTGTCCGTCAAGCCGTCCGTTCATCATCATGCTGCGCTCTACGTTCACTTCGTCGCCCACCTTCAGCAAGCCCAGGTTAGAGCGTTCCAGGGTTTCCTTCATGGCGGTCACGGTATAGGTGCCGTTTTCTATCTTCACCACGGTGAGGCAAACGCCGTTGTGCGACACGCTTTGGTCTATCTTCAGTTCGTCGACAAACGAGCATTTCAACGTGAAGTGTACATTCTCTTGTTCTTTTTCCAACGCCACCAGGGTGGCACATTCTTCTACAATTCCAGAAAACATAATATATATGGTTTGTTTATCGGGTGCGAAGATACAAAAAAGAGGGTATATAACAAAAAAAGGTGCTTTTCGCAAAGCACCCTTTTCAGTCTTCAATAGGTATTAGTTTTTAAGGTAAAAAAGATTGTTTTCAGGATAACGGCGCAAAGATATAGCCTTTTGGAGGTACCAACCAAATAAAAAAACATGTCATATAACATATTTTTAGAACAATTTTTAAATTTTCCATTAAAAAAGGGCCATTTTAGAGCGCAGCGGTTATCCGAGACAAATATATGTTTAATTTTGCAAATTAGCCACTTCGGGGGCGATATTTTATGTAAACACCACATTCTTTGCCCGATTTTTCTATATCAGAAAAAATAATGCTATTTTTGCACGTTGAAAAAATAAATAGTAAAAATAGCTATATGACTGAACTGAAAACCGAAGAAACAGGCGAAAAGAAAAGCCTGAACTTCATTGAACAGATAGTAGAAAACGACCTGAAAGAGGGCAAGAACGGAAACCGCGTACAGACACGTTTCCCGCCCGAACCTAACGGATACTTGCACATCGGACACGCCAAGGCCATCTGCATGGACTTCGGCATTGCCGCCAAGCACGGCGGTGTGTGCAACCTGCGCTTCGACGACACCAACCCTACCAAGGAGGATGTAGAATATGTAGAAGCCATTAAAGAAGATATTCAATGGTTGGGATACCAATGGGGCAACGAGTATTATGCCTCGGACTATTTCCAACAACTTTGGGACTTTGCCATCGAGCTGATTAAGGAGGGAAAGGCCTACATAGACGAGCAGACAAGCGAACAGATTGCCGCACAAAAGGGTACACCTACCCAACCCGGTACAGAAAGCCCCTACCGCAACCGCCCCATCGAAGAGAGCTTGGAACTGTTCAACAAGATGAATAGCGGCGAGATTGAAGAGGGTGCCATGGTGCTACGCGCCAAGATTGACATGGCCAACCCCAACATGCACTTCCGCGACCCCATCATCTACCGTGTAGTGAAGCATCCGCACCACCGCACCGGAACTACTTGGAAAGCCTATCCGATGTATGACTTTGCACACGGACAAAGCGACTACTTCGAAGGCGTAACCCACTCGCTCTGTACATTGGAGTTTGTGGTACACCGCCCACTATACGACCTCTTCATCGATTGGCTGAAGAAGGGCGAAGACTTGAACGACAACCGTCCACGCCAATACGAGTTCAACAAGCTGAACTTGAGCTACACACTGATGAGCAAGCGCAACTTGCTGACCTTGGTGAAAGAGGGTTTGGTGAACGGATGGGACGACCCCCGTATGCCGACCATCTGCGGTTTCCGCCGTCGTGGTTATTCTCCAGAATCTATCCATAAGTTCATCGACAAGATTGGCTACACCACTTACGATGCACTGAACGAGTTTGCCTTGTTGGAAAGTGCCTTGCGCGAAGACTTGAACGAACGCGCCACTCGCGTATCGGCCGTATTGAACCCCGTGAAGCTTATCATCACCAACTATCCGGAAGGACAGGTGGAAGAACTGGAAGCCATCAACAACCCCGAACGCCCTGAAGAAGGTAGTCACACCATCGAATTCAGCCGCGAACTGTGGATGGAACGCGACGACTTCATGGAAGATGCTCCGAAGAAATTCTTCCGCATGACTCCCGGCGGCGAAGTGCGCCTGAAAGGTGCTTACATCGTGAAGTGTACCGGATGCAAGAAGGACGACGAAGGCAACATAGTAGAGGTGTATTGCGAATACGACCCCGAAAGCAAGAGCGGCATGCCAGGTGCCAACCGCAAGGTAAAGGGCACACTGCACTGGGTGAGCTGCGCTCATTGTCTGGAAGCCGAAGTACGCTTGTACGACCGCTTGTGGAAGGTGGAAAACCCACGCGACGAATTGGCCGCCATCCGCGAAGAGAAGCAATGCGACGCACTGACCGCCATGAAGGAAATCATCAACCCCGACTCGCTCAAGGTATTGCCTTGCTGCTACATCGAGAAGTATGCTGCCCAGATGAAACCGCTCAGCTACTTGCAATTCCAACGCATCGGCTACTTCAACGTAGACAAGGACTCTACCCCAGAAAAGATGGTATTCAACCGCACCGTGGGCTTGAAGGATACTTGGGGAAAGATAAATAAATAGCGATTAGCGATTGGTGATTAGCGATTAGTGTAGAAATGGCGAAAAAGAACTTCTTAATAGGACGTGAGCGGGAGCTACAAGAATTGGCCGAACGGTATGAAGAGAGCAAAGAGAAGGGCATCACGCCCTATCTTGATGCCTACGACTATGCCGACCTGACCGATTGGTATGTGATGCGCCAACAGATGGCGCAAGCCGAAGAGGCATTGGAAGACGGGCTGTCCATGCATCCCGATAGCGAAGCATTGCTCATAGAGAAATGCCACTTGCTGCTGGACAACGGGAAGGTGGAAGAGGCCTACGAATTGTCGGAAAGGATGGATACAAACAACTCCGACCCCGCCATCATTCTTCGCGGAAACATCTTGCTGCAACAAGGACGGACAAAAGAAGCCAAAGAACAGTTCGAACGCATACACGACAAGGATGAACTGTACAACATCATCGACATCTGCTATGCCTACCTGGACAACGACTACATAGTAGAGGCCAGCATGTGGATGGAGATAGGCGAATCCAAATACGGCCACGAAGAGCCTTTGGTGGCCTTGAAAGCCGACTTCCACTACCACGTAGAGAGGTACGAAGATGCCATTGGCTGCTACAACGAACTGATAGACATGAACCCCTACTCGCCCGTTTACTGGACGGGCATAGCTCGATGCTACTATGCCATAGAGGCTTTCAACAACGCCATCGAATCGTGCGACTATGCTTTGGTGAGCGACGAGAACTATCGCGAAGCATTGACCATCAAGGCACAATCGTTTGCCTCGCTGGACAACCACGAAGAGTCGTTCAAGTGCTACGCCAAACTGAATGAGATTGGAGCACTGAGCGATGCGGCGTGGAACGACCTGAAAGCCATGCACCTGATGGACGAAGGCAGATACGACGAGGCTATGGACCTGTTCCAAAGCATAGAGAAGGACCCCAATCGTGGTAAGGACTACAGAATGGAGGGGTATAGAGCGTATAACATGGGACTTTGCATGATAGAGAAGCTCGACTTCGAAGCTGCTCACGACTATTTTACAAAGGCCACGGACATACAGCCCGACCTCTCGGATGCCTACTTGCAAGATGGTGTTGCGCTGGTGATGCTCGACCGCGAACCCGAAGCGCTACTGGCTTGGGAGATGGCCGTAAAGATGTCGCCCACCGCACTGACACTCTTCGACCTGGGACGTGTATGCACCGAAACCGGACACTTGAACATGGCTATAAAGAGTTTCAAAATGGCTAAGGAACTGAACAGCGACTTGCCGTTGCTAAACGAATACCTTGCATTGGTGTACTTGCACCAAGACAAGCGGAAGGAGTTTGAAGAGGCCAACCGAAACGCTACATTCACCTTCCCGAAGGAGGTTATCAGCCAGATATATGCCAAACTCGACAAGGCCACTCCCCTTGCACGCATACAGATAGCACAACAATACTTCGAACAATACGTGCTGATACCCAGCAATCACTTGAAAAGATATTCGTAAAACTATACACTAAATTATCTATATGGAATCTGTTGCTTTTATACAATGGTGCCTGGATCACCTGAATTATTGGACAATCACCCTACTGATGGCTATCGAGAGCTCGTTCATCCCCTTCCCCTCGGAAGTGGTAGTGCCACCCGCAGCCTGGAAAGCCGGAAGTGGCAACGGAATGAGCGTCTATCTGGTTGTGCTCTTCGCCACCATCGGTGCCGACTTGGGCGCACTTATCAACTACTACCTGGCCAAATGGTTGGGACGCCCCATTGTATATAAGTTTGCCAATAGCCGCTTCGGACACATGTGTCTGATAGACGAGGCTAAGGTGCAACACGCCGAGGAGTACTTCGAGAAACACGGCGCACTTTCCACCTTCATCGGACGACTGATACCTGCCGTCCGCCAACTTATCTCCATCCCTGCGGGATTGGCCCGGATGAAACTGGGTACCTTCTTGCTATACACCACCTTGGGTGCCGGCATCTGGAACTCTATCCTAGCCGCCATCGGCTACTACCTCTCTACCGTGCCCGGCATCGAGACCGAAGAGCAGCTCCTGGCCAAGGTGAACGAATATAGCCACGAAATAGGCTATGTATTCATCGGCATCGGTGTGTTTGTTGTAGGATACCTTATTTATAAGGGAAGCAAGAAGTGAGCAGGCGGTAATCAATAAACCCGCTCACCAAAGATTTTACTACCTACCCTAACCAGGGTGCTACCGGCTTCGATGGCTTCGGGATAGTCGTCGGACATGCCCATGGAGAGTTCGCAAAAGGCGTTGTTGCCGGCAAAGCAAGTGGCCTTCAACTCGTTGAACAGGCTACCCAGCAAGTTGAATTCAGCGCGAATCTGTTCTACGTTGTCGGTATTAGTGGCCATGCCCATCAGGCCGCAGATGCGTATATGAGTAAGTTTTTTCCATTCGCCCGCCTGCAACATCTGGCGACATTCGTCGGGAGTAAACCCGAATTTCGTCTCCTCTTGCGCTATGTGTAGCTGCAACAGGCAGTCTATCACACGGCCGGCCTTTGCCGCCTGCTTGTCTATCTCCGTCAGCAGTTTATAGGAATCTACCCCATGAATCAGCGTCACGTAGGGGGCCATGTACTTTATCTTGTTGCTTTGCAAGTGGCCTATGAAGTGCCACTCGATGTCTTTCGGCAGGGTTTCGTACTTGGCCGTCATCTCCTGCACCTTGCTTTCGCCAAACACGCGCTGTCCGGCATTGTAGGCTTCGAGAATGGCCTCGTTAGGGTGATATTTCGAAACGGCCACAAGCCTTACCCCTTGGGGCAATTCGGCTTGCAGCTGTTGTATGTTTACGGCTATGCTCATTCCTTCACTTCGGGTTTGGCGTCGGGGGCTTGATAGAAGAACACGTCCATGATGGCGGTTTCGGCCACCGATGCAATCTGATAATCGGCCATGGTGCCTTTCATTCCTTCGTCCAGCTTCTTCACGGCATCGCGCAAGTCGGCAGCCTGCACCAGGATTTGCACGGAAGTCTTCTTTTCGGCACCGCTACGTTCGTCCAAGGTGATGAAGAGCAGTTTGCACTTGAACCAGCGGTCGGCCGCCTCTTCGTCCGAGCTAAAGAGTTCGCTATAGTTGGCGCGCTTGATGTCGCTCACGGTAAACTCGCCGATCATAAACGGGCGAATCTCCTCGATGATGCGTGCTTCGGCTTCGGTAAAGTTCAATGCATCAACCAAGTAGGGTTCGTTCACCTTCTTGGCGAGGCCGTTTTCCATTGTCTTTTCGTATCGAATCTTACATTCGAACCATGTATTCATTGCCATATTGTTTTCGATGTTTAAGGGTTAAATTTGGATGGCAAAAGTAGGGAAAAGATACTGGATGAGCAAATAAAATTTGCATTTCAGCACCGTTTCCTTTCCACGTTGTCATCAATCCTTGTCGCCCAAGCCTTCGAGGAATCCTTCGATGGCCTTACCGGCCTTTTCGAGTTCGCTGCCAGCATCCTTCATAATCTTGTCGGCATCCTTCATCAGCGAGTCGAATCCCTTCTTCATCATGGTGCCGCTGAATTTGCCTTGCAATTTCATGATTTCCTGCTTCTGCTCGTCGGTCAGTCCTTCCAGTTGTTGTACCTTTTCAATCAGTGCCTCAAACTCTTGGCTCACCTCTTCCCACTGTTCGGAGGTATATTCGCTACCCTCTTCGGCAATTCTCTCTACCAGGTCCTTCAAGTCGTCGATGTACTTTTCGGCCGATGGCTTGCAAGCCGTCAAAGCGAAGGCGGCAATTAAAAGCGTAAAAAATAGTTTTTTCATTGTTTTGAATGTATTAATATGATTTCTGTGTACAAACGTACAAAAAAAGGCGAAAGAGAACAAAACAATCAGGCAAAATTATCATTCAGCAGGCACTTTCTGAACAACAAACACTTCACGCGCAAACATCAAATACTTCAGACGTAAACAACAAATAGTTCAGACGCTCACAACCTAATGAACAATTTCGTCTGAAAGACGAGGTGCACGAAGTGCAAATAGCCGTGGGCTTTCAAGCCTACGGATAGAGCAGGTTATCGTTCGTTATATACATAGCGTCTGCAAAGACGCGACTTTCAAACATAAACAAATTCTTATTATTAGTTCTAAAGTTTTGCTAATATAAATACTTTTCATACATTTGCCTTGTCTTCACGCCGATGCTTTAGCATGAAGTGTCGGGCGGTGGGGACAGACATATAGATAATGGCGTATTCATACGCTTTGGTTTTGACGGTCTGAAGTCCTGGAAAACTATCAAACTTATGTCAAGAACAAAGCAACGAAGACGCACGTTGGGTATGTTTATACACACCCCTTTTATATTGTGTAGCCAATAGTGTATTTGCACTATGGGGCAAACATATATAATAAGGTGTTGTTATCATATCGGCGTGAAGTTCGAAGTTGCTCGTTTCGACATAAGGGGCAACTTCCAGGACGCCTAAGACCGTGAAGCGAGCGACGAGTGGGCTTCACGTTTTTATTTATATGCCTCCCTATTTCTAATACATACTGAACTTTCGATGACGAAGCCCCGTCGCGCTTAAAACTTTAAAGATATGAAGAAATTCTTATTCCTACTGACAGGGCTTATGTGTATGCTCGTTAGTTGTGGTGGCGGTGAAGACTCACCCAATGAGCCTACCCCAACTCCTAACCCTACACCAAACGAACCGACTGCATCCATCACCATGAATACCAACATCCCATCCGGTGGTTTGGCATTCGATGTAAAAGGTGGCGAAAAATCGGTTGATTTTACTACCAACAAAGATTGGACAGTAACCGTAGCCGCTACTACCGGTGGTGCTACCTGGTGTACAGCTTCGCCCACAAGCGGTAAGCAAGGCGATGCAACCGTAAAGTTTACCGTCAAGGAGAACACCGATTACGACGACCGTAGTGTATCCGTCACCATTAAGGCAGGCACTGCCAGCAAGACATTCACCATCAACCAAAAGGGTGCTGAAGCTTTGCTTGTAACTACTACTAAATACGAAGTAGAGCAGGCTGGCGGAGAGATTGAGGTTGAAGTACAAGCCAATATAGACTACGAAATGGAGATTTCGGAAACCGCTAAGAGTTGGATTAGCGAAGCTACTACCCGTGCATTGACTACACACAAGCATACCTTCACGATTGCTGCCAACGAAGAGGTTGAGAAACGCGAAGGAGAAATCGTCTTCAAGAGTGGCGACAAAGTAGAAACCGTTAAGGTATATCAAGCCGGTGGCGCAGTGTTGGTGCTTTCGCAAAACGAATTCAATGTGAGCGATGCCGGTGAAGTGATTACCATCGATGTGAAGAGCAACATTGACTTTGGTGTACAAATGCCCAATGCAGATTGGATAAGCAACGAAGCCGCTACTCGTGGCATGTCCAGCCATACCCTGAAGTACGACATTGCACCAAACGAAACATACGATGCACGCGAAGCCGAAATCGTCTTCTACGACAAGAATAGCGACCTGAAAGAAACTGTGAAGATTGTGCAAGTACAGAAAGATGCCATCATCATCTCTAATAAGAGCTACGAAGTAAAAGCCGAAGGCGAAACCATCGAAGTAAAACTTTCTGCTAATGTAGAATTCGATGTCACCATGCCCGATGTGGATTGGATTAGCCAAGTAACCACCCGCGGACTGACCGAACACACCTTATATTATAAGGTTGCGGAGAATACCAATGAAGATAGCCGTTCGGCAGAGATTGTATTTACAAATAAGGAGTCACAGTTGAGTGAAAAGATAGTTGTTACTCAACAACAAAAATCAGTTTTATCATTGGATAAGAATGAATATTCAGTAAGTGCAGCCGGCGAGACTATCTCCATTCAAGTGAAGAGTAATGTGACGTATGAGATTCAAATGCCGGATGTGGATTGGATAACCAAAGAAACCTCAACCCGTGCAGCTTCCACAGAAACAGTGAAGTTTGTCATTGCTCCAAACGAAACATATGATGGTCGTGAAGCAGAGATATTGTTCAAGGACAAAAATAGCAACCTAAGTACGACACTGAAAATTACTCAAGCACAAAAGGATGCCATTATCCTTTCGCAAAAAGAAATCAGTGTTAAAGCCGAAGGCGAAACCATCGAAGTAAAACTTTCTGCTAATGTAGAATTCGATGTCACCATGCCCGATATGGATTGGATTAGCCAAGTATCTACTCGCGGACTGACCGAACATTCTTTGTATTTTGAAGTGGCGAAAAACGTAGGAGAAGAAAAACGCAATGCTGAAATTGTATTTAAAGATAAAAACTCTCAACTTAGCGATAAACTTACTATATCTCAGTTTGGTTCTTTAAAAGAAGGATATGAGAACGGAGTTGTAACTGTAGCCACAGCTGGTACAATGAAAAAACTTATAGGTGATGACTATTTGAATATTACTTCTTTGAAGATAATTGGTTTTATCAATGGTGATGATGTGTATCATTTGCGAAGAATGTTAGGAGCTACTTCTTATGATAAAGAACAGTGGGGTAAACTGTCTACGCTTGATTTGTCTGAAGCTGCCATTGTAGAAGGTGGTGGATATTATTATTATATGCCCACTTATTATACCTCTGATAATGTGATAGGAGAATACATGTTCGAAGACTGTGACAACTTGCAAAGTATAAAGTTACCAGAATTTGCCACTTCAATAGGGAAATCTGCTTTCTCAGGATGTGATGCATTAACATCAATAACTATTCCAAATGGCGTTACTTCAATAGGGAGATCCGCTTTCTTTGGATGTGATGCATTAACATCAATAACTATTCCAGAGAATGTCACTTCAATAGAAGCATCTGCTTTCTCTGGCTGCGTTGCCCTAACATCAATAACTATTCCAGAGAATGTTACTTCAATAGAAGAATCTACTTTTTATGGTTGTAAAGCATTAACATCAATAACTATTCCAGAAAATGTCACTTCGATAGGGGGATTTGCTTTCTCTGGCTGCGTTGCCCTAACATCAATAACGATTCCTAATAGTGTTACTTCAATAGGAAAAGGTACTTTCCGTGATTGTAATACCTTAACATCAGTAACGATTGGTAATAGTGTTACTTCAATAGGAGAATCTGCTTTCTCTGGCTGCGTTGCCCTAACATCAATAACTATTCCAGAGAATGTTACTTCAATAGAAGAATCTACTTTTTATGGTTGTAAAGCATTAACATCAATAACTATTCCAGAGAATGTCACTTCAATAGGGAACTCTGCTTTCTCAAACTGCGTTGCATTGCCATCTATAACTATTCCAGAGAATGTCACTTCCATAGGAAATTATTCATTTGAATATTGTTATTCTTTAACATCCATTATCATACCCAACAATGTAACCTCAATAGGTGAATATGCTTTTTATTACTGTAAGGAATTAACGTCTATAACAATAGGTGATGGTGTTAAAGAAATACCGTATTATCTTTGTTACAAATGTACAAAATTATCTGAAGTTATAATAGGAAAAAATGTGAAAACCTTATTCGGAGGATGTTTCTGTCTTGGAAAAGACACCTATATAGATAAATTTTACTGCTATGCATCAAACCCGCCAGAACTGGTTTATGATTGGAGTAATGATTTTCGCTATTATCCATTTGTGTATAGTTATGATAATACTTGGCATACTGATCGTATTCGGGTTCAAACCAAGATAAAAACACTTTATGTTCCTTTACGAAGCGGTACAAGATATAGTGAATCTAGGCAATGGGAAGGAAATTATTTAAATATAATTGAAATGGAGGAGTAAAGTATGGAGAAAGGAAACAAAGATTTATCTCAAAAGGAAATATTGCAATTTTATAGGATTGTTCAATTCTGTGAAAAGGATTTAAAAGAAAACGAAGGTGGCTTTGTGATGGATAAAGGTCGGATTCAGAAATTTAAAGATGAAAATCAACTCATCATAAAGAAATCAAAAACTATTTCTAAACATGAAGACAGAAATAAGTTCATATTTACAATAAATAGAAAATCGCAGGGTGCATCATTTATTGCTCATGTAAGAAATGCATATAGTCATTCGAACATAACTATTGATGGGGATTATTATTTGATAGAAGACTATAAAACAGAGAAGAAAAAGGGGAAGATTATGACTGCTTACGGGCGAATTCATAGAAATCTTTTATTCCCATTTGTAGATTGTATGATGAAAGATAGAGAAGATAATTTAAAATTAATACAAAAATGAGCTACAAGATTATGTATAATTTCAACGGCAAAGGATATGAAGATGACTATACTCCTAAAGCCTCTATGTCAGATATATCAAATATCGTTGACAAAGCATTATTTTATTCTTTAAGAAAAAACAATATTGATTTTGAAGATGGTTGTTTAAAAGACATTAAATTATTTGAAGAGAATAACGAAACACCTATTTACTCCGCTGTAACTTTTACAGAAGGCATGGGATTTCTACTGAATCCTGAAGAAGAATAACCTTTTAAACTCCCGATAAGTCAATCATGCTTATCGGGAGTTTTTTCAAAGCTTTGTTTTTTCTGCAACCTCGCAGCAAACCGCTCCTTTGCCCGCAGCAAAGTGGTGGTAAGCCCGCAGCAAACAAGATGTAAGCCCCGAGCAAAACAGAATTTGCTCGGGGCAAATGTTTGATAAGGTGCGGGGTTGGGGGAATATACCTTCATCGCCCAACGAAAGTAGCTTTGTTGGGTGATGAAAGTATATTCGTGGTCTTGCGAAGGTAGCTTTACAAAGCTGCGAATTTACTTCGTAAACAAATCAATCGTCTGCTGTATTTCGTGCTGACACACGGGACAATACACATCTACGGTGTGGAACCAGTTCATCATACAGTTGGGCCAAGGGCGATAGACGGTCTTCTCCAGATAGCCGGCGCCCTCGAACACGCCAAGCGGCCAGGGCTGTTGGGGGTTGTATTGTTCGGCATTCGGGCTGTTGGGGTTGAACTTATCGCCATCTTCACGCTTCACAGGTTGATACTTACCGCCAAGAAGCTTGTACCATGCTTTCGACTTGAAATCGGTCAAGGTAGTTATGTTTGGCTCCCAAGGCTCTACATCGGGGAAGTAGAGGTCGCTCATTTCGGCACCGCCCACATACTCGTCGGCCAAGCCAACGAACAGGTGACCGAACTCGTGGCTATAGGTCTTGCGGGTAGAGGGGCCGGGGATGTTGGCCGCACTGATGCCATAGAAATTGTAAATGCCTCCGCCGCCATACTTCTGCGAATTGGTTAGGATGTAGATGATTTCGTAGGGAACGCACGAAGCTACATCGAGGATGGCTTGGTAGTCTTCTATCATCTGATAGCGCTCGGAGTCGAAGGTGTAGTAGTGTGCATTCAAGGCTGTCGTGCGCCAAAGGTGTTCGCCGGGGATGGATACGCCCGCTTCTTCGCTGGGTGTCCACACGGCACGGATGTTGAAGTTGTTGCGGTTGTCGCTATAGGGTGCATAGCTGAAGAAGTCGTCGGCAAAGCCCTTGCATGCCTGGATAAACTCCTGCTTGTTGGCTTCGGTATAGCCCTCGGCTATCAGCACTATATCCACACGCTTGGCCGGATTGCCGGTGTAGTGTACATCGAATGTTTCGTACATGGGCTTTGCCTTGCGGATGAAGTAGCTGTCCACGTCGATGTCGTAGCTGAACTTCTTGACAAACTTGCCGGTATTGTTCTGACGTGTATAGAACTCGATGACTACATCGTTCTTCGGGAAGGGAAAGGTTACGCCCTCGGGCATGGCCTTGCTTGTTTGCTTGGCCTCGGGGGTACATACCCATTCGGCAAACAGGGTGCTGTATCCGCGTTGGTAGATGAGCTTGCCGGTGGCCTTGTCTTTCACCTTGAAGAGGTGGTTGCCCATCTCGCGCTCGTCCACCAGGTAGTTCTTGTTGCCTGCCCAGTAGGGTTCTTCTATCACTTCGTCGAAAAAGAAATATTCCGAACGGGCATCGCCGGCATGATAGTAATCGAAACGCATGGTTTTCTCTACAAAGTAGTCGTCGAACTTGACTTGTGCCGTGGCTATGGATGCAAAAAGGAGCATCGGCAACGCAACGGAAAGAATTTTAGATTTCATGTTAATTTAGTTTGGTGAATAATTATTGTTAACGGGGTGTAAAGATAGGCAAAAAGAATAATTGGAACAAACAAATGCATTTTTTTGCCGATTTATGGATTATTTATACTATTTATAACTACTTTTGTGGCTGAATATAATAACTAAACAACTCATGAAACAACTGACAAAAAGTATTCTACTTTGCTTAGCCCTCCTTATGGTGGGAATGAATGTATCGGCCCAAGGGCTGAAGGCATTCAAACTGAGAAATGGTCTTTCCGTTTTCATCTGGGAAGACGAATCGAAACCCGACGTATTCGGTCTGGTGGGTGTACGCGCAGGCTCGATTAACGAACCCGCCGACTATACCGGATTGGCACACTATCTGGAGCATGTTATGTTTAAAGGTACAACGCTGATTGGCTCGCTCGACTGGGCGCAGGAAGAACCGCTTTACAAGGAAATCATTGCAAAATATGACTTGTTTGCAGCCGAAACCGACCCTGCAAAGCGCCAGGCATTGAGCAAGGAGATTAACGAACTGAGCGTGAAAGCCGGCGAATTCGGATTGCCCAACGAATACTCTAACCTGATGGAGAGCATCGGTGCCAAGAACGTTAATGCCGGTACAAGCTACGACTATACCTATTATCACAGCAGCTTCCCTCCCTACCAAGTGAACAAGTGGCTGGAGATTTCGTCGCAACGATTCCTGAACCCCGTGTTCCGCTCGTTCCAATCGGAATTGGAGAATGTGTACGAAGAGTACAACCGCTCGCAAGACAACGAATCGAGACAACAACAACAATTCATGTTGGAGCAAGCCTTTGCCGGACACCCCTACTCGCGCTCTGTCATCGGATTGCCCGAACACTTGAAGAACCCACAACTGAGCAAGCTGATGGAGTTCTACGAAACATGGTACGTGCCCGAAAACATGGTACTGGTATTGGTGGGTAACATCAAGGCACAACAAGTGGCAGGACGTATCAACGCAAGCTTCGGACGACTGGCCGCCAAGCCCATGCCCGAACGCATCCAATACCCCGACCTGGACATCAAGGGACGCACCGAATATACACTGAAGAACGGCAGCTATCCGCAAATCATGCTGCTATACAAAGGTGTACCTGCCGGACACCCCGATGAAGATGCATTGAACATTGCCATGTCGCTGCTGAACAACGGCAACCAGACCGGTACCATCGACAAGCTGGTGCTGGATGGTGACATCAGCGATGCCGCAGCCGGAGTACTTGCCTTCCGCGAACAAGGACGCTTGCTGGTACAATGTATTCCGCTTTACGACGAAAACCAACGCCGCTATGCATCGAACAAAAGCACCGAAAAGCGCGTATTGGAAGCCATCCAAAAGGTGGCCAACGGCGAGTTCGAAGAGTGGAAAATCGAAGCCATCAAGAGCGAAATGTGCCAACGATTCGACCTGATGATGGAGAACAATCAAAACATCGGCGACCTGCTGATGAATGCCTTCTACAACGAACAAGACTTGGGCGAAGTGCTGAACTACAAGGATAAAATCATGGCCATCAGCGCCGAAGACATCAAACGCGTGGCCAAGCAATACCTGAACGAAAACTTCATTGCCATCCACATTGAAAAGGGAAAGGACAAGAAATCGGAGAAGATTGAAAAGCCCGGCTACAAGCCTGTAGAACCACCCGTTGGCAAGCAGTCGCTCTATGCCACCCAGTTCAAGGGAATGCCTATGGGCAAGATGGAAGAGAAATTTATCGACTTCAGCGACGTGCAAGTGCGCCAACTGAACGACCACTCGAAGATGTACTACACACCCAATACCGAAAACAACATCTTCCAATTGGTGGTGCAATATGGTGTGGGTACCAACGAAATGCCTAAACTGGGCATTGCCGCCGACTTGATGAACAATGCCGGCGTAATGGGTGCATTCAAGCCACAAGAACTGAAAGAGGAGATGAGCAAGCTGAACGCAACCTGTCAGGTAACTGCCGACGAAAACTACCTCTACATCATTATGCGAGGTTACGAAGAGACACTGCCCGACGTTTGCCGACTCATCTCACGACAAATCCTTATGCCCGAACCCGACGAAAAGCAGCTGAATCGCCAAAAGAGCATGCTCATCAGTAACCGTCTGATTCGTAAGGAAAACGTAAGCTCACTGAACTCGGCCTTGCAACAATACCTGCTTTATGGCGACAACTCGGACTACCTGACCGAACTGACCGATAAGGAGGTTTACTACATGGACATCGCTTCACTGAAGGGCGACATTACACGCGCTGCCAACTACGAAGCCAAAATCTTCTACACCGGCACACTGCCTTTCGACGATGCCTATACCATCCTTAGCCAAAACCTTCCGCTGGTGGCCAACGAACGACCAAGCAACTCGCCACAAGTAAAGGAAATGGCCAAGACTACCGAAAACACCATCTTCTTCCTGCCGAACAACGATGCCGAACAGGCACAAATCCACTTCTATCTGCCTATGCAGGCTGCCGACAAGAAGGACGACGTGCTGCGCGATGCATTCAACCAATACTTTGGCTTGGACTTCACCGGATTGGTACTGAACGAAATCCGCGAAAAGCGTTCAATGGCCTACACTGCCTACGCACAAGTGGGCACACAAGGGCTTGCCGGTAAGGACAGCTACATGATTGGCTACATCGGTACACAAAACGACAAGGCCAACGAAGCCGTAGAGGTGTTCATGGGACTGGTGAACGACATGCCCGAATACAGTGAACGCATAGACAACATCAAGAGCTACCTGCGCCAGGAAGCACTGACTACACACCCAAGCTTCCGTAGCAAGGCCATGAGCCTGGTCAGCTTAGAACAGATGGGCTATACCGACGACCCAGCCAAAGAAAATCTGGCTAAAATCGATGCGTTGACCTTCGACGACATCGTGAAGTTCTACAAGGAAAACATCCAAGGAAAACCCTATCGAATTGCCATCATGGGTAACCCGAAGATGATTGACTTGAAAGCGCTTGAAAAGTTTGGTAAAGTGGTGAAGCTTAGCGAAAACCGCTTGTTCAACAGTAAAGACAAGTTGTTCTGATAACTCGTACAAACACATATATAAAGGTGTCCTGCTTGGTGTAGGGCACCTTTTTTATATTACTCGTCGTGACCGGTAAGAATGGGCAGGGAAATCTTGTACTTCACCGCAAGGACGCGAATAACAAACACCACCACTCCGCCTACAAGGGAACTAATATAAGAGGTGCAACCCAAATAGTGGCAGATGCAATAGGCAATACCACCCAGCACGCAGGCCATGGCGTATATCTCTTTGCGGAATATCAACGGGATTTCATTGATGAACACATCGCGCAACACACCACCGGCAGCACCCGTCATACTACCCATGATGATGGCCACCCAATACGGGAAACCTAGCGACAAGCTACGTTCGGCACCAACCACCGTGAACAGCGCCAAACCGATGGTGTCGAAAATAAAGAAGGTATTGTTCAAATGAATCAGATACTTTCCGAAAAGAATCACCCACAACAAGGCCAGACCGGTACACACCAGATACATGGGGTCGCCCATCCAGGCCGGCGTAACATCGAGCAACACATCACGGATTGTACCGCCACCGATGGCCGTTACGAAGCCAACAACATAGGCACCAAACCAGTCGAAACGTTTGGCCGATGCAAGACGAATGCCACTGATGGCAAAGGCAAATGTACCAATAAAGTCGAGTATTTGAACAAAAGTAGGCATAATCAATAACTTAATTTGCCACAAAGTAACAAATATTATTTGATTTAATGGATACTTAACAAGCGAAATTCGTAACTTTGCAACGCAATTTAAACAGATGTTTATGAAACAACGATTATTAAACTGCTTACTTTCCACTATTTTAATACTATTCTGTTCACTGAAATCTACAGCACAAATTTCGGGTGTGGTCACCGACTCGCTGACCAACGAACCGCTAATGTATGTTACCGTGCAATACGAAGGTGAAGGTGTAGGCACCGTGACCAACGGCAACGGAGAATACGAAGTTGAGGTACTACCCGGATGGAACGAACTGACTTTTTCGAGCATCGGCTATAAAACCAAAAAGGTGAAATTCAAAAACGGCACGAAGAAAATAGACGTAAAGCTGGTGGTGGACGACATCATGCTGAGCGAGGTGACCGTGAAGCCGCAAAAGGAAAAATACTCGCGCAAGAACAACCCGGCCGTGGAGTTTATGCGCAAGGTCATTGCACACAAAAAGAAACAAGACTTAGAGAATAACGACTTCTACCAGTACCAGAAGTACGAAAAGATGAAGATGTCCATGAACAATGTCACCCCCGACAAGATGGAAAAGGGCATCTATAAGAAGTTTGCTTTCTTCAAAGACCAAGTAGAGGTTTCGGAGAAAACAGGCAAGATGATTCTGCCCGTATCCATCAAGGAGACAGCCTCGAAGACCATCTACCGCAAAGACCCCAAAAGCGAAAAGACCATTATCGAAGGTATGAACTCGAGCGGTATAGAAGAGTTTTTCAATACCGGCGATATGTTGGGAACCATCTTGACTGACGTCTTCTCCAACATCAACATCTACGACGACGACATACGCTTGCTGCAACGACGTTTTGTAAGCCCCATCGGACGAGGCGCCATCAGTTTCTACAAATTCTACCTGATGGATACGTTGATGGTGGACGACAAAGAGTGTATTCACCTGTCGTTCGTTCCACAGAATTCGCAAGACTTCGGATTTACCGGCCACCTTTACGTGGCACGCGACTCTACTTATGGCGTAAGAAGATGCACCATGAACCTGCCCAAGAACACCGGTGTGAACTTTGTGGAGAACATGGACATTGTACAGGAATTCGAGCAACTGCCCGATAGCACCTGGGTGCTGACCGACGACGATATGACCGTAGAGCTGGCTTTTATCAAGGGCACACAAGGACTGGAGGTGCAGCGCACAACCAAGTACAGCAACTACAACTTCGACGAGATAGAGGCCCGTCTGTTCCGCTTGAAAGGCAATGTCATTAAAGAGGCCAACATGCTGGCCAAGAGCGATGAGTATTGGGCCGAAGTGCGCCAAGTGCCGCTCACCAAGAAAGAGAGCACGATGGACGTGTTCATGAACCGCATCGAACAGATACCGGGATTCAAATACGTCATCTTCGGTGCCAAGGCGCTGATAGAAAACTTTGTGGAAACAGGCAAGAAGAGCAAGGTGGATATTGGCCCCATCAACACCATGATTACCAGCAACTATGTGAATGGAACGCGTTTCCGCTTGAGTGCCATGACAACGGGTAATCTGCATCCGCACTGGGCATTCAGTGGCTATGGAGCCTATGGTACAAAGGACAAGAAGTGGTTCTACTCGGGCGAAGTGGCCTACTCGTTCAACAAGCGCGAGTATGTACTTTGGGAATTCCCCAAGCACTATATCAGCTTTGAATACACCTACGACGTCATGTCGCCCATGGACAAGTTCCTTGCTACGGACAAGGACAATATGTTCGTGGGATGGAAATGGGCAACGATAGACCAGATGTCGTACATGCGCGACGCTACCATCAACTACGAACTGGAAACCAACTCGGGCTTCTCTATCAAGGCCATGGCACGTCGCCGGAACGACGAGCCGGCCGGCAACCTGAAGTATTGGAAGAACAATGGTCCGTTGCCCGGCATAAAAGGTACAGGCAACACACTGGTAAAGGACATCACCACCACCGAGTTGAGTGCCACCTTGCGTTGGGCTCCGGGCGAAACGTTTGTAAACACCAAGCAACGCCGCATCCCCGTATCGCTCGATGCACCCATCTTCACCTTGTCGCACACCATCGGCTTCAAAGGTCTTTTAGGAGGCGATTACAACTTCAACCTGACCGAAGCAAGCATGCGCAAGCGTTTCTGGTTTGGTTCGTGGGGCAAGCTGGACATCACGGCACGCGCCGGTGCCCAATGGAACACCGTTCCCTTCCCGTTGTTGAACCTGCCCTTTGCCAATCAATCGTACATCACCCAGAACAACGAATCGTTCTCGCTCATCAACAACATGGAGTTCTTGAACGACCGTTATGCATCGCTGGCACTGACTTACGACATGAACGGAAAACTCTTTAACCGCATACCGCTGATAAAGAAGCTGAAGTGGCGCGAAGCCTTCCGTATTCGTGGCTTATGGGGAACACTGACCGACAAGAACAATCCGTACAAAAGTACAAATCGCGACTTGTTCCTCTTCCCTATGCGCAACGGCATGCCCACCAGTTTTGTCATGGACAAGAACAAACCATACGTTGAAATCAGTCTGGGTATCTACAACATCTTCAAGTTGCTACACGTGGAGTATGTACGTCGCTTGACTTATACCGAACTGCCCAATGCACAAATCGATGGTTTCCGCTTCATGATTCTAACGATATTTTAAGTAGTCAAGTAGGATTGAGGTATATTCATACTTTATAATTTATAATTCAAAATTCATAATTCAAATGGCCCCATTAGCAGAAAGACTTCGCCCAAAGACACTCGATGAGTACATCGGTCAGAAACACCTTGTCGGACAGGGTGCAGTGCTTCGTAAGATGATTGATGGAGGGCGCATTTCTTCATTCATTCTTTGGGGCCCTCCGGGAGTGGGAAAAACCACTTTGGCGCAAATCATTGCCAACAAGCTGGAAACGCCATTCTACACCTTGAGTGCCGTGACAAGCGGTGTAAAGGATGTACGCGATGTGATTGAGCGGGCCAAATCCAACCGCTTCTTCTCGCAAGCCAGCCCCATCCTATTCATCGACGAAATTCATCGTTTCAGCAAGTCGCAACAAGACTCGCTGTTGGGAGCCGTAGAACAGGGCATCGTAACACTGATTGGTGCCACAACCGAGAATCCTTCGTTCGAGGTCATCCGCCCGTTGTTGTCGCGCTGCCAACTTTATGTACTGAAGTCGCTGGATAAAGACGACCTGCTGGATCTGCTACAACGCGCCATCAAGACCGACCTGGTGCTGAAAGAGAAGGACATCGAACTGAAAGAGACCTCGGCCATCTTGCGCTATAGCGGTGGCGACGCACGCAAGTTACTGAACATATTGGAACTTATCGTTACCTCCGAAGCATCGCCCAAAGTTGTGATTACCGACGAGTTGGTTACCGACCGCCTGCAACAGAACCCACTGGCCTACGACAAGGATGGCGAAATGCACTACGACATCATCTCGGCCTTCATCAAGTCTATCCGTGGCAGCGACCCCGACGGAGCCATCTATTGGCTGGCCCGCATGGTAGAAGGTGGCGAAGACCCTGCTTTCATTGCGCGTCGTCTGGTCATCTCGGCTGCCGAAGACATTGGCCTGGCAAACCCCAATGCCCTACTCTTGGCAAATGCCTGCTTCGATACGATTATGAAGATTGGCTGGCCCGAAGGACGCATACCTTTGGCCGAAACCACCATATACCTGGCCACCAGTCCGAAGAGCAATTCGGCTTATATGGCCATCAACGATGCGCTTGGTCTGGTTCGCGAGACGGGCAACCTGCCTGTACCCTTGCACCTGCGCAACGCACCGACCAAACTGATGAAGGAGCTGGGCTACTCGGACAACTATAAATATGCCCACGACTATCCCGGCCACTTCGTACGCCAGCAGTTCCTGCCCGACGAGCTGAAAAGTCAATCGATATGGCATCCGCAAGAGAATGCTGCCGAGCTGAAGCATAAGGAACGGATGCAACAACTTTGGGGGAAGGAACGATTTGAATAATACCCTTGAGTATAACAAATACAAAACGAGCGGAAGTCCTTGTGTGGGGCATCCGCTCGTTTCTTTTTATATCATATTACCATCTGTTATAGCTTCTCGAACAATTCGTTCTTTTCGATGGTCCAGCCTTCGCGTTTCAGCAATTTGCACTTCTTTCCCTTGAACATCTTGGCTGCTTTCTTGCTGCCCTTCAGTTGCCAGTCGAGCCAAGCCAAAGCCACAATGGCATATTCGCCGCCATGAGGCTGTCCGTATGTACCGCCATGACCTACAGGAAGGTTTGTAGCACAAGCAGGAACATGCTTAATGCGGTTGAAGTCGTCCATACCGTTACCATAAGCAATGTCGCTTTCGCCACCCAAGATGTAGATAATAGACGAGTGGATTTCGTTCAACTTAGATTTTGGAGGCATTGGCATACCGCCTACAGCACTACCGGCATTCGATTCGTTGAACAGACCGCTGTTGCACACCATCAATGTCTTGATGCGCTTGTCGGCACAGTTATAAAGGGTTTGAAGACCACCGCACGACATACCGGCAACGGCAATGTTTTCCACATCAATCTTTTGATAATAGGGCGAAGCGGGGTCGGCATTCTGAGCAATAACCCAATCGATGGATTCGATTTGTTGTTCGGTAGTGGACATGGGGCCACGATAGTGTTCACCCTCTTCGGGATAGAAGCCGGTAGCCACTACAATGTAGCCATACGATGCGATTTCGTTCAAGAACAGGTAGTGTTCGAATGGCGAATTGTTGCAAGCACCGTTACCCCACACCAATACAGGGAGTTGTTTCTTCTTGCCAAAGGCCGAGAGGTCTTGTGGCACAAAAACGGTGTGAGCCTTCAGCGAAGCCTCTTCCTTCATAATGGCCTTGTAAGGACCTGTACCGCCCTCTTCCACTACTCTTGATTTGGGGGCGTCTTCGATAGTAAAACTCATGCCGATAAGGGCAAATGTCATCAGGCTGCATACAGCCAATGCCGAGCGAAGTGTTTTCACAATTTTCATAATTACATTATTTTTAGTTAGTTGTTATTTAACTTTCCAAATCTTCAGACAGATAAATCCTTCGGGACCTCCCATGCTGGGTTGGCACACAAAGATGGCGTTGTTCAGCCACGCATACTTGCTGTCGTAAGGTGCTTCGAACTGTGGTGTCGTGCGGAAGTAGAACTGCGGCTGTCCGTTCTCGTCTTGTCCGGTGCAAATCAGTCCGCGGTTACGGATGTGGATGTTTACGCCATCATCGGTCTTGATGCTGTAGATAGCCTCCAACTCTGTACGGCCATGCTTGGCGTCTTGCAATTGGTAGTCGGCACCGCCCGGCAAGATGGTTCCCTTCATCTTCGGTCCTTCGAAAGTACCCCCAACGATGGGAATTATGAAGCGGTTTCCGTGCGAAGTCTCTCCTACCTGATAGGCTCCTTCACACTTCACTTTCAGCTCTACAACAAACTCTAATTGCGGAGCCTCATTCTGTGCTTTCATGCTAAAAGCAAAGGTCAATAAAACGATTAGTGTTAATAGTTTTTTCATCATAAATCTATTTTGGTAATTAACTTGCCGCAAAGTTAAGCCTTTTTATGACATTTCATCCGCATTTAGCTATTTTTTGTGGAGCGATGATTATTTATCCGTTATTTGTTTTTTCTAAAGTTATATCCTACCTTTGCAAAATAACAACCAAAAGTAACAGATATGAAGATAGTTGTTTTAGATGGCTATGCTGCCAATCCCGGCGATTTAAGTTGGGAAAGACTTGAGGCTTTGGGCGAATGTACGGTTTATCCCCGCACCACTGACGAGCAACTGCTGGAGCGTGCCGCCAATGCCGATATACTATTGACTAACAAGGTGATTATCAACAGAACTACGATAGAGGCTTTGCCACAACTGAAGTATATCGGTGTGCTGGCCACAGGGTATAATGTAGTGGATGTGGCTGCTGCCAAGGAACACGGCATTGTGGTGACAAACATACCTGCATACAGCACGCCTTCGGTGGCCCAAATGGTGTTTGCCCACATTCTGAACATCACCCAACGGGTGGGACACTATGCCGACGAGGCACGCCACGGTGTGTGGAGCGCTTGCCAGGACTTCAGCTACAGCAACACACCGCTGATGGAACTTCAAGGCAAGAAAATTGGTATTGTAGGGTTGGGAAATACCGGATACAATACGGCACGCATTGCCATCGGATTCGGCATGAAGGTACATGCCTACACCAGCAAAAGCCGTTTACAATTACCGCCCGAAGTGAAAAAAATGGAGTTAGACGAATTGTTCGCTACTTGCGACATCGTGAGCCTGCATTGTCCGCTGACCGAGGAGACACGCGAACTGGTGAACGAGCGCCGACTGAAACTGATGAAGCCATCGGCCATCCTGATTAACACCGGTCGCGGACCGTTGGTAAACGAGCAAGACCTGGCCAACGCACTGAACAACGGCACCATCTATGCAGCCGGAGTAGATGTGCTCTCTACCGAGCCGCCACGCGCCGACAACCCGTTGCTTTCGGCCAAGAACTGCTTCATTACGCCCCACATTGCCTGGGCCACCCAAGAGGCACGCCAGCGTCTGATGGAGATTGCTTGCAACAACGTAGAACAATTTATTAAGAACAAACCTCAAAACGTAATCAACGATTAGTGATTAGCTATTAGCGATAGTCGTTCATTTATAATCACTTATCACTAAACACCAAATCAAAAATGGGGAAAAAAGAAGCCAAGGGCCTATTCAAAATTATATGGTTTGTCGTCATCCTGGCACTGACCATCGTCACCATTGCAGCGGCATTTAGCGGACATGCCCACCCAAGCGATTCGAAACTGATGTCGCTACTGGGCATGGCACTCCCTGTATTGGTACTTATCAACGTCATCATCCTGCTCATCACCATATTCAAGCGCAGCGTCTGGTGGGGACTGCCATTAATCGCACTGCTGATGAGCTGGAATTTCATTGGCAGCATGGTTCAACCCCGGTTCAGACAAGAACTGCCGGCGGAAGCTACTGCCAAGCAGCCCAACGGTTATCTGTCGGTAGCAACCTATAATGTGCATGGTTTCGGAAACGAAATACGCGGATACTCGTGCCGTCAGATAGCACAAATCATGAGTAGCGAGCATGTGGATGTGTTGTGCTTCCAGGAATTCCGCGACAACAAGGAGTTCACCTTGGAAGACATCAAGAAGACGCTGGCCGAATGGCCCTACTTCTACATGCCAGGCAAGGAAGAGTCGAAAGGCAAACTGCCGATAGCCATCTTCAGCCGATACCCCATCGTGGGACACCAATACATCACCTACCCCAACAGCAGCAACTGCAGTATGGTGGCAGACATCCAGTTGGGCGAACAGACCATCCGGGTTATCAACAACCACTTGCAGACAACCAACATCACCCAAAAACGGAAGAAGTGGGAAAAAGAACTGGCTACCGACGAAACACAACGCGAGATGGAGGCGATGGAAGATGCTGCCGAAACACTGCATGGCAACCTGGTGAAGCGAGCCGAACAGACCGACATCGTCTGCCAACTGATAGAGCAAAGCCCCTACCCCGTAGTGTTGGGTGGCGACTTGAACTCACTGCCTTCATCCTACACCTACCGCCGATTCAGCTCGCTGCTGAAAGACGGCTTCAAGAGTTGTGGCAACGGCTATATGTACACCTATCGCAACGGCAAACGAATGTTCCGCATCGACTACCTGTTCCACTCCGAAACGTTGGAAGGCGTGCGCTACTTCTCGCCCGACCTCGACCTTTGCAGCGACCACAACCCAGTTATCATGACCGTAAAGGCAGCCAAATAATTTAAGTATAAATAAAAAAACAAATAGGGCTAAATCCGAAATGAATTTAGCCCTAAATTATTTTATTCCTTTAATAAATTACGAAAGAATTTATTAGAAATCGTTACATGATTTATTAGAAATTATTCCCAGTTCCATGCATTGGCATCCACTGCAGATTCGGCTGCCTCTTCAAGCTCGTCGGGCAGGTTGCAGAAGAAATCCAAGCCCGAGAACTCTTCCAATTCGTCTATCGTAATGGCTTCGGCCTTCAGTTCGTCGAACGTAGGTTTGGCCGGCAAATCCACACTATGGGGCAACAAGAATCCCATGGCTTGGAACTGGCCATCTTTCTCGGCCAACAGTGCCATGAAGTAATAGGCCGGAAGTGCCAATCCGCGAATGGTCATACCGTTTTCGTCGCCCGTAGGCACCTTGCCGTCCATACCCTTCTTGGAGGCTTCGAAATTCTTGTGCAGATGGTTCAATGTACCACCCTTGGCAACATACAACTTATCGTAAGTGCCGCTATGGGTAGAGCGTCCCCACACGCGCACGCGGTTCTCCAATTGCAACCAGAAGCCGCCATTGAATTGATTCAGCTGCGGAGTGATGTTCGAGTAATAGAAGGTTTGCTCGTTGGCCTCCTTTGAATATACGCGGTCCTCGCTGGCACAAATGTGTCCCTTGTCGAAGCCATCGCTCTTGTGGTCGGCCTCTTCCACACCACCTTTGTCCGACGGAATCATCGGGTCCCACATCCAAGCATCGGTACGCGATACATTGTCTTCGGCAGTAACGGCATCGAACGAGAAGGCCACCCAGTTGGAGTGTCTCAATTCGGCATTCCACTCAACAGCCAGGTTCATGCGGTCGGCACCTTTATAGTTTACGTAGTGGGCAGCAAAATAGTTATCGGCATCCAGACGGGGCATTTCGAAGCCATGTGCAGCCTCATCGTTGCTCAACAGGTTGGAGTTGGCGTTAGGACGCGCTTCGGTCTTCTCTACCACATACTCCACTCCCACTTCATTGTCCCAGATATAGGCCACACGAAGTTTTACATACTTGTTTTCGTACAACGACGAGTAGCGTGCCCAGTAAGCAGCACCTTGGATGATTTGAGCCGTGGTGTTCCAACCGCTTGCAGGAATCTGCTTCATCTCGTCCAAGCGCTCTTCCGAAGCAGATACAAAGCTGTATGCCTTACCGACGAATTGGCGGTCTTGGATGTAGAAAGGCGAATCGAAACCGGCAGGCTTAAACACACTGAATCCCTTCGAGCTATCCACATAGCCCTTCAAGACTACCGTTTCAGAATCGGTTTGAGTTGTACCGATATAGCCATTTGCCGGTTGCTGTTCGTTGTCGCAAGCCACCAGGCATATAGCCATTAACAAAATCAAAAACAATCTATTCATAGGAATGAAAAAGGGGGAATAAGAGCCTATGTATTCGGCCGCTTATCTCCCCCAACTAAATATTATTATTCTTTTTCGTTAACCAAAATGTTCTTGAATTCCCATGTAGGACCTACAGGCGATTCATCGGGCACGTAGTAAACAAATGCCAGACGAGCCACATCGCCTACATAAGCACTGAGGTCAACTACACCTACATTGACAAAGTTCCAAGAAGCGCCGTCGGCACGAACAGGCAGTTCAAGGTCTGTCCAAGTGGCAGTAGTAACGTCACCCTTATAGTCGGTAGAAATCTTCACAGCACAATAAACATTCTTGTCGGCATCCTTGATGTAGTTGATAGCCTCATCGAATGTTACTTGTGGAGCGGTACCCTTGCGGAAGTCGAGTGCCGGAGATACCAACCAGCTTTCGGCAGGATTGTTGGTGCTGTTCAAGAACGATGAAGCCTTCCAACCATAGCTTGAAGTATTTGTCCAGATGTAGCTCAAGCCACCGGTCAACTTCACATCTTGTGCGGTAAAGCCACCGTCTGTACCCATCAACGAGCTTTCCAGGTAAACGCTGATTTTAGCGGTAATGCCATCTTCGTCCTTGGTGAAGGTCATGGTTTGAGGAGCAGATGCAGGAGTTTCAATCCAACCTTCGGCAGCCTTGGTGTATTCGGTAGCCTTTTCGTTGTAAACCACCACTACAGCCTCGCCTTCGAGAGCATAAGGATAGTACTTGGCCAAGTACATAGGCAACAGGTCGGCAGTTGTAGCGTCGCTGCTTGCAGAGCTGAATTCGCCCGGCTTAACAACAGCCACTTGAGCATCCTTATTAGTATATACTGCCCATGCAGATCCGTCGTAACGATACAATGCAGCCTCGTTAGCTTCTACACTTGCACGGGTAGAGGCCATTGCTGGAGCGGCAGCAGCATAGTCGGTAGATACCCACACTGTGATGTCGCTTGCATCACCGGCACCATAACGGAATGCCTCGTCGATAGTGATGTAAGGCAAAGCAGCACCTTCTTCGATTTCAATGGCTGGCGATACCAAATATGTCTCAGTAGCATTGTTAACACCACCTACATAAGCAGATGCCTTCCAACCATATTGAGCAGTATTTTGCCATACGAACGACAAAGAACCGATGTTTACATCATAAATGGTAAAGCCACCTTCGTCGCCACACAACGAGTTGGCAGCATAAGTCTTGCCTTCTACCTTTGTAGCAGCGTATGAACCGAATGAATAGCTACCGTTATAATAGTTCAACTTAACCGACTTACCCTTTTCCACGTTGGTAATAACGAATTGGTCGGAACCGGTATTCTCGATGGTCCAGTCAAAACCGGCATCACCTACTTCGTTCTTCACATTGAAGCTATCGTAATTGCCCGACATGTAGAGGTATTGACCGATGGCATTCTTCATAGTGAAACCAGCCTCGGTAGCTTCGAGGGTAATAACAAAGTCGGCAGCAGCGTCGGCAGCAATCACACCATTTTCAACGGCAATAGCCTTTGGATACATATAGCCGTAAGTCTTGCCATCGGCCAAGCGACCGAATGGATAGTATTGTGCATCGGCACCTACGGCAGCAATGACATACTCGCCGGCACCGGCAAACGATTTCTTATTGGCAACCTTTGCAAACGAACCGTCATCTTTCTTGGCAAACAACACAACATCCAAGTAAGGAACAGACAATGCCTTGAAGTTCTTCAACTCCCAAGTAGCACCACTCTTATCGGTACTAGTGTATTTGAAACCTACGTTTACGGTCATACCCTTGTAAGCCGACAAGTCGATAGGACCCATGTTTACGAAGTCCCAATTCTTACCAGACGAACGAACAGGGATAGTAGCCACTTGTGTCCATGTAGGCTCTGCAGGAGCAGCACCGCCACCAATCGAAGGTTCTGTTTCAGAGTAAGCATAGTTCACTACCATCATATCGCCTTCGGCAGCCTCCACATTTTCGGCCAGGATAGCAGGAATCTTGCCTACAGACTCTGGGCTAAGGAACGAAGCCTTTACCTTGTCGCCCCACACGTTTTCGTAATCATCCGAAGTAAGTGTGTAGGTAGAGATATTGGCGAAATCGGCCAGATAGGTAGCCGGAGCCTGATACTCGTTGTAAGTAACGGTGAACTTTGAGTTCAAATCGGCGTTAGGATACTTGCTTGCCAGGAAAGCGGGCAAGTAAAGGTCGGCCGGAGCGTCGGCTGTAAAGTAACGCTTCTTGCCTACCTCTTCCAAAGCAGCCAGGCCGCTTTCTGTTTCAGGGTCTAAAGCCAAGGCAATCTCCTTGTTTACCGAGTTGCCGGCAATGGTGGTATAGTCCGAGTTAGAAAGAGTCATAGCTACTTCCTTCACATCGGTCACACCCGTTTCAATATTGAATTGGTCGATATAGTCGTCGTCGCAAGCAGCAAAAAGTGCCAGACACGCCATCGATGCAAATATATATTTCTTCATACTAATTATGAATTTTGAATTATGAATTATGAATTAAAAGTTCACTTTCAGGCGGATGTTGTAAGTACGTCCGTGATTGAAGAAGCAATAGATGTTGCTTTCGTCGGCAACCTTACCTTTCGGATTCCATGCCTTAGTGATGTACTGATAGTTCAGCAAGTTGTTTACATTACCCGAAAGCATTGCATTCAAGCTACCCAGTTTGAACTTGTACGATGCATTGATATCGAATTGGCTGGCTGCAGGGATTTCCCATGGCTCGTCCAATGTATTCTCCTTGTTCATGCTAAGCAACGAACCGTCTACTGCATAGTATGAGTAGTTGCGTCCATAGTATGTCCAGTCGATACCTACGCGGAGGTCGCGGCTGATGTTTACGTTAGCACCTACAGCAGCAGTTGTCTGAGCAGAGCCACCTACACGAACACCGTCCATGTTGATGTATGCCCAAGCATGGTCGGCACCTTGAAGTGTTGTAACGGCACCATCCTTGGTAACGGGTTGTCCTTGTTCAGAGAAGAAGTAACCCTTGGCGTTGCTACCCCAAGTCCAGTCACCCCAAGAGAACATACCGGTCAGTTCCAACCAACGGAATGGTTTGTACTTCACGTCGAGTTCGGCACCCATGTGGTTAGCCTCAACGCCCGACATGTTTACGTTGGCACGTTCTTGGTTGCCCAATGTAGTAGAGGTAGTCATTGTCTTGTCCATCCACTTGGTGTAGTAGAGGTTCAAGTTTGCAGTCAGTGTGCTGGTGCGGAAACCATAACCCAATTCGGCAGAGAAAATCTTTTCGTTTACGGCATCGGGGTTGGTTACGTTGCTACTGGTTGATTGCATGAATGCACCGTAAGAGAACTTCGGTGGACGGCTGATGACACCCACGTTGAAGAATACGTTGTGATAGTCGTTCAAGTTGTAGTTGGCACCACCCTTGGCAGTGAAACCGATGTAGCTAACGGTCTTTGACTTGGCGTGTGCTTCGTCGTAGTAGAAGCGGTCGTAGCGCCAGTATGTCTTGTTGTTCAACGAACCGGCAACGAAAGCCGACAGTTTGTCTTTGCTATATTCCAATTGGAAGAAAGCACCCTCTTCCAACACGTGGCTATCATAATCGCGATAAACTACATCGCCAATGCCCAACTTTTCGTATTTCCATGTTGGGTCGGCAGCAGCAGCATTGTTAGCGGCAAGCACGTCGCCACGCTCAACGTCCATATAGTAATCACCACCGAAGAGGTCGATGATTTCGTTGGTGTGTGTACCCTTGTAGTAACGGAAGTCCACACCACCGTAGAAGTCGAAGTTTTCGCCAAACTTGGTTGTATAGGTAGAAATCAAGCCATACCAGTTGTGGTAGTTCTTCGATGTACTCATAATCATAGCCGAACCATATTCGCTATTTTCGTTGTACTCTTCGATAGCGGCATAGTTGAATGTACCGTCGGCATTGCGGAAGGTATAGTTCAAATCGCCCTTGTATGCAGCATTCCAATCAGAATAGCTGTATGGAGAGAATTCGTTGTTACCTTGTCCAGAATAGCCACCACCGCGACCCAACGACATATATACAGATGTTGAGAGCGATGATTTTTCGTTGATTTGCCATTGGTGGCTCAAGCTGAATTGTGGCTTGTGGTAGTAGTTATGGTTGGCATTGTAGGCCTGACCATTCTTACGATAACCAAACGATGGATTGTAGCGGTTGTCGCTGATGCCCCATACGTCCTTACTCTTTTGCCAGTCGGCCAACTTCAAACCGGTGCTGCTACCGCGTTGGTCGTGGTGTTGAGGAGCACCTGTAGCCATGAATTGCAATTGGTGTGCATCGTTGATGCGCTTGGCAATGTTCACGAACCAGTTGTAGCCGCTGAATTCTGTGCCTTGCACATATCCGTTACCCCAAGTCTTTGCACCGAGCAATGTCAACGACCAACCTTTTTCGCTTACACCGGTAGAAAGGGTGAATTGCATCTTGTTGTATCCGTCGTTACCAAGTGCGTAAGATACGTTTCCGCCCTTCTTGGCTTCGATACCCTTGGTTACGATGTTGATAGTACCACCCACTGATGGTGAAGATACTTTAGATGCGCCCAAACCGCGTTGAGTTTGCAAGCTACGTGTTACGTCGCTCATACCCATCCAGTTGCTCCAGTAGATGCCGCCCCACTCCATATCGTTCATGGGCACACCATTTACCATCACACCGATGTTGCTATTGTCGAAACCACGCATATAGATTTCCGAGTCGCCATAGCCACCACCTTGCTTGTTGGCGTGTACACCAGGAGTTGACTTTAACACTTCCGGAAACTCTTGTGTACCGAGTTTCTCTTCAATGAAAAGCGGATCTACCGTTGAAAGGGCTACGGGAGTTTTGCGTGCCACGGCTACAGACGAGGTAATCACAACGTCTTTCAGCATTACAGCATCCGACTCCATCTTGATTTGTCCCAAATCGACGGTCTTGCCTTGTGCAGAGATTTTTGTTTTTTGTTCTTTGTAGCCTACATACTTAAACACAAGTGTTGCTCCATTGGCAACCTGTTGAGTAAAATAGCCATCAAAGTCGGTCACACAACCATCTGTAGTACCTTCCACTACAACGGTTGCCGCCATCAATGGTTCACTGGTCTCAGCATCTACCAGTTGACCTTTCACTGTTATTTGTGCAAACGCATCGGTTGCAAAAACCGAAATGATTGCCACCAACAGGAATTGTAATAGATTTCTTCTCATAAACCTTTTTTAGTTAATTGTTAGTGTTAATTAAACGTTAAAAATGTTTTCGTGTTGCAAATATAAAAATAAAAAAGGAGATAGAGATTATATGAATACTACATTTTTATTAAATATTTTTAGCATTAAGAAAGCTACAATAAACAAAAAGCCTCGCATAAAACATGCAAGGCTTTCCTTATGATATAAAACCATTTGATTACGGACAAAACGTCAGCTTAATTAGTCATTCATTAACTTTCTGTATCGAACGCGCGTAGGCTCTTCCTTACCCAATCTCTTCAGCTTGTTCTCTTCGTATTCCGAGTATGAACCTTCGAAGAAAAAGACGTTCGAATCGCCTTCGAATGCAAGGATGTGTGTACAGATACGGTCGAGGAACCAACGGTCGTGGCTGATGACTACGGCACAGCCGGCGAAGTTTTCAAGACCTTCTTCGAGTGCACGAAGTGTGTTTACGTCGATGTCGTTGGTAGGTTCGTCCAGCAACAGTACGTTGCCCTCTTCCTTCAGGCACATGGCCAGGTGCAGGCGGTTGCGTTCACCACCCGAAAGTACGCCGCAAAGCTTCTCCTGGTCGGCACCCGAGAAGTTGAAACGGCTGAGGTAAGCGCGAGCATTAATGTCGCGGCCACCCATGCGAATAAGGTCGTTTCCGCCCGAGATTACTTGATATACGCTCTTGTTGGGGTCGATGTCCTTGTGTTGTTGGTCAACATATGCCACCTTTACGGTTTCGCCCACTTCAAACTCGCCGCCATCGGCCTTTTCCAAGCCCATAATCAAGCGGAAGAGGGTTGTTTTACCCGCACCGTTAGGACCAATAATACCTACGATGCCGTTGGGTGGAAGCATGAAGTTCAAGTCGTCGAACAACAGCTTGTCGCCAAATGCCTTGGCCACATACTTGGCTTCGATAACCTTGTTTCCCAAACGAGGGCCGTTGGGGATGAATATTTCCAACTTTTCTTCCTTTTCCTTAACGTCTTCGTTCAGCAACTTGTCGTACGAGTTCAAACGAGCCTTACCCTTGGCTTGGCGTGCCTTCGGTGCCATGCGCACCCATTCTAACTCGCGTTCAAGTGTTTTGCGACGTTTGCTGGCGGTCTTCTCTTCCATCTCCATGCGCTTAGTCTTTTGGTCGAGCCAGCTCGAGTAGTTGCCCTTCCAGGGAATACCTTCGCCACGGTCGAGTTCAAGAATCCAACCGGCTACGTGGTCAAGGAAGTAACGGTCGTGGGTTACGGCAATTACGGTACCCTCGTATTGTTGCAAGTGTTGTTCCAACCAGTCGATTGATTCGGCATCGAGGTGATTGGTAGGTTCGTCCAGCAATAGGATGTCGGGCTTTTGAAGCAACAGACGGCACAAAGCGACACGACGACGTTCACCACCCGAAAGATGCTCCACGTTTTGGTCTTCGGGCGGACAACGCAAGGCGTCCATAGCGCGTTCGAGCTTGCTATCCAAGTTCCATGCATCGGTTGCATCGATAATATCTTGCAATTCGGCCTGACGAGTAAAGAGTTTCTCCATCTTGTCGGGGTCTTCGTAATACTCGGGCAAGCCAAACTTCTGGTTGATTTCTTCGTATTCGGCAAGTGCATCTACAATGGGCTGAACGCCTTCCATAACTACCTCTTTCACGGTTTTTGTAGGGTCAAGGTAGGGTTCTTGCGCCAAGTATCCCACCGAGTATCCGGGCGAGAACACCACTTCGCCCTGGTAGGATTTGTCCAAACCGGCAATAATCTTCAGCAAGGTAGATTTACCCGAGCCGTTCAAACCGATGATACCGATTTTTGCTCCGTAGAAGAAGGATAGATAGATGTTTTTCAACACCTGCTTGTTGTTTTGTGGGATGGTTTTGTTCAGTCCAACCATCGAGAAAATAATCTTTTTGTCGTCAACTGTTGCCATTCTTATTCTATTATAAGGTTATTTGCGTGCAAAGATATAGATTATCGGCAATTAAAACAAATGTAATAATGATATAATATGTTGCATCATCGTTGCAACAGAGCCGTTCGGACGAGACAGAATGTCCTACTTTTTCCTACTTTCGGAATCTGCCCGAAAAGGGCCGTTTATTTTTCCCAGTTGAGAAAATAAATTTTCCCAGTAGGCAAAAAATATCTACCCTACTGGGAAAATTTTCCTCCCCTATTATTATGGTTTTCGGGGCATTTCTGCTTGTTAAGGAATATTACTTCACCTCTTTCAGATAAAGCACACGGCTTGAATAATCGTTTTGCTTGTGATAATCTACCGTATGATTGTATGGCATATCCAAGCCATTGGCCATCAGATAGGCACCGCTATAGGTTTTTCCTTCGAACGGCAAGGGCTTGTTGTCTATGCGATTCAGCTCGCGCACCTGGTAGTACTTGTCGGGCGAGAGGCCGGCCATCTTCACTCTGGGCAAGTGTTGGTTTACCATGTGTTCAAGCTTCCACCAATAGAAGACGGCTTCATCCTTCTTTTGCGATACATACATGAGCGATGCCAGGCCCTTATTATCATAAGGTGAAACTAGGCGGTAGATATCGCCGAATTGCACCACCGGACGAATCTCCTTATACTCGCTGATGGCCTTACGGCAAAGTGCCTTCTCTTCGTCGGTCATGTGCTTGGGTTGTATCTCCATGCCCAAACGTCCGCTCATGGCTACATCGATGCGATACTTCAAGGCCGAGGTGCGGAAGGTTTGATGATTGGGGGCGGCACTGATGTGCGAAGCCATGGCAATGGCGGGGAAAAAGTAGCTTGTACCCCATTGCATGTAAACGCGTTGCAGGCAATCGGTATTGTCGCTCACCCAAAACTCGTCGAAATAGGGCATCACGCCATAGTTTGCCCGGCCGCCACCGCTTGCACAAGCCTGGATGGTGAGCGAAGGATATTTGGCACGGATTCGTTGACATACGCTTTCGAATCCGCGATGGTAGGCAATGTACATGTGGCTTTGTTCGTCCTTGCCAAGGTATTGCGAGCCATGGTTTTGAACGGACATATTAGCATCCCATTTAATATAGTCGAGTTCGGGATACTTGGTCATCAAGTCATCCACAATGCCGAAGACAAAATCCTGCACTTCGGGGTTGGCCAAATCGAGTACCAACTGGGTGCCTCCACGACCTAAAACAGGTTCGCGAAGAGGGGCCTTCAGTATCCAATCAGGGTGCTGTTCGTACAACTCACTGGTTGTGTTAGTCATCTCAGGCTCAATCCATAAGCCAAACTTAATGCCGTGTTTCTTGGCATCACGCAAAAGGCCTTCAATTCCTTCGGGCAATTTGCGTTCGTCCACTACCCAATCGCCCAACGAAGACGAGTCGTTTTTGCGTGGATATTTATCGCCAAACCAACCGTCATCCATCACAAACAACTCGCCTCCCATTGAAGCAATATCGGCCATCATCTGATCCATTCCTTCCTGGTTGATATCGAAATAAACGCCTTCCCAACTATTCAGAAGAATCTTGCGAGGGGTGTTGCCGTTGGCTATCTTGTATTGACGCGCCCACTTATGGAAATTGCGGCTACTACCGCTCAAGCCTTCGTTGCTATAGGTCAATGCCAAAGCCGGGGTAACGAACAGTTCATCCTTCTTCAACGTATAGGCCGAATTTTCTTCGTTGATGCCGGCAAAGAAATGATGGAATTCATCGTCGTGAGTATCTACGCGAAGTTTGTAGTTGCCCGAATAGCAAAGGGCGGCACCAATCACATTGCCGCTATTCTCTTGTGGGCGGCCATCGAGCGAAAACATCACCTCGGCATGAGCCGTATGCGAGTTGCGCACACCATCTTTATTCTTCACCACCTTCATGCCCGGTGTAAGCGGCTCTTCCACCAGTTTGCCTTCGTTGGCCCACGAGCCATACAACGACGACATCCACACATCGCTCCTACGGATAGGCAGGTAGGCCGAAGCAAACTGATTCAGCACAACGGGTTTCTTCTCCTGGTGGCTAATCTCTGTCCACGCCTCGATGATATCCACATCCTTATAGGCACGGTAGCACACATTTACTTGGAAAGGATACACCTTGTCCACCAACTCGATGACGGTTACATCGGCGTTCGCCTCCTGACGGTTAGTCACATTGTTTACAACCAGTTGCAACGACATATTACCGTCGGCATGCTTCACGGACAAAGCCGTCTCCAACGGAGTGTACATGCCATGCACCGGAAAGGCACGTTGAGCCGATTGGGCTGCTTCGATGTTCGACAAATCGGATGCATCCAAACGGGTGCCATAATAGATATGCTTCAACTCACCTCCCTGGGGAGCCGAGAGAGCCATCGTGGTGTTGGGCGTAGCCACCACCACCTGTTGCGCCGACGCATTTCCTGCCATCAGCACGGCCATGAAAAACAAGCCGAATAATCTCTTTAAACTCATAGTATTGTATTAATTATTAGTTTCACGATGCAAAAATATGAAATCTAATGCACACAAATCGGTATCATTTTAGCAAATTATAATGAGATTCTTGAGAATTATTTCTTCGAAATACTTTTTTTTGCAGATTTTAGTTATCTTTGTCGCCACTTTCTTTTAGAAAAGGAGATATTATGTGTGACTGGTATTATTTGTTTCATTTATTTGGATAAAGTTTATTAAGGCTTATGCAAAAATCCGACTGCATCATCAGCGTGGAGCACGTATCTAAATGCTTCGGCGACAAGACCGTGCTGAATGATGTGAGCTTGTCTGTCCGCAAGGGCGAGTTTGTAACGATTTTGGGACCATCAGGTTGTGGAAAGACCACCCTGTTACGCTTGATTGCAGGTTTCCAAACCGCTACGGAAGGAGTGATAACAATTTCTGGTAAGGACATTACACAGACGCCACCCCATCAGCGTCCGGTGAATACTGTATTCCAAAAGTATGCACTGTTCCCCCACCTGAACGTTTATAACAACATTGCTTTCGGCTTGAAGCTGAAAAAAATACCGCAAGATGCCATCGACAAAAAGGTGACCCAGGCATTGCGCATGGTAGGCATGACCGACTATGAAGACCGTAGCGTGGATTCGCTTTCGGGCGGTCAGCAACAACGCGTTGCCATTGCACGGGCCATCGTAAACGAGCCGGAGGTATTGCTGCTGGACGAACCGCTTGCCGCACTCGACCTGAAGATGCGCAAGGACATGCAGATGGAACTGAAAGAGATGCACCAAAAACTGGGTATCACATTCGTATATGTTACACACGACCAAGAAGAGGCCTTGACACTGAGCGACACCATCGTGGTGATGAGCGAAGGAAAGATTCAGCAGATAGGCACACCTATGGATATCTACAACGAACCTATCAATCCGTTTGTAGCCGACTTTATCGGCGAAAGTAACATCCTGAACGGAATAATGATTGAAGACAAACGCGTACACTTTGCCGGACACGACTTCGATTGCGTGGATAAAGGATTCGGACAACACACGCCTATCGACGTGGTTATCCGTCCGGAAGACATCTACATCTTCGACCCGTCGGATGCCGCACAAATGCTTGGCACCGTAACCAGCTGCATCTTCAAGGGTGTACACTACGAAATGTTGGTACAAACCAAGGAAGGCTACGAACTGATGGTGCAAGACTATCATAGCTTTGAAGCCGGACGCGAAGTGGGATTGCTGGTGAAGCCTTTCGACATTCACGTTATGGCAAAGGAGCGTCTGTGCAACACGTTCGAAGGCAAACTGATTGACGAAAATCACGTGGAATTCCTTGGACAAACCTTCGAATGCCAGCCCGTAAGCAACATTGAAAACGGAAGCGACGTATTGGTAAATGTAGGATTCGACGACGTGATTCTGGAAGACTACGAAGAAGACGGAAACCTGACGGGAGAAGTGAAATTCATTCTTTACAAAGGCAACCACTACCACCTTACCGTGCTGACCGATTGGGACGAAAACATCTACGTGAACACCAACGACGTGTGGGACGATGGCGACCGCGTCGGCATCAGCATTGCTCCCGACAAGATAAATGTAGTAGCTAACAACAAAACTGGCGAATAAGAAATGACAAATTCTATATCTCGTTTCTTCATGCGACGCAGGAATTGGGGCATACCCTATGCCTTGTTCATGCTGGTTTTCGTAGTAATACCGTTGCTACTGATTGTTTACTTTGCCTTTACAAACGAAGAGGGGGCATTTACGTTTGAGAACTTCCAAAAGTTTATCCAGCACCCCGAGGCACTGAACACCTTCCTGTACTCGATAGGTATTGCCATCATTACAACAGTGGCTTGCATACTTTTAGGTTATCCGGCAGCATACATCTTAAGCCAAAAGGACTTCAAAGCCGGCAAAACCATGGTTGTGCTATTCATCCTGCCGATGTGGGTAAACATCCTTATCCGTACACTGGCTACCGTGGCATTGTTCGACTTCCTGAAGTTGCCGCTTGGAGAAGGCGCACTAATATTCGGCATGATATACAACTTCCTGCCCTTCATGATTTACCCCATCTACAACACCTTGCAAAAGATGGACCAAAGCCTTATTGAAGCAGCGCAAGACCTTGGTGCAAACCCAATCAAGGTATTTACCAAAGTGATACTGCCCCTCTCCATGCCGGGTGTAACCAGCGGCATCATCATGGTGTTTATGCCAACCGTCAGCACATTTGCCATTGCCGAATTGCTGACAATGAACAACATCAAACTGTTTGGTACAACCGTACAAGAGAACATCTACAACGGCATGTGGAACTACGGTGCTGCACTCTCGTTGATTATGTTGCTGCTCATCGGGCTAACCAGCCTGTTTGGAAACGATGAAGATAATGTTCAAAACGAAAGCGGAGGTGTGATATGATGAAGAAAATACTTGCACACGGATATTTGTGGCTATTGCTTGCCTTGCTTTATGCCCCCATCTTGATTATCATCATCTTTTCGTTTACCGAAGCGAAGGTGTTGGGCAACTGGACAGGGTTCTCGTTCAAGCTATATAGTTCACTCTTCTCGGGAGGAGTAAACAGCTCGCTCATCAATGCCATCATCAACACCATCTTGATTGCACTGATAGCAGCAACCGTCTCTACAGCTTTGGGCAGCATAGCCGCCATCGGTATCTTCAACATGAAAAGCCGCATGCGCAACGTGATGAACTTCACCAACAGCATCCCCATCATGAACCCCGACATCATTACAGGTGTGTCGTTGTTCCTGTTGTTTGTCAGCTTCGGCATATCGCAAGGATTCACCACCGTGGTGCTGGCACATATCGCATTCTGTACACCCTATGTGGTGCTTAGCGTAATGCCGCGCCTGGTCAAGATGAACCCCAACATCTACGAAGCCGCACTCGACTTGGGAGCTACCCCTTTCCAGGCACTCCACAAGGTTATCTTCCCGGAAATATTACCGGGTATGATTAGCGGATTCATCCTTTCGTTCACGCTTTCAATCGACGACTTTGCGGTTACGCTATTCACGAAAGGAAACGTCGGGCTGGATACACTATCGACATACATCTATGCCGATGCGCGGAAAGGCGGTCTTACCCCCGAACTCCGCCCGTTGTCCACCATTATATTTGTAACCGTATTGGTGCTGCTCATCATCATCAATGTACGGGCAGAGAAACAGAAGAAAAAAGAATAACCACTTTTATAAATTACATTTCTCAAACATTTACTAAAACAATTATCTAAAAAAAATGAAAAAAACTACTTGCAAACTTGCAACACTTTTGTTGCTTGGCATCTTTGCCATTCAAACTGCCTACGCACAACGTAGCAACATTCTGAAGGTTTACAATTGGGCCGACTACATCGACGAAGAGGTTCTTGCCGAATTCCCCGAGTGGTATAAAGAACAAACCGGCGAAGAGGTAGAGATTATCTACGAAGTATTCGACATTAACGAGATTATGCTGACAAAAATTGAGCGCGGACACGACGACTTCGACGTTGTGTGCCCGTCGGAATACATCATCCAACGCATGATGAGCAAGGACATGCTCCTTCCCATCAACCGCGATTTCGGCGATACACCCGACTACATCAATAACTTGTCACCCTATATCCAACAAGAGCTGAACAAGCTCAACATTGACGAACGCAACCTGACCGACTATGCCGTAGGCTACATGTGGGGTACAGCCGGTAACCTTTATAATAAGGAGTTCGTTACAGAAGAAGAGGCTTCTACTTGGGATTGCCTCTGGAACGAAAAGTATGTCAACAAGGTGTTGATGAAAGACTCATATCGCGATGCTTACGGAACAGCCATTATCTATGCCAACCGCGATAAGTTAGCAGCCGGTGAAGTGACCGTTGACCAACTGATGAATGACAACTCGGAAGAGGCCATCAATACAGCCGAAGAGTATTTGAAAGCCATGAAGCCAAACATTGCCGGTTGGGAAGCCGACTTCGGTAAGGAAATGATGACCAAAGGCAAGGCTTGGATTAACTTTACTTGGAGCGGCGATGCTGTTTGGGCTATCGAAGAAGCCGAAGCCGTTGGCGTTGAACTCGACTATGTTGTTCCGATGGAAGGTAGTAACGTTTGGTTCGACGGATGGGTAATCCCGAAATATGCGCAAAACATCAAAGCTGCAAGCTACTTCATCAACTTCATGTGTCGTCCAGACATTGCACTTCGCAACATGGACGCCATTGGCTATGTTAGTGCCGTAGCTACTCCCGAGATTCTCGAAGCAAAAATCGATCCGGAGATTGAAGAGTTCTACGACTTGAGCTACTTCTTTGGTGAAGAGGCCGATAGCATTCACATCGACCCCGTACAATATCCCGACCGCAAGGTAATTGAGCGTTGTGCCGTTATCCGCGACTTTACCGACAAGGAAGACCTTGAAAAGGCTCTTGAAATGTGGAGCCGCGTAAAGGGCGACAACCTGAACGTTACCACCATCTTGATTATTGCCGTTGTAGCCATCTGCATCATCGGCTGGATTATCATGAAGAAAATGAATAACCGTAATAATAACAAACGTAAAAGAACAAGAAGATAAAGAACATTAAGTTAACCGCATTCGTATTGAGTGGCGCTATTTTATTAGCAAGTTGTGGAACAATGAACAATACCGCTAAGGGTGGTATTATTGGTGGTGGCGGTGGTGCTGCTGCCGGAGCCATTATCGGTGGTTTGCTTGGCAAGGGTAAAGGTGCTGCTATCGGTGCTGCTATTGGTGCAGGTGTAGGTGCAGGTGCCGGTGTAATTATCGGTAAGAAGATGGATAAGAAGGCTGCCGAAGCTGCTGCTATCAAAGGCGCAGAAGTAGAGCAAATTACTGACGTGAACGGTTTGCCAGCCGTTAAGGTATCATTCGAATCGGGCATTTTGTTCGGTTTCAACTCTTCTACACTTAACGATAACGCCAAATCATCGCTCCGCGAACTGGCTACTATCTTGAACGAAGATGCTACTACCGACATTGCCATCATCGGCCATACCGACAAGGTAGGTACTTACGAAGCCAACGTTAAGGTTTCCAAGAACAGAGCCGGCTCGGTAGAAAGTTTCTTGAAGAGCTGTAACGTAAGCGGTTCACAAATCAAGTTGGTAGAAGGTGTAGCATACGACCAATACGACGAAAGCAAGTCGGCCGACGAGAACCGTCGTGTAGAGGTTTATATGTATGCAAGCGAGGAGATGATTAAGCAAGCCGAAGCTGCTAATTAATTCCATAAAACATTATAACAAAGCAAGAAAGGCGGACCACAACGGTTCGCCTTTTCTTATTAAAAAAAGCAGTTATAGTATTGGATTATATCGCTAAATAAACTATTTTTGTTCGCTAATCATTCTTTTATGACCAAGGGAACACAATTAAGGAAACGGATTGCTGAGATATTTATCCATCTCTTCAGTTGGGGAATCATTTTCGGTTACCCCATGTGGGCTACACGTAATGAGCCTATTGAATATGATTGGATAGACCATCTGCTGCATTTCGGCAAGATGTTCTTCGGTTCGTTCATCATTTTCTACATCAATTATCTGTACCTGGTTCCGAAACTGGTGTTCGAAAAACAAATCAAAAAGCACCTGTTCTATAACCTGCTGATAATTATTTGCCTGCTCGGTATCATGCATTGGTGGCAAAACACATTTATTGTTTCGCTTTTCGACAGCTACGGAAACCCCTCGCACAGAAGCATGCCTCCCCCACCTCACCTAATGCCTGTATTCAACATACGCGATGCCTTTACAATGTTTCTTACTGTCGGGCTAAGTGTTGCCATACGATTAAGTATCCGTTGGGAACAGATTGAAAACCTCCGATTAGAAACTGAACAAACTCGTGTAGAGAGCGAATTAAAGAATCTACGCAACCAACTGAATCCACACTTTCTGCTGAACACGCTGAACAACATCTATGCCCTGATTGCTTTCGATGCGGAAAAGGCACAAACCGCAGTAAGCGAATTAAGCAAACTGCTGCGGCACATGCTTTACGAAAACCAAGGCAAGTTTGTTCCGCTATCCAAAGAGCTGGATTTTATCCAAAACTACATTGAACTGATGAAAATCAGACTGGCACCACATGTGAAGGTGGAAACATATTTAGAACTGAACAAGGATAGCCAGACACTGATTGCTCCTTTCATATTTATCTCGCCAATAGAAAATGCCTTCAAACACGGCATTTCGCCTACGGAAAAGAGTTACATACACATTGTAATCGGCGAAAACGAAAACGAGATATATTGCAACATCCGAAACAGCTATCATCCTAAAACTTTGGAAGACAAAAGCGGAAGTGGCATTGGACTGGAGCAACTTGACAAAAGCCTGGAACTGACCTATCCCAATCAATATGTCTGGGAAAAAGGTATTTCCACCAACAAACAGGAATATTTCTCCAAAATAATCATATATAAACGCAACGACAACCCTAAACATTCATAAAATATGAGATGTGTTATCATAGACGACGAGCCATTGGCACTTGATTTGCTGGAAAGTTATGTAAACAAGACTCCACTGCTGACCTTGGAAGGCAAGTTCAGCAGTGCTATCTTAGCCATCGAGCACCTGAAGGAGAATCCGGTTGATTTAGTATTCCTTGATATCCAAATGCCGCTACTGAATGGATTGGAGTTTGCCAGACTAATCAATCCGGAACAAACACGGGTGGTGTTTACAACTGCCTTCGAGCAATATGCCATAGACGGATACAAGGTAAACGCATTAGACTATCTGCTGAAGCCCATTACCTATTCCGACTTCCTCCAAGCGGTTCATAAAGCAACCAGTTGGTATGAAATAGCCAAGCAACCCAAGAACGAGCGCAAAACCATCATCGTGAAAAGCGATTACAAACAGATACAGATTGAGCTGGACAAGATTCTGTATGTAGAGGGATTGAAAGACTATATTAAAATATATGTTTACGAGCAACCCAAACCCATCTTGACGCTGATGAGCATGAAGAGCATGGAAGAGCTGTTGCCTTCCTCAAAGTTCATGCGCATACACCGCTCGTTTATTGTCAACAAGAATCGAATAAACGTTATCGACAAGAGCCGTTTGATTATCGAGAAGAGCGTTATACCCGTTAGCGAAAGCTATAAATCGGTGCTCACTCAATTCTTGAACGAGCGCAGCTGATAATATTTTGAAGCATAGAAATATAGGTTTATAGAAAAATAATTGAAATTTCTTAAATAATCTTTTGGAATTAAAAAAAAAGTTTATATCTTTGCCACGAACAGATGGAGTTGTGAAACTCCTAATAGAATAGTTTAGTTAAGTCTAGTTTAGTTTTTGTGTGAAGTCCTTTCTTGCGAGTGAGCCTTGAAAGGACTTTTTTTATTCCCCTTATCCGGCTAAATATGGTTGTGCATGAATGCTAAAAAATTTAGGTATAAATTATTTTGGCTGTTCGCATAAATTAAAAATAATTTAGGCATAAATTGTTTCTGCCCCTCCGAACAGACGAAGTCGGGCTGTTGTAGCCTTGTAAATTCCAGGAAAAACTATTCTAAAAAGCGAATATAAATGCAAAAATGGCACAAAACACGGGGTAAATGTGCAATTTTCGCCGAAAAAGTTTGGTATGTATAGAGAAAGCCCTATCTTTGCACAGTTTGAAAATAAATGTGCAAAAACAGAATAGAATTAATTGCAAAAGCATATGGAAAAGAGCTTCATCTCTTACATAGAGAATAGTATTAAGAATAATTGGGACCTTGATGCCCTGACCGACTACAAAGGAGCCACACTGCAATACAAGGACGTGGCAAGAAAAATAGAGAAACTCCATATTATTTTTGAAAACAGTGGCGTAGTACCAGGCGATAAAATTGCCATTTGCGGCCGTAATAGCTCGCACTGGGGAGTTACTTTCTTGGCTACCCTTACTTACGGTGCTATCGTAGTGCCCATCCTCCACGAGTTTAAGGCAGACAATGTACACAATATTGTAAACCACTCGGAAGCCAAGCTTCTTTTCGTAGGCGACCAAGTATGGGAAAACCTGAACGAGGCAGCCATGCCGTTGCTGGAAGGTATCTTGTTGGTAAACGACTTCTCTATATTGGTATCGCGCAGCGAAAAGCTGGACTACAGCCGCGAACACTTGAACGAACTTTTTGGCAAGAAATTCCCCAAGAACTTCCGCAAACAGCACATCAGCTATCATAAGGACCAACCCGAAGAGTTGGCTTTGATTAACTACACTTCCGGTACAACCAGCTATTCAAAGGGTGTAATGCTCCCCTACCGCAGTTTGTGGTCGAACACCAGATTTGCGTTCGAAGTATTGCCACTTAAGTGTGGCGACAAGATAATCTCCATGCTTCCTATGGCACACATGTATGGTTTGGCATTCGAATTCATCTACGAATTCGCTTGCGGATGCCACATCTACTTCCTGACCCGTACGCCAAGCCCGAAGATTATCTTCCAGGCATTTGCCGAAATCAAGCCACGCATCATTATTGCCGTGCCGCTTATCATCGAAAAGATTATCAAGAAGAACGTGTTGCCTAAGTTGGAAACACCAACCATGAAATTGCTCTTGAAAGTTCCATTCATCAACGACAAGATTAAGCACACCGTACGCGAACAGGTAGTAAATGCATTCGGCGGCAACTTTGCAGAAGTAGTTGTTGGTGGTGCTGCCTTCAACCAAGAGGTAGAACGCTTCTTGCGAATGATAGAATTCCCCTACACCGTTGGCTATGGCATGACAGAGTGCGGTCCTATCATCACCTACGAAGATTGGTCAAGATTCAAGATGGGTTCTTGCGGCAAACAAGTTCCACGTATGGAGGTAAAGGTTGTATCACCCGACCCACAAAACATTCCTGGCGAAATTCTTTGCAAGGGCGACAACGTCATGTTGGGATACTACAAGAACCCCGAAGCTACTGCAGAGGTAATGACCTCGGACGGTTGGTTGCGCACAGGCGACTTGGCCACCATGGACAGCGAAGGCAACATCACCATCAAGGGACGTAGCAAGAACATGCTGTTAGGCCCAAGCGGACAAAACATCTACCCCGAAGAAATTGAAGACAAGTTGAATAACATGCCTTATGTATCGGAAAGCATCGTAGTTCAACAGAACGACAAACTGGTAGGTTTGGTTTATCCCGACTTCGACGACGCCTTCGCTCACGGATTAAAGAACGAAGACCTTGAGCAAGTGATGGAAGAAAACCGCGTGGCACTCAACCAGAAACTTCCGGCATATAGCCAAATCGCCAAGATGAAAATCTACCCCGAAGAGTTTGAAAAGACTCCTAAGAAGAGTATCAAGCGCTTCCTTTACCAAGAAGCTAAGGGATAACAATGTCTAGAATGAAACAATTTGTATCATCCATTATAATAGGGTCTCTACTTTCAGTAGGGACTCTTTTTGCTCAATCCCCCTCGAAGGATGTGCGCAGAAGCAAGCCGTTCGGCATAAACCTATCTATCTGGAAAGGAATAGCCACACAAACGCCCGATAGCACAAGCAACACGACCCTGAACATCGGCCTGCTCTCTACCATGAACCGGCTGAACGGAGTTGGGCTGAACGTTATAGGAGGCATCTGCTACCAACAAGCCAACGGCATACAAATAGCCGGTATATCCAACCTTAACAAGGAGAATACCAACGGCATTCAAGTGGCCGGAATAACCAATATCAACGGAAACAACACCAACGGAATCTCGTTGTCGGGATTGGTAAACATCACCGGAAACCACACGCAAGGCATCTCCATTACCGGACTAACCAACATTGTAGGCAACGATGCAAAAGGAATCAGCGTTAACGGTTTGATGAACTTCGTCGGCAAGAATGCCCGCGGCATCACCCTGTCGGGCATAGCCAATGTAGTGGGCGAACAGACGCATGGCATCTCCATTGCCGGATTGGTAAACGTAAGCGGATCGAAAGCATCCGGCATACAGGTAGCCGGCATAGGGAACATCACCAACAAACTAGATGGAATACAGATTGGTATGGGCAATGTAGCCGTCAGAGGACGAGGGTTGCAAATCGGATTGGTAAATTACTACAAAGAGCAGTTCGACGGTGTACAGTTAGGATTGGTAAATGCCAATTACAACACTCGGATACAACCCATGTTCTATGTCGGCACAAACGCCACGTTCAACGCAGGTGTGCGATTCAAGAACCCGCTATTCTACACCATCTTAGGTATCGGTATGCCCTACATGGGATTCGACAAGAAATTCTCCGCATCGGCATCTTATCGTGCAGGTATCGAACTTCCCCTACCCGCCAGCAACCTATTCATCAGTGGTGATATGGGATTTCAGCACATCGAGAGTTTCGGTAATAGGCATTATGGTTATCCCAAGCGCTTCTTTGCGCTTCAGCCACGACTCAACATCAGTTACCACATGAACGAACAGATAGCTCTATTCCTCACGGTCGGCTACTCATGGGATAAGCCATACGGATGGGGACATTGCATCGACAAGAAGGCATTTGTCGAAGTTGGCGCTACCCTTTTGGAATTCTAATGCACTTCTATTACTATTCCTTCTCCTTTATCAAGCCGGTACGATAGGCCACCAACAGCTTTCGCAGGTCTTGAATCAAGGTTGTCAGGCGTTTACCCTTGTCGGTATCCTTCACCATCATGCGCTTTTGGCTCATCTCCACAAGGAAGGTAGTCGATTTAATGTCCTGTCCTTCAAGAATAGCCTTTTGCGAACTTTGAAAAGGCTCGTGCTGCACCAGCTCAAAGCCGTGCGAGTGATACACCAACGTATATCCGGCAATACCGGTCTTGGGTTGATATGCCTTAGAGAAGCCGCCATCAATCACCAACATCTTGCCATCGGCCTTGATAGGTTCCTCGCCCTTCAAAGTGCGCACAGGCACGTGTCCGTTAATGATGTGCGAATGTTCGTCGGGCTCAACGCCAAACTCACGCAAGATAGCGTCGCAGATGTCTGCCCGATTACGCAACGTGTAGTACTCTCCTTTTTTCTCTTTCTTCAGTTCTTCATCGTTCACAAAATAGCTTTCGAAAGCGGCCATCTTGTCTTTATCGAACAAAGGAGAATTGGAGCCACACCACATATACCAGACAAAATCCAACGCATAATCTTTATCATCACCCTCTTCGCCAAAGTATGCGGTACGAATCAATTGGTCCGATTTGGCCAGCAACTTCTCGCCCCAATACTCATTCCCGCCTATCTTCACATGCTTGAAGCTACCATCGGCATTCATCGGAATAGAGGCATGATAAAGCAAATTGTTGTTACACACCAAATACATACCACCATAAGTGAACAGGCAGCGCATGTGTTTCTTCAACTTTTCGCTATTGATAAAGGAGATATGAATTTTCTCAACCAACTCTTGCTCATCGAGGGTCAGCTGATAAGGATTCTTCGGATCGATGGTTGGGAAGAACGTATCTGTCATTTCGTATTCGCGACCATCGTAGCAGAACACGCCACGTTCAAAGTCTATCATGTGCAACAACTTGCGGTTGGCCATTTCAAACTCCGGTCGTCTATCAATAATAGCAGCCTCAAGCTTAAACTGAATCACGGTTATTGCCTTGTGCATCTGCGCAATAAGTCGCAATGTCTTTTCGTTATACTTGCCATCCGAGAACTTCATGCGCGGCATGAAAACAGAACATGGGTCATCGGCATAAGTGTACATGGCAAACGTAGCCAGCGGCAACAGGTTTATGCCATAACCATCTTCGATAGTGGATAAGTTGGCATAGCGCATGGCTTGGCGGATAACATTGGCAATACAAGCATCGTTACCTGCGGCGGCACCCATCCAAAGCACGTCGTGATTACCCCATTGAATGTCGAAGTTGTGATAGTCGCACAACGTATCCATAATGATGTGCGCACCAGGGCCACGGTCGAACACATCACCCACAATATGTAGCGAGTCAATGGTCAGACGCTGAATCAAGTTACACATGGCAATAATGAAATCGTTGGCACGCTTTGTCGAAATAATTGTGCTGATAATCACATTGATATAGGCATGCTTGTTCGGATCGACCGACGATTCGTGAAGCAATTCCTGGATGATGTACGAGAACTCTTTGGGAAGAGACTTTCTTACCTTCGAGCGGGTATATTTCGACGATACGCTTTGGCACACCTTCACCAGTTGGTTCAGTGTAGTCTGATACCAACTATCCAAGTTGGCCACTTGCTTCTTCACCAAGCGAAGTTTCTCTTTCGGATAGTAGATTAGCGTACAGAGTTCCTTTCTCTCTTCCTTGCTCAGTTCCTCACCGAATATCTCGTTCACCTTACGCTTAATGGCACCCGAGCCATTCTTCAGCACATGCTGGAAGGCAGCATATTCGCCATGAATGTCGGTCAAAAAGTGTTCGGTTCCTTTAGGCAAATTCAAGATGGCCTCCAAGTTGATAATCTCCCTACTCGCATCTGCTATCGTAGGAAACGATTTAGACAAGAGTTGTAGGTATCGCAAGTCTTCCGCAATCAGTTCTTCTGTTGTTCCCATATTGTTTAGGCATTATTTCTACAAAAGTACAAATAATTCCGTTTATTCTCCTTTTGTTGCGAGAAAAAATAATCATGACCTCACACAAAGCTACCTTCACAAGCTCACAAATATACCTTCATCGGTCTGTGAAAGTAGCTTCGTTGCCCGATGAAGCTATATTTGTAAAAGTAGGGACGTTGCGTGCAGCACTGCTGTCCCAAAGAAATATTTAACGATACGATTTATATTATAATAAGCTTTTCAATGTGACATTTTGTCAAAATCAAATAGCGATGGAAGAATTGATTTTTCTTTTTCTTCATTCGGCTCTTG
>SUXZ01000014.1 GCA_015060685.1 Mediterranea massiliensis | reverse complement strand
TTCCTTGAAGAAAGACGGCAGAACTCATCGTAACTATAATCTGCTAGCGGAACATTTATTGTTGTAGTACCATTACTCAATTTATATACCACCTTCGTAGGACGTGCTCCGCTGTCGTAGGTATAGGTCAGCTCCTCTGTACGGGTGGTCTTTCCGCTTGCTGTATGCACATGCTTCTTCTTCAATGGATTGCCTAAGCGGTCGTAAACATATTGGTTGGTTTCCAAACCACCAAGGTGGTTGGTGCGTTTCTCTTGAACAACATTGCCCTGTTGGTCGTAGTAGTAGGCGGCATAGTCGTAACCGCTCACGGCACCGTTCTCCCAACGGGCAATGATGCTGCCTGTAAGCAAACCTTTGTAATGGTTCTCGTAACGAGTGCCGTAGCCGGTGTCGGGAGTACTGTAGGACAACGTAGTGGGCACACTGTTCTGCCCGATAAAGGCGTAGTTGTCGTAGTAGTTCACACGGTGAATCTGCATATTCGTTACCGATATGCCGCTAATGGAGTATCCCTTATTGGCATCGGTGGCATTGGTGCGTGTAGCATTAACTACCGTTTCCGTCAACGGATTGTTGTTATAGTTCAACGACACCGAACAAGTACCTTCCAATACCACTCTGCCGAAGGCATCGGGGAAAGTGAAGCTCCATTCGCCACGGCTGCGTTGCTCGCCATTCTGTGTAAAGATAAGGCGGTCGCCCTTGTCATAAACGTAGTATATCGGTTCGCAACCGGGTAGCTTCTTGTACTTCAGGTTGCCACGTTTGTCGTAACGATAAATGTAAGCATACTTTTGCAGACAAGAAAGGGTGTCGCTTACCACATCGTAAATGCCATGAATTCCATCAGTTGCCAATGGAGGTAGAATATAACGTAGCTGGCCGATATGGTCATATACATAACAAGTAGAATGTTGGGTATTACCATCTATCTGACGGGTTGTTCTCAAACGCCCTTTCTTGTCGTAAAATTCTAAACTCACTTTGCCATCTTCATCGGTATATTGGATAAGGTAAAGTGCTGATACACCTGCTGACCCGCAAAGAAGATATCCATCATCCTGAGCAATTGGCAAGAGACTCGACAATTGGCTTGGAGATTCCACCCAATACCCATAAGAGTTATCATAGTATATTGTCTTGGGATGTTCACTCCATGCCTCACCGGCCTTGAATTCTTTCACAACACGATTCTGTGGAGACTGTTCGTAAACAAAACTGCCATAGGGCAAATCATCGTTATAGGCACTTATGGCTCCATTCTTCAAGGTGGTTACATCTACCCATGCACCATTAGCGGACGAAGGTGTAGGCAGCCAAACCTTGCTTTCACGGCCAAAGCCGTCGTATTCGTGCAACGTAACCAAGTCATTACCACCTGGCGTAATGCCGCGACTGTTCTCTTGGGCGATGCGGCCAAGACCGTCGTAGTAGTCGATGCTCTCCATATAGGAACTGTTGTCCATATAGCGCTTGGTGCGCACATAGTTCTGGGTGCTCGTTTGAGCGTATGCTGTCAGCAATGAGCCTAACAGCATCATCATTAATATATATAGTCGTTTCATATAAATTAAATTTTAAAAGTTCACTAATCACTGATTTATGTAATGATATTCGTTCGCTTCCAATACTCGCTTGTTACTTGCCGATGCTACACCACCTTCGTAGTAGTAAGCCTCTTTCAGTCGGCCCAAGCCGTCGTAGTCGTAATAAGTGGTGCGGCCAGATGGGTCGGTGATGCTTGTTACGCCCACCAATGGCTTGTGGGTATAGGTAGTAACAAGGGCATTGCTCAGGTTGCTGTTGGCATGCAGGGCTTGCAAACCGCTGGCACTTGGGCTACTGCTGCTACCCAAGCTGCTGATAGAGGTTCCGAATACTGCCGATACAGCGGAAGTAACTTGCGACAACGTAGCATTGCGTATTTCGGCTATCAAGTAACGGTTGTTATAGCTCCACAAGTAGATGGTATGCACACCATCGCTGCCTATCACCTCTTGGGGGTTGCACTGCGAAGCATAGGAGACAATCTCTTTGTCGAGCAAGTAAGTACCACTGTTGGCATCTAATTTGTAAAGTTTACTTGGAAGGTAACAGGTACTGCCGTTTACAACAAATCCTGCATAATCTGTTTTTACACCAGCCATATCTATATATTCACCAAAGACATCTGTGGTTTCGCGTGTTTCCAAAAGTGGTGTATAGATATGGCGTTGGGCCATTATATAGGATGCTGATGATGTATCACCTTGTTTTTCAGGATAAGTATAACGGACAGCTTCGTCTTCATAATTACTACCATATTCCCTATACTTTTCTGTCACTTGATTACGTGTATTGTATGAATAAGTTTCCCTTTTTAAAACATTGTAGATACTTGGACCGAAATCTTGAGTTATTTTCTTCTTCAAATAAGCTTTTCCTACATTCGTATAATGGTTATTGAAGAAACTTCCTAACGAGGTATTGGGCGAAACAAGGTCGAGGAAATAATTGTTGTTATAGATATAATCATAGATATTGTTATAACTATATCCCCATTCGTAACTCTCTTTCCTTGCTATCTGATAACCGGTAGTAGCATCCTTATAGCGATACTCTTCTTTCATTATCAAGTTGGCATAGCGGTACTTCTTGGCACGATAGCTCAATACATTGCCGTGGTAGGTTGCTTTCTCGAAGAAAGAGGTGTCACTTGCCAACACATCGAGTAGGTCGTAGGTATATACCGTTTTACCTGCAGTATGCTTCTCTTCAAGGTTGTAAGTATTGTTGCTTGTATCAAAGTCATAGACGGTTACTTCGGGATAGACCACTGCCTGACGGCCGTTCAAGATGCGACGAAAGTTCTGTGCGCTGAAGGTACATTCGTAACCCCAATCGTTTTGTTCCAACCACATGTCTGCAAAGGGGTTGGCAAATTGGGTTTGCGTTCCTTGCGGACTGAGGCCAAGCACCATGTTACGGATAGATGTATTGGTATCTTCTTCGCTAAAACTCAGATAGGTCAGGATATTCGGATCTACCACTGGCTCACCGGCACCGGTATGGTCAAGATACCAAGTATCTTTTCTGGCACCATAATAGAACAGTTTCCTATCGGACAGCTTTCCGGCAGCGGTATAGTTCTTCACTTCGCTGATGCGGAAACCGCCACCCTCGATGATGCGACGGTTGGCCTCGTCGTGGATATAATCACCATTGCTGTCGGTGTGGGTATAGAACTTATGGTTCTCGAAAACAAACTCTGTATAACCACCTGTAGGATAAATCAGCTTATGGATTACTCCGTGCGTATTGGGTGAAGCCGGTACACGAGGATCGACATTCATCGACGACAACCTGATTTTCTGATAGGGTGCCAACTCGTCGGCGTCGTTGTTCAGCAACGTTATGGGCACAGGACAATAGATATAGTTGTTCTGAAAATCGAACTCACAGAAGAAGTTGAAGAATGCTACTTGGTCGCTACTCGATTGATAGTTCAAGTTGCCCCAATGGTCAATGCCGTTGAAACTATTCTTTGCTTGATATTCGCAACGGTAGGTCATACCCTCCTCGCTGCTGTCCGGACCTTGGGCGGTTACACTATAAAGAGAACCTATTTTATCGCTTCCACCAGGGTAACCTAACGTTGACTCGCTAATACCAAACAGAAAGTTGCGAACCACCATACCGTTGTCTTTTAGAGTAATGGCAGCGATGTGATTGTTGTAGCTCATCTCATCCGACTTAGTATAGGTAAAGTCGATTGTGGTTGAACCATAACTGATTTGTGTCAGCAACTTCATTCTATAGCCGTAGCTTTCGTAATTAGGCACTGCTTCTATCAAGTACTGATTGGCCGGATTACCATTTACATAGTGCAAACGTTTGAAGCGGCTGGTCGGTTCTGCTACCCATGCTGCATAATGTGATTGCAATGTTTTGCCATAGGTGAAACTGATATTTTCGCTACTGTTGGGCAACTTGATGTTGGTCAAACTCCACGATACATTGGTATTCAGGTAAGTAGAGTTGGTAGCACCATTCCCTTGGAAAGAGGCATCGGCACCGGCAAAGGTATAGACAATGCCCTGCTCGTCGGTAATGGTGAACGAAGTAATCTGGTTGTTGCTCTTCGTGTGGCTGATTTGCACATAACGACCGTTGGATACGATATACTCTATCGTGCCGGTATAGTTGACAATGTAGAAATCGAAGGCCGTGCCATCGGGCAAGGTCACGCTGAAGGGGTCGTAGGCCAGGTTGTAGTTCATCATGCCGCTGCCGTGTGTGCTGTAGATGTTGCTGAACTGGCTGGTTTCCAAAGCAAAATTGGAAGTTTCGTCGGGTTCGTAGTTGATGCGACGGGAAATGCAACTGTTGATGGAGAGGTTCCATCCATGACCATACACGTCGTAGTTATACCCCGGCTTCAAGGGCGAAGGGATGTATTGCAACTTCACCGGAACTTTGTAACCGCGATGGTCGATGTCGAACAAGGGTATCGAAATGTTGGGTGTACCGATGGAATAATCAAAATCCAATTCACCATAGCGTTTGATAGATTCCGCTTGGGGTGAAGTGGGAAGCACCGGTGTTGGTGCGTTATCGGCAAAAACCGGTAGGGAAAACAATGCCATAAATAGGCAAAGTAATCGTGTAAATATGTTCTGTTTCATAAATTCTTGAAATTAAAAAATGAATAATTTGTGTTTGTTTTGAAAAGCCGTTGCAGAGCGGAACTACCGCGGAATGTCCGCCTGCAACGACCGCTAATCGTTAATCACTAATCGTTAGTTTCCTCGTCCTTCTTTTCTTCCTTCTTTTCCTCCTCTTTCATGCTGCACAGGCAGTGAAGGAGTTTCAGGATGAAACGGACAATGCATTTAAGTTTTTCGTAAGTCGCTTTCATATAGAATTAAAAATTAAAAGTTAAAAATTAATTTAGTGTTTAGTGTTCAGCGATTAGTGGTTAGTGGCCATCCGGATGGTCTTTTGCTTCTCACTAATCACTTATCACTAATCACTAATTGTTAATCGCTAATCACTATCTTCAGCCAAGCGGATCAAGGACTTCGTTGTCGTCGCCGCCGCCTTCGCCTCCGGTATTGGTGTTTTCGTCATCATCGCCATCATCATCTAAATCCAGGGCTTCCAGATTGATTGTCGATAAAGTGACGTTGCTGTTCACCATGTCGCGCAAATACTTGGATTGACGGAAACGGACGCAAAGGCTTTCTACGGCATTTGCACCGGCCTCTTTCTCGGTATCTACGGCCTTGGTGTTGGCGGTAAGATAGAGTGTGCCGAGCTTGCCCAACTGGATGCTGTGGCCATTGCAAGCGAATTGCTCGATTTGCTGTGCCAAAGCATAGAATACGGCTGCCACATTGGCCTTGGATAGGCCGCTGTTTTCGGAAGCATACTTAATCAAATCGTCCAAGCAGATGGTGCTGTAGCGAAGTGCTGTGGTTAAATACTTTTTCTCATCGAGAATACCTAACTTACGGTAATTTGTCTTTAATAAAATTTGTGCCATAATTTTAATTTTGTTTTTTTGTGTTGTTAATAAATAAAGTTGTTTGGTTGTGATCACGATGCAAAGATAAGGCGCTTTGCAAGGCTGTGCAATAGCAAGGGCATCGCCACAGGGGTAATTACCCCTACTAAATCATATTTAATTGTATTTCAGTTTATTAACAGCCTTTTCAGAGTTCCCGAAAAGAGGTCAGGAAAATCACGCGCAATTTCCGCCGGATTTGTTCGGAGTTTGCTCTTGATTTGTTCGGGATTTGCTCCGAGTCTGCGCGCAATTACGATAAAGATTGCGCGTGATTCCGGTAGAATTTACGAACAGATTCGGCAGAAATTGCGCGTGATTCCGGAAGCATGTTTTAGGCTTGCCAAACAAAGGGTTGCTCCCTCGCGCGCGCGTAAAATATATAAGGTGTAAAAGAGGCGAAAATGGCATATTCAAAACAAAATAATATATATTTCACATTTTACTTGCATAATTGATTATAGTGAACTACTTTTGTTTTATTGTCAACCTATTATTAACCCTAATGGAAAACAACTATGAATTTTAACACAAACAAGGATAACAAATCACAAACCCTAAAGCAGTTGGATAATTTAATGCACTTCCGATATCTGCTGTTTCGTGAAGGGGTACACTCGCCAATGGCATTCTCTTATATGCTATTGTCATTCATTGCTGATGTAAAAAACCTGCATAATCGCTTGAAAGACCTGAAAAACGAATGGAAAAAGCAACTTCCCTTTGGCGATGGCGATGATAAGGATGTAGATTGGGGAAAATGGCGAGAGGTTTTCGACCCCGATAAGTTTATGGAGGATTACGACGAACGCTGCATGAAGTATGTATATGAGCAACGAGAGATGCGATATCCGAATACGGACAAAAAAACAATGAAACCGGGCGACGTTCGGGAAAAGCAAAGTGAACTGAACTGTCAGCAACGTATGCTGAGAGATGGCGCAGGGGGTGAAGCTGTTGCCAAGGATAATTATAACCTATTGGTAAACAGGCAAAAAGAAATTGCTGAAGATGCCGTACAAGAACTTAAAAAGCTAATTAAAACCATTAGACTGATTTCACAACAACTCTCTACTCCACCGCAAAAGTCGGTCAACGAGCTGTACGAACGCTTGAAAAATGCGCACGAAATGGAGCTTGAAAACAATGGGGATGATGCGGATTATGGCATACGGACATACCTGAAAGAGTTGCTGAAATCGAAACTGATTGGGTTGAAAGTGACTTGTGAACATACCGATACTGCCTATCTGCGACAAGCCAAAGAGGCATGGAAACGCTTCTTGGACGAAAACGGATGCGTGAATGAAGAAAAAATGGCGGTGCATATTTTCCATAATCGCAGGAACTTGACTACCTACGATCTGGAACCCTATTTCGACTATCTGAACGTGTTGAAAGTGAATGCCAAGAAAGAAGCGGAACAGGAAACGAAAGAGGTAAAGCCTGACATTATGAACAGCCAACGGATATTCAAGAAAAATTATGATGGTAAGCGAATAGATTTCAATCACCTGAAAACCTCCATCGAAAACGGATGCTTGCCGCTAATCAAGAGAAAGAACCAATGGTTCTGCTTGTGGCGTGTGCTGACCGATTTGGGACTTTTTGATGGCGACACTCCGCAAACTAAGTTCTCCGTACAAATGACGGAGTGGTTTCCCGAACATCATCCGGCCTGCACAAAAGACTGCATGCATGTGTATATGACTACGCACCTTAGAAAAGCGGCTTATAAGAAATGGAACAAAACGAAGTATGCGGAAGATACTATGAGCAACCGAAAAATAACTCCGGGGGCTTTCGCTACATTCAAGACAATATGCGAAGAAATGGAAGCGGCCTTGGCAAACTTCTGCAAGAATCCTGGCGGAAAGAGTTGATTGCAGATTGTTTTCCCGACCCAACAGCCGCAGTTTTTCCCTACTTCCCGAACCTTTTTCCCAATAGCCTTTCGGGAATTCCCATCATCCCGAATATTTACTGATAATCAATAGTTTACAATAATCGAATAGCTCTTATTCGTACCTTTGTATCGGTTGAAACAACGACCGAGATAAGTTTATTGTTTTATTTAAATTATAATAGGTATGAAAAAAGAATTGATTATTGAAGTGAAAAGAAAGTACAAGAAGACTAACTACACCATCGGTGCTTTGTACATTAACGGACAGTGGATATGCGACACGCTGGAACCGCGTTGCATTGACTGGAGCAAAGAGAAGAAAGTTCCCGGCGAAACTGCCATCCCCGAAGGCAGATACCTGATAGAGATGCGTCGCTCACCAAAGTTTGAACGCCGAATGCCTTATTTGAAGAATGTGCCCGAGTTTACCAATATAATGATTCATACCGGGAATACGGTGAAGAATACGCAGGGGTGCATCATTGTGGGCTACAACACCATCAGAGGACTGGTGCTGAAGTCGCGACAAGCGTTCGACAAGATTATGGAACGCATTGATTATGCCCTGAGGGCAAAGCATCAGATTGTTATTGTGGTAAGTTAAGGGATATAGTAAAGGCCGCTGATTAGCGGCCTTTACTGTATAGTTACCCTAACAATCAAATATTAGGTGTTTCCCACTTCTTGGTTTCGTTGCAGGCAACATCGACGGTTTGGTTGCCCACTTGGATGCGGAAGTCACCGGCTTCCAGAATCCACTTGCCATCGTAGCCCACGAAGGCAAGGTCGGATGCAGGAACCTTCAGGGTGACGGTCTTGGTTTCGCCCGGTTGAAGCGCTACTTTATCGAATGCACGGAGGCGACGGATGTCGGGGGTAAGGCTGGCCACCAAGTCGCTGCTGAAAAGCAATACCGATTCCTTGCCGGCCACATTGCCTGTATTGGTCACATCGACGGTGAAGGTCAGCTCATCGGCAGCAGAGAAGTTGCTCTTGTCCACCTTCAGGTTGCTGTAGGCAAAGGTGGTGTAGCTAAGTCCGTAGCCAAACATCCATTGTACGGATACCTGGGCATCGTAGTTGTAGGCACCGGCCATCTGCTCGCCAATGTGTTCGCATGGCTTATAGTCGTAGGTAATGAGCGAATTGACGTGCTTTGGATAGGTGAACGGCAGCTTGCCGCTGAAGTTGGCATCGCCTACCAACAGGTTGGCAAAGGCATCGCCACCGTAGTTGCCCGGAAGCATGACGTGTACCACTGCTGTTGCCAAAGGCTCGATATCTTTTACGATGCGTGGGCGGCCTTCGTTCAGCAGCATGATGATGGGCTTGCCGGTCTTGGCCAAGGCCTTAACCAACTCCAACTGATTGGCAGAAAGCGTGAGGTCGTCCAAGTTGCCCGGAGTTTCGCAGTAAGAGTTCTCGCCGATGCAGGCGATGATGTAATCCACACCACGGGCAGCGGCAACGGCCTTCTGGATTTGGGGCTCGTTTTCTTGCCACCATTGGCCGCGGTCGTTATAGGTTACGCCCGGTTCATAAACCACGTTGGCGGCACCCAGCTTGTTTTGCAACGCTTCGAGAATGGTGTTGTACTGCTTGCTGAGGTGGTCGGCATTGCTACCTTGCCAGGTGTAGCTCCAACCGCCGTTCAGGGTGCGCATGCTGTTGGCGTTAGGACCGGTGAGCAACACTTTCTTACCCTTGGCTATCGGCAACAGGCTGTTGTTGTTCTTGAGCAATACCATAGACTCTTCGGCTGCTTGAAGGGCGGCATCGGCATGCTCCTGACAAGCAAACTGAGGATAGTCTTCCAAGCTATAATAGGGCTTTTCGAAGAGGTTCAGGCGGAGTTTCAGACGAAGGATGCGGCGAACAGCGTCGTCGATGCGCTCCATCGATACCTTGCCTTCTTCGACAAGTTCCTTCAAATCGGTGCAGAAGCTCCATTCGTAGGGCACCATGGACATGTCGATGCCGGCATTGATGCCCAGCATGATGGCCTCTTTCTTGGTGGCGGCGATGTGGTCGCGCGTACAGAGGTTATTGATGTCGGCCCAGTCGGTCACAATCATACCGTCCCAGTTCAGGTCTTCCTTCAGCCATTGGGTAAGCAGCTCGTAGTTGGCATGGAAGGGAAGACCGTTATTCATGGCCGAGTTAACCATTACAGACAAGGCACCGGCCTTTACGGTTTCGAGGAAGGGGGCAAAGTGGCGTTCGCGCATGTCTTGCTCGGTAATAGACGACGGGGTGCGGTCTTTTCCGCTAACGGGTACGCCGTAGCCCATGTAGTGCTTCAGACAAGCTGCAATACTGTTCTCGCCAATCTGGTTGGGGTTTTCGCCTTGGAAGCCGATGACTGCTTCACGACCCATTTCGGCATTGACGTAGGCATCTTCGCCATAGTTCTCCCAGTGGCGGGGCCAACGGGCATCGCGTGCCAGGTCGAGCACCGGTGCAAAGGTCCAGGGGATGCTGCCGGCCTTGGTTTCGTAGGCCGAGATGCGGGCACCCTCGCGGGTGAGTTCGCGGTTGAAGGTGGCTGCCATGTTGATGCCTTGCGGGAAGAAGGTGGCGCCGGCTGTATAGGTGGCACCGTGAATCTGGTCCACACCATAAAGACAAGGTATGCCGAGTTCTTCCATCGACTTCTCTTGGATGCGGGTGATGATTTCCTGCCACTTGGCGGTGTTTTGCGCCATGCCGTTGGGCACGTTCAGGATGGAACCTACCTTGTACTTACCAATGACGGTATCAAGCAGGGCTTCGCTCAAGGTGAATCCGTTGGTGCGGCTTGCTTCACGGTCTTGCAGAACGTCGATGTTCAGCTGACACATCTGCCCCACCTTTTCTTCCAAGGTCATCTTTTTCAATAAGGCTTCGACTTTTGCCTCTATCTGCTCATCTACAGGGATGGCAGGCTCAACGTTGGGTGTTGTTGAACAGGAAGCAAGGAGCACTCCTGCAAACGCCCAAGAAAGGATTGAATTTTTCTTCATAGATGTTTTGAATGGTTATTGTTTGTTATTTGAATAGTAAGGGTGTGAACTCGGTGAGGTAGATGCGCCAGTTCTTCCAGATGTGGCCCTCTTCCGATTCGTAATAGGTGTAGGGATAGCCCTTTTCATCGAGCAGCTTACGGAAGGCTTCGTTGTCTGCATAGAGGAAGTCGGTCTTTCCGATGGCTATCCAGTACAAAGCTGGTTTCTTGTCGAACTGTCTCTTCAGCTTGGCATCGGTATCTTTGTAGATAGGCGAATCGGCTCCACGGTTGGGATTGATGGCCGCCGAGAAGAGGCCGATGTATCCGAATGTATCGGGATAGTGCTTGGAGATGTGCAGGGAGTGGAAACCGCCCATCGACAGGCCAGCAATAGCGCGCGAGTTTTTCTTACGGATGGTGCGGTAGTGCTTGTCCACAAAGGCTACTACCTCGGGGAAGGCGGACTCGAAACTGCCATCCATGGTTTTGGGCAACTGGATGGTGGGGGCGGCAAAGCCTAAAGAGGATTCGCCGGGAGCTGCCTCGAGTGCAGCGTTGCCGTTGGTCATCACCACAATCATAGGCTCGGCCTTACCTTGTGCGATGAGGTTATCGAGGATTTGCGAAGTGCGGCCTAACTCCATCCAGGCATTCTCGTCGCCACCCATGCCGTGCAACAGGTAGAAGACGGGGTAGCGCTTGCTGCCCGACTCGTAGCCGGGAGGGGTATAGATGGAAAGACGGCGTTGCAAACCTAACGAGGGGCTGTTGTACCACACCTTGGAAACGGTGCCGTGGGGCACTTGATTCACGGCATACAAATCGGCCCGGCCGCCTTGAATCAGGAAGACATTGGTCACTGTTGCCACATCGCGAATGAGATAGACATTATTGGGATCGGTGGTCTTTACGCCATCCACAATGAAGGAATAGCTGTAAAGCTCGGGCTGCAAGGCTTCGGGAGTGGTGTATTGCCAAATGCCATCGACCTCGGTCAGCTCGGCCAACTGGCCCTGGGGAAGGAAGTCGCCCGCCAGTTGAACACGCACGGCCTTAGGAGCGCGATAACGGAAAGTAACGGTATTGTCGGCATGTATCTCCGGCGATTGTAAAGCCGGTGTTCCCCAAAGTGCTTGCTGGGCATGGGCAATGAACGAGAATAGCATAAAGGCTACGCAGAAAAGGGTGTTTTTCATAGAACTTTGTATTTTAATAGTAAACTTTCCACAAAGTTACAGAAAAACAACGGAATAGTAGAAAAGAAAAGAAAGAATAATGGTGTTTTTGACAGAATAGTAGCAATTTATGCTAAAAAAATGTACTTTTGCACAGCAGATAACCAACTAATAAGGATAAGGAAGATGGCACATCGTTTGAACACCAACAAGCAATTCATGATAGGCAACGCCATTTTGGCATTTGCCGTGATTTTCGTGGTAGTGGTTTTTGTCTATATGAGCCTGCGAATGCAGCAAGAGAAGAAAGCGGGCCGACAATTCGCCGAAACCTACCGGATAGAGCTGGCCGAAGGATTTGCCGACGACTCGATTTCGATATTCCTGAACGACAGCCTGTTGACGAACCAGACCATCAACAGCACTCCTTTCATCCTGAACATCAACCGATTTGAAGAGGAGAACACGCTGATAATCGTGGAAAACATCAGCGAAAGCATGCGTTTGTTCCCATTGAATAAGGAGGGGGGCCACTACTTGTTTGACAAGAGCGGCAACGAAATAAACCAACTGAAACCTTAATGGATTTTTACGGAACGCATTAGTTGTTCAACGCCATCATCTCTTCGATGTATTGACGGCTATTGCTCAAGCGGGGTATCTTGTGCTGACCGCCCAACTTGCCTTTTCCATCAAGCCAATCGTTGAACAGGTTCTTGCGGGCAACGACTACCTCCAACGGCTGCAAGGCAATGTCTTTCTGACGCTTGGCCTCGTAGTCGGAGTTCACCTCTTTCAACGTGTCATCCAGTATCTTGGCAAACTTTCCCAGGTCATCGGGCATCTGGGCAAACTCTATCAGCCACTGATGGCGGCACTTGGCATTGGCATCCATAAAGACCGGTGCAGCGGTATAGTCGAGCACCTTGGCTCCGGTTGCTGCACATGCCTTGGCAAGCCCTTTCTCGGCATTATCTACAATCAACTCTTCGCCAAAGGCATTGATGAAATGCTTTGTACGACCGGAAATGATGAACTTATAGGGATTCTTTTGCGTAAACTTGACGGTGTCGCCAATGATGTATCGCCACAAACCGGCTGAGGTGGAAATGACCACGGCATAGTTCTTTCCTATCTCTACCTCGGTGAGGCTGCATACTTTCGGATGGGGCTTTTCGAACTCATCCATCGGAATGAACTCGAAGAAGATGCCATAGTCTATCATCAGCAGCAAGGCCGGATCGGTCAGGTCGCTTTGCGTACCAAAATAGCCCTCGCTGGCATTGTAGGTCTCCATATAGTGCATCTTGCTGCTACGGATAATCTCATTGTACTGCTCGCGATAGGGGGTAAACGCAACGCCTCCGTGGAAGAAGATTTCCAGATTCGGCCAAACCTGTTCCAAGGATTGCTTGCCTGTCTTATCCAACAAGCGTTTGATAACCACCAGCATCCAAGAGGGCACACCGGAAAGGTTGGTTACGTTGACATCATAGGTGGTATTGGAAATGGCCTCTATCTTCTCTTCGAAGTGTTCCATCAAGGCTATCTGCTTGCCGGGCACGCGGAAACAATTGACAAACGGATGGATGTTTTCAATCAAGATGGCCGACAAATCGCCAACCAGGCTGTGGTTGGTATTCAGATTGGGACTGTGACTGCCGCCAAGAATCAATCCCTTACCCGAGAAGAAACGGCTATCCGGATTTTGGGCAAGGTACAAGGCCACGGCATCCTGGCCACCACGATAGTGGGTATCCTTCAGCGACTCACGGCTAACAGGCAGGAACTTACTCTTATCATTCGTAGTGCCCGAAGACTTGGCAAACCAACGGATTTCGGAAGGCCACAACAGGTTCTGCTCGCCTGCACGCAAACGCTCTACATAGGGTTTCACCTCCTCGTAGGTCTGCAAAGGTACACGGGACTTGAAGTCTTCATATGTACGAATGGAATCATAATTATATTTTTTGCCCCACTCCGTATTCTTTGCCTTCTTGACCAAACGCAACAGAACCTCGAGCTGTACCTTCTCCGGTTCGGATGCATATCGGCTCAAGCGCTTCAAACTTGGAGCAAGATATATCTTATTCAGAAACTTAGTTAAGTTCATACCTATTCGTTTAGAAAATTTGGGTGCAAAATTAATCTTAATTATTATCATCGCCCATCTTTTTCTCCTTTTTTTTATACCTTTACCGCGTAATTTCTGTGCAAAACAGCATTATCCATGCCAATCCGTACAAAAAACGGCATAGAAATCAGCACAATAAACAGATGTCAAACTCATAAAAGAGAATCAATATGAGAATAGGAATTCTTACTTCAGGAGGCGATTGCCCAGGTATTAATGCTACCATCAGGGGAGTTTGTAAAACAGCCATCAATCACTACGGAATGGAAGTGGTGGGAATACATAGCGGTTTCCAAGGACTGCTGACCAAAGAAGTGGAAACCTTCAACGAAAAATCGCTCTCCGGATTGCTGAATCTTGGCGGTACCATATTGGGCACTTCGCGCGAAAAGCCTTTCAAGAAGGGAGGCATCACGGCCGATACCAACAAGCCTGCTCTCATTGAACGAAACGTAAAGGAACTGGGATTGGATTGCATTGTTTGCATCGGCGGAAACGGAACGCAGAAGACAGCCAACAAACTGTCGGCCATGGGGCTGAACGTGGTATCTATACCCAAGACCATCGATAACGACATTTGGGGAACCGACTTTTCGTTCGGTTTCGACTCGGCAGTAAACATTGCTACCGATGCCATCGACCGCCTGCACTCTACCGCCAGCTCGCACAAGCGAGTGATGGTAATCGAGGTGATGGGACACAAAGCCGGATGGATTGCACTATACTCGGGCATGGCCGGAGGGGGAGATGTTATCCTGATTCCGGAAATAGAGTATAACATTCACCGCATTGGAGATACAATTCTGCAACGACTCAAGAAGGGTAAGCCCTACTCCATCGTAGTGGTGGCCGAGGGCATCAAGACTGACGGACGCAAGCGTGCGGCAGAATACATTGCACAGGAAATTGAGTACGAAACAGGCATTGAAACACGCGAAACAGTATTGGGATACATCCAACGAGGCGGTTCGCCAACACCATTCGACCGCAACCTTTCCACTCGCATGGGCGGACATGCTACCGAACTGATAGCCAACCAACAATTTGGACGGATGGTAACACTGAAGGGAGACCAGATTTCGTCACTCCCTCTGACCGAAGTGGCCGGAAAACTAAAACTTGTAACGGAGAACCACGACCTTATCGTTCAAGGTCGCAGAATGGGAATCTGCTTCGGATAACAATTATTCAGCATCAGCAGTATGCGCCTCCTCTTCATTGGGGGCCGACTGTATGGGTGTGGGATGGTTCACCTCTTTTGCATGCTCAATCTCTTCCTTTAACGCGCAATCTTTCTTGATTCGCGTCAAGGCATCATGTGCTGCCAACTGCTGGGATTCTTTTTTCGAATAACCTACACCCGACCCGGCAGGAATACCTTCGATAAGGACTTCGCTTTGAAATACGGGATTGTTGTCGTCGTCGTAATGTTGATCTATCAACTCGAAGGAGAGTTCGAACTTGTACTTTTGGCCCCACTCTATCAGCCTTGACTTGAAGTTTACCTCCTTGCGAGACATCTTCTCCAAATTGATGTATTTGTCGATGATTCGTTTTTCAATGAATTGCTGGCAGCAAGCATAGCCTCTGTCTATGTAGATGGCGCCAACAAGTGCCTCGAAAGCATTGCCGTAGATGTAATTGTTGTGCGAAGAGGAACGGCAGCCATACTTCACCAATTTGTCGAGACCGATTTCTACGGCCAGTTTGTTCAGTGTGTCGCGCTGAACGATTTTCGAGCGTGTGCTGGTGAGGAAACCCTCTTTCTTTCCGTCGAAATAGCGATAAACAATATCGCCGACAACCGAATTCAAAACGGCATCTCCCAAGAATTCCAGGCGTTCATTGTTCAGCCAATGCCCCTCTTCCGAGCGGATAGCAGTCGATTTATGTAGCAACGCCTGCTCATAAACCTGGATGTTGTGCGGATAAAATCCCATTATCCTATAAAAACAAAGATAAGACTCCCTATCCTTACGGAAAAGAAGCCTTATCTTGTCTATTAGGTTTTGTAACACGAGCTTATTATCCAACAAACTTCTTGAATATCAAACATGCGTTGTGACCGCCAAAACCAAATGTATTGGACAATGCAACGTTTACCTCACGTTTTTGTGCTTTGTTGAAAGTGAAGTTCATGTTATAGTCGATCTTCTCATCATTATCCCCCTCTTCGTGGTTGATAGTAGGAGGAATAATGCCATTTTGTATAGCCATGATGCTTGCGATGGCTTCGATGGCACCAGCAGCTCCCAACAAGTGTCCGGTGATAGACTTGGTTGAACTGATGTTCAACTTGTAAGCATGTTCTCCAAACACTTCTTGAATGGCTTTTGCTTCAGAGATATCACCAACGGGGGTAGAGGTACCGTGAACGTTGATGTAATCTACTTGTTCTGGCTTCATCTCTGCGTCTTCCAATGCATTCATCATCACCAACTTGGCACCCAATCCTTCGGGGTGGGTAGCAGTAAGGTGATAAGCATCGGCCGACATACCAACACCGGCAACTTCGGCATAGATTTTAGCACCGCGTGCTTTTGCATGCTCCAATTCTTCGAGAATCAAGCATCCGGCACCTTCTCCCATCACAAAACCGTCGCGGCTTGCGCTGAATGGGCGAGATGCTGTTTCTGGAGAGTCGTTGCGGGTAGAGATGGCATGCATGGCACTAAATCCGCCAACACCACCTTCTGTTATAGCTGCTTCGGCACCACCTGTTACGATAGCATTGGCCTTTCCCAAACGGATAAGGTTGAATGCATCGGCAATGGCGTTGCTTGAAGTGGCACATGCAGAGGTTGTTGCGTAGTTAGGACCATGGAAACCATAAAGGATAGAGATTTGACCGGCAGCAATGTCCGAAATCATTTTCGGGATGAAGAAAGGATTGAATTTTGGACCATTTTGCTTGTTCATAGCATAGTATCCAATTTCTTCTTCGAAAGTTCTGATACCTCCGATACCAGCACCGAAAACTACTCCAACACGGTTCTTGTCAATCGCTTCACCATCCAATCCGGCATCGCTCACTGCTTGCTTGGCTACTGCTACAGCATATTGTGCGTAGAGGTCCATCTTTCTGGCCTCTTTACGGTCAATATAATCTGCTGCATTGAAGCCTTTAACTTCGCATGCAAATTGTGTCTTGAAAAGGGATGCGTCAAAATGAGTAATAGGTCCCGCTCCACTTCTACCATTAACAAGTCCGTCCCAATAATCTTGAACGTTGTTGCCGATGGGTGTAATGGCGCCGAGACCTGTTACTACCACTCTTTTTAATTCCATTCTATAACTGTATGGGATTAGAATTACTTAGCGTGCTCTTCGATGTAAGCTACAGCATCACCTACAGAACCAATCTTTTCAGCTTGGTCATCTGGAATAGAGATACCAAATTCCTTTTCGAATTCCATGATCAACTCTACAGTGTCAAGAGAGTCTGCACCGAGGTCGTTAGTGAAGCTAGCTTCGTTAGTAACTTCTGATTCTTCTACGCCCAATTTATCTACAATAATGGCTTTTACTCTTGATGCAATTTCAGACATAATTTTTTGATTTTAAATTAGTAAATAATTTTAGTTCTTAAATTTTGCACCGCAAAGGAATGAATATTTATTGTTTTGAGCAAATATTTATCCAAATAAATGCAATTTTTTGCACAAAAAAAGAAGATTTGTGCACCAAACGCAGTTAATTGGGTGCTTTTATCGATAAAATAGAAGAATTATCACTTCAATCCGTAGGCTGAAGGCTCTCTTCTTATCGGGTAATTGTTTCGCAACAGTTCGAACCAATCGGGATGTTTTTTCAATGCTTCGCTATCGTTCAACGGATTGTAGATTTGCAGGTAATCGGAGAAGGCCTCACCTATCAGTTTGGGAGCATTTTCCGGTAGGGGCGGATTGATTTGGTAACAACCTTCCAAATGGAAATAGCGACATAGCGCATCGAGCGACATGCGAGTGGCATTGGCTTTTCCGTCGGCCGAATATCCGGCAATGTGTGGGGTGCCTATATATACCTTATTTAATAGGTTGTAGTCGATGGCCGGCTCGTTTTCCCACACATCAACAATGGCATCGGCTATCTGTCCGCCATTCAAGGCAGCCAACAAGGCTTGTGTCTCTACGACCTCCCCCCTCGAAGTATTGATGATGAAAGGGGTGCGCTTCAACGTACGGAAGAAAACTTCGTCGGCCAAATGATAGGATTTATAGCTACCGACTTTGTTAAGTGGTGTATGGAAGGTTATCACATCGCACTCCTCGGCCAGTTGTTGTAGGGAACAGAACGACTCGTCTCCTTCGGCCGCTTGCCTTGGAGGGTCGTTCAGCAATACTCGCATACCCAATTGCTTGGCTACTTCAGCCACTTTCCGACCGACATTCCCCACCCCAACAATTCCGATGGTTTTATTTTTCAGTTCAAATCCCTTATCGCGTTGCAACAACAACAACGACGATTGCAAGTATTGGGCTACCGAAGATGCATTGCAGCCCGGTGCGTTGGTCCAAGAAATACCGGCCTGACGGCAATAATCGGTATCGATGTGGTCGTATCCAATGGTTGCCGTAGCAATGAACTTCACGTTACTCCCCTCCAGCAATGCCTGATTGCATTGAGTGCGTGTACGGATGATAAGTGCATCAGCATCCTTTACCTTGTCTGCCGTAATTTGAGATGCCGGAAAGAAAAGGGCCTCATCGACAAGCGATGTCAATGCTTCGCGAATATAGGGTATTTTATTGTCAACGATTACTTTCATCTTTCACAACGATATTATCGGAATTCATCCGCTCCATGTATTGTTGTATAATGGCTTTCAGTGTTGTTTCCATTTGCACCTGCTTTTCGGGGAAGGTGCCTAAAAGGTTGTTCTTCAGCAATGAATCCGATTGATAGTCGTAGAAGGCGGTTGCCTGCTTGCCATCGAATTGCAGAAGATGATTTCCTTGGACAAACTGAAAGATACCATTCTGATAATTATAAACATAAGACAATGAATCGGGTGTTTGCAGAAGGTCTTTACCAAAGGCTATATAGGGTTTGTCGTATCCTAAATAACCCAATAACGTAGGCATGATGTCTATCTGCTGAGCCAAGACATTGCTTCTTTGTTTCAACGAGCCATCGGGCGCATAGAAGATGATGGGGACAAGGTAGCGGCCCAAGTCGGTTGTGTAGTATGCCTCTTGCGGCTGGTTGGTATGGTCGGCCGTGATAACGAATATAGTATTCTGATACCAGGGCTGCTTGCTTGCCTCTTCAAAGAAACGACGAAGGGCATAGTCGGTATAACGAATACACTTGTGCAAAGGCATGCCACCCTCCTCGTCGACAAAGGTTCCTTGATGTTTTTCGGGGATGGCAAATGGATGGTGAGAACTTGCACTGAACATGGCCGAAGCAAAGGGTTGCTTCAAGGAACCTAAACTCTTGCAGAAGAATTGGAAGAACTCTTCGTCCCAAACGGCCCACATGCCATCGAAATCGTCCATACCGCCAAAAGATTTATCGTCCACATACTCGTCCAAGCCAAAATAGTGCTCAAAACCGGTGGCTTTGGCAAATGCACTAAAGCCCATCGAACCATTGGGTGCTCCGTGATAGAAAGCCGTTTCGTAGCCAACCTTCTTCAATTCGCCGGCAATGCCGCTCACCTCGTTCAGAGAGGCCGGTGTCAAGAAGAAGGGTTCGACAAACATGGGGATTGAAGACAACACCGAAGGCATGCCGTCGATGCTTTTCCGCCCATTGGCCAAACCGATATCAAAGGAGAGTCCTTCGTGAGCAAGCGAATCGGTAAAAGCTGCAAATCCTCTATCCAGAAACTCCTGGCTGAAACTTTCGAGGATGAATATCACCACATTCTTCTGCCGGGAAGCCAATGTGTCGGCCGGTTGATGAAGTGGCGTAAAATAGGCTTCTGCCTCTTGGATATCTGCAAAATAGTTAGGATTTTCAAAGATATCTTTTCCAATGGTGCGAATAATCGAAAAAGGTGTATTCAGTACAATGGCCGTTTCGATGGGAGCATCGGCATAGTCGTTGGCATTGCTGATGGTGATGGGACGTGTTGAGTGCTTGAATCCACCTCGCGCACCACCGATGCACAAGGCAACCATGAGCAGCAAACAGATGGCTTGAGAAATATAGTAGGCTGCCTTCGATGGTTTTAACGCCACATTTTCGGGACGGATGTAGAGCTTCCACAAGGCTACTATCAGCAACACTCCTACCAACACCAAATACCAATGATTCAGCAATTCCACGCCAAAGACAGATGCCAGATTGTCTTCGTTTTGAAACTCCTGGAAGATGGTAGCGGTTGTCCGGCGGTTGGTATATTTGAAATAGACCGAATCGACCAAATTGGCAACTATCACCAGCGAGTTGCACACCACAAAAATCCACTTCGCAACATTGGCAAAGCGGCGGGAAGTCTCCTTATAGTGCAATGGTATGGCTATACAAAGAATGTAGAGGGCATTGAAGTAAACCAATGTAGTCAGGTCAAAGCGGGCTCCTCCATAGAAAAGTTCACCAAGGTGGTCGAACGAAATATCGGGAAAGTATTCAATGTTTTCCCAATAGTAAGCCAAGCGGCAAACAAAATATGCCAAGAATGCTAACAAAAGGTTGTAGCACAAGGCAGCTGTCTGGCGAATGGTGGAAAGAAATTTCTGTATCATAGCTTTTCAATGCCATTTGGAGTACGGATAATCATCTCTTTACGAGTGTTTCGGCGAATGGCACGGTTCTTGTCCATCGACTCCTTGGTTTTGTATGGGCGTTTATGGTCAAGATGAAGCACAACGGCCGAGTAGCGAATCTGCTTCGAACGAATGCCTAAATTGGCCATGCGCTCGCCAAACTCACGGTCTTGTCCGCCATAGTGCATGTCTTCGTTGAAGCCGTTCACGGCAAGGGCATCTTCGCGCCAACCGGATGCATTGCATCCATTCCAACTGGCCTTGGCCGGAGTGATAGCGTTCAGTATCTTGGCATAAAGCGGAGAACGGAAGAGCTTTGAACACTTGAACGAATACTTCAATCCGCGCTTGTGAAGCCACGGCAACTTGAAGGCATTGCCCGATGCAACATCCTCTTGCACAATGCAAAGGCTGGTATCCATAGGCAATTTGAAGTATCCACCTGAAAGGAAATAGCCCTTCTGCGCGAAGCGTGCGTGTGTTTCGATGAAATCTTCGCGCGGAATGCAGTCCTGATCGGTGAAAATCAGGTAGTCGGCCGTAGCAGCTACAATGGCCTTGTTCAAAATCTCCGACTTTTGGAAACCTTGATCTTCGTGCCATACATGCTTGATGGGCAGACGGTCTTTGAAACTATCAATCAGCAATTTGGTATCTTCCTTCGAGCCGTCATCGGCAATGACAATCTCATCGGCCGGACGGGTTTGATACAAGTAGCCCCAAAGCGTCTTTTCCAACCAACGGGGATTGTTATAGGTGGAAATGATGATTCCTATCGTAAATTTTCCTTCTTTCATAACTGAACACTACGTTATATTCGCCACAAAAATAGTGATTTCGCAAAAGTAATGAAAATAATTGGTGAGCAAATTGCGGTGAAGGCATTTACGCAATAAACGCCTCAAGACGCTTTAATTGTTCTTGAACCTGCCACTTCGGAGATTGGAAAAGGCCTGTTGCCAACGGTTTGTCGGGCACAAGCGCATTGATATACTCGAAGAACGTGGATTTATCGTAGAAGAGTGCCGTATCCTTAAAATCTTCGATACCAGCCATCTCCATCGGGCAAAGCATCGGCTTGCGATAGGCGATGGAAAGATTATAAGTGCCCGAAATCTTCTCCGTCAGGTACTTATTATAAATAGGTATTTCGGGCGAAATCAATGGAAGCACATAATCACTCTGTTCAACATAGGCATAGAAAACATCATCGGGCACAAAAGCATCAAACAGCACAAAGTTCTCTTCGAGACGACGTTTCATGATTTCTTCCTTCAACTTCATGCCATCGGCCTTATGGATGTTTCCCAATAAGATAAATTTGATTTGCTTGCCATAGTTCACTCCATCGGGTGGTAACAACTGATTGTAATTGCGGCGACCATAGGAAATGGCGCCGGGTATGGTTATCCAAACCTCATCATCGGGTTTCTTTATAGATGGCGAAGTCTTCAAGACATCTTTCGGATAGAATATGGGATATACCACCCCGAAAGGCTTGTCCGAATGCTTTTTGTAGGCATCAACAAGTATGTCGTTCAATAGCAAATAGCCATCCATCTGCCTTGTTATGATGCGTTGGCCGGTACTACCAACTAATTTGGCTATGTTGTGCATCGTGCCCGTCACCTTAACGCGCTTGGGCAGAGGCAACAAGAAGAACTTCCATGCCAGGCTGCCCTGAGCCGTGTTTACATGCATGTGAAGGTTGCCTTGCTTCAGCAGATAGCGATAAAACTTCCACAATGCCCGGATGCCTTCCCAATCGCTTCCAAAGGGGAAGAAGAGCATTTCGTCGGTAACCGTCTTCAACGTAGCCGATACCCTCCCCTGCAACTTGCTATTTGCTACAAGCGTAACATGCCAACCGCACTTCTTCATCAGCATGCACATGGAAAACAAGCACTCATCGTGCCAACTACCGAACTCAACTATCAGGAAACGCTTCATAAAAACTATCTGCTATACTAATTATCATATTTGAGGCTAAAAGTACTAAAAAGTAATTATCCGATAAATGATTTTGCAAATAATTTACTCGCAAAGACAAAGATTATACTAAAACCGCCAGCTTCGTTTCTCAATAAAACAACGAATTCACAACAAAACAAGCATGCAAATGGTTGTTTTCTAAGCGGAAGTTATTGTATATCGCAAAAAAGTAGTACCTTTGACAAAACAAAAAACAAGCCAGCACAATGAACTTTAAATACCATCTTATCCGATTCGGGTGGAAACTGACATCACTCTTGCCGTTTTGGTTTCTTTACTTCATCAGCGACCTCATCTATTTTCCGCTATATTACCTTGTGCGATATCGTCGGAAAGTGGTGCGCAAGAACCTGACAAATGCATTCCCGCAAAAAGCGGAAAAAGAAATCGTACAAATAGAGAAGAGATTCTATTCCACCTTCTGCGACTACATCATGGAAACCGTCAAACTGATGAACATGAAGCCGGAAGATGTGAAAAAACATTTGCGTTTTGAAGGTACGGAGATGGTTGAACGAATCATTTCCGAGAAAGGTAAATCGTGTGTCGTATACATGGGACACAACTTTAATTGGGAATTTGTAGTATCGCTACCCCTACACTTCAGTAACCCGAATATCCAATTCGGACAGATTTATCATCCACTTTCGGATAAAAGCATGGATAAGCTGTTCTTGGATTTGCGCGAACAATATGGCTCGGAAAGCATCACCATGGCCGGTACTTTGCGACGAATCCTGCAACTACAGAAAGAGAACAAACCATTTGTCATCGGATTCATAGCCGACCAAGTACCCACTTGGGAAGCCATCAACCATTGGCTGAACTTCTTCAACCAAGACACACCGGTATTTACCGGCACAGAAAAGATTGCCCGACGCACAAGCAGTAGTGTATTCTACATGTCCATGCGTCAAGAAAAACGAGGACAATTTGTAGCAACCTTCCACCTCATTAGCGAAGATGCATCCAAAACCGAAGAAAACGAACTGACCAACAAATACTTCAACCTGTTGGAAGAGAATATCAAAGAACAACCACACCTTTGGTTGTGGACACACAAGCGTTGGAAACGTACTCGCCAGGGATATGCCGAACGGGAAGCAAAACGGGCAAGAGACTTGCAAAAACTAAAAGAGAAGAATCAGAACGCACAATCGTAACAAACAAGAAACGATATGTATAAAGTAATCATGATAACTGGTACCGGCGATCAAGGTAAGGACATCCTTCGCCAAACACCAGGAGGCAAAGGCATTCCCAGTTGTGGGAAATATCAGTTTTACGTAAATGAAATAATCCCTGATCCGGATTTTGTTATCATTCGCGGAAAAACTCTTAAAAAAGCTACCACATTCCATGTTGCTCCCGAGAACATCATACTAACAACAAGCGAGCCATATTCAGTGCTTAGCTATCCCAAAAAGTATTGCAAGCAATTCGGGATGGTATGTTCTTGCCAAGAGCAATTAAAACACCATAACATTAAATATACACCGGCCATATTGTCTTGGTTTGTAGGGTTAAAATTCAAGGATGGAAAAGTAATTCCACATATGAGTTACGATGATTTCAAGCAACAAGACACCCCTGCAAAAGAGAAATTGATATCGGTTGTAACCAGTAATAAGGCATTTACGCAAGGACATCAAGACCGAATTAACTTTGTAGAGAAGTTAAAGCAACATTATGGAGACAAACTTGATGTGTTCGGTAGAGGATTCAATAGTTTTGAGGATAAATGGGATGTACTGGCGCCATACAAATATCACATTGCCATAGAGAATTCGCAATCAAAATATTATTGGACAGAGAAACTATCCGATTGCTATCTGACAGAGACATTTCCTATCTACTACGGTTGCAAAAATACTGAAGATTATTTCCCTACAGATTCTTTCGCAACCATTGACATCTACGACTTTGAAAAAAGTATCGAAACAATTGATAAACTGATATCAAGCGAACAACATTTTGACGAAAGCATCTCTACACTAAAAGAATGCAAGGAACTTGTGTTGGAGAAGTACAATATATTCAACTACCTATCAATGTGTCTGGACAACTTGAATCCGGACTTACCGAAAAAGGACATTCTCATACAACCGGCTAAAACAATGTCCGATTGGCATAATATATACTTGAATGTAATCGGACGCAACTCGTTCAAAATAAAGAAATTCTTCACATCCCTCTTTAAAGGAAAATCTGTCTTGGATAAATAAAGAAAAGCCGTTCATTGAGAACGGCTTTTTTGCTATCTTGTAATATGCTGAATTTTCGTAAGTATGTCGGTCGCTTTTATTTGCGTCAAGCAGGCATAGTCGTTGCGATGGCACGGTTTGTTTCCAAACACCGAGCAGGGACGACAAGGCAACTCCACTTGTACGGCATTATCCACCGACTGATTCCACCCCATAAAACCGGCATACGAATGGGTGGCACCCCACACGGAGACTACGGGTGTGCCTACCAACGAAGCCAGGTGCATGTTGGCCGAATCCATGCTGACCATCACATCCAGGTGGCTGATAAGCGACAACTCGCCCTCCATAGAGAGGCTTCCGGCCAGGGAGATGACATTCGGACGACCATCGGCCCACTTGTCCATCTTCTCTTTCTCTACCTTGCCGCCACCGAAAAGGAATATGCGGTTTGAGGCATCTTCGGCAAGCAAGCCAATCAGTTCGCAAGTGGTTTCTTCGGGAAGTATTTTCCCTTGATGGGCGGCAAACGGTGCAACACCTATCCACTTTTCACCGAATGCTTTCGGTGGATGCACGGAACAGAATGCGTGCTCGTCCCCCTTCTGTTCGGTGAAAATGGAGGTAAAGGATAGCGTAAGTGGGAAGCCTAATTCTTGGAACACCTGCTGATAGCGCTCGAACGATGAGGGAAGTTGCTTGAAGACTTTATGCGATGCTGAAGTCAGTTCCTTCTTTTCCTTCCTACCTTTATCAATGCACTTTACCTTGGCTCCTGTCAAGCGGAAGAAACCTCTTAGAAGCTTGCTTCGAAGCACATCGTGCAAATCGGCAACGGCCTTAAATCCTTCCACTCTCAGTTCCTTAAACAGACGGAACATACCCCTAACTCCCTTGTATTGCTTCACATCTACTCCTCTGAACGACACATTCTTGGGTAGTCGCTCGAAGAATACCGACATGGATGGCTTGGAGAGTACGGTTATCTCCAACGACGGATATTGCCGCGCCAACGAGTCGATAACGGGTACGGTCATGGCCACATCGCCTAAAGCAGAGAATCGGATGACGAGCAGTTTCATTTCTTACCGTAAAGTACCGGATTCAATGCAGGGTCGTTGTACATCTTCATCTGCTTGTACACCTTCATGTACTTGCGTCCTGCTTCAATATCAGCAATCAGCTGGTCGATAGCCGAAGAAAGGTCTTTCTGTTGCTCCAAAAGGATGGCCAGTTTCTTGGCACATTGCTCGTGGTGCTCGGGCGAAACGTCGGTACGCTCAACCTCCTGACGCATATGATAAATCTTCAGTGCCAAGATAGAGAGGCGGTCGATGGCCCATGCCGGGCTTTCGGTATTGATGGTTGCATCGGCAAGCACCTTCACATCCTGATACTTTTGCAGGAAATAGCTATCTATCAACTCCACCAGGTCGGTTCTATCCTGATTGGATTTGTCTATTCTGCGCTTCAAGGTCAACGCCTCGACGGGGTCGATATTCGGATCGCGGATAATATCCTCGAAATGCCATTGAACCGTATCAATCCAATTCTTCAGATAAAGATAATACTCGATGCTCTTCAATGGATAGGGATTTTGGATAGGAGTATCCACACAATCGGTCTTATGATAATCCAGGATAGATTGCTCGAAAATGGGGTTACATAACTCTGTAAAATTCATAATATTTTTATTTTTACGTGATTTGATATACAAAACTAAACAAAGTTTGCATTTTGTGCAAATGTTTAGCGAAAAAGATACTATTTTTGCCGTATTAAACGAAAATGATATGAAAGAATTCATCCAACTGCTTCGCAGATTCATCCCTCCTTACAAAAAGTATCTAATCGGTGCCGTTTGGCTAAACCTGCTTTCGGCCGTACTGAACATATTCTCGTTTGCACTCATCATCCCCATCCTGCAAATTCTGTTCGAGATGGACACACAAGTCTATCAGTTCATCCCTTGGAATACCCCCGACATGGGACTAAAAGATATTGCCACCAACAACTTCTACTACTTTGTCACCGAACTGATCAGCTCGCACGGAGCATCGCTGACACTATTGTTGTTGGGAATCTTCCTGGCCGTGATGACGCTGTTCAAGACATTCACCTACTTTGCCTCGTCGGCCATCATGATACCGCTTCGCACAGGAGTTGTTCGCGACATCCGCAAGCAAGTGTACGACAAGGTTTTACACCTTCCCTTAGGTTTCTTCAGCGAAGAGCGTAAAGGAGACATCATCGCCCGAATGAGCGGCGACGTTACCGAGGTGGAAACCAGTGTGACCAGCTCGCTGGACATGCTCGTCAAGAACCCTATCCTCATCATTGCCTACTTCGGCACGCTCATCATGATTAGTTGGGAGCTTACTCTCTTCACCATCCTGGTAGTACCCGTCATGGGCTGGGTAATGGGCACCGTAGGAAAGAAGCTGAAGCGCAAATCGCTCGAAGCGCAAGAGAAATGGAGCGACACCATGTCTCAGCTGGAAGAAACATTGGGCGGATTGCGCATCATCAAGGCTTTTCTTGCCGAAGACAAGATGTCGAAACGATTCGACCGTTGTAGCAACGAATATCGCGACGCCATCAACCGCGTGGCTACCCGCCAGGCATTGGCCCACCCCATGAGCGAATTCCTTGGCACCTGCCTCATCGTAGTGGTGTTGTGGTTTGGCGGCACACTCATCCTGAGCAACAACGCCCCCATCGATGCACCTTCGTTCATCTTCTACTTAGTGATGCTCTATAGCGTCATCAACCCACTGAAAGAGTTCTCAAAGGCCGGATATAGCATCCCGAAAGGTTTGGCAAGTATGGAGCGCATCGACCGCATCCTTAAAGCCGACAACCCCATCAAGGAGCCGGCACAACCCAAGGACTTGCCGGCACTGAACGACTCTATCGAGTTCAAGGACATCTGTTTCAGCTACGACGGCTCGCGCGAAGTGCTGAAGCACATCAACCTCAGCGTGCCTAAAGGCTCTACCATTGCATTGGTCGGCCAATCGGGTTCAGGCAAGTCAACGCTCGTCGATTTGTTACCACGCTACCACGACGTACAATCAGGGGAAATCTGTATCGATGGCATCAATATCAAAGACGCACGCATCCACGATTTGCGCACACTTATCGGTAATGTAAACCAAGAGGCTATCTTGTTCAACGACAGTTTCTTCAATAACATTGCATTTGGTGTAGAGGGTGCCACCATGGAACAAGTAATTGAAGCGGCCAAGATAGCCAATGCACACGACTTTATCATGGAAACCGAAAACGGATACGATACAAACGTAGGCGACCGAGGCGGCAAGCTTTCCGGCGGCCAACGCCAACGCATCAGCATTGCTCGCGCCATTCTGAAGAACCCGCCTATTCTTATCTTGGATGAGGCTACCTCTGCCCTCGATACCGAAAGCGAACGATTGGTTCAAGAAGCGCTTGAACGACTGATGAAGACACGCACTACCATCGCCATTGCTCACCGCTTGTCCACCATTAAGAATGCCGATAAAATATACGTGCTCTACGATGGTGAAATCGTAGAGCACGGTAAACATGATGAGCTTTTAGCTAAAAACGGTTATTACAAACGACTGAACGATATGCAGTCGTTGGGATAATCTGATGTAATTAGAAAGTAGGATTTCCTGTTCCCCACCACTTCATCCAACGTTCGTAATCAACGTCTTCGAACATGGGTGCTATGGTTACGTTTGTATTCACTTCCTTCTTGTCGAGCAAGAACTTGTCGACAAACGCTTCCACTTCAGGATATTGGCTTTCGGGCAATTGGCAATGTCCATGTTTGTCGATGAACGAGAAGCCCATGCGGTCTTCAATGCCGAATGCTTCCCATACCTTGCGGGCGGCCTGACAAGATACATAGCCCGATTCATCGGCCAACCATTCGTAGTCGGGGTTACCTAATACCAACAAGGCACGCGGTGCAACCAACGCACAAAGTTCGTGATGGTCGTGTGGGAGACGAGCAACATTTTCTTCCTTGAATTGAATCATGCTCTCCTTGAACCATGAGTAGTTTGTTCTGCCAAGGGTTTCCACATTGCCCAATGTTTCAGATACACGCCAAGCAGCAGCACCGCCACCTCCGGGTTCTTGAGCAATGGTCAAGGCAATGCGTTCGTCGAATGCACCGGCAAAGAGTGCCATCTTTCCGGCAAACGAGCAACCGGAGATTGCCAGGTGCTTGGTATCAATCTTCGACTTTTCGCCAACGATTTCCAAACCATCAATCAAACGGCTGACGCCCCAAGGCCATGCGGTGTATGAACCCATTTCCAATTGGTCGGGATAGAGCTTGTTGATAGGCTCTTGTCCACGCTTTTGGGTGTGCGACATCACTTGTGTGAAGTTGAAGCCGATGGTTGCAATGTTACGCTCCTTGAAGATGCTTAAAGGCAGACTTCCTGCACCCCAACCGATACCGATAATTGCAGGGAACGGGCCTTCGCCTTCCGGATAGTTAATCGGTGCTTTAATGGTGAGCACTTCACCATTTACGCTAACCTTCACCTTCAACGTATCACCATCCATGATGGCATCGATACACTCTCTGGGTACGGTGGGCTTTTGTCCCACTTCGTAATGTTCAATCTCTCTGATGATTTCTGCACGACGACGTTTCCAGTCGCTGAATTTCTTTACACGACCGCTTCCGTCCGACCACAACAAGGGGTCGGTCAACGGCTCTACTACGGGCAGTTCATCGAAACTTGGCAATACCGGCAATTCGAAGTCTGCACCGGTATTTTCCACATCATAAACCAATGGAATTTCTTGCTTGCAAGAAGTTGCCAATAGCAACATTGCTCCAAAAGCAACGGCTAAACATTGTTTCATAGGGTGTTTCATTGTCATTATAATTAAAGTTATAAAATATGTATCATTTTCTGCCGAAATCGGCCGGTATTTCCCCCCATTGCTTCGTCTCCCACTTCAGTATGGGTGTATCGTATTTATTTTCCGCCAACCACTTTTCGGCCCGCTCAATCAACCGGAATAGTTCTTCGGTTTTCTCGTTGCGCTCCAGCTTGGTCTTGCATTGCTTTTTCTTCACCCAGTTGATGGCATTTACGCTATCGCTATAGATGGGCATTCGGATGTTTTTCTGTTTCATCAATGCCAATCCATGCACAATGGCAAGGAACTCTCCGATATTGTTTGTGCCAAACATGGGACCGAAATGAAACACCTGCTGACGGCTTCCAACATGCACTCCACGATACTCCATCTGCCCGGGATTTCCGCTACACGCCGCATCTACGGCCAGACTGTTCTCCTGCACCTCTTTCGGCAATGTCTCCTCATTTTTTCGCGGACGAGACGTATCAGATTTCGGTTTTATAAAGTCGCTTGGCGATGCCTGATAGGCCTTTTGAGCCTCTTCCATTGTATCAAACGACTTGTATTTTGCGCCGGCAAATCCTTTGGTTTGCAACAAGCAATCTTCCCAGGTTGTGTATATTCCCGGCTCAACTCCATGCCACACTACATAGTATTTCGGCTTCTTATTCATGCAACAAAGATAGAAAGAAAAAATCAGAATTAACACATTTTATGTATCTTTGTCGCAAAAATAATTCTGTATATGATTCGAATCTTTCTTACCGGTTATATGGGCGCCGGCAAAACTACATTGGGGAAAGCCTTTGCAAAGGCTAAAAACATCGAATTCATCGACTTGGATTGGTACATCGAAAAACGCTTCCACAAGACCATCAGAGAGTTGTTTGCCGAACGCGGCGAAGATGGTTTCCGCATCATCGAGAAAAACATGCTTCACGAAGTGGGCGAATTCGAAAACGTACTGATTTCCACCGGTGGAGGCACTCCATGCCACTTCGACAACATGGAGTATATGAACCAACAAGGCGACACGGTTTTCCTGAATGTTCCCATCGATGTATTGTTCCGCCGGCTGAAGGTGGCCAAGCAACAACGCCCCATCCTGAGCAATAAGAACGATGACGAATTGCGCCTTTTCATCGAAGAAGCGCTACAGAAAAGGTTGCCCTTCTACCAGCAGGCACGCTATAGCTTCGATGGTAGTTTCCTGGAAAGCCACTCACAAATCAACCAAAGCATTGAAGAGCTGGACAGATTGTTATTTGCTAATTCAAACGATTAAAACAAGGATATGAAAGAGAAATTGACCGTTATCAAAGTAGGCGGAAAGATTGTAGAAGAAGAGGCCACTTTGTTGCAACTACTGAACGATTTTGCACACATCGAAGGATATAAGGTATTGGTACATGGTGGAGGCCGCTCGGCCACCAAGATAGCCGCCAGCCTGGGCATTGAAAGCCAGATGGTAAACGGCCGCCGAATCACCGATAAGGAGATGCTGAAGGTAGTAACCATGGTGTATGGCGGATTGGTGAACAAGAACATTGTGGCCGGCTTGCAGGCCCGTGGTGTAAATGCACTTGGCCTGACCGGTGCCGACATGAACGTTATCCGTAGCGTGAAGCGACCGGTAAAGGATATCGACTATGGTTTCGTAGGAGATGTAAAGAACGTGAATGGCGAATTTCTGGCCGACATCATCCAAAAAGGCATTGTACCCGTCATGGCTCCCCTAACCCACGACGGCCAGGGCAACATGCTGAACACCAATGCCGACACCATTGCGGGCGAAACGGCCAAAGCCTTGGCACAACATTTCGACGTTACCTTGGTGTATTGCTTCGAAAAGAAAGGCGTTTTGAGCGATGAAAACGATGACGATAGCGTTATCCCAACCATCGACGAGGCTACCTTCAAGCAACTTGTAGCCGATGGCGTGATTCAAGGCGGCATGATTCCCAAGCTTGAAAACTCGTTCGAGGCCATCCATGCCGGAGTGAAGGAGGTAATCATCACACTCGCCTCGGCCATTGCAAATGCTGAAGAGGGAACTCGCATCAAATAGTGTCTCACTCGACCAAACTTGCCGTAGGCTTACTCAATCAAATATCATCGCCATGATTGCATATCGCAGTCATGGCGATGATTGTCTTTTTCATCATCCCAACGCACTTTCAAACCTCTCTGCCTATTGGCTCAATTCCTCTTTAACCCCTCTCAGAATAGCTTCTCGTGTGCCAAACTTTTTTCAGCCTTGGCACTCCACTGCCACCGCAGTGGCACAACCTTGCCAAGCCTATGGCAGTGGAGTGCCATAACTGTGGCAAAACCGCTAATCTTCGTAGTGTGATTTGATATGTATAGTTGTCAGTAATTATCCTATTAAGGCATGATTAATGGACAATTATTAAAAAATAGGGAAATTCCTATTCAAAAGTAGGAATTCCCCCTCCCTCTTGTTAAAACGCTTATTGCTATATTTGCAGCATAATACATGACACCCCACCATTATTAACAATTAAAAAAATTACGATTATGAAAAAAACGTTACTATTTTTAAGTATGTTTGCATGGCTATGGGTTGGAATGGCTTGTAGCGGCGACGACGATTTGCCGGAAGTACCTAAAGGGCCGGCACGCCCAACAATGAATGTACAAGATAGTTTGGTTATGGTGGCCTATTATCATAGTATGAAGTGTGCAGAATGGAAAGAACCCTTTCATTGGGATATTACCGACTATACCACTTGGGGAGGTGTATCAGCGGCATTGGATACAGAAAAGAATGAATATCGCATAGTGAAAATCCGAGTAGGCGATCCGAAATACTTGCCGGCAGGCTATTCATTGCCGACCGAATTGGGTAATCTGCCTTATTTGACCTGGTTAGAGATATCGGGTGATGAACGCGCCAAAGGTGGTATCCCCAAAGAAATCTTTAATTGTCCGTTGGAGCTATTGTATATTTCAGGTAAAGGATTTAGTGGAGAAATCCCTAAGGAGATTGGCAATGTAGCCGAAACGATGAAATGGTTGTATATTATTGATACTTCCTTTAATAAATTACCGGATGAAATAGGGTTGTTACTGAATTTAGGAATGCCAGCACTTCTATATGCTAATAAATTTAAGGGGATGCCTCCATTGTCATTGCGTAATTTACCTCATGGAGCAGAGTGTAGGAGTAATGAATTTACGGAAATGGATTGGCGATTCTTTACCGAAGAAAAAGGTATTGTACCTGTATTGCAGAAGAATTGTCTCACAGGTGAAATACCTGAAGAAGTGTTTGATACTGAACAATGGCAAACTTATGGACTTAGAATACATTATCAAAAAGAAGGTTATGGGTTTAGTAATTGGCCTCAATAAATACAAAAAATTTAAGTAATAGGGAAATTCCTATTCAAAAGTAGGAATTCCCCCTCCCTCTTGTTAAAACGCTTATTGCTATATTTGCAGCATAATACATGACACCCCACCATTATTAACAATTTAAAAAATTACGATTATGAAAAAAACGTTACTATTTTTAAGTGTGTTTGCATGGCTATGGGTTGGAATGGCTTGTAGCGACGATGACGATGATAATCCAAGGATGGCGCCCCTTCCACAATATCAATTTAGGGGTGATTATGTGACAGATACATGGAATAATATTGGCATTATACATCATTGTGCCGATAGTCCCGAGGGCCTCTATTACTACATAGAGGATACTCAAAACAGGAGATATTATATAAACTTGAATTGTACTACTGAATATCAGCCAATAACAGAGCTACTTAAAGAGGGTATCAAAGTCAAATTTTCGGGGAAGGTATATACGTTAAACGAAAAATGGTATCGTTCTGCTCCGAATTTAGCAGAAATACAAAACGAGATTGAAATGTACGGATTGTTTTGGAATACCTACCAAATAGAAAGAATAGAAGATAATGAAGCCTCTGAGGAGGAATAAAAAAAGTGAGGGTATCGCGATACCCTCACTTCTGTTTAAGAGAGAAATATGTTTAAGTTTAGAGTTTGTGTACACCTCGTTTAGGTACGTTCAATTCGGGATTTCCCTTATAGCCCACTTCGCCGCTACCGGCTATGGAGGCCTTCAGGTAATCGGTTGCATAGCACTCTACATCGCCACTACCGGCTATGGAAACAGCTACCTGCTTGGCTTCGAAACCGGCGGCTGATATTTCGCCACTACCGGCCACCTCGAATTGGGCATCGTTGCTCTTGCCATACATCTCGATGCATCCGCTTCCGGCCACTTCTACATTGGCTTTGGCACAGGTAAGGCTTCTTAACTTCATGTCGCCACTACCGGCCACCGACACCTTGGCATTGTTGGCATCGATGTTGTTGATTTCCACATCGCCACTACCCGAAAGCGACACGCCGAATTGGTTGCACACCAACTGCTGCATATCCACATCACCGCTTCCAGATATAGCTACACGCAAATCTTCCTGGCAAAAGATGTTCTTGCCCATCACATCGCCACTACCGGAGAGCTGAACAGTCAGGTGATTGGTTTTTATCCCTTTGCTCAAATCAATCGAACCGCTTCCGGCGAGAGACACGCCATAGAGATTGGCCGAAGTAGCACGGATTTGCACCTTACCACTTGAAATGCTATATCCTTTCTTAAAGCGGATGCTAAGCAATCCGTCTTCCACATCAACCTCCAACAGGTTGACAATATTGTCGGACGCATAGATCTCCAACGATGGTTTACCCGATTTCTGCTCGTAAACCATATCCATCGAACCGGATAGCTGGATGCGGTCGAAATCGCTAACCCTTATATCCTTTGTAACATACACATTGCTGGCTTTCACCTTCTTGTTTCCAAAAAAGATGTTTTGTGCAAATAGAGATGATGCGCACAAAAGCATCACAGAAAGAATAATCGTAAATCGTTTCATTTTATTTATATGTTTTTGGTTTTATTTCGTTTCTCTGTGTGTTAGACGCAGCACCCCCTAAAAAAGTTGCAAATAGAGGCAAAAAAAATAGCAATAGTCGGAAGAAAGTCGTTAATTTGCCACCGAATTATGGAGAAAACAGGCAAAATAGAGGATGCCGCACTGGGCACAATTACTTGGAAAGTGAATCCAAGAGCCAGACGGCTCACCTTTCGGACAAAACCCGAAGGGCTGTTTGCCACCATACCCGCAGGTACAACGTACAAAGAGTTGGAAAGGGCCATCGAGGAGTTGCGTCCCAAACTACTGAAGGCCAAAGAGAAGGTAAAACCAAGGAAACTTATCGACCTTGACTACCGCATCGATGCGGAGTACTTCAAGCTATCGCTGGTCAACGGCAACCGCGAACGTTTCCTCTCGCACTCCGAACTGGGTGAGATGCGGATTATCTGTCCGCCCAATGCCGATTTCAATGACGAAAAGCTACAAGAATGGCTGAACAAAGTCATCGTGGAAGCTTTGCGACGAAACGCCAAGATAGTGCTTCCACCACGCCTATACATGCTATCCATGAAGCACGGCTTGCCCTACAAACAACTGAAGATTACTACCAGTAAAGGGCGGTGGGGAAGTTGCTCGGCACAGAAGAGCATCAACCTTTCGTGCTACCTGATGTTGCTACCCTCCCACCTGATAGATTATGTATTGCTTCACGAACTTGCCCATACAAAAGAGATGAATCATGGCGACAGGTTTTGGGAATTGCTCGACAAGCTGACCGACGGAAAGGCAAAAGCGTTGCGCAAGGAGTTGAAGTCGTTCAACATATAATACCGCCGCCCAGCAACAGGCCTTCGGCATCGTAGAAGGCGGCCGCCTGCCCCTTAGCAATGGATTCGAGCGGATCAATCAAGGCTACATGCAGCTTATCACCTACCAGACTGACCTTGCAACGGTTGGCTTGCTTGCGATAGCGAATCTTTACGATAACCTCATCCATTGCATATACCCGATTGGCATCTTGCAACGTCCAATCCTTCAGCCACATCTCCTTTTTATATAAGGATGCCAGGGGCGACAATATCACTTCGTTGCTATCAGGATGTATCTCCTTCACAAAAACGGCTTTATTCAGTTGCAGGCCCAAGCCTCTTCGCTGGCCGATGGTATAAAACGGAAATCCCCGATGAAATCCTAAGAAATGGCCGTTTTCATCGAGAAAACGACCCTCACCGGGGAACTTGTCGGCAGGGACATGCGAAGTCAGAAACGAGCGATAGTCGTGTGGGCAGAAGCAAACACTTGTACTGTTCTGTTTGGTGGCTATCCGCTCGAATCCCCTGCTTATGGCATATTCACGCACCTCTTGGTTGGTCAAATCACCCATCGGTAAGAGCATTCTTTGCAAGATGTCTTGCGACAATCCCCATAAGAAGAACGACTGGTCTTTATCGCTATCCTTTGCCGGTGCCAGATAGTAGATGCCTTCACGGCAAACCTTCTTTACATAATGCCCGGTGGCGATATAAAAAATGCCCATTTCATCGGCAAGTTTGGCCAACAAGGGCCATTTGAAGCGGTTGTTGCAAAGCGTACAAGGCACCGGTGTGCATCCGGCCATATACTCATCCATGAAGTAGGTCACTACCTCCTCCCAAAACCGTTGGCGCACATCCACCGTCAGGTGCTCAATGCCAAGTTTCGTGGCAAGCATACGGGCATCTTCCAGATAGCCGGTATTTCCATCCGCTTCATAGAAACGGAACGTCACACCAACCACCTCGTAGCCGGCATCCTGCAATTTCATGGCGCACACCGAACTGTCAGTGCCCCCACTCATACCCAATAATACTCGTTTCTGTTTGTCCATTTTCGGCAAATGTACTCTTTTTTCCCAAATCCTCGATAATAAAGCAACGAAATAAGAAGAATTATTGTACCTTTGCATCCCAAACAGAAGAAAACGAAAACATTATGGAGCAGCAACTGATTATTTACAACACGCTGAATAGAAGAAAAGAACTCTTCAAACCCCTTCATGCGCCACACGTTGGCATGTATGTTTGTGGCCCGACAGTATATGGCGACCCACACTTGGGACATGCCCGCCCGGCCATCACTTTCGACCTATTATTCCGCTACCTGAAACATTTGGGGTACAAAGTGCGCTACGTTCGCAACATTACTGACGTAGGCCATCTTGAGCATGATGCCGACGAAGGCGAAGACAAGATTGCAAAGAAAGCACGTCTGGAACAACTCGAACCCATGGAGGTGGCACAATACTATACCAACCGCTACCACAAAGCCATGGAAGCGCTGAACGTACTTCCCCCAAGCATCGAACCGCATGCAAGCGGACACATCATCGAACAGATTGAACTCGTGAAGGAGATTCTGGATAACGGCTTTGCCTATGAAAGCGAAGGTTCGGTATATTTCGATGTGGCCAAGTACAACGAAGCACATCGCTACGGCAAACTCTCCGGCCGCAACTTGGACGACGTGCTGAACACTACACGCGAACTTGACGGACAAGACGAGAAACGCAATCCTGCCGACTTTGCCCTTTGGAAGAAGGCACAACCCGAACACATCATGCGCTGGCCGGCTCCCTGGAGCGACGGTTTCCCCGGTTGGCACTGCGAATGTACTGCCATGGGACGCAAATACTTGGGTAGCCACTTCGACATTCACGGCGGTGGCATGGACTTGGTATTCCCTCACCACGAATGTGAAATTGCGCAATCGGTAGCCAGCCAAGGCGACGACATGGTACACTACTGGATGCACAACAATATGATTACCATCAACGGACAGAAGATGGGCAAATCGCTTGGCAACTTCATCACCCTTGAGGAGTTCTTCAACGGCACTCACGAGAAGCTGGAGCAAGCCTATTCGGCCATGACCATCCGTTTCTTCATCCTTCAGGCACACTATCGCAGCACCGTCGATTTCAGCAACGAAGCGCTGCAAGCCGCCGAAAAGGGATTGGCAAGATTGATGGATGCTTGGGCAGCTTTGAAGAAGGTTACTCCATCGGCAAACTCGACCGTCGATGTGAAAGCCATCCGTACCAAGTGCTACGATGCCATCAACGACGACTTGAACTCACCGATTGTTATCGCTCACCTATTCGATGCTACCAAGATGATAAACAACATCGTAGCCGGAAACGACAGCATCAATGCTGCCGATTTGGAAGAGTTGAAAGAGACATTCCACCTCTTCTGCTTCGATATCCTTGGATTGAAAGAAGAGGCCACATCCAATGCCGGACGCGAAGAGGCTTTCGGCAAGGTGGTTGACATGCTGCTCGAAGAGCGTGCCAAGGCCAAGGCCAACAAAGATTGGGCCACCAGCGACAAGATTCGCAACGAACTTACCGCCCTCGGCTTCGAAATCAAAGACGGCAAGGACGGATGCAGTTGGAAACTGAACAAGTAAAAAACTATATGACTCCGCAGGAATTCTTCAAGAACGATCGGTTTGCTACCAATGCAGGCATCGAACTATTGGAAGTAAAGCCCGGATATAGCAAAGCACAACTCATCATTACGGACGCTCACCTCAATGCGGGTGGGCGTACGCAAGGTGGGGCACTGTTTACATTGGCCGACTTGGCACTGGCCGCCGCCGCCAACTCGCACGGCACCTTTGCCGTTTCGCTTTCGTCGAACATCACCTTTTTGCGCGGAAGTGGTGTGGGAGATACCTTGTATGCCGAAGCCCGCGAGCGCTACATCGGACGCAGCACGGGTTGCTATCAAGTGGATATTACCAACCAGCATGGAGAGCTGATTGCCACCTTCGAGTCGAGTGTCTTCCGTAAAGACAACCCGCTACCATTTACCGTATAGACTATTTCTTTTTAACCACAGAGGTTAGCGGATAACGATTTCCCTTTACATTCTTAAAGAATGCTTTGGCCGAGCCGAAGTTCAGGTACATGTCCAAGCGTATGGGCAAGTGGTTCTTGTCGTCGGATACATAGAACGTAATAACCTCTTCCTCATCGCCATCATCATCGTATTCCACAAACGAGAATACCAGGCAACGATAGGTTTTGTCGTCGTTGGCCTCAACATTCTCTTTTCCCCGATAAATCAATGTCTGCTGCTCCACGCGACGGCCTGTTGCCATCGGGAAGTTGATTTTATCCCCAACCTTATAATCGTTCGGATCGTACGAACGCGCTTGCGCCAGGATACTCAGCATATCGAAGATGCAGCGCGAATCGCTATACTCCATCTCTTGCGTGGGGCGGTTATGGCTCTTCCATGTGCGGCGTTGCTTAACGTGCGACACACCATCCTTATACGAAAACCAAGCCTCATCCACGGTATGACGCTTACCCTCTTCAGCAGCTTTGCAGAAGTAGAGCGGTTCCAACTGCTCGCTGATATAGCAAGTCAGCGTGTCGCGCATCTTGAAGAAGAAATCGGCCTGCTTGCTTCCTTTGGTAAGCAAGTCCATCACATAGCCACGCTTACCGTTATAGGTAGCCGAATCGGTCTTCAGACTGGCTGTTCCCACCTTTTTCCAAATGAACTTCCAGTTGAAATAGAGGTCGTATTCTATTTTTTCGCCGGGCAGGAAAGCCTCGTTGATTGCCGTACATTGTGCTTGCACTACATGGGTAGAGAGCATCCACAGGGCCACTATGGAAAGGATGAACTTGCTACCTATAGCGGCTATTGCTACTGTTGTTCTTCTTTTTCTTTTCATCGGGTTTTTGCTTTTTCAGTTCAAGAGGTTTCTGTCTATCAAGAGGCAAAGCCCTGACATCCCAATCTTGTGTCAGGTCGAAGTTTGCCTTCAGTTCCAGCACTTGCGGATAGTAGTACACCATCTCCGGCTGGCGTCTCTCTTCGTAGTTACCGGTGTCCCACACCTCGTTTTCGTTGCTGTCCACCACCAGTCGCGCACCATATTTTCCGGGAGCTAAGTAGTAGAAATCGGCCTTTCCATCCACCACGGGCACTTGTCTGACGGGCATGTCTTTTGTATCAAGCAGTTCGACGAATGCAGGGCCTTGCACCCCGGTCACATTATAGAAGATGGCACCATACTCATCCAGTTTCTTGGTTTTCATCTCCTTGCGGATGGTGTTGTTGAACTTTCCATACAGCGCATAGATAGATGCCGAGTCGATGGTCAGTTCGTAGGTATTTTCCGGTTTCCAATCGGCATAGATGTTATATCGTTTGATGTCGATGGTGTCGTGTTCCAAGTCGAACGGAATATCCTCCCAAAGCGTGTCCACCTTCTGCTTCACGTGTATGCCCTCGGGGTTGAATTGTGCTATCGGCTCTTGCAGTGTGATGCTGAGGTAATCGTAAACATCGAGCGAGTTGGGTGCATACACATCGGGGTTCAGGAACTCTATCTTCACCTCTTCGGGTTGTGGAGGGATGGAGTCGTTTTCATCTTTCTTGCGACGTTTGTTCTTCTTCTCTTCTTCTTCGCGTTTCTTTTTCTCCTCCTCCTGTTTCTTCTCCATCAACTTGGCAAAACTTGTTTTAGACACCACGTTGATGGTATCGGTGCGGGGCGACAGTTGGTTCAGGCTATCCGTATAGAGGTACGACAGTTCCATCTGCAAGGTATCTTGCTTGATGAGGAGCGAGTCCTTAATCCAATAGCATAGCGTGTCGTTTCTGCCGGTAAGGTCTTCCACGATGAAAGCATCCTTTTCGTCGAAGTTCAACCCCTTCATGCGCGGCAGGCTATCGGCCGGTGCGGTGAAGTAGAACGAGAACTTTTCGGGCGAGAGGCGTTCGGTCTTGGCCAATCGTTGGCGATGGTGAACCTCCTTGAAGCTGCGCAACAGGATGTCGTCGGGCAGGAAGTGTGTATAGGCCACTGTTGCAATGGTGTCGATGGTCAGTGTGTCCAGCCATGTAGTGTCCTGACGGGTGCGAGGCTCCATCGAAGGAATGATGAGCGAGTCGTTGAAAGCCACGATTTCGGTGGGCTGGTTGAAGAAATAGTTGCGGTCGGCATCCTGCAAGGCAAAGATTCTGTACTTGCCCGGTGCCACCCCACGAATGGAGAATTGTCCGCGGCTGTTGGTGATGCCCACACGTTCGAAAGGTTTGGTAGTGAAGGTAGAATCGTCCAAATCGGCATGCAAGCCCACCATCATTCCCTTGACGGGTTCAAGGTTGGAGGCGTTCAGCACGGTTCCGCCCACGGCCATGGTGTCGAGTTTTTCGCCGGTAGAGAAGGTAAAGAAGAAGTTCTCCAACGGATTGCTCTCGTTATTGTCTTGGATGGCATCGGCAAAGTCGATAGTGTAGGTAGTGTTCGGCTTCAGCGAGTCTTCCAATGTAACGACCACTTTACGTCCGTTGGCCTTGATAACCGGTTGTTGCACCTGCGGAGGCGAGATAACTACCTTCTCGCCGGGTTTATCCAACTTGATGAATTCGTCGAACTCAATGGTTATCTTGTTGCGGTCGCTATTGATGCCGGCCTGTTCGGGCGTGCTGCCGATGAACACCGGCGGCTCTTCGTCGATGGGTCCACCCTCCAAACGTCCGATGCTGGCACACGAGTAGATGAAGATGAGCAAGCCTGCGGCCAATAGCAATTGATGAGATATTTTTTTCATATTCGTTGTTTCTGCACAATAATCTATCTTTTACGGCACAAAAATAAGGGTTATCTCTCAATAAATCCCTACGAATTAGGCTATTTTCACTTATAAATCCATAAAAAACAAGGTTTTTCTTTAACTTTGCGGCATGAAGAAAGAAAAACTACCCATACATTTTGCACCTTTGCAAGGCTACACCGATGCCATTTACCGCCAGGCGCACGCCCGCATCTTTGGCGGCATAGCCAGTTATTACACCCCGTTCGTCCGCATCGAACACGGCGATTTCCGACGCAAGGACGTGCGCGAACTGGAAGCCGAAAACAATCGCGGAGTAGTGCTTACGCCCCAACTGATAGCCTCAACGCCCGAGACCATTTTGCACATTTTGTCCCTTTTCATCGAGAAAGGCTATCAGGAAGTGGACATCAACTTAGGCTGTCCGTTCCCCACTTTGGCCAAGCGTCACAACGGTGCCGGACTGCTCCCCTATCCCGACGAGGTTAAGGCTTTGTTAAGCGCAGCCCTCGAAGCCCATCCCGACATCCGTTTTTCGGTAAAAATGCGTTTAGGTTGGGAAGATGCCGCCGAATGTATGGCACTGCTCCCATTACTGAATAGCCTCCCCCTATCCCACATCACCATGCATCCCCGCTTAGGTAAGCAGCAATACAAGGGTGAGGTAGATTTGGAGGCCTTCCAACGTTTCTATGCCGAATGCGAAAAGCCGTTGGTATATAATGGCGATTTGCTGACGCTGGACGATATTGAACGCATCGAAAGCCGCTTCCCACGTTTGGCCGGCTTGATGATTGGCCGCGGCCTGCTTGCCAACCCAGCCTTAGCCATCGAATACCAGCAAGGCGAGCCGCTATCGCCACAAGCAATGATGGAGAAAATCCGGTTGCTCCATGCCGATGTCTTCAGCCAATACGGCAACCTGCTCGAAGGGGGCGAACAGCAACTCCTCACCAAAATGCGCACGTTCTGGGAATACCTCCTACCCGATGGCGACCGCAAAGCGAAAAAGGTTATCCACAAAACATCCAAGCTCAGCAACTATCAGGCGGCAGTAAGTAATTTGTTGAGGTAATATAGATGAGTTTATTTACAATATGCTACCAAAACCTAATTTAACAGGTTGTATGGAAGCAAGTATGGTTCGATTCCTTAGCCAATCCGAATTACGATTATTATAATCTCTACACAATCAAGAGCAATTGTCACTTGGTTCACGAACAAAAATCATTCGCATCGCTAAAGAAAAAAAGTAGGAAGTATGGCAAAGAAAATGTTTATTGACTGAGAAAAATTAAAATACCGACGGTATTTATTAGAATACCGCTGATATTTTATAGAATACCGACGATATTTTTTTAAATACCGTCGGTATTTTAGTTTTATGCGGCGACTAATTATTTTCTTCTCGGAACATGAGAAGTTTTTCTCTAACTGCCAAAAAGAAAATTACGCGTAATAGAAGTGGTAAGAACGGCAGCTTACTTGTCGAAGACATTGCTATACATCACGCCCGGTTGTGGAGTGACGTTGCAACGCTTGAAAAGTTCGGTTACGGTGACAAACTCGAAACCTTGCTTCTTCAGTTCGGGGATGATGATGTCCAAAGCCTGAACGGTTGCATCGTTGCCCGGCATGTCGTGTAGCAGGAAGATATCGCCATGCTTGGGAGCCTTCAGGATGGTTTCTGCACGCTGTTCGGCGGTTATTGCAGGTTCCCAGTCTTGACATCCATGACCACAGATGAAGCAGAGGTCGATGTTTTGGTGCATCACATCGTTCACGGCAATGTAGGGTGGACGGAAGAAGGTGGTCTCTACGCCAACAGCCTCCTTTATCTTGCCCGATGTATAGGCAATCTCGGCCTTTATCTCGTCGGCAGTAAGGGAGGGCATTTGGGTGTGTGTCTTCGAGTGGTTCTGTATGTCGCAACCCATCTCTACGGTGCGCTTCATTACCTCGGCCGACTGCTCGTTGATGTTGTTGCCAATGACAAAAAACGAACCTACCACGTTGTGCTTCTGCAACATGTCGAGCATGGCAACGGTAGTGGTTGTGTTAGGGCCATCGTCGAAACTCAAGCAAACCAGTTTTTCCTCCTTTTGAGACTCTTTGGCATCGGCAGATGCTGCTTTCTTTCCGCTACAGGCCGTAAACATCAAGCCGGCAGCCAATAGATAAGTAAATGCTTTCATATTAAATAAGTTATTAGTTTGATAAATCCATTATTTACGTTTCAAAAACTCATATCCAAACCGACATCGCAGGCAATCGCGCTTGTCGCAATACTCCTTGCGTAGTTGGATAAGCGCTTGTGAGTCGGCAGCCGTATTGACCACCAAGCCTGCCCCACTCCATTGGCGGGTGATGTAGTTGTTTTCGGCCTTCAGCGATTCGAGGAAACGGGTGGCCCTGTCGCAAAGCAACTCGCTACCTTTATGCAGGCCGTAGGCATACAGGAAGGGGATGACGGTATTGATAAGCATCAGATTCAGGGCCGTATCGCCCACCGGCTTTTCGCGACGGACAGACTCCTTCCAGAAGGTGAAATGGGTTTCCCAATAGGGCGAGGTTTGCGAAACAAGCAGCAACTTGGCATCGTCGATGGTTTCGGCCTCCATGACGGAGGAGAAAAGGGATTGGCGGGTGTGATACAACCATGCCAATTGGGCCAGGCGCACATGAGGGAAGTTGCCGGGACGCAAGCGTAGGAAGCGCCATTGCGACACATCCATCGGTGCGGGCAACTGGAACTTATGTTGCAGATAGTGATACTCTTTCTGCAATTTCAAGTAGTACTCATCGGCATCTTGAATAGCCTCTTCCAACAGGCCGGCCTGACCGAAGAAGAAGGCCTCTATCTGAAACAGGGAATCGCGATGCTTATCGACGGCACGCAAGGGCAATCGGGAGGCCCACGCCTCGAAGGCATCTCCGTTCAGGCCAAAGCCATAATTACGGGCCAGGGTGATGAAGAAGACATCTTCCCAGTGGTTGTTGAAGCGAGCAAGACGCTCGGAAATCAAGGCTGTTTTCTGTTGGAAACGCTCTACCTGCAAGGCCGACAGCCAGGAGTGAACGGTCAGCTTGGGCAGGGTGGAGAGTATTTCGTGGCAGGGCGGACAGATGTCGGCCTTGCGCAGTTCATCGTAGTGCAGCCGCACCTTTTCGGGGCAACTGAGCTGCAACTGCGGAATGACCGCCCCATCGGTTCGATACACATGGCAATCGTCCTCGCCCACTACATGCAGGATAACATTGTCGTAGGCCTTGTCGCGGTCGTGTCCGTGGCGCATCCAGTCGGAAGCCTGGGTATGCACCTCAACGTTTCCCACCCACATGGTGCCGCCAATCTTCACCTTGGCATTGAAGAAATCGGGGCCGGCGTTGGTATTGGGCAAACCGGGGTCGATAACCTCTATCGGCAGGCCGGCAGTGGTTAGCATCTCGCCTAAAGGGAAGATTTTGTGTTTCCAAACATAGTGAAGTAGCTGCTCCATTGTATAAGAATGGTTAATGTTGCGTGCAAATGTAATAAAATTATTATCTTTGCAACTGATTAAACTAAAAAACTAAAACAAAGGTATATGAAAATTGCACTTATCGGCTACGGAAAGATGGGTAAAGAGATAGAAAAGATTGCCCTTAGCCGCGGACATGAGATTGTTTGCATCATTGATATAGACAACCAGGAAGACTTCGAATCGGAGGCATTCAAGAGTGCCGACGTAGCCATTGAGTTTACCAACCCTATGGTGGCCTATCAGAACTACCTAAAGACATTCCAGGCAGGAAAGAAATTAGTTTCGGGCAGTACCGGATGGATGGAAGAGCATGGCGAGGAGATTCGCCAACTTTGCACCACCGGCGGAAAGACACTGTTCTGGTCGTCGAACTTCAGCCTGGGTGTAGCCATCTTCTCGGCTGTAAACAAATACTTGGCCAAAATCATGAACCGCTTCCCGGCATACGATGTTACTATGAGCGAAACGCATCACATCCATAAACTGGATGCTCCCAGCGGCACGGCCATCACACTGGCCGAAGGCATATTGGAGAACATTGAGCGCAAGCAGTCGTGGGTGAAAGGCACACTGCTCGATGCCAACGGTGTGCTGAGCGGTAGCAACGAATGTGCAGCCAACGAACTGCCCATTGCTTCTATCCGCGAAGGCGAAGTGCCCGGCATACATACCATCCGCTACGATTCGGAAGCCGACAGCATCAGCATTACTCACGATGCCAAGAACCGCCAAGGGTTTGCCTTGGGCGCCGTGCTTGCCGCCGAATATACCGCTGAGCACGAAGGTTTCCTGGGCATGAGCGACTTGTTTGACTTTTAAAAGAACGATATGAAAAAACAGTGGATTAAATTCGGCATAGTTATCCTGCTTTACCTGCTCTTCCTGCTTTGGGTGAAGAGTTGGTGGGGATTGTTACTTGTACCTTTTATATACGATGCCTATATCAGCAAGAAAATACCTTGGACTTGGTGGAAAAAATCGAAGAACAGTGCTGTGCGTACTGTAATGAGTTGGGTAGATGCCATTGTTTTTGCATTGGTGGCTGTCTATTTCGTAAACATCTACATTTTCCAGAACTACCAGATACCTACCTCGTCGCTGGAGAAATCGTTGTTGGTGGGCGACTATCTCTTTGTGAGCAAGGCCAGCTACGGAGCACGCGTGCCGCAAACACCGCTCTCCATGCCGCTGACACAACACACCATGCCTTGGGGTGGCAAGTCGTACTTGGAATGGCCGAAATGGGAGTACAAGCGCGTGGCCGGATTCGGCAAGGTGAAGCTGAACGACATCGTGGTATTCAACTTCCCGGCTGGCGATACCGTGGCACTGAACAACCAGGCCGAAGACTTCTACAACATTGCCTATCGCGAAGGAAAGCGCATCTATCCAAAGAGGATAAACATGGATAGCCTGAACCGTTGGCAACAACGAGCCGTATTCGACCTCTACTACAACGCCGGACGACAACACATCCTGGGCCATCCAGAATACTACGGAGAGGTTATCACCCGCCCGGTGGACAGACGCGAAAACTATGTGAAGCGTTGCGTCGGACTGCCCGGAGATACGCTGCAAATCATAGACGGACAGGTGTATATCGATGGAAAGGCCTCTGAAAACCCGGAGGATTTGCAATACTACTACACCGTGAAAGGTACCGGAAAAACCTTGCCTGTAGAGTTTATGCAAGACGAATTGGGGCTGAGCTTCGATGATATGCAATACTACAAAGCCGGAGCAACCGAATTCCTGCTTCCCCTGACGCAGAAGAGCCTGAGCAAGCTGCTGGCCCGCAAGGACTTGGTTACATCGGCCAAACGCATCACTTCCTACCCCGACCCGTCGCTCTATCCGCAAAACCTGCACAAGCAATGGAGCACAGAGGATTACGGACCTATCTGGATTCCTAAGAAGGGCGAAACCATTGAGCTGAATGCCGAAACACTGCCCATCTACGAGCGCTGCATCCGTGCATACGAAGGCAATAACCTGGAAGTGAAAGGACAAGACATCTACATCAACGGAGAGAAGACCAATAGCTACACCTTCAAGATGGACTACTACTGGATGATGGGCGACAACCGACACAACTCGGCCGACTCGCGCTATTGGGGATTCGTTCCAGAGGATCACATTGTGGGCAAGCCGATACTTGTCTGGCTCTCGTTAGACAAGGACAAAGGTTGGCTGGATGGAAAAATCCGATGGAACCGACTGTTCAAATGGGTACATAAATAATAGGGTTATGGAAATACTGCTCTCTTCAGCCTACTTGCCACCGGTGCAACACTTTGCACATTTGCTGAATGCCAAGCAAGTGTGGACGGAGCAATACGACCATTACCAGAAGCAGACCTATCGGAACCGCTGCGTCATTGCAGCACCCGACGGGCCTTTGCCGCTGACCATTCCCATCGAAAAGCCCGACACGCCCAAGGCGCTTATGCGCGACATCCGCATCTCCGACCACGGCAACTGGCGCCATATGCATTGGAACGCCATCGAGTCGGCATACAATCATACGCCCTTCTTCGAGTACTACAAGGATGATTTCCGACCCTTCTATGAGCAGAAGATTGATTTCCTGATGGACTACAACGAAGGGCTGTTCCAACTGGTGTGCCAACTGATTGACATCGACATAACATCCAAACGAACAGATGCTTACCTCACCGAACCGGCTCAAGGCGTAACCGACCTGCGCCACTTGGTACAGCCCAAGAGGGGTGTGGATGATGCCTTGTTCATGGCAACTCCCTACTACCAGGTTTTTCAGGAGAAATTAGGCTTCCTGCCCAATCTGAGCATCATCGATTTGCTCTTCAACATGGGGCCGGAAAGCATCTTAGTGTTGCAAAAGTGCCTTATTTGAATGAATTGAAAAGCTATTTGAAACACCGCAATAAACAAGCATAGAGAATTAAAACCTATATTTGCATTCGCTTATTAATAAAATCATAACTGTATGAAAAACTTATTCGACATTAAGGACAATGTAGTTGTCATCACCGGTGGAACAGGTGTGTTAGGACGCGCCATCGCCATCCACTTGGCCGACCAAGGAGCCAAAGTTGTAATCATGGGCCGCAAGGCTGAAGTGGGTAATGCAATCGTTGATGAGATTAAAAAGAACGGTGGCGAAGCCATGTTCCTGGTGACCGACGTAATGAACCGCGAAATCCTGGAACAAAACCTGGCAGATATCCTTGCTGCATACGGACGAGTAGATGCCTTGCTGAACGCCGCCGGCGGTAATATGCCTGGTGCAACCATCGCTCCTACAGGTACTTTCTTCGATTTGAAGATTGAAGAGTTCCAACGTGTACTCGACTTGAATCTTACAGGCACAGTATTGCCTACACAAGTGTTCTTGAAGCCGATGGTGGAACAAAAGAAGGGTGCTATCGTAAACTTCTCGAGCATGGCCGCCTTCCGCCCCATGACACGCGTTTGCGGATATGCTGCCGCTAAAGCAGGCATCAGCAACTTTACTGCATACATGGCTACCGAAGTGGCCAAGAAGTTTGGCGAAGGTATCCGCGTAAATGCCATCGCCCCAGGTTTCTTCCTGACCGAACAGAACCGCACCTTGCTGACCAACCCCGACGGCAGCTGGACACAACGTGGCGAGGATGTTATCCGCCAAACACCATTCGGCCGTATGGGACGTGCTGAAGAGTTGTGTGGCACCATCCAATACCTTATCAGTGAAGCAGCCAGTTTCGTAACCGGAACCGTAGCCGTAGTGGATGGCGGTTTCAATACATTTGCCATGTAATATGATATTGTGCGAACAAACCTGGCGTTGGTATGGCCCAAACGACCCCGTTAGTCTTTGGGACATCAAACAGGCCGGTGCAACCGGTATTGTCAACGCCCTGCACCACATTCCTAACGGAGAGGTGTGGACCGAAGAGGAGATTCTGAAACGTAAGGAGATGATCGAGGCCGTTGGCCTTAGCTGGTCGGTGGTAGAGAGTGTACCCGTACACGAGCACATCAAAACGCAGACAGGCAACTTCCAACAATATATTGATAATTATAAGGAGAGCCTGCGCAATTTGGGAAAATGTGGCGTGAACATCGTTACCTACAACTTCATGCCGGTGCTTGACTGGACACGTACGGATTTGGCCTACGAACTGCCCGATGGTAGTCGTGCTTTGCGTTTCGAGCGGGCGGCTTTCATTGCTTTCGACCTGTTCCTGCTGAAGCGTCCGGGCGCCGAGAATGAATACACCGAAGCCGAAAAGGCCAAGGCAAAAGCGCGTTTCGAGCAAATGACAGAGGCCGACAAGCAATTGTTGGTACGCAACATGATTGCCGGTCTGCCAGGTTCGGAAGAGAGCTTTACCTTGGAGCAATTCCAACAAGAACTTGACCGCTACAAGGATATTACGCCCGAACGTTTGCGTCAAAACCTCATCTACTTCTTGAGCGAGATTTGTCCGGTGGCCGACGAAGCCGGTGTGGAACTGGTGATTCACCCCGACGACCCACCTTGCTCAATATTAGGCCTTCCACGCATCATGAGTTGTGCCGAAGATTTCCAAGCCATTATCGATGCAGTGCCCAACCGCCGCAACGGCCTTTGCCTGTGCACAGGCTCGTTCGGCGTGAGCAGTGCCAACGATTGTGCCGCCATGATGACTCGCTTTGCCGACCGCATCAACTTCGTTCACTTGCGTAGCACTCAGCGCGATGACGAAGGTAACTTCTTCGAAGCCAACCACTTGGAAGGCAATGTAGATATGTTCCATGTGATGAAGGCATTCCTTGAACTGCAACAAAAACGTGGTGTTTCCATCCCAATGCGTCCCGACCACGGACATCAGATGGTGGACGACCTACGTAAAAAGACCAATCCAGGCTACTCGTGCATTGGCCGCCTGCGTGGTTTGGCCGAGTTGCGAGGCCTTGAAATGGGTATTAGCAAGTGCATGGAATTAGGCATTTAACGCTATGCTGAAAATCACTACACCAAATAACGACGAGCAAGTGCTGCTACATTGTTGTTGCGCACCTTGCTCGTCGGCTATTATAGAATGTATGCTGGCTAACGGCATACAACCAACTGTTTACTTTTTTAACCCCAACATATATCCAAGCGAAGAGTACGAAATTCGAAAGAAAGAGGCTATTCGTTTCATGAAAGAGAAAAATGTCGATTTTATCGATGCCGATTACGACCATGAAGGGTGGCTAAAAGCCACAAAAGGTATGGAGAATGAGCCTGAGCGCGGAGGGCGTTGTCTGAAATGTTTCCTACTTAGATTGACTGAAACTGCCCGTTATGCAGCCGAAAACGGCTTCACACTCTTTACTACTACATTGGCAAGCAGCCGTTGGAAAAGTCTTGAGCAAATAAACGAAGCGGGAAGAGAAGCCGCAAAGAAGTATCCCGGCACACAATTCTGGGAGCAGAATTGGCGCAAAGGGGGACTACAAGAGCGTCGCAACCAACTTTTAAAGGAATACGGCTTCTACAACCAGCAATATTGCGGTTGCGAGTTCAGCATAAGGAATCAGGAATAGATCAGTGTAGAGAGTTGGCTTTCGCCGAACATCTCGTTCGATACATCGAGCAACAAATCAGGAGTGAGCGAGTTAATGCGCTGGAACACAGCCTCCGGCGTTTCGTACTTATGGTAATGCAGGAAAGTCTTTGCCATACCTAAAGCATTGTTTTCATTATTGTCCGAAGCTACTCCGATTTGTCCTATCAACTGCTTTTGAGCCGCAAGCAGTTGGGATGAACTCATCTTGTTGTCACACAACCTTTTCAGTTCTTTATGTACCAATCGGATGCATCGTTCGGCATCGCTTTGGTCGCAACCGAAGTAGATGCAGAAGGTACCCGTATCGGTGTAGGAGGTCAGGTTGGATTCCACTTGATAGACCAATCCACGGCGTTCGCGCAGAGAGAGGTTTAAGCGGCTATTCATTCCCGGACCGCCCAACAGATTGTTCAACAGATAGAGTGCCGTACGCTTTTCGTTATAGGCATCGTATCCGCGACCGCCAATCATGACGTGTGCCTGATGCGTTTCACGATTAAGTTTCTGTAATTGCGGTAAATAGGCTGCTGGTGCCACGCGATGGTGGGAGGTTTCCACCATCGGCAGATGAGCCGTGAAACGTTCGGCCATCCTGACTACCTGCTTGAAGTCAAAATCGCCCATAACAAAGAACACCGCATTCGAGGGGTGATAATAGCGCTTTGTCCATGCTAACGCATCGTTTGTAGTGAATCCCTTCAACTGTTCGGGATTTCCCAAGATGTTACGTCCCAACGGATGGTTGGGGAAAATCAGGTTTTCGAAATCGTCGAAAATCAGTTCGGAGGGGGTATCTTCGTAGGACTGAATCTCGTCGATAATCACCTCCACCTCTTTGTCTATCTCGTGTTGCGGAAAGGTAGAGTGAAACACGATGTCGGTAAGCAGCTCGAAGGCACGGGCAAAATGCTCGGTCAGGAAAGCGGTATAGACCACCGTTTCCTCCTTATTTGTATAGGCATTCAGGTCGCCCCCTACATTTTCCATACGGTTCAAGATGTGCCAGGCACGTCGTTTCTGTGTTCCCTTAAACAGCAGGTGTTCAACGAAATGCGCCATTCCTTGCTGGTGGTCTTCCTCGTCGCGAGTACCGGCATCGATGGCATAGCCGCAATAGGCCACGGGGCTGGAGGTATAACGATGAATCAGCCGTAAACCATTGGGCAGTGTATGTTGTTTTATCAGCAGATTTTTGTCTAAATCGGACTTCATTGTTAATTAATGATGGTTTTGGAACGGCAAAAATACAACAAAAGTCATTGTAGTGTGTAGAAATTTACAGATATTTGCAAAAGTTATTAGTAAACATTGCCTATGATTGCATCAATTAAAGAGCTTCTGAGACAAGAGGCAGAAGCAGTAATGAATATACCTATAACCGAGGCTTATGAAAAGGCTGTGTCGCTGATAGTAGAGCAGGTTCACCGCAAAAAGGGTAAACTGGTTACTTCAGGCATGGGTAAAGCCGGCCAAATAGCCATGAATATCTCCACGACGTTCTGTTCTACCGGCATCCCATCGGTGTTTCTTCATCCAAGCGAAGCGCAACATGGCGACCTTGGCATTTTACAGGAGAACGACCTGTTGCTGTTGATTTCCAATTCGGGAAAGACAAGAGAAATCCTTGAGTTGGTGCAACTTGCACAGAACCTCTCCAACGATTTGAAGCTTATCGTCATCACCGGCAATCCGGACAGTCCGCTGGCCAAGAAAGCAACCGTCTGCCTGCCCACCGGCTCGCCCAAGGAGGTATGCAACCTGGGCATGACACCCACCACCTCTACCACCGCCATGACGGTGATTGGCGACATCCTGGTGGTGCAAACCATGAAGGAGACCGGTTTTACGATAGAAGAGTATTACAAGCGTCATCACGGCGGCTATTTAGGAAAAAAATCGAAAGAATTATGCGTAAAGTAATAGGTATAGGCGAAACCATCCTGGACATTGTCTTCCGCAACGAGCAGCCCTCGGCGGCCGTTCCTGGCGGATCGGTATTCAACGGACTGGTATCGTTGGCTCGTGCCGGCGTATCGGTGGAGTTTATCAGCGAAGTTGGCGACGACCGTGTAGGCAACATCATCTGCCGCTTTTTGGAGGAGAACAACATCTCCACCCAGCACATCAACCGCCAGCCCGATAGCAAGTCGCCCATCTCACTGGCCTTCTTGAACGAAAACAACGATGCCGAATACCAATTCTATAAGTATTACGACAATCAGCAGCTCTGCTTCGAACTGCCTGAAATCAATGAGGACGACATCGTTATCTTCGGCTCGTTCTATGCCTTGAACCCCGTTTTGCGCGACAAGGTGTTGGGACTGCTCGAGCGTGCCAAGGCCAACCATGCCATCATCTACTACGACCCCAACTTCCGCGCATCGCACCAACAAGAGGCACTGAAACTGATGCCTACCATCATCGAGAACCTGGAGTTTGCCGACATTGTCCGCGGCTCGAACGAAGACTTCAACTTCATGTTCGGCCTGAAAGACATCGAAAAGGTGTATAACGACAAGATAAAGTTCTATTGCAACAACTTCCTCTGCACACAAGGCGGCGAAAAGGTGATACTGAAAACCAAAGGATTGGACAAAGCCTACCCTACCCTGCCCATCGAAACCGTCAGCACCATCGGTGCGGGCGACAACTTCAATGCCGGCATCCTGTTTGGCCTCATCCACGAAAACGTGCGCCATTGTCAGTTGGAAACCCTGCCCGAAGCAACTTGGGACAAGATTGTGAACTATGCCATCCGCTTCTCGTCGGAGGTATGCCAAAGCTATCAGAACTACGTTTCCAACGAATTTGCACAATCGCTGAAATAATATTTCCACATCCGTTCTATAAATTTACCCTTAAGGGAAAATAAAAATTCCCTTAAGGGTAAATTGTTTATCCGCTAAGATACCCGCTTTCCACGGAATGCGTTCCGTGCATCCACGCAATACATTCCGTGCTCGCACCGATTGCATACGGCAGAACAGCGCACCGAAAGTGTCAACTACTATTAATGCAGGTTAAACATTTGTTAATCAAGCGGAATAATTACTCGGTTTTACATGATATAAATATTTTTGTAAAAAAAATGAATTATACCATGAAACTATCCCATCTATTCATTGCCGGTTTGCTATTGTTGGCAAGCTGTACACCCGAGAATCGGGTAATTGAGAATCCCGTTTATTTCGCCAGAAATAGCAATACCATCGAAGTAAGCAAGATTTCACTAACCGATAGCACCACTGTACTCGACATTCAAGCAACCTATACACCCGGCTATTGGATTAAGATAGTTTCCAATACCTTACTGACTGATGACAAAGGTAACATCTATCCCCTTACATCGAGCATCGGCATCGACCTTGACAAAGAATTCTGGATGCCCGAATCGGGCGAGGCAACCTTCCAATTAATATTCCCACCCTTGAAGCGAGGCGCCAAAACCATCGATTTCATCGAAGGAGCAGATGCTGCTGATGGTTTCCGCATTTGGAATATCCAATTAAAAAATGCCGCGCAAAAAATCAGCATTCCCAAAGAATTTACGCAAGCAGAAGTTGATAAAAACGCACCTTTAACCGAACCTGCATTTATCTATGGCCCGGCCACCATAAAAGGAAAGGTGTTGGGCTACACCAAAGGCATGCCCGACAAGATAACTATAGAAGATTATAACCCATTCTACGGGGGTATAATGGGCAAGGAATATCCCGAAGCAACATTGGAGGAAGACGGCAGTTTCAGCTATACCATCAATTTATTGGGTATGACAAGAATCAGTTTGAACTATGCCGAAAACTATATACAGATTTGGGGAATGCCCAACGAAACAAGCGAAGTATGCATCAATATGCCCGAAATAACGCGCAGAAAATCCAAAATCCATGCAGACAAGGCTTCACTCGGCGAAGCCATCTATTACAATGGGCCATGGGAAAGTTTAGTGATGGAAAATGCAAAGAAAAGTATTATAGTATATGACACAAGCAGGGAACTATCCATCCCCAACGAAGAGTTACTTAACACCTCATTCGAAGCATTCAAAGCCAACGAAATCAAGATATACGAAACAATCATCGAAAAAGCAAACCAATCGGACTTGAGCCAAGCTACCAAAGACTATATTAAGGTAGAAGCAGCTGCTCGTATGATGTCCTCTTTAAGTATGGCACCCGATAACCACATCAGCCTACTATATAGAAATAACAAAAGTAAAGCAGAAATCCTTGCCTACTATGTTAAAATGAAGCAATCCATCCCTGCCGATTTCTATCAACTACCTAAAGAATTAGACGATTTGCTGAACAGCACCATTGCGATAACCACCAATCCATATCCATCTCTTTTAAGAACAGAAGCAGAGAAAGAGGGATTATTGAAGAGTATGAGTAAAGCATTGGCAATTGTCAATGATTTGCACAGCTTTATTCCGCTAACCGACAAACAGAGAGAAGAGATGAAATCGCTACCCGAAGCTTGTCAGCAATACCTAAACGTTGCCAACAAGGAATTACTCGCTACCCTCGAAGCCAACAAAAAGAAAGAGGGCCATCACGTAAACGAAGTGGGCGAAGTAGCCAATGAAAAACTATTTGAAAGCATCATCAGCAAATTCCATGGAAAGGTATTGTTGGTTGACTTCTGGGCTACTTGGTGCGGCCCTTGCAGAGCAGCCAATAAGGAGATGAAGCCTATGAAAGAGACGCTGAAAGAGAAGGATATCGTGTATGTTTACATCACCGGTGAAACCTCAGACAGAACAACATGGGAACAGATGATTCCCGACCTGAAAGGCGAACATTTCTACCTCACCGAAGAACAATGGGAATATTTAGGCAATTCGCTCGATATCAGTGGCGTGCCAACCTATTATATAATAGATCGCGAAGGAAACACCGCATTCAGATCGGTTGGCTATCCGGGTACAAGCAAGATAAAAGAGGAGTTAGAGAAAGCATTATAAATAAAGTAAAAGGTCGCGTATTAGCGGCCTTTTAACTAATATCAAAACTATAAAAGTTAGAAGTTATCATTACGTGCTAATGAATCCAATGCATCTTGCAATTTCTTCTTCTTCAAATCCTTTCGAGCTTCAATAAGTTCTCCAGCATTTATGGAATAAGGTTCAAAGTCATTATCTCTAACAAATACTTGCGTATCGGTTTTGGGGTCGATAATCGATTCCATGAATAATTCTTTCATTGTTTGACAAGATGTTACGAGTAAAAGAATCGCCAATCCGACAATAAATTTTTTCATGTTTTCCTAAATAAGTGTTTATACATTATCGGGGACAAAAGTAGTAGTTTTTTACCTTTACTCAAAATATTATTAATAATTTGCAATTATTGCATTACTAAATTACAACTAAAACGAAGTATTTATGCTTTTCACTATCTGTTAGATAAGCTAAGCTTCGCCTCGGAATGAAAAATAAATAGATTTATTTTGTCCTCCTCTCGGCTTGCACTATCTTTGTCCCCCGAAAACAAAAACATCAATCAGAACGTGAACAGTTTCGAAGAATTGGGCGTATCGCCCGCCATTTGCCAAGCCATCAGCGAGATGGGCTATGAGCAACCCATGCCGGTACAAGAGGCCGTCATCCCATACCTGTTAGGAGAAAACAACGATGTAGTAGCTCTGGCACAAACCGGCACCGGCAAGACAGCCGCCTTTGGCTTGCCCTTGTTACAAAAGGTGGACGTGAAGCAACGCCATCCGCAATCGCTCATCCTCTGCCCCACCCGCGAACTCTGCTTGCAGATTGCCGGCGACCTGAACGATTACTCCAAGTACATCGACGACCTACGTGTGTTGCCCGTTTATGGCGGAAGCAGCATCGAAAGTCAAATACGCGCTTTGAAACGTGGTGTTCACGTCATCGTAGCCACTCCCGGCCGACTGATTGACCTGATGGAGCGCAAAACAGTTTCGCTTGCCACCATCGAAAACGTAGTGATGGACGAAGCCGACGAGATGCTGAACATGGGATTCACCGATAGCATCAATGCCATCCTTGAGCAAGTACCCGAGCAACGCAATACACTGATGTTCAGCGCAACAATGAGCCCCGAAATTGCCGCCATCGCCAAGAACTACCTACGCAATGCCAAGGAGATAACCATCGGCCGCAAGAACGAAAGTACCGCCAACGTAAAGCATCGCGCCTATTGCGTACAAGCCAAAGATAAGTACGAAGCGCTGAAGCGCGTGGTGGATTACTATCCCGACATATACGCCATCATCTTCTGCCGCACACGCAAGGAGACACAAGAGATTGCCGACAAACTGATGCAAGAGGGCTATAATGCCGATACACTACACGGCGAACTGAGCCAAGCACAACGCGATGCCGTGATGCAGAAGTTCCGCATCCGCAACCTGCAACTCTTGGTTGCTACCGACGTAGCTGCGCGCGGACTGGATGTGGACGACTTGACACACGTCATCAACTACGGCCTACCCGACGACACCGAGAGCTACACCCACCGAAGCGGACGTACCGGACGCGCCGGAAAAACAGGTACCTCTATCGCCATCATCAACCTGCGCGAAAAAGGTAAGATGCGCCAAATAGAGAAAATCATTGGCAAGCAATTCGAAATGGGTACCATCCCCACCAGCCAACAAATCTGCCAAAAGCAACTCTTCAAGGTAATCGACGAGTTGGAAAAGGTAAAGGTAAACGAGGAAGAAATCAGCGAATTTATGCACGATGTGTATCGCAAACTGGAATGGCTATCGAAAGAAGACCTTATCAAGCGCATCGTGTCGTTGGAGTTCAACCGCTTCCTCGACTATTACCGCGACCGCGAAGAGATAAAAACCGACACCGGACGTAAGGAAAATGCCGATGAAAAGGGCAAAAAAGGACGTAGTCGCAAGGCCGAAAAGGGATTTGCACGTTTGTTTATCAACCTGGGTAAGAAGGACAACTTCCGCCCCTACGATATGCTCGACCTGCTGAACCAGCACACACACAAGCGGGTGGAAACCGGACGCATCGACCTGATGCTGAACTTCTCGTTCTTCGAAGTGCGCGAAGAGGATGCCAAACTCGTGGTAAAAGCACTGAAGAATGCCAAGTTCCATGGCCGTAAGGTGGTGGTAGAGATTTCGGAAGAGAAAGGGGAAGAGAAGGCCAACAACCGTCCGGAAAAGGAATCGGCCAAGCCAAAGAGAAAAAAGGAGAATAAAGAGCCGACAAGAGAGCCGAAAGCCAAGAAACCCAGTCGCGAAGAGCGTGGATACACCAAAGCACGCGGACGTAAGGATGATTGGAAGCAGTTCTTTGCTCCCGAAAACAGCAAATGGTTGAAGGGACCCGAACCCAACTTCGAAGAAGATGGCTGGGCCAAGCCAATGAAAAAAGGAAAGAAGAAATAACAGATAGTACCAACAAAAAAGCCCCTCCTGTCGAGGGGCTTTTTATTTACATATCGTATAGCTTACATTTCGGCTTCAGCAGTTGGAACAGCTTCCACAACCGGCTCGAGTTCTACTGGATAGAGCAACTTATATGCATATCCGTACATCATATAAGTAATGACAATCGTCAATAAATAACCGACACAACAACAAATAATGCCAAGGATATTTATCAGAACTGCAAGAATACCCAAGCCCAATAGTTTCCAGAAATGTCCTTTAGTCATTTGCCAAGAGCGTGTAAAGGCTTCACTAAACGTTAATTCGGGATGATTAATGGCAATCATCGGAGCAAACATAAAGCGAACCGCCAAAAAGATACCTGGCAAAATGCAAAGGAACGAACCGATTGTTACAATCACCAAATATACAATCCAAGTGCCAAGATAGAACAAGAAAGTGTGGCGAGCATTTTTAAATTCAGCGGTCATATCCACTCTTTCGTTATAGACAGCAGCATGCAACATACGACCACCTACTACCACCAGATAATTACTTACCAGAAAGACAATAATACCTACTATCGAAATTCTGCCAACCCAATTCCAGACTTCGCCATTTGCTACCATCATATTCATCCACTCTTCTTCCGTGATGTTGGAATCGATATTGCTCAGTGCAAGAGTTCGAAATAAGGGCCATAATAAGCATACTGAAATATGCCCGAAACAATACTTGATAAAATTGTCAGCAGCAAAAACACGGGAAAATGCTTCTTGGTCAACGCCCATGCTTCATCTATCACACCACCAACAGTAAATTGAGATTGATAATTGTACGTTTCCATAATAATTATAATTGATTAATCGTTATGCAAATTTATATATTTCTGATTATACCCCAAAGTAAAGCAATAAATATATAGATAAAAAATGCTGAATCGCTACATAAACGGGAAATAACGGAAGAATGTTGCAAAATCTTCGGCTTAATATAACAAACCACCCAAAGCAAATAGAGCGGAAGGCTACACATCAGGAATGGATTCAAGGCGAAAGCGGCACGGAAATCGGCATGCAGCAATGCACGCAACATCCGCTGGCCACCGCACAAAGGGCAATCCCACCCCGTGAGGCGATGAAACAAGCAAGGAAGCATCCATCGTTCGTCGATAAGGCATGCCAACAAGCACAAGACCAGGATGCCAAGCAGCAAATAGACTATTCGTATCTTCATCAAGAACAAACTTTTAAGCAAAAGTAGCAGAAAAGTAAGAATTGAGTATCATATTAAGGATATTTAACGACAAACCTTCATTGATATTTTCTATCTTTGCATAAGCATAACTTACAACGTTTTCGTATGACTCTGCAACAATTGGAATACATCCTCGCCCTCGACCAATTGCGCCACTTTGGCAAGGCGGCCGAACAATGCAACGTGACACAACCCACGCTGAGTGCCATGATTCAAAAATTGGAAGAAGAATTGGGAACGAAAATCTTCGAACGCAATCGTCAACCCATTGGCATTACACCCATTGGCCAACAAATCATAGAACAAGCACGCGAAGTGCTGGTACAGGCCGGACGGATTAAAAGCCTCATCCAAGAAGCACAACAGGAGGTAAGCGGAGTGTTCCGATTGGGCATCTTGCCTACCATTGCCCCCTATTTGCTACCAAGATTCTTTCCTACCTTGGAAAAGAAATTTCCTAAGTTGGACATTCGTGTCAGCGAGATGAAGACCTCTGACATTAAGCAAGCATTGCTAACGGGCGATATTGATGCCGGAATCTTAGCCAACATGCCCGATTTCGAAGAGTACACCATCAACCACCTCTTTTATGAGCAATACTATGCCTACATTGCCGAGGAGGATCCGCTATTCGAAAAAGAGAAGATACGCACTTCCGACCTGGCAACAAGCAACCAACTCTGGCTGCTTGACGAAGGACACTGCTTTCGCGACCAGTTGGTGAAGTTCTGCCAACTGAAACCAGCACAAAACAGCCAACTGACCTACCGCCTGGGTAGCATGGAGACCTTTATGCGCATGGTGGAAAGCGGACGTGGCGTGACCTTTATCCCCGAACTGGCCGTAATGCAGATGAGCGAAGCACAAAAAAGATTGGTACGCCCGTTTGCCGTTCCCGTCCCCACCCGCCAACTCATTATGATGACCAACAAGAACTACATTCGCCAGACATTATTACAAACCATAATCGCTGAAATTCAAGGAGCTGTGCCGCGCGAAATGCTCAAGCTCAGGGTCTCTCAAGCCACCTTATAGAAAACATCTATCGGGCCATAAAACCTTTCAATCGGAAATATTGTTTTAATCGGAAATTCTGCTATATTTTTGCAATGTCGAAACAGGGAAACAACCTGCAACGACAAAGCAAGAATATAGTAATAAAACAAGTAATAACCCTTTAAAACAAAATGATTATGACACCGATTATCAATGCACAAATGCCCGAGTTCAAAGTTCAAGCGTATCACAACGGAGCTTTCAAGACAGTATCAAGCGAAGACGTAAAAGGCAAGTGGGCTATCTTCTTCTTCTATCCTGCCGACTTTACTTTCGTATGTCCAACCGAGTTGGTTGACCTTGCCGAGAAATACGAAAAGTTACAAAGCTTAGGCGTAGAGGTATATTCAGTAAGCACCGACTCTCACTTTGTACACAAAGCATGGCACGATGCATCAGAAAGCATTCGCAAAATCAACTATCCCATGTTGGCCGACCCAACTGGCGTTATCAGCCGTGGCTTCGGCGTAATGAGCGAAGAAGATGGTATGGCCTATCGCGGCACCTTCTTGGTAAATCCTGAAGGAAAAGTAAAGATTGCCGAAATTCAAGACAACAGCATCGGTCGCAATGCCGACGAATTGGTCCGCAAGGTAGAAGCCGCTCTGTTTGTAGCCAGCCATCCGGGCGAAGTTTGCCCAGCCAAGTGGAAGCAAGGTGGCGAAACCTTGAAGCCCAGCATCGACCTTGTAGGCAAAATCTAATTAATTTCAGAGACATTCTCAATTTAACTATCAACTCAATCCCCTATTCATTATGTTAGATCAATCCATCCTTCAACAAGTACGAGAGATATTCAAGAATCTCGATGCACATTATACTTTCAGACTAATCGCAGATAGCCACCGTAGCGAAGCAGAAGAGATGCGTCAATTCCTGAACGATTTCGCTTCATGCTCCGATCACTTGGCAAACGAATACAACCAGACGTTTCAGGATAACAGTCTTGAATTCTCTATCTTGAAGGATGGAATTGAGACTGGCATAACCTTCCGAGGCATCCCCAACGGACATGAGTTCACTTCGCTCTTGCTTGCAGTGCTCAATGCCGATGGCAAAGGAAAGAACCTGCCCGACGAGGCTATCTGCAGACGCATCAAAGCACTGAAAGGCGACATCCGTTTGCAAACCTATGTGTCGCTGACCTGCACCAACTGTCCCGACGTGGTACAGGCACTCAACATCATGGCGTTGCTGAAGCCCGACCTGACGCACGAAATGGTAGATGGCGCGCTCTTCCAGGAAGAGGTAAACAAGCTGAATGTCCAAGCCGTGCCGGCAGTCTATGCCAACGGCGAGATGCTGCACATGGGACGCGGCTCGTTGGGCGAGTTATTACAGAAGCTGGAAGAACGATTCGGTAGCGAGCCAAACAGCGAAAATGCGCCAATCCATCGCGAATTCGACGTGTTGGTAATCGGTGGAGGCCCTGCCGGTTCATCGGCAGCCATCTACTCGGCACGCAAGGGATTGCACGTTGGTGTAGTGGCCGGACGCATCGGTGGACAGGTGAAAGAGACGGTAGGCATTGAGAACCTCATTTCAGTGCCACAAACAACTGGCGCACAATTGGCCAATGACCTACGTAGCCACATGAATCACTACCCCATCGAGTTGTTCGAGGAACGAAACATCGAGAGCGCCCTATTGCAAGAGTCACAAAAGCTGATTATGGCTCATGGAGGCGAAACATTCTCGGCACCGGCTATCATCATTGCAACAGGAGCAAGTTGGCGCAGACTGAATGTGCCCGGCGAAGCCGAATACATCGGCCGCGGTGTAGCCTTCTGCCCCCATTGCGACGGCCCTTTCTATCAAGGCAAACATGTGGCGGTGATTGGTGGTGGCAACTCAGGCATCGAAGCTGCTATCGATTTGGCCGGCATCTGCAGCAAAGTAACCGTTTACGAGTTTCTGGACAACCTGAAGGCCGACCAAGTATTACAAAAGAAGCTCTATAGCCTGCCAAACGTAGAGGTATTCACCTCGATGCAGACAACCGAAGTGGTGGGCAACGGAGAAAAGGTGACAGGTATCCGCGTCAAGAACCGCAAGAGTGGCGAAGAGGAGGTGCATCCATTGGACGGAATCTTTGTACAAATCGGTTTGGCAGCCAATAGCGCACCCTTCCGCGAAGCTTTGGAGACCACCCCCATCGGCGAAATCAAGATCGATGCCGCCTGTCGCACCAGCATACCGGGCGTATATGCAGCCGGCGACGTATCGAGTGTACCCTACAAGCAAATCATCATCGCCATGGGCGAAGGTGCTAAAGCAGCTTTATCAGCCTTCGACGATAGAACAAGAGGAGTCATATAGAGGTTAGTAATTAGCGATTAGCAGTCAGGAGAGTAGTTTATCACTAAACGCTTATCACTTATCACTACCAAACATCATTTCTTCCACAATATGCTTGGCATTACCATAATGCTCGATAATGAATAGCATATAACGTACATCCACACCTATACATCGTTGTAGGTGTGGTTCGTATTGTAGGTCGCTGCTCATGGCCTCCCAATTGCCATCGAAAGCCAAGCCTATCAGCTCGCCGTTGCCGTTGAACATGGCACTGCCGCTATTGCCTCCCGTAATGTCGTTGTCGGTAATGAAGCAGACGCGCATTTCGCCGTTTTCATCGGCTAATCGGCCAAAATCGCCCTGCAGCAACGAGAGTATTTCGGGCTGTACGTAGAAATCCTTGTCGCCCTTATGCCGCTTCTCCTTTTCCAAGATGCCTTGCGTGGTGGTATAGTAGTCGTACACCACCCCATCGGCCGGCTGATAACCCGCTACCGCGCCGAAACTCAGGCGCATGGTAGAGTTGGCATCGGGATAGAAATTGCGGGCGGCATACATCCTGCGCATAGCGGTGGAGAACATGCGTTCGGATTGCTGAATCTTCTCTGTTGTCTGTTGCATACTGGCATTCAACTGCATATACGAGACTAACAGGTCGAGACAGACATCCGTTGCAGCATCATTGAAGGCATTGAACGTGGAATCGCGTTGCAAGAGGGAGTGCAGTGCCCCGATATCGGTCAGTGCAGTGTGCTGGTAGATTGAGTCGGCAAATGCCTGCGCACTGCCCGCGTGCCGGCCATCGATTATCAGATAAAACATTGGCAGATACTCTGTAGGAACCTGCTTTCGATAGGTGTCCAGCATGGCCACAAACACCTCCTTATCCAGTTCCTTGTCGTAGTCGGCATAGATATTCGTAATCTCCTTGACGGCCGATTGCAACTGTTGCTCATCACCGTCGATATCCAGGTTCAGTATCGCCAAGGCCAAGGGGAAAAGTTCGGCAGCATTGAAGAAGGCCTCCAACAGATAGGCCTGTGCCCTATACCCTTCGCGACGGGCCTCGTAATTCAGTTCCAAATCGGTAAAGAGATGGAGCAACGAAGATTCATCGGCAGTACGATTTTGCCGAATCCATCGAAGAAGTTCCTGTTCGGCCGCCCGCTTTTTCTCCAAAATCTTCAGTTGTTTAATGGAGCGGTTCATGCCGATGCTGTTCTTCCAGTAGTTGGAACTTTCGTCGTACTTGGAGGCATACTTTATCCGGATACTGTCACTCCTATCCATAGCGCGCTCCCAAATAGCCTGCTTCACTCCCCTGACATCAATTTGTGCCTGGTTTTGCGTCAGCATCATCTCTTCGATGCCATAAGAAGAGAGGTAGCGTTCGGTGCTACCCGGATAGCCGATGGTCATGCAGAAATCGCCTTCCCGATAGCCCTCCACCGAGACAGGTGCCACATAGCGCGGACGATACGGACGGTTGTCGGGAGAATAGTCGGCCGGTTGGTTGTCAGCATCGGCATAAATGCGGAACACACAGAAATCGCCCGTATGACGCGGCCACATCCAGTTGTCGGTATCCCATCCGAACTTACCCACCGAAGTAGGCGGAGCATATACCAACCGCACATCGTTATAGTCGCGATAAGTGGAAAGCCAAAACTCCGTGCCGCCATAATAGGCATCTACCATAGCAACTAACGTGGTATCTTTGCGGTAAGCCTCCTCTTCTATCAAGTACACCATAGAGTCGATGACGGCCGTTCGCTTGGCCTCATCCATCGTTGGCGTCACTTCGGCCAATACCCGTTTGGTTACATCTTCCTGACTCACTAAGAAGCGGGCATAAAGCTCGGGACAAGAAAGCTCTTCCTCCCTATTGCGGGCCACAAAGCCATCCTGCAAATAGTCGTGAGCCGTCGACGAGTGTTGCTGCACACTACTGAATCCGCAATGATGATTGGTCAGCAACAGGCCCTCTTCGCTCACCACCACCCCCGAACAGAAACCACCGAAACTGACAATGGCATCCTTCAGTGAAGCCTTCTTTGGATGAAACAGTTGCTTCAACGACATTTCCAGTCCTCGCTCCTTCATGTCACGACGAACCTTCTTATTCAGGTTAGCCAACATCCACATGCCCTCATCGGCTTGTGCCGGCAAGAGGCAACAAAGTGAGAAAAGAAGTAAAATGAGCCTTTTCATCGCACAAATCTATTGATAAAGGGTATCTGCTTCAACGGTAAATCGCGCTTTACGATATACCCCACAAAGAGTAGCAACAACAAGGTGCGGTAGGCCATGCGCAACCAGAAGTTATCGATAGGTACCAGCATAGCGGCGGCATAAAGCAAGGCGGCCAATAGCACATAGCAGCAGATGGCCTTCAGGTCGTAAGCAATGGGGTACTTCTTCTGCCCCACGAAATAAGAGAGCAGCATGGCTACACCATAGCCGGCAAATCCGGCCCACGCACAGGCCATGTAACTGTAGCGAGGAATCAGCCATACGTTGACACTGATCAGCACGGCACAACCAATGATTGAGAAATAGGCCCCCCAACGTGTTTCGTCAATCAGCTTATACCAGAAGGAGAGGTTGAAATAGATGCCCATAAATATTTCGGCGGCCATCACGATAGGTACTACTTTCAAACCCGGCCAATAGTCGGGGGGAATGATGTGCTTCAGGATATCCATGTAGAACATCACGGCCAGGTAGGCCAAGAGCGTGAAGATGATGAAGAACTTCATGGCATCGGCATAGGTCTTCCGACTATCTTTCTCCTTGCTTCCGGCAAAGACAAACGGCTCGTAAGCATAGCGGAAAGCCTGCGTCAGCATAGCCATCACCATGGCAATCTTTACGGCTGCCCCATAGATGCCCAGCTCCACATCGGCTTGCGCCTCGTCGGGATAGACAAAGGGGAAGATAATCTTGTCGGCCACCTGGTTGAGGATACCTGCCAGGCCCAACACCAACAACGGCAGACTATAGGAAAGCATGCGGCGAAGCAGTTGGCGGTCGCAAACGCAAGGGATACCGCGAAACTCCGGAATCAAGCAAAGCATGATGACCGATGTGCAAATCAGATTGAGGAAGAAGGCTGCTCCCGGGTCGCTACCCTTCATGCCTACAAAGTAAATCAGGTTCAAGGCAATGTTCAAACCAATGAAGAGCAACTTCAGGGCGGCAAACTTTATCGGGCGTTTCTTGTAACGAAGGTAGGCAAACGGTATGGATTGGATGGCATCCATCGCCACCACCATCATCATCATCCCTACATACCAAGGATGTTCGGCATACCCCAGCCATCCGGCTATGGGTTGCAAAAGTCCCAGGCCGGCTACCAAGAAGAGCAGCGATGCACCGCCCACAAAGAACAGGGCTGTAGCATATACCCGCATAGGATTCTCTTCCTGCTTGTTGGCAAAACGGAAGAAGGTTGTCTCCATGCCGCAAGTAAGCAGCACCAAGACCAGCGCCACCCATGCATAGATGTTGGTCACCGCACCATATCCGCCGCTTTCGGCGGTCATGGCATTGGTATAGATGGGCACTAACAGGTAGTTCAGAAACCTGCCTACTATGCTGCTCAATCCGTAAATAGCAGTGTCTTTTGCCAAACTCTTTAAATTAGCCATGATAATAGTGATTAGCGGTTAGCGATTAGTGATTAGTTTTGATTTTAATGTTTTTATGCTGCTCGTTAATAATTTCATCAACTCTTCAGCATCACCGTTTATACTTTCGTATTCTTCTTGGCTCAAATATGAAGTTTCATATAATAATTCTATCCAATAAATAGTTTCGTTGCATTCCTTTTGAGCAATGGCATATTTATGAATAAAATCCATTGGACTTTCTCCGTATTCGCCTTCTCGTTGTAAAGCACCGATAGCTGTTCCTGCACGCAATAATTGTTTGGAAAGAACCGTTTCCTTTTTCTGTGATGATAGGTACTGATATAATTTTATTATCCTTATAGCAAAAGCCTTAGTTTTATCTCTTAATATCCCTTTATATTCACTTCCCATAACAATAATCACTAATCACTAAACACTAATCACTAAATAAGTTTCCTTGATTGCTATAAAGGCTTCTGCCTAAGTGCTTATAGGCAAGCTCAGTGACTTCGCGTCCGCGAGGAGTGCGTTTCAAGAAACCCTCCTTAATAAGGAAAGGCTCGTAAACCTCTTCAATGGTGCCGGCATCCTCGCCCAATGCCGTAGCAATGGTGGTAATGCCTACGGGGCCTCCGCGGAATTTGTCGATGATGGTACAGAGCAGTTTATTATCGATTTCATCGAGGCCGTAGCGATCCACACCCAACGCTTCGAGAGCATATTGCGCTATCTCGGTATCGATGCTTCCGGTGCCCTTTACCTGTGCAAAGTCGCGCACACGGCGCAACAAGGCGTTGGCAATACGCGGCGTACCGCGGCTTCGTCCGGCAATCTCGCCGGCGGCACGGTTCGAGCAAGGCACATCCAGAATGGAAGCCGAGCGCCGGATAATGCCGCTCAGCACCTCGTCGTCGTAATACTCCAAGTGCAGGTTGATGCCGAAGCGTGCACGCAAAGGAGCCGTGAGCAATCCGCTTCGTGTGGTTGCGCCCACCAAAGTAAATGGGTTCAAATCAATCTGTATGCTTCGTGCCGAGGGGCCTTTGTCTATCATGATGTCGATGCGATAGTCCTCCATGGCCGAGTAAAGATACTCCTCCACGATGGGGCTGAGACGGTGAATCTCGTCGATGAACAGCACATCGTTCGGTTCAAGGCTGGTCAGGATACCGGCCAGGTCGCCCGGCTTGTCCAGCACGGGGCCGCTGGTAATCTTGAATCCCACGCCCAACTCGTTGGCAATGATTTGGCTAAGCGTAGTCTTTCCCAATCCCGGAGGGCCATGCAGAAGCACGTGGTCCAGTGCCTCACCACGCAATCGGGCAGCCTTCACAAAGATGCGCAGGTTGTCCACCACCTTGTCTTGTCCGCTGAAATCCTCGAAACAAAGGGGTCGCAAGGCATTTTCGAAATCCTTATCCTTCCCCGACGAGAGTTGTTGGCGGCGTATATCAAAATCTTCTTGTTCCATAGCATTAAACTATTTACGAAGCAAAGATACACGAAAAAGTGAAACAAAGGAATAGCACGGCTATTTATTTTACGCATACCCTATGTAAAGGTAGCTCTTTAGTAGAAACTCATCCTATTTTAAGGATGAACTGCCATATTCACTCCATGCATGCAGTTGGCTGTAGTAGCAGGCGGCATAGTCGTAGCCGGTGTCGGGAGTGGTGTAGGACAACGTAGTGGGCACACTGTTCTGCGTAATGGTGCTGCCGTCACTGAACGTAACTACTTGGGGCAAAGATAGTGCAAGCCGAGAGGAGAACAAAATAAATCTATTTATTTTTTATCCCGAGGCGCAGCCTATCTTATCTAAATTTAATGAATTGTATTGAATATTGCTAATTCCTTTATTCAAATCTTTCGTCATATTGCCGTTTGCATCGTAAACGTATTCATTGCTTGTGCTTGCACCGTTCACAAAGTTAGTACCACCGGTGTAGGATGTGGCTGTTACGGCATCATCCACTCGTGTCAGTTTGTTACCATTGTAAGTATAGGTCAGGTTATCTACAAGGCCGTAACTGCTTGCACCGGTTTGGCCGTAGCGTTGCAGCTTCTTGATGTTGCCGTTCTTGTCATATTCGGTTACTTTCTCCGTGAATCGGTTACCGCTATGTATGGCTTCGGTCAGACGGTTCAAGCCATCATAGATATAAGTGTACGATTGGCAGTTTGTCAGAGTGCCCCAGTTAATGCTCCTGATATTGCCATTGTAAAGGCCAGAATAGTTTACTCCCTCTACAAACTTCTATCCGTATATACCTGATAGCTGCCTCAATCCATTGTAGGAATACTCGGACACGCTAAACGAAGTACTATCTACTTAAAATACTCCTTGCTGTTAATAATAACAAGCAAGGAGTAACAATTTAAAATATAATTTATAATGTATTTCTACCTAACAAAAATCCTTCCTACTACATAATACCATCTGTTACACTGATATTCATGAGTAATTTTCCATTTACCTTCAGTAGAATATAAAAAATCTGTTATCAATTTATCAAAGTCATATTGGGAATTATTATAGCCACTACGTACAATAATGCTTATATCTTTTATCTTTAATTTGTCATTAAACAACATGACATATATGCATGAAGCATTGACTTCATTCCCAAAATAATTCTCCCAAAAATACAGACTAAAATCTTCTTGAAGGGAATCACGCCCCTCAATAAATACTACTGAAGGGAATACTTCTCTACTTTTCCCTCTGTATTTATAATAACAATTAGTACTTGTAATACCGCCAACAATAGAATCGGTAACTATCGTAAGCTTAGGGCGGTTATCTGACACGTCAAAATGTGTTACCTCCCTCACCATTCTTATCGAAGGTGTATCCTGAGAAGATATTATTGTTGTTTTTTCTACAACCTTATTTTGAGATAAAACACAAGTAAATGGCAAAATTAAAATTATAAACAAAAGTGCCTTTTTAATATTCATATCCTAATCTTTTTGACATTATTGATGAACGCCTATCTATAAATGAATTTACTCCGGGTTGTCCATGGCTAAAAGGTTGATTCCTTAAATATAGTATTACATGTCCAAATTCATGTGCAATACCAATAGCTCTATGATTTAAATTCCCCTTACTGTTTATAATAATCTGAACATTATTATTAGTAGAGTTCTTTCTAGAAGGCAACAAGACATTTGGGACTAATGTTTGCCCTAAATTTCCATTGACATGTTTACCTGTAGGAATACCCATAAGTTCTAAATCCCTTCTCATTGCATCTGTCAACACATCATCATTATCATCATATGGAGCCGAAAATGTTTCTGAATGTGGTATCCCATTCAACAAATAAGTATTTTTAGAATCTAGATACATTTCTACCATTTGAGAATTAATTGCAATCTCATACAAATCTTGCAGAAATAAATCATCAGTTTCCATTGCAGAATCTTTTATTGAAGCTGGATCCAATATTCCATTGTTAAACTTCATTTGTATTCTACTCCCATCTTTCAACCCATGATATATCGCAGTAATTAAATCAGATGAAACTATTTTTAAACTGTCACCATTTATATCTATATTGCATACTGGACTATTTGCTCCATATTGATAAGTTGATAAAGCGGAATACTTTTCTGCAAATCGATCTTGAGTCGTAAACCTTCCCAATGCAGCATCATAATGTCTTGCACCATAGTCGTACCAATCCAAACCTAAGTAACTATCCAAACGCTTGCCATTGTACTTGTAATCCTGTACACTGCCATTTGCAGCAAACAAACCTCCAAATGGGTAGTAGTGGTTGGTTTCTTGTACCGCTCCGCTACTGTTTATTACTACGCGGTTGTTGCCTTGATGGTCTTTCAGGTAGTAATAATAGGTGTTGTTGCTCAAATCTACATAACCCTCGTCGTGCAATAGGCGTTTGGCCGTTCCGTTTTCATAGATCACGTTTCCGCAGTAGTCCGTAGTGGTGGTTACACCGCCTATTACATGCACCGTGCGGAGTTTCTTTCCGTCGTGGGTGTAAGTGTAGGTAATGGTACTTCCGTCACTGAACGTAACTACTTGGGGCAAAGATAACAAATTATAAGTGATATTTGCAATACCCTTATTCAAATCTTTTGTTAAATTGCCGTTTTGGTCGTAGGTATATTCGTTATTGGTATTCGCTCCGTTAATGAAGTTCGTGCCTCCTGTGTAGGATGTGGCTGTAGTTGCATCATCTACTCTCGTTACCTTGTTTCCATTATAAGTGTAAGTCAAGTTATCTACCAATCCGTAGCTGCTTGCACCTGTTTGTCCATAGCGTTGCAAGCCCAAGATATTGCCGTTCTTGTCATAGCCGGTTACCTTCTCGGTATAACGACCATTCGTTTCTACAGCATTCAGCATACGATTCAAGCCATCGTAGGTATAAGAGTATGTACGATTCTGGCCATCGGTAGTCCAGTTCATTATCGTAATATTGCCTGTAAAACCAACCGTATTCGTGTTGTAGATTAACGTTTGACTGAATTTTCCACTATTGGCATTTGTCATCCAACCATGTAGGTTATAGCTATAGCTTTGTTGGTTGGTGCTATTGCTACTGCCGTGCAGTTTCTTGTTGGCAAGGCGGCAGAACTCATCGTAGCTATAAGTAGCAAGGGTAACAGTGCTGCCACTATTCAACTTGTGTGTCACCTTCGTAGGACGTGCACCGCTGTCGTAGGTATAGGCCAGCTCCTCGGTACGGGTGGTTTTGCCGCTTGCTGTATGCACATGCTTCTTCTTCAATGGATTGCCCAAACGGTCGTAAGCGTGTTGATAGGTTTCCAAGCCGCCAAGGTACTTAAAAAAAAGCCTCCTTGTTACAAAACAAAGAGGCTACTTAAAGTATTTTACCAAGGAGTATGTTTTAAAGGACGAGAACGACTTACATTCGTTGAGTCATAAAGAATTTCTATCGTATCGCCTATTTGTATTGGCATACCAGCTAAACTTGTATGGCCAACAAATACTCTATCATTAACGCAATATTCATAATCAAATGTATCAGTCTTTCCAGCTCTATCTATTTCAACAACAACCCCTTTTGTCGTTTTACCATACTTGGATAATGAAGTATTAAAAACAATACCTCTTATTACTATAACTATCAATAATGACCATATTACAATACTTAACCATCTATCTTGTTTTTTGGTTAATTTCATTTTTCTATTCATATTAGTTTATGTTTCGTTAAAGGTGTGGTGATATTTTATCGGATGTATTAATTATTCTTCAATTCATCATATAAAAGAGAATCATTTATATATTCTTTAGTTATTTCATTTACAGAACCTGTCGCAAATCCTGTAATCGCAGATGCAGTATTTTGGAATCCTTCACTATTGACAACCTCTTTTGTGTGCTTTAAACTTTCTTTCGTTTCTTTTGTCATTGTAGCAGCAGATTTAGCACCTAGGTCATCGGAAATGGCCCGACTTAATCCATTAGTAAAACCATCTGCAATTATATCACTAGCTTTAGATGCTGCAAAATCAAAAAAAGCATGAGATATATCTTTAGTTTCAGTAACAACATTTTCAATTTTTCCATTAGCTTTTATATCTACAGCCGCATCTGCAACTTCAAACCCCAATTTAGCGACCTTTCCCATTGGAACAGCAGAAGTAACAAAGGATTTACCTACACTAACCATATCTATACTTCCAACAGCCGCAGTAAAACTATTGCCTGAAAGCATAGAAATAGAGACCTGAGTGGTTGCATCAATTGCTGCACCAATTAATCCTTTAACAAGGAAAGGAACAATAAAAGGCACTTCACCCTCTTTATCCACAAACTTTATCGGATTGTTGAAACAATAGCCATATGGACTCAATGCACCATACTTTTCTGCCAATGGGTCAACTACATGCCAACGACCTAATGCCGCATCGTAATGTCTTGCACCATAGTCATACAAGTTCAAGCCTTTCTTGGTGTCTAACTCCTTGCCGTTGTACTTGTAGGGCTGTACGTTAGTCGATGTAGAGAACAAACCACCGAACGGGTAGTAGTGGTTGGTTTCTTGTACTGTACCATCAGTGCTAATTACTACGCGATTGTTTCCTTGATGATCTTTCAAGTAGTAATAATAGGTATTGGTGG
>SUXZ01000013.1 GCA_015060685.1 Mediterranea massiliensis | reverse complement strand
CACATCCTCACCGCTGTAGTATTCCATCGGTTCGTTTGATGTTTCTTTTCCCTTTTGTTGGGATTTACAGACGATTATCTGACTGGCTTTGGGACGTTGGCAAGGGATTACCCGTCTGTATGGATTTCCTTCCAACATGTCTTCTATGTCCTTCCTGCGGATAATGGCCATTCGGGCACTGATGCGTGAGGCATGGAGCTTTCCTTGTGCCACCAGCTTGTAGATGTATTGCCGGCTGCATCCCATCAACGTGGATGCTTGCGAGAAAGTGAAATAGTCTTGCTGTCGCAAATTAGCTATTGGTGCAAGTTCATTGAGGAGGCTGTTCCTTTTCTTCTTTATCTCCTGCTTGGTGGCTTCGGCACATTCAATACAGCAGTACTTTTTCACCGCGCTCTGTGTGCTGAACTCCTTGCCACAATATAGGCATTTCTTGGTTCTTTTCATGTGATTCTCTTTTTTGCGTTGAACAATCTTTCGTATTCCACGCAAGAGAGTGTACGGTAGTAAATGCTTGTCAACTGTTGTCGCCCCTGTGCACGATATGGCGGGACTTGCATATATGCCCCAAATTTGTCTTCTCATGTAAACCGTTGTCAACCGGTGTAAACGGAGTACACGATATGACAAAAAATAAGCCCCGTAATTTCTCTGCGGTAGAAATACGTGGCAAAATTATCATCAAAAATGCATATCACCAAATAGCGACTGCGAAGTGTTAAAATTTGAGCAGCGTTGATTATCAGGAGTTTAGTGTGAGTTGTTCGTTTTTATTTGTGGTTGTTTGTAAGTGTCTAATTACAGTTATAGAATGAATAATTATTTATCAAAGTAACACCATTAGGAATAGTTACAGATGTTAGCAAAGAACAACTATCAAAAGCAGCAGCTCCAATCGAAGTTACACCCTCACCAATGCTTACAGACATCAACGATGAACAGCCAGAGAAAGCACTATCACCAATCGAAGTTACCCCCTCACCAATGCTTACAGACGTCAACGATGAACAGCCAGAGAATGTACTATTACCAATCGAAGTTACATGATTCGGAATTTCTACTTTAATAAGACTTTGTAATCCTATAAAACAGTAATCTCCAATTGCTGTTACATCTTCCGGAACTATCAATTCAGATAATTCTTGATTGCCCCAATATAATTTTTTTCCATATCGTAATGGATTACCTTCATTATTTATTTTGCACCAAGCAGATAAGTCGTTTATATAAACTGATTCCAGTGCATCACAATATTGAAATGCATTAAAATTTATTATACTAACCTTATTACCCATGTAAACTGTACTCAAAGCATCACAATCAAAAAAAGCATAGCGACTAATAGATGATATACCATTACCAATGGTTATAGTTGTCATTACATCACAATTTTGAAAAGCACGTTGATCAATTGTAGTTGCATTATCTGGTAAAATTACGCTCTTTAAATTAACACAGTCAGAGAACATAGAATACCCAATTTCATTATTAGAAACTTCATATGTACTATAATAGGCATCCCCACCTTCAACTATATTAGCATCCGACAAATCAAGATTTAACGGTTTACCTTCTGTAGCATTAGTATAATTTCCTCCTGCTATTTCGCGAATAAATCGAATGTCTGTACCATTCAATTCTCCAGATATTTTTAATGTTTCAATTGTATATTTTTCATCTTCTGGAATTATTAAAGAAAGTTCTCCTGCTTTTGCTACAAATGCAACCCCATCAGAATAGTGACTAATTTGTTTAATGTCAAACTCCCTTACCATATCGTAATACTTGTTGCGTTCGAAAGTGAAGGATTGGTTTACATCATACACTTGTGCATTGTCATTCTCGTCTTTCACCGTTACCGAAAAGCCATCGGCAAGTGTTACGGGAGGTACAACAATCCAAAAGTCCGTAGGAGCATCGGCATTCGAACTGATTGCTACCGGTGTTTCACAAATCAAGCGAATACTCTTACCTATACCCGTCATTACGCAAGTGGGGTTACCATCCATGAAAGGAGTAACCTTTGCTTCTCCTGCAATGGCTTCATCCCCCTTGGTTGTCAATGTAACGGAAGAAATATTAGTATTTTCTCCATACAAACGTACACGAAGGTAGCAACCTACATTTTTGAACATTAAGTTACCTGTTTCAGATACAGCGACCATAGTATTAGCATTCTGTCCAAAAGTATTTTCTGCATAGCTCTGTTCTGCTGGCATCGTAAGAGTAAAGAAACAATCCGTTTCATCCAATTCAGTATCTGTCGAATGTGGATAAACAGCATAATTAGCATTAACCGCATAACCAAAATAAAAATCATCATCTTCCGATACTTGAGTAAAACCACCAGCATTTGCACCTGTCTTACCCGTAAATTTAAATTCGCGATTATAGGTTTCTTTTTTAAATATAGTAATACGATCTTCTGCATGCCAACGCATACGGATTTGTTCATCCACATAAGTACGCGAATTTGCACTTTCTATCGATGCATAAAACTCTTCACTACCTTCTCCTATGACGAAGTTGTCTTCAATAGATGACTCTGTACATCCCACCAATACCAATAGGACATACAACCATGACAAACGATTCATAAATTTTCCCTTTTTGAATTAAATACTACCACCAGATTCTGGATCTTCCATGTTACCGCTTCCCTCAAATCCTTTTTCCACTTCTACTTCAATGATTTCCACTTCGGGAGCATCATACTTCAAGAACTCTACATTTTCCATAATAATAAGTATTAAGTACGATGGGGCTACAGCATCGAAAGTTGCTAATAATGATAAGATTAAAACCATATAAATAAAAAAAACGTGAAGCCCACTCGTCGCTCGCTCCACGATTCAAGGCGCCTGAGAATTGCCCATGCTGTCGAAACGAGCAACTCCGAACTTCACGCCGATATGATAACAATACATTATTATATACGAAGATAACAACGATGTAGATACATCATTGGCTATCTGTCATAATAAAGATATGTATAAACATACCCAACGTGCGCCTTCGTTGCTTTGTTCTTGACAGCATTTGAAATTTTCTCAGGACTTCGAATCGTCAAAACCAAAGCGTATGAATACGCCATTATCTATATGTCTGTCCCCACCGCCCACACTTCAAGCTTAAGCATCGGCGTGAAGACGAAGCAAAGATAAATATAAATTATGAATTTTGAATTAAAAATTGAGAAGAAACAAAGTTTTTGCCTTATCAGGCACTAGACAAACTACAAAATGGTGTTATCCAATCACCTTAAAGCGGGCAAAGCGAAGCAACAACTGCTTGTCGCCCACATTTTGGAAACGAATAGTTGCCTTTGCATTATCTCCTGCACCCTCTACTTTCAGCACTTCGCCCAAGCCGAAACGTTCGTGCTCAATGTATTGACCAACCCTCAAACCGGAATCAGCAGCCGCCGGTGTTGACGAAGAGGAGGGCAAGGTGGTTACCCGCTTCAGATTGCGCGGAGTAGTGGGCGTAAACGTGGGCTTCGTATCGGGTTGCGACTTCGGGAAAATCGTTGGGCGACTCTCTTCACGCTGCGTATAGGACATTTGTCCCGGCAAACGAAGATAGCGCACATCAATATCTTTCAAGAAACGACTTGGCGAACCGAACTCCATTTTTCCATATCGCATACGCGATTTGGCATAACTCAAGAAGCAATGACGCTCGGCACGGGTAATGGCGACATAGAACAGACGTCTCTCCTCTTCGAGGGCACGCATGGAATCACCGGCCATAGCGCTGGGGAAAAGATCTTCTTCAAGGCCCACGACAAACACCACCGGAAACTCCAGTCCCTTGGCGGCATGAATGGTCATCAGTGTCACCTTCTCTTCGCTATCGTCGTCAGAATCCTGGTCGGTCAGCAAGGAGACTTCGGTCAGGAAATCGGCCAGTGAAGTGTTTGTATCTCCCTCTTCGCGGCGTTGGGCGCAAAAATCGTTCATACCATTCACGAGTTCCTCGATATTCTCCTTACGACTAAGTCCTTCGGGAGTATTCTCCAAAAGAATATCGTTCATGATACCAGATTGCTTAATGATAGCCTGACCCATCTCGGCAGCGTCTTTCGAGAAAGAATCATTCATAAAGCCCGTTATCAATTCCCTAAAAGCCTGCAACTTAGCTGTTGTACCTTTATTAAAATTCACACCATACGACAAGGGGTTTTCCAATACCATCCACAAACTGGCGCCATGCTCCAATGCGGCAGCAACAATCTTTCCCAATGTTGTATCTCCAATACCCCTTGCGGGATAATTGATGATTCGCTTGAATGCCTCTTCGTCGTTCGGATTAACCACCAAGCGGAAGTAGGCAATTACATCCTTAATCTCCTTACGCTGATAGAACGAAAGACCTCCATATATACGGTAAGGCACACTACGCTTACGCATAGCCTCCTCAAACACACGACTTTGAGCATTTGTACGATATAGGATAGCATAATCCGAATAAGCGAATTGTTCGCGACGCCTCAACTCAAGAATCTTGTTTACGACAATATCACTCTCTTCAATATCGCTATAGGCCTGAAAAACGCCTAAGGCCTCGCCCCGCTCCTTCTCAGAGAAGACCTCCTTCCTGATTTGTCGCTGATTCTTGGATATCAGACTATTTGCCGCACAAACAATGGTCTGGGTAGAACGATAGTTCTGCTCCAACTTAAAGACTTTTGTATCGGGATAGACTTTCGTAAAGTAAAGGATGTTATCTATATCGGCACCACGGAACGAATAGATGCTTTGCGCATCATCGCCCACCACACACACACGCTGATGCTGCTTGCTAAGTTGCAAGACAATGCAGTGTTGCGCATAGTTGGTATCCTGATACTCGTCGACCAGCACATAGCCGAACTGTTGCTGATAGCGCGCAAGCACTTCGGGCTTATCGCGAAACAGCAAGAAGGTGTATAGCAACAAATCGTCGAAATCCATGGCATCGGCCTGACGGCATCGCTCCCAATAACGACGATAAATGTCGCGAATGGCCGGCATACGAGCATTGCAATCTCCCTCGTACGCATCCTTATTACCTGCATACGAAGCGGGGGTGACCAAATGATTCTTTGCACTCGAGATGCGTGCCTGCACCGCTCCGGGCTTATATTGCTTTTCGTCTAATTTCATTTCCTTGATAATGGAACGAATCAAACTTTTACTATCGGCAGAATCGTAAATAGTAAACCGCGACGAGAATCCCAATTCGGCAGATTCGGCCCTCAGAATACGCAGGAACATGGAATGGAAGGTACCCATCCACAGATAGCGTGCCGATTCATCGCCCACCAAGCGAGCGATACGCTCCTTCATCTCACGGGCAGCCTTATTGGTAAATGTCAATGCCAATATGCTCCACGGACGATAACCCTGTTGCAAAAGGTAGGCTATCTTATAGGTAAGCACACGGGTTTTACCCGAACCTGCACCGGCAATCACCAACGACGGGCCATCATTGTAGAGCACAGCAGCACGCTGTCCCTCATTCAAATCATCGATATAGCTATTCATCTTTTCCATTATCGTCTGCAAATATAAAAAAAGCATCAGATACAAACGAACAATTCTGCAATTTATCGTGTTTCTGACACAAAACTTGAACAGACTATTCAAACGTATACATTCAAGGTTTCATCATCTTTTCCATCAAATAATTTGTAAGTACAATGAGATTCACTACTTTTGCAAACATAACCAATAGGTCACAAATGAAACTCATTGTAGTTACACCTCCCAAATTCTTCATCGAAGAAGATAAAATCATTACCGCCCTTTTCGAAGAGGGGCTCGACTTACTGCACATACGCAAGCCCGAGACTTCGGCCATGTACTGCGAACGTTTACTGACACTTATACCCAAGAAATACCATAAACGTATCGTCACTCACGAACATTTCTATCTGAAAGAAGAGTTTGAACTGATGGGTATTCACCTCAACAGACGGAACTGCAACGAGCCTCACGACTATTCGGGACATGTCAGTACAACTTGCCGTTCGTTGGAAGAGCTGCAAAACAAGAAGCACTTCTACGACTATGTATTTGTGAAACCATTGTTCGACAGCCAGTCGAAAGTCAACTTCAGCAACAGTTTCCCCGCAGAAACTATCCGAGAGATGAAAAAGAAGAAACTGATTGACCACAACGTGATGGCTGCCGGAGGAATTACCTCCAAGAACATCCTTTTGGTAAAAGAGTTGGGATTTGGCGGTGCAGTAATCATGAGCGACTTGTGGGAGAAGTTCGATGCCCAAAACGATTACAACTACTTAAAAGTGATAAACTACTTCAAACAATTAAAAAAGATGGTCGATTAATTCGACCATCTTTTATTTTAGAACTTTCCATACTTTTTATATTCCATCGATGCCGGAAGAGTGAAGTAGAACGTAGATCCCTCTCCTACTTTCGATTCAACACCTATTCCTCCATCATAATGCTCTACAATGGCTTTTGCAATAGACAGTCCCAATCCCGTGCCGCGAATGTTATAGTTCATCTTGACAAAGCTGTCAAAGATGGCACGTCTTGAATCGGCATCGATACCACATCCGCTATCGGCTACATAGAAGTAGAACTTTCCATTCGACAATCTTTTATAGCCAACGTAGATATTTCCTTTTTCGGTAAACTTCTGTGCATTTTGTATCAGGTTGTTTATCACTTGGATAATTCGTTGTCTGTCCACCCATAGACGGCATTGGGGAAGTCTGTCAGTAAATTCCACCTGAACGCTTTCGCTGTTTCGGTTTGCCTTCATGCAAAGTTCTGCAAGCAATGCATTTACATCGACTTCGCTATTCTCATATTCCAAGGTATCTGATTCGATTTTCGAGAAGTCCATCAAATTATTCACCAGGTTCAACAGTGTGTCCTTGTTATCATTGATTTCTTTCACAAAGGCCATACGCTCTTCGGCAGACAAGTTATCAGAAATGGCCAGCACTTCGCTGAAACCTACTATTGCATTCAGCGGAGTACGTATTTCATGAGTCATATTAGTAATGAAGGCATTTTTCAGTTCATGGCTTTCCTTTGCTATTTTAGCCATGCGCTTCAATGCTTTTTTCTTCTTAAAGCGATCTATTACCAGTACAACTACTACCATCAACAATAAAAAGATGATGATACTAAAGCATATTACTAATACATCTATATTCATGTTCATGATATTTTTACCTATTTTCCAATTCAAGCACAAAAATATGAAAACTTATTGAATCAAATAAATAAAAAACATTGTTATATAACATAAAAACAAAAAAAAAGGCCTACTCTTTACGAGCAGGCCTTTCAAAGTTAAGTATTTTCAAAGAATTTTATTATTCTTCAACAGCAGCCTGAGCAGCAGCCAAGCGAGCGATAGGCACGCGGAAAGGAGAACATGATACATAGTTCAAGCCTACCTTGTGGCAGAACTTAACTGATGATGGTTCACCACCGTGTTCACCACAGATACCGCATTTCAATTCAGGACGTACTGAGCGGCCCTTTTCAACTGCCATTTCAACCAATTGTCCTACACCGTTTTGGTCGAGAACTTGGAATGGGTCTACCTTCAAGATCTTCTTTTCGAGGTAAACTGGCAAGAAGCTGGCGATATCGTCGCGTGAGTAACCGAATGTCATCTGAGTCAAGTCGTTAGTACCGAATGAGAAGTATTCGGCACGGCTTGCGATGCGGTTAGCAGTCAATGCAGCACGTGGGATTTCGATCATTGTACCTACCTTGAATTCTACTTCTACGCCTTCTTCTGCAAAGAGAGCAGCAGCAGTAGCGCGGATAACCTTTTCTTGTGCTTCGAATTCGTACAAGATACCGGTCAATGGAACCATGATTTCAGGATGTGGATCACCACCTTCCTTCTTCAACTGAATAGCTGCACCAAGGATAGCGCGTGTTTGCATTTCAGTGATTTCAGGATAAGTGTTACCCAAACGACAACCACGGTGACCCAACATTGGGTTAGCTTCGCAAAGGCTATCTACGCGTTGACGGATGTATTCTACTGTTACACCCATAGCCTTAGCCATTTCTTCTTGACCCTTCAAATCGTGTGGTACGAACTCGTGCAAAGGAGGATCGAGCAAACGAACGTTTACAGGACAGCCGTCCATTGCCTTGAAGATGCCGTAGAAGTCTTTTTGTTGGTAAGGCAACAGCTTGGCCAATGCCTTCTTACGACCTTCTGCATCTTGTGCAAGAATCATTTCGCGCATAGCAACGATCTTTTCTGCTTCGAAGAACATGTGTTCTGTACGGCAAAGACCGATACCTACTGCACCGAAGTTACGAGCAACTTGTGCATCGTGTGGAGTATCTGCGTTAGTACGAACTACCAACTTAGTATATTTTTCGCAAAGTGCCATCAAGTCGGCGAAGTCGCCTGATACTTCAGCAGCTTTGGTTTCTACTTGACCTGCATAGATTTCACCGGTTGTACCGTTCAATGAGATGAAGTCGCCTTCTTTCAACACAACGCCATCAACTTCTACTGTGCGTGCCTTGTAGTCGATGTTCAATGCACCGGCACCCGATACACAGCACTTACCCATACCGCGAGCAACTACGGCAGCGTGTGAAGTCATACCACCACGAGCAGTGAGGATACCTTCTGCAACAGCCATACCTGCAAGGTCTTCTGGAGAAGTTTCGATACGTACCATTACTACCTTCTTGCCGTTTTCAGCCCATTCGGCAGCATCGTCAGCGAAGAATACGATTTGGCCGCAAGCAGCACCTGGAGATGCAGGAAGACCGCGAGTCAAAACCTTTGCATTCTTCAAAGCAGCCTTGTCGAATACAGGGTGAAGAAGTTCGTCAAGCTTGTTAGGTTCGCAACGTTGCAAAGCAGTCTTTTCATCAATCATACCTTGACGGAGGAGGTCCATAGCGATCTTCACCATGGCAGCACCTGTACGCTTACCGTTACGAGTTTGGAGGAACCAGAGTTTACCTTCTTGTACGGTGAACTCCATATCTTGCATATCCTTGTAGTGGTTTTCCAACTTAGTTTGGAGAGCATCGAGTTCAGCATAGATTTCAGGCATAGCCTCTTCCATAGAAGGATACTTGGCTACGCGTTCTTCTTCGCTGATACCTGCACGTTCTGCCCAACGTTGAGAACCGATCTTAGTGATTTGTTGTGGAGTGCGGATACCGGCAACCACGTCTTCACCTTGAGCGTTGATGAGGTATTCACCGTTGAAGAGGTCTTCACCGTTACCAGCATCGCGGCTGAAGCAAACACCAGTTGCAGATGTATCGCCCATGTTACCGAATACCATTGCTTGAACGTTAACGGCAGTACCCCATTCTGCTGGGATGCCTTCCATCTTACGATAGAGGATAGCGCGGTCGTTCATCCAGCTGTCGAATACAGCACAGATAGCGCCCCACAATTGTTCGTATGAGTCGTTAGGGAATTCCTTGCCTGTTTGAGCCTTAACAGCTGCCTTGAACTTAGCAACAAGCTCTTTCAAGTCTTCAACTTCCAATTCATTATCCAATTTCACACCCTTAGCTTCCTTCACCTCTTCGATGATAGCTTCGAATGGATCGATATCTTCCTTGTTCACTGGCTTCATACCCAATACAACGTCGCCATACATTTGTACGAAACGACGGTAAGAGTCCCATGCGAAACGAGCATTACCAGTTTTACGGATCATACCTTCAACTACTTCGTCGTTCAAACCGAGGTTCAAGATGGTATCCATCATACCTGGCATAGAAGCGCGAGCACCTGAACGTACAGAAACCAACAAAGGATTTTCTACATCACCGAACTTTGAGTTCATCAAGACTTCAATGTTGGCAACAGCCTTCAACACATCGTCCTTCAACAAGGCAACTACCTTGTCCTTGCCTTCTGCAAAGTACTCGTTACAAACATCGGTTGTAATTGTAAAGCCCGGAGGAACCGGTACACCAATCAGGTTCATTTCAGCAAGGTTTGCACCCTTACCACCCAATAGGTTTCTCATGTCAGCCTTTCCTTCTGCCTGACCGTTACCAAAGGTATAAACTCTTTTTTTGTCCATAATATGAATTATAAATAATTGAATGTGTTACTTTTTATCACTTCATTTTGAAAGTGCAAAAATAGGGATTTTTTGTGTTACAATAAACATTTTAAAGCAAAAAGTTTTCCAAATGAACTTTTTTATGTCCAAAAACAAATTCCCACCCCAAACATTGCGAAGAATCGGTGGAAAATTGTTACTTTTGTCCCAAATTTCGCTCAATGAAAATCGCACCGAAATATTTAGTGTTAAGGGAAAATTTATTTCCCAAGAACGAAAAGTAGATTTCGCTACTACGATAAATCCATAGCGACCGATTGTAATAAATAAAAATAACCGACAAAAATCGTGGCAAGAAAACGTAAAGTACTCCCCTTGTTGGAGAAGATACTCATAACCGATGTGGCCGCCGAAGGAAAGGCCATTGCAAAAGTAAACGACATGGTAGTATTCGTGCCCTATGTAGTGCCCGGCGATGTAGTTGATTTGCAGGTAAAACGCAAGAAACACAGCTATGCCGAAGCCGAGGCCGTACACTTTCACGAATACTCACCCAAACGTGCCGTCCCCTTCTGCCAGCACTATGGCGTTTGCGGCGGATGCAAATGGCAAATCCTGCCCTACGAAGAGCAAATCAAGTACAAGCAAAAGCAGGTTACCGACAATCTGACACGCATCGGAAAGATTGAGTTACCCGAAATCTCCCCCATCCTTGGCTCGAAGAAGACACAATGCTATCGCAACAAGCTCGAGTTTACCTTCAGCAACAAGCGTTGGCTCACCCAACAGGAAGTGGCCGAGGACGTAAAATACGACCAGATGAATGCTGTCGGCTTCCACATCCCCAACGCATTCGACAAAGTTTTGGCCATCGAAAAATGCTGGTTGCAAGACGACATCAGCAACCGCATACGCAATGCCGCACGCGATTACGCCTACGAGCACAACTACTCTTTCCAAAACCTACGCACACACGAAGGCATGCTGCGCAACATCATCGTTCGCACCTCTACAACCGGCGAATTGATGGTAATCGTAGTTTGCCACATCGAACGCGACGAAGAGATGGATTTGTTCAAAGCACTCCTCCAACACCTGGCCGACAAATTCCCCGAAATCACATCGCTCCTATACATTATTAATAATAAGGTGAACGACACCATCACCGACCTCGATGTACACGTCTTCCGTGGAAACGACCACATCTTCGAGGAAATGGAAGGATTGCGATTCAAGATAGGTCCCAAGTCGTTCTATCAAACCAACTCCGAACAAGCCTACGAATTATATAAGGTAACCCGTAACTTCGCCGGACTGACCGGCAACGAACTGGTTTACGACCTCTACACCGGCACCGGCACCATCGCCAACTTCGTATCGCGCCAGGCACGCCAGGTCATCGGCATCGAGTATGTACCCGAAGCCATCGAAGACGCCAAAGTAAATTCGCAAATCAACGGCATTACCAACACCCTCTTCTTTGCCGGCGACATGAAGGACATGCTGACACAAGATTTCATCAACCAATACGGTCGTCCCGATGTTATCATCACCGACCCGCCACGTGCCGGCATGCACCAGGACGTTATCGACGTCATCCTGTTTGCCGAGCCTAAGCGCATTGTTTACGTAAGCTGCAACCCCGCTACACAAGCGCGCGACTTGCAACTGCTCGATGTGAAGTATCGCGTCACCGCTGTCCAACCGGTTGACATGTTCCCGCATACCCACCACGTGGAAAACGTAGTACTGCTTGAAATTAAAAATTAAAAATTAAAAATTAAAAGTTAAAAGTTAAAAGCAAACCATAACGGATGGCAAAGACAATAGCACGCGCCAGAGCGCAATACACCGATTATATCGTTCGCGAACCGATGGAGTTAATGGAGTTTCTTGCCGCTCGCATGCCCGATGCCAGCCGCACCAAGCTCAAAACCCTGCTTAGCAAGCGGGTGGTTTTGGTAGATAACACCATCACTACCCAGTTCAACTTTCCGCTAAAGCCGGGTATGAAGGTACAAATCGACCGCAACAAGGGCAGTCACCACGAATTCAATCACAAGCTCTTGAAGATTGTGTACGAAGATGCTTATCTGATTGTAGTTGAAAAGAAAGAAGGCCTGCTATCCGTCAATACCGACCGTCAGAAAGAGCGCACGGCCGTCACCATCCTCACCGAATACCTCCGACGAAGCAACCGAAACGCACGGGCATACATTGTACACCGCCTCGACCGCGACACATCCGGCATACTGATGTTTGCTAAAGATGAAAAGACACAGAACATGCTTCGCGACCACTGGAAGGAGCTTGTTTACGACCGCCGCTACGTATGCGTAGTAGCCGGCGAGATGGCTCAAAATGCCGGACACGTACACTCTTGGCTCACCGACCGCAAGCTATACGTATCCTCTTCGCCCGTCGATGACGGCGGCAAAGAGGCTATCACCCACTTCCACGTCATCAAGCGAGGAAACGGTTTCTCGTTGGTAGAGGTAAAGTTGGATACCGGTCGTAAGAATCAGATTCGCGTACACATGCAAGACCTCGGCCACCCTGTTATTGGCGACGGACGCTATGGCTTTGAAGACTTGAACCCCATCGGACGATTGGCTTTACATGCCTTCAAACTATGCTTCTACCATCCCGTTACCCGACAACGATTAGAGTTCGAAACACCCTATCCTCCCGAGTTCAAACGCCTGTTCATCCAAAACAAGAACGCCCGTTAAGCTTCAGGAGTCGTTTCAGGAGTTGTTTCTTGCACCTCCTCAATCACTACCGCATCTTGCACAACTACATCCACCTCTTTGGGGCGATGGCGCATAAAGCGGAACCAATTCAGCAAATCGGTCATCGCATAAACGATGGCGGCTACACCTATTATAATAAAGGCTGTCGAACGGATACCTCCCGGATTAAACAAAGCAAACAATCCGGCCAACAGAATCAATACGGGCATCACGAAGAATCCACCGGGCACCTCGCTCCACTTACGGGCAGCAAGCAACGAAGCAATTTGTTGCACCCCGCCCATTATCAGGATGAATCCCAATAGATAAGTCAGCAAATCGGCAAAGAAACCGGGTGTAATCATCAGCCACAAACCAAACAACAAGCTACCGATAGCCTCAATAGGGAATCTACGACTGATTTCCTCCTTGTTGTTTACAAAGAAGTGAGATATCAGGCTGATGATGGAAGGCACCAAAAAGACTATACCTATTATAATAATAAAGTAATTGCCTATTTCGTTCGGATACATCACAAGCAGCACGCCGATTATCAGAGCAGCCAACGCTCTCCAAAATGCAAAATTCAGAGTTTTCATACCATACCATTTTTACTTAATGAATGCGAAGATATAATTTCGTACTTAAATATACAAATATCCGAATTTATTTGTTCAAAAATCAACCATTATTTCCACCGTTTTATACCAAAGTTGAATACTTAATACCCATTAGAACCACCAAAATCCATGTTTAAACAGAATATACAACTTTTTTCGATTAAAGCAAAACAAACAAATTTCATAGTTTTTGGAGATTTTTTGTACAACCAATTTCTATTTTATCTATTTTTGTAGCAGAAAAATCACAAATTATATAATTTAATTCACAATCAACGATGAAAAAGACATTATTTAAGTCTGTTTTATGTGCAACTCTCTTTGTTGGAGCATTGACAAGCTGCAACGATGTGGAAGATTTGTACAATCCTGAATTGGTACGCGAAAAAGCGAAGAAAGCTCTTGGTTTGGACATTGCTGCCGACCAAGATTGGAACATGACCTCTGTTGTCACTGCTAACGTAACATTAAACGAAGACGCATTAAGCGATTATTCTTTCAGAATCTACTCAGGCAACCCGATTAACGATGCCAAAGCTGTTGTTTTAGCTGACTATCCGGTAAAAACAGATGCCCAAGGTAAGGCAAGTGCTTCATTCAAATTCGAAATGCCCTCTTATTTGAACTATGTATATGTAGCACGTGTGGATGATCATGGTCGCCGTATGATTGGTGTTGCTGGCATTAAAAGCGGTGCTATAAACAAAGCCTTTGGCGATAACACTTCAGCTTCTACAAAAGCAATTACCGATTATGCATTTCCTACTATTACTCCTCCTTACTCAGAAGACGACGTCAATGCTCTTTTAACAAGTGCTTACGACTTGACGCAAGGATTGACCAATGATCAAGGTTTTGCTGGCATGGCTGGAGAAAAAGGAAAAACTGTAGCCAAAATTGTTGGCAAAGACGTAGTTTGCGATTACATTGATGGATTTCAAAACCATAACGACAACACCTTAATCATTGCCGATGGTGCAACCTGGAAATTACCAGCAGGAGAATTGCGTATTGATGGCACGGACATTATTATTGCTAATGGCGGTAAATTAGAATTCACAGGAAAAATTGAAATGGCCAATGGTGCCCGACTTATTGTCATGGAAGGCGGAGTCGTAGAAAACACTACAAGTACTGCGTCAGATGAAAACATTAACATTAGTGCTGGATGTCTATTATACAATGCAGGTGATCTTAATGTCAACAAAATCTATTCAGACAATGGAGCATGCCTTCAAAATGATGAAACTGGTGTTTGGAAAACAAACACGACCAAATGTGCCGGTGGTGGAGGTTGGGAAAACTTCATTAACTGGGGTAAGATAGAATCTAACGAGATTATTAGTAATGGTAACCAAGGAACCTTATACAATGCATGTTTGATTCGTGCCAACACATTAACTCTTGACAAACTATCTTTAAGAGAGAATTCTGCTATTGAAGTTCCTACTATTTCATGTAATGCTTTCTATTTACGCGAAAATTCAATTGTTCGTGCCACTACCATCAAACCGAATCAAGCAATTATCGTAGATTATATTGGAGCATCTGATGGTAATGCATTATTGAGCGCTGAAACTTTAGATTTAAATGGTTTTCCACAACAACTTGACACTGAGGTCTATGTTGAGGTTACTACAATCTTTAACAACGGCCATTATGATAAACAATTTGCAGAAGGTACTCATGGTGAGTATTATAATCAAGATGGATTCAATGATTTATACGAAACTTTCGGTATTGGTGAAGCTCCTCTTTACATCATAAATGATGAAACAGAAGATATTGAAGAGGCTGAATGTACAGGAAATGGTAATAAGCCTAATAACTATGTACCTCCAACACCAGCTAATACAATTACCTACGCATTCGAGGACTTGAACAAAGAAGTTGGTGACTACGACATGAACGACGTAGTATTGAAATGTACAGGTCCTGTAGATGGTAAGATTACCATTAAGTTGGTTGCAGTTGGTGCACAGAAAAACCTGTTTGTATATTTCAAGAACAAACAAGACAACAAACAAGTTGCTTTGTTTGATGGAAAAGAAGCTCACGCAGCATTGGGTGTTGCAGAAGGAACCATTACAAATACAGGTATTGGCGACGCTGTTTCAAGCATAGAACAAACCATCTCTGTAAGTTCGGATTTCTTATTCTCAACTCATGGTGACATTTACATTATTGATGAACAAGGTCGCGAAAGCCATGTGCCAAACTTTGATTCATCATTTGTCAAGGGTGATGCTCCTTATGGAATTTGCGTTCCATGTGATTGGAGATATCCTCAAGAATATGTAAGCATCATCAAAGCATACCCCGCATTTAAAGATTGGGCAGGAGATATAAACGAACAAGATTGGTATACTGAAGACAAAGCTGAATCAGGCAAAGTATATTAATGGGGATTAATTTAAAGGTGCCTCAAAGGTTTTTTGGGGCACCTTTTTATATATAATTCTTCAAAAAAGTTGCAAAATAGAGTTTAAACCTCTACTTTTGTATGAAAGTAACTAAGTATTTTAACTTAAACTCGCTAAAAACTATTATGAAACAGATCCTTTTGGTTGATGACAAAGCCACTATCGGTAAGGTACTAACCATGTACCTGGGTAAGGAATATGAATTAGTATATCAAGAAAATGCCCTCAAAGCCATCGATTGGCTTAGCCAAGGTAACGAGCCTTCACTGATTATCTCCGACATCCGTATGCCGGGCATGACTGGAGCAGAATTCTTGGAATACCTCAAGAACAATGCCTTGTGGAAACACATACCGGTAATCATGCTGTCGAGCGAAGAGAGCACCAGCGAACGCATTCGCTTGCTCGAAGTGGGAGCCGAAGATTACATCTTGAAGCCGTTCAACCCCATGGAACTGAAAGCGAGAGTAAAGAAATACCTTCAATAAACAAACTTAAAAACTGTAGCACATACTGCATGCTCTATTTCATCTATATCGGTACTCAAAAACAGACTATCTCCCACTACACCCATGTAGTGGATGGCATGTTTATAGCCACCGATAGAGAGGAAAAGGTTAACGACATACTGAACAACATCCGCGAACGCTACAATGCCATCGTCCTTTTTGAGCAAGGAAAAGATACGAATGAAGATTGTGAGATGATTATCCGATTGCATGATAAATTTCCCTATGCCTATATCGTATTAGTCACCGACGAACTTCAACCCGAACAACGTTTGCAATACCAACAGGCCGGTATCGGCAATACCCTATCACCGAAAGCCGACCAGGACAGCATTCGTCAGGTTACCAACTACATCAACCTTCGCAAAGAGCATCAGCTACAAGAGGCCATTCAGAAAAAAGGGAAAGAAGAGTTACGCACATTCCATTTACCCCTTTGGAAGCGCGTATTTGATATTATCTTTGCCAGTTGCGCACTGATCTGCTTATCACCGTTACTACTGATAACAGCATTGGCCATCCGCATCGAAAGCAAAGGAGCCATCATCTACAAATCGAAGCGAGTAGGTTCAAACTACCAGGTATTCGATTTCTTGAAATTCCGCTCCATGTATGCCAACGCAGACAAGCGATTAAAAGAGTTGAATGCATTGAACCAATACAACGACGAAACCGAAATAGAGACAACTGAACATGAAGAAATAACATTCGACGAACTGACAGGAAGTACCGAAGAGGAGGAATGTTTACTTATCTCCGACGACTTCATTGTTTACGAAGACGAATTTACACAAAAGAAACAGAAAGAGAAAGAGAACGCATTCGTCAAGTTGGAGCACGATCCACGCATCACCCGCGTAGGTCGTTTCATACGTAAGTATAGCATTGACGAATTGCCACAACTGATAAATGTATTGAAAGGCGACATGAGCATTGTGGGCAATCGCCCCCTACCCCTCTACGAAGCCGAATTGCTGACCAACGATGCCTACATCGACCGTTTCATGGCCCCTTCCGGACTGACCGGCTTGTGGCAAGTTGAGAAACGGGGCGACTCGGGAAAGATGTCAGCCGAAGAGCGCAAGATGCTTGATATACGCTATGCCAAAGAGTTCTCGTTTTGGTTCGACATGAAGATTCTTCTTCGAACCTTTACAGCATTTATTCAAAAAGAAGACGTATAATTAAAACAATATAATTACAGAATGAAACGAGTTGCATACATACTCTTTTTAGGTTGCCTGTTCTTAGGAACAACCACCGCCACCTCCCAGGAGATGACGCGCGAAGAGCGCATCAAAGCTTTGGAACGCCTACAAAACGAAGACATTGAATGGGAAAAGAATACATTGAACGAAATCACACAAAATGTACCGGAAGATATCGAGACCATGAATCTTCCCCCTCTATCAGTATTCTTAGATGCTGTTGTAGAGAATGCAACCGTAAAACGTGCTCAATCAGAAATAAACGAAGCAAAAAACGAGCTTGCTCTACAAAAGCGTGATTGGTGGAATCGTTTTCGTATTCAGGGTAATTACTCTTATGGAAAATACAACATGGTTGGCAATGCCAGTGATGAATTAACTCCATTGTATCAAACAACAATGAGCAGTGCTCAACATAGTTATAACATAGGAGCAAGTGTCATTATTCCATTAGGAGAATTTACCAATCGTAAAAAGAAACTCAAAAAATACAAATACGATATAGAGCAATTGGAATATGCAAGAGAAGAAATTGTAGAAAATAGGCAATTGATGATTCTTGATGCATATAACACTGTAACAGAACTTCTATCAACAATTAAAGCGAAAGCTGAATCTGCAGCATTATATAATGCCCAAATGAAAATTACGGAATATAATTTCATCCAAGGGAAAGTAGATATTATACAATTATCATTAGAGCGTAGCCGCCGTTCTGGAGCAGTTACAAGTTATGCGCAGGCACGTGTAGAACTACACAACGCGATTACATTGCTTGAATTATTAACTAATGTCAAAATAATCAACGAAAAATAATTCACTACTATGGATATACTTTTAATTATCTCTCAGTTCTTTTATCGCATACGTTATTGGTTGCTTTGGGGAACATTGATTGTAACCGGATTGGTTATCTATTTCACACAATTTCTGCCCTTTAGTTATACAGTAAAGAGTAACCTTTATACGGGTGTCAGCAGTACCACTACACTTGATGGTTCAACCATCAACTATGCAGCCATTAATAGCACGTTTGACAACCTCATTGGTATAGCCCAGTCACATAGTACATTAGCGAATGTATCTCATCGCTTATTGGCTGATTCTTATACTTATGGAGAAGAGTGGAAAGATAATGAATACATTCAAGCGAAACATTATCGTCAATTACTCGACATGACTCCTCCTGAAGTACTTGAGTTGGTAAATCGTGATAGCGTAGAGGTTACTTTGCGCAATCTAAAGAATTATTATAGAAATGATCGTAATAACTTCCTATACAATGTCTTTAATCGTCCCATTAATTTCTATAGTTTACAAGCTTTGAACAACATTGAAATTAAGCGTGTTGGAAATAGTGACATCTTAGACATCAGTTACACTTCAGCCGACCCTGGTTTAACACAAAAAACAGTCAAATACCTAATCGACGAATTAATTGCAGCCTATGAAGAGATTCGTTTCAAAGCAACAAACGATGTGATTGCATACTTCGAGGAGCAAGTTCGTAAAACTAAAGCAGCATTGAATGTCGAAGAAGATGATTTAATGCGATACAATGTAGCTCAAGGCGTAATCAACTATAATGAAGAAACAGAAGCACTATCTCTTACGCGTTATGAAGTAGATGATCGCATGGAAGAAGTTAGACGTAGATATGAAGGAGCTGTTGCCTTGCGAGAAGTCTTAGATGAAAAAATGGACATTCGTGCTCAAATAATTCGAAGCAACACGAATTTACTAAAAGAATTAGATCAAGTTACAAAACTAAACCAACAGATTTTGGAACGTGAAATCTTTGATGAAGCAATAAAATATAGTTCTGACAATGAAGTTGAGCAAGACAAATTAAGACTCAAACAAGTCGAAGCCAACATTAGTAATATCTCGGATAATCTTAATGAGATTAATTATACTAAAGAAGGGGTCGGCGTTGAAGATATGATTGTTGAATGGCTAAACGCATTAGTCAATGAGGCAAAAGCTAAAGCTGAATTGAAGGTCATGCAAGCACGTCAACAAGATATTCGTGAACAATATGCCCACATGGCTCCCGTCGGAACCCAGGTTAACCGTAAAGAACGTTCCATTGGTATAGCCGAAGATAATTATCGTGTACAATTAAAGGGGTTGGCAGATGCTAATCTTCGTTTAAAAAACATTCAGATGAGTACAAGTAATTTGCAACCACTCTCCGATCCAGCTTTCCCCTTAAATGATAACGGACGCAAGCGTATGCTTTACATTATTATAGCCTTCATTGGTTCATTTGTATTTATCACTTGCTTCTTCTTGTTGATTGAAGTGCTCGATCGTACTTTGCGCGATAAATATCGTAGCCAACGACTCAGTGGTCTGCCGGTTATTGCTGCTTTCAATGGTATCAGCAACTTGAAATATCGTGGTTTCTTGCGCGCTTGTAATCGTGCTGCTGCAGCCTACTCATGCCGTCGTTTGAATAAATACTTCAAACAAAACGGAGAACCAACCATTATCAACTTACTCAGTGTTCACTCGGGTGAAGGTAAGTCGTTCTTAGCTGAATTCTTTATGAAGTATTGGAAAGCAGAAGGTTTGAATGTGAAGTATCTCAATTATGAGACCGATTTTGATGTAATAAACAACAAGTATATTCAGGCATCCAAACTTACAGATTTCTGGCAACCGGATGCAGCCGAAGCACCTGCAGATTTGATTTTGGTGGAATATCCTTCATTCAACAATTGTTCGGTACCACTTCCTGTGATGCAAGAAGCCGATGTCAACTTGTTGGTAGCCAATGCTTGCCGTTTGTGGCGTGATAGCGATACCGCTACCATCGACCCATTGAAGGAAGCCTTGGAAGGCAAACCATTTATGATGTACTTGAACAATGCGGACCGTGAAGTGGTAGAATCGTTCACTGGTGAATTGCCTCCGCATACTGCCGTTCACTCATTCTTGAGCCGTTTGGCACAATTCGGATTTACTTCTCAACAAAATGCAGTACGCTAATTTAATTAATTAGAAGATATGGATACCACCCGATTAAAAAGAAAAACATTTCCTGCCACAGCATTAGTCAATCTAATGCTGTGCATCGGGTTGTTCCTTATTGTATGTGGTTTATTGACAGACAAGCCACTCCTTGCATTAGGGGCAATTTGTGCACCTCTTTGTTTATTTATTGTCGGATATGGATTCGTAAAACCAAGATTCATCTTTTTCCTTTATATAACATATGCATATTTTTTTGTATGTGTAATGAGATATTTCCAAATCTCAAAACTCAGTTTTGGATTGGACATATTATTAATATATATGGTATGTGCTCTAATTCTCTCTGTTCTCAATAGAAAAAAGGAATTTGAAATTAGCCAAACTGTAAATGGACTCACTTTTTTTTATTCGATATGGGTATTATACATATTAATACAAATCTTAAATCCTGGAACTGAAGAATTCGGAATAACACATGCTTTTCGCATTTTAATATTTTGTAATTTAGCGATATATATATCATTATCACTATTATTGAACACTCCTAAAGTTCTTCATTATTTCTTAATGTGTTGGGGATGTTTTACCATTATTGCATTTATTAAACTTATGTATCAAAAGTATGTTGGTTTTGATTTGGGAGAACGCATTTTTTTACACCAAGGAGGTGAACGTACACATATATTGGTTACAGGCATTAGATATTTTTCCATATTCACAGATGCAGGTAATTTCGGGCCACATATGGGCGCGGTAGCTGTTATTTATTCTATTGCATGTATCTATATCAAGAATAATTGGTTAAAAATATTTTTTGCAGTAGTAGCAATTATGGGATTAATAGGTATGTTCTTATCTGGAACCCGGAGTGCTATTGCAGTTCCTTTTGGAGGGTTAGTATTATATTGTTTACTTTGTAAGAATATTAAAATTTTCACATCTGTAGCAGTAATCGGTTTACTATCTTTCTCTTTTTTAGCATTTACCAATATTGGAGATAGTAATCGGTTTATCCATCGTATGCGTACAGCTATGCAACCCAAAGAAGATGCATCTTTTAATACTCGATTAACTAATCGCGAAATGATATCTGAACATATGAAGGATAAGCCGTGGGGAATCGGAATTGAAAAAAGCATTCCTATGTTATGGTCTAAACCTGATGGTTCATATCGAGAAGGTATTCTTCCACCCGATTCATATTTTGTTGATATTTGGATTCAGTATGGTATTATTGGATTAATTATACATATTATTATGTATAGTGGCATATTGCTTTGGGGAAGTTATTTAGTCCTTTTCCGATTAAATAATTTTTATCTCCGGCAGATACTAGCTATATTTCTTGGAGCCGTTTTAGGCTTTTTAATTAATGGCTACGCTGGACAATGTATAGAACAACCTCCAACAAACATTTTTATTTATTCATTATTGGCTTTCGTCATGAACGGCCCATACATAGACAAACAACTTAGTAAAGAAAATAATAACTATATCTTATGAACAGTTTTTTTGATATATTCAATCCCGAATGGTGGATGAACGAGAACAACAATGCGTTACAAATGGCTGATGCTATTCTGTTTCTAATTTTAGCCATACCTGTAGTATATTTGTTTATTTTTGCTTTGTTCTCACAGTTAAAGTACAAGAACCCTTATCCAAAAGCTGCGATTCCTCATCGCTTTTTGGTATTGTTTACTGTATTACGCAACGGTAAGGAGGTTATTGAATCAATCAATCACTTCATCGATAACCAAGACTATCCTCGTGATCACTATGACATTGCCGTAGCCGCTACTCAGTTGGCAGAGGAGGATTTGAATACACTTTTAAGCATGCCGGTAAATATAGTCATCCCTGACAAGGAGAAGTGTTCCAAGGTATATGCCATCCAACAAGTAATGGAACGTTATTCGCCGGATGAATACGATATGGTATTGGTATTAAACTGCGATAATCAGATTGCTAACGATGCTCTTACCAAATTCAACAACGCCTATTGGTCTGGTTGCGACTCTATCCAAGCACACCGCATGACTGCCAACTTGAACTCCACTATTTCTGTATTGAGTGCAACATCGGAAGAAATCAATAATAACATCTTCCGTAAGGCACACACCAAGTTAGGTTTCTCATCAGCATTGATTGGTTCGGCCATGGCATTCGACTTCCGTATGTTCCACGAAATAGCGCCTTCTTTACAAGGTAGCGATTTAAGTAAGGCTATGGAGATGGAACTGCTTCAACAAAACGTATATACAGAATATTTGGAAGAGGTTATCTGTTATGGACGTAAGGCCGAAGAAACCGGTGGCTATGAAGAACAACGTATGGGTTGGGTCAATGCCCAATGGGGTAGTACATTCTTTGCCTTGAAAGAGTTGCCGATGGCGTTCATCAAAGGCGAATGGGACTATTGTAACAAGCTGTTCCAATGGATGCTTCCTTCTCGCTTGCTGTTGATTGCTTTGATTATCTTGTGTGCCGTAGGTGTAACCCTACTTGATTGGACATTAAGTTTCAAATGGTATGCACTGATTTTCGCTTTGGTTCTTGCCTTCTTATTGGCTATGCCAAGCGGTAAGATTGCAGCCAAGTTCTGGAAAAATATTTGGGCATTGCCATTGTTGATCTTCTCATCTGTATTCTCACCGGTGAAGAAGGTGGTATCGAATAAGTAGTAATAACAACTATGCGTCATATTGCCATCGAAGCACAACGCATCTTCCGTGCCAACAAGCACGGAATGGATTTTGTAGCGTTAGAGACCATTCGCGAACTACAAAAGCGCGATGATGGCAACCATTACTATGTGTTTGTAGCTCCCGGTGATGATCGTTGTCTGACCGAATCAGACAATCTGACCATCGTCGAGCTACCAACCAATAATTACCTGTTGTGGGAACAGATTGCCTTGCCCCGTGCGTTGAAGAAGTATCCAATAGAGTTACTACATTGTACATCCAACACTGCCCCACTCTGTTGTTCAGTTCCATTGGTGTTAACCCTACACGACATCATCTATTTGGAACCACGACAGCACCGCAGTCCATCGCTTTATCAGGAACTTGGTTGGCATTATCGCAAGTTTGTTGTTCCCCGCATCCTAAAGAAATGCAAACAGATTATCACCGTATCTAAATTCGAATGTCAACGCATCCGAACCGCGTTAAACATACCAGAGGAAAAGATAACGGCCATCTACAACGGATTCAACACACACTTCTGCCAACAAGCAAATATCGATACTGAGATTGTAAAGAAATACATTCCACAAGCAGGTTATCTTTTCTTCTTAGGCAATACCGATGCCAAGAAGAATGCAGCCCGTACCTTGAAGGCCTACAGCCTCTATTTGCAGCAATCCGCAATCAAACGACCACTGCTTATAGCCGATTTGGATTGGGAATATATCGACAAACTTTTGGAACAGGAAGGCATTAAGGATATTCGACCTTATCTGCATGCTCCCGGATACATCGTGAACAGCGACCTTTCCACCCTATACAATGCAGCATTTGCATTCCTCTATCCCTCGTTACGCGAAAGTTTCGGTATCCCAATGCTTGAAGCCATGGCGTGTGGTACGCCGATTATCACCAGCAACACTTCTGCCATGCCAGAGGTTGCCGGAACTGGCACACAACTCATTGACCCATACAAACCCGAAGAGATAGCCAATGCCATTCTTCGTTTGGAACAAGATGAAGCATTTTACCAATCACAGGTAAGTTATGGCCTTGAGCGCGTAAAACTTTTCTCATGGACACGTACAGCTGACGAACTTGCCAAAATCTACGAAAGGATTGTACGATGAAAATCCTTTTTCTATTATTTCATGGATTTCAGGCCTACAATGGCATCAGCAAGAAGATTCGCTACCAGATCGATGCAATGAAATCTTGCGGATCCGATGTGCGCACTTGCTACTACGAAGTACAACCCGACGGACATCGCCAATGGTTAGTAGATGACGAGGTAATTGCTGATTTAGGAAGCGGTATTACGGCCAAGTTAAAAAAACGAATTGACTTCTCTCCCATCGTCCAATATGTCAAAAGAGAAAATATCGAGTTTATCTATATTCGTTCTAACCATAATGCCAATCCGTTTACTATCCATTTTGTTAAACAATTGAAGCGGCTTGGAATAAAAGTGGTAATGGAAATACCAACTTATCCATACGACCATGAGTATTTGGGAAGAGAACGTGAATTATATATTGACAGACTATTTCGCAAACAACTCAGCAAGCATCTTGATCGCATTGTAACATTCAGTAACAATGAAACAATTTTCGGTTGTCCCACTATCCGCATCAGTAACGGCATCGATTTCAATAGTATCCCATTACGCACCCTACCAACCAATAGAAAAGAGAATGAGATTCATCTGATTGCTGTGGCCGAGATTCACTTCTGGCATGGTTTCGACCGTTTGATTCATGGATTAGGGAAATACTACCAAACCAATCCTACGACACAAGTATATCTACATCTGGTAGGCGAATTCTTTGGAGCACGTGAAAAAGAAGAAATCCTGACTCCGATTAAGACTTATGGATTGGAGAAACATGTCATCTGCTATGGCAATCAGAGTGGCGAAGCATTGAATAATATCTTTAATCAATGCGACTTTGCCATCGGCAGCTTGGCCCGTCATCGCAGTGGCATTACCCATATCAAAACACTGAAGAACAGAGAATATGCTGCACGAGGCTTCGGTTTTATCTACTCTGAAACCGACGATGATTTTGAGCAAATGCCTTATATATTAAAAGTTCCGGCTGACGAATCCCCTATTGACCTTCCCCAACTGATAACCTTTTATCAGCAATTATCACTTTCGCCCGAAACGATACGCAATAGCATTCTACATCTTTCATGGGAAGCACAAATGAAAAAGGTATTAACCAACCAATAATTCAACAAATATATTCAAACTTTTCTTTCATTATCTTCTAAGTATTATTCCATAGTAATCTATTATTCAATTATTTCTATATATTCGTAAACAATAATTTTATCAATCATTTGTTTATGAAAAAGGAATTAAAAAAAAGAGAAGCGCATGTTGCGTTTGGTATTGAGTGACGAAACAGAAGTCAGATAATAAACCTATCAAAAAATATTCGTTAAAAACCAACGGTTTTCAGTGCAATGAATATTGGATTAAACCTTTGATTAGTGTTTATGGATTAGATTAATCTAATAATTAGAAACATATCTCCTAAATTCATATTGTCATTATCTCCCAATTTAGCGTGATATGTCACACAGATTCAAGTTCTGGAAGAATTATGGATTCTTCAGAATATTCTTCACGAAGGAACATGCAATAATAAATAGGAAGATAGGTTACACCATCCTTTTTAAAAACCTTTCGTTCATTAGAGAATACAATTGCCTTATCAATACCATAATCGGGGGTGTTGAGAAAATTCGTAAGAGCACTATGTGCTGTATAATCTTTTCCGGATTTTATCTCTAAAGGAAGTACTTTCAGTCTATTATAATCATCTATAAGAAAGTCCACCTCGCCCTTTTGCTTGTTATCATAATAATGCAGTTTAAATCCATGCGCTACTAATTCCTGAGCAACAGCCGACTCGTACACTGTACCAAGGTTGATACTCTTGATGTCTTGTAATACAGCATTAACATTCAATTCGTAAAGAAGATTTGTCAACAATCCCACGTCATTCAAATAGAGTTTTACTAAACGTTTCTGTTCCGATTCTACAAGAGGAAAACGTGGATTACTAATAGCTGATACCTGCAAGGCAACTCCAGAATTGGTTAAATATTCAAACTCGTCGGCATAATCAGAAAATGTTTTGCCTTTTTTACCTTCGATATTCTTATAAACCACACGTTTTTTCTTGTTTTCCAGATTGCTTGGAATAAGATTGTATATCTTACGAATTATCAGTTTGTGTTCATCGTCATATTGGGATGCATCAATGCGATAAAGATTGTGTATATCCCTATGTATCTGCCGAACACGTAGCATGTTCCGGTCTGCCAAATAACTATTGATAGCTTCTGGCAATCCACCTACAAGTAAATAATACTGAAATCGTTTCAGTAGGATATTATGTGCATGCTCATCCAATGCCTTTTCGGAAAGGTAATTCTTCTTAATATCCTCAATCCAGTCTTTGCCAATGCCAGTTGCCCATAAGAACTCTTCGAAATCGAGCGGATACATTTGTTCAATTGCAATACTGCCCAATGGAACGGATGGTGTTTCCGACAAAGCAACACCCAATTGAGAGCCACTTGCGATAAATCTGTAACGTGATTCTTGATTAAGAAATTTCAGCATTGTCAGCAAATGAGGATAACTTTGAATTTCATCTAAAAACACCAATGTATCGGATTTGTCTCCTAAAGGTTTTGAGTAATAGTTACTTAGACGCATATATAGGTCATTGGTTGAACGTACACCTTCAAAAACTTTATCACCTTCCTTGTCCTCCTTAAGGTTGATTTCTACGAAATGAGAAAAAAGTTTTTGTCCGACATAACGGATAAGATAAGACTTGCCAATCTGACGTGCACCATTTACAAGTAGTATTTTGTTCGGTTTTTCCAAAAGGAAGCGTTCCAAAAATGAAGAGAATTTACGTTCAAGCATGATTTAGAAAGTCTTTAGATAGTTAAACATGGCACAAAAATAGATTGTTTTTTTCATTAAATCAAGGAAAAATCCACTTATTCCGTTTTTTACGGGGTAATTTTACTGACTTATTCCGTTTTTTAAGCACTAAAAATAGCCACTTATTCCGTTTTCAGGTAGTATTTGGGCGGACACACCATGGCGTGTCCCTACAAGTAGCGGTATTTAGGGTAGGTACAAGGGAGGTTCTGCGGCGGCGACATTCACTCGTCAAAAATAATTTCCTTATCTTCGTAATTGTAATATTAATATTCAAACAATTATGGAAGAGGAAAGAAAAAAAAGAGAAGGGCAAGCTGCGCCTGGTGTTGAGTGACGAAACAGAAGAGTTGTTGGCGATTGAGAAGGATATGGTACATCCCAGGAATAGGATGCTGGATATTTTGGACATCGTAGCACTATTTTTGATAGAACTGCTAAATAAGAAATATCATCGAACCAAATTAGTTAATAAAGCACTAGCTCATATTCGTCAGACAACTAAAAATCTTAAAAATCCTTAAATTTGCCATAGCTCGCTTCAGCGCACTTTTTTAACATTTGACCCCTCTCAGAAGTACTTCTCGCAGGGGTAGAAGGTCAACGAAGAGGGCTAAAGTCCATTTGACAAACGGGGTGCTGTTTCGCTATATTTGCGGAAAAAGAATTGCGTATGAAAAGTAATTGGTTTAAGCATCCGTTGGGGTTGTCGGACGACAAGCGTTTGGCACAACTCATTCAAGAGGAGGGAGTAAAGGGATATGGCACTTACCTGTACCTCGTAGAAAAATTGTCGCTGCAAGAGGATCATCATCTCTCTTTTCAGCAATTGTCGCTATTCGAACGCAAAGGGTTTCATCGCCGATACATGGAACTGATTGTTCGGAAATACACAGATTTATTCATCGTCGAGGGAGAAGAGTTTCGTTCTGTAATCGACTTCGGTTCATCCTGTACTCGTTCTGCACAGAGTCTGCGCACGAGCTACGCAGAGCCTAAGCAGAACATGCCGAAAAGAGATAATAATCTGAACGACAACAACGTATCTACCTCCTTGCGCACGCACGTAAGAGAAGAGAAGAAGAGAGAAGAGAAGAAACAACAGAAAGAGGATGCAGCCGATGATGCAACAAACAAGCGGTTCATGGAGTTGCTGCGGGGTGTCTCTTTGCAGAGCAGTTGGGGTGAATTGGCGTGCATGAAGAGCGGCTACCCTGCCCTGCTGATGGAGCACTTCGACGAAGCGGTGCAGCTGTTTGGCAAGCATGTGGTGCTATACGGCAATCAGCATCAGATGCGTGATGTGAGCGATGTGCAGAAGTATTTCGTGAACTTTGTGGCATCGGGCAGCCGCACGTCGAAGGAGCTACACGCCCAACTGCAGGAGTTGGAACGGAAACGGCAGCAAGCGGCAGACAATCTGTACCGCTACGAACAGCGCATAGACGGCAAGCGGTGCTACATGGGGTGTCCGCTGCCGGATAACGCTCCTCCTCGTCCTTCGCCCAGGGCAATTTGGAATAACCTCGAAGCATATTGGTACGAGCCCGCAGGTTAGCGGTGGTTTGCCCCGGGCTTAGGAGCTGTTTGCTGCGGGCTTAAGAGCAATTTGCTGTGAGGGGAAAGAGTTATGAGTTGTGAGTGATGAGTGATGAGTTGTGAGTGATGAGTGATGAGTTGTGAGTGATGGAAGGCCTACCACCCCGTCTTGCAGCCACCCCTCCTTCCTGAAGGAGGGGAATTTAGGAACGACCTTCCCGAAAGAGGGGAATTTAAGAACAACCTTCCTGAAGGAGGGGAATTTGAACCGGATGTTTTCTACAGATAATTATCTAACTTTTAAATCATATTATGAGGAACTTCAAGAAGTTGGGTATTGATACCCATGGCCGTACAAGCGGCAAAGTAAAAACAGTGTGTCCGTGGTGCAACAGCACGCGGAGGAACAAAGGCGACAAGTCGCTGAGTGTGAACTTGGATAATGGCATGTACCTGTGCCACCATTGCGGCGAGAAGGGTTGTGTGCCCGATGATGCCGAACAACGTCAGCGCGAACAACGACGGGCGGCAAGTATGAAAAAACCGCTACACTTCAGGCGACCGACATTCCATCCGGAGAGTTGCACGCTGTCGGAAAAAGTGGAGCGGTACCTGGTGAAAGAGCGTTGTCTGTCGCAAGCCGCCATCAAGGAACTGCGCATCGGCGAAGCCTACGAACGGATACCCAGCAGCGGAAAGGAGGAGCATTGCATCTGCTTCAACTACTTCGAAAACGGTGAATTGGTAAACACCAAGTTCCGCACAGCCAAGAAAGAGTTCAAGCTAGTGACGGGTGCCGAGCTGATACCCTACCACATCGACGGCATTGCCCACACACCGGAGTGCATCATCACCGAGGGCGAACTGGATGCAGCGTCGTTCATCACCGCCGGACGGAACGATGTGGTGAGCGTGCCGGGCGGAGCGAACAAGAACCTGACGTGGATGGACAGGTTCGTACCGTCGCACTTCGAAGAGAAGAAACTGATTTACATTGCCGTAGATGCCGACAGCAAGGGAATGATGTTGCAGCAGGAATTGGTGCGCCGGTTGGGTAGCGAGCGATGCCGGTTGGTACACTTCGGTCCGGGCTGCAAGGATGCCAACGAGCACTTGGTGAAGTATGGCGTGGAGTCGCTGCTCATCTGCTTGGAACAGGCAGAGGAGATTCCCTTGGAGGGCGCCTTCACCGCCGAAGATCTGCACGACGAGTTCAAGTTGCTCTTTGAAAACGGCTTGAAGCAGGGTGCCGAAACCGGTTGGGAGGAGTTCGACAAACTGTGCACCTTCGAGCTGGGGCGGTTAATGGTGGTAACAGGCGTGCCGGGCGATGGAAAATCAGAGTGGGTAGATGAGCTTTGCTTGCGACTCTGCCTGCGCCACGACTGGAAAATCGGCTTTTTCAGTCCCGAAAATATGCCCATCAGTTACCACCTGCGCAAATTGGCCGAGAAACTGAACGGAACAGGTTTCTCGCAAAAGACCGGCACAACCCTCTTCATGTATGAGCAAACCGAGCGATACCTGGCCGAGAATGTCACCCACATACTGCCCGGCGACGAGGATTACAGCTTAGAGACCATCTTGGAGAAGGGGCGGCAATTGGTGGCGCGAAGAGGCATTCGCATCTTGGTAATCGACCCCATGAACAGCCTGAGCATGAACCTACGCGATGGCGAAACGGAGCTGATGTACTACCGTCGCGCACTGAATGCCTTCCGCCGCTTTGCGCAACAGAACCGCTGCCTGCTTATATTGGTGGCGCATCCACGCAAGATAAACCGCGACACGCTGACCGGCCGCAAACGACGGGTGGAGATGAACGACATCTTCGGTTCGAGCGACTTTGCCAACAAGCCCGACTACTGTCTGACGGTTCATCGCCATGAAGAGGACAACCAGGTGACTATCTACATCGACAAGGTGAAATTCAAGCACTTGGGCACGCGCGGCAGTGTACATTTTGTCTATAACATCGTGAGCGGACGCTACTCGCAGTGCCTGATAAATGAGGAGAAGCAGCCGTACAATACGCAGTTTGATAATAGTAATTGGCTGTTGTAAGCGGTTAGTGATTAGTGATTAGTGGTTAGTGGTTAGTGATTAGTGGTTAGTGGTTAGCGGCCATTCGGATAGGAAGCGGACACTGCATGCGACGTCCCTACTCATCGCTAACCGTTAACAGCTAATCACTATTTTCACGGTTCCCCTAAGGCATCGACAATGAGGCGCACTTGGGCAGGGGTATAGCGACGGGATGAATGGTTGTAACCGGCCTTTTCGAGCGAAGCCAACAAGCCGGGAGCACGCGCTATCCACTCATTGAACGACTTCAGCGCACTGCGTTGCTGCAAATGGGGCAGATAGAGCAGTGCCAGTTCTCCCCTGCCATAGCAACGGATGGGGAAGGTTTCTTCTAATTCCATAATCGGGTTGGGTTTCATGCTGTAAATGTAGCTAAATTTCGGCATAAAAACAAATAAATCAAGCGATTATTTTATGAAAAGCATTCTATTTTCAGATACCTACCACCCCACCCCCAAGGGGCACCCCTCCTTCTTGAAGGAGGGGAAATTAAGTAGCGGCATTCATTGGGATGACAGGCAAATATTAGCCGAACAATTATGCATATATTCAGCAGTTATCGGAACTTATCGGAACTTATCAGCACTTATCGGAACTTATCGGTACTTATCGGAACTTTGGCTATTGGCGGTATCGTATCTTTGCTTAGCAAACAGGAAGAGTGTTTGTTTATATGTTTAACTAAATCTTTTTTATTATGGCAACAGCATTAGTAGTACGCGCCAAGCGCTACAAGAAAGTGGGTGACCCGGAGTCGGGCATAGTTTACACCCTTCGTAGAAAAGCAAGAGATGCCAAGTTGTACGACCTGGCCCGTGTGGCCGCCGACATCGAGGCATTGGGTGGCATGAGTGCCGAAGACGTGGAGCACGTGGGCAAAGCATTGGTCCGCCAAATCCGCCAGACACTGACCGACGGCAACTCGGTGAAGATTGACGGTCTGGGCATCTTCTACACCACCTTCAAGTGTGAAAGCGTAGAGACTCCCGAAGAGTGTAGTGTGAAGAACATCAGCAAAGTGAACCTGCGTTTCCGCGTGGCGAACACCTTGCGATTAGTGAACGATTCGGTTGCCACCACCAAGGGAGCGAAGAACAACATCGAGTTCCTGTTGGTGAGCGAAGACACATTGTCGGGCGGTTCGTCATCGGGCAGCGGAAACACTTCGGGTGGCGGCGGTGAATCTACTGGTGATGGTGATGATGTGTTGGATCCGTTAGGATGATTATTAGTGATTAGCGATTAACTATTAGTGATTAGCGATTAACTATTAGTGATTAGTGACTAGCGATTAGTGATTAGTGATTAGTGACCCTGCGGCATGTTAGCGTGGATGTATTTAACTCTTAATTTTTAATTCTTAATTTCTTTATGACTGAGCAAAAGAAGAAAGAGACCTGGAACATTATCTTGAAGGTGATTATTGCCGTGGCATCGGCCATTGCCGGTGTGATTGGCGGCGTTGCCTGTCAGTAAACAACGAAGCAGTATGAGATCTATCCGTTTGATTGTAATCCATTGTAGTGCCACCCGCGCCAACCGTAGATACACCGTGGACGACTGCCGTCGCGACCACCGTGACCGGGGCTTTGCCGACATCGGCTACCACTACTACATTACACGCGACGGAGAGGTCCACGCGGGGCGCCCCCTCAGCCAAGTGGGGGCGCATGCCCGCGGCTTCAACCGCTATTCCATCGGCATCTGCTACGAAGGCGGACTGGACAACGATGGCCGCCCGGCCGATACGCGGACACCGCAGCAACGCACCAGCCTGGACAACCTCCTTACACGCCTTAAAGCAGCGTTCCCACAAGCCCGCATCGTGGGGCACAACCAACTGAACCCACACAAGGCTTGTCCTTGCTTCGAGGTGGTACAATAGAAAAGGCCCGCAAATGCGAGCCTTTTGTTATTCAAGTCCGTTTCTCATTTCTTCGGTGTCAAGCGATAGAGGATGACATCGTGAGCGGGAATGGTAAGTGTCTTCATTTTGTTCAGGTTCTTGGGCAAAGCGGTAGTGCCTTCGGCTTTGTGTGTCCAGAGGTTACGGATGTCGTAAACCTTGGTGTCGAAATCGGTGCTGCACTGCGACACTTCGGTGTCGGTGAAACAGAAGTTGCGCCAATCCATCAGATAGACGCGGTCTTCCTTGCTGCGGTTCAGGATGCAGACAGCCCAATCGCCATCGCTAAGGGGCTTGAACCAGAATTCCAACGCACCATCCTGCTCGGTGCGATACTTCAGGGCTTGCACACCTAACTTGTCTTGGTTGATGGCTATCACCTCCTTGTTCAGGATGATGGCCTTGGTCTCCTCGGTCATGTTTCGGAGGTCGTTGCCCAAGATAAGCGGCGCGTTGAGCATGGCCCAAAGCGAGAAGTGCGCACGGTCTTCGTTCACGCTCATGCCGTTGCCCACCTCCAACATATCGGGGTCGTTCCAATGTCCGGGACCGGCATACTTGCGCAAGCCCTCCTGCATGTCGAGAATCTGCAACACACCGAATGCAGCCCATCCGGGATGTTGGTCAACACAATCGAAGCAGCAGAAGATGTCGCCGGTTGTACGCCAGCTATGACCGGTTTCGGCAGCCCACTCCCACGGTTTGCTATGTCCCCACTCGCACATGCTGAAAAGAATCGGTCGGCCGGCCTGGCGAAGAGCGTCACGCATCAGGTTGTAGGCTCCTTTGGGATTGATGTTTTCCGATTCGCACCAGTCGTACTTCAGGTAGTCTATTCCCCAACGGGCATATTGCAGCGCATCCTGGTATTCGTGTCCGAAGCTACCGGGGTTTCCACCGCATGTGCGACGACCGGCATCGCTATAGATACCCAACTTCAGTCCTTTGCTATGGACGTAATCGGCCAACGCCTTGATGCCCGAAGGGAACTTCTTGGGGTCGGCTTGGATAAATCCATCGGCATCGCGCTCGCCATGCCAACAGTCATCGATATTCAGATAGATGTAGCCGGCATCGAGAAGACCGGTCTCCACCATGGCATCGGCAATGCCACGAATGGTAGCCTCATCGATGTTCGATGCAAATTTATTCCAACTGTTCCATCCCATTTGAGGGGTTAATGCCAAATTTTCGAACTTCTGTGCATAGATAGCCGAGCAACAGAACGTGAGGCACAAGATTAGTAATGCTTTCTTCATTGTTTGTAGGTTTTTATGGTTTAAGATTGATTTCTCCCACAAAAATAGCATTAATTTCGTTCGATTCATCAGCCCGCACAGCAACATATCTGATTTGGATAAAATAGTATCAAGAAAACTACCGGCTTACTCCTTTTTATAATAATAGATCTGGTTGTCCACCTGCATGGAGAGCATTCTGCCGTCTTGCAGCAACTGGCAAATGGCCAGGCAGAGTTTTGTATCGTCGAAGTTGGTCAGCTCCTGCAGTTCGCGAAACAGGTAGCGAATGTTGTTCGACAGCAATTCGTAGATGTGATTGCTGTCTTGTAGAATAGTCTTAAAGTTTAGTTTCATGTCAAGTCCTCCCGTTAGATTTAGTGATGCAAAGTAGCAACATTTAAACGAGAAAACGCTTATCTATTGTTCACATGAACTACTCCATATAGACAATCGAAAGGTTGTTTACAGAGTTTTAACAGATAAGTTTTGAAAAATGGGTGCTTTGCACTATCTTCGCAGCGGATTATTAAAACAAAGACATGATGAATAAGGTATCGGACAACCCTTTCAAAACCGAAAAGTTGCATAGCCACACGGCTTTCATGGTGGTTACAACGCTCTTCGTAACACTCTATTTGGTATCGAACGTAATGGCCGTAAAGGTCATCAGTCTATTCGGACTATTCTATTTCGATGCAGGTACCATCACCTTCCCGTTTGCCTACATGCTGGGCGATGTGCTGACCGAGCTTTGGGGTTTCAAAACGGCCAAGAAAGTCATCTGGATGACATTCTTCTGCAACATCCTGATGGTGGTCTGCACGCAGATTGGCGTATGGCTCCCCTCACCCGACTATCTGGCCGAAACCGCCGGTGCATACAACCACATCTTTAATTATGTGCCACGCATTGTAATCGGCTCGCTGACCGGTTTCCTGTTGGGAGAGCTGTCCAATGCCTGGCTGATGGAGAAGATTAAAATCAAGACGAAAGGTCGCCGCCTTTGGGTGCGTACCATTGGCAGCTCGGCTGTAGCCTATCTGTTCGACAGTCTGCCGTTCGTACTGATTGCCTTTGCCGGTACGGTTTCCCTGCACGACCTATTGCTGATGATTGCTTTCCAATACGTTGCCAAGTTACTGATTGAGGTGTTCTTCGGCACTCCAATGGCCTATGCAGCCATCAGAACATTGGAACGCATCTTATCCCAAAAATCATAAGCGCATGGAACGTTATTCGCTGATACATACCAAACTTCCGCGCGAATTTGTATTGCTTCAAGGCACCGGATGCCGATGGGGAAAATGTACGTTTTGCGACTATCACACAGACAGCAGCAATCGCCCCTTCGAGGTGAATGAGCCGGTTCTGAGACAAGTTACCGGACAATATGGGGTGCTGGACGTTATCAATTCCGGCTCGGCCATGGAATTGGATGCAGAAACCATCGAACTTATCAAACAGGTAGTGAGCGAGAAGCATATCCACACCCTTTGGTTCGAAGCGCATTATATGTACCGGCATGAATTGGAGGCGTTTGCCCAACAATTTGCGCCTACCCGGGTGAAGTTTCGCTGCGGTGTAGAGACGTTTGATGCCGACTTGCGCCGCCGGTGGAGAAAGGGAATTCCCGCAAGCGTCACAGCCGAACAGATAGCCGAATACTTTCAAGGTGTCTGTCTGCTTTGCTGCACCGAAGGCGAAGAAAAGGAACACATCGTGCAAGACATTGCCCTTGCCCGCCAGCACTTCGAATACCTCAGCATCAACCTTTTCTGCAACAACACCACCCCACTCCAACGCGACAACCAACTGGCCGAGTGGTTCATCAAAGATATCTACCCCACCATCCAACACGATCCCCACATCGAAATACTACTAAACAATACAGATTTGGGGGTGGGATGAGAAGATTATCAAACAAATATGCTATATTTCAGAAAAATCCATTAACTTTGTAAAAAAATAGCATATATGATACCTAAAGTGATTCATTATTGTTGGTTCAGCAATGAGCCTCTTCCCAAGAACTTACAAATATGCATGAATTCTTGGAAGAAAAAACTACCTGAATATGAAATTAAGAGATGGACATTGGACTCTTTCAATGTTAATGAATTAGATTGGACTCGTGAAGCATTACAAGAAAAAGCATGGGCTTTTTTAACCGATTATGTCAGATTGTATGCATTGTATTCAGAAGGGGGAATCTATCTTGATACAGATGTCCTTGTAAAAGAATCATTCAATCCTTTATTACACGATAGCTTTTTCACTGCAATTGAATGGCATCCAGAAATGATTGAAGCTGACGAAATGTCAGATAAAAGAATCACTGTAGATGGATATAATGCCTATCCAGGCACACGTGTTCCAGGAATTGGATTACAAGCTGCAATCTTAGGAGCAGAAAAAGGACATCCATATATTAAAACTGCAATGGATTTTTATAAAAACCATCATTTTTTACAAGAAGATGGTTCTTGGTATACAAAAGAAATTGCTCCAGACATACTTGCTTTAGCCGCAGAATCGTTCGGATTAAAATACAATAAGGATATCGAACAAGCATTAAAAGATGGAATGCGCATTTATCCATATTGGAAATTATGTGGTGCATATACACAAGTAAGAAAGGGTACGATTGCTGCCCACCTTAGTGCTGGAGGATGGAGAAAACGAACCATTTTAAAAAGCATATTGACCAAATTCAATTTTATAAGAAAAATATTTAAAGCTTCTTCAATGAATTAATAATGGATTTAGGAAAACTAAAAAATAAAATTAAAGAATCTCCCAAATTGAAGGCTCGTATTCATCGGATGCTAATTGTCAATAATCGACCTCGGCGTTGGGTGAAATGGTTTATAAATCCCTTTATTTTCAAACATGGTAAAAACATTACTATACGCCGGCATGCCATTATTAACGTATCACCTATAAACAATTTTTACATAGGAGATTTTAGTAGCATAGAGGAGTTTAGCGTTGTAGATAACAACGTTGGTGATGTAACAATTGGTAAAAACACACTTATAGGACTAAGGAATACTGTAATTGGCCCCATTCAAATAGGCAATGATGTAATTATTGCACAAAATGTCGTTTTATCTGGATTAAACCATAATTATGACGATCCAAATACTCCTATTGTAAATCAAAAAGTGATTACAAAAGGAATCATTGTCGAAGATGACGTGTGGATTGGAGCCAATAGTGTCATAACAGCCGGTGTTCACATCGGTAATCACTCAGTAGTTGCTGGTGGAAGTGTTGTTACAAAGGATGTTCCACCCTATTCCATTGTAGCAGGGAATCCGGCCAAAGTAATAAAAAGTATCAAGGTTTAATTATATTTGAGTTTTCATCCTTATACTCTCTTTTTGAAATAAACAATCCTCCAAGTTGTCGAACTGCTTTCTTAAAACGAATCCACATGTTCGACAGAAGTCCTCCCCCACCATCTAGAGTAGTACTACAAGTTACCGCTCTTGTTTTATTCGTCGTTAAAAATTTCAGTTTGCCAAATTGCTTTAAAGCCAAAGCCAATGATCCATCTTCCCCTCTTATTATATCTGTGCGATAACCAATTTGCTTACCTAAATCGGTATTAAATCCCATAACCATCCCTCTCACACATAATTCTGGGCGTTTAATATTCTGAAGTCTTAAATAAATATCTCTAAACGATTCATAGCAGAACAACCCTATTCGAGAATGTTTTTCATCAGGCATAAAACTCCACAAACCATACGTACATACTACGTTAGGCATAGATAAATATTTAAGATGCGTTGCTACATAATAAGGTGGATACAATGTATCTGAGTCGATGCACAAATGATATTTTCCTCTTGCTTTATTCAATCCACACTGGCGAGCAAAACCAGGTCCTTTTTGTTTTTCGTCGTACCAACATGCACCAACTCTATCAAGCAAATATGTTGTCTTGTCTGTAGAATTATTATTCACCACTATGATTTCAGCAGGAACATCCAATATATTTTCAGCTAATGACCATAGACATCCTAAGATTCGTCGCTCTTCATTATGAGCTATAACCACTATAGAACATATCGGTTCTATTGGTTGATGAAATTTTGCTAATTTCGTTGAAATATCATTAATAACAGACTCATTAATTTCATTAGGATCACACTCAAAAGCCAACAGATATTTCGAATACCACATAATTAAACTCTTTACTAAAAGATTAAAAACATATTACTAATTTATATATTCCATATTTTATTCCACATCCGTCTAGACATCTCATTTATATGAAAAATCTTTGAAAATAAATGTTTTCTGATTTGACGATTATTATTATCATCTAAATGATAATTCAATGAATCAATTACAGAATTCATATTTTTCAAATCCAACACAGAATTCTCCAACTCATAATCTTTATATAACTCCTCATATTTATGGCTCCAACTAGTCGAAAGACAAGGTACTCCAGAATTCAAAGAAGAAGCAACGCCATGAAAACGAGATGAAATAACTAAATATGAAGTAGAAATCAATCCCTTAACTTCTAACGCATTGATTCTTGTTACAACTTCAACACTTTCCGACAAACCTTTCACACATTCATATGCCAACTTTTCATCCCCACGCCCTTCATGATTTAATAAATATGGAATAAATCCTTTAGACTTTACAACTGAAATTATCGTATGTATATAATCAATGTATTTAGCTTTATTAATTATACCTTTATCAATCATTCGCATATTAGGAATTATACAAACTGCATTCCTTAAATTGCTATACTTTTCCAGAATACTACCTTTAACTAAAGAGGTAAAATCCGGAAATATATGAACCTTATCCCTACTCATATTTGCTTTCATTAAATAATCAAACGAAACTTTTTCACGAGGCATAACTATATCTGAATACAGATCTAAAAGTTGAACTAGTTTTTGAGTAGATGCTAATTCTATAGGACCGAATGCTTGAGGCAAAAATACTATTTTTGTTCCTTGTTTGGAATATCCGGTAAGAATTTTCTCCCAATAGGCTACTTGAAAATTATCATAATTAAATTGATCAGAAAAATGGAAACCACCTGCATCAATAAAATAATCAATATTTGGCAAAATGTGTGAATCGCTCAAAAACAAACGTGGCAATCTTAATTTTTGAATAACACGCATTACATAGTAGTTATTGAAAAAATTAATCAGTTTTGTATATGGTTTTGCTTTTAATTCTAATGATGTATGAAAATAATCCAAGCCTTGTTTAGCTGCCAAACAAGGAAGATATACAACAGCATTAGGATACTTACGCTCTATTTCTTGCAGAATGGCATATAACATCAACTCTGCACCCTTATTAATCGTTTCAACACCAGATAATACAATTTTCATATTATTTATTTTTTAAGAATCTAACTATAACATTATTTTTAATCATCTCTCGAAATTGCAATGGCCAAAGTTTTCTCTTACCTCTTTTTACAACCTCAGTTTGTTTCATCGTTTCCAATGAAACAAATCTTTTAATTATATTTTCTGCATTCTTAAAATTATCCAATTCAAATGAAGAAACACCATAATTATCCCATAATAGGTGTGAATCTATTTTAGGTAAATTCTCTTTCACGACCTTTGAATATAGAGATACTTGTTTTTTTCTTTCCTCAACCAATTGACTATCTATTAACTCTTGAAAAGAGCGCGAGGTTATTGCTATCTGATTATCACTCTCTGCTTTCTCCAACAATTCCAATCCTAAGGCTGTACGAGCAATGATTAAATTCTCACCATTCACAAAATCCACATTACTCATTCTCCATGGATCGCCTAAAACTATATCAGCTGTAATATTTAGTTTGTCAGAACAAACACGACATCTTGGAGGAGTGTACATATCCTTTAATGCATAACGAAATGTATTTGGAATAACGTATTCTCTACCATTTTCATATTTCACAACTATGGGAGCAGAATTATAATCATAACCATTATAGTTCTTCTTTCTCCAATAGATATGCCCAACTGTCGGATTAGGATACAACGAAAGCATAACATCCTGGATTCCTGAGCAAAGCACTCTATCACAGATTAATCCAATTTTATATCGAATGCATTCAAAACGTTTTGATAGTTTCTGTAGATTTTGCAATCCTTGCAAATGGCATGGAAGTCCCACTATTGCAACAGATTTTTTAGTCCCAATATTCTTTAATGCTGTAAGCAAATCTACCGGGGTATAGCACGATCCTTGTGTAGATTTCAAATCATCTTTGTCTTCTACAATAATAGCTTGTGAAGAAGATGGTTTGCACACTATAGCAGCATCTATTTCTGAAACGTCAAATAAATAGCTCAACAATGTTGTACATATACCTCCGCTTTGTCCATTCATGTAATATGAATGAACTAAAGATTTTCCTGTATAAACTTTTAATAAATTTCCCAAATAAGGATCATTCGTTTCATGTGAACTATTGACCAATGACGGACATACTTTCATGCACAAGCCACAATCTATGCAATCATTGGATACATCCGCATACAATCTGCCAACAGAAGAAGTGCTAAAAGAGATAGCCTCTTTAGGACACACCACGCCACAAGCTCCACATGCTGAGCATAGATATGACGAAGATACTATACGTATGTTATTTTCTTTTTTACTATTTCCCATATATAAACACGTTCTTCTTTTTTACATCCCACATAATATATTGAAACCAACACACTCAATACAATTAATACCAGACAAGCTATTAAAGATAATATTGTATCGGCCGAAAAAATACGAATAATGAATAAAGAGACTATTGAAGACAGTACTACAACATATATACATCTCAAACAAACCTCTTTAATAAAAGATGGTATTGATATACCTATCATAGGACGCAACATATTCAATCTCAAAACGAGGCAACACAATGAGATGATAATTGCTACTATAAATATAGATTCTGGAGGACACCCTAACTTAATAGCAAAATATGATATAGGAAGATTCAACAATTGCATACCACCCACAACTATTTGGTAATTACGGATATTACCTGTAGCCATCATCGTAGTGATTAATGGTTGTGATACCGATTCACACAAGACAAATATCAATGATAATTGAACAAATAGGACTGAATAATCAGGTACATCTTCCAACCAAATATTTAATATTGATGAAGTATTTAAAAGAAGAGGCAAAGATAACAGCCACAAAAGAAGAAAAGAGAACCGACTTCCAATAAATACAAGTTTCATCATATACTCTTTATCCCCTACCGCATAAGACTTTGTGATTTGAGGATTTAATGCAGTCATGAAATTCTGTACAAAGCCATATACAGCTTGATTTACTTGAAATGCAACACCACGAGCCGCATTCACCGCTGGGCCAAAAAACAAATTAATAATTACATTACCGCCTTGATCCCTTAAAATTGCAGATGAAGATCCTATAAAATTCCAACCTGCAAATCCAAACATCTGCTTTACTAATAGCTTGTCAAAAACAAGTTTGTATTTGCACTCTTCAAAATTAAGATTACAAAATACAACATATGCAAGCTTCACTATCAATGTAAATACACACAACAAGAAAGCATATAATAACAACCGGTCATTTTGATATTCGGCAATCAAAAAAGAAATAATCAGTTTTCCTATAACCTCTACAAGACTGATATACGCAAAAAAACTCATACGCTCATGAGCTATTACCATTGCATTGTATGGAACACTTAAAAGATTAACAGATGAGATAACTAAGGAATATTGAAAAACCCATTTTGCAACATTCAATCTATCCGGTGGAATAACCATTTTATAATTGATGAACCAAACACCAATAAATTCCGCAAAGATAAATATAATAACTGCAGCAAAAACTATGCATAACAATGCTGTAATAAAAACTCTACGAAGCCGCTCCATATCACCCAAGCCTAATTCATAGGTGAAAAATCTCATGATTGCAGATGATAAAGATGCTGACAATATAGAAAACATAGAAACAAAAGCACCAACAACGCTAAATATACCAAAATCATCAACTCCCAATGCTTTTATAACGATTCTTGACGTATACAAACTTATAAGAATCGTCAATAGCATTCGGAAATATAATAGTAACGTATTTTTTGCAATTTTATTATTACTCATTATTATCCTTAATTTGACCGCATAAAAGTAACCATAATTAACCATTAAACAAAAATATTTGGAAAACAATTAATAAATTAATACTTTTACATCGTTTTTTATTTTCCACATCAACATTTATTTAATAAAAATGAGAAAGATTGAATCAGACACAATTAGTCTACTACGTTTTCCTCTAATCGTAGCTGTTGTATTTATTCACACTAATTTAGGGAGTGTATCCATCAATGGAAAAAGTTTGCTACAGAGTGGCTATTATCCTATTTATGAAAACTTCACATATTTCTTGTATGAGTTAATCTTGTGCTTAGCTGTGCCAACTTTCTTTGCTATATCGGGATACCTTTTCTTTGCCAAGTCTCCTAAGCTATCTTTAATTACATATTTGCAGAAATTAAAATCTCGTTTCTGGACTTTATTGGTTCCCTATATATTTTGGAACTTTGCCGTAATAGCTTGTTATTTTATTGCGCAGAACTTTATGACGGGATTTGTTTCTGGAAACAACAAACTAATTTCTGACTATACCATTTCTGATTGGTTATGGGCATTTTGGGATACTGGAATGATGAATGAAAATGCACATTATGACGGAGCCAGAAATGCTTTCCCTATCTGCTACCAATTCTGGTTTATTAGAGATTTAATAGTTACAGTTATATTATCCCCTATTATATATTTAATCCTGAGATATGCTAAACTTCTCGGATTACTCTTTTTAGCTGGCTGTTACATTGTTAAAATACAAATTCCAATTGCTGGAATAAATAGCTTGAGTATATTCTTTTTTGCATTGGGTGCCTACTTTGCTATATATAAAAACAACTTTGTAGATATTCTTAAGAAACACTTCACAAAGATAGCATTTGCATATTTAGCCATTGCCATCATTCAATATATACTAAAGAACAATGAGTATTATTTATATATTCATAATTTCTTTATCATTATCGGTGTTGCTATGGTCTTTGCATCTGTATCTTATTTATTAGAAAATAACAGAATAGGAATGATACCTTCGTACATATCGGATAGTAATTTCTTCATATATGGATATCATGGCATTACGATATTCTTTATTATCAAGTGCTTAGCAAAGATATTCCATCCTAATAGTGATATAGCTTTTGTGCTATTTTATATAGCCAGTCCTATCATAATAGTTATGATAGGGGTCATCATATATAACCTCATTAAAAAGATTCTGCCCAAATTTACTTCTATTATTACAGGAGGAAGATAAATTCATAACGCATATAACGAAAGAGGGTGCACCATAGCGCACCCTCTTTCGTTATATGAAATAGCTATTATTTCTTTTTCCAAAGTTTGGTCATGTCCTCGAGGGTTTTGCCTTTTGTTTCGGGCACTAACTTCCATACGAAGATGGCGGCAGCCACGCAGATAAGGCCATAGAGGCCATAAGCGAACATGTGGCCGAAGTTTTCGCCCATATCGCCAAGACGCATGTTGTACATTGGGAGGAAGGTTGAGGAAACGATGAAGTTGAATATCCATTGGAAGGCAACGGCAATAGCTACAGCGGCTCCACGAATGGTATTGGGGAAGATTTCTGAAATCAACACCCAGCAGATGGGGCCCCAACTGAACATGAAGGATGCACTGTAGATCATGATGCTAAGCACCGACACGATGGCCGGCATGCCTGCCACAACGTTGCAAAGTGCCACACCAAAGGCACCGATAGCCATACCGATAGAACCTGAGATGAGCAGCGGTTTGCGTCCCCACTTCTCTACGGTAAAGATAGCCAAGAGGGTGAAGAGGATGTTGACAATACCCATCATTACGGTTTGCATCATCGGATTGCCCATACCCATGCTTTCGAATATACGAGGAGCAAAGTAAAGCACGGCATTGATGCCAACGGCTTGTTGGAACACGCTGAGCATGATACCAATGAAGATGACCAACCAACCGTATGTGAAGAGTCGTTCGGTCTTTTCCTGAGCGGTAGCCTTGATTTCGGCAAGAATCTCTTTTGCACGAGTAAGTCCGTTGATTTTGCTCAAAACCTCCAATGCTTTCTCGTCTTTACCACACATGGCCAGATAACGAGGTGTTTCGGGAACAAGAAGAATCATCAAAGCAAACAAACCTGCCGGAACAGCTTCGCTACCGAACATCAAGCGCCAACCGGTTGTGATGCTCCAATTGGCATCGCCGGCAAGCAAGGCACCGTTGGTGATGGCATTGATGCCTTCGGCTGTCTTCTCAATGGCAGGGGCAATGTGGTCGCCCAAGATGACGAAATTTACAAAATATACCACCAACTGACCGAAGATGATGGCAAATTGGTTCCAGGAAACCAATGTTCCACGGATATTGCTTGGGGCTACTTCGGCAATGTACATAGGACAGATGGCCGATGCCAAACCTACGCCAACACCACCCAATACGCGGTAGAAATTGAAGGCCATGAGCAAGCTGTATGTAGGCTTACCGTATTCGAAGAAAAGGAATTCGGGATAATAAGAGCCTAATGCCGAAAGGAAGAAACAAACGCCGGCAAAGAATAACGACTTCTTACGACCGAAGTTTGATGCAAAGTAACCGGAGATAGCACTACCGATGATACATCCAATAAGCGCGCTGGATGATGTAATGCCATGAAGGCCATCGGTATAAACAAAATCGGAAGCACCCATAAAGAAGGCTTGAAGGCCTTTCTCGGCTCCCGAGATAACGGCTGTGTCGTAACCGAAAAGCAATCCGCCCACAACAGCAACCAACACAATACCAAAGAGGTAGAGCTTGCTACCTTTATCTGTGTTATTCATGAATAATAGGGGTTATTAGTGATACAAAAAAAACAGCCAAAAGGGCTGCCCCTTTTGGCTGTTTTATGGATTTGATTAGCAATACATGTTAAGGATTGCTTCGTACAATTCTTGCTTACCGCTTGTTTGCTTAGGTTCGCCAACTTCCTTACCGTAAGCGTAAACGTCTTCGAGAGTCAACTTGCCTTCTTCGAATTCCTTACCCTTACCAGCGTCGAATGAAGCGTAGCGTTCAGCCAACATCTTCTTGTATGGAGAGTTTTCGAGTAAGTCGGCTGCACATTCGAGAGCGCGAGCCATTGCATCCATACCAGCGATGTGAGCGATGAAGATGTCTTCCAAGTCGGTAGAGTTACGACGAGTCTTAGCGTCGAAGTTTGTACCACCATTACCAAGACCACCACCACGGATGATTTGCATCATAGCTTGAGTCAATTCGTAGTTGTCGATAGGGAATTGGTCAGTATCCCAACCGTTTTGATAGTCACCGCGGTTAGCGTCGATTGAACCGAGCATGTCGTTGTCAACAGCAACTGCCAATTCGTGTTCGAATGTGTGACCAGCCAAAGTAGCATGGTTTACTTCGATGTTTACCTTGAAGTCTTTTTCCAAACCGTGAGCCTTCAAGAAACCGATAACTGTTTCAGTATCTACATCGTATTGGTGCTTAGATGGTTCCATTGGCTTAGGTTCGATCAAGAATGTACCTGTGAAGCCCTTTGAACGAGCGTAGTCGCGAGCCAAAGTCAACATAGTAGCCAAGTGTTCCTTTTCGCGCTTTTGGTCTGTGTTCAACAAAGACATATAGCCTTCGCGACCACCCCAGAATACGTAGTTTTGACCACCCAATTCGATTGTAGCGTCGATAGCGTTCTTGATTTGAACAGCAGCGCGAGCAACAACGTCGAAGTCAGGGTTTGTAGCAGCACCGTTCATGTAACGACCGTTACCGAATACGTTTGCAGTACCCCACAACAGCTTGATACCTGTTTCAGCTTGCTTTTGCTTCAAATAAGCAACAACTTCCTTCAAGTTTGCTTCGTATTCTTCTACTGTAACAGCTTCTTCGCAAAGGTCGATATCGTGGAAGCAGTAGTATTCGATACCCATCTTTTGCATGAATTCGAAACCTGCATCTACCTTATCCTTAGCAGCTTGTACCTTATCAGGGTTGCCGTTCCATGGGAACTTCTTAGTACCACCACCGAATTGGTCGCCACCTTCAGCGCACAATGTGTGCCACCAAGCCATAGCGAACTTCAACCATTCGGCCATAGTCTTACCCATAACTACCTTATTGGCATCGTAGTAACGATATGCCATAGGGTTCTTACTTTCTTTACCTTCAAATTTAATTTTTCCTATACCAGGAAAATACTCTTTTTGTGCCATAATTTTTAGGTTTTGTGTAGTTATACTTCCGCACAACTACGGGTTATAAAAATATTTGTTATTATAGATTAAATCTCTTATTAGCCCATTGATTTTTCCAAACGACGCTTCCAAAGCTGATATGCATCGGCATATTCGCGAGCCTTAGAGCGGTTTGGTTCGATTACATCGAGTTTTTCCAATGTAGCGAATGCTTCCTTATTGTCTTTGTAGATACCAGCACCCATACCGGCACCCTTGGCAGCACCTACTGAGCCGTCTGTATCGTACAATTCGATGGTAGCACCAGTTACACCGGCCAATGTGTCGCGGAAGATTGAGCTGAGGAACATGTTTGCATGTCCGGCGTGAATCTTCTTCACCTTGATACCCATCTCTTCCATTACATCGATACCATATTTGAATGAGAATACGATACCTTCCTGAGCAGCACGCACGATGTGTTGCTTAGAGTGGATGTTGAAGTTCAAACCACGGATAGAACAACCGATTTCCTTGTTGTTCAGCATACGTTCGGCACCGTTACCGAATGGCAGGATGCTGACGCCGTCGCTACCGATAGGTGCTTTTGAAGCAAGGATGTTCATTTCGTTGTATGAGATGCCTTCGGGAGCGATGTTGCGCTTAACCCATGAGTTCAAGATACCTGTACCGTTGATGCAAAGCAACACACCCAGACGAGTCTTGTTGTTGTCGTGGTTGACGTGTGCAAAGGTATTTACACGCGACTTCGGATCGAAGTTAACCGAACCGTTTACACCATATACCACACCCGATGTACCTGCTGTAGAGGCGATTTCACCTGGGTTGAATACGTTCAACGACAATGCGTTGTTTGGTTGGTCACCACCACGATAGGTGATAGGAATACCAGGAGCCAAGCCCAATTCTTCGGCAGCCTTAGCTGTTACGCGGCCTTGTTCGGCAAATGTAGGCTTGATATCAGGAATAAGCGAGTGGTCGAAACCATAGTAATCCATCAGGAATGTAGCCAACGAGTTGTTGCGGAAATCCCAGAACATACCTTCAGAAAGGCCTGAAACGGTAGTGCAGATTTCATCGCTCAAACGCATTGCGATGTAATCGCCAGGCAACATGATCTTGTAGATCTTTTCGTAAACTTGAGGTTCGTGTTCCTTTACCCAAGCCAACTTGGAAGCGGTAAAGTTACCAGGTGAGTTGAGCAAGTGTGACAAACAGTTCTCTTCACCCAAATCGGCGAAAGCCTTTTCACCGTAAGGTACAGCGCGCGAGTCGCACCAGATGATAGCAGGACGCAACACTTCCTTGTTCTTGTCCACACAAACCAAGCCGTGCATTTGATAAGAAATACCAATAGCCTTGATTTCGCTGCCATTTACACCGGCTTCGGTCATAATGGCCTTTGTAGCCAACTTCAGGTTCTCCCACCAGCTTTCGGGGTTTTGCTCTGCCCAACCCGGCTTAACTGCGATAATAGGAGCCTCTGTTTTAGGATAGAATGCTGAAGAAACGCATCTTCCGCTTTCAATTTCTACCAAGCTCGCTTTTACTGACGAGCTACCAATGTCATAACCTAATAAATACATGTGTTTCTATTATTTAAATATTTAACGTCTTGTCTTATTATAAATTTTCTTATCAAAGCGATAGTATCGTGCCGCCCGATGCGCCACTCCTTGCTGACGTTCGTCCAAGGGGATGACATACTCCATCAAAGCTATCTTCTTGTGGAAGTTGCGCACATCAATCGATTTGTTGTAAATCAGTTCGTAAAGGGTGCGCAATTGTGAAGCCGTGAATTTACGGGGCAACAGCTCGAACATAGCCGCCGGATTGCTTTCCACATATTGACGGATGTAAACCAACGCCTCTTTGATAATCAGGTTGTGGTCGAAAGCCAAGTCCTGGATATCGTCCAACGCCACCCAATCGGCCTGAAACATTTCGAGGTTGCGGTTCAAGGTCTTGTCTATCTTCACCAAAGCCAGGTAAGCAATGGTAACGATACTTTCCACCTGTGCCTTTTGTGCACGTTCCAGCCAGCGCACATCCTTGGGATTGCTTGTGCGGTTCTTCGAACCGAAAGCTTTGAATTGAATCAGATCCACATTCTTGAATCCGGTCAGTTCGCTAAGCACGCGCATGGCAGCTCCATCCAGGTCTTCATCTTTGTAGATTAAGCTTCCGGGAAGCTTCATATCATGAAAAGCCTGGCCGTCGTCCTCGCCTACCCGCTTGATTAACAAGACTTTCAGCTGACTACCATCAAAGCCAACCACCACACAATCTACCGAAATGTGGTTGTTTGCCAAAGGTATATTTAAATCCGCTTTCTGCATTTTCATGATATTTTGGGTGCAAATATAATTAGTTTAATCAAAAATACACTATATCAAAGCAACTTTTTTTCATGTTATAAAACACTACTTTTCAATAAAATAGTTTTCATAAACACTACAAAAAGAATCTTTCTGTTATCATCAAATCTACATTAAGTTAATTATCTGCATTTTACACCGTTCTCTACTTGAATCCTTCCATAAATCCATAGTAGGCTTGCTTTCGATTATAATTTGTATCCCACAAGCCAACCGGGGTGTTGCCGCGCCAACCGTTATCGGTAGGACTCCAATGGGTAATACCATATTGCTGGCTTTCCGGAACAATCTCGAAATACTTCTTCACGATGAAGGTGTAGTAGTCGGCCATGGCCTGGTGTTGGGCCTCGGTCATGTCTTCTGTTGCCACTTCGTTTCCGCTTACATCGATGTAGGTCATATCCAATTCGGACACTCTCACCAACTTGCCGGTAGCGGCCATCAAGCGATACATCTCCTCTACGGCACGTTCTTTCGACTTTTGCGTATTTTCATTGGCATAGCATGCCACGTGCATCTGTGTGCCAAGTCCATCCACCTTGGTCACGCCATCTGCCTCCCATACTTCAACCCAATGAATCATTGATTTAAGCTTCATATTGCCGTCCCAATCCGATTCGAGGTTATAGTCGTTGATAAAGAGTTTCAAGTCGGAAGGATTGCCACCATTGGCAGCAAAGTGTTCACGCGCCAATCGGATGGCTACACGAACATAGTCTTCATTGCCCATATAGTCTTGCCAATAGAAGTGGTCGGCATTCGGATTATTGCGGGTTGACCATAGGTCGTAGAAGCCATCGCCATCGCGGTCGCCACCCGAAATTGGTTCGTTCACCACATCCCAAGCCTTTACCTTACCCTTAGTGGCCTTCATCATACCCGAGATAAAGTTTTCCATTGCCCAGATAAGGGTATCTTTCTTTTCCTCGGCGGTAAGCGGAATGGTATTCTTCGATTTGGTTGTTACCAAAGAGATGTCGTCGAAGTAATATACGTTCGGTGTCTTTGTCTTCCAGAGGTTGAAGGCGATGGTGCGTGCCGACGGGTCGGTAACCACACCTTTGTACTCGATGGTCTGCCATTGGGTGGTGAATTCCAAACTGCCGATAGCATTGCTCGACAGATAGTTGCCCGGTGTTGAATGCATTTGCGAATCGCCGGTTGCATTCTTGTCGGCACGATACTTCATGGTGAATGTATATTCTGTATCCATAGGCAACTCTTCGGGCCATGTCACGAAGAATTGTGCATCCCAATCATTACCATCACCGCCGGTGGTAGCATTTACCACATAGGCACGTCCAGTTCCGCCTGCGCCCTTGCCGGTTTCGGTTACTGTAGCCTCTACAATGCCCACGCCTACTTCTTGCTTTTTAAAGCATGAGTAGTCGCTTCCTTCGGCATTGCCATTCACCAGATAGTCCTTGGTTTCGAACTCTTCCTTAAAGTCGTCGTGGGTAACCTTTATCCATTCCACTTCGAATGTACCTACGTAACTGCCCGATTGGAGCATAATAAAGCTATCATCTGAAGCTGGTACCTTATTAATAGAAACGGTTACATCTTTCCATTCGGTGGTAACATTTACAGTTGCTCCCGGATATTCCTCACCCCAATGCCCCATACATACAACGATCGAACCTGCTTGCGAACCTTTGATGCGCATGGTCATGCGGTAATCGTTTGCCTCCAGTGGGATGCTATTGGCTACATGGTATTGGAAATTCCAATTCACTTCGGTAGCCGACGGATTATACACTTTCAAACCGGTTTCACCGAATGTAATGGATGCACCTTCGGGCGTTTGATTCCAATAGGTATATTCGGTCATGTTCTTAAAATCGCAATAGAAATCCTCTTTTTCGTAGGTTTCGCCCGATTCTGGTTTCACGCGCTTGGGTTTCAGCAATGAGTTCAGATAGGTGGGGTTCTGTTGCGAGTGCCAAGCCAACGTATGGCCAAAGAGGCTATGTCCGGTAGCTTCGGCTGCATCGACAAATGCTTCGACAGTAGAGAAATTCATGTGTCCGCTATTGTTTACGACAGAGGAGTATTTCATGGCATTGTCGGCCACAACATCGTTGACTTCACGCTCGAACAAATCATTATAATCCGAGTTAATGTTGCTGTATTGATGCGCATTTACCGCCATGCCAAGCTTGAAGTTAGGATTCTTGATGTACGACTTCAAGTAGGTTTCCACTTCGGGGGTAAATGAATGTACTGTGCCCTGACCTAAGCCGGAAGTCGGAATATCGTATTCGACTGTCTGCAACGTGTCGCATCCGGCAGCATGTTCGTGCAACAGGTAGAAAGCCACCTTCTCGCCTTCTTGTTGTGCCTTGACAGGCAGAATGGGGATAAAGATGCTCTTTTGCGCTCTTGCCGAAGGATTATAGGGAGCATCCAGTTTCAGTTTCACCTCTTCACTACCCTCGCCGATGGTCATCTGTTGTGTCTTCAGGTTGAACTTACCCGACTTGACACCCAACGGTTGGCCGGAACTTGTACGGACAGCTACCGACGTTACGGTATTCTCTCCATCCGAGCCGGTTGCCGCACCGATACTTTGCGGATTGAGGTTCAGTTTTACAAATCCAAATACATACTTGAACGACAGATTCAATTTTGTATTGCTGATGGTGCTTGCCGCATAGGCGAAAGGCAACGAATTGCCCTCCTTCCACGAGTCGGTAGCAGGAAGCGACACTACCCCATCGGTAACGGTTGTAGCCGGATAGGCAGCATACACGGTTTCGCCTTCTACATCTTGCAGTTTTTCGCCCGTAGCCTTAAAGGTAGCCGTAGTTGCCGCTGCGCTGGAAGAAGCGGATAACGATGTCTGATACTTCAGGTTGTTTTGCGAATCAGTACTCAGCACTATCTGGTCGCCGTTGGCCCAAAAGGCTTGTGCCGAAGTGCCACTGGCACTGATGTTCACACGGGTATAAGCACCCAAAGTAGCCTTTACCTGCACCTCATTGGTCGGTGTAACAATCGGTTCTTCTACTTCTTCTTCGAATTTGTCACTTGAACAACCGGCTACGACCATAGCCAGCATCGCATAAAACAGGTGTTTTATCTTCATAAGTATTATAAATAAGGTATAATAATTAAATTATTTCAAAATATTGGGCATAAAGATACGCATAATATCAATACCAAGCACACGTTTAACACTATTTTTACGTTTTTAATAGCTCATCCGACAAATCTACACTACACGATTTTTACCTAACTATTTGCAGATAAAATAAAAAGCCCTACTTTTGCACCGCAAATTAAAAACAATAGAAAATGAAAGCATTTGTATTCCCTGGCCAAGGTGCCCAATTCGTAGGTATGGGTAAGGACCTCTACGAGAACTCTCCTTTGGCAAAAGAATTATTCGAGAAAGCAAACGAAATCCTTGGATATCGCATTACAGACATCATGTTTGAAGGTACCGACGAAGACCTTCGCCAAACCAAAGTTACCCAACCGGCCGTATTCCTTCACTCGGTGATTTCGGCGCTGTGCATGGGCGACGCTTTCCAACCAGAGATGACTGCCGGTCACTCGTTGGGCGAATTCTCGGCATTGGTTGCTGCCGGTGCATTGAGCTTCGAAGATGGTTTGAAGTTGGTTTATGCCCGTGCCATGGCTATGCAAAAGGCATGCGAAGCACAACCTTCTACCATGGCCGCTATCATTGCATTGGCCGACGAGAAAGTGGAAGAGATTTGCGACCAAGTAACTGCCGAAGGCGAGGTTTGTGTTGCAGCCAACTTCAACTGCCCCGGACAAATCGTTATCTCCGGTTCTATCGAAGGCATCAACAAGGCTTGCGAACTGATGAAAGCAGCCGGTGCAAAGCGTGCATTGCCTTTGAAGGTTGGCGGCGCTTTCCACTCTCCATTGATGAATCCTGCCAAGGTTGAGCTGGAAGCCGCTATCAACGCTACCGAGTTCCACACTCCCAAGTGCCCTATCTACCAAAACGTGGATGCACTTCCCCATACCGATCCGGCAGAAATCAAGCAAAACTTAGTTGCTCAGCTCACTGCTTCTGTACGCTGGACACAAACCGTTAAGAACATGCTTGCCGATGGTGCTACCGATTTCACCGAATGTGGTCCGGGTGCCGTGCTTCAAGGCCTCATCAAGAAGATCGACAAGGAGGCTTCTGCACATGGAATAGCTTAAAAAATTAAGAATTAAAATTTAAAAGATAAAGGCTATAAACGAATAAAGGCTTCCTCGCGAGGAAGCCTTTATTGTATCCGTATGTCTTGGCCGAACGATTATAGCAAACCGCTCGAACCAAGGAAGATAAGCATTGTATAGCCCAACACCAAGCCAACGATACCCATGATGATACCCACCTTGGCCATGTCGTTCTGCTTGATCATGCCCGTAGCATGAGCCAACGCATTGGGAGGAGTAGAGATTGGCAATACCATACCGAGTGATGAACCGATAGCCACACCAATCAACAAGGTGCTTACACCACCCAGCGAAGCCAGGTTTTCTTGCATACTCATACCTGCAACAGCCAGGATTGGCACCAACAAGGCAGCGGTAGCCGTGTGCGAAATGAAGTTGGCCATTGCATAGCAAATCAAGCCAGAGCCTACAATCACTACAATTGGCGACCAGGTATCGAATGGGATAGATTGAATCATGTGGGTAGCAAGACCTGTTTCGTTCAAGGCAACGCCCAAAGCAAAACCACCGGCTACCATCCAAAGTACCGACCAGCTGATTTCTTCCAAGTCGCGACGGTCAATCACACCGATAGCACAGAACACTGCCACAGGCAACATGGCCACTACGTTCGAGTTTACGCCGGTAACCTTATCGGTAACCCACAGCAACACGGTGATGGCAAATGTGATATAGACAACAATCGAACGCCAATCTTTCTTGGCCTCACCCTTAATATCCAACACGATAGTCTTTTGCTTGAAGGGGAAAAGCTTCAGCAGCAAGAACCAGGCAATAACCAATACGATAATAGTAAAAGGTATCATGAACGCCATCCACTCACCGAAACCGATGTTCAGGTTCATGCCTTCGGGGTCGTTCAGGTATTTCAATGCGATGGCATTAGGAGGTGTACCGATAGGTGTACCCATACCACCCACGTTGGCCGATACTGGGATAGCCAAAGCCAAAGCAATCTTTCCTTTACCATCGGCAGGCAATGCTTTCAAAACCGGTGCCAAGAAGGTAAGCATCATAGCTGCAGTAGCTGTATTACTTAAAAACATTGAGAACACGCCAGTTACTACCAAGAAACCCAACAATACGAAGCGCGATTGGGTACCGAATGGTTTAAGCATTACGCGTGCCAACATACTGTCCAAACCGGTTTTAGTTGCTGCAATGGCCAAGATAAAACCACCGATGAAGAGCATGATGATAGGGTCGGCAAAGCAAGCCATAATAGATTTGTAGCTGGTCAGTTTGCCCAACTCCTCGGCCGGTATGCCTTCGCGGAAGAACCACAAACTACTGTCCGAAGTGGTAAACATTAACAACACCACCACTACAACCGAAGTACACCAGGCAGGAATAGCCTCGAGCACCCACATCAAGGTGGCAAAGGCGAAAATGGCAATGGTACGTTGTTCGATAATAGTCAGCCCCTCTATGCCGAAGCAATCGGCAGGCAAGAGCCACAACGTAAGAGAAGCAATGATGGCGAAAGCCAGTTTCACCATGCGTTGGGTCAGCATCGGACCCGAATTTCGGCGCTTTTGGCCTAAATGGTAGATAGTTTCCACAATATGGAAACCAGGAAAACTTTTAAACATTTCTACAGAATAGTTATTAGATTATATCGCTGTTTATTGATTTCAGACTGCAAAGATAGGGCAATTCTTCCACATTTGAATAGGATAAAAGACAGTTTTTACGTTATTTTCGCCAAATATTTTTGATTGATACAGAAAATGTTTATTTTCGTGCCATAAATAGAAAATGTAGATTAAAAAACATGGAAAATAAAGACAAAATCATCATATACCAAGTCTTCACCCGACTGTTCGGCAACAACAACAATCATTGCATACAGAATGGTTCGTTGAAAGAGAACGGATGCGGAAAGATGGCCGACTTTACCGCCAAAGCCTTGGGCGAAATCAAGGCCTTGGGAGCCACACATATCTGGTACACCGGTGTGATTGAGCATGCCACACAAACCGACTATCGCCGTCACGGCATCACCCCCGACCACCCGGCCGTAGTGAAAGGAAAGGCCGGTTCGCCTTACGCCATCAAGGACTATTTCGACATCGACCCCGACCTGGCAAAGGATGTGCCCGAACGCATGAAGGAGTTTGAGAACTTAGTGCAACGCACCCACCGTGCCGGACTGAAGATGATTATCGATTTCGTGCCCAACCACGTAGCACGCCAATACCACTCGGATGCACAACCCGACGGCACCGTAGGATTGGGTGCAAACGACGACACACGCCAACCCTTCAGCCCATACAACAACTTCTACTACATTCCGCAAACGCCCTTCCAAGGACAGTTCGACCAAAAGGCCGGTGCCACCGATGTGTATGTAGAGTTTCCGGCCAAGGCAACCGGAAACAACCGATTCGATGCCTACCCCACGAAAAACGATTGGTACGAAACCGTGAAGCTGAACTATGGCATCGACTACATGAACGGCGGCACACAGCACTTCGACCCCATCCCCGACACCTGGGGCAAGATGCTCGAAATATTGCTTTTCTGGGCAAAGAAGAAGATTGACGGTTTCCGTTGCGACATGGCCGAGATGGTGCCCGTAGCCTTTTGGGAGTGGGCCATCCCGCAAGTCAAGCAAAAACACCCGGACATTTTGTTCATTGCCGAGGTATATAACCCCGCCGAATACCGCAACTACCTCTTCCGCGGACATTTCGACTATCTATACGATAAGGTAGGCCTGTACGACACACTACGCGCCGTGGTGTGCGGACAAGCATCGGCCACCTCCATCAGCCGTGCATGGCAAAGCCTGGGCGGCATTGAGAAACAGATGCTGAACTTCCTCGAAAACCACGACGAGCAACGCATCGCCTCCGAGTTCTTTGCCGGCAACCCTCGCAAGGCCATCCCTGCCCTCATCACCTCGGCTTGCATGAACACCAACCCCATGATGATTTACTTCGGACAGGAGTTTGGCGAACGAGGCATGGATAGCGAGGGCTTCAGCGGACGCGACGGACGCACCACCATCTTCGACTACTGGAGTGTGAACACCATCCGTTGCTGGCGCAATGGCGGAAAATTCGACGGACAACTGCTGACCGACGACCAGAAACGCCTGCAAGCCCTCTACAAGCGCGTGCTGACACTATGCAACGACGAGAAAGCCATTTCGCAAGGTTCGTTCTTCGACCTGATGTATGCCAACATCGACGGCTGGCGCTTCAACGAGCACAAGCAATACACCTTCATGCGTCGCCACGAACGCGAGTTGCTGTTCGTCGTTGTCAACTTCGACCACATGTCGGTCGATTTGGCCATCAACATTCCGCCACATGCTTTCGAGTACATGCAAATCCCCCAAATGGATCGCTACCTGGCCACAGACCTCCTCACCGGTAAGGAAGAAGAGATCAGCCTGCTGCCCTACAAGGCAACCGAAACCATGGTAGAGGGGTATAGCGGAAAGATACTCAAAATAACCTGGTAAAACCAATTACATTAAGCTATGATTATAGACAACATCGAAAACCTTAACTTGTATGCTTCGCTCCACCCGTTGATGGAGAAAGCCATCCAGTTCCTTCAAGGCAACGACCTGAAGGCGTTGGAACCGGGCAGATACACCCTCGTAGAAGACTTATTGTACGTAAACGTAGATATGGCCAAGGCCAAGACAAAAGAGGAGGCGAAGCTGGAGGCACACCGCAAGTTCATCGACATCCAGCTACCGCTCACCACCGACGAGCGCATGGGATACACCCCCTTGAACCGTTGCAGCCCTGCCAACAGCGGTTACAACGAAGAGAAAGACATCATCTTCTTTGAAGGCCTGGCCGAGACCTACCTCCACGTAGTACCCGGCATGTTCACCATCTTCTTTCCGCAAGATGCCCACGCCCCTTGCGTGATGGATACCGAGAACAAGAAAATCATCGTCAAGATGGCCGTACAACAATAAGACAATCAAGAACCAACTCATAAATCACTCTTTATGGAAACATTGAATCTCATCAAAAACGACCCCTGGTTAGAGCCATTCGCCGATGCCATCAATGGCCGTCACCAACATGCCATCAACAAGGAAGCCGAGTTGACTAAAAAAGGCAAAAGCACCCTTAGCGACTTTGCCTCCGGACACCTCTTCTTCGGATTGCATCAGACAGAGAATGGATGGGTACTGCGCGAGTGGGCACCCAACGCCAGCGAAATATACTTGGTCGGAGACTTTAACGACTGGAAAGAGAACCCAAAATATGCCTTCAAACGCAAAGCCGGTGGTGTGTGGGAGCTGAAGCTGCCTGCCAAGGCCATGAAGCACACCGACCTATACAAACTGCTTGTAAAGTGGGAAGGCGGACAAGGCGAACGCATACCTGCCTATGCCAACCGCGTGGTGCAAGACGAAGCAACCAAAATATTTAGTGCACAAGTATGGGCACCCGAAACCGCCTATAAATGGAAGAAGAAGAGCTTCAAACCCGACACCGCTCCCCTACTCATCTACGAATGCCACATCGGCATGGCGCAACAGGAAGAGAAAGTGGGCAGCTACGTGGAGTTCCGCGAAAAGGTACTTCCACGTGTAGCCAAGGCCGGATACAACTGCATCCAGATTATGGCTATCCAGGAGCATCCCTACTACGGCAGCTTCGGCTATCATGTCAGCAACTTCTTTGCTGCCTCGTCGCGCTTCGGTACCCCCGAAGAGCTGAAAGAGCTTATCGACACCGCCCACCAATTAGGCATTGCCGTCATCATGGACATTGTCCACTCGCACGCCGTGAAGAACGAGCTCGAAGGTCTTGGCAACCTGGCCGGCGACCCTTGCCAATACTTCTATAGCGGCGACCGTCGCGAACATCCGGCATGGGATTCGCTCTGCTTCGACTACGGCAAGAACGAAGTGCTCCACTTCCTCCTCTCCAACTGCAAGTACTGGATGGAAGAGTTCCGTTTCGACGGATTCCGTTTCGACGGTGTCACCTCCATGCTCTACTATAGCCACGGCTTGGGCGAAGCCTTCTGCAACTATGGCGACTACTTCAACGGCCATCAGGACGACAACGCCATCTGCTACCTCACCTTAGCCAACCGCTTGATTCATCAAATCAACCCCAAAGCCATCACCATTGCCGAAGAAGTTTCAGGCATGCCCGGCCTGGCCGCCAAGTTCGAAGACGGCGGATACGGCTTCGACTACCGCATGGCCATGAACATCCCCGACTACTGGATTAAGACCATCAAAGAGAAGATAGACGAAGACTGGAAACCATCCAGCCTCTTCTGGGAAGTGACCAACCGCCGTGCCGACGAGAAGACCATCTCCTACGCCGAGAGCCACGACCAGGCACTTGTGGGCGACAAGACCATCATTTTCCGCCTTATCGATGCCGACATGTATTGGCACTTCCAAAAGGGCGACGAAAACTACAACGTGCATCGCGGAATAGCCCTGCACAAGATGATTCGCCTGCTCACCGCCTCTACCATCAACGGCGGCTACCTGAACTTCATGGGCAACGAGTTCGGTCATCCCGAATGGATAGACTTCCCGCGCGAGGGCAACGGATGGAGTCATAAGTATGCCCGTCGCCAATGGAATTTGGTGGACAACAAGAACCTGAACTTCCACCACTTGGGCGATTTCGATGCCGCCATGCTCCAGGTTATCAAGAGCCAGAAGAACATCCAGAAGACACCTGTGCAGGAAATTTGGCACAGCGATTACGACCAGGTACTGGCCTACACGCGCAAAGACCTGCTGTTCGTCTTCAACTTCAACCCCAGCAAGTCGTTTACCGACTACGGTCTCTTAGTTCCTCTTGGCCGCTACGAAGTGGTGTTGAACACCGACGACAAAGCCTTTGGCGGCAACGGCTTGAACGACGACAGTGTGAAGCACTTCACCATGTTCGACCCAGTACACAAAAAGTACCGCAAAGAGTGGCTCAAGCTCTACCTACCTGCCCGCACCGCCATGGTGCTACGCAAGTGCAAGTAACACACACAACAAAGGGGCTGACCGGTTGTCAGCCCCTTTGCTTTTCTAATAACCACGCAGCAAACAAGTTGCAAGCCCACAGTAAAGCATCGCTATGCCCGCAGCAAAAAACAATATGCTCGGGGCAAACGTGAGTTGGGATTAGCGTTTTGAGAGACAGAAAACACGACGTACGAATGAATAAAAAAGCCTCCTTTCAGAGGCTTTTTTGTGTTATAACAATGAAGGAGTAGTGTTATTGTCCTAATTACAATCCATTACTTTTTACTATAATTTGAGAAAAAATAAGCGTTACTGCATTTTCTAACGTTGTTTTATCCTCCTCATCTTTTACATAAATCGGAATTAGTTCGTTTGTGTTATTTTGTACAACACTACTTCCAGTACCCGCAAACATTGACGTGTAATTAGTTTCTGCTTTAAAGGTAAAGTTACTCAAATCGAGCGATTCAAGCCGATAGCAACCACTGAACATACTTTTCATAGTCGTTACAGAAGCTGTATTGAACTTACTCAAATCAATTAAGGGGAGATACTCGCAATCTTTGAACATGTTTTCCATTGACTCTACAGAAGCCGCAGTGAAGTTTGCGCCAAATGTAATCGAGGTAAGTTTCTCGCAGTCTTCGAACATACGTTTCATAGTCTTTAACGAAGTTGTATCGAAGTAACTCAAATCAATTGAAGTCATGGCTATGCAATTATAGAACATTCTTTCCATTGACTTTACAGAAGCCGCAGTGAAGTTTGCGCCAAATGTAATCGAGGTAAGTTTCTCGCAACTTTGGAACATACTTTTCATAGTCGTTACAGAAGCTGTATTGAAGTTACTCAAATCAAGCGATTCAAGCTTAGAGCAACCATAGAACATTTCTGCCATAGTCGTTACATTCTCCGTATTGAAGCTACTCAAATCGAGCGAGGTAAGAGCAGAGCAACTTTTGAACATACTTTCCATAGTCGTTACATTCTCCGTATTGAAGTTACTCAAATCAAGCGATTCAAGCTTAGAGCAACCATAGAACATTTCTGCCATAGTCGTTACATTCTCCGTATTGAAGCTACTCAAATCGAGCGAGGTAAGAGCAGAGCAACTTTTGAACATACTTTCCATAGTCGTTACAGAAGCTGTATTGAAGTAACTCAAATCAATTAAGGGGAGATACTCGCAATCTTTGAACATGCTTTCCATTGACTCTACAGAAGCCGCAGTGAAGTTTGCGCCAAATTTAATCTCATCAAGTACAGAGCAACCACTGAACATACTTTCCATAGTCTTTAACGAAGTTGTATTGAAGTTACTCAAATCAAGCGATTCAAGCTTAGAGCAACCATAGAACATTTCTGCCATAGTCGTTACATTCTCCGTATTGAAGCTACTCAAATCGAGCGAGGTAAGAGCAGAGCAAGAATCGAACATTTCTGCCATAGTCGTTACAGAAGCTGTATTGAAGTTACTCAAATCAAGCGATTCAAGCTCGTAGCAACTATAGAACATTTTTGCCATAGTCGTTACATTCTCCGTATTGAAGCTACTCAAATCGAGCGAGGTAAGAGCAGAGCAAAAATCGAACATTTCTGCCATAGTCGTTACATTCTCCGTATTAACACAATTATTAAAATCAACAGATGTAAGGTCAGTGAGGAAATAGAACATAGACTCACAATTGGCAGGGAAGATAAACTCTGAAGCTGCGGTATGAATTTCCAACGTATTGTCGTTTCCAACTAGCAAATAGACTCCAGACTCTCCGATTTGCATTTCTGAGGTTTCCTCGCTATCAGCAATAAACTTAATCTTGGTTAGATTATTGGTATTCAAGAAATTTTTTATCGCATCATTAAATGTTTTAGCATCAGACAACTCGCCAAGAACTGTCAGCGGTATTCCAGCCGTATAGTATTTACCAGCTTCGATTGCTTTTTTACTATCACCTGCAAGCGTAGCTACATAAGTAGCATCGTCGGTTACAGCTGATAATTTTAGGGTTTTATTATTGGCCGGCATGGGAGGAATGGCAAACAACACTTCAGTGTTTTCGTTGTCAAATGTCATGGCTTTGGTGATGCTATTATTACTATTTCCGTTCAGTACACCATTGGTTAGGTTGATAGTGCCATCGGCATAAACTTGGTCAGGCAAAGTGAGGGTAATGGTAGCAGTTTTTCCTTTCAATATTTCGGGAAAAGTAGCTTTCAAATAGGCCACTGCATGACAGAAATTATAGGTACTACCGGTTTCGGATGCAGTATACATTAAATAGGGTAAACCATTGCTTTGATTGCTGATGTCGAAAGGAACAGCTTCGTGGTTAGTAGTTTCTGTTACAGGATAGACAGCAAAGTATTCGCCTTCGCCATTTGTAGGTAAAGTACCGGTAAAGTCATTCGCATTAGCACCCTCTTCGGTAGATTTAGAAAAAGTGCTATTCTCTCCACCTCGAATCACCGAAAACATGTCGTCATCACTCCAAGAGAGTTTCATCACATCGGTTTCCCAAGTTTGGTCGATGCGTGTAGAGACATCGTTGCCGGCAGTATAGGCCGTAACGATGATGGGTTGTCCAACCGATTGCAAGAGCAATGCATCAGGTAAAAAGTCATCGTTGGTACAAGCAGCGAAGGCTATCGCCATCAAGCCGCTAAATTTCAAAGATAGTCGTTTCATGGCTTTATCGAGCTAAGGATTAATATTTACCTCCAGAGGGTATATCCGGGGTACTATATTGAAATCCCCTTTCCACTTCTACTTCTACGATTTCCACCACCGGTGCTTCGTAATTCAATAATTCTTTGTTTTCCATCATAGATAATTGTTTTATAGGTTAATAATTGATTGTACTTAATAAAAAAAGCGACTTGCAAGCACCGTTGCCGATGCTGCAAATCGCTTTCATTAAAATGTTATATCGTTGCAAGTACCAACGCAAATGGTTGGCGAAGGTGGGCTAACTACCCCCCCCATTTTGTTAATTTGTGTTAATATTCTTATTGCTTTCATACTGTAAATGGTTTACCGCACAAAGATATTACACTTTGGGGAAAATGCAAGGATTTCCGTAAAAAAAATAGTTTTATTGTCCTAGCTGACAAGCATAACGGAAGAGTGCAAGCATGGATTGGGCATCGTTGAAATCGACGTTCTTGGCATCGATGTACTCTTGCAACTGTGCTTTTTGCTTGGAGAAGAGTTTGATGAACTGCTTCATGTTGCGCACTTCTTTCTGCTTGCCCTTTTGCTCTACCCAATAGATGTTGTAGCGGTTGCCTGGCTTGATATCGATAGGAATTGAGGTAAAGGCATCGCCAGCGCTATTTCCCGAATAGGTCTTGACCTGGCCCAATGTAGAGGTACCGCCAAAGCCTACGGTTTTCTCTTTCTGTTGGAAGGTGATGCAATGGCGCACATAAAAGGCTGGGTCTGGCGAAAGAATTTCCAAACCACCATCTTCGGAGGGGAAGAAGCGACGGGTACCTATCTCGATGAGGTAAACATCGTCTGAGTTGGCTAACGCCTTGATTTTGTTTCCGTCCTGGTCGTCAATGTAGAAGAACTCTCCCTTAGGAAGGTAGAAGTTGAGTTTACCCTTGCTCTTGGCACCGTTCTTCATCAATACGGTTCCTTCGGTGTAGTCGTCGAACAGGAACAATGCAGGATCTACTTCTTGAGCAAATGATGTCTTAACCCATGCGAAGACAATCAATAATAAAAATACTTTTTTCATGATAAATAGTTGTATTAAGGTGAATATTAACAGTTTTGTTAAGAATAAAACTGCCTCGAGAAAAGTGTTGGCACCCTCCTCGAAAGCAGTTCTTCTATGGATTTGTCGATATAATCGGAAGATTACACAAACCAACGCACGTAGCAGAAGTCCATTCGATGAGGAAGGTCGTTATGCTTTGGATACATGCGGTAGCATACCTTGAAGCTGCCGGCATTCTCCAACTCGTGCTTGCATTGGAAGGTGTAGAGGTTGCCCTCTTTCTTCACAACTTCGAATGGTTCTACAGAGTAGATGTGCTGCTTGCCGTTCTGATCGGTGCTGATGGTTACCAATTCGATACCGATAGCATCGTCCAAGCCTTGCTCATCTACCACGTGAGTGATGGTGTATTGCTTACCGCTCTCGATGGTGCCGTTGGCAATGTCGGCATCCTTCTCGGTAGATACCACCTTGATGCTATCCCACTTAGCAGCTACCTCTTCTTTCCATGCAGCGATTTCCTTTGCCTTGGCATAGTTGTCGGCAGCAAGTACCTTGAAGCGCTTGGCTTCCTTGTTGTAGAACTTCTCGTAGTAGTCGTCCAGCTGACGCTTCATAGTGTAGTTAGGAGCGATTTGTGCGATAGAGTTCTTGATGGTGCGAATCCAACCTTCAGAATAGCCCTTCTTGTTGCGTGCATAGTACAACGGAAGGATTTCTGTTTCGAGGATACTATAGATGGTAGCAGCATCGAGTTGGTCTTGGTGTTCTTGGTTTTGGTAGGTACGCTTTTCGGTCAATGCCCAACCGGCACCTTCGCGATAGCCTTCCAACCACCAGCCGTCGAGTACCGAGAAGTTTACAACACCGTTCATCAAGGCCTTTTCGCCCGATGTACCCGATGCTTCGAGTGGACGAGTCGGAGTGTTCAACCAGATATCTACGCCAGAAACCAAACGACGGGCCAACTGCATGTCGTAGTTCTCCAAGAAGATAATCTTGCCCAAGAACTCTGGACGACGAGAAATCTCGATGATGCGCTTAATCAAACCTTGACCGGCACCATCGTGTGGGTGAGCCTTACCTGTGAAGAGGAATTGTACCGGGTAGTCGGGGTTGTTTACAATCTTAGACAAGCGTTCCAAGTCGGTGAACAACAGGTGTGCACGCTTGTAGGTAGCGAAACGACGGCCGAAACCAATCAACAATGCATTAGGATTAATCTTATCCATCAAAGCAACGATGCGTGATGGGTCGCCTTGGTTCTTCAACCAAGTTTCGCGGTATTGCTTGCGAACATAGTCGATGAGCTTGTTCTTCAACACCATGCGAGTGTTCCAGATCTCTTCATCGGGCACATTGTAGATAGCCTCCCAAAGCTTTTGGTTCGATTGGTCGTTGTAGTAGCTTGCATCGAAATATTTAGCGTAAAGGTTCTTCCACTCGGTAGCACTCCATGTGGGGAAGTGAACACCGTTGGTTACGTAACCTACGTGGTTTTCTTCGGGGAAGTAGCCCTTCCAGATAGACGAGAACATCTCTTGTGATACCTTTCCGTGCAACCAGCTTACACCGTTCACCTCTTGTGAAGTGTTGCATGCAAATACCGACATACAGAAACGTTCGCCCTTATCGCCGGGGTTGTTGCGGCCAAGGTCCATCAAATCGTCCCAAGTGATGCCCATGCGTGGAGGATAGCCACCCATGTACTTGCCGAAGAGACCTTCGTCGAAGTAGTCGTGACCGGCAGGAACCGGTGTGTGTACAGTATAGAGTGAAGAGGCACGAACCAGCTCGATAGCCTGTTCGAAAGTCAAGCCTTCGGCAACATAGTCGCAGATGCGTTGTACGTTGATAAGAGCAGCGTGACCTTCGTTGCAATGGTAAACCTCTTTCTTAATGCCAAGTTTCTTCAACATCAGCATACCGCCGATACCCAAAAGGATTTCTTGCTTCAAGCGGTTTTCCCAGTCACCACCATAAAGGGTGTGGGTGATAGAGCGGTCGTACTCGCTATTCATTTCGTTGTCGGTATCGAGCAGGTAGAGTGAGATGCGGCCCACGTTTACGCGCCATACCAATGCGTGTACGTAGTAATCCAAATAGGGTACGTCAACAACCACTTGCTTGCCTTCGGCATCCAATACGGGGTCGAGTGGCAACTGGCCGAAGTTCTGAGCTTCGTAGTTGGCAATTTGTTGACCGTCCATAGAGAGCGATTGTGAGAAGTAGCCATAACGATACAAGAAACCTACGGCACACAAATCTACATTGCTATCAGAGGCTTCCTTCAAGTAGTCGCCGGCCAATACGCCCAAACCACCAGAGTATATCTTCAATACATGGTTCAAACCATACTCCATGCTGAAATAAGCAACCGACGGACGGTTCTTATTAGGCTCAACATCCATGTAAGCACGGAACTTGGCATAAACTTCATCTACACGTTTCAAGATAGCTTTGTCTGCCGACAAGGCTTCCAACTTAGCATAGTTCATACGTTCCAACAAGAGAACGGGGTTTTGTCCAACCTCTTTCCACAACACAGGGTCGAGGTCGCGGAACAATTGTGTAGCCTCGTAGTTCCAAGACCACCAAATGTTACGTGCCAATTCAGACAATTTCTCCAATTCGGCAGGAACGTGCGATTTCACATTCACTTCTCTCCAGTTCGGAGTGTTTACATTACTTACTTTAATCTTCATTGTTATTACTTTGATTGATTGATAGTTCTTACTAAATTTATTTACCAACGGTGAGGCGCTTTTGTGCGTTGCGCAACGCCACGTCGTAGGCTTCGTAATAATAGGTTATAAAATGCTTCCACAAGGCTTGCTCGGCCACCTGTGCCGCGCGCTTGCGAATGGTTTTCACTTCGGCATCGCTCTTGCCCGAGAAACGGACAATGGTATCCTTGATGGCATCGGCCACCTCGAAGTAGTTGTAGTCGGAGCGGTGTATCACCTCTACCCCATCGTCGATACCGTGCTGGTTCTTCAGGCCATTTACCCAGATGCCGAAACCGGCCAAGTCGGTGGTAACGGTGGGCACCTTGAAGGCTACGCTTTCCAACGGGGTGTAGCCCCATGGCTCGTAGTATGAAGGGTAAACGCTGAGGTCTTGGCCCAACAACACGTCGTAGTAGTGTTTGTTGAAGATGCCGTCGTTGCCGTCCAGGTAGCAAGGAACGAAGATGACCTTCACCTTGTCTTCTGCACGGTTGTTCATGCCCAAGTGACTGAGCATGCCCAGCACATTGTCGTGCTCCATGTTGTGCAGCCAATGGGTGATGAAGGGGAAATCCAACGGGGTATCGAAGGTCTTCTTGCTTGCCATGCGTTGTTGCAGCTCTTCGCGCGTACCTGCCACCCATGCAGGCACGTTGACGAATGCCAGTACCTTCTTCTGGAGATTCTCGTCGTTGTTCAAACGGCTCATGGCCTCCAGAAAGACGTTGATGCCCTTATTCTTGAATTCATAGCGGCCGCTGGTGCCGATAATCAGTGTTTCGTTGTCGTCGAATGTTTCGCCAAACAGGCAATTGGCCAGTTGCAACTTCAAGGCACGGGCACGCTTGCGCTTGGCGGTGAACGATGCACCCTTGGGCACAAAGTCGTTTTCGAAGCCGTTCATCAGCACCACGTCGGCAGCCTTGTCGAGCAACTCGCGACACTCGGTGTTGGTGATTTCGCTCACAGTAGTGAAGCAATCTACTCGATGGGCGCTTTGCTTCTCGATAGAGTGCTTGGACTGTACATTCAGCTCACCGGCCATCTGGTCGCCGTTGTAGGCAAACAGGTAGTCGTAAAGCGGCTTGTTGTTGCCGGCTATCGAGCGGCCGATAGTAGTAGCGTGAGTGGTGAAGATGGTGGCTACCTCGGGCACTGCATGTTGCAGATAGAGGGCACCCAAACCTGTCATCCATTCGTGAGCCTGATACACTACCTTGTCGGCTTGTGTCAAGTTATAGCGGTAGAAGCTCTCTACCACCCTACCTGCCGCATACGAGAACATCGAGGCTTCATCGTAGTCGCCATAAGCATGCAACGAATCCACCTGATATTTGTTCCACATATCAGCATAAATTTCATTTTTTTGTGCGAAGAATGGTTGGAAATCCACTAGAATAACCAAAGGTTGGCCGGGAATGTTCCAACGTCCGATACGGACAGAAAGATTATCTTTTTCGGCAGCATGTTGTTTCCATGCCGCACAATAATTATCCGACTCGGTAAACAAGGGATTCTCTTTTCCTTGCCAGAAGTCGGGGCCTATGAAGAATAATTTATCGCGAAATCTCTCTTGTAAGGTGTTAGCCCGTGTTGACAACACCGTGTAAATACCCCCCACCTTATTGCATACTTCCCAACTCGATTCGAAAATATAGTCAGGGGTCATCAAATTATTTACCATCTTAACAATCTCTTTATCCTAAATCGGGTGCAAAGATACACATTATTATTGGTGAAACAATCAATAAACCAGAAAAAGTAGGGAAATTGGAGGTAACAAACGTTTGAGAATGACAAAATGTCACACCCACCTTACAAATAAAAAAGGATGCGCCCCAAAATGATGGGCACATCCTTTTATGTAATCAAAAAAACAGAGTCAGTTTATTATACCAAGAAGGTAGCAACCAACGCCAAGATAGCATAGAACTCGGGGAAGGCGGCATAAATCATGGTATTTGTCTGAACATCATGGCCTTGTGCCAAACCTTGGATACCGGCAGCACAAACTTGACCTTGACGAATGCCCGAGAACAAGCACACAATACCAACTGCAATACCAACACCAAACCACAACAAGCCTGTTTCGGCATTCACCTTACTAACATGAAGCAAGAATGCCAAGAAACCATACAAACCTTGTGTTGCAGGAAGTGCAGAAAGAATCATGTAACCAGATGACTTTGAAGGATCTTTCTTCAACGCACCTTCAGCAGCATTACCGGCAATAGTTGTACCATAGCAACTACCAATACCTGCGAGGCCCAACATAAGGCCCATACCCAAATAACCTAATAATTCGTTCATAATTGTTTGTTTTTATTTTTTGTTATTATTACTATTTTTATTTTTTCACTTCAAATGGTTTATATTCAACGCCTTTACCTTCGTAGCCGGCATTCTTGAAATACTCTACAAACGTCAGACGAAGTGGATGCACAAAGGCCGACAGACAGCACATAGCAATATTCAGTGTATGACCAAAGATGATAATCAGGCCAAAGCCTATCCAACCAAACACTGCGCCAACACCGGTCTGACCTTCGACAACCATATAGGCCAGGTTGTTAAAGGTTTGTCCCAACATGCCGCCAGCCAAACAGAGGGCAAACAAACGGATGTACGAAAGGATATCACCCATCAAACCGGAAGCCATATTGTAGGTATCCCACAAACCGGCACCAATATTCATAAAGACATTACGGCGAAGGTTGTTAAGCAAATATATGCCTATTGCACCAAGGCCGCCTACAATAATGAATGCCCACGTTGAGATTTCGGATGGAATAACACTCAAGAATGTAAGTGTACCGATAATAGCACCACCCACAACAACCAACCACCATCCCCATGCACTGAGCGACTCCTTAAAGCCGTTGAACACAGTACTGTTGATAGCCTTTACGGTCATTGCTATAGAAATATGTACCACACCGATACCAAGTGCTAAAATCATTTGTTTGTCATACGTTGAACCAAACAATTCCACATTGCCTGCAATAATGAAATTCTTTAAGTTTTGCGGCAAATCAGACTGAATAAGGCTGATACCAAAGAATGTTCCTAAAAATGCACCAATAATGGTAGTGAATATACCCAATGTAATAACCAGGTTCATCATACCGGCCATATCTTTACCCAACTTCTTCTTCAACAAGAAGCCCAATAGGATAAGTACCAAACCATAACCGGCATCGCCCATACAGAAGGCGAAGAACAACGAGAAGAAGGGTGCCACAATCGGTGTCGGATCGAAATCCGTAAAATTGGGCATACCATACATCTTGGTCAGCACTTCGTACATCTTGGTGAAAGCATTGTTGCGGAAAAGCACAGGCACTACGTCGTCCTTGTTTGGCTTGCGGATTTCGTAGTAGCTACCTTGCTTAGAAAGCCATGCTTCTACTTCGGCCTCGGCCTCTTCGGGAACCCATCCTTGCAACACCATCAGTTTGTCATCGGCCACGCGCTCGGTATCTACCAGCACTACCTTGTCGAAAGCAATCGAAGTGCTCCATTGCTTCTCAAGCTTTTTCAAGGCCGGCAAAGCGGTGTTGGCCAGTTGCAACAAGTCGGCATCTATCTGCTGACGCTGAAGCTGCAGCTCATCTACTCGTGCAACAGCTTCCTTCAACGAGCAAGCCGGAAGTTCTACCGGCTGACCAACGAATGGTATCTCCTCGCCTACCGGTGCAACCACTACATAATAGATATTCTTGCCGTCATCAGTTGCCACCAGATAGGGATAATCGCTCATCGCCTCCTTATCGAACAACTTCTTGGCGCATTTGCAATAATGGAATTGATAGCCTACACGAGCCAAAGCCTCTATCTGCCGGGCATCGAATTGTCCCCAAGGCTTCAAGGCTTCGACATCGGCCATTGCCTTTTGCAACTGTTGCTGAACAGGCTTGACGGATGCATTCAGTTCATCGATACGTGCCAACAGCTCTTCGGGATGCTTGTCGAGGGCAACCGTCTGTGGCTGCTTGGCAAGTTTCTCCAACTGGGCTATGACGTCGCGCAGATGTTTGTTTGCCTCCATCTTGGCGGCCAATTCAGAATCGGCAGGCACCATGCCTTCGGTTGAGGTTTGAACATGCACCACGCCCAACTCCTGCATTTGTTGCAGGAATTCATGATATTCCTTGTGATAGACAAAGAATGTCAGTTTTTTCATTTTAGCCTTTCCCATGTTCTACGCCTCCTCCATTTTATTATTCATTTCGCGTTTCTCTTGAAGCGATTTCAAGATCTTTTGCGAAGACTTAGACAAGTTTTCTTCGTCTTCCATGAATCGTTTAATCTTGCGAACAGCCTCTTGGAATCCAGGAATCTGCACCTTTTCGAAAAGATTCACCTTCTGGGTGGTCTTTTTACGGGCATGTTCCAACAATCCTAACTTGGCTAATACAAATTCACGTTCAACAGCAGTCATGGCAAGTCCCCGCAAGAGTTTGATACCGTCGAAATACCATTTCGGCGCACTGAACAAGCCAAACGGACGTACTTCCAACTCGATGTTCTTCAAGATTGGTACCCGAACACCGGCAATCTTCTTCACATCAAGCTCTACATCCTTCAGGGCAACCAACGAAGCGTCGAACTCGCCCCAAAGTGCATACATCGATTCGTATCCTCCAATTTGGCTTTGCAGTTTCTCTTCAAGTTCCGCAGCTTCAGCTTTACACTTCTTCACCTCAAGACGCAAAGCCGTCTCCTTGCTCTTGATGATGGGCAAGGTGCGTTGGCGCATCTTCAGTTGCTTTTCGATGTGCTGAAGCGAGGTTTTATTATATTGAAACTTTATTGCCATTGTTTAAACTCGTAGATTATTTCCAATAGATATCTGTAAACTCTTTCTTGATATTTACCTCTTCAAGCTTGAAGTACTTGCGGAACAATGTCCAAGTAACATCGAGCATTTCGGTGGTATCAAGATTTACGTCAATAGCCAACAATTGGTCGGCATAATCTTTGGCAAAGTCCAAACAACGGTTGTCGTAATCTGTCAGGTCGAAACCATTCTCCATCTTGGTCTTGGCATTGGCTGCATCCGAATAGAGACGGATAGCGGCATTCATCACCTGACTGTGGTCTTTACGTGTCTTCTTACCGGCCACGAGCTGTTTCAAACGAGACAATGAACGGAATGGATCGACAATAACCTTACCGATATCCGAGTCGCGACGCAAGTAAAGCTGACCTTCGGTAATATAACCGGTATTATCGGGCACGGCATGCGTAATGTCACCACCCGACAAGGTTGTTACCGCAATGATGGTAATTGAACCGCCACCTGCCGATTCGGGGAATTGGGCAGCTTTTTCGTAAATCTTTGCCAAGTCTGAGTACAGCGAACCGGGCATAGAGTCTTTCGACGGAATCTGGTCCATACGGTTAGACACGATAGCCAACGAGTCGGCATACGAGGTCATGTCGGTCAAAAGCACCAATACCTTTTCGTGCTTTTCAACGGCAAAGTACTCGGCGGCTGTCAGAGCCATATCAGGAATCAACAAACGTTCTACCGCAGGGTCTTCTGTTGTATTCATGAAACAGATAATACGGTCGAGCGCACCTGCATTAGAGAATGTGTTGCGGAAGTAGTAATAGTCGTCGTTGGTCATACCCATACCACCCAAGATAATCTTATCTACCTTGGCACGCAGGGCTACCATTGCCATTACTTCGTTAAACGGTTGGTCGGGGTCGGCAAAGAACGGAATCTTCTGTCCGGAAACCAATGTATTGTTCAAGTCGATACCTGCAATACCGGTAGCAATCAGTTCGCTGGGTTGCTTACGACGAACAGGGTTTACCGACGGACCGCCAATCTCCACTTCCTTGCCTTCGATAGCCGGACCGCCATCGATAGGATTACCATAGGCATTGAAGAAACGGCCGGCCAATTGATCGCCCACCTTCAACGAAGGAGCCTTACCCAAGAACACTACCTCGGCATTTGTCGGGATACCGCCGGTACCCTCGAACACCTGTAATGTAACGTCATCACCGGCAATCTTAACCACCTGTGCCAACTTGCCGTTGATGGTAGCCAATTCATCATAACCAACACCCTTTGCCTTCAACGAGCAAGTAGCCTTGGTAATCTGGCTAATCTTTGTATATATCTTTTGGAATGCTGTTGTTGCCATATCTATTCCTTGTTTTATTTATGTGCAGCAAGCATCTCCTTAATCTGTGCTACATAGCCGTTATATTGTTCCGACTTGTATTCAGAATAGTTCATTTGCTTGCAAACATTAATCATCTTCTTGAAATAATCCACTACATCTTGGAAGTAATCGAACTTGAAGTCTATTTCACAGATTTCTGTAATCAAGTCCAAAATCTCTTCTTGACGTTCCAACGATGTTACGGCATCCACTTCATCGAATGCATCTTGTTGCAACACCACGAAGTCGATGATTTCCGACTTCCAGAATGTTTCATGGTAATCTACAGGTACACCGTCATCACCAAGGATGTTGATCTGTTCGGCAATCTCCTTACCACGTTGCATACGTGTTTTCAGCTTCAACACCTTCGGAATCCATTGGTCGTTGATGCGTTGCTTGATATAGTCGGCAAATTCAGGATACTCCAGGTACTTCGAATACGAATCGATCGGATTTACGGCCGGATAACGTTTCTTGTCGGCACGGTCTTGTTCCAATGCATAGAAGCAACGGGCCACCTTCTTGGTATTTTCAGTTACAGGTTCCTTCAAGTTACCACCGGCAGGCGATACGGTACCGATGAAGGTAATAGAACCGACTTCGCCATTATTCAGGTAAACATAACCGGCACGACCGTAGAAGTTAGAAATCAATGCAGACAAGTCCATCGGGAAGGCATCAGGACCAGGCAACTCTTCCATACGGTTAGACATTTCACGCAAGGCCTGTGCCCAACGGGAAGTAGAGTCGGCCATCAACAATACGCGAAGACCCATGGCACGATAATACTCGGCCATTGTCATAGCGGTATATACAGATGCTTCACGGGCAGCTACCGGCATGTTCGAGGTGTTGGCAATGATGATAGTACGCTCCATCAACTTGCGTCCGGTATGCGGGTCGTCCAATTCGGGGAATTCGGTAAAGATTTCCACAACCTCGTTTGCACGCTCACCACAAGCTGCGATAATTACGATATCGGCTTCGGCTTGTTTTGAGATAGCATGCTGAAGCACGGTTTTACCGGTACCGAACGGACCAGGGATAAAGCCTGTACCACCCTCTACAATGGGGTTAAAGGTATCGATTGTACGAACACCTGTTTCCAACAACTTGAATGGACGGGGTTTTTGCTTGTAGTTGGTCATAGCAAACTTCACCGGCCAGTGTTGAATCATGTTCACTTCAATATCATTACCCTTCTCATCGGTCAATACGGCAATTACATCGGTAATCTTGTACGAACCGGCAGGAGCAACCTTCTTAACCTTGGCCTTACCTTCCATTTGGAAAGGAGCCATAATCTTCAGCTTTTGTGAATTCTCGATAACTTCACCCAACCAATCGGATGCAATTACTTCATCACCCTCTTTGGCAAGTGGAGTGAACTCCCAAATACGGTCTTCGTCCAACGGATTGGTGTATTGTCCTCTCTTCAAGAACACACCTTCCATCTTGTCCAAATCATTTTGCAGACCATCGTAATTCTTCGACAACATACCCGGAGCCAGTTTCACTTCGAGCATATGGCCTGTAAAGTCTGCTTGGGCACCAACTTTCAATCCACGTGTACTTTCAAACACTTGGACGTACACGTCAGTACCAACCACTTTAATAACCTCAGCCATCAAGCGATCGCCACCAGTCTCAATGTAACAAATCTCACCTTGAGAAACCGGACCATCCACGCTGAGTGTCACCATGTTGGCAATAACGCCACTAACAGTTCCTTTTGTCATAAATATAATTGTTTTTATTATTTCTTAAACTCATCAGGTACACGTGCCTCGCTGCGCAAGTTATCCACAATCTGCGTAAAGGTTTCGCGTCCAGTCTCTGCATCCAATTTCTCCCAACGTTCGCTCATATCCAATTTGCACAGATAGGCAAATACAGATACAATCGAGAAGGGCTCGAAGAATGTATGTTCATCCAACCACACCCACTTGAAGGCATCAATACGTTTCTCCTTCATCACCGGATCTTCACATTCGGCAATCTTCACCACCTCTTCCACATAATCCAGAATCGGAGACAAATTGAAGTCTTTTGCTTGGGTATTCTTCAAGATGGTTTCACTTACTTCGTTATTGTCCAATACATACTCCTCCACTTTCCAGCCATAATTACGGGCGATGTAAGCAGTCAGGATATTGGTGATATTGAAATTCAATTCAAACCATGAGGCCACCTCAGGTTGTTCGCACTGCATGGCATAACGATAGTACTCCAACAAAACGGCATCTTCGGCAAAATAGGTAGCCGATTCCTTCTTGGCCGAATAACCCAAAATAAAATCCATCAAGAATCTGGGAGCGCCACAAGGAACTTGCACATTCATCTCATCCGATTGTTCAATCAGTTCGCGACATTCATCAAGGGTCAAGTTTCCTTTTTCATCTATCTGGGCATTGGGATCCTTCAATAGCTTAACCACATTCAAGCAGTCATACTTCAAGAAGAAATAATCTACGATGCGTTTGTCCGCTTCGCTCAATAGTTCCTTGCATATGCCTCGGAACTCGCTGACGGAATAACTCGGCTTACCATCTTCCAGGAAGAGGTCGGGCAAGCCGGTAATCAAACTATAATAATTCGCCATAAATTAGATTAAAACAACATTTCCACCAATTGTGGACGCAAGAATGCCTTAAAGTAGTTTTCAAATTCTTCTTCACCGAAGTTCACCTTATATGAGCCATCAGCAGGTTGAAGGGTAAACAATGTCTTGATACCGTTCACTTGTTCAATCTTCACACCCTTATCCAACAAATCTTTTGCTTTAGCAGCAAAATACTTCTTCAAGCCTTCTGCATCGGCAGTAGAAATAACGATAGGTTCGTTTGCACTCCATTTCGAAGCCAACTCTACAATGAATGCGTTCAAGAAATCTTTGTTGGCAGCAAATGCCTTCACATCTTCACCAATCAACTTGTCGGTTACCAATGTGGCTACTTCAGACTTCAATGCATTGATAGCTTGTCCGGCAAACATTTTCAACTCTGATTGAGTGTTCTTAGACAATTCATCGGCTTTCTTTTGCGCAGCAGCAACGATAGATTCAGCCTCTTTACGAGCATCCTCTACTATCTTCAAAGCATCTTCTTGTGCTTTGGCGATAAGTTTTTGCGCCTCTTCGTTACCTTTTTCTATCCCTTCGCGATAGATTTTGTCGGTTAACTCTTGAATTTTGTTTTCCATATTAATAGTAGTTATTATGATTTTTACAGATTTCCGCCAAAATTACGAATTTTCATTGATAACAAACCGAAGTAGATAAAGTTTTTTTCAAAAAAGGCAGAAAAGACCAACAAAAGTACAAAAAAAAGCCTCCGTCATCCTTCTGGACAACGGAGGCTCAACTAAAACGGCGACTACCTACTCTCCCACTGTTACGCAGTACCATCGGCGTGACCGGGCTTAACTTCTCTGTTCGGAATGGGAA
>SUXZ01000012.1 GCA_015060685.1 Mediterranea massiliensis | reverse complement strand
TCAATTGGAATAGAAGGTATGAATGGAAGAACTTGCTTAGGGAGATAACAATAAAATAGTGGGTATTTTCTTTTAATTGAAATAGCACACTCACGCATCTGTACTATATTATTACCAAATAAAGCATAGTTTATATCAGAAATGCCCTTATTTATTTCTTTTGCAAATTCGTTTACATTATTCTGTAGTTCTAAACCTTCTTTGAGAACTTCTACTTGTCTTTTCTTTATATCATTGTTGTCATCGTACATAATAAACCTCCTTAATCTTATAACTTAATCCGATTATCAAACACTCCTTCAAACAACGTCATTTCTCTCTTGGCAATACCTAATCTATTTGCTAATACTCGCCAATCCTTGACAGCCGTTACGACCTCGTTGATGATACCCTTTGCGACCTCAAGTGTGAGCATATACTCCTCGCAAGAGTTGAGCAAAATAGATAAATCAGCCTTGTTGGTTTTGCTATTGATTAGCAGACTTTGGTGGTCATTTAGTGTTGGGTTCATATCGTATGCAGGCGATAGCGTCCACCCTTTTGCAGTGAGCAGAAAACCATGATTGCGGAAATGGTCATCGCTATTACCAACGCAGATATTGAACGCCACTCGGCGGAACAACTCTCGCAAGTTCGCATCAACATCGGTGCAACCGCTAATGATAAAATCAACAATATCAATATATCCGTGTCCTGTTGTTGCATTATTACCGTCGTTTAATCCAAGCAGTGTCATTGCCGATGCAAAATGAATTCTCTTGCCATCATCCGTTCTATCGAAACGACGAGAAAGGAGCGTATGATGCTTGTCGTTTATTGCAAGCACCTTTGTTTCGGCTGCGTTTATGCCCGCATTTTTGGCTAACAGATGGCTGAAATGCTCCCATAGTCCTGCATCGTAATCATCCTTCAATGATGGGAACTTTGCAACATATATACTACGGTCCGTATCTACAACATTTGCTTTAGGACGAGCACCACCGAGTGAAGAACCCGGCTGGACGAGTTGAGCAATCCATCGTTTTTCGGGGAGGGTATTAGCATCCTCACTTTTCTCAATCTCCTTACTAGCTGCAATGAGTTCACGCAAGTCGGTCAACGGTGGAATACGCAAAGAGTGGTCCGCATTTATAAACTCACCATCAGGCGTTTCTTTGAAACGGAACCCGCCCATACGGGAAAAGTCATCAATGCCCGTCAAAAAGTCAAATGATGATAGTCGACGAACAGAGCGATTCTCCTCTTGAGCCATTATCTGCTCACGACGAAGGAGAAGAGTGCGCCCCCATCTGTCAGGCAGTGCATCGGCAAAGCAACCAAAAATATCTTTATTAGGCTGGGTGTATTGTATCCCCGGATAGTTGTTAAGGTCTTTGCTAAGGGTAATGGCATTATACTTTTTTATCCAACTATCAGCAAACTTAAAACTATAACTATCCGAACCACGAAGTGATTCGTAGCCAAGTTCTCCAACAAACTCAACCTCCTTGAGCCAATCAAAATCGGCATATACATACAATTTCTTCATAGCCTACTACTCCTTTTTAGATGCCCTTTCACGCTGTGGCAAATTCATATCTTGCAACGCCCTGCCGAGTTCATCATCTTTTGCCAAAGAGAGAATATCATCATCAAGTTGCAGGGCATACAACACGCGAAGATAGATGCCAATCGCCACTGTGGGGACACCTTTCTCTATGCGTGACACCGTAAGAGGAGAACAAGTTGCACGCTCCGCCACCTGTGCAACACTCAAATTACGACGCAAGCGGGCAAGTTTAATTTGCTCGCCAACAACCCGCATCTTCTGCTCTAGTTTTCGGGGCAATTTAGTTCCCATTGTACTCTTTGCCATAACTGTAACATATCATATAATATGCAAAGATAATACTTTTTATTTATTTTATGATAGGTTGGGTGTAAATTTGCGCGTTTGATTATTTTTTAGTCGCATGTCTTATTCAGAAAAGTGAGACATGTCCCGCATTTTTGAGAAATCAAATGTATCAGCAATTGAATTGTAAAGAAGTTCTTGATAGTTTAACCTATTATAAACAGGTTTCACGACTTGGGAACTTGCATGGTCACTTGCATGGTAGTATCATTAAATTAGCTTGTACACAACTTATGCACTAACTTGTACACCCTTATATCAACTGGGTGCCGACTAGGTTCCGACTGGGTGCCAACTAAGTTCTATCTTAGTGCCGACTTGGTGTCATCATGAGCAGTTCATGAGCACCTATATACAAAAGTATGAGAATAAAGTTGTATGCAAGCTTGAAACAATTGTACCTATAGCCTCTATCAAATAAAACGACGAGGCCAATACTCTTTTATATTATAGGCATAGTATTAAGATTACCTTCAAATAAATATCTATCAAGATATTCCAATATCTTGTTTGATTCTCCCATGCCACCACAACAATATGGCTCTCTACATATTGTAATAAATTGGCAACGAGATATTATTTCTCTCATAAAGAATTGCACTTCATCATGTTCATAGTACATTCTTCTAAAAATAGTTTCTGGCCAAGCATATATTTTCTCTTCGCATTCAGTTGTAAAACAATCTAAATCGAAATCTAAAATAAATGGAGTTGTTGCTTCCTTTGAAAATTTATTATATCTCCCATATGGAGGCTGATTATATTCAAAAATATTCCTTACGGCAGTATAGTAAGGTTCTTTAATAACATTGTCACCAAGACAACCTCTACAGCCAAGTGACGTATTTAGATGGCTTATTGAATATAATTCATGTGTTTTCCCATCTGTTGAGACGAAACGATTGTTTAAAGCACGAATATTGCTATTATCTTGCTGACCAATTACTACAGAGTTGTTTATCAGCCCCAATTCCATACCAGCTAACAGCCAATCATCATCCAAATATCCTAAATCAAATTCAACAAAAGACCAAAAGTTAGGACTGGAGACATTTTTTAATTCCGTTACGCCCCAACGCTTAAGCAGTTCGCTCTTTTTTATTTGTGGATTGCATGCATCATCATGGCGATCAAAATATATTATATTTGGACAACAATCAAACATCCCAAGTTTGAACGCTTCAAATAGCACATTTAATATATATCTGTGATCATCATATACTATAATATATTTCTCGCCACATCTATAGACCTCAATATTTGAGCGATATGTAAGTTCCCCTAGTGATTTTAATGCTTGCATATAAGTAAATATTCAATTTAATATTATTTACACATCTCGACATTTCTATTAACTACCATTATTCCATTTTCTTCATTTATGAATTAACCACATCCCAAACAGATATTATTTTAGAATAGAAACATTGGTTGTGTTCTATCATATTATTAGTTATTTTCTTTTGTTTCACCATCTTGAATCTTTGCGGAATGTATTATTTTAAGCATATCAACAAATCCTTGGTCTTTTCCTCTCCATCGGCTTACCACATAATCATTGAAGTTATATTCTCCTAAATTCAGATGATCAGCATGATCGGATATTATAATCTGTGGCATAAAGCCATATTCTTCTTTTATGGATTTGATAACAATTATTATTTGTACAAACAAGTTTGTAACAGCTTTAAGATCTTCATCAGCGGTTTTTCCCTCAAATTGCTTGAGTTTATTGGCATCAAATTTATCTTCATCTATATCAACAGTCGCAGGGAAATAAACCTGGCTAGGTTGGTCTAAAAATAGGATAGATGGAACTAGAGCTTTATCGCCTAAAGAAGCAAAATATTTGAGTATTGCCAAAAATAGACAAATATGAGAGTATAGCCAGTTGGCTCCACTTCCCATAGACCGAAGATACACTTTTGTATTATTATCTTTTAGATGGTATAATTCAAAAGTATGGATATCAAAACAGAGGTTGATAGGCTGATATGATGCTTCAAAATCTAAATTACGACCTATCTCATTCATCGTACGATTAATGAAAGCTTCGGCTTCTTCCAATTTATGTTCAACATTATATGTCTGTTGCAATACGCCTTCAATTTCTTCTATCCTTTTCTTAATATCGTTGAACTTATCATCATTAAAACTGATGGACTTATCTCTAGACCATTCTAATTCATTTTCAATTTGAAGTCTCACTTTTAATGTCTGTTCTTCTAAGGACCTGTCGTTTTCTAGACTTCTATTAATCTCATTTATTTTTGATATTTCGTTATTAATAGCCCTAATTTGTTGATTAATTTCCCGCAATTCTTTTTCATATTCGTGTTTCTTAGGCAAAAAAGAATCTATTCTCATTGGAGATCTTCTGAGTTCGGAATTTAGCCAATTAATAGCTTCTGTTAGTTTATTTGCTTCCGTTACAATACCACCATTTTGGTTGTGGCAGAAAGGACATTCAGAGTTGCTCTTTATGGCCTCCTTGATAGGATTATATCTATCAATAGTTTCTGCATAGGACTTTGCATATTCAATAGATGATATTACTTTTTCTAATTTAAGAGTAATATCTCTTTTTTGAGCAAGTAATAAGTTCTTCTTTCTAACTAATTCTGTATATTGATATTTATACTGCTCAGAATCTTCATTTACCACAATTGGCAATGCTCTTAATTTATCAAGATAAATCTGAGGAGCATCAAGCATATGCATACTATCTATTCCTGAGAATAATTCATTCCCGCTAATAGAATAATACGTTTCTTTTAATTCATCTAAATATGTACACTTATCTTTCTTACTCGTTTCAAAGCGACTCTTCTCGTTTTGAAACTTATCCCGTTTAATCTTATATTCTTCTAATTCTTGAGACAAGATATAGTATTGCTGATCGACAAACCCAGCAAATATTTTGAACTCTTCTATTACTCTTTCGCGTTTTTCTTTTTCATCAAACCTATAAAATAAAGAGTGTTTATTGGCTACTAAGTTTTGATGCTGCAGCATAAATGAAATCATATTCCGGAACGAGGGATGTCCCTTTTTAATAACATTTCGATTTATACTTTTATCTGCCTCATCCATGTTCGATATTTCAATACCGAAGAAATGTCCCAATTCCTCTCTGAAAGTATTTATATCAATATAATACTCATCACCAAAATAAGAACTGGTCAAATTATCTATTTCCAAATCTTCAGGTTCAATTTTGAAAAATAACTTTCTTGATCTACCGGCTTGTTCACGGGCAATTACCAATTGAGTGTTGTTTTTGTATAATACGACAAAGTATAGATGTGCATTTTCTGTAATAACTCCAGAAGGGATTGTATTATCTGCACTTCCTGTACAATAATCAAACAACTCTATGATAGCACTTTTGCCAGTTGAAGACCTACCTGTTATGATATTTAGACCTTCATGCATATCAATATGATGGCAATTACCATATTGATCCATAATACCCATATATTTAATATAACTTCTCATAGCGCTTTTATTCCAAATGCATAGTAGGTGTTAATAACATTCTTTGTAAAAATATTAGACAACTGTGAAGCGAGCCTAAAGCTTTTGTCCAAACGAGTATCTGTCGACCTGTTATTATCATTTATTACGGTTACTGTAAGATTCTTATCGACTTCAATATATCTACAATCAATAGCATATTGCAAACACTTATTTGTTTGTTCTTTATAGAAATAAAAGCGTTCTTCAAATCCAGCCATTATGTCTTTATCTCTCGTTACCCTACTCAAATTGGATGCAGTAGTGATTTTTTGAATCTTTTCCAAGAACTCATTATTGAGAACTAATGGAAGAACAAAATAAGCCAATAGAATATTCTTGTCCGTTGGTTTCAGGTTCTTATAAAAAGAAACTAGTAACGGAGTTAGAATAAATGTATTATTTTGCAGCGTTGATATATTTTCTATAAATTTACTCATCCGTTTTATCTTTTAACAACCATACTAATTCGTCATTTTCATCAGCCATCATATGCAGCATACCATTATGGAAATATAAATCTACACTATTATAGGTGTGAAAAGTTATATCGCTACTTCCTGTCATATCATCATAAAAGTCTTGTGATTTGGCAATTCGCTCACCATCATCATAGTTCCTTGATGCTTTCCTATATTTTGCGGTATAACTCCCCTTTAAGTTCTCTTCATATTGTAATAGCGAATTTTTCTTGGCCTCTGACTTTTCTAACTCTTGTTGAATCATACTTGCAGTATGTACATAGTCATCAATGGCTCCAGAAATAGCTTCATCATATTTTATGTCCTTGATTTTCTCTACAAAAGTATAACCGTCATAGTCATTTTTCTTTATATCTGCTAACTTTAACTTTGTAGGGAACACTGCTGTATTTTCCACCAATGTCTTGATTATCTCTTCTGCTTCACTTGTGAAATCATCGTACGTAATCTGCCAATCATGGCTAACAATGTCAGGGTTAAGTATATAACCAAACATGTGATTTATATATTTCCCCTTCTGTATATCGGGGATTCCCTTTCCGTATTTTTCTTGAAGATATTTATGGTATTGATTTCCATCCATACTAATGCTATCAATGTATAACATCTTTGCTATCTGTGATAGTCTCGTCGTATTTTTAGTATCAAAAATGACATTCATGTATGTTGATAAATCCTTATCTTTTCTTTTGCGTGAGTCAAAACTTTTTTTGATATTTATAAGGACATTCATTCTTTCCGATGGATTTTTACCATTCCAATTTAGCCAGGCAGAGCCTATAGGTACTTTTTGAGTAGTTAATAATATGAGCGAACTAAATGTATCAATAGGGAAGTCCTCACTCATCCAATTATAAATACTCTTCCAGACATTCTTATCTGAATCAGTTAAGTTCCTTTTATAAAGTTTTGATTCTATCTGTTTGCTATCGGACAGATTTCCTAATACAGAAACATCACCATATGTTTCTATATATACAGATTGTCCTTCTTGCATTTCGAAACATCGTTCTAATGCAATAAGAAATTGGAATAATGTGCCTTTAATCGACGGCGTTGAATCAAACTTTTGTTTTGGCATATCTGTTATATTATATTTGATAATATATTCCCATTTTTGTCTTTATACAACTCTAAATAATTATCAGCATATTCTTTCCTCTTATGGTTATGTATATCTTGACAGATTTTTTCTAAACTTCCTTTAAAATGTTCATTCTTATTGTATTCACCCTCAACTCCGTCTGTAATAGTGCAACTTCTTGTTGATTTAGCTTCTGGCAGCCATACCTTGGTTGTCCCTGCAACAATATATTTATATAATTCCTGCTGTAGCTCGATTTCATACTTCTGTGTTATATGTTCATCTTCCTCTAAATATAAATAGACTTTTTCTTTTCTTGGAAGTACCTCTTCAATACATAACTCTTGGACTTGGAGACCCAATCTTTCTATAATAGCAAAAATTTCTTTCAACTCAATTTTATACACATTAGTTTCAGTTGATTTATGCGAAAGAGGGTTCATTAGTAGATTCAAATTAGCAATCAATCTACTCAAGTCTGCAAGATCAAACCCTTGTATCTTCGAAAAGAAATCAAATGATATTTCCAGTACATTTCGAAGCCTTTCATGTTTAGCACCATCATTTTGTTTTGATAGTTTAGGGGGAAAGACTTCATTTACCATAGCCTCTACTGCTTTACGTAAGTAGTTCGCAGCTGCAGGATAATCAAATTCCTGATAATGTTTACGAGCTCTTGCAATGTCTGATTCAGAGTTGAAATCCTTAGGATTATTTGTAGGAGTATCATCTTTGTACAATTCCTTAAATAACCAACCATCTTCTTTTGCTACACCTTTTGATTTGTTCGCAAAATAAATCCTTTCTTTAAAATGTTCAAAGAATGCTCTATCGTGAGTAAACAGATATATCTTATACTTATCAGATATTTTTAGCAAGAAGTCCACAACTTTTGCTCGATTGCTCATGTCAAGACTGATGAGCATATCGTCAAGAGCTAGAAAACGACCATCAGCAGGCTTCTCTATATTCAGCAGCGCAAAACGAACAGACAATGCTATTGCTGTTAATTTTGCTTCGTTAAAATATGTATGTGGCTTAACAATCTTTCGTAGATTGCCATCAGTCATCTTCTCGGAAATCTCCAAACCAATAAAAGGTTCATTTAATTTTTTATATGATGATTTGCGTTCTTTTATTTCCCCATTCTCTTTAACTAACTCTATAATATTGTCATACTTTAACCAATACTCATTAGTGTCATCTTCGGGTTTATCAAAATTCGAATCGTATCGCAATCTTATAACCAACTCATTATCAACGTCATCCTTAAAAGATTCATTATATCGATCGGAGGCATAAATGTTAATGTCTTCAACGACCCTCTTGACTGCTTTATTAAAATATTCAATCTTAGAGATATAATCAGGGTGTATATGTCGTCCCTTCTTGATAATTGATGCTGTTATTTCATCATACATTTCGCCAATATGAACTCCTGTATTGTCATCTTTACAGAATGGCAAAATATCTTTTATAAATACAGGGAATAGATTTATTCTCTGAGAATTTCTAAAATTGAAAAAATGGAATAAGAATTGATGATTAACAAAACAACCGTTAATCTGTGCAGGCAATGGGTGTTTACCACCTAATAATGTAAATTGATAACCTTCTTTATCAATATTATATATAAACGGATGTCTTCCATCAAAATCTATCCATATCTTGGAATCTGCATCCAAATTATTTAGATTCTTTAAATGCTGTTCACTAGCGGGGTCAAAGTATTTTTTACCAGCATCAGGTTTTAATGGTGCCTGGAACATACAATGTAAAGCATAGTAGATGGAAGATTTTCCACTACCATTCTCACCATACATCAAAAGGTTCTTTCCTTCTAGTTGTAATTCAAAATCATTTGGAAAGGCCTTAAAACCACATATATGTATTCTATTTATTGCTGGCATATTATCCTTCAATTATAAGTTTGAGTATTTCGGGGCTTCTTAATGTAAATAAATCTAATCGGTTTCGTATAGAATTATCTGTTTTCTTTATAGTCATAAATGTATTTAATATGACTTCAGATTTATCCTTTTCTGTAGCTAGTTGTGATATTGGCTTTATGAGTTCCAGCGCAGAATCAATTATATTGATTTCTTGCTCTTTCATATGTCCATCAAAGTATAATTCATATACACAGCCATCTATAATCTTTTCAAAATAAGAAGCAATAGTGTCATTTGAGACTAATTCAGATAAGTTGTTTTGTGCAGAATTAATCAATATAATATAATCTACAATTGTTGCTATTAACCCTTGGACATCATTTGGTGGTACAGCAATAGGTATGGAGCTTAGAACCTTTGCTGTAATATTGGTGTTTGTACTAGTTTGCTTTATGAAGAAATTTACTAAAGATGAATTTAAAACACCTAATAGATATTTGATACTTAGAATTTTATCATCGGCGATATAATTTGTGGAATTTGCACAATACATGCTTCCATTTATAAGTGTAGCAATTATTCTAACTTTAGAATCTACACCTGTTATACGCTGAAGAACTATCCTGGGTTGTGATATTTCTGCCTTCCTTTTTGAAGATAGCTGAGGTTTACTGGAATCATCTATATATATAACATCTCCTTGCGAAGGAGTGTTTGTTATGTAATATCTTTGAATTTGTGCACCGGTAATTACTCTTGTTCCTAAGCCAATTGTATTAAATATGCTCTTATATTTTGTCATATCTATTTCACCTGCTGATGCATTGATATGATATTGACTTTTCTTCTTTATCTCTTTAAGGATAGAAAATTTCTCATTACTGCTTATAGGTATAATAATGTCTTCTGGATACATCTCCATTATTTCTTCAACAGTAATATTCAGTTCATGCTTGTCTTGCATATATCGTGAATGCCATACATTAATCGGGATAATATTACATATATCCGGGTGATTATTTCTTCTTAATGTACAAATGCATACACTCATCTTTGCTGATTCAAAAACTCTAAGATTTTTATTATCTCTTTCAGGGAATGAATCAATAGATAATATGTCGGTTTGTGCAAAGAATAATTTTCTATTTCCCAATGCACTATCTTCTGCTAGAATAGAATTTTGAGTAATCAAAGAAACTATTCCATTGTCCATCGCAACATTTATAGCGAGAGGATAAAAAAATTGGAACATATTTAGTCTACCACCTTTCGCATAGTCATAATACCTTGATGATTTTAATGCAGTTTGCATGCCCAAATCAAGGTCCCTGAGTTCATTGTAAGGTGGATTTCCTATTATTATATCAAACCCAGTAAACTTACCATTCTCATCAAGCAATTGAGGAAATTCAAAACGCCATTCGAAAGCATCAACATATAATTTGTTTGTCTGAATATCTTCTTGTTCTTTCTCAAGGAGATTCAGTTTCTCTTTCAGCTTCTTAAACTCAGCCTTTTCTGCCTTTGTACGCTCTCCAAATAAGGTAGGGGCTTCAAGCATTATAACTTTGCCTCTTAACTTTGCAAGTCTTTCCTTAAACTGTTTGCTCAATTCTGTCTTGAAGGCGCACTTTATATTCTCAATAGTCTTGCGGAAAAGTTCCTTGGTTTGATGATTTGATGTATTGGTATAGTCGCTTACTAACTCTTTATATTTGGCAAGTGACATCTTCTCATCTTCCTTTTTACCCTTGTTGTACTCCACAAAAACATTCTCAATAGGAGCATCTATTGGATAGCGACTCAATAATGAATTGCCACAAGTGATTTTGTAATCTAAGTTGGGTAGTGGTTGTGGCTTGTCGGCATCTACAACCAATGCTAACCAGAAACGCAAACGAGCGATATCGACAGCACCTTGCTCGATATCAACACCAAAGATATTATTTTGGATTATATCACGCTTCGTTTGAGTCGAATCAAAATTCCCGTGAGGCTCAGCATGTGAATGCAAATGATGTATGGCGTGATACAATACATAAAGGATACCCATAGGGAATGCACCCGAACCAATGGCTGGATCGCATACCTTAACCTCTTTAAGCAGTTGAATAAAGCGTGTAGCAATGCTTTTGCTTTGGAGTATAGGACTCACCACGCCATCATTTATAAGTTGCTCAATAGCATCTGCATACTGATCAGATGGCTCATGTGTCTTTAGGTATTGAATCACACTCTGTCGGCACATATACTGAACAATCTCCTTAGGAGTATAAAAGGCACCTTTGTCCTTGTTGTCCTCCAAAAGATTCTCGAAAATATGTCCCAACATTTCAGGATCAATACCAACCTCGCTATCATCAGGGTCGTTCTCGTCAATGGTGAAGTTGTATTGCGAAAAGAAATCCATCAAATCCTTAAAGTGAGCATATGAGAAATCAATAGGCTGCTTATCCACATCGTCTGCTTCGAATAAACCGCCATTAAGATACGGGATGCCACTAAACTCTTCCAAGAGTTGTATATCCCAATTCTTATTTATGAATAATGTCTCTCTCTCTTCTGGCTTTGTGTTCAGGATGCCAAAGAATAATGGTTCAAACACATCGCTTAACAGTCTATCATTATCGATATGTCTCTCAACAAGATTACTTAGGAATTTTTTATCCCCACCTTCCCATTTAACATTTGAAGCAGGCACACCCATCCAGCCTTTCTTTTGTAAGAATTGCAAGAACACCAAACGGCCTAACAGTTTCTTTACATAATCACGGTGTTGCTTCGTATCAGAAAGCGTATCAACAAATTTCTTATATTGTGCTTTATACCCATTAAAGAACTCTTTATTGAGTCGTTCAACAGAGAATGCATCGGTAACATCTGTTAAATAAATGGATCCATAGTTTTTCTTATTAGCCAACTCGATAAGTCGGCTTGCTGCTGTGGTACAAGGCTCATTCTTGCCTAACAAGAATGTATATCGTTTAGGAGCTGTTTCCTTCTTTACTAATTCTCCGCTTTCATTGAAATATGTCTGTTTGGCAATGAATGTTAAACGATAGTCATCTTGGCCTTGCGAATAATAGAAAACCAAAGCTCCATGAATCAAGTCTTGATCTACATATTTTGCAGCAATATCGCGCAAACTTTTACGGTTGCGGGATATTTGCACATTGTCGGTAACTTCAAAACGGAATATAGCCAATGAACGTCCGTCATCTAAACGGATGTTTCCTACATGACCACCATCTTTGACGTGTGAATCTGCAATCTTGGCAACACTTGTAAAGATTTCAACTTTGGGAAAGATCTTTTCCAGTAAATCTTTCCAAATATCAAAATCAAATTTTGCAGATAGTATATTTTTCAAATATGCTTGATTCATAATAATACTTTGTTACATATTAAAACTCTCTGAAATAATAATTTCAGGCATAAAATCTTTCGACACTTTAAGCACATCTGCTTGTTTATCAACATTCCCACCTTGGACATGCTCCAATGGATATGCTGATATAATCTTTATCAATTGCTCAAGTAAAACCACTGGCTTGACTGGGGTTTTCTTTGTTGCAGTTTTTAGCTTATTTATATCTCGTTGCAACTGCTGGAATTTACCCGTTGTAATAGCCCGTTTTGCTTTATTAATCAATTCAAGTTCCTGTTCTGTAATGTTGGGAATACTTACAAAGCCATCAAGATAAGCAATTGCCTTCTTTTCATTAGGACCCTGTGCCGGATTCACCTTCTGCTTTGTTGCTTTAGTCTCTTCCTCTTGTGTGGCAAAAGCATCGAGTGCCGCTTTTACTTGCTCGTGGTGCATATCGTGTAGCGGTATGGACTTTTCGTCAATACGGGCTTCAAACTCTTTTACTGCCTCCAAGAATGTAAGTTCCTCTATGCTGCCGTCATCTCGCACAAATGTAAAAGCATCACGCCGCTTATTGCGAATAAATACGATGGTGCTACCAGGAATAAATTTACTCTTGCGACCTGTGCGAGCTCTCAATGGCAGTTTGCTGATTCGCTTAATCAAATCAGGGTCATCTTGTTTCAATTGTCGGAGCCACATCAGGTAGCGCAATTTCTCATCACGTTCCTCATCTACATCCTTATCAAACAAACCGAAGCTCTCAGGATTCTCGTCAGTAGAATATATCTGACTATCTTCGCCCAATGCTGCATGGAAAGCAAAGAGTTTCATTTTCGCCTTCTTCTCCAACTCAATGTCATCATTAACTTTTGATGTAGGGAAGAAATTGAAAATATATACCTCTTTGGCAGTGCTACCGATACGATTCACACGACCGATACGCTGCATAAGCCTTGTAGAGTTCCAAGGTGTGTCATAGTTTACGATAACATTGGCACGATGGAGGTTTACTCCTTCGGCAAGCACCTCGGTAGAAATAACTATGTTATAATCGTTTTTCTTATCCCCCTTGTAGTTTGCATCGAAGTTCTCCTTCAAGAGCAGCATTTGTGTATCTCTGTTGTCGCTCTGTACAGTCATAATCTTGTCAAAGCCATAACTTTTTAGAGCGTCATATAGATATTTGGTGGTCTCTTTTGATTCTGAGAATATGACTAATTTTCCTTCATGGTTAATGGTTTTATCCAATAACGTATCTTTAAGATATTGAATAAATATATCTAACTTAGGATCTGCATTAACAGCATCCCACATAGAAACCAACTCTTTCAATATCTCATTATCAGCCTTAATGCCATCTTCGAAACCATCTTCAAAGTCCTCTGGCGTACAAACTTCTATTGTTGGGTCGGTATATCTTGCTTCCTCAATCAACTTTATCAACTCATCTTCTTTACCTTCGCTAAGCAACTCATTGACTTTCAGATTGGGAGCAATGTATATAGTACCGTTGGCAAACATATCAAGCATCACCTTGTTGGCCTCATAATATCGACGCAATGATTGCTTGAAGGCATAAAAACTACTATCTATTCGCTTGACAAGCAATGTTTTCATAATGCCTGCCAACTGAATAGAAATCATATCAGCCTTTTTATACTTGCTCTTCTTAGGAGACTTTAGATATTTTATCGCCTGATATCTATAATATTTAAGTCCGTTTATCTTGTCACTAAGATACATTATAGTCTTATCGTACAAAGCCTCCAACACTGTATCCAATTGATAATATATCTTGCGAGGAGATTTTACGTCAGGGAAATGAATGTTCTGTTCCTCCAAATCTTTGCGATATGCATCGTTATCCATTAAGTCTGTACGAGTTCGGCGTACAGTTAATGGTTCCACAACCTTGATACGAATTCTCTCATAGATTGCCTTAACTTCGTCAGCTATAAGAGTTAAGTCCTTTTGTTTTTTTAGTTTGTTATATCTATCAATATGTTCACGGAAGAAACGCTGCAAATTACCTTCTTCCAAGGTACTATCTTTTGAATCTTGGAAAAGGTAAACAAGATTGGCAATATCCTCTGGCCTATTGTTAAGTGGCGTAGCAGACACAAGTATAACCTTCTTATCATGCAAGCTACCATCATATCGCTTGGTTTTAGTCTTACACAACTTCTGCAATTCATTATACATTGATGCTGTGTCACTTCTGAACTTATGTGCCTCATCAACTATAATTAGGTCATAGAGTTCGGGATTCTTAACTTTGTGGAGGCTTCCGTTAGTTATGATTTTGAAATTATCTAATTTGAATTCCGTAAGAGTCTCTTCCCAATTATCTTTCATAGCGGGAGGGACAATAACCAAAATATGAGAACGATGAGTCGGAAATCCATTCGAGAAAAAGAATTTCTTAGCTATAAGTGCAGAAACGACTGTTTTTCCCAATCCGACAACATCGGAAAGGAAAAATCCATTGTGTTTCATCATTTTTGCATAGCCATCATTAACAGCATCAATTTGATACGACAGCTTTTTATAACCTGAAGGTAAGTCGGAAACAGAATTGGGGTCAAAATCAATGCTCTTACCGAAGTATTCCAATAAGAATTTTAGATAAACCTCGTAAGGGGTAAAGTTGGGATTAAGATATGAGTTGTTCTTAATCTTATCTATATGAGTTATGTCGATCTCTACAGATTCTTCCCATAGTTTTTCAAATGTTTCGGTTGCAAACTGTATGTCATCATCATAGCGTAACTCCACATTGAACTCGAAGTTTTTTTCAAGTCCAGCCTCAGTTAAATTGCTAGAACCTGTGATAACAGAACCATAACCATGGGGATGGTAAACTTCCTCACGGAAAATATAGATCTTAGCATGAATATTTTGTTTGGGATGGATGCGCATAGCTATTCTACCAGATACAATGTCATCTATGAACTGGTACATACCATCCTCAACTTCTTTGTCGTATTTCGCTTCCTGAATATTACACCTTATATCGTTAAAAAACTCTTCCTGAGACTGCTCTGCATTAGGATTGAAAAGTAGGCCCTGCTGATTTGCTTGATATGTGAGTTTATCTACATTGATACCAACCAAAATGCGAATCTTGGGAGTTTGTTGTATAAACTTCCTGATGCGAAAATAGCCTGATGCTCGGAAATAGCCCACGAGCGCATCAAAGAAATGCACTTTTTTGTATTTGAACACACCTTCTATTTTTTCAAGAAGAGTATTTTCTTTTTCATTTGTGAAAAAGTTCGTTCCCATGAATATTGTTTTCTAATAGTAAAATATTGTCATTTACACATCTTTTACAGTGTTTCCGCAAATTTAATGATTATATGTGAAATAGCATCTTTTAGTATCGTTTTTTTTACTTTTAAATTTGTTCATTCACAGATATAGCTTCGCGAGGTCGCAGATATAGCTTCGTTGGCTTATGAATATAGCTTCGTTGGTGAATGAAACTATATTTGTGAAAAGTTGCTTGTAATATGGGATAAATGCAGAATTTGTGAAATGCAATATGATAGTATAATGTCAGATTCCTAATTCAATGTGTTAGTGATTTTTCAAAATTGCTAACGCGCATTTTTGCAAAAATAGGCTAAAATATTATAAGTAAAAAAGTTGCTGCTGAAATCACGCGTGATTATTGCCGGAATCACGCGGAGTTGTCGCCGTAACCTCGGCGATTATTGCGGTAAGCGCCGCGATTACGGCAGAAAGTGCCGCATCTACGGAGGAAATCACGCGTGATTTCGGAAGCAACATTTCGAGCTTTCGGCAGAAAGTGCGAAAAGTAGCGAAATAAGTAAGAATATCCAACAGATTTCCGCGTGGAAATTTTGTAAGGATTTTGCTATTATACAGTGAACTAATGATTTAGCTGATTTGTGTTTCGTTTTTCTTCATCACCCTTTACCTTGCTTCGAAATAAGCGATTCTCGTGCGGTTTGAAAATCAAAATGTCAGATTTGACATTTTGTCAAAATGAAATGGAGTAATAAAAACAAAAAAGCCTTCGAAATTTCGAAGGCTTTTGTTTGTGGTGCCACCAGGAATCGAACCGGGGACACAAGGATTTTCAGTCCTTTGCTCTACCAACTGAGCTATGGCACCAACAGTTTGTTTCTGTTTTGCGGGTGCAAAGGTAATGAAAATATTGAAGTCTGCAAACTTTTTATGGAAAAACTTTATTTTTCTTCGTTTAAAGGGTTCCAACCTTGTGCTTTTAACTCAAATTCTTGTCCGTCGCGGCAGATTAAGGCGCAACCAAGTTCGGCATTGGTGATGTGACCAATAAGTTTTACACCTTCCATTTCGGACACCTTTTCGTGGTCGGCAATGGGAACGGTGAAGAGCAGTTCGTAATCTTCGCCACCATTCAATGCGCAAGTGCTGACATTCATGTTCAGCTCCTCGGCCATAACGGCGGTTTGATAGTCGAGCGGCAAGTGCTCTTCGTAAATGCGGCAACCTACTTTGCTTTGCGAGCAGATGTGCATCAGTTCGGATGAGAGTCCGTCTGAAATATCCATCATGGATGTGGGCACGATGCCGGCCTTCGATAACTTTTCAATGATGTCGCGTCGGGCTTCTGGCTTCAGCTGGCGTTCGAGCAGGTATTCCTTACCGGCAAAGTCGGGTTGTACGTCTTCTTTGTTATTGCCTTGCAGGGCAACTTTTTCGCGCTCAAGCAATTGCAATCCCATGTAGGCTGCTCCTAAATCGCCACTAACGCAAATCAAGTCGGTTTCTTTGGCTCCGTTGCGATAGACAACTTTTCCTTTCTCGCCTTCGCCAATGCAGGTGATGCTGATGGTGAGGCCGGTATATGAAGAGGTGGTATCTCCACCGACAATGTCCACGCCATACTCTTCGCATGCCAAGCGGATGCCGGCATAAAGGGCTTCTACGTCTTCTATACAGAAGCGTTTGGAAAGGCCAAGCGAAACGGTGATTTGCTTAGGCTGGCCGTTCATGGCGTAGATGTCGGAGAAATTGGCAATGGCCGCCTTGTAGCCCAAGTGCTTTAGTGGCACATAGGTCAAGTCGAAGTGTACGCCTTCGAGCAGCAAGTCGGTTGTAACCAATACCTCCTTCTCGGTAGGGTATTCCAATACGGCGGCATCGTCGCCTATGCCGTATTTGGATGATTCGTTTTTAAGTTCGATGCCTTCGGTGATGTGGCGGATGAGGCCAAACTCGCCGAGGGTTGCTATCTCTGTTCTCATATAATTATGCTCTGTTAATCAGTTCGCGCATGATTTCGGTCATCTTGGGTTGTGCGGCATCGGCGGCTTTTTGCACCTCTTCGTGGGTTACTTCCACGATTTTACCCTCTACGCCAAGGTCGGTAATTACCGATACGCCAAATACTTTAATACCGCAATGGTTGGCTACGACAACTTCGGGTACGGTTGACATACCTACGGCATCGGCACCTAAGATGCGGAATAGCTTATACTCTGCCGGTGTTTCGAAAGTAGGGCCTTGTGTACCAATATATACACCATGCTGCACTTTGATGCCCTTTTCTTGAGCAATCTCATCGGCCTTGCGGATAAGTTCTTTGTCGTATGCCTCGCTCATGTCCGGGAAGCGTGGGCCGTAAGGGATGTTCTTTCCGCGAAGCGGATGTTCGGGGAAGTAGTTGATATGGTCGGTGATAATCATCAAGTCGCCAATTTCGAAGTCGGGGTTAGTACCACCGCTTGCATTCGATACGAACAAGGTCTTGATGCCCAGTTCGCGCATCACTCTGACGGGGAAGGTAACCTCTTTCATTGAATATCCTTCGTAGAAGTGGAAACGTCCCTGCATGGCCATGATGTCCTTGTTGCCAAGTTTGCCAAAGATAAGTTTGCCGCTATGTCCTTCTACGGTAGAAACGGGGAAATTGGGTATCTCTTCGTAGGGGATTTCATACTTTTCCGTAATCTCTCCTGCGAGGCTTCCCAAACCGGTGCCGAGGATGATGGCTGTTTGGGGCTGTGTGTGCATCTTACTTTTGAGGTAAGCTGCTGTTTCTTGAATTCGCTCTAACATACTCAATTATATTTAGGTTAAACGTATTTTGTTTGTTTTGTAAGATTTCTACTTCGATGGGTAGCACATATATGTGCGGATGCAACGATTTGTCCAGTGCCGGATGATGTGCCAAGCGTGCGGCATCTTTTTCGGTGGTGACAAGGATGCGCTTGCTCTTATCCAGTTGCATGAACTTATTGGATATCAGTTGCATCTCTTTCTCGGTGAAGTCGTGATGGTCGGAAAATGCAAGCATTTCCACCTTTTCGGCTTTCCGACTTACCTCTTCGAATAACGGTTGGGGTTGGGCGATACCTGCTACCAAAAGCACTTGTTTCTGTTCAAGGCTCTCGTTGGCTGTTGCAAAGAGTGGTTTCAATGCCCCGTAGCGGAAGCGCGAGAAGTAAACCCGTTGCTCTTCGGCAGGTTGGAGGCGTTTTGCCATTTGAGTAAAACCTTCCTCCTGGATATTGTCGGGACATTTGGTTACGATGATGGCTTGTGCACGCTCTTTTCCCTTGCATGTTTCGCGCAAGCGGCCGGCGGGCATCAGTGCATCGGTGTAGTAGGGACGATTGTAGTCGGTCAGCAACAGGGTATAACCGGCCTTTACATATCGGTGTTGGTAGGCATCGTCCAGGATGATGACATCTATGGCTGGATTGGTAAGATTCAGCAGTTGCTCGATGCCGTGACAACGGTCTTCGTCGACGGCTACACATACATCGGGAAACTTCTGCTTCATTTGGTAGGGCTCGTCTCCGATGTCGTGGGCGGTGCTATGCTCATCGGCCAGCAAGTAGCCTTTGGTGTGTCGCTTGTATCCGCGGCTTAAGGTGGCTACGTTCAGCCCCTCTGCTTTCAACAAGCGTATCAGGTATTCGGTGTGTGGTGTTTTGCCTGTGCCTCCTACGGCAAGGTTTCCCACACAGATGATAGGTATGTCGAAACTCTTTGATTGGAGAATGCCCCAATCAAAGAGTTTGTTTCGTAAGCCTGTACCTATGCCATATAACCAGGCAAGGGGTAGTAGTGCTTTTTGCATACCTATATAAATATGTTTTTAGTTGAAATTTATGATGTAGGGCATACGTGCTTGAATAGGGTCAACCTTATCAAGTTCGTCTAGGAGGTAGAAGTGCTTGCTTACTTCGTTCAACTTCTTGCCCATAACGCGTGTTCTGATGTAGTCGTCCATACCCTTGCTTGTGCTTTCCATCAATGTTTCGATGAAGCTCTTTTCGCCAGGATAGTTTTGGATGGTATAAGCTTCTACACCAGCCTTTTCGATAGCGATGTCGAGGGCTGTATCAAGGCCACCAAGTACATCCACCAAACCTAAGTCGATTGCCATGCTACCTGTCCAAACGCGTCCTTGTCCCACTTGGTCAATCTCCTCTTTAGTCTTACCGCGTCCGTCTGCGCAACGAGTCAAGAAGAGGTCGTAACCGCGTTCAACGTTAGCTTGCATCTTTTGTTGTTCAGCACTATTCATTGGGCGTGTCAAGTCGCCGAAGTCTGCAAATTCGTTAGTCTTCACTACGTCCATAGCTACACCGATATTCTTGGCCAATTTCTCTCCATATCTAAACAATCCGAAGATACCGATTGAGCCGGTCAGTGTAGTAGGCTCGGCTACGATGGTGTCGGCATTACAAGAGATGTAGTAACCGCCCGATGCGGCATAGTCGCCCATAGATACGATGACGGGCTTCTTGGCCTTCAACTCTGTAACGGCATGCCAGATTTGTTCGGAAGCAAATGCGCTACCGCCCGGTGAGTTCACGCGAAGCACTACGGCTTTCACATCATCGTCCTCTTGCAACTTGCGGAGGTCTTTGATCATTTTGTTTCCAACGATTTGTGTTTCGCCGCCGCCTAATGCTGATGAGCCTGCTTGGTCAACGATTGTGCCTTCTGCATAATACACCGCAATGATGTTTCCGCTTGGGTCTTTCGGTTGTGTCTTTTTTACATTTTTCATTGCCGACAAACCAATTATGTTCAAATCATCGTCTTCGTCGATACCGGCAATGGTTTTTAGATAATCGCGTACGTTGTTCTTGTAAATCAATGTATCAATCAATCCGCATTCAATGTTGGCTTCGGCTGGCTCGGTCATCATCATGCGGTCGGCCAATTGATTCAATTGCTCTACGCTGAGGTTGCGGTTTTTAGCCACATCGTTGGTGATGGTTTGCCAAATTGAACTTGTGTAGGCGGTTACTTGTTCGCGGTTGGCTTCGCTCATCTCCATGTTTATGTATGGCTCTACGGCCGATTTGTAAGTACCCACTTTGAATACCTGCACGCCGATACCAATCTTTTCCAACAAATCTTTATAGAAGATGTTTTGTGATGCAATACCGCTCCATTGAAGCATACCTCTGGGATTCAACATTACCTTATCGGCAACACTTGCCAAGTAGTATTCATCTTGCGAATAATTATCTGCATAGGCAACGATAAACTTGCCGCTCTCTTTGAAGTCGAGCAATGCATCGTGAATGGCCTTGAGCGATGCATAGTTAGCAACAAATGTACCCTCGCTTTGCAAATAGATACCTTTGACGTTTTCGTTTTCTTTGGCCTTTTGGATAGACGATAGGATGTCGTTCAATCCAATGCTGCTTTCACCGCCGGTGATAGCTGCAAGCGGATTGTCAACGCTACGTTCGCTGATGCTTCCACTCAATTTCAGTGAGAATACTGAATTTTCAGAAACTTTAGTTTCCGATTCTGACGAAGCGGCTGCTCCAAAGATGGTTAGAATACTCAAAAAGAAGAATAATACTCCTGCTACGATGATACCTAATACGGTAGCAAACGTAAATTTAAGAAAATCTTTCATTGTTTTTATTTAATATTTATGGTTTGTATTCAACAAAATTAGCAACAAAGATAGGTAAAAAAGTTGTTTTCCTTCCTATATTGTTCAACTTTTTAATGCTTTGAGAGCAAAACGCTTAAAAATGTTTGCAAATGAGCCATCGTAATGCTACTTTTGCAAGAAAATAACCCAATTTTCTTGTAATAGCTATGAACGAAAAGAAGTTTATATCACCCGGTGCTTGGTTTTCTATCAACTATCCGGCCGATTGGAATGAATTTGAGGACGGCGAAGGCTCGTTCTTGTTTTATAATCCCGACGAGTGGACGGGCAATTTCCGTATTTCGGCTTATAAAGGTGAAAGTGGTTTTGGCTTTGATGCCTTGCAACAAGAATTGCGCGAAAATCCTTCGGCTACCCCTAAGGTGATCGGTGCTTGGAAGTGTGCTTATAGCAAGGAGATGTTTCAAGAAGAGGGGGCATACTACACTTCTCACTTTTGGGCGATTGATGGAGGAAACTTGGCTATAGAATGCTCGTTTACAGTGCCTAAAGGCGCATCTCCGGCACAGGCCGAAGCGGTAATCTCCTCTATCGAAGTGCGCCAGGATGGAGTGAAATATCCGGCCGAGGTTATCCCCGTGCGACTATCCGAAATATATCAGATAAACGAAGCCTACGAATGGGTGTCGATTTTGGTGAAAGAACAACTGAAAAAGGATTTCCAAGGCATCGAAGAGGATATCCCTCACATACAACAAGCCATTACAAAACTAAATCCATCGCCAAAGAAGCGCGAAGTTTGGTTGTCGTTAGGCATCGCGTTGTGTGTTATCCTTTCCAACGAGGTCGATGGCATGGAGTGGGGCACTCTGATGGATGGCAATCGCGAAGCCCCCGTATTGATGTACAACGGACAATGCATCGACCCCATGAAACTGGTATGGAGCAAGGTAAAAAATGCTGAATCGATTGATTTGGTGGAAATCTATAAGAAAATTTTGTAAGTACCCTAAAGAAAACTTCCATTAAGGGAAAATTTATTTTCTGTTAAGGGTAAATTTTAAAACAGACGAATGACTCCGATATTACAAGTAGAAAACCTGACGAAATCGTTTGGCGATTTAGTACTTTTTCAAGACATATCATTTGGATTGTCCGAAGGCCAACGTGTAGGCTTAATTGCTAAAAACGGTACCGGAAAATCCACACTTCTTAATATCCTTTCGGGAAAAGAGGGATACGACGATGGAAAGATTACTTTCCGGCGCGATTTGCAAGTGGGATACCTTGAGCAAGATCCTAACTATCCCGAACACCTTACCGTGCTCGAAGCTTGCTTTCATCATGGAAATGCCGTGGTGCAACTCATCAAAGAGTACGAACGATGCATGGAAACCGAAGGCCATCCCGGTCTTGACGAACTCCTTACCCGTATGGATAGCGAAAAGGCATGGGAGTATGAACAAAAGGCCAAACAGATTCTTTCGCAGCTGAAAATCAACGATTTCAATCAGCCTATAAAGCAACTGTCCGGTGGACAATTAAAGCGTGTTGCATTGGCCAATGCATTGATTACCGAACCCGATTTGCTTATCCTGGACGAGCCTACCAACCACCTCGATTTGGACATGACCGAGTGGCTCGAAGAGTATCTGAGACGCTCAAATCTTACCTTGTTGATGGTGACACACGACCGCTATTTCCTCGACCGCGTATGCTCGGAAATTATGGAAATAGATAATCGAACTACCTATCATTATAAAGGAAACTATAGCTATTATTTGGAAAAACGCCAAGAACGTATCGAAGCTAAAAGCGTGGAGATTGAACGCGCTAACAATCTGTATCGCACAGAGTTGGAGTGGATGCGGCGAATGCCGCAAGCACGCGGACATAAAGCACGCTATCGGGAAGAGGCTTTCTACGAATTGGAGAAGGTGGCCAAGCAACGCATGGATAACAGAAATGTGAAGCTCGACGTGAAGGCATCGTATATCGGAAGTAAGATATTTGAAGCCGACCACCTATCGAAAGCGTATGGCGACTTGAAAATCCTTGATGATTTCTCCTATATCTTTGCGCGTTACGAAAAGATGGGTATTGTAGGAAACAACGGCACGGGTAAATCTACTTTTATCAAGATTCTGATGGGGTTGGTAAAACCCGATAGTGGCGTGCTCGATGTGGGCGAAACCGTTCGATTTGGCTATTATTCCCAAGAAGGACTTCAGTTCGACGAACAAATGAAAGTGATTGATGTTGTGCAAGATATAGCCGAAGTGATTGAGTTGGGAAATGGCAAACGGCTGACCGCCTCCCAATTTCTTCAACACTTCCTTTTTACTCCCGAAACGCAACATAGTTATGTCTATAAATTGAGTGGGGGAGAGCGTCGACGACTCTATCTTTGCACGGTGCTGATGCGCAATCCTAACTTCTTGGTATTGGACGAGCCGACAAACGATTTGGATATTGTTACCTTGCAAGTGCTCGAAGAGTATCTCGCTAACTTTAAGGGATGTGTCATTGTGGTAAGTCACGACCGCTACTTCATGGATAAGGTGGTCGATCATCTGTTGGTGTTCAACGGACAAGGTGATATTCGCGACTTCCCCGGCAATTATACGCACTATCGCGATTGGAAAGACGAAAAACAACGTCGTGAGCGTGAAGAAGAGAAGAAAAAAGTTCAACAAATCGAAGAGAAGAATACTAAGGTTCGTTTGAACGAAAAGCGCAAGATGAGCTTCAAAGAACGTCGCGAATTTGAGCAGTTGGAAAACGAAATTGCCGAGTTGGAAAGCGAAAAGGCTGACATTGAGACTGCACTCTGTAGCGGTACGCTTTCCATAGACGAACTGACCGAAAAATCTAAACGACTACCTCTCATCAGCGATTTAATTGACGAGAAAACCATGCGTTGGCTCGAATTGAGCGAAATAGAGTCCTAATCCACTACCCAAGGACGGTAATGTGCTTTGGTTTGCTTTGGTTGGTAGTATATGCTTTCTTTAGCAGGGATTTTCAGTACATAGGTGCGGCCGCTTTTGTTTTGCAGGAAATCTTGTCTAAGCCAAGGATTTGCATCCTTAAGTTCGCGATAGCTGATGCCGTGTTGCTTGGCAAAAGTAGCTAACGTATCAATGCCGGTTGTAACGGTTACTTCGTTATACTTCATCGCAGGGTATAATTGCTCGCGTTTCAACAAGAAGCCAAAACGTTGTGGGTTGCTGAATACCTCTTTAGCGGCTAATAATCGGAACATATAGCGCGATGTTTCCTCTACCAACCATAAATCGGTAGCTTTTTCTGTCTGTTGCTTGCTCAATTCCGATGTGATACGTGCTTGTCCGGCATTGTACGATGCCGCTACACTTAGCCAATTGCCGTATTTCTCGTAAGCTTCTTTCAAATATTTACAAGCGGCAACGGTTGCTTTCTCTATGTTGTAGCGCTCATCAATGTTATTGTTTACTTCCAAGCCATATTGTCGTCCGGTTGTTTGCATGAATTGCCACATGCCGGCAGCACCGGCAGGACTTTTGGCCAATGTATTTAGGCTACTTTCAATGATGGCCAAGTATTTTATATCGTCGGGCACTCCTTGTTGACGCAGAATAGGCTCGATGATAGGCAGATAACGATTGGCTTTTTTGATGGTAAGCATGGTGGTGGAGTGCATGTAGGTGAACGACATTAACTCGCGATCCATACGTTCGCGCAAGTCGTATCTATCCAATGGAATTGTTTCACCGGCGAAAGTTATTTTCGTAGGCACTTGTGGAGGTGCGGTCAATGAGGGTACTTCACTTTTTACCGACTCTGTTTCACTATTGAATGTTGTGCTCGATGTAAGCAATGGAAGGCTACATCCGAAAGCAAAAGCCACTACGGCTATTATTATATAAGGTGTAAATCTTTTCTTCATGGGGGTGTTCTTATCTTTTATTGCGCGAAGATACAATATTTTCACGATAATTGCAAAATACAACAAAAATGCCTTATCTTTGTATGTCATAAAAATATAAATCATAAATCAATGAAGTACATTGGTGCACACGTATCAGCAAGTGGTGGAGTAGAATTAGCTCCGCTCAACGCTCATGAAATAGGAGCAAATGCTTTTGCTTTGTTTACAAAGAATCAACGTCAGTGGGTGTCGAAGCCTTTGACGGATGATAATATTCGTTTGTTTAAGGAGAATTGTGCAAAATATAACCTCTCTCCCGATTATATCTTGCCTCACGATAGTTATCTAATCAATCTTGGTCATCCAGAGGAAGAGGGATTGGAGAAAAGTCGTGCTGCATTCCTTGATGAAATGCAACGATGCGAACAGCTTGGCTTAAAGCTATTGAATTTTCATCCCGGTAGTCATCTGAATAAAATCTCTTTGGAGGAATGTCTGCAACGAGTAGCTGAATCTATCAATATCACGCTTGACAAGACGAAAGGTGTAACAGCTGTTATAGAGAATACCGCCGGACAAGGAAGTAATGTAGGCTTTGCTTTCTGGCAATTGCGATACATTATTGATAGGGTAGAGGATAAGAGTCGTGTAGGCGTTTGCTTGGATACGTGTCACACATTTACGGCAGGATACGACCTTGTAGGCGAATACGATCGCATTTTTAATGAGTTTCAAGAAGAGGTTGGCTTTGAATACCTTCGCGGCATCCATCTGAACGATTCTAAAAAGGCGTTGGCTTCCAGAGTGGATCGTCACGATAGCCTTGGAAAGGGTTTGATAGATGTATCCTTCTTCAAGCGTTTTATGAATGACGAACGTTTCGACAATATTCCCATCATTCTTGAAACGCCCGATGAATCGCTCTGGGCCGACGAAATCCGTTTGCTTCGTTCCTTCCAACAAGCTTAAGCTTATTGTTCGTTTGCGTACTTGATAGCTCTATTCAAGTAATCCAAGAAAGGCTTGGTGGTGCGGAAAAGGGCTGCTACACGCGAAGCCAGATTCTCCTTATAGATAAAGGCTTCATCGGGCATGTAGCATAGGCAATAACTCTTTAGTCTCAGATACTCGGAGTAGGGAGCATCTGTAGGGAAACCTTTTGGATTGCGTTTCAGTGCGCCTTCTGTATCTAATTTGAATTCGGGTGAGGCAATTCTTAGTGTCTCTTCAAAGTCACCTTCACCGTTGCAAATGTCCTCGCGCAAGATTTTCAATACTTGTGGCGTGAAACAATAGTCGCCTACCGCCAGCATGTGTGCATCGGGGTAGTTGTCGGCACCTCCTGTGCTGACGTGAAAATAGTAACCAGAGTATCCCGATTTCTTTCCGCCCGGACAGATAAAGGCTCCTAAATGGTGCTTGTACGGACGTTTGTCTTCCGAAAACCGGATGTCGCGATAAATGCGATATGTGCAATCTTTGGCATTCAATCCGCGTACCGATGGATCAAACAAAGCAATCTCGTTAATCAGCTCTTCCGTGAATCGGTAAAACCGCTCTTGAATCTTCAAGAACTCTTCTTTGTGCTCGTTGAACCAAACACGATTGTTGTTTGCCTCTAATCTTCGTAAGAAATCAACCGTCTCTTTCATAATTGCCATTTTGTTGTTCGATGCAAAGATACCGATTCTTCTTAAAAAAGCTTTCATATTCCTATAAAATCGTCTCAACAGATGTTAAAATTATCCTTGTAGGAAAGGTGGACTTTTGAACATTTGCTATCTACGCGCCACTTTTAGAATCGCCTTTTGCCTATTACGATTTATCGCTTGATACACGAAAAACAGGCCTTAGAATAGCTTAAAAACGATGTATGTATCCTAATTAGACGAAAATGTATCATGATACATAAACTTGTTTCTTTGGAAAAGATTCATGTATCAAGCATCTTAAAATATGTGAAAAGTATGAAATAATTTTGCAACGGATAAAAATATTGTTTAACCAAAACCCAAATGCTAATGAAAACATAACAGATTAACACCCCATCAAAAAGGATAGCCAGGCTATACCTTATTTATAATGTAAATAAACACATATCTAATACTTAATTTTTTATGTATGAAAAATAATCATTTATTCAAAGCAATCGGGCTGTTATTGACTATGTTGATAATGCCTTTGTATGTGGGTGCCCAAAGCATCTCTGTATCTGGTACAGTTAAAGATGTTGCTGGCGAACCACTTATCGGTGTGAATGTATTGGAAGACGGTACTGCCAATGGTGTGATTACCGACATCGACGGTAACTATACCTTGAACGTTGCTTCTAATGCAAAACTTACTTTCTCGTTTGTAGGCTATGCTTCACAAACAGTTTCTGTGAATGGTAAATCAACCATCAACGTAACAATGAAGGAAGATGCTCAGCTGTTGAGCGAAGTTGTTGTTGTTGGTTATGGTACAATGAAGAAGAGCGATATCACCGGCTCTGTTGTTTCTGTTGATAGCGAAACAATGTTGAAGAAGGCTCCAACTAACATTGGTCAAGGTCTTCAAGGTGCTGCTCCTGGTGTGATTGTAACTATGCAAGACGGTGCTCCCGATTCAAGAGCTCAAATCCGTATTCGTGGTGTCGCCACCATCAACGGTTCGGCTGCTCCTTTGTATGTAGTAGACGGTATCCAAGTTGGTACAAATGCAGACTTCGTTGCTCCTAACGATATCGAATCAATCGACGTTTTGAAAGATGCTTCTGCAACTGCTATCTACGGTTCTGCCGGTGCTAACGGTGTGATTATGATTACTACCAAGCACGGTTCTAAGGGTCACTCTTCAGTTAACTTTACTGCAGATTTCGGTATCCAGACACTCTCTTCAACACTCGACGTTTCGGGCGTTGACGGCTATGCACGCAACATCCGCCAAGCTCGTATCAACGATGGTTGGGTTGACGATAAAGGTGAAGTAATGTTGTGGAATGACGTTTGGAAAGAAGAATACGATGGCAAGCGTAAATATATCGATTGGCAAGATGTAATGACTCGTGCTGCATGGCGTCAAAACTATAACCTTTCTACTTCAGGTGGTAATGACAAGTCTCAATACCATGCATCTCTCGGTTTCCTCCGCAACGACGGTGTGGTTGTAAACTCTCAATACCAACGTATTACTGCCCGTGCTAATGCACACACTCAAATCAACAAGTATGTTGAATTTGGTGCAGACGTAACTTATGTACACTCTGACTCTCACGGTTCTAACGTTTCAGTAGGTAACTTCGGTAACCTTTCTTCTCTCCGTGACTTTGCGTTCGCTGCTCCTACTTTGGATTTCATTACTCGTGAAGATGCAAAGTACGATGGCATTGCTGCCGGTACATACGTTTCTCCAAACGTTGTTAACCCTGACGGTACTTTCGGTGAAACCCTTAACGGTAAGGACGTAAACGATGGTATGTGGGGAACACTTCTCGGTAACATGTATGCCAAGCAAATGGAACTTGCCGGTCGCAACCGCTCAAACCGTGCACTTGCAAGTGCTTATTTGACTATTACTCCTATGAAGGGTCTTTCTTGGAAGACTTTGGTTTCTTACAACTACAATTCAAGTTCTAACGAAAACTTCTCTGGCGGTATCAAGCGTGTAAACTATATCAACGGACAAGCTGTAGATGTAACTAAGGGTAATAATCAAGCATACTACAACCCACGCGAAGACAATGCTTATCAATTCTCTTTGGGTAATAGCGAAAACCAAACGCTTTACATCTCTAATACACTTACTTACAACTGGAAGAACGACAAGCACGATTTGACCGTGATGTTGGGTAATGAAGTATCTCGTTGGTATGGTCAATGGGTGAACGGTTCGGCTACAGGTTTCGAATCTCCTAACAACCGTGAACTTGGTCTTACTAACCAACCTACCAAGAAGAATGGTAACGGTGGTTTGAACCTCGAATCTCGTGGTATCTCTTACTTCGGTCGTGCTACTTACAACCTTTTGAACCGTTATTTGCTGACTGCTACAATCCGTAAGGATGGTTCTTCAAACTTCGGTGCCGGTAACCGTTGGGGTACATTCCCATCAGCAGCTATCGGTTGGCGTATTTCTGAAGAAGCTTTCATGCAAGACGTAGATTGGATTGACAACTTGAAGCTCCGTGCAGGTTGGGGACAAACAGGTAACTCTGGTGGTGCTACCGACCTTTCTGTAACAGGTCTTAATGTAGATGGCCGTTACGTTTACTATGGTGCAGGACAAAACATGGGTCTTGGTACAGGTACTCCTAACGTTATCACTGGTTACTACCCAATCCTTAAGGATACAAACTTGAAATGGGAAACCAACGAACAGTTGAACATCGGTATCGATGCTGCATTCCTTGACAACTCATTGGTAGTAGGTCTTGACTACTTCGTACGTACATCTAAGGATTTGCTGCTTTATCGTCAAATCCGTCCTACTTCTGGTTACAAGCAAATCTATACCAACTATGGTGAAATCCAAAACAAGGGTTTTGAATTCTCTATCAGCTATAACAAGCGCTTGAACAAAGATTGGTCTATCAACGCTACTTTGACTGGTTCTACTTTGAAGAACGAAGTTGTTAAGATGGGTGATCCTCTTTACAATACTAACTCTGACTCAAGTGGTGCCGGTACAGGCGACGGTTCTAACACCGGTGCAGTAGGTGCTGACGCAGGTTATCACTGGGGTAACCACTCAGTATGTATGGAAGGTGAAGCTGTAGGTTCATTCTATGGTTATCGCGTAGAGGGTATCATCCGCACAGATGCTGACCTTGAATATGTACACAACCGTCCGGGCGTTGATGCAGATGGCAATCCTGTTATTGTTGACTCTCAACCAAGTGCCGTTAAGGGTGATATCATCTTCAAGGACTTGAACGGTGACGGTATGATCAACGAACAAGATAGAGAAATTCTTGGTAACGGTTTCCCGACATTGAACTACGGTTTGACTTTGGGTGCTAACTACAAGAATTGGGACTTCTCTATGCAAATGCATGGTGTATTGGGTCAAGACATATTCTCTTACTCAGCAATGCGCTTGAGCAACATGTTCTGCTCGGATGACGGTTCTACTCCTAACATTCTTGAAGAAGTTGCTGCTAATGCATGGTCTCCAAAGAATCCTAACGCTTCTAATCCTCGTCTGACTATCCTTGATAAGAACTACAACATGCGTGCTTCTGACATGTGGGTTAAGAATGGTAACTTCTTGAAGATTTCCAATATCCAAGTGGGTTATACATTGCCTAAGAACATCGCCCAAAAGGCTATGATTCAAAACGCTCGCGTTTACCTCTCAGTTCAAAATCCTATTTGTATCTCTGGTTACAACAAGTATGGCGATCCTGAGTGTGGTCAAGGTTCAGTTCTTTACACAGGTCTTGATACAGGTCGTTACCCAATGCCTCGCACTTATGCATTTGGTATTAACGTAACATTCTAAATCTAATATTAAAATTTAATGAATATGAAAAATAAACTTATATACGGTTTGTTAGCAGGAGCAATGCTTATGGGCTTTAACTCATGCGACAACGATGAGTTCTTGAATGTAACTCACTACTCAATGCTCGAGGGTGACCAAATGTTCGTTAGCGACGAAAATGCCATTAAGGGTATGACCGGTTGCTATGACCTCCTTCACCGTCGTGGTTCATACAATGATGACCCATATAAGTATTGGATTTTCAACGGTTCTCACCCTACTATGGACTCACAGGCTTCTGGTTGGGATAAGGACTTCATGGTTCAAGGTTGGACTGCCGATAACAGTGAACTTCTTCACTATTGGCAACAATCATACGCTTGCGCATCTCGTTGTAACGACTTCCTCGCAGGTCTTGAAAATGCACCTAACATCTCTGACGATGTTAAGAAGGCATTGACCGGTGAAGCCATGGCACTTCGCGGATTCCAATTCTTCGGTTTGGCCAATACATTCGGTCGTGTTCCTTTGTTGGTAACCGGCGAAAACTACGTGAATACTCCTGAAAAGGCACGTGCCAAAGACTATGCCGAAATGTGGGACTTCGTAATTGCTGACTTTAAGGCTGCTGCCGAACTTCTTGATTGGGAACCATTCCAAGGTCAATACGGTCGCTGTACAAAGGGTATGGCGCTGACATTCCTTGGCGATGCTTACATGTGGAAGGCATTTACTTGTCCTGACCAGGCTGATGCATGCTATGACTTGGCATATAAGGCATTCGACCAGGTAATCAAGAGTGGTACTTACGAATTGGCTCCTTCGTTCTCTACGTTGTACGATGCTGACGAAGTTTGGCCAAAAGAGGCTATCTGGCAAATTGTTCTGAATGCCGGTGACCAATGGTCTTCTTGGGACGATGGTCAACATGCCGGTGCACGTGGTTGGACAGGTTTCTACTTTGGTCCTACTGCTAACGGTGCATGGGGTACTTATGCTGTATCTTGGGAACTTTATGATTCATACGAAGTAGGCGACAAGCGTCGTGATGCTTCTTTGGCTTCGGCTTGTATTCCTTGGGAAGACCTTGTGAAGATTGGCAAGGAACACTGGGTACAAAGCTTCACTGCTCCTCAAGCATGGATCGATGCTAACCAAAAGTATATCCGTAACGGTGAATATGTAATGTCTGAAGATGGTGCCGGTACTGTATTGTACGATGTTGAGCATCCAATCGGTTACAATCCATTCAACCAGGAATTCGTAGGTTGGAACAGCTATCACCGCGATGCTGCCGACCCAGCTCCTACAGTATTCTCTACCAAGCACTGGCGTAATGGTCGTGGTACCAAGCAATGGAACGACATGTGGCTTCCCGACCACGTTTACTTCAAGCGTTATGCCAATGTTCTTCTTGACCAAGCAGAATGCTGCTTCCGTCTTGGTAAGGAAGCTGAAGGTTGGGCTTATGTAAACCAAATCCGCGAACGTGCATTCGGTAACCTCGAAGTAGGTAAGGATCTTTCTAAGTTCCTTGCTCACCACAACAAGGTGGCCGATTTCTATGGCGACAACGGTAATGGTGATGCTGTAACCCTGACAGAATATCCTATTCCTTTCAACACTGAAACTGTAACAGTGCCCGATGCTAAGGCTTATTACACCCAATTGAAGGCTGATAAGGGCTTTGATTCTGAAGTTTGGAAGATTGCTGTTAACGAAGAACGTCGTAAGGAATTCAATGCTGAGCCTTACCTCCGCTCGGATATGCACAAGTCTGAATACTTGACCGACCATATCGAACACAACTACCCAATTCTTGGCTTGCCTGAAAAGGGTCCTGAAGTAATCAAACAATGGCAAACTGCCCGTAGTTTCCAATTTGATATCAACAAGATGTTTATGCCTATCCCAGAAGATGAGTTGATTAAGAACCCACTTTGTGACCAAAACGAAGGCTATTAATACAGAAGTTTATAATGAATAATAGTATAATTCAGAACGATGCCTATAAATAAAAGGGGTGTTAGTATTATTATTTAGGTAAAGTTTCTGTCGGGCCATATCAGAAGTGATTTCTGGTATGGCTCTTTCTTTTTTAGGCTAAAATTGAAAAAGATTTTAGTATAAATTGAAAATAATTTAAGTATAAATTGTTTTTGAATTTATTATAGATTATTCCGGCGTTGTTGCTATCTGCTTTTCCGGCATAAAAAAACTGCAGTTTCTACTATTATAATGCCGTTTTTCGTTATCTTTGCAATAAATAATTTGTTAGTCAGATGCTCTCATTTTTAGAACAATTAAGGACATTCGTAAACGATTCGGAAGTGATTGCCGATACGTTGTCGCGCCCGGGAGGATTGGCCCGATTGATGGCCGATTACTTGGTTCAGTTTATGCACAATCCAGCTATGGCATGGGTTGTCACCCTGTTGGTGTTTGCAGCGATTGCCGCTTCCACGGCCTGCTTGCTTCGTCGTCGGACGGGTAGTTGGCTGTTGGCTCCCTTGTCGTTATTCCCTATTGCAGCTCTATACTACCTACAACTGAATATGAACTATCTCTATGCGGGAACGGTGGCTATGTTGCTGATGCTGATATTGCTGAATATTCAAGTTGTTATAGACAATAAATATGGACGTTGGATTTACTCGCTTCTTTCTACGGTGCTGCTGTTTATGCTGGCCGGCTCCATATCTACGCTATATGTAGTATTGGTGTTGGTGATAGAGGCATCCCGCTCCATCAAACGGCTGCATACTTACCTTGTTCTGCCTTTGCTGTTGTTTGTAATGGCATGGCTCTATCTGCGTTGTGGATTGGCCGGTACCTGGCAACATTTGTTGTTGCCTCATGGTTACTTCACTTGGCGTTTACAGCCTGGAAGTGTGGTATATATGCCTTGGGTATTGATGGGAATTGTCTGCATGATTGGCGAACTGTCCGGTTGCTTGAAGTTGAAAAAGAGCTGGATAAAGTCTCTTCTTGTTGTCGTTCAATTGGCAGGGTGGGGCGTTTTTGTCTGGTTCAGCCATCCACAATATGTAGATAAGCATAACGAGGCCTTCAAACAGATAAGCCAATCCTTATACAATGGGCAGTGGCATGAGGTGATAGCGCAGTATCAGACGTTGCCGGCGGGAAATCTGATTTATCAGAACTGTCTGAATACGGCATTGGCCGAGGAAGGACGTTTGGCCGATTGCCTGTTCCTACAACCCTGTTTCGGTATTCAAAGCATTTACATTCAAGGAAACAAAACTCCCTATATATCAGCCTTATTGAGCGATATATACTTCTCCATGGGGCATATTGCCTTTTCTCAGCGCTATGCTTTCGAAGCTAACGAAAGTTTGGGAAACTATTCGCCTCGTTTGCTGAAACGCTTGGTACAGACCAACCTGATATATGGCGAATACGGGGTGGCAAAGAAGTATCTTACACTATTGGGTAAGACCCGCTACTATAAGCAATGGGCCAAGGAGCATGAACGGTTCCTTTGGAACGACCAGGCGGTAGAGGGCGATTCGTTGTTGGGCATGAAGCGGAGATGTCTGTTCCCTGACAACCGGATGTCGGGAAGTAAAGGATTGGATGACGACTTGAAACAGATTATTCGTCAGAATCCCAACCATTCGGCAACCATCCAATATTTGGGTTCGCTATACTTGCTTTCGAAAGATTTGACTCGTTTCATGGAAGTGATGCAGGAGTTTTATGCAACCGAGGCGCTACCAGCCAAACTGCCTGTTGCTTTCCAGGAAGCAGTTTTGATGGCTGCTGAAGCAGATGAGTCGTTAATTGCGCACTATGCGATAGACGAAAGCAATGTGAAGCGTTATGTCGATTTCAAGCAAAATCCAACGAAATATCCACGTACATTATGGTACTATTTGAAATACGCAAAATAAAGGAGATGAAGATATGAAACAGTTTGCCTATACCATATTTCTTATGCTAATCCTATTGGCTTGTCAAGAGAAACCTGTTCCGGTTGAAAGCAGAAATGTCCAACCTCCAATACTGCCTGATTATGCCGGTGTTACTATCCCCAAGAATATTGCTCCGCTCTATTTCTCCTTGCCGGATAGTTGCCGTGCTACAGATTTGTATGCGTGCTATTCGTCGGGGAGTATTCAGGTCGAGGTGGCTGCTACCGACGGACAGATTGCTATCGATGAGGAGGATTGGAAACAATTATTGGGTGCATCAGACGTGGTGTCTGTGCAACTGTTGGCCGAAATAGATGGCCGATGGATAGAATATGCTCCCTTCACTTTCCATGTGGCTCCCGAACCGATTGACGCTTATTTGGCCTATCGTTTAATAGAACCAGGATATGAAATATGGAACGAAATGGGTATCTATCAGCGTTGTTTGGAGAATTTTGAAGAAAAGGCGATATTGACGAATCAACAGACCGGATATGGATGTATGAATTGCCATTCGTTCTGCAAGCAGGATCCCAACAGAATGTTGTTCCATCTGCGTGTGGATTATGGCGGAACCTATTTGGTAGAGGATGGTGAGATAGAGAAATTGAATACGAAAACACCTCAGACAATTTCGGCATTGGTCTATCCGTCGTGGCATCCCTCGGGCAGATTCGTGGCCTTTTCGGTGAACGATACCAAACAGATGTTTCATACAACCAGTACCAACCGCATAGAGGTGATGGATTTTGCTTCGGATGTGGTGGTGTATGATGTGGAGAATCATCAGATACTGACCACTTCGTTGTTGTCTTCAAAAGAGGCGTTCGAGACATTCCCTACATTCTCGCCCGATGGAAAGACGCTTTATTATTGTGTGGCCGACAGTGTACAGATGCCTTTAGGGTATGAAAGGGCAAGATATAATCTATGCTCCATTCCCTTCCATCCGGAGAACCGTTCGTTCGGTACGGCTATTGATACCTTGTTGCGCGCGTCCGACGAGAATGCAACCATCTCGTTCCCACGCGTATCGCCCGATGGCCGTTTCTTGATGTTTACGCAGGCCGATTATGGTAATTTTACCATTTGGCACAAAGAGGCCGATTTGCATCTGCTTGATTTGGAAACCAAACAGACGAAACCGCTGGATGCTTTGAATAGTGATGAAACGGAAAGCTACCACATGTGGAGTAGCAATGGCCGCTGGGTGGTTTTCAGTAGCCGCAGGTTGGACGGGCTATATACCAGACCTTTTATTGCCTATATGGATGAAGAAGGAAATGCGCATAAACCATTCTTGCTTCCACAAAAGAGCCGTGATTATTACACAAGTCTGATGAAATCGTACAACGTTCCAGAGTTTATTACCGGCGAAGTAGAGGTAAGTGGCTATCAACTCAGTCAAGTGGCCAAACAGTCAGCAGGTATAGATGTCAGTGCGGTGGCACGTTGATATATCCCTACAAATGTTTCCGGACATAATCAGTGGGCGACATACCATAAAACTCTTTGAAAGCTGTAGAGAAGTTATTGGCAGAGGTGAATCCAACCATCTCTGCTACATCTATAATGGTATGTTTCTTTTCAATCAATAGAGTGGTTGCCTGTTTCAAACGCACATTGCGGATGAAGTCGCGCGTAGTCTGGTTGGTCAGCTCTTTCATTTTGCGATTCAAGTGTACACGGCTTAATCCAACTTCATCGGCAATCATGTTGACGGTAAAATCGGGATTGCTGATGTTTCTGTTAATGCACTTCATGACGCGCTCCATCAGTTTGTCGTCGTGCGAAGGCATCAGAATCTTTTCCAGTTTATCGTCCTGACTTTGTTGGCCGCAGTGTTTGTTCTTGAGTTGCTCTCTGATGGTAATCAAACTGGCAACGGTTTTCTTCAGAATCTCAATGTTAAAGGGCTTGGTAATGTAGGCATCGGCATTGTTTTCCAGTGCTTCCAGTCTATCCTCATCGCGCACCTTTGCCGTAAGAAGAATGACAGGGATATGGTTCAGATTGATGTTCGTTTTGATTTTATGGCATAGTGTCATACCATCCATTTCGGGCATCATCACATCGCTTATCACTAAATCGATGGGGTTATGGAACAGTTCTTCCAATGCTTCCTTGCCATTGCAACAATCCTTGATGTTATAGCATTCCGACAACTCTTCGTGAATGTATCTCCTGATTTCTGCATTATCTTCTACTAAAAGAAGGTTGTGTTGTGAGGTGCAAATGCGTTCATCTGCCGTTGTTTCTGCTACATTCTCGAGCAGGATGTGCGGTATCTTCTCTTGAACTGATACACTCTTCTCTATAGCTGTATCTGCCACATCTTCGGGCTGTAGGTGCTCTTTCCCCATAGGCATGGTGATGACAAACTGGCATCCGGTGCCTTCTTCATTGTCCAACACCTCAATAGAGCCATGATGCAACTCTACAAGAGCTTGCGTCAGGTGCAATCCTACACCTGTTCCCGGAGTGTCTTGGGGGTTGTTGCTTGCTTGGTAGAACCGGTTGAAGATATATTCCTTATCTTCATCATTTATGCCAATACCACTATCGCTGATAGCGATTGTCAGTGTACTGTCTGTTTGCTTCTGTACTTTTATTCCGATTTTTCCATCGTTGGGTGTGAACTTGAAAGCATTCGAGAGAAGGTTCACAAATACTTTATCGAGATTGTCGGGGTCTATCCAAAGTTTCAGCGATTCGTCTTGGGGATGTGTGAACTGGAAGTCGATGTTCTTGATGATAGCCAATTCGTTGAACGAATCATAAATGTTCTGGATAAACGCTATGATGTCGGTCTCTTTGAAAGACAGTTTCATCTGTCCCTTATCAATTTTCCGGATATCCATCAGTTGGTTGATAAGATGTAAGATACGTTCGGAATTACGATGGATAGTTCTGTATATTTTACTTCTGTCTTCATCCTTGTCTTTTTCAATCAACCGCAGTAGCGGACTGATGATGAGCGACATGGGTGTACGGATTTCGTGTGAGATATTGATGAAGAATTGCAATTTGGCCTCGTTCAGTTGTTCGGCATGCATGTGTTTCAACATCTCTTCTTTTCGCTTTTGTGCCTTTTTGTCCAGGTGGATAAGGGTAATGATGATACCTATGGCAATCAAGGTGTACAGCATTCTTGCCCAACCGGAGGCATACCATGCCGGCCGGATGTAGATGGTTGCTTCCACCGTATTGCTCCATTGGTAATTGTCCTGGGCCCGGACACGCAAATGGTATGTGCCGGGTTTCATGTCGTTGAAGTAGATGCGGTTCAGGCCTTCGGGCAGTGTATTCCACTTTGCATCTTTACCCTCTTGCAACGTATAGCTATAGGTAATGCCTTCGGGCGCATTGTATTGGGTGGGCGAGAACTCGATGCTGAAGTGATTGTGGTTATGGTTCAGATGGAATTCTTTCGCTTCAAAAACCGGACAATCAATAATATCTTCTTTTGCTTGGCCCATCATTCCTTTTCTGACAGGTGTGTTGTGCAGATAGAAATCTGTAATGCGGATGGTCCAGTTCGTGTTTGTCCGCTGTATGTCGCTTGGCTTGAAATAAGTGATGCCATGTGTGCCGCCAAACCACAAGTTCCCCTCTTTATCACACGTGGCGGCATTCTTGCTGAATTCGTTACCTTGAATGCCGTCTTCCACATAGTAGTTCTTGAAGAAATGATGCTTTTCGATGTAGCGCGACAAGCCGGCATTTGTACTGACCCACACATTGCCCGCCTCGTCGCTTTGTATGCCATAGATAGTATTGCTGGGCAGGCCGTTTTGGGTGGTGAACATTTGCAATTCGTCGCTAACGGGATTCCATCTCCCCAGTCCGTCGGAACTGCCTATCCAAATCATGCCATTCTTGTCTTGATGCAGGCTGTGGATGATATATCTATGCATCAGCTCCTTGGGTATAGGGTTGGTGTCTTTGAAGTTGATATAGAACAAACCATTGTAGGTTCCGGCAAAAAGCATATTGTTGGCTTTGCTATATAGTAGGCAGCCAATCCAATGATTCATGTTCTTGTTGATAAGTGTATCGTATTCGAACACCTGTTTGTCTAGGTTGTAACTATACAATCCGTTACCCAGGGTGGCTATCCATAGCCTTCGGCGGTTGTCTTCGGTCAAGTCGTAAACGTGTTGGATGTTTTTTCCATTTTCGTCCACAAATTGCCTTTGGAAAGTACAGGTACCTGTTTGGCGGTTGAACTTGGCCAAACCGTCGAAGAGTGAACCAATCCACATGTTTTGGTCGGAATCTTCGAAAATCTTCAGCGTTACGGAAGGTATGCTGCCCGGCTGGCCGTTGCTGGCATAGTGGGCTGTAGGTTTTCCATCCCTGCCTATGGTGTATATACCGTCATTATCGGTGCCTACCCACATGGTGCCTTTCTTGTCGTGGAATAGCGTTGTAACGGCTGCTGTACCAATGATATTGTTTTCTACCGATTTATATCCCAAATACTTGAATTTTGTTTGGTTTGCCGGCAACATGAAAACTCCCTTTTGGTAAAGGCCGAACCACAGATTGCCTGCATTGTCCTTCAGTATGGCATGCACTTTCAGCGTATTTGAATTGAAACTGTTGTTGTCAAATACGAAGTCGCTCATCCGTCCGGTATTGATGTTGTACACCTTTACACCATTTCCATCGGTTCCGATGTAAAGTTCTTCTTCGTTCACCTGGCAGATGCATCGGATGGCTAGCTTATGGTTGTTCTTGTATGGGATAAATTCAAATTCATCTCTCTCCCTGTTTAGTTTCATCAGCCCTCTGCCGCCCACCGTTGCGGCATAGATGTTGCCCAATCGGTCTTGGCAGATGTCAATGACATTGATTTGTTTCTGTTCGCTAAGATAAACCTTTTCCGTTTGGTTTCGGCCTGTGCGGTAGATGCCGATATTTCCTTGGCTAATCCATAAATTGTTCTCGGAATCTTCAAACAGGTAATCGGACGAATTGACGGTTGGATTCAGTGTTTGGTAGGTAACTATGGGTTGTCCCTCGTCTATATTAATCTTGCCTATTCTGCCTCCTGCCACCCATACTTCGCCATTCTTACGCTCAATAATGTTGGTGATGCTTTGGTTGTATGGCCTTTTATTGTCCGTTACTGCCTTTTTACTGAATTTGTCGGTAGCGGCATCGTATAGTTGCAGGCCATTGTGAGTGCCCACATAGATGTTGCCTTGGCTATCTTCGAAGATACGGCGTACATAGTTGTGACTTAACGAATAATTGTCTTCCGGATGGTGCTTGTAAATGGTGAACTTGGCGCCATCGTATCGGTGCAAACCGTCTTCGGTGGCTACCCATATCATGCCATTCGAATCTTGATAGATATGGTTTATCAAACTACTGGAGAGCTCTTGGTCGGTAGTAAAGAGTTTATATGATTGCGCATGGCAAACAGATGCAGTCAGTAATATAATCAACAATATGATGTTTCTCATTGGTTAAGGGTAATTTTTTATTATATTATGCTGCAAAAGTACAATTTTTTAGCCGATTATTTCCATTCAGAAGTAAAAAAAGTGGGTACGAATAAGGTAAAACCTTTATTCGTACCCTATCTAATCGAGCAATCCGTTACTGCTTGCTCGTGGTTGTTAAAATATTATTCCATACATTCTATGGTGAGGATGGAGATGCGGTTCCATGCCGGCTCGCTGAAAATGTTGCCTACGCCTTCGCCTTGAGTTACGATGCGTGATGCATCAATACCATATTGGCTGACAAGAATTTCCTTAACTGCATTAGCACGTCTGGTTGATAATTCCTGGTTAAACTCGGCATTGCCTTCTGGCGAAGCATATCCCTTGATGGAAACAATTACGTTGTTGTTTTCTTTCAAGAAGTTTGCGGCCATCTCGATATTGGCTTCTTGAGTCATGTCGATAATTGCTTTTCCTTGGCGGAATCCGATAGTGTAAACCGGTGTGCATGTCTCGTTTACATCAATCTCTACCACTTCGTTTGGAGTGTTCATTGCGTTTTGCAAGTTGGCAATCTCTTCGGTAGCTGCAACAAGTTCTGCATCGCGTTCGAGCAGAGTGGCACGTAATGCATTCACTTCGTCATTAATAGCGGCCATCTCTAATGGGTCGCATACGGGTACCAAAGTCATATAGTGTTCACCATTGCTATTGCCGAAGTGATAGATGATGGAGGTCATCCATTCGAAGCGTGCATTGTTAAGGTTGAAGTTTAACTTGGATTTTGGATAGTCGGCTTGGAGGTCGTACACAATGCCCGGACGCATGCTGATGGTCCATGCTTTGCTTTCTCCCAAATTAAGATTCAGGTTTAAACCCATACGTCCGCTCAGTGAATTGCTATCGCCTGCTCCGGCTTGAAAATAGTGTAACCAACCCAATCCCATCTGAGTTTCAATTTCGAAGTAGCGCGGCATACCTTCATAGCCGGCAAAAAGGTTCATTAAGTTGATTCGGCCTAACATACTGACATCTGTTGCGTCGATAGCAGTCTTGCTATTGGTAGTGTTTACATAGCTCAAACCTTGAATACCAATACCAAAGATGGGAGTTAATTGCTTGTTGATTTCCAAACCCATACCTGGGCGCATACTTTTTGTAAAGTTGCTATGGGTTATTTTTGCGGTGGAGCCAGTAATCAGTCCGATGGACCAGTTATCGCATAACTTGGTTCCTTGTAGTGCGTTTTGTGCTTGTAGTGACAAAGCACCAAGCACAAATGCTGAAAGTAGAATAGTTTTTTTCATACGTCTTTTCTATTTTTAGTGAATAGTTTAAGTTGCTTTCACTGATAAAAACAGAAAAACGTATGTTTAGTTCACGTCATGATAAAAAAGTTGATTTTAAGGTGGTCTTTAATTATGCCTTTGCTTTGAAAACAGGCTTGTCTTGTTGCACTTCACGGTCGAATCCATACCAAATATTCTCTTTAGCTGTTGACAAAACACATAGGCGCATCTCCTTATGGTAGTTGCCATATACTACTTGCCAATGCTCGGGAGGAGTGAGATGTTTGGTTCTGACCGATTCGGCCGGTTGTTTCTTTAACGACAATCCATTCTCTATCCATGCCATTGAAACTTCGATGAGGAATGACGGATAATGCTCACGGCAATACGCATAAAGAATCAATCCGCGCTTTTCAAGGCTGAGGGGCTGGTCAATCAAGCCGATGGATATATAATAATGTAGGAAGTCGTTTAAATAATGGCGATTGTGTAGCATTAGCCTTTTGAATACCTCTTGCCAGGCTTCAGTGTTGTAGTAGTTGTCGAGCAGACGCGATAGTTGTCTGGCGGTTTGCAATTGTTCGATGCTTATTTCGCGTGTTTGCAACACCTCGTATGGGGGTAGGGGTGAGTAGCTGATGCCTAACTCTACGGCGCGTAGGCGCATTTCGGTGCCAGGTAATAGCTTAAGCAACTCCAATTGTATTTCGCCCGCATTGTATTGAGCTAATGTATGCACATCTTCGAAGAGTTGTTGAAGAGTGTATAGGGGTAGGCCGGCTATCAGGTCGGCATGTGTCACCATGTTGGGTAACGAGCATAAGTAGCTTAAACCTTGCAAGGCATTTTCCAATCCGCCTTTGCGTTGGCTGGTAGTCAGTACCTCCTCGCGCAAACTTTGTATGCCGGCTTCCAAGTGAAGAAGTCCGGTAGGTAGGGTGGCTAACTCTTGTTTCAGTTCTTCGGTTAACAATGCCGGATGTATTTCCAAGTGGAAACGCATGTGTGGGGCATACTCTTTGAATAGTTGGAGCAATGCCTTGGCACGATGCATGTTGTAGTTGAAGGTTCTATCCAATAGTCTGACATCCTTAATACCGTGCTTATGGATAAGGTCGAGACGTTGTTTGATTTGTTCAATGGAAAGGGTTCTGACCGGTTTCTCGCCTCCGCTAACGCAAAAGGCACATGTGTTAAAGCATCCGCGGGTAGTTTCCAACTGCACAAAAGGCTTTCCCCAATTAAAGAACTCGCTCTCTTCGGGAGGTGTCAGTCGGTCGAAATTCATCACAACGGCTTTGCCGTTATCACGGTATTTGTTCCGTGCATCTACGAAACACATTCCGTGGATCGACGCCCACTGTTCGGTACTTTCGTACGATGCAAGCCATTGTGGGAACACCTCTTCGCCTTCGCCACGGAATACGCACGACACGAAAGGATTGTTTCGCAAAAACGTTTCGTTGTCTCCCAAAAACTCCGGCCCGCCTAAAGCGATTGTCACATGGGGTAGCAATGCTTTTATCCTGGCACATAAATGCATCAGTGCTTCGTGATTGAATAGCCACATGGATGCTGCAACAATAGTTGGTTTCTCCTGATACACCTTTTCTATTATGGGGCCAACCTGTTCGTTGATAGTGGCCGAAACCACGGCCCACTCTATGCTTGTATCCTCTTTAATCTGAGCATGTAGCGCAGGCAATGCCAACGATGAATGGGCATACGAACTATTTAAATCTAACCAAACTATCTTTATCATGACGCGAAGGTAGTACAAATTATTCAGACGTAAACAAAGAAAGCGAATCAAACTGATTCGCTTTCTTTGTTGGGTGACTGAAGGGACTCGAACCCTCGACATTCAGAACCACAATCTGACGCTCTAACCAACTGAACTACAGTCACCATGTAAAGTGCATTTCTTAAATGCGGTGCAAAGATAGAGAATATCTTTTATACTGCAAATGTTTTTGCACTTTTTTTCGCTATTTTCTACATCATAACCTGTTCTAAGGGGTTATTTGAATAGGCGAGAAGCAAAATCGTGAAGCGATTTGCGCCATACTTGCCACTCGTGATCTCCGGGGAATGTAGCAAATGTTACATTCAAACCTTTCTCTTTGAAGATGGCTATCTGTCGCTTGGTTGGTTCAATGCGAGGATCTTGTTCGCCCACCGAAATGTAGAACAATTGCAATGCTTTGTTGAACGATTCGGGATTGCTCAGCAAACCGGGAATCTCCTTTTCGGCATCGAATGCATTGGCCGATGCTATACCACCAAAGATGCCCGAACTGAAGATACCTACCGCACTGAACAGTTGAGTGTTTTGCAAGCCAGCATAGAAAGATTGACCGCCACCCATTGATAAACCTGCAATAGCTCTATCGCTTTGCTTGGTAGAAACGCGATAATGCTGCTCGATGTATGGGATAATGTTTTCTGTCATCTCGGCTATGAATGGTTCCATGCCTTTGCGATTATATCCACCATGGCTCACATTACCATTGGCAATGACAACAATCATTTCGGTTGCTTTGCCTTCGGCTATCAAGTTATCAAGAATCTGTGCTGTACGTCCTTGTGTAGCCCATCCTCGTTGGTCTTCTCCACCACCATGTTGGATATAGAGTACCGGATATTTCTTCTTCTTATTCTTGTCGTAGCTTGCCGGTGTATATACACAGATAGGACGCCAAGAGTTGGTAACCTTAGAGTAGTAGTTCTCGGTGCGGATTACTCCATGCGGCACTGGCTTGATGTCGTAGAAATCGCAACCAGCTTCAGGAATCTCGATGCCGCTGGTCATTTTGCTACAACCATAGAACGATTCGCTGGCAGGGTCGGTTACGTTTACACCATCTATTAAGAAGAAGTAATAGTGAAAACCTGGTATGATGGGAGTGGTTGTTACACTCCACACACCCTTCTCATCCTTTTGCATTTTAAACTCGTTGCCGATACCGACATGAACCTCTACTTGCTTGGCTTCGGGCGCCTTGATGCTGAACATCACTCGTTGGTCGGGCAAGAGGCGAGGGTAGCCATTGCGATTGATATTGGTAGAGGCTGGCTCTCCAGGTAAAGATTGTGCTTGTAATGAAACGGCACAACATACCATTAGCATCGTAAACATGCTTCGAAGGATAGAGATGGTTTTCATGGTTGTATGTTTATTATTGATAAATTGCTTTCTTACCTGCTAACAAAGTGTTCTTCATTAACGAAACAATGGTCATAGGACCTACGCCACCTGGTACGGGAGTGATGAACGAACACTTCGGTGCTACTTCGTCGAACTTAACGTCGCCCGTCAACTTGAAGCCCGATTTCTTGCTTGCATCGGGTACGCGAGTGGTACCTACGTCGATGATAACGGCTCCTTCTTTCACCATTTCGGCTTTTACGAAGTTTGGCTGACCAAGGGCTGCAATGATAATATCGGCTTCTTGACACTCTTTCACCAAATCCTTACTACGGCTATGGCATACGGTTACGGTAGCATCGCCAGGATATGCCTTTTGCATCATCAAGCTTGCCATAGGCTTACCAACGATGTTGCTACGTCCAAGCACTACACATTTCTTTCCTTGAGTTTCGATGTTGTAACGCTTCAGCAATTCAAGAATGCCGTTAGGAGTGGCCGATACATAGCAAGGAAGACCGATTGACATACGACCTACGTTGATGGGGTGGAAACCATCCACATCCTTGCGGTAGTCGATAGCTTCGATAACCTTTTGTTCGGAAATATGTTTGGGCAATGGCAATTGCACGATGAATCCATCTACATCGGCATCATTGTTTAGTTCGTGTACTTTTGCAAGCAACTCTTCTTCGGTTACATCGGCTTCGTAGCGAATGAGCGATGATTTGAATCCACATACTTCGCATGCTTTTACTTTTGCAGCAACGTATGTTTCGCTACCACCATCGTGTCCTACTAATATGGCGGCCAAGTGTGGACGTTTACCACCATTAGCTACAATTTCTGCAACCTCGGCGGCTATCTCTTGCTTAACTTGTTCGGAAATTGCTTTACCGTCTATAAGTGTCATGGTTGAATTAAAAATTAAAAGTTAGAAATAAAAAAGTTAAAGCTTATCGCTTCATTTTGGGCATACCGGGCATCATCATCTTACCCATTTTGCTTCCGGTAACCATTTTCATCATCTTGCGTGTTTGCTCAAATTGCTTCAGCAAGCGGTTCACCTCTTGAATGTTTGTACCGCTACCTTTGGCAATGCGTTGACGACGACTTCCGTTCAATATTTCAGGGTTGGTGCGTTCCTTTGGTGTCATCGAGTTGATGATGGCTTCGATGTTTTTGAATGCATTATCGTCGATGTCCATGTCCTTGATGGCCTTGCCTACACCCGGAATCATTGCAGCCAAATCCTTCAGGTTACCCATCTTCTTGATTTGTTGAATTTGCGACATGAAGTCGTTGAAGTCGAATTGGTTCTTTTGGATTTTACGTTGCAAGCGTTTGGCTTCTTCTTCATCGTATTGTTCTTGTGCACGTTCAACCAACGAAACGATGTCACCCATACCCAAAATTCTGTCGGCCATACGTGAAGGGTGGAATTGGTCGATGGCTTCCAATTTCTCGCCGGTACCGATAAACTTGATAGGCTTGTTCACTACCGTACGGATAGAAAGGGCAGCACCACCACGGGTATCACCATCAAGCTTCGTTAAAACTACACCATTGAAATCCAGTCGGTCGTTGAACTCTTTTGCAGTGTTTACGGCATCTTGACCGGTCATTGAATCGACAACAAACAAGATCTCGTCTGGATTGATAGCTGCTTTGATAGCTGCAATCTCGTTCATCATCTCTTCGTCAACGGCCAATCGACCGGCTGTATCCACAATTACCAAGTCATATCCTTTGGCTTTAGCCTCTTGGATAGCGTTTTGTGCAATCTTTACAGGGTCTTTGCTATCCAATTCGCAATACATTGGCACATTGATTTGTTCGGCCAATACGCGCAATTGTTCGATAGCGGCCGGACGATAAACGTCGCAAGCTACCAACAATGGACGACGATTCTTCTTGCTCTTCAGCATACGGGCAAGTTTACCCGAGAAGGTTGTCTTACCTGAGCCTTGCAAACCTGACATTAAAATGACCGCAGGCTTACCGCTCAAGTTCAGTTCGGCCGTTTCGCCACCCATCAGTTGCGTCAATTCATCGTGAACAATTTTCACCATCAATTGGCTGGGCTTAACGGCCGTAAGCACATTTTGTCCCAATGCTTTTGCTTTAACGGTATCGGTAAATGTCTTGGCTACTTTGTAGTTTACGTCGGCATCGAGCAATGCTTTGCGTACATCTTTCAGGGTTTCGGCGACATTGATTTCGGTAATCTTGCCTTCACCTTTCAAAATTTTAAACGACCTTTCAAGTCTTTCGCTTAAATTATCAAACATGGATAAACGATATATTAATGTTATTTTTAATTGCTTTAATTAGGGCGCAAAAGTACAAAAAAATAAGGATATAATATAAATATTGTCTCAATAAACTCACTTCTGTGCAATAGGATAGGTGAAATGAATGGTTGGGCCTGCCGTTGTTTGAGGTAGAATTTCGTATTCTCCTTGGAAATATTGAATCAAAAGCCTGTTGAATTGGTGTTGAATATCATTTTCTTCACCGGCATTGTCTGGATCTAAAAGAGGGCTGTTTACTACACTTATTTCAACATTGTTATCAACCTTTGCCATGTGGAAAAAGACTACTTTGTCTTCTTTACTGGTATTAAATGGATTGTAAAGCATGGTGCTGATAAGGTTCTGTAGGCGGCTGAGGTCAGTATGTACAATGGCTTCAGAGACTTCACAATCGAAAACAATACGGATTTTATCGTTTCGGAAGCGGATGTCCTTCACAATGTCATTGCATAAATGAACGATGTCTATATCCTCCAATTTCCACTTCATCCGGTTGGCTTCCAAACGCGATAAATCAAGGATGTTGTTTACCAATCGAATCAGTTTATCACTCTGTTTTTGTGTGATTTGTGCATATTCGCTTCGTTCCTCTTCACTCAAATCTTCCTCGGATACCAATAGATTGGAAAACCCTACAACGCTATGCAACGGCACACGGATGGCGTGGCTCATGTTCGACAAGAAACGGCTCTTTTCGTCGTTTGCCTGTTCGGTTCTTTCAGCAGCCTCCTTGGTTGCTTTCTCCGATTCGCGTAGTTTCTTATTGATTCTCCGCATTCGATTCATGTATAATGTACTGACAATTAGTGTGATGAATACTATCGATAAGATAGTATTGCTAATCATTCGTCTCAACTTTAATTGCTCTTGTTGCAATTTGTCTAATTCGTAAATCTCTTTGATTTGGTTGAATTGCTTTTCCGAGATAACCTTGTTTAGCGAATCGCGCAGATGCTTGCTTTGTTCGTATATGGGCAGAGCTTCGTTGTATGCCGATTTATCCGTCAGTATGTCCGCCTTTAAGCGCAATAGTTCGATGCGTATCTTGGTACTTACGCCATAAGTCGCTTCAATATCAATGGCGCTATCCGTATGGTTGATGGCCATCTGGTAATTCTTCAATGCCAATTGATACTTGGCGCATGCCCTGTGAAGCAAAATGCCGTATGGTTGGAAGATGCTTTCGGTAAAGGAGTTTCTGGTAATATTTATCTGTTCGCGAGCTTTTACTAAATCGCCGATACCTACATAGTAGCAGATGTAGTAGGTGTTGATGTAGAAGAAATGGCTTGGATAGGCATTCTGTAAAGTCACAGAACTTTGAGTAACCTTGGTTAGCTCATTCAGGTATTCGTCCAAGTATTTGCCCAGAATTTGATAATCCCCAATATGCTCGTAGTGTTCAATCAACTGTTCGTAGATATCCATTTTAATATCAATCGATTTAATCTCGGAGATATATTGGTAGGCCTTTAACAGAGATTCTTCTTTGCGTTTTGTCCGGTTCGTTTCACTGTAAGCATTGGCCATACAGATGTATGAGGAAATCAATCCGTTTACACTTCCAATCTCTTGAGCCTTGTTTAGCATCTTCATCGCTTCGTTCAGCGCAAATTCGAAGTCTTCGTTGTATATGTGACTATTTATAAGTACTTTGTGTGCATTGAAGTAGATACTCCAATATCCAATGTTTTCGGCAATGGGAGCAATGAATTCTACCCATTTGGAAATGCTGTCATGCTCTTCAGTGAAGTTATAGTGATATAGCGCATGATAATAAGCAGCATCACACATAAACGAATATTGATTTTGTAATTGGGCCTCTGCCAATAGTTCGTCGGCCCACTTCATGAAGTTGGGGGAGTATTGTTCGGAGATGGTGATGTTTTTCAAGATTTTCAATCGAGTAGTGTCGTGCGGCAACGAGTAGGCTACCTTTTGCAGACTATCTATTATTTCTCGGTCAGTTTGAGCATGGACTGAACAGAACGATAGAATTGATATGATAAGCATCAATATCTTTTTCATGCCTTTACCTCCTTTCTGATGAGGGGGTGGGTAAAGCAGAAACGACAACCGCCGGTATAGCTCTTGTCCAACCAAATGTCTCCTTTCAGTTGCTTGATAATCAATTTGCAGATTGAGAGCCCTAATCCACTTCCTTCGGCATGTTCGTTCAACTTTTCGAAACGGTCGAAGATAGTATCCTGCTTTTCCGGAGCAATTCCGCAACCGGTATCTGTTACGGCAAAAAGTGCAACATCTTCCGATTTTTTCTTCAGGGAGAGTACAATACTTCCTTTTTGAGTGAACTTGGTGGCATTGATAAGCAGGTTGATGAGCAATTGTTGGAAACGGGCTTTGTCGGTGTGAATGTAGAGCTCTTCGATGTCTGTCTCGAAAAGCACGTTGGCACTGGTCTGTTTAATCTTTTCCACCGTGTCAATCACGTTGTGACATAAGCCGACAGCCTCTTGATCTTCCATTTGGAATTGCATTTTGCCGATTTCCAAATTGGATAAATCTACAATGTCGTCAATGAGTTTTAGTAGTAAATCTGAGTTCTGTTCGATAATTTCAAAGCATTGCTTTCGGGTATCTTCGTCAAGGTTGCTGTCGTTGATGATTCCGGAGAAACCGGAAAGGGCATTCAGCGGTGTGCGGATTTCGTGACTCATGTTCGATAAAAGCAAGCTTTTGTTCTTGATGGATTTTTCTGCAATCTTTCTTGCCTCAACCAACTTCTCTTTCGATTGTTCCAATCGTTGGTTGGCTTTCTTGATATGTACAAGTGAGATGACGATGATTACTACCAAAAGCAGCGAACCTAAAATTATCAGTAGTCTGATGAAATTGAATTGTTGCTGGTTCTTTGTCTGTATTTCGTCTATTTGGAAAACGATTTTGTGCGTATTGACTTGGGTGGTGTAGTTTCGTGCGCTGATTGAATCCAATACTTTGTTAAGCATCTTGTAGGTTTCGCACGCTTCTTTGAATTGCTTGTTTTGTGCGTATAGGTTGGCTATTCTGAAGTAGATGCCCAAGTCTCCTTTTTCATTAAACGAGTAGTTGGAATAAAGTAGCAATTTTGATGAAAGTTCTAATGCTTTCTTGTTGTTTCCAATGTATTGTGCATGAATAGACTGCATATACATCAGCAGATATTTGTGATAATAAAAGGGTTGTTCGTTGTAGCAAATTTCGGCTTGTTTCAGTGCATCTTCCAATTGTACCAGATTGAAGAGTACGATGTAGTAATAGCTTTCGAAGATATAAAGTGGAAAATGATTGAGTTGAGGGTTGTTCCTGTAGAATTTTCTCATCTCGTTGAGCGATTCGCCAGCTTCTTCAAGTCGTTCGTTGTCGATAAGGGTAGGGGTAATCAGTTTCAGTGCATTGGCCTCTAACCATGTGGCATCTTTGTGTTGTTGGGCCAAATGATATGCTTTTCTATATTCAGATAGTGCTTCGTCTATCATTTGTGTGTTCAGATAGACATCGGCAACAGAGAAATGTGCAATGGCCCGGCCTAATGGGTAGTTTAACGAATCGGCAAGTAGATGTAAGTCTTTTGCTTGTTGCAGGATATTCAGGTCCCCTTGAAATGAGATGGCATAGTTCTCCATTTGCTTGGTCAGGAAGAGGTGCTTGTAATCTTTCTTCTGCAAATAGTAGTCGGCCAATTCATCGGCAATGGGTAGGATGTCTTTGAAGTGAAAGGTATCAGAAAAGCGTAAGCCATTATCCATCAATTCTTCGATGTGGCTTATCTGCTCTTCGTCCAATCCTTTTGTTTGGGCGTTTCCAAACAGTGGGGATAATAGAAGTAAAAGAACAATTATATGTGTGTAGATGAAATTGTTCACGTAATTTTTTGGGTGTTTGTATTATGATGTAGCAAAAGTACAAAAAAAGAGTGAATCTCGAAACAGATTCACTCTTTTTTATATTAACCGTTCATGCTCATTAGGAATTCGTCGTTGTCGTTGGTTCTTTCCAATCGCTCTTTTACGAAATCCATGGCTTCGATTGGCGTCATGTCGGCCAGGAATTTGCGTAGAATCCACATTCTGTCAAGCGTCTGCTTGTCTTGCAGCAAGTCGTCTCGGCGTGTACTTGAAGCAATGATGTTCACGGCAGGGAAGATGCGCTTGTTGCTCAAGTTGCGGTCGAGCTGCAACTCCATGTTACCCGTACCCTTGAACTCTTCAAAGATTACTTCATCCATCTTCGAACCGGTATCAATCAGTGCTGTAGCCAAAATGGTGAGTGAACCTCCTCCTTCGATGTTGCGTGCAGCACCGAAGAAACGTTTTGGCTTGTGCAGGGCGTTGGCATCCACACCACCCGAAAGCACCTTGCCCGATGCAGGCGAAACTGTGTTGTATGCGCGTGCCAGACGGGTGATAGAGTCGAGGAAGATAACCACATCGTGTCCACATTCCACCATGCGTTTGGCTTTTTCCAATACGATGCCGGCAATCTTTACGTGGCGTTCGGCCGGTTCGTCGAAAGTAGATGCAATTACTTCGGCATTTACGGTGCGAGCCATGTCTGTTACTTCTTCCGGGCGTTCGTCTATCAGCAACATAATCATGTAAACTTCCGGATGGTTGGCGGCAATGGCGTTGGCAATCTCCTTCATCAAGATGGTTTTACCGGTCTTGGGTTGGGCTACGATAAGTGCACGTTGTCCTTTACCGATGGGTGCGAACAAATCCACCACTCTTGCCGATAAAGAGTCGGTCGAGTTTCCTTTGCAAAGTTTGAACTTTTCATCGGGGAAGAGGGGTGTCAGGTGTTCAAACGGTACGCGGTCGCGAATGAAGTCGGGAGTGCGTCCGTTGATGGATGACACTTTCACTAAAGGGAAATATTTTTCTCCCTCCTTGGGAGGGCGAATTACCCCTTCTACCACATCGCCGGTTTTCAATCCGAAAAGTTTGATTTGCGATTGCGATACATAAATGTCATCGGGCGATGAAAGGTAGTTGTAGTCTGACGAGCGCAAGAATCCATAACCGTCTTGCATAATTTCCAATACACCGATACCTTTTAATATATCGTTAAACTCGAATAGCTTGTCAACCTCGGCAATGGGGTTGCTTTCGGCTACCTGTTCGGGTTGCTGATTGTTGGCGTTCTGTTGGAAATTATTTTTGTCTCGATGAATGCGTTGACGTGGTTGGCGTTGGTTGTTGGGTTGTGGTTGTTGCTGTTGGGCAGGAGCTTTCTCTTCCACCTTGGTCGCTTCGAATTTACCCAATAGTTCCAGCGGAAGTTCGGCACTTTCTGATGGCAAATCCTCGATTGGGATAAAATCATCCTTGGCCGGTTCTTGAGGTTTTACAACTTCTTCCGGTTGAGCGGCTTGGTCGTTAGCAGGTTTCTTGCCGTTCTTCTTGTTGTTGGCGGGCTTTTCGCTCTTTTCTTTCACCTCAACCTTTGCTTCAATAGCTTCTGTTGCAGCGGGTTGCGCGTTGTTGGCTTCGGGTTGTTCCTTGCGTGGACGTCCACGTTTCCTTTTTGCGGTTGTAACCTCTGCGCCAGCCTCTTCCTTGGCCGGTTTCTTATCCTCTTTCACTTCCGCCTTTTCAGCCTCTTTAGGTGCAGCCTTTTCAGCCTCTTTCTTTTCCTTGCTGTTATTGTTTGCTTGTTTGTTATTTTCTGGAGTTGAACCGATTCGTGCACGTTTCTGCTTCTCGGCCTTTCTTTCTTCTTTCTTCTTGTCGGCCGCCACCTTCTTAGTCGCACCGGCAATGGCTTGCTCGTCTAAAATGCGATAAATCAGGTCTTTTTTCTCGATAGATTCAATGTTGGTAATGCCTAACTCTGAGGCAATAACTTGTAGTTCCGACAAGTTTTTGTCGTTCAATTGAATGATGCTATACATATAAAGTGAATATGTGTAATTGATTTTTTAACTTTGAAATAGTGTGGGGAGTGTTTTAACGATGCAAAGTTACTAATAATTTCTGTTTTTACAATAAAACGGCAATTTTTTATCCAAAATCAATTGTGTTTCGAAAAACTTGCCTTACCTTTACGGAAAATCTTCAGAAGTTATGAAAATAGACAATGTACATTTAATAACATTCTCACCTACTCAAACATCTAAACGAGTGGGCGAAGCAATTGTTCGCGGCATAGGCTCTAAAAATATTAAAATAGTGGATCTCACCTGTCAAGAGTTGTCGGAATATGAGGTTCCGGCTACCGATTTGGCATTGATTACCGTTCCGGTATATGGTGGCAAGGTAGCTCCATTGGCATTGCACCGGCTCGAATGTATCCGCTCGAATGGTGCTCCTGTAGTACTTGTAGTGGTGTATGGCAATCGAGCATACGAGAAGGCATTGCAACAACTCGATGCATTTGTTTTCGAGCGTGGGTTCAAAGTCATTTCTGGAGGAACATTTATTGGCGAACACTCGTATAGCACAGATACTTATCCCATTGCGGCAGGCCGTCCGGACGAAGCCGATTTGCAATTTGCCGAGGAGTATGGGCAGAAGATTCTGACAAAGATAGAGCAGGCTTCCGACTTGGAGCATCTTTATGGCGTTGATGTGCTTCGCATCCAACGTCCGTCACAACCCATTTGGCCCATGTTGCGTTTTGTTTGGCAACTCTCTAAATGGCGTAAGCAGGGAGTGGTAATGCCTCGTGCGCCACAGGTAGATGCCGATTTGTGTACCCTTTGTGGATCATGTGTAGAGGTGTGTCCCACGCAAGCCATTGCAGTAAATGAGGAATGTACTACCCAAGTGGATAAATGTATTAAGTGTTGTGCTTGCATCAAATGCTGTCCGCAAAAGGCTCGCACACTCAATACACCTTATGCACCCTTGCTTTCCGAAAACTTCAAGAAACGAAAACAAAATAGAATCATCGTTTAGTGTTTAGTGATTAGTGATTAGTGATTGGCAGAAACCATCCAAAAGGCTCGCTTATCACTAACTCACCAACACACTAACTCACTATTATCAGCACCCTTTTTGTGCCATCCGTAATGCAGTATCGTTGGTCAATGCGTTCGCCAACAAGCCACACGATATCGTTTTGGTGGCATAACACATATTGTTGCTCTTTGGCTATTCTCGAAAATTTCCGGTTGGTCAGGTAGTCGCTTACCAACTTTTTCCCTTTCATGCCCAACGGCACAAACCAGTCTCCTACTTGCCATTTGCGTAAGTAGAGTTCATCTTCTATCTTGTCGGCATCCAAGTAGGCGATGTGTTTGTCTGTTGTCCAATGGAAATGACTGTCCCGAATCATTTCTTGGTATGAAAGCTTTGGCGGTTGTTGCTCTTTAAGTTCTTTGATTATCAACCAATACCTGTCTTTTAATACCATCCACTTCTCGCTGAAGAATTGCTTGCCCGATTGGCCCTCAGTCGCCTTTAGAATATCGGCCAACTGATGTTGGTTGAAGCCTTTGTTGCGAAGCAGTTCATATAGCACGGCTTCGGGCGATGGCTCAGATTGTAGGGCGGGAATATGGATTTTGCCATCGTTGTACACACGCTTGATGGCCTCTTCAACCTCTTTTTCGTAAATGCGGGCCACTCCTTCAAGGTGTTTGGCGGTTGCCAATAGGTGCTTGCGGGTGGCGGGATTTATCTCTTCCATCAATGGAAGTAGTTGCAAACGTATTTTGTTGCGTGTAAAGTCTTCTTGCAAGTTTGTGCTGTCCGTAACGTAATCTTGTTGTAGCCTTTTTAGGTAATCGAGCAACTCTTGTCGGCTGAATGATAAGAGTGGGCGCACAATGTATCCGTTTTTGGGGCGGATACCCAAAAGACCTTGCAACCCGCTTCCTCTTAGCAGGTTCAGCAGCATTGTCTCCACGTTGTCGTCTTGGTGGTGTGCAACGGCAATCACCTTTGCTTCGCTCTCTTTCCGTACTTGTTCGAACCATTCGTATCGCAAATCGCGGGCAGCCATTTCAATGGAGATTTTCCTTTGGGCGGCAATGTCGGCCGTCCGGAAATGGTTGATGTACAGCTTGACGTCCAGCTCTTGGCAAAGCGTTCTGACAAACTCCTCATCCCTGTCCGACTCCTCTCCACGAAGGTGGAAGTTACAGTGTGCGGCTTCGCACAGATACCCTTCATTCAGCAACATACGCAACAATGCCACCGAGTCGGCTCCTCCGCTCAGTGCCACCAACACCTTGTCGTTCTTCCCGAAAAGTTGGTGCTTTTCAATGAAATTTGTCAGCTTCTGATTACTCATATGTCGTTTTGTTCGAGCAAAGGTAGTAAATATTAAAAAGAATCTCTATCTTTGCCGTAGTTTTTTGAGTTTAAACATCTAAACAACTTCTTTTATATGACAGATAACATGAAAGAGAACGAATTCCAACAACAACCTATGGAGGAAGAAATCGATTTGATGGAGTTGGCCCTCAAGGTATGGAACGAACGTAAGTTGGTACTGAAGGCTTGCGGCATTGCAGCCCTAATCGGCTTGGTTGTAGCCTTTAGCATCCCTAAAGAATATACATCTACTATTGTCATTGCCCCTGAAAGCACTTCCGGCAAATCGGGTGGTGGTCTTAGTTCATTGGCTTCGTTGGCTGGTATCAATATGAATATGAATACGGTAGATGCTATCTATCCCGACCTCTATCCGCAGATTGTAGGTTCGGTACCTTTCCTGACCGACTTGTTCGATATCCAAGTGCAAGAGAGTGGGGCGGATGCTGAAGAGATGGCCAAGGAAGGTTATCCTTACCCCATGCCGTTGAAGGAGTATATGCTCGATTACCAGCGAGGTACTTGGTGGGGCGCTATCATGTCGGCTCCTTTCAAGCTGCTTGGTTGGTGTATGTCTCTCTTCCGCGAAGAAGTGGAAATACCTGCCGATCATCAGCTCAACACTTTCCACCTTACACAAGAAGAGTCGAATATTGTAAAGGCATTGAATAACCGTATTTCGATAACAGTAGATAAAAAGACCGGTGTGGCAACCCTTTCGGTGATGATGCAAGATCCGCTGATTGCAGCTACCATGGCCGATTCGGTACGTGTCCGTTTGCAGGATTATGTAACCGAATACCGCACCAATAAGGCACGCAACACATTGGAATATACACAAAAGTTATACGAAGATGCCAAGGCCGAATACTATGCTGCCCAAGCCAAGTATGCCGAATATGCCGACCGCAACCTCAACTTGAGTACCCTTAGTGCCCGTGCCGAAGCTACCCGTTTGGAAAACGAGCAGAATCTGGCTTATCAAACTTATACGCAAATGGCCCAACAATTACAATTGGCAAAGGCCAAGGTAGATGAAATCACTCCGGTATATACCATTCTGCAACCGGCATCTGTGCCTTTGAAGGCAACCAAACCCAGCAAACTGAAAACACTTATCGTTTTCATCTTCTTGGGTGGTGCCATCAGTGTGGGCTGGATTCTTTATGTGCGCGACTTCCTTGCCAAGTGGCGTAAAAAGGAAGAGGAAGTTGTTTCGGCTGAAAACAATTAATCAATTATATATAATAAGGTGTAGGGTGCGCTCATTTTATGGGCGCACCTTTTTTATGTATGCTTCTTTTTGTAGTTCTCTATGGATATTGAATTTTAGTCGTAAGTGATGGCGAAGCTTGGTCGTAAGTTACGATAAAGTTTATCATAAGTAGTGATAAAAAAACGCAGCAAACAAATGCTAAGCTGTGCTCGCAAACGTTTGCTTCCGAGTTCTTTCGTTTTTTAGGAGGTAATGCTTGACAGACATTTGGGTGGCTATTACCTTTGTTGGTAGAAAAATGATGTGTAATTAAATAAGGTATTAGTGTATGAAAAGAACGTTAATGAAATGTTTGGGAGCAATGCTTGCCTTGCTCGTGGTGGTAGGGGTAAATGCACGCCCGTTGGCAACTGCTGAAGAGGTGGCTTCGCCCGATGGAAAGACACGATTGTTGTTCTCATTGAACGAAAAGGGAGAACCGGTGTACGAAGTGTTTTATAAGGATAAACGCGTGCTTAATCCGTCGAAGCTCGGAATAGAGTTGGTGGATGCACCGAACCTGATGGATGGATTTACGCTGTCTGATGCGCAACGTAACAGTTTTGACGAGACGTGGCAACCCGTTTGGGGAGAGGAGAAGGAGATTAGAAATCAGTATAATGAATTGGCCGTGACGCTGAATCAGCCGGCACAAAAACGCAACATGGTGATTCGCTTCCGTCTATTCGATAATGGTGTGGGCTTCCGCTATGAATTCCCTTTGTCTGACAACCTTAACTATTTTACGATTAAGGAAGAGCACACACAATTTGCCATGACGGGCGACCATAAGGCTTTTTGGATTCCGGGCGATTATGACACGCAGGAATATGATTACGTTGAGTCGCGCTTGTCCGAAATCCGTGGCTTGATGAAGGAGGCCATCACGCCCAACTCATCGCAAACACCTTTCTCGGACACCGGTGTTCAGACCTCTTTGCAGATGAAGACCGACGATGGTCTGTACATCAACCTGCACGAGGCGGCTTTGGTGGATTATTCCTGTATGCACCTGAATTTGGATGACGAGAAGATGGTGTTCCAGTCGTGGCTGACGCCCGATGCCTTGGGAAATAAGGGATATATGCAGGCTCCTTGTAACACACCTTGGCGCACGATTATCGTCAGCGACGATGCTCGCGACATCCTGGCTTCGCGCATCACACTGAACTTGAACGAACCGTGTGCTTATGACGACACCTCGTGGATAAAGCCGGTGAAATACGTCGGTGTGTGGTGGGAGATGATAGCCGGAAGCAGTTCGTGGGCCTATACCGACGACTTGCCCTCGGTGAAACTGGGCGAGACGGATTATACCCACACCAAACCCAATGGAAAGCATGGGGCAAACAATGAAAAAGTGAAGCGATACATCGACTTTGCCGCCGAGCATGGTTTCGACCAAGTGCTGGTAGAGGGATGGAATCAAGGATGGGAAGACTGGTTTGGCAAGTCGAAGGATTATGTGTTCGACTTTGTGACTCCCTATCCCGACTTTGATGTGAAGATGCTGAACGAGTATGCCGCCAGCAAGGGGGTGAAGATTATGATGCATCACGAAACATCGTCATCGGTACGCAATTACGAGCGCCACATGGACAAGGCCTATCAGTTCATGGTGGACAACGGATACAATGCTGTGAAGAGCGGCTATGTGGGCGACATCATCCCCCGAGGAGAGTATCACTACGGCCAATGGATGAACAACCACTACTTGCATGCCGTGAAGAAAGCGGCCGAATATAAAATCAGTGTCAATGCTCACGAGGCTGTGCGCCCTACCGGCTTGTGTCGCACCTATCCCAACCTGATTGGCAATGAGTCGGCTCGTGGCACCGAGTACGAAGCCTTTGGCGGCAGTAAGCCCTTCCATACCACCATCTTGCCCTTCAGCCGATTGATTGGTGGTCCAATGGACTATACGCCGGGCATCTTCGACATCAAACTCGACTTCATGGGCGACTTGCCTCACGGACAGGTGCAAACCACGCTGGCCAAGCAACTGGCACTATATGTAACCATGTATAGCCCCTTGCAGATGGCGGCCGACCTGGTGGAAAACTACGAACGCCACTTGGATGCTTTCCAATTTATTAAAGATGTGGCCGTGGATTGGGACGAAACCCGCTATTTGGAGGCCGAGCCCGGCGACTATCTGACCATTGCACGCAAGGCTAAGGGCACCGGCAACTGGTTTGTAGGAGGCATTACCGACGAGCATGCCCGCACGGCAAACCTCTCGCTCGACTTCCTTGAGCCGGGAAAGAAATATGTGGCTACCCTCTATGCCGATGCCAAGGATGCCGACTACCAAACCAACCCCACTGCCTACCAAATCAAAAAGGGAGTTGTGACAAGCAAGAGTAAGCTGGCTATAAAGTTGGCACGTAGTGGCGGTTTTGCACTAAGCATTCATGAAGCCACTCCCGAACAACTGAAAGGTTTGAAACGGCTGAAATAATTTAAATGCGCTACATAAGAAAGCACCCTTTTTCGGGGTGCTTTCTTTTTTTCGTCTTTTCCAAGTTGAAAAAAAAAGAGCAATAGAGAGTAGTTTAATTGTTTTTTGTACCTTTGCAGCCGTTAATTATTCGAACGTATAAATACACACATATATGGGAGGCTTTTTTGGAACTGTAGCCAAGGTCAGTTGTACTGCCGATTTGTTTTACGGAACAGATTATAACTCGCATTTAGGTACTAAACGAGGCGGTATGGCTACATACGATGCCGAAGCAAGACAATTCTCACGATCCATTCACAACCTGGAAAGTTCGTATTTTCGCACCAAATTCGAAGAGGGACTGAGCAAGTTCAAAGGAACATCAGGTATTGGTATCATCAGCGACACCGATCCACAGCCCATCATCATCAATTCTCACTTAGGCCGATTTGCCATTGTCACAGTGGCCAAGATTAGCAACATCGACGAGTTGGAGCAGAAATTAATGGCGCAAAACATGCACTTTGCCGAATTGAGTTCGGGAAAAACCAATCAGACTGAACTTATAGCCTTGCTGATTATTCAAGGAAAAGATTTTGTAGATGGAATAGAGAATGTATTCCGTCATATAAAAGGTTCGTGTTCGATGCTGTTGCTTACAGAGGATGGCATTATTGCCGCTCGTGATAAGTGGGGACGGACTCCTATCGTAATCGGTAAGAAAGAGGGTGCATATGCCGCTACCAGCGAATCGACCAGTTTCCCTAATTTGGATTATGAAATAGAGCGTTTCTTAGGCCCGGGCGAGATTGTACGTTTGCGTCCCGATGGCATTGAACAGATGCGTCCGGCCAATGAAGAGATGCAAATCTGCTCCTTCTTGTGGGTTTATTATGGCTTCCCCACATCGTGCTACGAAGGGCGCAACGTGGAAGATGCACGTTTCAAGAACGGATTAATCATGGGTCAGCTAGACGAGGCCGAAGTGGATTGCGTTTGTGGCATACCCGACTCGGGTGTAGGTATGGCCTTGGGATATGCCGAAGGCATGGGCGTGCCCTATCACAGAGCCGTCAGCAAATATACACCCACCTGGCCACGAAGCTTTACTCCCAGCAACCCCGACATGCGTCGGTTGGTGGCAAAGATGAAGTTGATTCCTAACCGTGCCATGCTGGAGGGTAAACGAATACTTTTCTGCGACGATTCCATTGTTCGCGGCACACAGTTGAAAGACAATGTGAAAATGCTTTTTGACTATGGTGCAAAGGAAGCCCATGTGCGCATCGCATGTCCGCCATTGATTCATCCATGTCCGTTTGTAGGATTCACAGCTTCGAAAAGCCCGTTGGAATTGATGGCCCGTCGGGTTATCAAAGAGTTGGAGGGCGACGACACCAAGAACCTCGACAAGTATGCCGATCCCAGCACTCCCGAATACAAACAAATGGTGGAATGCATTCGCAAACAGTTGGGGCTGACCTCGCTACAATTCAATAATTTGGAAACAATGGTCGAGGCCATCGGATTGCCGAAATGTAAGTTGTGTACCCACTGTTTCGACGGTAGTAGTTGCTTCTAATAGCTATTTGTAAGCTAAAAAAATAAAAAGAGGTGTGAATTGCTTGGCAGTTCACACCTCTTTTCTTAAATTTACGCGAAAAAATAGAAGTAACACCTAAAAAGCAGAATATGGATATCATAAAACGATTTTTGAACTACGTCAGTTTCGATACGCAATCGAACGAAGAGAGTGGGGTAACTCCCAGCACACCCAGTCAGATGGTCTTTGCCAAATACTTGAAAGAAGAACTCATCTCCTTAGGATTGGAAGAGGTGGAACTGGACGAGATGGGCTATCTTTATGCCACGTTGCCGGCCAATACCGACAAACCAATACCGACAATCGGTTTCATTGCCCACATGGACACCAGTCCCGACATGAGCGGCAAGGATGTGCAACCCCGTATCGTGGAGAAATACGATGGTAAGGACATAGTGCTTTGCCAGGAAGAGAACATCATTCTTTCGCCTGCCCAATTCCCCGAATTGCTGGCACACCAAGGCGAAGACCTCATCGTGACCAACGGCAAGACATTGCTTGGTGCCGACGACAAAGCCGGCATTGCCGAAATTGTATCGGCCATGGTTTACTTGAAAGAGCATCCCGAAATCAAGCACGGAAAGATTCGTGTAGGATTCAATCCCGACGAAGAAATTGGCCTGGGTGCCCATAAGTTCGACGTAGAGAAGTTCGGTTGCGAGTGGGCCTATACCATGGATGGTGGCGAATTGGGCGAACTGGAATTTGAAAACTTCAATGCTGCTGCGGCAAAGATTACTTTTAAGGGACGCAATGTTCATCCGGGCTATGCCAAGAACAAGATGATAAACTCCATGTTGGTGGCCAATCAGTTTATCCAACTGCTGCCTGCCGATGAAACGCCTGCCCACACCGAGGGTTACGAAGGCTTCTATCATCTCATTGGCATCAATGCCGAGGTGGAGCAGACCACTGTGTCGTACATTATCCGCGACCACGACCGCGCACGCTTTGAATTGCGCAAGCAGAACATGCAGGCTTGGGTGGCGCAAATCAACGAAGAGTGGGGCGAGCAAGTCGCTACCTTGGAGTTGCGCGACCAATACTACAACATGCGCCAGCAAATAGAACCAGTGATGCACATCATCGACATTGCTTTCCAAGCCATGGAAGCTGTAGGTGTGAAGCCGCATGTAAAGGCCATCCGTGGCGGTACAGACGGGGCACAGCTTTCGTTTAAAGGCTTGCCTTGTCCCAATATCTTTGCCGGTGGCTTGAACTTCCACGGTCGTTACGAATTCCTCCCCATCCCCAACATGCAGAAGGCCATGAACGTGGTGGTGAAGATTGCCGAACTAACCGCACAAAAAGCATAACTTTTAACTTATAACTTTTAATTTTTAATTCTTAATTCTTCATGAAGTCCACTCCGTTTACAGAAAAACACATCTCGCTGGGTGCCAAGATGCACGAATTTGCGGGATACAACATGCCCATCGAGTATTCGGGCATTATAGACGAGCACCTCACCGTTTGCCAGGGAGTAGGGGTGTTCGATGTTTCGCACATGGGCGAGTTTTGGGTAAAAGGCCCTAAAGCCTTGCCCTTCTTGCAGAAGATAACCTCCAACGATGTCTCTGTGCTCACCCCCGGCAAGGTGCAATATACTTGCTTCCCCAACGAGACGGGCGGCATTGTGGACGACCTTTTGGTATATTGCTACGAGCCAGAGAAGTATCTGCTGGTAGTCAATGCCTCTAATATCGATAAGGATTGGGATTGGTGTGTGAGCCATAACGACGAGGGAGCCGAACTCGAAAACTCGTCCGACCGCATGGCGCAACTTGCCGTTCAAGGCCCGAAGGCCATCGATGTATTGCAGAAGCTGACATCGATCGATTTGAAAGCTATACCTTATTATAACTTTACTCATGGTCCGTTTGCCGGCGAAGCCGATGTGATTATTTCCAACACAGGCTATACCGGTGCCGGTGGATTTGAAATCTATTTCTATCCCGAAGCTGCCATGAAGATTTGGGATGCGGTGTTCCAGGCCGGCGAAGAGTTTGGCATCAAGCCCATCGGATTGGGCGCACGCGATACCCTCCGTCTGGAGATGGGCTTCTGTCTGTATGGAAACGATTTGGACGACACCACTTCGCCCCTTGAGGCGGGTTTGGGATGGATTACCAAATTTGTGGAAGGCAAGAACTTTGTGAACCGCGCCTACTTGGAGAAACAGAAGGCCGAAGGCGTTTCGCGTAAGTTGGTGGGTTTCGAGATGGTGGACAGAGGCATTCCTCGCCACGGCTATGCGTTGCTTACAGCCGAGGGCGAACCGATGGGCGTCGTAACGTCGGGCACCATGTCGCCCACACGCAAGATAGGTATCGGCATGGGCTATGTGAAGACCGAATACAGCAAGGTGGGAACGGAAATCTGCATAGATATGCGTGGCCGCAAGCTGAAGGCGGTAGTGGTGAAACCACCTTTCAGAAAGTGATTGGTGTAGAGACGCGGCATGACGCGTCCGGAAATAAAAAAGGACTTCAAAATTGAAGTCCTTTTTTTATATCTGCGATGAGTAAGATTACTTCTTACGGTTACCGTAACGGCTCATGAACTTATCTACACGACCAGCAGTGTCAACCAACTTAGACTTACCAGTGTAGAAAGGGTGAGAAGTGTTAGAGATTTCCAACTTAACCAACGGATAAGTTTCGCCTTCAAACTCGATAGTCTCTTTTGTGTTAACTGTAGAACGTGACAAGAATACGTCACCGTTTGACATATCTTTGAATACTACCGGACGATAATTTTCAGGATGAATACCTTTTTTCATTGCTTTTACTATTTTAATATTTTTATACTTGTACTATTTTGGTAATAATAGTGTGTAATGGTCTATTTTCAGGCTGCAAAGATAATGCTTTTATTTGAATAGAAAAAAAGTTCGTCAAAAAAATAGGATTATCTTGTTTTATTTCTGATTTTTGTAGTCGAAAAACAAACAATAAACCCCTAACAGCATCTGTTTATGAAGAAAAGTTTTCTTTTGCTTGCCTTGCTGGCCCTTGTTTTTGCCCCTGCAAAAGCTCAAGGCGGCCAACGCGATTTGTATAGTGTTGCCTTTTACAACATGGAGAATCTGTTCGATACTATTCACGACATCAATAAAGACGATGCCGAGTTCCTGCCCGGCGGACGATACGACTGGGGTACCCGCAAGTACACCAGCAAGCTGAAGCGCCTGGCGCAGGTGCTTACCGAACTTTCGCGCAACAAGGTGCCCCAAGGGCCGGCCTTTATCGGAGTGGCCGAGATAGAGAACAGTCGCGTGCTGGACGACCTGTTGAAGCAACCCGGCATGGAGCAATATCGCTACATTCACTACGAAGGTCCCGACAAGCGCGGCATTGATTGTGCCCTGCTATACGACCCCTTGCAGTACGAGATAACCGCCACCAAGTTGGTGCCCTCCGAACCCTTCCAAGGCGATACGGTTCATCCGACCCGCAGTTTCTTGATTGTAGAGGGCATGCTGGCCGGCGAGAAGTTGAGTGTCATCGTAAACCATTGGCCCTCAAGAGGTGCCGAATCGCCCGTGCGCATACATGCAGCCCGTCAGGTTCGTGTGCTGACCGACTCGCTTCGCAGCGAAGACAAGCGCATGAAAATCATAGTGATGGGCGACTTGAATGACGACCCAATGGACGAGAGCCTGGCCGTGCTGGGTGCTAAGAAATATCCGAAGGAGGTAAAGAAACGCGAGTTCTACAACCCTTGGTGGGAAACGTTGGAAGACTTGGGCGTAGGCACTTTGGTGTATCGTGGCAAGTGGAACCTGTTCGACCAAATTCTGCTGAACAGAAACCTGCTGAAGGCGAAGAAGAACCGCCTGCGCTACGACCATCACGAAGTCTTCATGCGCGACTACCTCTTCCAGCAAGACGGCCAATACAAGGGCACTCCGCTGCGCACCCATGGAGGCCGTAACTGGCTCGATGGCTATAGCGATCATCTGCCCACCATTATCTACCTGCGCAAGTAAAAGTGTAACATGGAGTTTGCAATGCCCGTTGTCTGTTGTCGGCATTGCACCCCAAAAGCCGACGTATTGACAATATTTAAAAGAAAATCTTGTCCGAATTGATGTGCGTTTGCTCAAGAATAGTTACTTTTGCACAGAATTTTATTCATTAACATAAAAATAGATAGAAAAAATGATTAGTTACAAAGAACTTGGCCTTGTAAACACAAGAGAAATGTTTGCTAAGGCAGTTAAGGGTGGCTATGCTATTCCTGCTTTCAACTTTAACACAATGGAGCAAATGCAAGCAATTGTACAAGCTGCTGTTGAAACAAAGTCTCCAGTTATCATGCAAGTTTCTAAGGGTGCCCGCAACTATGCTAACGGTACTATCCTTCGTAACCTTGCTAAGGGTGCTGTAGAGTATGCTAAGGAACTTGGCTGCGAAAACCCTGAAATCGTTCTTCACCTTGACCATGGTGATTCTTTCGAAATCTGTAAAGAATGTATCGATAATGGTTTCTCTTCTGTAATGATCGACGGTTCACACCTTCCTTACGAAGAAAACGTTGCACTTGCCAAGAAGGTAGTTGACTACGCTCACCAATTCGACGTAACTGTTGAAGCTGAACTCGGTGTATTGGCCGGTGTAGAAGATGAAGTTTCTGCTGCAGAATCTCACTATACTAAGCCAGAAGAGGTAATCGACTTCGCTACTCGTACAGGTTGCGATTCATTGGCTATCTCTATCGGTACTTCTCACGGTGCTCACAAGTTCACTCCCGAACAATGTACATTGGTAAACGGTGTATTGGTTCCACCTCCATTGGCATTCGATATCCTTGCCGAGATCGAAGAAAAACTTCCTGGATTCCCTATCGTACTTCACGGTTCTTCTTCAGTTCCTCAAGAGGAAGTTGAAACTATCAACAAGTATGGTGGTGCTTTGAAGGCTGCTATCGGTATTCCTGAAGACCAACTCCGTCAAGCTTCTAAGTCGGCTGTTTGCAAAATCAACATCGACTCAGACTCTCGTTTGGCTATGACTGCTGCTGTTCGTAAGTACTTGGCAGAAAACCCATCTCACTTCGACCCACGTCAGTACCTCAAGCCTGCTCGTGACAACATGAAGAAGATGTATATTCACAAGATTGTGAACGTACTTGGTTCAGACAACAAGTTGGGATAATCCCCTACATTATATTATAATAAAAGCTCCCACGTGTGGGAGCTTTTATTATTTATGCCGGTTAGCTCGTTTCCTTCGGATTTCGGCCTTCATCTTGGCTGCACCCGAGCCGTGTAGGCCGGTGATGTAGGTCTTCTTCTTGGCTTTGGTCTTCACCTTGTTTTCCTCTTTGGGCTTGTCCTTCTTTCCTTTGAAGACAATGCCGCCCATAATGGCATCTTCTATACTCATTCTTCTGCTATTTTCTTTTTCTGTGTAATTACGATAGGCGTTTCGGCAGCGGCTTTAGGAGCCTCTTCTACCTGCTTCTCCTGGGGCTTGTTCTCTTCAATGGTGCTCAGTGCTTCCACGGCTTCCTGTACCTTGGCTTCCACAAAGTCCACAGTTTTTCTGCGCCATTTGGCCAATCCGCGAACCAACTTGGTCTTGGATTTGTTCAAGGCATATTTGTCCGAAATCCACTCTTCGGCAGTGTATCTCTCCTTGTTTTCGCGGTAGATGTACCTGATTTTACTAATCTCCAGTTCGCATTTCTCTTCCTGGCAAACCACCGATAGTTGGTAGATGATGCGTGTGCGGTCCAGCGCCAGGGCGGTAGATGTGAACACCATCCATTCGTCGCTGATGGCTACGATTTGTCCGGTGGCGGTGTCGGTAAGCACTACGCGGCTGGTTGGGTTACCGTTGTCCTTCATGTCGGCATCCATCCATTGTAGCATACGGTTGTAAATCTCCTCTTTTGTCATGCCGGGCACACTGAACGATTTGCTGAATACCACGTTTCCGTCCACTTCGGGCACGGCTCCTGCAAGGTATTTACTATCATCTCTTTTCTGTGCTTGAAGCGTCAAACCGGGCAATGCGCATAGCATTGCTACGAGTAAAAACAGTCTAGTCAATTTGTTCATAGTAGCATTCTTTTGGTTTATTTCATTCACAAAGAAACAAATTATTTTCGATTTATCCTATCATTCATTCATTTTTCGTAAGTTTGCACCGTTGTTTTAACTCACAACTTATAACTCGTAACTCACAACTCATAATTAACATGTCTTTTTCTGCAACCAAACGAGAACTTGGCGAACTCTATACCTTTTTCCGCCTGCTGGCCGACGGCAACGTGTCGTTGGGCACTCCGTCGGTCGAACTCTCTGATGTAACCTGGCCCGTGGCCATGATACAGCGCATGGAGCACGATGGTGCCCGTCGTTACTATATAGAACCTACGGATGTGCGCATTGTGTATGGCGAAGTAGATAAACACACAGGCAAGTTTTCGCCCAAGAGTGATATTAAAGAGGTATGTTTCCCTCGCGAAGAGTTTGCCGACGCTTCCGCATTTGTGTGGACACTGATGAAAGAGGGCCGTCCGGCAAGCGACGGATCGGATGGAATAGAGGTTCCCGACGAGTTGGAAGCCTTCCTCGACGAAGTGCGCATCTACGATCTGGAAGCGAAGACCGAGGATAGAACCGACTTCTCCGTAGCTTTCTGGCATCCCGATGCACCACTTACCGGTTTCAATGTGCGCTGCCGGTTGTCGCCCATGAACCCCTTGCTCGATGGTGGCCGGACAGCCAACTTGAAGTTCGAACAGACCGGCGTGAAGTTTGCCGTACCTACTGTAAATAAGGTAAATGCCTTGCCCGAATCGCCCACCGAGGTCACCGAACGTATGCTCTTGATAGAACGCTTGGGCGGTGTGCTGAAGTATGCCGACGTTGCCGACAAAGTGTTCCGCAGCAACCTGCTGATGATAGACCTCCACTTCCCACGTATGTTGGCCGAGATGGTGCGCGCGCTGCACCTCGAAGGAATCAGTCGCGTCAGCGAACTGACCGAATACATCAAGCAACTCAATCCGTTAAAAATCAAGGATGAACTTATCCATAAGCATCACTACTACGAGCATAAGATGAAGCAGTTCCTGTTGGCGTTGGCCTTGGGCATGCGTCCGGCCAAGATTTACAACGGAACAGACTCCGCCGTAGAGGGCATCCTGTTTGTCGATGCCAAAGGACAGGTGCTTTGCTACCATAACAACAATCGCCAAGTGTTGGCCGACTTCCTGTATCAGAACACCCGTTTCGAAAAGGGCAATGTAGATAAGGACAAATATGGTTTCCTGGAACGCGAAAATGGTGTTTATTATTTCAAACTCAATGTTAAGATTGGGTTGTTGAAGAGATAGATTTCTACTACTACTTTTGTTGTTTTGTAAAAGAATTTAATCAATAACCTTCCGATTTTATATACCCCCGTCAGAATAGCTTCTGGAAGGGGGGAGGGTCATATCGTCACTGAGGCTGCCTCATATCGTCACTGAGCCTATCTCATATCGTCACTGATGTAGGCTCAGTGAGCCACTGAACTTTCTTAAATGTAATCATGTTGCTGTTTTGTATGATATTATTATCGCTAATAGGCGTTACCGGACAATAGCAACTTGTAACCAACGCCTCGCACATTTATGATGCGAAGATCCGGCTCTTGGCTCAATTTCTTTCGGAGCTTGGTGATGAATACATGCAGGCTACGTTGATTGAAGAAACTGTCGTCTCCCCATAAATCAATGAGAAGTTTTCGCATATCCACCACTTGATTGCGTTGCCGGCATAAACGACGGAGTATTTCAGATTCACGATAAGAGAGTTGCAGGCATTTATCCAAATAGAATAGTTGTTGGCTGATTGGATGAAACAGATAACGCCCTATTTCATAGCTTTCGTTCGTTTGTTCTTCTTCGCTCTTTTCCGAGACATACGCCCTTCCTACCAATGCTTTGATACGAATCATCAATTCCTGCATGCCAAAAGGTTTCTTCAAATAGTCGTTGGCTCCCAATTCAAATCCGGCTACTACATCGTTGATGGCCGAACGGGCTGTCAGAAACAGTATGGGAGTAGCCTTGTCTGTACTTCGGATTCTACGCACCATTTCGAAACCATCCATGCAGGGCATCATTACATCGGCCACCAATACATCGGGCTTTTGCTGATGGAATAGTTGTAGTCCCTCTTCACCATTGTTGGCTATGCAAATGTTGAATCCTTGACCTTCCAACGTGTCCTTGATAATCATGGCAAGCGTCTGTTCGTCTTCCACCAACAATACATTTATTTCATTCTTGTTCATCATTCTGCATGTTCCAGTGTTACTTCAAACTTACTTCCTTTCCCCGGCGTACTTTCTACACGGATAGTACCGCCATGCTTTTCTACCATACTTTTGACATAGAACAACCCAAGTCCGTACCCCTTTACGTTGTGTACATTTCCTGTAGGTACTCGATAGAATTTATCGAAAATGTGGGGTAGCTTCTCTTTGGCTATCCCTATGCCTTGGTCTGCAATGCTTATCACAACTTTCTCTCCTTGCCGATTGCAATCAATTTGGATATGAGCCTTGTCCGGACTATATTTAATGGCATTGTCCATCAGATTACTGAAGATGTTTGCCAAGTGTGTGCGGTCGGCATATACTGACAGGTCATTAGGCGCAATGTTTAGTGCTATATCAACGCTTTTTCTTGCTTTCAGTTTATGTTGTTCTATAAGTGGCGGAAACAATTCACTCAATTGGCAACTCTCTTTGTGCAAGGTGAAATTCTTCCTTCGTTCCATGCTTACCGAAAGAATCTGTTCTACGAGTTCACTCAACCGTTTCAATTGCTCCTGACAGATTGTCAGGTACTTTTCGCGTTGCGATTTCTCTTCCGCTTGGCTGAAATTGAGCAAGGCATCGTTGGCTGCGTATGCTACGGCAATGGGTGTTTTCAGTTCATGCGTAATGTTGTTGGTAAAGTCGCTTTTCATCTCTTCGAGCGACTTTTGCTTTATCAATGTTCGAATAAGATACCCGAATGTGAATGCTATGATAAGCAGAATAGAGAACGAGGCGATAAGTATGCCTGTCATTTGTTTCAGTACTTGGCTTTCGATAGGTTCCATCCATAGCTGATAACTTCTGCTTGCATGCATGTCGAGCGTATGTTCATAGCATCTGGCCTTGACGGTTGGAATATACCCTTCGGTGGCACCAACTGCTAATGTATCGCAAAAAGCAAACGTTGAATCAAGGGTAGCACCATTTTCAAGATAAAGCAAACGAGTTGGCATGAAAATGCCACGTTGATAGAGTTGTTCCGTCAGCAAACTGTCGAATACACCAAAGTCTGGATCGCGTAAGGCATCAATTCCGCTGTGCATGGCACGTTGGAAATAGGTGGTCAATTTCTCCATGTTTCGTTGTTTGTCAAAATCGGTTGTGAAGTATCCTATGGCACTATTATCGGTGTTCGTTTCTTGCGAACGGTTTATTGTAATGGACTTCACATTCTCCGTTCCGTATTCGTTCTCTACTTTTCGTATCAAGGTGTCAACAAAAGCCGTATCGCCCTTTTCTATGATTACTTCACTCTTTACAATCGTGCTTCCTTTTTCTGCTACACCGGCCGAAACGTTAATGCTACCATGTTCTTGACTCTCTTTAGACAAGCGTTCAACACGCATCATCATTTCATTATAGTCGCTCATTTGTAGTGCTTCCATAATGTTTTGTTCCATCTGTTGCTTTTGAGTGTAATAAAGGCTGCTCAACCAAAAGAATTGGTAGGCAACGCTTGTGACAAGTGATAATATCACCAATGCTGCTATTAGTTTCAGGGGTAGTTTCATGCAACAAAGATATGTATTTAAACGATAGATTGTTGTAATTGGTAAGACTAAATAACACTTCTGTTAAGAGTTGGTAAGATTCTTGCAAGGGCGTTTTTGCAAGAAAGTATGGATATTTGCCATCAGAAACCAAACGATAAAACAAAATGAAAAGATTGACATTGATTTTAGCATGTTGTTGCGCTGTAATCAGCATCTATGCACAACAAGACACATTGTCGTTGCAAGGCGATAGATTGGACAGCCTTTATCGCGAATTGCCCGAAGTATTGATAAATGGTGAGCGTCCAGTCGTAAAAGCCGAAGCTGGTAAGTTGGTGTACGACTTGCCACGGTTGATACAAGATAAAGCAGTTACAAATATCTATGAAGCCATTAAAGAATTGCCCGGAGTAATGGAAATGAACGAAACACTGACACTTGGTGGACAAGGCGTGACTATTGTCCTCGATGGCAAGGTAACCAACATGACTTCCGAACAACTCTATGCACTATTGAAGAGTATGCCAGCCAGCCGTATTTCCAAAGCCGAAGTAATGTATAATGCATCGGCTCGCCATCAGGTGCGAGGAGCTATGATAAACATTACACTGAAAAAACAGATAGACGAAATTCTGCAAGGCGAAGTGTTTGGCGAATACAAACATAAAGGTAAAGCGTATGCCTCCCAACGTGCCAGTCTGCTATATAATAATAAAAGGTGGTCGCTCGATGCAATGTACAGACACGGCAGTGGAACACTGAATTATGGTACTACCGACAAAAAAGCCATACACACACTGAATGATGGAACTGTTCATCAAATAGCTACACATGAGCAGACAATGAGTGATGCCTATTCACATTCCGTAAGGGTAGGTGGTGACTATACCATTACCGACAACCATCAGTTGAGCATGGTGTATAATGGTGTGTGGGAAGGTGGCGATGGAAACAACTTGACGCAAGGCTCGTTCAGTTCTTCGCTAATCAGTGAAAATGACAAGCAGTTGCACAACTTCAGATTGGATTATCAAACACCGATTGGATTGAAAGCAGGTGTAGAGATGACCTACTATCAAGCACCATCCAAACAATGGCTTACTGATAATTTCGGAGAAACGGAAACTTCCTTCAACAGTGAAGAGAGTCAACGCATCAATCGTTGGCGCTATTACTTGACGGGCGAGCAACAAATCTTCTCGAAGTGGGACCTGAACTATGGTGCAATCTTTAGCAATAGTATAGACCATAGCCATCAATATTTTGATACGGCAGACAAAACTGATATGCAATCGCGTTTGAGTGAGGAAACCTTAAATCTTTATGCCGGTTTGAATCGTCAGTTGGGACAACATTTCCTATTGGATTTTTCGTTGGCCACCGAACATTATAAAACTGCTGTTTGGAATCAATGGGATTGGTATCCGACACTGAACTTGGTATTCCAACCATCTGCTACACATATTCTGCAACTTTCGTTCAGTAGCGATAAGGAGTACCCTGGTTATTGGGCTGTGCAAAATGCTACAAGCTACTTGAATGGTTATTCCGAGATACAAGGTAATCCTTACATTAAACCATCGAAGATGTATAATACCTCTTTGACATACGTGCTGAAAGGAAAATATATATTCCAAGCATATTTTAATCATACACATGACTATGCTGTGCAAACACACTATCAATCGTCCGAACGCTTGGTGGAAATATATAAATATGTAAACTTCGACTTTTCGCAACAAGCAGGATTGATGGCTTCCATACCGGTTAAGGTTGGTCGTTGGCTGAATAGTCGTTACATGCTAGTGGGTATGTGGATGAGGCAAAAAGATAGTGATTTCTATGATATGTCGTTCGATCGCACTAGAGCCTTGCTTGTAGCCAATATGAATAATACGTTGACATTAAGCACAAAGCCCGACTTGCGTTTGCAGATAGATGGGCGTTTGCAAACCAAAGCTATTCAAGGCACTTACGACCTGCCGGCCTCTGCTTCGTTGGATGTGAAGTTGCGTTATGCTTTTGCCAAAGGTAAGGCTGTTCTACAGCTCTACTGCAACGATATCTTTGAAACTTCACAGATAGACCCTTATATACGCTATGCTAATCAGTGGGTAGATAATGATTATTCATGTTTCCGTCAGTGGGGAGCTTCGTTTACTTGGCAATTTGGGGCATACAAGGAAAAGAAACGAACAGCTGTAGATAGTGCTCGTTTCAAATAATAATGAAGGCCATCTGGTTAGTGTAACAGATGGCCTTCATTTATCTCTTAATACTTGCTTCTATTCAAACACTCCGTAGCGAGTGGGCAATAGGTTGCGGTCGCCAAGGGTGTTGTCCACGCGGGCGACATTTACCCAGAACTTGTTTTCGCGGACGGCTTCGGTGGGGTAGGCGGCCTTTTCGCGACTGTATGGATGTGTCCATTCGTTGGCTACTACTTCGTATTCGGGGTGAGGAGCATTCTTCAAGACGTTTTCCTGTGCATCGGCTTCGCCTCGTTTCACCTCTTGAATCTCTTCCCAAATGGTCAGCATCACGTTTATGAAGTTGTCCAGCTCGGCAAGGCTCTCGCTTTCGGTTGGCTCTATCATCAGTGTGCCATGTACAGGGAAGGAGAGTGTGGGGGCATGATAGCCGAAGTCCATCAGACGCTTGGCGATGTCGCCCTCGTCGATGCCGGTTTCGTCGTGCAGCTTGCGGCACTCTAAAATCATTTCGTGGCCTACAAAGCCGTTGGCTCCCCGATAAACGATGCCGTAGGTGTCGTTCAAGCAGGCGGCCAGGTAGTTGGCGCTGAGGATGGCAATCTTTGTGGCGCGAGTCAAGCCTTCGCTACCCATCATGCGGATGTAGCCGTAGGTGATGGGAAGGATGCCGGCACTGCCATAGGGGGCAGCGGCCACTTCGTTGGCGTCGTTGCCAAACAGGGCGTGTCCGGGAAGGAAGGGCACCAAGTGATTGGCCACGCAGATGGGGCCTACACCGGGGCCACCGCCACCGTGTGGCGAGGCAAAGGTTTTATGCAGGTTCAAATGACACACATCGGCACCGATAAAGCCGGGGTTGGTGAGGCCTACTTGGGCATTCATGTTGGCACCATCCATATAGACTTGTGCGCCACAGGCATGGATAATGCGGCAAATCTCTACAATCTCTGTCTCGAAAATGCCGTGAGTGGACGGATAGGTAATCATCAGTGCGGCCAGCTCGTCGCGATGGGCTTCGGCCTTGGCTTTCAAGTCGGCCATGTCCACATTGCCCTGCTCGTCGCAAGCGCAAGTCACGGTGGTGAAGCCTGCCTGTATGGCGCTGGCAGGGTTGGTGCCGTGTGCCGAGGCGGGTATCAGAATCTTGTGGCGATGGCCTTGGCCAATGCTTTCCAAGTAGGCGCGGATGACACGAAGTCCGGCATATTCGCCTGCTGCACCCGAGTTGGGCTGCAGACTGACACCGGCAAATCCGGTAATCACTTTCAGCTCTTCGCTCAAGTTGGCTATCAGTTCGCGGTATCCTTCGGCTTGTTCGGCCGGCACTAACGGGTGTATGTTCATGAATCCGGCATGGCTCAACGGCAGCATTTCGGCGGCGGCATTCAGCTTCATGGTGCACGAGCCGAGCGAAATCATGGAGTGAGTCAGCGAGATGTCTTTTCTGTCTAATCGTTTGATGTAGCGCATCATCTCTGTTTCGGTGTGATACTTGGCAAACACCTCGTGGGTGAGGTAGGCCGATGTGCGCTTCAATTCATCGCAAACAGTGCATGTTTCGGGTATGGTATCCACTTGTACCCATTCGCGTCCGGCGGCAACGGCAAAGATGGATAGGAGCGTGTTAAGTGCTTCAATGTCTGTGGTCTCGTCGATGCTGAGACCTATGTTTCCATTCTCGAAATAGTGCAGATTGACGCATTTGCCATTGGCTACTGTGCGCAACTCCTCGGTCTCTACACCAAACGGCAGCGAGATGTAGAGCGTGTCGAAGTATTGCTTGTTCAGTTGGCGGTAGCCCATCTTGTCGATGCTGGCCTCTACAAAGGCTGCCATGCTATGGATGCGCTTGGCTATGTTTCGGATGCCTTCCGGCCCGTGATAGACGGCATACATGCCCGCCATGGTGGCCAGCAGGGCTTGCGAGGTACAGATGTTCGAGGTGGCTTTCTCGCGCTTGATGTGTTGTTCGCGTGTTTGCAGGGCCATGCGGTAGCATAGCTTGCCGTATTTGTCTTTCGACAACCCGATGATGCGTCCGGGCATGTTGCGCTTGAACTCGTTGCGAGTGGCAAAATAGGCTGCCGAGGGGCCGCCATAGAACATGGGCGTACCTAAACGTTGTGTGCTGCCGAAAACAATGTCGGCTCCCCATTCGCCCGGAGGGGTGAGCAGGGCAAGGCTAAGGATGTCGGCTGCCACTGCAAGCTTGCAGCCGGCTGCATGGGCTTTTTCGGCCAAATCGCGATAATCCTCGGCAGAGCCGTGGGCATTGGGGTATTGCACTACACAAGCAAACACTTCGGGGGCGAACTGCATCTCGTTGTACTTGCAAACTTGTAGCGTAATGCCTTGTGGCACAGCGCGTGTACGCATTACGGCCAGGGTTTGTGCAAAAATACTCTCGTCCACCAATACTACATTGGCACCGGCCTTCTGCTTGTCGCGTGGACGGAGGGCATACATCATGGTTACGGCCTCGGCGGCTGCGGTGGCTTCGTCGAGCAACGAGCAGTTGGCCAACGGCATGGCGGTGAGGTCGGCTATGGCAGTCTGGAAGTTTATCAATGCTTCCAACCGGCCTTGCGATACCTCTGCCTGATAGGGTGTGTATGAGGTGTACCAGACGGGATTCTCGAACACGTTGCGTTGGATAACGGCAGGCGTAATGCTGCCATACCATCCTTGTCCGATGAATGTGGTATAGGGCTTGTTCTTGCCGGCCAACTCGTTGATGTGGCGGGCAAACTCGCATTCGGTCATGGCAGCGGGTAAGTCGAGTGGCGCTTTCAACCGGATGTTTTGGGGAATTGTCTTTTCAATCAGTTCGTCAAGGCTACCTACACCAATCTTTTTCAGCATAATGGCTTCGTCCGATTGGCTGATGCCGATGTGTCGTTGGGCTAAAAGGTCGTTCATGGCTATAATGTTTTAGTGATTATCTGAAAAATGGATTCTCCGATTTTTCTGAAGCAATGCTGGTAGGCGCTCCATGTCCGGGATATACCACGGTCTCGGATGGCAGAATGAACAGACGGCTGCAGATGCCTTCGATAAGCTGGTCGAAGTTGCCGCCGGCTAAATCGGCTCGGCCAATGCTGCCTTGGAAAAGTACATCACCGGAGAAAATGCAACCATTGGCTTCGCTATAGAATACCAGACTGCCGGGTGAGTGACCGGGCACGTGAATGGCCTCTAACTTGCTGTTGCCAAAGGTGATGATGTCTCCATCGTGCAGGTATTTACCGATGGGTTCGGGCTTGTCGTTCAGGTTGATGCCGAACATACGGCTCTGCTTGGGTGCCTCTTCTATCCAGAATTCATCGGCTTTGTGGGCTTCGGCTGTCAGGCCATACTCTTTTTGTATGAACGCGTTGCCAAAGGTGTGGTCGAAGTGGAGATGGGTGTTTATCAAATGTTTCAGAGTAAGCCCTTTGCGGGTGATGAACTCCTTGAACTTCTCTTTCTCTTCTTCGTAATAGCATCCCGGATCGATGACTACGGCCTCGTTGGTTTCATCGTATAGCACGTAGCAGTTCACGGGGAACATGTTGAATTCAAAACGCTTTATTTTCATGGCGATGATATTGTTAGTTCTTGATTCCTACATAGACAACTTTCTTTGTTTCGAAATACTCTTCGGTGAAGTAATCCTTCAAATCCCACATCTCCACGCAATTCTTCACGGGCATGGTTTCGTTGCTCAACTCTCCACCTTTCAAGCAGATAAGGCCGTTTGGCAATGCGTTCTGCTGCTTGCTGGCAATGTTTTTGCGGACAATCTTCAGCAAATCGGTCAGCGGCATCACGGCACGGCTCACTACAAAGTCGAATTTCTGTTTCTCCTCCTCGGCGCGTTCGTGGCAAAAGGTGACGTTTTTCAGTCCGATGCTGTTGGCCACCTCGTTGGCTACTCTCACTTTCTTGCCGATGCTATCCACCAGGTGGAAGTGGGTTTCGGGGAAGAGTATGGCCAGCGGAATGCCGGGAAAACCGCCTCCTGTGCCTAAGTCCATTATCTTGGTGCCGGGGCGGAAGTTGATGATTTTGGCAATGCCCAAGGAGTGTAGTACATGATGTTCGTAGAGGTTGGTAATGTCTTTGCGCGAAATGACATTTATCTTCGAATTCCAATCGATGTACAAGTCGTAAAGGGCAGCAAATTGTTGTTTCTGCTCCTCGGTTATTTTGGGAAAGTATTTCAGTATCAGTTCCATTGTGCTGTAAACTCTTTTATTATCGGGTTGTCGTAATTCAATATGTATTCAAGCTGGCCGAACGGCAACGTGATTTGTGTAGGTCCCATGGAATAGGGGGCGATTTCGTACACGTTGTAGTAGAAGGTGATGCCTTGCGTGTTTAAGAAAAAGTTCTCGATTGGAGCCAGTTCGCCGGTGGTGGCATATCCCATCTCTTCCAACTCGTCGCGGGTCTCTACTCCATTATCCAACGCCAACTGATACCATAGCAACTCTGTCAGCGTCTCTTGATAGTCTTCCAGGAACAATTCGTCCAGTTGCAGCTGGTGTAAATCGGTCAAGTCGATGTTGATAAACTCTGTGGTGTACATGCCGTGTGGTCCTCCGCTATACTCCTCTTTATATGTGCGATAGGTGAGCAACTCTCCCACGTAGGTTTCAACGCTTCCTTCAATCTTCAACTCATAACTATACCAGGCAGTAAGTTGGTCGCTGCCTATCTGGCTTTCAATGTCTTTCTTGATCATTGGCTCCAAATCGTTCCGGTAATCCTTGATGTACTCTTTGGCAAAGCCTTCGATGGCCTCTTGAGGAGCGGTGTGGCTGTACTTGTTACCCAATGCTGCCGATAGCAGGTATGTATTCAAACTATCTTTTGCCCCTAGAGTGCTGGCATTGCTTACGTATTCCAGATTGACCGACAGGTTGCATGCCGGTTTCGATTCGTCGGCAAACAAGTGTTCCTTCTTGGAGATGGCTGTTTCGCCAAATTGCAACTGACGTGCCGACTGCTCTCCACAGGATAGGAGCAGGCAGCCTGCAACAAACAGGCTTATGATGGGGAGGCTGATTAGATTCTTCATATTGGAGTGTCCGGTAATGTATATTCAATTAATTCACAAATATAGTGAAAGGTTCGGAAGAAACGAGCATTCTTACACTTTTTTGTCGGTTTACTTATTCGAATTCAACATAACCGGGAGCCGGGAAGTGCATGCCATACATTCTCAGTTGCTCCTTTTTTACCAGTTCGATAATGCTTTTGCGGGCGGCTATCGAGCGTTCGTGGTCGCCATCAAATCGGGCGCAGATGTCGGGATTCTCAAGTTGCAAGGCTATGCCATGCATGATGTCGCCGGCTATCAACGCCTTTCCTATGCGATATACAGTGTGCCCCTCGGTATGTCCGTAAGCGGCAATGGCTTGTATGTTGTGGGGTAGTGGGTCGCCCATCTTGAATGGCTTGATTTGCTTTCCGTATGCTTCCAGTGTGTTTCTCACTTGTGCATTCCGTTCTTCCGGCATTGCCATCCATGCATCTATCTCTTGTTGGTTGATGTAGATGTCGGCTTGGGTAAAGACAACCTTTCCGTCTTTCATCAATCCGCCAATGTGGTCTCCATGCATGTGGGTGATGAAGACGATGTCAATCTCCTCGGGCGACAAGCCGGCTTTTGTCAATTCGGGCAGAAGTTGAGAGTGCTCTGCTCCGTTGCCGGTGTCGAAAAGGATTTGTTCCCCTTCCGTTTCGACAAGGATTGCATTCATTGACGAAGGGATGTTTTCAAGTCCCATAGCCGTTGCCAAGCTATCGGCAGCACCGGTAAAGATGCTTTTGGGCATGGAGTGGGGTTGACCGTTGTCGTTGATAACGTTAATGCTGGTTTCAGCATTACTCTTTTGCTGGCAGGATGTGCATAACCCCATCATGGAGGTCAGTGCAGCGATAAAGATGGCTTTTTTCATATTGATTCTTTTATAATAGTATGCAAAGATATAAAAAGGTAAGATAAGTTTTTTAAGATTGCTTAATTTTTCTTCTCCTACTATCCTCATTTCACAAATATAGCTTCATCGCCCTGTGAAGCTATCTTCGTTGTCTCTCGAAGCTATATCTGTGTCCTCTCGAAGCTATATTTGTGAAACCTCCCTATATAATATATATAATAAGGTATATACCGCATCACCACTTTATAATTCACAATTCAAAATTCACAGTTAATAATCAGCCTTTTACGAAAAAATATGTTTTTCAGCATAAAAAAGTGTCTGTTTTGTTTGGCTGTTAATGATAAAGTGTGTACTTTTGCACCCGCTTTCGCAAGGGAAGTGCGCTGTTAAGGTGTTGGATATATAATTTTAGAAAATATTTCCGAAAACATTTGGATTGTATTTTAAAAAGTCCTTATCTTTGCATCCGCTTTCGCAAAAATCTGCGGGAGTAGTTCTTTGAAAGATTTTCATAAACAAACAAGTAGTA
>SUXZ01000011.1 GCA_015060685.1 Mediterranea massiliensis | reverse complement strand
CTAATTTTGTCCGCCTTTTGTCTTCGGCGTTCTGCGGAGAGACAGGGATTCGAACCCCGGGTACCTCTCGGTACAACGGTTTTCAAGACCGCCGCAATCGACCACTCTGCCACCTCTCCAAAACTTCTATCAAGAAGTGCTTTTCTCTAAAAGCGCTGCAAAGGTACGAATGATTTTCATTTCTGCAAGCATCTTTCGCGGTTTTTTCATAAAATAGTTGTATTTTCGCCGCATGATTTACCCAAACAACTTTGAACAGAAAATAGGTTTCGACCAAATACGCCACTTGCTGAAGGAAAAATGCCTCAGTCCGTTGGGCGAAGAACGTGTGGATGAAATGCAATTCAGCGATCGCTATGCCGAGGTGAATAGTCAGCTCGACTTAGTGTGCGAGTTTGTACGCATCTTGCAAGAGGAAGATGGTTTCCCTGCTCAATACTTCTTTGATGTGCGCCCATCGCTACACCGCATTCGTGTAGAGGGAATGTATTTGGACGAAAACGAGCTGTTCGACCTTCGTCGCTCGTTGGAGACGATTCGTGATATTGTAAGTTTCTTGATGCGCGATGCCGAAGACGAATCGGATAGCCCCTACCCTTGCCTTCGCCAATTGGCCGGCGACATAATGGTGTTTCCGCAACTCATCAGTCGCATCAATGCCATCCTTTCGCCTTATGGCAAGATAAAGGATAATGCCTCTGCCGAGTTATCGCGTATTCGTCGCGAATTGCAAAGCACGATGAGTAGCATTTCGCGCTCGCTTAATAATATCCTACGCAGTGCACAAAGCGAAGGTGTGGTAGAGAAAGATGTTACGCCTACGCTGCGCGATGGTCGTTTGGTAATTCCTGTGGCTCCCGCCTTGAAGCGCAAGATTCGTGGTATTGTTCACGATGAATCGGCCAGTGGTAAGACGGTGTTTATCGAGCCTGCAGAAGTGGTAGAAGCCAACAACCGTATTCGCGAATTGGAAAATGAGGAACGCCGTGAGATTATTCGTATTTTGACAGAGTTCAGTATTCAACTTCGCCCTGCCATTCCCGATGTATTATTGTCGTATGAGTTCTTGGCTCAGATCGATTTTATTCGAGCTAAGGCGTTGTTTGCTGTGCAAAGCAATAGCTTGAAGCCAGCCTTGTGCAGCAAGCCACATATTGATTGGACCACAGCTATCCATCCATTGTTGCAATTGACATTGGCAAAGCATGGTAAGAAAGTAGTGCCGTTGGATATCGAGTTGCATAAAAGTCAGCGCATATTGATTATATCCGGCCCCAATGCTGGTGGTAAGTCGGTCTGCTTGAAAACGGTTGGTTTGTTGCAATACATGTTGCAATGTGGTTTGCTCATTCCCCTACACGAACGAAGCCAGGCCGGTATCTTCGGCAGTATATTTATTGATATTGGCGACGAGCAGAGTTTGGAAGATGACTTGAGTACCTACTCCTCACACTTGACCAACATGAAACTGATGATGCGCCATTGCAACGAACATAGCTTGATTCTGATTGATGAGTTTGGTGGAGGTACCGAGCCACAAATAGGTGGTGCCATTGCCGAGGCGGTGCTGAAGCGATTCAACGAAAAACGCACGTTTGGCGTTATCACTACCCACTATCAGAACTTGAAGCACTTTGCCGACAATCACGAAGGTGTAGTGAATGGAGCGATGCTGTACGACCGTCACTTGATGCAAGCATTGTTTCAATTACAGATAGGTCAACCAGGTAGTTCGTTTGCCGTGGAGATTGCGCGCAAGATAGGTCTTCCCGAAGAGGTCATTGCCGATGCTTCGGAGATTGTGGGTAGCGAATACATTCAAAGCGACAAGTATCTGCAAGACATTGTGCGCGACAAGCGTTACTGGGAGAACAAACGACAGAACATACGCCAACGCGAGAAGCTGATGGAAGAGACCATCGGTCGCTACCAAAGCGAAATGGAGGAGTTGCAGAAGCAGCGCAAAGAGATTATTCGAAAAGCCAAGGAGGAGGCCGAACAATTGATGAGCGAAGCCAATGCCAAGATAGAGAATACGATTCGCGCCATCAAGGAGGCACAAGCCGAGAAGGAGAAGACACGCCAGGCACGTCAGGAACTGACCGACTTCAGACAATCGCTCGAAGACATTGCAGCACAAGAGCAGGAAGAGAAGATTGCTCGCAAGATGCAACGCCTGCAAGAGAAACAGGCCCGACGGAAAGAGAAAAAGGCGCAAAAGGGTGGCGCTCCCATCTTGTCGGCCGAAGAACAGGCTGCCCTGCAAGCACGCAAAGAGGCAGAGCAACTGGCCAAGATTGTGCCGGGCGCACACGTCAAGATAAAGGGACAGACATCGGTTGGCGAGGTGATGGAGGTGAACGGCAAGAATGCCGTAGTAGCTTTTGGCAGCTTGAAAACTACTGTTAAGCTACAACGCTTGGAGGTGACGCAAGCGCAAATTAAGCAAGCGGATGTAAGCACCAAAAGCACCTTTGTCAGCACACAAACACACGACGTGATGTACGAAAAGAAACTCCACTTCAAACAAGACATCGACGTGCGAGGCATGCGAGGCGACGAGGCATTGCAAGCCGTAACCTACTTCATAGACGATGCCATACTGGTGGGTATGAGCCGCGTGCGTATTCTGCATGGAACGGGCACGGGCATTCTGCGCACACTGATTCGCCAATACCTGCAAACGGTACCGGGCGTGATGCATTTCCAAGACGAGCATGTACAGTTTGGAGGTGCAGGCATCACGGTAGTGGATTTATAATAGATAAAGGGGGATGTACCTCGCGGTGCATCCCCCTGCTCTACTCTCTCTTATTCAATTACCCTTTTCAATCTTTCTTTTCTACTCTCTTTTTACCTTTTTCACCTGGTTGACGTTTGAATCCTTCTTTAATCTTTTCCTGGTTCTTTTCGTACTCCTTATATTGTTTATCCGTGAAAATCTTTTTTACCTTTTTGTTATATGCCTTTGTGGCCTCTTCGCGTTCCTTCATTCTTTTTTCGGCATTGGCCTTGAACTCTTCTTTCTGTTCGTCTGTCAGCTGAACCGATGGACCCATTGGAGGTTGGGCGTTGGGATTGAATGCCGGTCGTCCTTGCGGTCCTCCACCGCGACGCATACCTCTTTGTGCCATGGGGCGATGACGATTACCCTGCTTGGCTGGCATGTTGATTTTGCCGGCATACTCTTTGTTCAGTTCCAACAGTTCGGCCTTTTGTTCATCGGTCAGTTGGTACGTTTGTGCCATCTGATCGGTCATTCGTTGAGCCTGCATTTCAGGATTGAATTGACGTTGCTGACGAGGTCCTCTCTCTCTGTTTGTTTGTGCCATTGTAACTCCGCAAAATGCGATTGCAGCAATCAGTGTAAGTGTAAGTTTTTTCATTGCTTTAAAAATTTAAATTGTTATACGAATAAATTATTATCTGTAAATACCTATTGTTCATTGGCCTTACACCTCTATGACTTGCTTCATAGGAAATGGTTTATTTGTTAAATTAGAATTTAACATTTTTAAATTTACGAAATAAGGTTTTAAACATTTATTGAGGTTATTCGTTATTAAATATATATCTTTGCCCCATAAATAACCTAAGCGTATGAAATCGATTAAAGAATTATATCGTATCGGCACCGGTCCTTCCAGCAGCCACACAATGGGGCCACGCAATGCTGCCGAACTCTTTTTAAGCCGCCATCAGGAGGCTGCCGCATTCAAGGTAACCCTCTACGGAAGTCTGGCCGCAACCGGCAAAGGACACATGACGGATGTAGCCATTCTGGAAACGCTGCAACCCCATGCACCCGTGAGTATTGTTTGGGAACCAAAGGTTTTCTTGCCTTTCCACCCCAACGGAATGATGTTTCAATCGCTCGACATAAGTGGAAAGATTACTGATAGCTGGACAGTGTTTAGTGTGGGTGGCGGTGCGCTGGCCGAAGAGAACGACGAACAGGATACAATCACTACGCCCGATGTGTATGAGATGAATCACCTGACCGACATACTGAACTGGTGTGAACAGACTGGAAAGAATTATTGGGAGTATGTGCTGGAGTGTGAAGAGAGCGACATTTTGGACTACCTGAACGAGGTGTGGAAGACAATGAAGGCCGCCGTGGAACGAGGTATCGATGCCGAAGGTGTGTTGCCCGGTCCGCTGAACTTGCGAAGAAAGGCTTCGGGCTACTACATCAAGGCAAGCGGATACAAGGCATCGCTGCAAAGCCGCGGACTGGTGTTTTCGTACGCACTGGCCGTGAGCGAAGAGAATGCTTCGGGTGGTGTGATTGTGACTGCACCAACCTGTGGTTCGTGCGGTGTGGTACCTGCCGTGCTCTATCACTTGGCAAAGACACGCGACTTTAGTGACATACGCATCTTGCGGGCATTGGCCACTGCCGGACTTATCGGCAACGTGGTGAAGCAAAACGCATCCATTTCGGGTGCAGAAGCCGGTTGCCAGGCCGAGGTGGGTGTAGCTTGCTCGATGGCTTCAGCAGCGGCCAACCAACTCTTTGGAGGTAGCCCTGCGCAGATTGAATATGCTGCCGAGATGGGATTGGAACACCACCTGGGCATGACCTGCGACCCGGTATGCGGCTTGGTACAGATACCCTGCATTGAGCGAAACGCTTATGCAGCCGCCCGCGCATTGGATGCCAACCTCTATTCATCGTTTACCGACGGTATTCACCGCGTTTCGTTCGACCGTGTTGTAGAGGTGATGAAGGAGACCGGAAACGACCTGCCATCGCTATACAAAGAGACCAGCGAAGGCGGATTGGCGAAAGATTATAAACAGATGTAAAAAATAAGGGTGCGTCAATATGATATTTGGCGCACCCTATTCACTTTAATCATCCATCGCAATTACCCTACCGCTTTTATTGAACTTTATCGAAACATCGTTGCTTAGCTCTACCTTTACGCGCGTACCTTCTCGTTTCACTTCCGTAATCCGTTCGTTAGGAAAATTTGCTTTGACATACTGTTTGGCAAATGCCGGCACAAGTCCTTCGGGCACGGCACTGTGCCCACAATCCACCTTCTTCCAATTGCCTTGTGAATCGAACTTCAGTTCAACATTCCGAGTCAGTTTCACTTCGTACTCGGTAGAGAAGATACCCTTGTCGATGGTGATGAGGTTGACCTTGGCATTAGGGAAATAGTTCTTGATAAACTGTTGTGACTCTTGTGGCAACAACTTGACATCCATCGTTACCACATTGCCCGCAAGGGACATTTGAATGGCTGCAAAGGCCATCATTAACATTGATAATACTTTCTTCATAACATTTGTTTTTATGTGTACTTAACGACAGATAAAACAATGCCAAGAAAGAAAGGTTTAACGCTATTTGCAGAATTATTCGGCTTGAGTTTGCTCTTCTACCAACTCTACCAGTTCCTCTTCCAAAGCTATGGAGAGAGCGCCTGATGGAGAAACCACCATGCGGATGGGTTGATACAAATCGGATTCGGGGTGTCCCAAACTGGCTGCATAGCAAATGCCGGCATCGCTTGTTTCGTTGAAGACAATGCCTTCCAGAATGGCTTGTTGGGCGAATGCCGCATCTACTAAGTAGAGGAAGTCTTTTTTGGTGAAGGTGCGAGAGAGAATCTGCTTACCGTCGCACGTCAATTTCACAGAAATAACATTATCCACAAACTGCTGTTGCTCATTGTTTGTTACCAAGGGCAAAGTATTGTCCGGTCTTCTGACAACATGCGACTGGTAGTTCTTGCCTTTATACTGGAATGTCTCTTTCACTTCAGAGGGTTGCATGCTAATAGGACCTTTGCTGACGGTTTCCACGCTATTCTGCGCCATCCGTGTTTCTGCCGATTGCTTGCCTGTAGAGCTGCTACAAGCCGCAAACAGGAAAGTTGAGACAACAATTACAGATAAAAAATTCTTCATAACAAACGGTTATTTCTGTTTTCCAAAAGCAAAAGTAAGGATAAAACCTGATATAGCCATCACCTTGGGGTAAAAAATTAGGCACAAGACCAAAGTCCTGTGCCTAAACATATCATTCAATCATTTAATTTGAGATTATCCACCGAAACCGCGGCTACGCATCTCTTCTTGATCTTTTACATACTTTTCGTATTGCTCAGGAGTCAAAATTTCCTTGAACTTTTTGTCGCGAGTTTCAGACAACTTTTGCATCTTTTGCATGAAAGCTTGACGTTCTTCGTCGCCCATTTCCATAAAGTTCATTGGGTTTGAAAACATTTCCTTAGAGAATTCTTCGTTTACAGCCAAAACCTTAGCTTCCTGGTCTTTGTTCAAGTCGTATTGACCTACCATGTGTTCAGTCATGAACTTAGCCATTTCCTTAGGATCCATTTGCATTGGGCCTTGAGCCATTGTTACACCTGAAAGTGTAAATGCAGCAACCAATAAGAGTAATAATTTCTTCATTTCTTTAAAGTTTTTTTAGAGTTATACATCTGTTAATTAAAAATAGTTTCTTTATTGAAACACTTTTTTGACTAACGAATAATAAAATGGTTTATTCCGACATTGCATTTTTAACATTTTTAAATATTACGCACCCATATTACCCCATTTTAGCTACAAAAAACAGCAAATAACCAACGAAAAACTATCAATGAGAAAGAAAAAACTAAAAATAAATAACATTTTATTCACTTAATCGAAAATATATTATTACTTTTGTCGCTCATTAAAACAACTAACGAAATATAATATGAGTAACAAACAAAAAAGATACATATTACCCGAGGACGAAATTCCTCGTTATTGGTATAACATCCAAGCCGACATGGTGAACAAACCCATGCAACCGCTGAATCCGGAAACAAAGGAGCCCTTGAAACCTGAGGATCTCTATCCTATCTTGTCGAAAGCGGTATCGCATCAAGAGCTGGACATGGAGAATGCCTGGATTGAGATACCCGAAGAGGTGCGCGAAATGTATAAGTACTATCGTAGCACACCGTTGGTTCGTGCTTACGGATTGGAAAAGGCATTGGGCACACCGGCACACATCTACTTCAAGAACGAGAGTGTGAGTCCTATGGGTAGCCATAAACTGAACTCGGCCATTCCACAAGCCTACTATTGCAAACAAGAAGGCGTAACCAATGTTACAACCGAAACCGGTGCCGGACAATGGGGCGCTTCCCTATCCTATGCTGCACGTTTGTTCGGGTTGGAAGCTGCCGTTTATCAAGTAAAGGTAAGCTACGAACAAAAGCCCTATCGCCGAAGCATTATGCAGACATATGGTGCACAGGTAACTCCTTCGCCATCGATGTCGACACGTGCCGGAAAGGATGTGCTTACCGCTCACCCTAACCACCAAGGCTCGTTGGGTACAGCCATCTCGGAAGCTGTCGAACTGGCCCGCACCACTCCAAATTGTAAATATACCCTTGGCTCGGTATTGAGCCACGTTACCCTACACCAAACCATCATCGGACAGGAAGCCGAGAAACAGATGGAGATGGCCGGCGAATATCCCGACATGGTGATTGCCTGCTTTGGTGGCGGTAGTAACTTTGGAGGTATAGCCTTCCCATTCATGCGTCACAACATCCTTGAAGGAAAGAATACACGTTTCATTGCTGCCGAACCTGCATCGTGCCCCAAACTGACACGCGGTAAGTTCCAATACGACTATGCCGATGAAGCCGGATACACTCCGTTGCTGCCCATGTACACCTTGGGACATAAGTTTGCACCGGCCAACATCCATGCCGGCGGTTTGCGCTACCATGGTGCCGGCGTAATCGTATCTCAATTACTGAAGGATGGATTGATGGAAGCTGTTGACATCAACCAATTGGAATCGTTCGATGCCGGCGTGCTGTTTGCACAAGCCGAAGGCATTATCCCTGCTCCCGAATCGTGTCATGCCATTGCAGCCACTATCCGCGAAGCATTGAAGTGCAAGGAAACCGGCGAAGAGAAGGTTATCTTGTTCTGCTTGTCGGGACACGGATTGATTGACATGGCATCGTACGACAAGTATCTTGCCGGTGACCTGGTGAACTACCACCTTACCGACGAGGAGATAGAAAAGAACTTATAGTTACACTTTGATTGGTTTAATACCTCTTTTTACCAAAACCTATTCTGGTGGGCATTGTATTCAAAGCCCACCAGTTTCATTTTATCCAATACCTCCTCTTTCGACAAGTCGAGGGAGTCGCACAACTCATCGAGTGAAGCATACTCGTCGCGCAGCTTCATGTTCAAGAAGCTATACAACATCATAGGGTCTTGTGGAATATTCATTGCTATACTTATTATATATATAGGATTAGTTCAAACGGTGAGAATTGCGTCCGGCCAGCAAAACATAGATGATGACCGGTGCGCCAATGATTGGAGTAACGGCATTAAGCGGAATAATGCCCGACTCGCCCGGAAGCACACAAACAAGGTTGCAGAACAAGGCAACAAAACCACCCATCAAAATAGTGAAGGGAAGTAAAGAACGATGGTTGGACATACCCAACAGCATGCGTGCCATGTGGGGAACAGCCAGACCGATGAAGGAGATAGGACCACAAAAAGCGGTGCTGACGGCTGTCAGCAAACCGGTGACAACCAGCAACCAGTTGCGCACACGGCGGGTATTGATGCCTAAGTTCTCGGCATAGCGATCGCCAAGAAGCAATGCATTGAGCGGTTTGACAAGCAACAAGGCTCCCGCCAGTCCCAACAACGTAAACGAGGCAAACAAGGGCAACTGTTGCAACGACACGCCACTAAAATTACCCAATCCCCAAACCAGATAAGACTGAACACCTTCGGCCGTAGAGAAGAAGTTGAGCAATGAGATGACCGAAGAGATGATGTAGCCAATCATGATGCCCACGATGAGCAGAATAAGGTTGCTACGCACCCATGTAGAGAAGAGAAGGATGATTCCCATCACAATCATGGCTCCGGCAAAAGCACTGAGCAACACCAAGATAAATCCCGAAAGGGTAAAGCCGGCAGTAGAGATACTGCCACCCCATCCCAACATAACAAGTGCCACACCCAGGCTTGCACCGGAATTGATGCCCAGGATAGAAGGATCGGCCAACGGGTTACGGAAAGTGGTCTGCAACATCAAGCCGCACACAGCCAAACCGCTACCACATAGCAATGCAGTGATGGCTTGCGGCAAACGCGATTCCCACAGGATGAAACTCCAACTGGCCTTGCTACCCTCTTCGCCCAGCAACAAGATGCGCATCACCTCGTCGGCAGGAATCCGAACGGAGCCGACCAACAAGTTGACCACAAACAATGCTACAACAAGCAATGCCAGGAGAAGCGAGTATTTAAAGCCTTTCGTCATTTCAGTTTGCAAAAATAGCGTAATCCACCCATATTATCTATTTCAGGATGGAATATTTGTATCAAATCGCCCAACAGGTAGTCGGGACGGAAAGGAATCTCTTCGTAATATGATACTTTCGAGGTGTTGCATGCATAGGTGTTCTGCTCTTTAAAAGCCTTCAAACCGGTGTAGCCCACAAAGTCGTTGGCAAGGTCATCGTAGGTATAGTCGGCCTCGCGGTTGTATCTGAAGAGCCACACATCGGCCTGACCAACCTTATCAAACACCTGTTCGAACGACATAGGCACCGAACCGCTATGGGTATCGTTGGCAAAGGCATAACCGATACGTGCATCCTTATATAGTTTGGCGATGTAACTGTTTCCGCCAGGCATGTACCAGGTAGAACCAGTCTTTAAGTCGGGAATCACCGTCAGCATGCTTTCGGCTTGCAAGGCACGCTGTTTCAACGCCTGATATTGATGACACACATGGTCGAACAAACTATCGGCTTCGGCTGCCTTATCCACCAAGCGGCCATAGAAACGCATCCATTCGGCACGTCCCAAAGGGGATGTTTCCATGTAGTCGGCACACTCTATTAACGGGATATCGAGCTTCTCTACTGCTCCATACCCACCGTTATTCTCGAAAGGGGATAATAGGATGCCATCGGGATGCAAATCGATGATACGCTCTATATCCGGCGCCATGGAGTCGCCACAATCCAGGATATTACCATCGGCCACAGCCTGCTGCACATCGGCAAGGTTCATGTACTTCAAATCGCATACACCCCCTACCCGATTCAAGGCATCCAACTGCTGAAGCAAGCTGCAATGCACCGAGGTGTAGATAAGTGAGCGTTGCAAAGGTGTGCGCACCACCGTTCCATGGGGTAAATGTTCGGGAAGCGGACGAGCATCATCAACCAGCAGATAGGTGTGTAACAAACGGAGCGTATCCCACGGATTACGGATTTCGACAAGTGTATAGTCGGCATACTCCACCATCGTCAGGTAATCGGAATGGCTCATCTCGATGGTATCGCCAGCCGACCTCCATGAAGCAGACTTGCCTTTGCCGGTGCAACCCGACAAAAGCAAGACAAATATTACTATATTGGCAGATAGTAAAAAAGATTTCATAAAGAAGCGAAAGGATTAGTCAAGAAACACCAACGATGAGGGGTTGATGCCACCCGAATCGAACGATTGCAACAATGTTCCTCCTCTATCAAACTGGTAGATGGTACCATTGGTTATATAGTCGCTGGTACCCACATAGATGCAACCGGTCTCTTCGTCCACCTCCAACAGATAGATAGCAGCCGTTTGGAAAGAAGCGGGTGCATCCTTCACAAACATCGAGTTGCTCACCATACCGGTCTTGGTGTTATAAACAAAGAAACTATTGGTGAGTTGGTAATTGGCATCGTATTCCGAACGCACACCGAAGATGAAGTCGTTGTTTCCGGCTGTAATCTTGTCTGCTTTCGTAATGGGCACCGCAATTCGGCTCATCAAGTCGATGCGTTGCAAAGAGGATTCAACATCCTCATAGTTACCGGCCGAGAGCACATAGACAACATCGTCAATATCGTAAATTCTACCCGGATTCTCTACTACAGCTACACTACCATCTTTCTTCATGGAAGCAGCATCGATAACAATCACCTCCTTGTTATACACATATCCACCCGAGCCATCTACCTTGTAGGCATTGGACACATACAACTTGCCGTTCTTTTCGATGATACCTTCCAAGTTGTCGCCTCCGTTGTAAGTGGCTACACGCGTCATGGTTTCGGCATCCAGTTTGCTCACTTGTCCGCCATATTGGGTTACATAAACATAACCGTCTTCCACATCGACGCAACGAGGTTCTCCCTCGCCGGCAGGTATGGTAAAGCGTGCTTTTTCGTTACAGAGGGCATCGAGGCGTACCACATACTTCGAACCGCTGACCACTACAAAAATCTGATTGTCTTCCTCAGTCATGTCGTTGGCCAAATCGCCAAGTTTCTTTCCATTCACCGATTGATAGACATCCGCTTGTGCAAGGCCCTTTACGGTAGGAACAAACGACGATATATTGGCATTGTTGCCACCCCATGTACCCTCGTTCAGGATGTATGCCGGACACAAAACGGGGTCTATAACCGGTCTGATTTCTTCGTCTTCGTCGCTACAGGCAGTAAAAGCATTGCCCAACATAAGTGAGCAAAGAGCTGTTAAAAAGATACTTCTTGTCTTCATCTTTATCATTTTTTTGGTTTAATATTCTTCATTAAAAAGTCATCGTTCCTGTCAGTCGCCACGAGCGTCCCGGCATAGGATAATACTTGATGACATCGTATTGTTCGTTGGTCAAATTGATTATTTCGGCTTGCAAACGAAACTTACCCCCTTTCAATCCGAATTCGCGCCAAAGGGTTGCGGTATGTTCGCAATAGCCTTCAATCTCGTTTTCGGGAAGGTTTTGGGCCAGATAGTATCGCTTGCCCATCATGGTGGCGGTATAGCCGATATTCAGCCAGGGATTCTCCAACATAGCCGACAGATTTCCGCTATGTTGAGGGGTATATGGCAACTGGTCTTTGTAGTTTTTTGCCTCGCGGTTGGTTACGTCGATGGCCTTTTGCCAAGAGTAATTGCCCGAGAGATTCAGGTGTAGTTTCTCTCCGATAGGCAGGGCGGTAGCCAACGTTACGTCCAATCCGGTAATGCGTACCTTGCCATAGTTCTGCATCTTCCACACATAGGTACTGGGGAAGGCAATGATTTTATCGCTCACTTCGTTGTAGTAGCCATCGATGGTCAGCGAAACGAAGTCGGTGAAACGGCATGGGGTTCCGCTCCAAGTGATGCCCAAAGTGTATTCGGTAGCCTTTTCCGGTTGCAAGCTGGTGTTGCCTACACGGAGGTAATAAAGGTCGCTGAAGGTAGGCACCCGGAAGGTGTTCTTGTACATGGCACGCAGGAAGAACTGATGCGATGCCCAGGGTTGCAACGATAGCGACACGGTGGGCGAAAGGTGTTGGCGGTCGTCGGGTTTATTGCCCGCTTTCACCTCCTCGGTAATGTAGGTTGCCACCAACGAGCCGGCAAGTTTCAATATGCCTTGATGATAGCGCACGTTCAGTGCGGTAAGCGAAGTGTAGCGGACGGGCTCGGGCGAGTTGATGCCGTTGGTATGCAGACGGTTGATAAAGCCATCTTGAGCCAACGCTATGTCCAGACAATCGAGCGGACGATAGTGCAAAGCCGCCGAAAGGTAGTACTCGTGCTGACGATTGGTATCGGTCTGACGGCCATCCACATATTCAACACCGCTATCTTCGAACTTGTTCCACGAATAGTTGTATTTGCCTTGTGCCTGCAAATTCCAACGTTCGGAGAGTTGTTTCTTATAACGTAATTGGGCGAAGAAGTTCTCGTCCCACAAACGCTCTTTCGTTTCCGGGTTGTAGAGCACTACCGAACCTGGCAAACCCCGTTCGGAGTGATAATAGTAGGCCTTTACGTTCAGTCCGTCCTGATTGGCGAAAGTGTGGAAAAGGTTGGCTTCGGCCTGCCACGACTCGACATCCGAATTGCGACGTTTCTCTTCCGTCATCAGCTGACCGTTTTTCAATGTAAAGGGATAGATACCATCGGCACGAACGTAACCGGCATCGGCCGTTACGGAGGTATGTTCGCCCAACTTATGCCAATGGCGGAACGAGGGTGTGATGTAGCCGAACGAGCCGCCACGAAGCTGTAGTTGTGTATGGTGTTGCTTGCCTTCATTGAACACCGGGCGTTCGGTTTCGATGTTCAGCACACCGGCTGAAGCATACATACGGGCCGGTTGCAACAGGTTGTCGTCGTGTCCGATAGCAAGCGACAAGGTAGATACATTGTCCAACGAAAAACGGCCGATATCCACCTGTCCGGCTTGTGTATTGCTCACCACTACCCCATCGTAGCTGACGGCCGTATGGGCAGCTCCTAAGTTGCGTACCGAAACGGTTTTCAAACCACCGATACCACCATAATCGCGCACATTGGTACCGGCAAAGCGACGGACAGCATCGGCCATATTCTGCAATCCCAAGCTCTTGATTTCGTCCTTGCCCAATAGTTGCACCGGTGTGGCGGAAGTCACCTTCATGGGTGCCCTTCGAGCTTTAACAGTCACCTCTTCCAACTGGCGGTTATCACCAATGGAATCGTTCTGTTGTGCACGGCTTTCCGCTACCGACACCAACGTAAAAACACCCAAACAGATAGCCCGTAAAACGGCCTTTGTTTTCATAAATAATGTGTAAGAATTCTACTTACGTACACTGCACGCTATCCTCGAACATGCAATTTCTTGACTTGGTCTTGCAGGTCTTCTGACTTGTTTCCTTCGGTTCATCGCCTTCCCATTCTTACGAACAGTGGCATTTTTGATTTTGATGAACTGTATTTACGAAACTTACAGCAGCGGGACTGTCCGGGATTTACACCCGATTCCCTTTTAATCCTTACCTCGAAAGAGGATGTGGAACAAAACCGTTGGCAAAGGTATTTATTTATTTTTATCCATCAAACAAATTGGAAATTATTTTTTGTCCGTTGCAAATAAAAAGCGTGTTGCAGCAAAGCAACACGCTAATAGATAGACTATTTGCTAAATGAATCTTATCTGTCCATATCCACCAGGCGGAAACGCTTGTCGAATTCAAGTTCGATGCCGTTCTTCAACTCCACATCGTATCCCTTGCGGTCGGTCAGTTCAATTTGCAACACATCTACGGCAGGATAGTTTTTCTTCAGGTATTCGCGGATGGAAGCCGGAAGCACTTCCACGGGCACTTTTGTATGCTCGCAATCGATGTTTGTCCAATTGCCTTTCTTGTCAAACTCCACCTTGTCGCCATTGGTAAAGATTACGTCGTAACTCTTGCTAAGAAAATCCAATTCTACCTTTGCCATGGCAACCGAAACACCCGCGAAATGGGTTTGGATGAACTGTTGTGCCTTCTTTGGCATCTCTTCTACTTGGATGGGCTTATCGTTGATAGCCTTTGCACCGAAACTCAAAACAAATAACGAAACGAATAATAATGCAAACTTTTTCATACTTCACTTTTTTAGGGGTTTATACTATTTCTTTATTTTCTTTGATGCAAAGATGAGGAGTGATTCTGAAAAGATTCTGAAGTTTTGAGTTTTTAGCGCATTTTTTTGAAAAAATATTCGATGCTGATAATCAGTCTGTTTTTGTGCCAACTTTTTTTAATGCCTTGGCACTGGAGTGCCAACGCGATGGCAAGACTCTGCCAAGGCGTTGGCAAGGCCTTGCCACAACGGTGGCAGAAGCGTTACTTCAAGAAGTAATCTACGGTGGTTACTACACGCACTCGTTTCAGTTGCGGAGTGTTCGAGTCGCTTGTAATACTGAATTGTCCTTGTGCCGCCTGACGGATGCCGCCAAGTTCGCTCTTCGAGTCGTCGGCAAACTTCTGTGCTACGGCTCTTGCATTGCGGGTGGCCTCTTCAATCATCTCCGGCTTCAAATCGTTCAGAAGCGTAAACTCGAATTGCGTTTGATAGCGGTAATCGGCACCGATGGCTATACCCTGCTTCATCAGGTCGGCTTGTCTGTTCATCAACGCCATCACCTTTTCCACTTGAGAGGAGATAATGGTAACAACCATCTCTACCTGATAGCGATACTTGATGTTATCGGGTGCATACGATTGTGCTTCGCGGTCGGTAACCGTGGGTGCCGACAAGATAATCTCATCTTGCGCAATGCCGTTTTCGTTCAAGAAGGTCAAGATGGTGTTCTTGTTTCTTTCCACACTATTATATAGCTCTTCCAGGTTGTTTCCCACACAATTGAAAGGAAGGGGCCACACTACTCTGTTTGCCATCACTTCGCGCTCGGCAAGGCCTTTCACCGTAACGAAACGGTCTTTATCGGCAAAATGCTTGATGCCGTTTCCTACGCAATTTCCAAGAACCATTAATCCAATCATCACCGAGAGGCCGGCTACGACCAATCCCGATAGTTTACAAGTACATTTTTCCATAACGATTATTTTGTTTTGTTTATAACACTGAATACATGCATATTGTTTACAAACCGATAGCGAATGTCCAACGAGAATTGCCGGCAGATGGCGGCTACGATAGCCAATCCCAATCCGGTAGAGCCCTCTTTCTTCGTGCCTTGATAGAAGCGTTCGAAGATGCGTTTTTCGTCCAATGCTTCCGGCTGGCCGCTATTGCTGAAGCTGACCGAATCCTTGTTTATCTCTACACGGATTTCGCCATTGTCCACGTTGTGAACATAGGCGTTTTTCAAGAGATTTGTTATCAGAACGGTGGCAAGTGTTTCGTTCAGTTGCATGTAGCAAGTGGCGTTTTCCTTTAGCGTCAAACGGATGTTTCGATACTCATAAGCCTCTTGATAATCATCCATATAGCGAGAAAGAAGGTCGTTTATACAGTTGGTTGTCGTGTCCGAATATTGGCTATTGTCTATCTTGGACAAGAGCAACAACGATTTGTTCAGCTTGCTTACATACTCCAACGTGCGGTAGGTTTTAAGCAGTTCCTCCATCTGCTCTTCGCCCAACGATTCATCTTCCATCAGCATCTCTATACGGTTCTGACAGACGGCCAAGGGTGTTTGCATCTCGTGCGAAGCATTACCGATGAATTGCTTCTGTTGCTGATACATCTCCTCACTATGGGCGGTATAGCTTAAAACGGCCTCTTTCAACTTTTTGAATTCGGTAATATCCGTTGACATTTCGAGCGGTTTGTTGCTTTGTCCCAACCGGAATTTATCGAGCCATGACATCAATTGATAAAAGGGCTTCATGCTACGGCGGAACACCCAAATGTTGATGATTAGTATGGCTATCAAAAGCGTTGCAAAGAGGCCTATCAGTTGGTAGAATATGGCCTCTCGCAAATCGCGTTTCTCGATGGTTGGAGTATATACCGACAACTCGAAAAAGCAGTTTTCGCCATTCTTGAAGAGGGTTGTCAGGATGCGTGCCGGCTCAGTCTCTTTTTTCTCGTGGATGTAAACCATCGAATCGCGGTAGCTAATGGCTTGATGCGTTCGGAAATAGGATTCGTCCACCTGGCGTAGGTAGTATTGGTTGTTCGATCCGCTATCGTTGGCGGGCAGCTCTTTACCGGCAAGCGAGCGTGTGATAATCAGCTCGGAATAGTCTTCCAACGAATCGTCCACCTCGTCGTTCACCTCGGACATGATGCCCAGATAGAAGACAACCGCCCATCCAGACAAGACGACGGCAATGCCTATCAATAAATGAATCAACACTCTGTAAAACAACTTCATATCGTTTCCCTCCTACTCTACTACCAATTTATATCCGAAGCCATAAACGGCCTTAATCTCAATGTCGGCATCGGCCTCTTTCAACTTCTTGCGCAAGTTCTTGATTTGTGCATAGATAAAGTCGAAGTTGTCCACTTGGTCGATGTGATCTCCCCACACCGATTCGGCCAACGTGTTCTTATTTACCATCCGGTTGGGACGATTCAGGAAGTAGTGCAGAATGTCATACTCCTTCCTACTGAGTTCCAACGGCTTGTCGTTCACCCAAACCGAGAAGGTATCGGGTAGCAAACGCACATTTCCAAGTGTAATATATTGTTCGCCATCGCGATGTTTCCGCCGCAACACGCTCTTTACACGAGCCGTCAGCTCGGCCAGATGGAAAGGTTTTGGCAAGTAGTCGTCGGCTCCCAACTCCAATCCTAACACCTTGTCTTCCAACGAATCTTTGGCGGAGATAATGATAACGTTCTCCTTCTTTCGCAACTCCTTCAGCCGTTCAAGAAGTTGCAAGCCGCTACCACCGGGCAGCATGATGTCCAACAAAATACAATCATAGTCGTACACCTCTATCTTGTCCAATCCGGCATAAAAGTCAGCAGCGGTTTCCACCACAAAACGTTCTTTCTCCAACGAGCGTTGAATCAGTTCGCGCAAAGCCGGTTCGTCTTCTACAATAAGTATTTTCATAGCCTTAACCTATTTATTGTACAAAGAAAAAAGATAATTCTGAAAAAACACTGAATTAGTTCTATTTTTTTGCACCAAGCGGTATATCTTGGCATCGGCAATACGAAAGGATATTTATATTTACCCTTAAGGAAAAATAAAATTACCCTTAGGGGAATTTTATTCCGCACGATTTAACTACCTTTGTCGACCGATAAATAACTTTACAATCCAATCCCAGTCAGTGTCCCAATGAACGAAGATGTTTTATCCAAATACCTCGATTGCTTTGTAGAAATCATCAAATGGTTCTTCATCCAGACGTTGCTGATATTGCTACTTCCATCCATTTGGGGAAATCACCTGAACTACGGAACGCTATTGCTCATCATTCTTTACACCACGCTATACTCGGCATTCGGCGAATTTGTCCCGAACAAGCAAAAGCTAAAGTGGTTGTTTCTCCCCTATCTGATTTATGCAATCATCCTATGCATTGCCGCCATTTGGACAGATTCACTCTCCATCGGGTTCGCTTTGTTATTGCCGCTCTTTGGCGCAATGTGTGTGATTGGTAGCAAATACATCAAGAAGCTATACCGTTTTTCCAAAGCTATCGCTTGCATCCTTTCTGTCGTACTAATCTGCTTGGCGAAAGGCATTGGCGTTTTCCTGGAAACCCGTCACCAAGGCACGATAGAGAGTGAAAAGCAGGAAGTATTGGAACGTAGGGATTACCTATTAAGAAAGTTAATTACATCACCACAAAATGTCATTAACGAAATGCCTTCGGCCATCGGCACGCAATTTCAAGGTGAATGGGCGTTATACTCCTGTTCTATGTTTGCCGCCGCACTTACCAACATCGCCCAGCAATATCCAGAAACAAAGCAAGAACACATCCAGTATATTGACAAACTCATCAACATCGTACTCTCTCCCGAAATGCGCTATTACGACACAATGAGGTGGGATGAAGATCCTCTGGAAACATTGGATGGCGAAAAGAGTCACATCTCCTATCTGAGTCATCTTGCCTGGATGATATGCAATTACAAAGCGATTGGAGGCGATGGAAAACACGACACGTTGCTATCCTCATTATGCCAAACCATGAACAGAAGAATCCTTGCCTCCGAAGCCTTCAACCTGCCCACCTACCCCAACGAAGCCATCTATATCCCGGATATGCTTGTCGCCATTGTCGCCTTGAAACAGTATGCAGACATGAATCATGGCAAGTACAAAGCCACCGTTCAACGTTGGATTGAGAAAGCAAAACATCAGTGGAGCGATGGTAAAACAGGTTTACTGACATCCTTCTTGCAAGAAGACGGCACACAATACAATGACGTACCTATAAAAGGCTCTTATGCCGCACTAAACTGCTACTACCTCACCCTGATTGACAAATCATTTGCGCAACAACAATACACCCAACTAAAGAGTTATTTTTGGAAATCCTCCCTCATCTCCGGATTAAAAGAGTATCACGACAGAAGTTGCTACATCGGGATGGATATTGATGCCGGCCCCATCATCTTCGAACTCAGCCCCTCCGGTACCGCCTTTGCCGCCGGTAGCGCCACCTTCTTCAACGATACCGACATCCGAAAAAGCATCCTAAAAACCGCCGAAACCGCCGGCCACTCCATCCTTTGGAACGGCAACCGTCACTACCTCTTAGCCAACATCGCTTTAGTCGGCGAAGCCATCATGCTCGCCATGAGAACAAACTATAATCGTTGATAAGTTTCCTATAACACATATTGCCTAATTAGCCATAGAAGGAATATATGAGTAGGATAGAATGCATAAAATGCATATTTCCAAAATGGACCTTGTATAAAGCCACGCTTACCATTATACTTGGATATTGGAATAAATGCCATTCCTCCTATCCAAGTACTTGGTAATAAGCAAGCTCCTACCACACTCATTATCACTTTATTAGAACGAAGCATATAAAGTAACAGTATAAAGCCAAATCCTCGACATCCGTAATCGGCACGCAAGAATATTGATATTATGAATAAACCAACCAAAAGGAATGCTATACGCTTACTATCATTTTTGAATAGTTCGACAACATATATCCCCAAGTATCCTAACAGAAGAGTAAAGAAAACGTTTTGAGTTGGATATAACAATGAATTTCCATGTATAAGATTCCATGGAATTTCAGAAAGCAAGGCAAAGATAAAAAGATTTCTACCATAATTTGTTTTATTTCTAGTATGGAAAAAACCTTCAACTATAAGGAATGAAAAAATTGGGAAAGCAATCCTGCCAAATGCTTTCATCATGAAGTAAAGTGTCAACCTATGATCACCTATAGTTAATAATGCATAATCCATCATCTCATTTCCACGCAACAACATACCTGCAGTATGGTCAACAAGCATGGATATGATAGCCAATAATTTCAGGTGACTACTCGTTAAGAATTTCATACTAATTATTTTGATATGCAAAGGTAATTAAATTATATTAATAATCAAATCAATGCGAAGTCTATACGTTAATCATAATTCCACTAAAACATAATTTTATCATAAGTTACGACCGAAGCCGGTCATAAGTCAATTAAAGTGAGCAAAACCTCTAAATTAAAATAGTTCTTGTGCGATTTTCATAATTAAATTGTATCTTTGTTGAAATCAAAAGCAATAGTTTGTCTAATCCAATATCTTCAATCCATATGGACAAATTAACGAAAGAACAACGACATCGTTGCATGTCTGCAATAAAAGGCAAGAATACAAAACCGGAAATGTTGGTTCGGAAATTCTTGTTCAGTCGTGGCTTTCGTTATAGACTTAATCATCCACGCTTGCCTGGTCATCCCGATTTGGTATTACGAAAATACAGAACCGTTATTTTCGTGAACGGTTGCTTTTGGCATGGCCATGAAGGATGTAGATATTATGTCTTGCCAAAGAGTAATGTGGAGTTTTGGCAAATGAAAATCGAACGAAACAGACAAAGGGATATAGAAGAGCAACGAAAATTAGCCTCTATGGGGTGGAATTGCATCACCGTTTGGGAATGTCAGCTGAAACCAAAAGTACGTCAACAAACATTGGAATCATTGGCATACACCCTTAACCACATCTACCTTGAAGACCGAAAAATCAAGCCTTATAAGATAATGGAAGATGAGTTCACGATTGCCGCCGAACCAACAACCGGCTATGACAAATAAAACGCTAATATTAAAAGCATAAAAAAAGGCGTGTAAACTTACACGCCTTTTCAATGGATATAAAGTATATTATTGACTTTATTTTACTTCTTCGAAATCAGCATCTTGAACATTGTCGTCGTGCTTATCGTTTTGAGCACCGCCTTGAGCGCCTGCGTTCATATCAGGACCTGCTTGAGCACCACTTTGTGCATACATTTCAGCACTTGCGGCTTGGAAGGCTGTGTTCAACTCGTTCATAGCGGCATCGATAGCGGCCAAGTCTTGTGCTTTGTGAGCATCTTTCAACTTACCAAGAGCAGCTTCGATAGGTGCTTTCTTGTCGGCAGGAAGTTTGTCGCCCAACTCTTTCAATTGATTTTCGGTTGTGAAAATCATTGAGTCGGCTTGATTCAACTTATCAATCTTTTCACGTTCCTTCTTGTCTGCTTCAGCATTTGCTTCGGCTTCTGCCTTCATACGTTCGATTTCTTCCTTGCTCAAACCGCTTGATGCTTCGATGCGGATGGCTTGTTCCTTACCGGTAGCCTTGTCCTTAGCAGATACCTTGAGGATACCGTTAGCATCGATGTCGAATGCAACTTCGATTTGAGGAACACCACGACGAGCAGGAGCAATGCCTGTCAAGTTGAACTGACCGATTGACTTGTTTTGAGATGCCATAGGGCGTTCGCCTTGCAATACGTGGATGGTTACCTCAGTTTGGTTGTCGGCAGCTGTAGAGAAGGTTTCTACCTTGCGAACAGGGATGGTAGTGTTTGCATCGATCATCTTGGTCATTACACCACCCAAGGTTTCGATACCCATAGAAAGTGGAGTAACGTCGAGCAATACAACACCCTTGATTTCGTCGGTCAACACAGCACCTTGAACGGCAGCACCTACGGCAACCACTTCGTCTGGATTTACGCCCTTTGAAGGAGCCTTACCGAAGAAGTCTTCTACCAACTTTTGAACAGCAGGAATACGTGAAGAACCACCTACAAGGATTACTTCGTCGATATCGGCATTGCTCAAACCGGCATCGCTCATAGCCTTCTTACATGGTTCGAGACATGCTTGAATCAAACCGTGAGCAAGTGCTTCGAACTTAGCGCGAGTCAAAGTCTTAACCAAGTGCTTGGGCACACCACCTACCGGCATGATGTATGGCAAGTTGATTTCGGTAGTTGTAGTCGATGACAACTCAATCTTAGCCTTTTCAGCAGCTTCCTTCAAACGTTGAAGTGCCATAGGATCTTGAGTAAGGTCGGCACCTTCGTCGTTCTTGAACTCTTCTACCAACCAGTTGATGATTACTTGGTCGAAGTCGTCACCACCAAGGTGAGTATCACCGTTTGTAGAAAGAACTTCGAATACACCACCACCGAATTCGAGGATAGAGATATCGAATGTACCACCACCAAGGTCAAATACGGCAATCTTCATATCCTTGTTTGCCTTGTCGATACCATAAGCCAATGCAGCAGCTGTAGGTTCGTTCACGATACGCTTTACTTCCAAACCTGCAATTTGACCGGCTTCTTTAGTTGCTTGGCGTTGAGAGTCTGAGAAGTAAGCAGGAACAGTGATAACGGCTTCGGTTACTTCTTGTCCGAGGTAATCTTCGGCAGTTTTCTTCATCTTTTGAAGAATCATTGCAGAGATTTCCTGTGGGGTATATTTACGTCCGTCAATGTCCACACGAGGCATATTGTTTTCGTTTACCACTACATAGGGTACGCGAGAGATTTCTTTTTGTACTTGGTTCCAATTTTCGCCCATGAAGCGTTTGATTGAATAGATGGTGCGCTTGGGGTTAGTAATTGCTTGACGTTTAGCAGGATCACCTACTTTGCGTTCACCACCATCAACGAATGCTACTACAGAAGGAGTAGTGCGCTTACCTTCACTATTTGTGATTACAACAGGTTCGTTACCTTCGAAAACTGCAACACAAGAGTTTGTTGTTCCTAAGTCAATACCAATAATTTTTCCCATAATTCTTTTCTATTTTTTAAGTTATTAATTTCAATGTTTTATCAGGGATTCATTTTTATCATAACCCGACACCATTCTTAATAACAAATTGCGTGCCAAACTGTTTTTAGGGAAATAAAATTGTATTTCGTGACAATTTATGCCAAAAATGTCACTCGTGTCGGACAAAATTGTCACATTACAACAATCTCGCGCAAGATAGCTACGGCCTCTTCCACCGAAGAGACATTCTTGACAAGCATACTTCGCCGGTTGTTTTGTTCGCGCAAGTCGCAACGACGAGTGTATTTCATCATATAATCTATCATCTTGCCAAAGGCTTCGCTTTGATAATAGGGGCTATCGGGATTGCTCACAAAGAAGAGGCTCATGCGACCACCTTTCAGATATACCTTCTCTATTCCCAAGCGTGCGGCCAATCTTCGAAGCGCCACGATGCGCAGAAGTTCTTCGGTTTCGTGCGGTACAGGCCCGAAACGGTCTTCAAGTCGCGTGCGGAAGGCTTGTACATCTTTATCTAATGTCAACCCATCGAGTTCGCGATAAAGTAGCATGCGCTCGCTACTACCGGTAACATAATCGGCCGGAAGCAATAGTTCAAGGTCGCTTTCCACCTGACATTCGTCAACAAACTGCTCGCCACTAATCTGACCTTTTTCATTCAGATTCTGTTGCTCTTGCTCAACGTAGAGGTTGGCAAATTCGTCGTTCTTCAATTCGCGAACGGCCTCGGAAAGAATCTTCTGATAGGTTTCGTATCCCAAATCGGCAATGAATCCGCTTTGTTCGGCACCAAGCATGTTGCCGGCACCACGGATATCGAGGTCTTGCATGGCGATATGGATACCGCTACCCAAATCGCTGAAATTCTCGATGGCTTGCAATCGGCGGCGGGCCTCTTGCGTCAAGGACGACAAAGGTGGTGCCAACAAGTAGCAGAAAGCCTTTTTGTTGCTTCGCCCTACCCGACCACGCATCTGATGCAAATCGCTCAAACCGAAATGTTGCGCCTGATTGATGATGATGGTATTGGCATTGGGAATATCTACCCCACTCTCTACAATGGTAGTGGCAAGCAACACGTCGTAATCGTAGTTCACAAAGTCGAGCACAATCTTTTCCAAATCGGCAGGATCCATCTGTCCATGACCGATGCATACACGACAATCGGGGATGTTGCGTTCGATAAGTGCCTTCAACTCGGGCAAATTGCTGATTCGGTTGTTTACAAAGAAGACTTGCCCGTTGCGGCTCATTTCAAAGTTGATGGCATCCACAATTACCTCGGGATTGAAGGTATGCACTTCTGTCTGTATGGGGTAGCGGTTGGGGGGTGGCGTTTGGATGACACTTAAATCGCGGGCACCCATCAAGGAGAACTGCAATGTGCGGGGGATGGGTGTTGCGGTCATGGTAAGCGTATCAACATTTACCTTCAGCTGGCGAAGTTTCTCCTTCACACTAACGCCGAACTTCTGCTCTTCGTCGATAATCAGCAATCCCAAATCCTTGAACTTTACATCCTTTCCCAAGATGCGATGCGTGCCGATAAGAATATTCACTTCACCGTTTTCCACACCTTTCAGCACTTGTTTGCTTTGTGCAGAAGTTCGCGCACGGCTCAAGTAATCCACCCGACAAGGAAACTCCTTCAAACGCTCCTTAAAGGTTTGAAAATGCTGGTAAGCCAACACGGTGGTAGGCACCAATATAGCCACCTGCTTATTGTCGGAAACGGCCTTGAAAGCGGCTCGTATAGCCACTTCGGTCTTACCAAAGCCTACATCGCCACACACCAATCTGTCCATTGGGCGAGCACTCTCCATGTCGGCCTTCACATCGGCGGTAGCCTTGCTTTGGTCGGGGGTATCTTCGTACAAGAAGCTGGCTTCAAGTTCGTTTTGCAAAAAGGTGTCCGGGCTGAATTGAAAACCTTTCTCCTCGCGACGTTTAGAGTATAGCAATATCAAATCGCGGGCAATGTCCTTGATTTTCTTTTTGGTACGGTCTTTCAACTTTTCCCATGCACCGGTGCCAAGCTTGTTCAGGTTGGGCGCTTCGCCATCCTTTCCTTTATACTTGGAAACCTTGTGCAAGGAGTGGATGGATACAAACACCACATCGTCGTTGCGAAACAATAGTTTCATGACCTCTTGTGTGGTATTGCCGTTGGGGATACGCACCAAACCGGCAAATTTCCCCACTCCATGATCGGTATGCACCACATAGTCGCCGGGGGTGAATTGATTCAACTCTTTCAACGATAGTGCCACCTTGCCGCTTCGAGCCTTGTCGCTCTTCAGGTTGTACTTATGGAAGCGGTCGAACAGCTGGTGATCGGTAAAGACGCAGATGCGCATGGCATGGTCAACAAAACCTTCGTGAAGGGTTTTGTCCACCGCCTCGAAGCGGATATCATCCCCTCTATCTTCGAAGATGTTGCGGATGCGCTCAATCTGCTTCTGGCTATCGCTACAGATATATATGGTATAGTCTTTCGACAAGAAATCCTTGAAGTTTTCGGCCACTAAATCGAAGTTCTTGTGCCAAATAGGTTGCGTAGATGTGTCGAACAGTATCTGTGCATCTGCCGTACCTGTTGGGTGGGCGCCAAACTCCAAGCGGCGAAAATCGAGTGCGCGAAGCATAAATTCTCCGCCATCAATCAACTTGCCATCCAAAGAGAGCGATTCGGTATCTTCGCCTTCGTAGGAAGCGATGGCCTGTTGTGTAAGTGCCTCTTCGTGTACGGTTTGGATGCGTTCGCGCAACCATAGGAAGTCGCGCATGGCAAGAATGGTATCGGCCGGAAGGAAGTCGAGAAAAGAGATTAGATTACCTCCTTGCTTGCTTAATCCACGGCTTAAGTCGGGCACAATCACTACATCGTTCCGTTTCTCCTTAGATAGTTGTGATTGCACTTCGAACGTGCGCAAGCTCTCTATCTCATCGCCGAAGAAGTCGATGCGATAGGGATATTCCGAAGAGAAAGAGAATACGTCGATGATGCTACCACGAACGGCATATTGCCCTGGTTCATATACATAATCCACATACTCGAAACCGAAATCGCGCAAAGCCTCTACCACGATTTGCATATCCACCCGCTCGCCTTGATGCACCTTGAGGGTTTTGTCTTGCAACTCCTGCTTGGACACAACCTTCTCGGCAAGGGCATCGGGATAGGTTACGATGCACAATCCTGCCTCCTGCTTTTGCAAACGGCTCAACACCTCGGTGCGGAGTATCTCGTTGGCGGCATCTTTCTGCCCGTATTTTATGGCACGACGAAACGAAGAAGGGAAAAACAACACCTTCTCCTCGCCCATCAATTGCACTAAATCGTGATAGAAGTAGCCGGCCTCTTCCAAATCGCCCAAGATGAAGAGAAAAGGATGCTCTCCCTTGCCGACCAGCACACTGGCCAACAACGAGGAGGAGGATGCCGACAAACCGCCACAATAAAGGTGGCTCAACGAAGGATTGCTCAATACATGATTGAGAGCTTCGATGTTCGGATGGGCCTCATAGCATTGCTTCAGTTGGGTGATAGTCATCGTTTAGCCGGGTATTTCGTTTTTGTGTTTCAATAATTCTTCGTAGATGCCGCCGGGCAAGAAGAAGCGGATGTCCTTGCCTTCGGACAACGATTGGCGGATGAATGTCGAACTGATTTCCATAACGGGCGATTCGACCATACGCACGCCTTCGGGAAGCGAGGTGGCATCGATGGGATAGCCCGGGCGAGGATAAACCAGCAAGCCGTGACGAGAGAGTATCTCCTCGGATTTATACCAACGAGGGAAGCCCGGCCAATTATCGCTTCCCATAATCAAGTGGAAAGTATGCTCGGGATATTGGCGTTTCAACTCGTTCAGCGTATTGATGGTATAGGAAGGACGCGGAAGCGAAAACTCTACATCGCTTGCCCGAAACTTGGGATAATCGGCAATGGCGGTTTGCACCAGTTGCAAGCGAAGTTCGTCGGGCATCAGCCGATTGCCTTGCTTGAAAGGGTTGCACGGACTTACCACAAACCATACTTCGTCCAATGCCTCGTACTCGCACAGATAGTTGGCCAACGCCAGATGTCCGATGTGTATGGGATTGAACGATCCGCTGAAGATTCCTATTTGCATACGTTGTCTGTTATTTATCCTATTCTATTACCTCCACCAAGAAACTGACCGGCCGGAAGCCGTCGTTGCACGACAACATGGCCGATTTTGGATTCTTCATCCAACCGTCGTAAAAGTTTGTTGCACCATGTGCCAACCCCATTGCAAAGGGAGAGATGGTTTGCCAGGCACTTTCGCACATGCCTTCGGGCTTTTCCCATCCGTTGGCTATGAAGACTTGTCCCTCCTCCATGTCGCAAGCATGCTCAATGGGGTTTTCGTAACGGTCAATCAAGTCTTGATGACACACTTTCCGCACAACGGTTATTTTGAGTTTCTTCATGCGTTGAGAAATTCTTTTAATACCTCCAATGTTTCGGCTTGTGCTTTCTCCAAATCGTCGTTCACCACCACCTTGTCGAACTTAGGCGCAAAGGTCAGTTCGTAGGATGCTTTTGCCAAGCGGTCTTCAATCACCTCGGGCGCATCGGTGCCGCGGCCTTCGAGTCGCTTGCGAAGCTCTTCGATGCTGGGTGGTTGGATAAATATGGATAAGGCACGATTGCCGTAATATTGCTTGATGTTGCATCCACCCACTACATCCACGTCGAACACAACGTTTTGTCCGGCCTCCAATTGGCGTTCAACTTGTGCTTTCAGTGTGCCGTAGAAGCGGTCTTCGTACACCTCTTCGTATTCAAGGAATTCGTCGTTGGCTATGCGTTGACGAAACTCTTCGGGCGAAAGGAAGAAGTACTCTACGCCATGTTGTTCGGTGCCGCGTGGAGGGCGACTTGTAGCACTGATAGAGAATGCCAAGTTCAGGTTTTGCTTCAACAGATAGTTGATGATGGTGCTTTTACCCGAGCCTGAGGGTGCTGAGAATATGATGAGTTTTGCCATATTACATTACGTTCAATACTTGTTCCTTGATTTGCTCCAACTCGTCTTTCATCTGCACCACTATCTTTTGCATTTCGGCATGGTTCGACTTGCTACCCAGGGTATTGATTTCGCGTCCCATTTCCTGAGCAATGAAGCCAAGTTTCTTGCCTTGTCCCTTGCCTTCGTTCATGGTGTCGACGAAATACTTCAAGTGGTTGGTGAGGCGTTGTTTCTCTTCGTTCACATCCAGCTTTTCGATATAATAAATCAGCTCTTGTTCAAGGCGGTTCTTGTCGTAATCCACACTGATGGTTTTCTCCAAAGCATCCACGATGCGCTCTTTTATCTTTGTCACACGCTCTTTTTCATAAGGCTCTACTTGTGCCAGCAGATTGGAGATGTTGGAAATATTCTGATTGAATTTGTTTGCAAGTGCAATGCCTTCCTGCTTGCGGAATTCTACCAGTTGAGCCAATGCATCGAGTACGGCCTTGCGCACTTCCACCCATTCGGCCTCATCCAGTTCTACCACTTCGGTTTTGCTCAACACATCGGGCAGACGAAGCAAGGTAGTAAACCAATCACCAGGTTCCGGAATGGATTGAACTTCAGAAATCTGTTTGATTTGGTTATAGTATGACTTTAAAATATCCGCATTGATAGGTGTAGCCAGCTGGCTGGCCTCGTTCTTCTCTATCCACAACGAGAAATCCACCTTTCCGCGTTCGAGCGCCTTGGAAATCTCGGCACGGATTTCCATCTCCTTTTCGCGATAAAGCGGTGCCAGGCGTGTAGATAAATCCAACGCCTTACTGTTGAGTGATTTTACTTCTACATGAACTTTTTTATCGGGAAGTTCAAGGGTCGACTTGCCAAAACCCGTCATCGATTGTATCATAATACGTCTTAAGTTTTGTGCAAAATTACTCGAATATTTTAATTAGTGAAAATAATAACGTATTTTTGTCAGCTAAAACATATAAAGTAGTTTTTAACCATGTCGTGTATACTACATATTGAGACCTCAACATCGGCTTGTTCGGTTGCCATCAGCAACGAAGGAGAAAACGTGTTCGAGCAGAAAGATTTGAAAGGCCCATCGCACAACGTTTCGCTGGGTGTGTTTGTGGACGAGGCAATCTCGTTTGCCGATAGCCATGCCATGCCGCTCGATGCGGTGGCGGTGAGTTGCGGCCCGGGCTCATACACCGGCCTGCGCATCGGTGTATCCATGGCCAAGGGCATCTGCTACGGACGCGACTTGAAACTGATAGGCATCCCTACCCTGAAGGTATTGTGTGTGCCCGTTCTGCTTTATCAGGATTTGCCCGACGATGCCTTGCTTTGTCCCATGATAGATGCCCGCCGTATGGAGGTTTATGCCGCCATATACGACCGTGCGCTGAACACCGTTCGCGAAATAGGTGCCGACATCGTGGACGAACATTCGTATGCCGAGTTCTTGGACAAGCAACCGGTTTACTTCTTCGGAAACGGAGCGCAGAAGTGCAAGGAAAAACTGACTCACCCCAACGCACACTTCGTGGACGACATCGCACCGCTGGCAAGCATGATGGTTCCATTGGCCGAAAAGGCCATTGCCGAAGGCGATTATAAGGATGTGGCCTACTTCGAGCCTTTCTACTTGAAAGACTTCATTGCCGGCACACCGAAAAAACTGATTTGATACAACACTAAAACAATTACCCTTAAGGAAAAATAAATTTACCCTTAAGGGAAAATAAAAAATAGATTAAGGATGCAATATAACACTCAACGGAAAAAGATGAAGTTGCCCGAATACGGACGCAGCATTCAGAACATGGTGGATTATGCCATTACCATCGAAGACCCACAAGAGCGTCAACGATGCGCAAACACCATCATCTCCATCATGGGAAACATGAATCCGCAACTTCGGGATGTAACAGACTTCAACCATAAGCTTTGGGATCATCTGGCTATCATGTCCGACTTCAAGCTCGACATTGAATATCCCTACGAAATCGTGCCGCAAGACCACTTGGACAGCCGTCCGGAACTTGTGAGCTATCCCAACTCCAACATCAAATACCGCCACTACGGACGCACGGTGGAGATGCTGATCAATGCCGCATGCGATTTTGAAGAGGGCGTGGAGAAAGACAACATGATTGCACTGATTGGAAACCACATGCGGAAAGCATACACTACCTGGAACAAGGATGTGGTGGAAGAACAGAAAATCGTAGACGACCTCTACGAGCTGTCTCAAGGCAAGCTCGTCCTGACACCCGAAAGATTGCAACTGATGCAGAAACGGATGGACGAAGCCATGAGAAGAACTGGCGGCAACAACAAGAACAACGGAAAAGCCAAGATGGGCAATAACAAAAACAACCGTAAACGCTTTGATACGAAAAGATGAAGTATATAAGATAGGTGTGCTAAACAAGCCGCATGGCATACACGGCGAGTTGCAATTCACCTTCAGCGACGATATATTCGACCGCACCGAGGCCGAATACATCATCTGCCTGATGGACGGCATACTTGTGCCCTTCTTCATCGAAGAGTACCGCTTCCGTTCGGAGAATAGCGCACTGATTAAACTTGAAGATGTTGACGATGCCGAAAAGGCGCGCATGTTCACCAACATCGAGGTATATTTCCCCATCGATGCCGCACAACAGGCAAGCGACGGACAATACAGTTGGAGTTTCTTCGTAGGCTTCCAGGCAGAAGACATTCAGCACGGAAAGCTCGGAGAGATTACCGACATCGATGATACAACCTTGAACACGCTCTTCGTCATCGACCGCGAAGGAGACGAGCTGCTGGTGCCCGCTTGCGAGGAGTTTGTCGTGGACATCCTGCCCGACGAACGACGCATCGTGATGCAACTACCCGAAGGACTACTTGATTAACAACAGAATATATGGCAAAGAAGAAACAACAAATTGCTTTTTGGGAAAACATCAAGTTCAAGTACAAGCTTACCCTGACCGACGAAAACTCGTTGGAAGAGGTGGGAAGCATGCAATTCACCAAGCTGAATGGCATCCTGCTAATAGCCATCATCCTCATCACAATCTTTGCATTGGCATCAATCATGATTGCCTACACCCCTCTGCGCAACTTCCTGCCCGGATATATGAATAGCGAAATCAGAACACAAGTGGTGAACAATGCACTGAAGGTAGATTCGCTCATCGAGGTGGCCAACAGGCAAAACCTATACATCATGAACATCCAGGACATCTTTGCCGGAAACATCAAAGCAGATACCATACAATCCATTGATTCACTCACCAGCATCCGACAAGATTCGCTCATCGACCGTAGCGAACGCGAAATTGCCTTCAGAAGAGAATATGAAGAGCGCGAGAAGTACAACCTGAGCTCGATAGGACAACGCTCGGAAGTGGCGGGAGTACTTTTCCATCGCCCCACACAAGGTATCATTACCAACAAATTCGATACCGAAAAGAAACACCTTGGCATAGACATAGCCGCACAAAATGGCGAAAGCGTTGTGGCTACACTCGACGGCACGGTTATCATGAGCACCTATACCGCCGACACGGGCTATGTCATCATGATACAACACAATCAAGACTTGCTATCGGTGTACAAACATTGTAGCCTGCTACTGAAACAACAAGGCGAAACGGTTAAAGCCGGAGAGGCAATCGCATTGGCCGGTAGTAGCGGCACATTAGCACACAGCCCGCACCTGCACTTCGAACTTTGGAGGAAAGGAAAGGCCGTAAACCCCGAAACATTAATTGCATTTTAAACCGAAATATGAAGAAAAAAATAGCCATACTTGGATCAACAGGCTCGATAGGCACACAAGCCCTTCAAGTTATCGAAGAGCATTCCGACCTCTACGAAGCCTATGTGCTGACGGCCAACAACCGCGTGGATGAGTTGATTGAACAAGCCCGGAAGTTCAAGCCCGAAGCCGTAGTCATTGCCAACGATGCCAAGTATAATCAACTGAAAGAGGCACTTGCCGACCTTCCCATCAAGGTATATGGCGGAGAAGAGGCATTGTGCCAGATAGTTACCGACGACAACATCGACATGGTGCTGACGGCAATGGTGGGCTATGCCGGACTAAAGCCGACAATGAACGCCATCCGGGCACGCAAAGCCATCGCCTTGGCCAACAAAGAGACGCTTGTCGTAGCCGGTGAATTGGTAAACGAATTGGCACAACAATACGGCACTCCTATCCTACCCGTCGATTCCGAACACTCGGCCGTCTTCCAATGCCTGGCCGGAGAGATAGGCAACCCTATCGACAAAGTGATATTAACAGCATCGGGAGGCCCTTTCCGCACCTATTCGCTCGAGCAACTGGCCACCGTAACCAAAGCGCAAGCCTTGAAACATCCCAACTGGGATATGGGTGCCAAGATTACCATCGATTCGGCTTCCATGATGAACAAAGGTTTCGAAGTAATCGAGGCCAAATGGCTCTTCGGTGTGCAACCCGAGCAGATAGAGGTAGTGGTGCATCCGCAAAGCATCATACACTCCATGGTGCAATTCGAAGACAGTTCAATCAAGGCACAACTCGGTTTACCCGATATGCGTCTGCCCATCCAGTATGCATTCTCCTATCCCGACCGCTTGTGTGCATCATTCCCACGATTGGATTTCAAGACTTGCACGCAACTCACCTTCGAGCAACCCGACACCAAGCGCTTCCGCAATTTGGCATTAGCCTACGAAGCCTTGCATCAAGGCGGAAACATGCCTTGCATCATCAATGCCGCCAACGAAGTGGTTGTATCGGCCTTCTTGAACGACCGCATCTCCTTCCTTGGCATGAGCGATGTGATAGAGAAATGTATGCAACAGGTTTCTTTCATCGAAAAGCCAACCTACGAAGATTATGTAGCCACCGATAAGCTGACGCGCATCATGGCCAACGAACTAATATAACCCGCAATTCATAATTCACAATTCATAATTCATAATTAAAATAGATGGAGACATTCTTTATTAAAGCTATTCAACTCATCATGAGCCTCTCGTTGCTGGTGCTTATCCACGAGGGAGGACACTTCTTATTTGCCCGTCTGTTCAAAACAAGAGTCAATAAATTCTGCCTTTTCTTCGATCCTTGGTTTACACTTTTCAAGTTCAAACCAAAGAAAAGCGAAACCGAATATGCCATCGGTTGGTTACCCTTAGGTGGATACGTACAAATAGATGGTATGGTGGACGAAACACAAAGTGCCGACGAATTGGATCATCCCGTGCAACCGTGGGAATTCCGTGCAAAGCCGGCTTGGCAACGTTTGTTCATCATGATTGGTGGTGTGTTGTTCAACTTCCTGCTTGCCCTATTCATCTACTCGATGATTCTCTTTACTTGGGGCGACGAATACATTCCCGTTCAGCAAGCACCTCTTGGTATGTCGTTCAACGAAACGGCCAAATCAATCGGTTTCAAGGATGGCGACGTACTGATTTCTGCCGATGGCGTGCCTTTCGAGCGCATGAATACCGACCTGCTAACGGCCGTGGTAGATGCCCGTCAGGTAACCGTAATGAGAGATGGTGTAGAAGCATCGGTATATATTCCCGAAGACATGATGCAACGCCTCATGGCCGATAGTGTACGTTTTGCATCCTTCCGTGTGCCATACGTTATTGATAGTGTCGTAACTAACACACCCGCCTTCCATGCCGGATTGCAAGCAGGCGACCGCATCACTCATCTCGATGGCAAAGCAATCGACTACAACGAATTCCTTTCCGAGATGTACAAACGTCGTGAATCAAATGGCCCACACGAAATTCAATTGACATACATTCGTCGTAATCAGACCGATACACTTACCTTGATGACCGATTCAACCTATCGGATAGGCGTAATGGTCAATCCCGATGTCATGCCAACCATCCGCAAAGAGTATGGTTTCTTCGAAGCTTTCCCTGCTGGTATTGCATTGGGCGTTAATACCTTGAAAGGCTATGTAGGCCAAATGAAATACCTCTTTTCTAAAGAGGGAGCCAAGCAATTGGGTGGCTTTGGTGCCATCGGTAGCATCTTCCCTTCTACTTGGGATTGGCATCAATTCTGGTACATGACGGCATTCTTGAGCATCATCCTTGCCTTCATGAACATCCTTCCCATCCCGGCCCTCGATGGCGGACATGTACTCTTCCTACTCTACGAAATCATTGCCCGTCGCAAACCAAGCGACAAGTTCATGGAGCGTGCACAAATGATTGGTATGTTACTACTCCTCACCCTCCTCATTTGGGCAAACTTGAACGACATCCTCCGCATGTTTTAATAAGAGAATAATCTATAAATATAGCCTCCGTACTTCTTTAGTGCGGAGGCTTTTTTTATGTTTCGTTGAACGATGAAAGTAGCTTAGTCAATACTGAGCCTATCTCTATATATAACTGATTGTGAATATGCGGACACATCATGCCGTGTCACCAAAATAGGGTTCTATCCGTGCGGGAATCATATTGAATTTGCGAAGGATTTTCTTAGGGATTGTTAGGAAAAAAAAGGAGGGAGGAAGCAATAAAAGTGGTTTTCGATTAAGAATAATTAAAATACCGACGGTATTTATTAGAATACCGCTGATATTTTATAAAATACCGACGATATTTTATAAAATACAGGCGGTATTTTAATTTTATGTAGTAGGTTCATGATTTCTTCTCAGCAGAAGAAAAGATTTTCCATTGGAAGGGAAAGAAATTTGTTCGAGAATTGAGTAATAATCGCTCCTGACGGGGACAAAAAGGGTGTTTCTTTATTGAAATATACTTTAAAATGGGGCAGGAATGGTAAAGGAAATAGTTTCGTTGGTCATAGGATGACAGAAACGGATGTACTCGGCATGGAGGAAAAGGCGGGTGGAGGGTGTGCCGTAGAGGTCATCGCCTATGATGGGACAATGCAATCCGTCGGGATGGGCGGCATGTACGCGCAACTGATGGGTGCGGCCGGTAAGTGGATAGAAGGCGATGCGGGTTGTATCTTCCGAAGACTCCAATACTTGATAGCGAGTGATGGCTTGCTTGCCTTGTTCGTAATCAACCATCTGATGCGGACGATCGAGCCGGTTTAGCGATAATGGCAAATCGATGACGCCACTCTCTTTCGCTACCCTTCCTTTAAGCAAGGCGACGTATCGCTTTTCGATTGTCCGATTGGCAAACTGATCTTGTAAATGTTTATGCGCTTCTTTGGTCTTGGTAATCACCAATATGCCCGAAGTGGCAAAATCCAAGCGATGTACTATCAACGGGCCATCGGCCTGCGGGAATTGCTTTTTAGCAAGTGCGTAAACCGATTCGCCTTCATCTTTTGCCGGAACAGACAAGAGATTGGCCGGCTTGTTGACAACGGCTATCCACTCATCCTCGTAAACCACATCCAAGCTACCGGAGGATTGTTGTTGTTGCGCTATCATCGGATTGGGCTCAACATCCAATCCCTTGAGCATGTGTTTCAAGATAGGTTCGCACTTGCCTTTGCACGAGGGATAGTATTGTCCGTGATGACGGATTTCCGATTTAGGCGAATTGCCCCACCAGAACTCGGCCATAGCCAATGGTTTCCAACCTTGCTTGTAGGCATATTGAAGCAGCTTGGGGGCGGCACACTCACCGGCTCCTGCCGGCGGAACCAGTTGGACGGTATCGGCAAATATATCACACAAGTTCTGCTCTTCTCCATGATAATTCAGCATAACGAACTGCTCGAATAGGCGCTTTTGAAGGGCAGAAGAGCGCATTCGCCGCTCTTGTTTCAGTTCATCGATGGCATGTTTATAGGTATCGTAGGCCTGTTGCGATTGGCTCATCCGCTGATTCCAAGCCTTTTCGATACGTTTGAATTCGGCTTTCTGGAATTGGCTTTCTTTGATTAATGCAGCCTCTTCTTCTACGGAGAGATTGCCTTTCTGCCGACGCTCATCCCTCAAAGCTTTGGCCTGTTTTAGTTTCAATCGTTCTTGCGTCAAGCTATGTTTACACTCCTCTGACAATTGGCGTAAGTTATTCAGCGCCAACAGATATTGAGGATGGTTTTCAAGATGCTTAATCTGCCGGTTTATGTTGGATATAGCCTCTTCTTCCGGTTTGAAAAAGCCGTCGGGATGCAACAAATCATAAACGGGAGGTACAAAATAGGGATGATTATTATCGCCTGCCAATATGCCGGAAAAGGCGGCAAGGAAACCAACTTGCTTTTGCTCGTTTTCCACCACCAACACACCAAACATCTTACCCATAGCCAACTCATCGTGCCATTGAGTCTGTTTGGAAAGATACTCCTTCACCTCTTCGGCGGCCAACACACAGAGCGGATGGGGCTTATAGCAAAAAGGATAGGTAAAACGTGCGGGCAACTCCACCTGGCTGATGTCTGCCTGATAGGGATGAAAACGGTTTTCCTTGTTGCACATCATCTTTACTTCACCCTCCTGTTCAGTTGGTTGTTTGCTTTAGCCGGTTTGGATTTGCCTATTCGCTTTCCGGTGGACTTCTTCTTGGCGCTTGATCGTTTCGGACGATTATTGGCGGTTCCTCTCATGGTTATAATCGTTTCAAAGCCAGTTTGATGACTTGTTCAACTTGCGCATTGGGTTCTTCTTTCAAGATGGCCAACACCACTTTTTGCGAAGGTGCTTGTGGGAAGCCAAGCATGGTAAGTGCCGACACGGCTTCGTCTTGTACCTGAGTGCTTTCGGGGGTAATCAACGTACCCATTCCGGCAGTTGCGGCGGCTACACTTCCGGTCTTCATCTTGTCCTTCAGTTCGACGATGATGCGTTGAGCAGTTTTCAAGCCGATACCTTTAACCGACTTCAGCAGGTTGGCATTTTCGTTGCTGATGACGTTTATAAGTTCCGAAGGCGAAAGAGCGGATAGAATCATGCGAGCCGTATTTCCACCAATGCCCGACACACTGATTAAGAGCAGGAAGAGTTCGCGCTCTTGCTTGTCGGCAAAGCCAAACAATACATACGCATCTTCGCGGATGGCTTCGTGGATATACAATTTACACTCCTTCTTGCCTTGAATGGCGGCATAGGTGTTCAACGATATATTGGCCGCATACCCCACTCCATTACAATCTACTACGGCCATTGCCGGTGTCAGTTCGGCCAATTCGCCTCTTACATATTCTATCATTTTCGCTTTTGCTTTTATGGATTCATGCACAAAGGTAATTCTTTTCTTGAAATATTCAAAAAAACAGGTAAAAGATAATCAAAACGAATACATTTATGTTATTTCTAAAATAAAATGATTATTTTTGCAGCGATAAAACAGAAAACTGACTAATAAAACAACAGAAAAGATGAAAAAAGTAAGAGCCGCCATCGTTGGATATGGCAACATCGGACAATATGCGTTGCAAGCCTTAGAGGCTGCACCCGACTTTGAAGTAGCCGGCATTGTACGTCGTGCAGGTGCCGAAAACTGTCCCGAAGAGCTGAAAGCTTATCAAGTTGTAAAAGATATCAAGGAGTTAGGACAAGTGGATGTAGCCTTGCTCTGCACCCCTACCCGAAGCGTTGAGCAATATGCCAAAGAGATACTTGCCCAAGGCATCAATACGGTGGATAGTTTCGACATCCACTCGGCCATCCCTGCTTTGCGACAATCACTTAGCCAATCGGCCAAGGAGAATGGTGCCGTTGCTATCATCTCCGCCGGATGGGATCCGGGTAGCGACTCCATCGTACGCACCATGCTCGAAGCCGTTGCACCAAAGGGCATCACCTACACCAACTTCGGCCCTGGAATGAGTATGGGACACACCGTAGCTGTGAAAGCCATCGAAGGCGTGAAGGCTGCTCTCTCCATGACCATCCCCACCGGCACCGGTATTCACCGTCGCATGGTGTACATCGAAGTGAAGGAAGGATATGACTTCGACAAAGTAGCTGCCGCCATCAAGGCAGATGCCTACTTCGTGAACGACGAAACGCACGTGAAGCAAGTGGATAGTGTTGATGCCTTGCTCGACATGGGACATGGCGTAAACCTGACACGCAAAGGTGTTAGCGGAAAAACACAAAACCAACTCTTCGAGTTCAACATGCGCATCAACAACCCTGCCCTCACCGGTCAGGTATTGGTATGTGCCGCCCGCGCCACCATGCGCCAACAACCCGGATGCTACACCCTCATCGAAGTGCCCGTAGTAGATTTGCTACCCGGCGAACGCGATGAATGGATAGCACACTTGGTATAAGCAAGACACAAATCTTTTTTCATATATATAATTAAGGTGTAGCCTCATTTTGGGGTTACACCTTATTTATATATACGCGCGCGTGAAAGAATAGGGTATGAAGAATCCGAATGTTTCAAATGAAACAATTAACAATTATTCATAGAAAACCGGACGGGTAATGCATTTTTTGCGCAAAACCTTTGTAGTTGTGCAGAAATGTAGTACCTTTGCGCCCGAAAACTTAAAAAAAGATTTAAATGAGAAAGAATTTATTGATTAGTTTTGCGATGCTAATCGTTTCACTTCCAACTATCGCAGGTGGTCTATTGACCAATACTAACCAAAATGCAGCTTTCCTTCGCAACCCTGCTCGCGGTGCCGTAATTGCCATCGATGGCGTATATAGCAACCCTGCCGGTATTGCTTTCTTGCCCGAAGGTTTTCATTTATCTTTAAGCTGGCAAGCCGCTTGGCAAAAACGCCAGATTACAGCAAACTTAGGAACAGAAAAGCTTTTTGAAGGCGAAGCCAAGGCTCCTGTAATTCCTTCTTTACAAGCTGCTTATGTATTCAACGACAAGTGGTCGCTCTCTGCCCAATTCGCTATTGGCGGTGGCGGTGGTAAGTGTGAATTTGCCGATGGTCTTCCGATGTTTGAACAAGTGATTTCTGGTCTTGCCGGTAGCAAGCCCTACTCTTTGAACCAAACATTGACCGGTGAACAATATATCTATGCATTGCAAATTGGTGCTACTTATAAAGTAACAGACAACTTCTCTGTATTTGGTGGTTTGCGCGGTGTGATGGCAAGCAACAGCTATGTTGGTGCTTTGACAAACATCACTTTGGATGGAAAGAATGCCGCCCAATATGCAGAATTGTCGGCACAAGCAGCAGATGCCGCCCAAAAAGCTACTGAAGCTGGCATGAATGAGTTAGCTGCTCAATATGCTGCCGCTGCAGCAGATGCTGGTAAAGCTGCTGTAATGATTAAAGATTACAAGTTGGATTGCTCACAAAAAGACTTCGGCATCACTCCAATCATTGGTTTCGACTGGATGCTTGGCAAGTTGAACCTGGGTGTGAAGTATGAATTCCGCACTAAGATTGATTTGGAAAACGAAGCCAACAACAGTGAAAACCTGGCTGCTCTTGCCACTCAAGTTCCTGCCGTTGCAGTATATGCTGACGGTGCTAAGGTTCGCTCGGACATCCCTGCTTTGCTGACTATCGGTGCACAATACAGCATCACTCCTGCCGTTCGCGTAATGGCCGGTTATCACCAATACTTCGACAAGGATGCTAAAGGTAGTGCAACTGCCGTTTCAGACAATACTTGGGAAGCTAACTTCGGTGCTGAATGGGACATTAACAACAAGTGGTTGGTTAGTGCCGGTTTCCAAACTACAAACTATGGTTTCGAAGATGCCGACATGACTGATACCGGTTTCAACATCAACTCAAATGCCGTATTGGTAGGTGGTGCATACAAATTCAACGAAGACATGAAGTTGAACTTCGGCTACATGCACTCGTTCTATGGCGACCACTTTGTAGAGGCTAAGAAGACAAACTACACTCGCAAGAACGATGTAGTAGGTGTTAGCTTCGACATCCGTTTCTGATTTTTCATAGTTGATAATAAAGTTAATAAATCAGTGGTTTAGAGGGCGTTCCTACAAGGGAATGCCTTCTTTTTTATTCCCCTATTCATGCTCTCTAAAAAGGTTAAACCTAAAGCATGAAAAGGTTAAACCTTTTTGCCCAAAAGGTTTAACCTAATGAACAAAAAGGTTTAATGTAAATCCAAGGCACAAACAGCCTTGAAAACTATCTAAAATATACGGATTATCTTTCCGCCCGCATGGGATTCTCCAAGAAGTCTTGATAACTCAACCGGATTCCTTCTTCGAGTTCGGTACGATATGTCCATCCCAACGCAGTGGCTTTCGATACATCGAGCAACTTGCGTGGTGTGCCGTTCGGTTTACTGGTATCCCAAAGGATTTCCCCTTCATAGCCTACCACCTTTGCGACTAATTGTGTCAGTTCCTTAATGGAAATCTCCTTGCCGGTACCGGCATTCACCGTTTCATTACCGCTGTAGTTATTCATCAGGAAGACACAAAGGTTAGCCAAATCGTCCACATATAGGAATTCACGATACGGACTGCCATCTCCCCAGCAAGTCACTTCCTTTAATCCGGCCTCTTTGGCTTCGTGGAAACGACGAATCAGAGCTGGCAGCACATGGCTATGCGTAGGATGATAGTTATCATTAGGCCCATATAAATTAGTGGGCATCACCGAGATAAAGTCGGTGCCATACTGACGGTTCAAGTATTCGCAATACTTCAATCCGCTAATCTTAGCCAACGCATACGCCTCGTTGGTGGGTTCCAAAGAAGAGGTAAGCAGGCAGCTTTCGGGCATAGGCTGAGGAGCAAACTTTGGATAGATGCACGATGATCCTAAGAATTCCAACTTCTTGCAGCCATTCTTCCAAGCCGAATGAATGACATTCATCTCCAGAATCATATTCTCGTACATAAAGTCGGCCAAAGCAGTCTGATTGGCAATGATTCCACCTACCTTGGCGGCAGCAAGGAAGACATACTCCGGCTTCTCTTCGGCAAAGAAACGTTCGACCGCCTCTTGTCGGGTAAGGTCAAGTTCCTTGTGGGTACGGGTGATGATGTTGGTATAGCCTTGACGCTTCAGTTCGCGCACAATGGCACTACCCACCATGCCCCGATGACCGGCTACATATATCTTAGCATCCTTTTTCATCACTTATCTGGCTCCTTAAATAGAGTTTCTTAACAAAGCGCATATCGTTGGCCACCATAATCTTCACCAACTCGGGGAAACTTGTTTTGGTTGGATTCCAACCCAACAGTTTCTTGGCCTTAGCCGGATTGCCCAACAATTGTTCCACCTCGCACGGACGGAAGTATTTAGGATCGACCTCTACCAGCACTCTTCCGGTAGCCGCATCGATGCCCTTCTCTTCCACTCCAACTCCTTGCCACAGCAAATCAATACCCACTTCGCGGAACGCCAATGTAGCAAACTCACGAACGGTGTGCATCTCGCCTGTTGCAATAACAAAGTCTTCGGGTTCATCGTGTTGCATAATCAGCCACATACACTCTACATAGTCCTTGGCATATCCCCAGTCGCGTCGGGCATCCAAATTACCCAGATAGAGTTTGTCCTGGAAACCTTGTGCAATGCGTGCAGCAGCCAACGTGATTTTGCGGGTAACAAAAGTCTCGCCACGGCGTTCGCTTTCATGATTGAACAGGATACCATTCACGGCAAACATACCATAGCTTTCGCGATAGTTCTTGGTAATCCAGAAACCATATTGCTTGGCTACACCATACGGGCTACGCGGATAGAATGGAGTTGTTTCGCTTTGAGGAACCTCTTGTACTTTACCGTAAAGTTCGGAGGTAGAAGCCTGATAGATTTTTGTTTTCTTTTCCAAACCGAGAATGCGCACGGCTTCGAGCATACGCAAGGTACCTACAGCATCGGTTTCTGCCGTATATTCAGGCACATCGAACGAAACCTTCACATGGCTTTGAGCTGCCAGATTATATATTTCATCGGGTTGCACAGTTTGAATGATGCGAATCAGCGAACTGCTATCTGTCATGTCTCCATAATGAAGATTTATCAAACGCTGTTTCTTCATATCACGCACCCACTCGTCCAAATAGAGGTGCTCGATACGCGCAGTATTGAAAGAGGATGAACGGCGAAGAATGCCGTGAACTTCATATCCTTTATCAATTAGAAACTCGGCCAAGAAAGAACCATCCTGACCGGTAATACCAGTAATTAATGCTACTTTTTTCATGATTCTATCAATTAGATGTCGCAAAGATAGTAATTCAGTGACAATTATCAAAAAAAAGAAATAAGCCCTGTCTCGCGACAGGGCTTATTAACAACACAAACACAAAATAAAACACGACAAAACTACTATGAAATCGAATTGTCTATACCAAAGAGCGGTATAAGTAGTGATTTCGTATATTCAAACATACCCGAACTCCCATCAACTCGTTTCATATAACAATTACAAATCGTAATTGTTCATTATGGTATTAATCATCTAAAAAGTCATTTATTGAATGCCTCGCTCACGAAGCTTCACTTGCCAATTCCAAGCAGAACGCAACGTATCTTCGATGCTTGTTTCGGCCTTCCATCCTAATTCATTGTTTGCATAGTCTGGATTTGCCCAAACTTGTTCGATATCACCGGCACGACGACCAACTATCTGGTAGTTCAACTTCACACCGGTCGATTCTTCGAAAGCATGAATCAATTCAAGCACCGACAAACCGCGTCCTGTACCGATATTGAATACTTCTACCTGTTCCTTCTGTTTCTTCTCCAAAATGCGATTGATAGCAATGACATGAGCCTTTGCCAAATCGACCACATTGATATAGTCGCGAATACAAGAGCCATCGGGTGTATTGTAGTCGTTGCCGAATACACTCAGCTTTTCGCGAATACCAATGGCTGTTTGAGTGAGGAAAGGAATCAGGTTTTGTGGCACACCGTTTGGCAACTCTCCCAGCAATGCTGATGGATGGGCGCCAATCGGATTGAAGTAGCGCAACAGGATTGCATTGATTGGAGCACCCGATGTTACCACATCGCGCACAATCTCTTCGTTAATCTGCTTCGTATTGCCATATGGAGATTCGGCTTTCTTTGTAGGAGCCTTCTCGGTTACTGGCAATTCATCGGGCTGGCCATACACCGTACAAGAAGAAGAGAATACAATACCCTCTACCCCATGCTTAGGCATCAGCTCGAGCAAATTAATGAGCGAAACCAAATTATTACGATAGTACAACAATGGCTTCTCTACCGACTCTCCTACAGCTTTACTTGCAGCAAAATGGATGATAGCCTTTATGCCGGCATACTTAGTGAAGAGGTTATCCAAGCCTTGGAAATCCAAGCAATCCAACTTCTCGAACGTTGGACGAATGCCTGTTACCTTTTCTATATTATCTACTACATCTGCACTTGAATTAGCGAGATTATCGATGATAATAACCTCGTATCCGGCATTTTGCAGTTCGACTACTGTATGCGAACCGATGTATCCGGTACCACCTGTAACTAATATTCTTTGTTTCATTTCGCAAATATAAACAAAACTTTTCTAAATATCAAATTTTTACTACACCAGAAAATCCCATAAAGGCCATTGCAAGCAATCCTGCTGTAATCAGTGCAATTGGTGTTCCTTGCATTCCCTTAGGAACCTTCACCAAACTCATTTGTTCGCGAAGACCGGCAAACAAAGTCAATGCCAAACCAAATCCCAATGCAGTAGAGATAGCATAAACCACACCTGTCAACAAATCGTAATCCTTTTGGATAACCAAAATAGCTACACCAAGGATACAGCAGTTTGTTGTAATCAAAGGCAAGAATACGCCCAAAGCTTGATAAAGCGCAGGAGAAACCTTCTTCAACACGATTTCTACCATTTGCACCAAAGCTGCAATAACAAGAATAAAGGTAATGGTTTGCAAGTAACCCAAATCAAAAGCATCGAGCACAAACTTTTGGATAAGGAAAGTTACAATAGTAGCAATGGTAAGCACAAATGCTACTGCTGCCGACATACCCAATGCAGTATCTACTTTCTTAGATACACCTAAGAATGGACAAATACCCAAGAATTGCGACAACACGATGTTGTTTACAAAGATTGCCGAGATAAATATCAATATATATTCCATAATTCTTCTGTTTTAAATGTTATGCTTTCTTCATGCTGTTGATAAGTGCAATCAAATAGCCCAAAGCGATAAAGGCACCAGGAGCAAGTACGAATACCAACATACCATATTCTTCGGGCATGATAGCAACATCAAAGATTTTACCTGTTCCTAAGAATTCGCGAACAGCACCGAGAAGTGTCAAAGCCAATGTAAAACCAAGTCCCATACCCAAGCCATCGAAAGCTGATGCAAGAGGACCATTCTTAGCAGCAAAGGCTTCGGCACGACCCAACACGATACAGTTTACTACAATCAGCGGAATGAACAAACCGAGAGTAGCATATAAATCGGGAACGTAAGCCTGCATCATCATCTGCAACAAAGTTACAAACGATGCAATAACTACGATGAAAGAGGGAATACGAACCATGTCGGGAATCAAATTCTTAATGGCCGAAATAACCACGTTTGAGCATACTAATACAAACATAGTAGCCAAGCCCATACCCATACCGTTAATAGCCGAAGAAGTAGTACCCAACGTAGGACACATACCTAATAGGAGTACAAACGTAGGATTTTCTTTGATGATACCATTCATCAATACTTTTAAGTTATTCATATCTTTATACTCCTTTCTTTAATTTACACTGGTAGAATCTGCCACGGCAGTTTCTTCAGTTGGTTGTTCAACAATCTTTTGTGTAGCACCCGCCGAAACTGCATCGGCTTCATTCTGTCCGTCATAGGCAGCATAAGCAAGATTCACAGCATTCAAAAATGCGCGCGATGTAATGGTAGAGGCAGTAATAGCATCAATATGACCATTATCCTTATTAGTCACGGTCAAAGGTGTTTCGCCAGGATTCTTACCGGTAATATCACCTTTTTCTCCCTTTTTGAACCATACATCTGCTTTCGAACCAAGTCCTGGGGTTTCTGCATGCGACAACAACGAGTAGTCGATAATGTTTCCTTGTGCATCGAAACCTACCAACACCTTCAAGTCACCACCAAATCCCATCGCCTTCGATTCAACAGCAGCACCAATAAATTCGCCACCCTTCGAAGCCGGATAAACGGCATACTCAACACCATCTACCATTTGCACTTTCTTTTCAGCAATAGGGTCATTGTCAAAACCTGGCACAACAGCTTTCACTGCATCGCTCAATGTTTTGGCATTGGCTTGCGCGATAGGCTCCTTAGTCAATTCATTTACATAAGCCAGCAAGGCTACACAAATTGCCGTAATGCCCGTAAGCACCAGCAACATATTCTTCAAAGATGATTCTAACTTTTTCATTTCTTCACAACCTCCCCGAAACGTTTAGGTTTAACATAGGTGTTGATAAGCGGAGTGAACGCATTCATAATAAGAATAGCGAACGACATACCTTCGGGATATGCACCCCACAAACGGATGATGACTGTGAGCATACCGATGCATACACCGTAAATCAGCATACCTTTATGATTCATCGGCGATGTCACATAGTCGGTAGCCATGAAGCATGCACCCAAAAGCAAACCACCCGAAAGCAGATGATACATAGGAGATGCATATGCAGCAGGGTTAGCCAAGTGCATGACACCACCAAACACGAATACGGTAAGCAGAATAGATACCGGAATGTGCCAAGTGATAATCTTCTTCCACAACATATATACCAGACCGATAATCAACGCCAACTCGCTGACTTCACCGATACAGCCGGCACCAACGCCTTCGATACCATTACCCAACAGCAATGAGATTGCATCGGGCAGTTCTTCGAACTTGCCGGCTTTGATAAGTGCCAACGGTGTGGCTGCTGTTGTTCCGTCGAATTGGATAGCAGTTGGCCAAGAGGTCATCTGTACAGGGAATGAAAGCAACAGGAATACACGACCTACCAATGCAGGATTGAAAGGATTGCATCCCAAACCACCGAACGACAACTTGCCTACACCAATGGCAAACAACGCGCCAATGATGATAATCCACAGAGGCAGGTTTGAAGGCAGGTTAAATGCCAACAACACACCGGTAAGGATAGCCGAGCCGTCGCAAACGGTACAAGTATCTTTCTTCAACAAGAATTTCACAATAGCCCACTCGAAGAAAACGCAAGCTGCAACAGAGGTGAGCGTAACAATCAACGCACCCATTCCAAAGACAAGAAGCGATGCAATAAAAGCCGGTATCAGTGCGATAATCACACCGTACATATTCTTTTTTACGCTATCGCCACTGTGTACGTGGGGCGAATTGGATATAATCAATTTATTTTCCATAGTCTATAATTTATTTTGCTTGACGTGCACGTATCATTGCACCTACTTTATTCTTACCAAGACGGCAATAGTCTAACAACGGACGATTGGCCGGACAGGTGAATTGGCATGAACCACACTCGATGCAATCCATAATCCGTTCTTTCTCCATGCGTTCGAAGTCGCGGTTTTCGGCCAGCAAGCCCAACAGATAGGATTCCAATCCCATCGGACATGCACTGACACATTTTGCGCAACGGATACAAGTTTGTGCTTCACCGCGTTTAGCCTCTTTCTTATTCATAATTAGGATACCCGAACTACCTTTTGCAGTAGGAACTTCAGTATTAACCAATGCCTTACCCATCATTGGGCCACCACCGATAATCTTTCCGGTATCTTCGGGCAAGCCACCGCAAGCATCGATAAGTTGCTTCATCGGTGTACCGATACGAGCCAGGAAGTTCGATGGCTTGGCAAGCGATTTACCGGTAACGGTAATTACACGTTCGAACAAAGGCTTGTTCTTTTGCACGGCTTGATATACGGCAAATGCAGTACCGACGTTTTGTACTACTGCACCGGTCGAAATAGGCAATGCACCGCTTGCTACCTGACGCTTGGTGATAGCATCGATCAATTGTTTCTCACCTCCTTGCGGATATTTAACTTTCAAGGGCACTACCTCGATGCCAGGACATGATGCAGCAATTTTCGACATCAGTTGGATGGCATCGGGCTTATTGTTTTCAATACCGATGAAGGCCTTGTTTACCTTAACCGCTTTCATCAGGATGTTTACGCCTACAATAATCTCTTCGGCATGTTCAAGCATCAGCTGATGGTCGGCAGTGAGGTACGGTTCACACTCTACGGCATTAATAATCACGCACTCGGCCTTGAATGCCGGTGGCGGACAAAGTTTTACGTGAGTGGGGAAACATGCACCACCCAAACCTACGATACCGGCATCGGTAATCTTCTTGATAATCTCTTCTGGTGTAAGATTGCACTCTTTCACCAATGTTTCGCTACGATCGATGCTTTCTTCCCATTCGTCGCCTTCTACATCAATAAAGATAGCTGGTTTAGGATAGCCGCTGGCATCAACGATCGAATCTATTTTTGCCACTTTACCACTAACTGACGAGTGGATTGCTGCTGATACGAAACCGCCCGGCTCGGCGATTTTGGTACCTACTTTCACTACATCGCCCTTGGCAACAATAGGCTTGGCCGGTGCACCGATGTGCTGACCTAAAAGGATTACCGCTTTCGACGGAACCTCTGCCACTTGTATGGGCTGATGAGCTGAAAGTTTATTTTCGTGTGGATGAGCACCACCGATTGAAAATGTCTTCAACGTCATATTCTTAGTTTTTTACGATTTACTATTGGGATTATGCCTCTGTTTCAGGCTTCGCTTCGGCCTTAGGAGCAACTGCTTCGGCCGGTTTAGCCGGCTTTACAACTACAGGCTTCACTTCGGGTGTTGCTTCACCTTCGGCTTTCGGTTTGCGCGGAGGAAAGTTCAAGGCAATGATTGAGCCTTGCGGACAAGCCTCTTCACACTTGCGGCACGACTTACACTTGTTGTAGTCGATGTATGCCAAGTTGTTTTCAAGTGTAATGGCTTCGAATGCACACACTTTCACGCACTTGCCGCAACCGATACATGCAACGGTACATGCCTTGCGGGCAATGGCACCCTTGTCTTTGTTTACGCATTGTACATAGATGCGACGCGACTTCTTTCCTACCGGACGGATTTCGATGATGCTCTTTGGACATGCCTTTACGCAAGCGCCACAAGCGGTACATTTCGATTCGTCCACTTCAGGAATTCCTGTTTCGGGATTCATCTTGATGGCACCGAATTGGCATACTTCAACGCAATCGCCACATCCTAAACATCCGTAACTACAACCTGTTTCGCCTCCGTATAGTGCAGCGGCGATGGCGCAACTTTTGGCGCTATCGTACTGATTCAATCGGGGACGATTTTCACAAGTACCGTTACATCTTACTACGGCTACTTTTGGTTCGGATGCTGTAGCGGCCAATCCTAAGATATCGGCAATCTTATCCATAACGGGCTGACCCCCTACCGGACAAAGTTTGCCTTCCAACGAACCGGCTTTTACACATGCATCGGCAAATCCACTACAACCGGGATAACCACATCCACCGCAGTTTGCTTGGGGCAAGACTTCGCTTACCTGCGCAATACGCGGATCTTCGTACACAGCGAATTTCTTAGAGGCTACAAACAGCACGGCGGCCAGCACCAGTGCAATAGCACCTAACGAAATCACAGCAATCAGAATTACATTCATAGAAAAAGTAGTTTATAATTATTTGTTTATTTGTTTGTTTCAACGTTGGATGTAGAAAGAGAACTTACCCTTCCATACGCTTTTAAAAAGCAATCTCAACAATATATAATAAACTGAAAGACAAACTATCGAGCCTGCTACGGCTAATAGTTCGTCTTCCAGTACATTCATCAAAATAAATAATGCGGCTACCAAAATGACCAGGGGCAATACAAATGCCAACAGTACCGCTTTCATGCCCATAGACAAGGCACCCATCACCCAAACCGACTCGCCCACCTGATAGGTATGGGCATCGGAAGTATGGATGTCTATCAGTTTCTCGTCAACATCTACCGAAGTACAATGTCCCTTGATGCTACACGACGCACATGCCGATGTTTGCAAGATACGTACTTGTATATGAGAGTCTTCTATTGTTTCTATTACACCTTGATGCTTTATAGTCGTTGCCATTTTGCAAAGTTTGCATTACATTTGCTGCAAATGTACACATTATTTATAAAATACAAGGCATAAAAACTGAATTAATTGTGTGCGATAACGATAAAATCAGCAATTCAACCAACCCATCTCGGCAAGGGTAGATCCGTTGTGTGCAAAAGTAATCACTAAGCATACTATGCTTACAATCCAAAGTATCAGCAATCCCCATTTAGGAGTAGTGCTTTGCTTCCAATTGCATAGCCATCCCAATGCCAGCCACAACAAGATAGCAATAGGAATTCCTACTACCAGCACACCTGCAATGCACATCAGCATAAACGAGAGTGGATTGGGAGGCAGTGTCATGCCGGTTGCTATTAAAACAGCACTACCCTTTATCAGTGTAATGGCAGTTAATACAATCAAAACGAAAAGGGCTATTGCCAATACAAAAATTACGGGCGAACATATTACGACAAAGGCTATCATGCCTATTTTCAGCAACACTTGGACAATGCCCATCAGCACATCGCCCAACTTTTGCATATGGGTGCGTGGCTTGTCTGAATTCATGTATTCGTTTACGCCATCGGCTACTTTCTCATAAGCATTGGTCACTGTCTTGCCGATGTTTTCAACGGTAACCGATTCGCCTCGCATGCTCAGTTTTTCGGCAGCGGTAGTTGCTTCGGGAATTAATATCCAGCAAATGATGTAGACGGGTACCAACGTACCGTATCCCAAAATAAGGAACAACAATAAAAACAAACGGGCAATTGTCACATCCACGCCGAAATAAAGGGATAGTCCGCTTGTTACGCCTCCCAATATCTTGTCGTCGGGATTACGGTAAAGACGGCGATTCTTCTTTATTGCTTCACCGCTGTTTCCATCTCCATCAGTCGAGTGCGAATGGGCACTATCTTCTTCGCAACCCATCTGTTCGGGCTTGCCTATCTGTGCTATTATCTCTTCTACGTCTTCTATAGCAATTATCTGTTTGCCAGCATTTTGTTTTTCAGCACACAATTCGGCAATGCGTCTTTCTATGTCATCGATAATCTCATCGCCTCCCTCCTCTTTGCGGAAGTAATGTTTTAGATTAGTAAGATAGCTATCGAGCAGATTATAAGCATCTTCATCGATATGATAAACGGTGCCGGATAAATTTATGGTTAATGTCTTCTTCATAATGTTCTTTATCTGATTAATGATTTCTATTCAACTTGTATGGCTTTTAAGTGTTCGACGGTATTGCTCAATTCGCACCACGAGGCTTCCAGTTCACCTAAAAACTGTTCGCCGGTGGCGGTCAGTTTATAGTATTTGCGTGGGGGCCCTTGAGTAGATTCTACCCACTCATAGCTAAGAAGAGCATCGTTCTTCAAACGGGTAAGCAGCGGATAGAGAGTGCCTTCCACTACAATCAGCTTGGCCTCTTTCAGTTTCAGGATGATGTCCGAAGCATAGGCCGGTTGTTTGTGTAGCAGCAACAAAATGCAATATTCAAGCATCCCCTTGCGCATTTGCGACTTTACATTGTTTACGTCCATTTTCTATTCATTTAGTTTGCATGGCACAAATGTATGCCAAACTTTAGTACTATGCAATACATAGTAGTATAAATTCATAAAGTATTAACACTAATTAACAAGAGACATTATAGTAAAGCAGGCAATACATTATTATAATAAGTATTGTTCAGGAGAGACGAAGAGAAGTAATTATTTGCAACACCCAAAATCCGGTGGAAGGGAAGTAAAATTTTCCCAGTTGGGAAAAATAATTTTCCCTACTAGGAAAATATTTTTTCTCAGTAGGGAAAATTAATCGGCTATATTAAGGCTATTTTAAAAGCCTAAAATAGTTTTACAAAAAGATGTCTGATTACTATGATTATCGTCGGGTAGGTATTTCAAACTCCTGCCAATCGTATTCATCGCCAAATTCGTTGCCTACGCCAACGTGGATAACGGCAACACCATTCTTGATGCGCTTACCGGCTTCAAGGGTAGCGGTATAGCGGATGCCATCGTCAGGGCCTATACGCTCTACCATGGTAGAGGGCGAAATATATAGGTTTTTCATACCCGAAACCTCTTCTACAACAGGTACTACGTTGTGTGCCGGACGGTTGCCTTCGTTCACAATTTCGAATACAATCTTGCACACTTCGCCCGAATTGATGGTTTGGTTTCGTCCCTCATCAATAAAACGTATATTACGGATTTTCAAGTGGTTGTTTTCCAAAGGTTGAGAATAAGACGAGGACGGACGGCGTTGCGGCCTTACCTCGGCCGATTCTTTTTGTTCGCGAGGTTTAGTCATTTCGTTGGCAATCACCGCACCGGCCATCGTACCAATCAGGCTACCGATAGACGAGCCGCGGAAAGCGCCATGACGGCCACCGCTTCCACTTCCTATCAAGCCACCGATAGTTCCTCCTACATTGTTACCGATTGCAGCACCGGTCATCACGGCACCGGCATTTCGGGTGGTTACACAACTTGTGCTAAGCAGCATAATCACACAAAGCGAGAATAGTAGTTTTTTCATCTTCGTAAATGTTTTGTTTTCGTGGCGAAGATAAACATTTTCTTTCTATTTATTATTGTGCATCTGCATTATTATCCCTATTTTTGTAGAAAATAAAACGACAATCTGTTCAGACAATGAAAAAACAAGGTAAAAACATCCGTTTCTGCCCCAAAGGATACTCCGACGAGGTGGAGGCTAAGATACAACAATACAAGCGCGATGGAGTGAGATTGCCTCAGCGCCACTTGCTTCGCACCGCCGAGCAACTGGCCGGCATACGTGAAAGTGCAAAAATAAACACTGCCCTACTCGATTACCTGAGCGAACATATCAAAGAGGGTATGACAACGGCCGAAATCGACCACATGGTGTATTGCTTCACCACCGATCACGATGCCATACCGGCACCCTTCGGCTACGAAGGTTTCCCGAAAAGTGTCTGCACAAGCATCAACGACGTGGTGTGCCATGGCATACCCAGCACCAAGGAGGTGTTGCGCAACGGCGATATACTGAACGTGGATGTTTCTACCATCTACAAAGGCTATTTCTCCGATGCAAGCCGCATGTTCATGATAGGCAACGTGCCACCCGAATGGCAACGGCTGGTACAAGTAGCCAAAGAGTGCCGCGACATCGGTGTGGAGATGGCACGTCCATGGATACGACTGGGCGATATCGGTGCCGCCATACAAGAACATGCCGAAAAGAACGGCTATAGCGTGGTGCGCGATTTGTGCGGACATGGCGTAGGCGTGAAATTTCACGAAGAGCCCGACGTTGAGCACTTTGGCAAGCGCGGCACCGGCATGATGATAGTGCCCGGCATGACCTTCACCATCGAACCCATGATAAACATGGGCAGCTACGAAGTCTTCATAGACGAAGCCGACGGATGGACGGTTTGCACCGAAGACGGACTACCCAGCGCACAATGGGAAAGCATGGTGCTGATAACCGAAGATGGTCACGAAGTACTGACCGAATAAAAGCTATGCCTATTTGCAAAATAATTTAGGTATAAATTCATTTTACATTTATATATAAACGCGAAATAATTTATTAAAGATGGATATTGCATTTATTATACCGGCCGCTATCATCCTTATAGTGCTACTTGTAGGATATATCTATGAATCTCGAAAAAGCACTTCGCTCAAAGCAAAGCTCGACGCAGCAGCTTCACAAGAAGCATTGCTAAAGCATAATGCCGACGAAACACTGATGCGCGAACGACAAAATGCCAACGAACGAATTGCCCTACAAGAGAAGCAAGCCGAAGCACTACTGAACGAACAACGCCAACAATACGAAAAGCGATTGGCCGAGCAAGAGCGTTCGTTCAAAGAGCGCATAAATGCACAAGAAACATCCTTCATCGAACGCCTCAATCAGCAACAAGAGCAATGGGAAACGCGCTTGAAACAACAGAAAGAAGAGGTAGAAAGCCTACACAAGCGCATGAATACCGAATTCGAGAACATCTCGAATCGCATCTTCCAAAGCAAGACGGAAGACTTTACCAAACTGAATAGTGAACACATCAACAACCTGCTACGCCCACTGGATAAGGACATCAAAGAGTTTCGCGAAAAGGTAGAACAAGCCTACACCACCGAAGCTAAAGAACGTCACTCGCTGGGCGAGCACATCAAAGAATTGCGCGAACTGAACAACCGCCTTAGCGAAGAGGCCAACAACCTGACACGCGCGCTGAAAGGCGACTCTAAACAACAAGGAAACTGGGGAGAGATGATTCTTGAACGCATCCTGCAATCGTCCGGCCTCATCGAAGGCGAACACTACTTCCGCCAAGAGTTTATTAAAGACGAAACGGGCGAAATACTCATCAACGAAGAGAGCGGTCAACGCATGCAACCCGACATCATCATCCGCTATCCAGACGACCGCGACATCATCATCGACTCGAAAGTATCGCTCACGGCCTATGCCGCACTTACCGCCACCGACGACCGCACCGAGCAAGAACGACTACTGAAAGCACATTTACAATCGGTGCATAGCCATATCGACGAGCTAAGTCGCAAAGACTACTCGCGATACGACATCAAAGCGCCCGATTTCGTCATGATGTTCATCCCTACCGAAGGCGCTTATCTGCAAGCTATTCAAGCCGATAACAACCTTTGGGAGTATGCCTACAACAAGAAGGTGGTTCTTATGAATCCCACAAACTTAATCAGTGCTTTGCGCCTATCGCTCGACCTCTGGAAACGGGAAAATCAAGTAAAGAATGTGCAAAACATCATCGACCGCGGCACGAAACTTTACGAAAAAATTGCGGGCTTTGGCGACACGCTTCTTACTATAGGCGACCGCGTAGATGCATTACAGAAAGATTATCAAAAAGCAGTAAACCAATTCAAAGATGGCCCGGGAAACATTGTTCGCCAAGCCGAACAACTACGCGACATGAGCCTATCGCCCAAAAAGCGCATAGCCGCCAAGCTATTGCCATCGGACGAATAAAAATCGGTTTGAAAAAGAATTAGAAGAAATTGGGCTTTCGTTTGTTGGCTTCTTCAAACGACAAAATCTCCGTTTGTTGCACAGCATGTTCGTTGCGCAAGCGTTCGTATGTTGCATTCAATTCAGCTACCAACTCTTTGCGTTGAGTAGCATTCATTAAGCGAGCTGCTACACCGGCATTTTGCGAAGCGTCCTTCATATGTACAACCGGCGCTTGATACACAGGTGCAATCTTCAAAGCCGTATGTAGCAAAGAGGTTGTTGCGCCGCCAATCAGCAACGGAATCTCTTGCCCCGCCATTTGCAATGCTTTGGCTACATTCACCATCTCTTCGAGCGAAGGTGTAATCAAACCGCTAAGCCCAATCATATCCACCTTTTCTTCGATAGCGCATTGCACAATTGTTTCTGGCGGCACCATTACGCCCAAGTCGATTATTTCATAGCCGTTGCAAGCCATTACCACCGACACGATGTTTTTACCTATATCATGCACATCGCCCTTAACCGTAGCAAGAAGTACCTTTCCCGATGAAGTTGTTGCGCTCAGCTTTTGTGCTTCAATAGTAGGCTGAAGAATAGCTACCGCTTGTTTCATAGTGCGAGCCGTCTTCACCACTTGCGGCAAAAACATCTTACCCGCGCCAAACAATTCGCCTACCCTATTCATGCCGGCCATCAACGGGCCTTCGATAATATCTACCGCACGTTCGTATTGTTGCAACGCCTCCGTCAAATCAGCTTGCAAATAATCGGCAACACCCTTAATCAATGCTTGTTGCAAACGTTCGTTCAGCGATTCGTTGCGCCATGCATTTACTGAAGATGTATCGGCTTGCGCACTATTAGTGGCTTGTTGTTTATAGGTTGTTGCCGCTTCTATCAATCGCTCGGTTGCGTCGGGGCGACGATTCAACACCACATCTTCCAACAACACCAATAAATCGGTAGGAATATCGCTATACAACACAGATGTAGAAGGATTTACAATACCCATATCCATACCAGCCTCAATAGCATGATACAAGAATACGGCATGCATCGCCTCACGAATATAGTTATTGCCGCGGAAAGAGAAAGAGAGATTACTTACTCCACCGCTAACGTGTGCACCCGGCAGGTTTTGCTTTATCCACTTTGTCGCACGAATAAAATCCAGCGCATAGTTATTATGCTCTTCCATGCCCGTAGCAATAGCCAACACATTGGGGTCAAAGATAATGTCGCATGCACGGAAACCCACCTTTTCGGTAAGCAAACGATAGGCTCGTTCGCACACCGCAATTTTGCGTTCATACGTATCGGCTTGCCCATTTTCATCGAACGCCATCACCACAACCGCCGCACCCATTGCGCGGATGCACGAAGCACGTTGCGTGAAAATTTCCTCGCCTTCCTTCAACGAAATAGAGTTTACAATCGGTTTTCCTTGTACACATTTCAAGCCTGCTTCGATAACACGCCAATTGGACGAGTCAATCATCACAGGCACCTTAGCTATTTCCGGCTCGGAAGCAAGCAAATTCAAGAAGGTAGTCATCTCCTTTTCTGCATCCAGCAAGCCGTCGTCCATATTGATATCTATTACTAACGCGCCATCTTCCACTTGCTTGCGAGCAATGCTTAACGCCTCGTCATAGTTTTTTTCGTTTATCAATCGCAAGAATTTGCGCGAGCCTGCTACGTTGCATCGTTCGCCCACATTCAAGAAGTTAATCTCTGGGCGCATTTCGAGCAATTCCAAACCCGATAACCACATATTGGGCGATTCACTTACCGGTACATGCGGTTGCGCACCTTCTATCAATGCACCGAACTGAGCTATATATTCGTGCGTAGTGCCACAACAACCGCCTACAATATTCACCAATCCCTCTTCGATGTATTCGCGCACTTCCGCCGCCATTTCTTCGGGCGATTGGTCGTATTGCCCTAAGTTATTGGGTAAACCAGCATTGGGATAAACAGATATATAATAAGGTGCGCGCTCGGCAAGTTGGCGCAAGAATGGTTTCATCTGACGCGCACCAAACGAGCAATTCAAACCGACTGAAAACAACTTAGCATGTTGCACCGATGCCAGAAAAGCATCGAGCGTTTGACCAGACAATGTGCGCCCTGCAATATCCGAAACGGTGACCGAAAGCATCAATGGCACCTCTCTACCAACTTTTTCCATCGCCAATTGTGCGGCATGAATAGCAGCTTTCGCATTCAGTGTATCGAAAATAGTCTCAATCAGTAGCACATCTACCCCACCTTGCAACAATGCCTCCATCTGCTCAACATAGGCATTGAGCAATTCATCGTAGGTAATGTTACGCAAAGCAGGATTATTAACGTCGGGACTTAATGAGAGAGTTTTATTCGTTGGGCCTACCGAACCGGCAACGAAACGCGGTTTTTCGGGAGTAACCGCCGTAAATTCATCGGCAACTTCGCGCGCCAATCGAGCAGCCGCGAGGTTTATTTCCGCAATGTATTCCTCGACACGATAGTCGGCCATACTAATGCGTGTAGCGTTGAACGAATTGGTTTCAACAATATCGGCACCGGCTTGAAGATATTTGCGGTGAATATCCATCACCACATCGGGACATGTCAGACAAAGTAAATCGTTGTTTCCCTTCATCTGTCCGGGAAGGTTTGCGAAGCGTTCGCCTCGAAAATCCTCTTCCTTCAAGTTGTATTGTTGAATCATGGTGCCCATGGCACCATCCAATATCAAGATGCGTTTGCGCACCTCCTCGTTCAGCTTCATTGTCAGTTGTTTTGTTAGTATTTGAACATACGAGCCATGTCGCGTTTGTCGTCTTTTTCCTTCAGCGATTGTCGCTTGTCGAATTGCTTCTTACCCTTTGCAAGCGCTACTACCACCTTTGCCAATCCCTTTTCGTTGATAAACATCCTGACGGGAATTAGTGTAAAACCAGGATCGAGCGAACCTCGTTTCAGTTTATCAAGTTCTTTTTTAGTCAGCAACAGTTTTCGTTCGCGACGGGCGGTGTGGTTATTGTACGAGCCGTAGAAGTATTCGGCAATGTGCATATTCTTCACCCACAACTCGTTGTTAACAAAATAGCAATAAGTATCTACAAGGCTTGCCTTACCCAATCGGATAGATTTAATCTCTGTACCCGTCAGCACAATGCCCGCCGTGTAGGTATCGATTAGTTCGTAATCGAAGGTAGCACGTTTGTTCTTGATATTTATTGCCGGTTGTTTCATTTAGTTCAGTACAGCGGTTAACTTATTGAATACAAATTGTATAATTGCGGGGCATCCGATGAGCAATGCCGTAGCGAAGATAGTGAAGCGCAAACGTTCTTTTTCCTCTATTTGCAACAGTTTTTCACTTCCTTCCCAAATAAGTACGGCGATATAGAATTGCAACAAGATGGCCACAATGTTGAAATCGGGCAACAGGCCGATAATGATTTGTAGTGCAAAAGGCACTACCATGGCATATCCGGCAAATTGTTGCATCAGCAAGTGGTCGTCATCGCGTCCAAGCATACGCATAGAGACTTCGTTCAGCAGGTAAGCGGCCAAATAGTATCCACCAAACAACGATACGGCCACGGCACAACACTTGGTCATAGCCATTTGGAAACTTTGCGGCCCGCTCCATCCCATGCTGAAGATAGTGCCCAAGAAGACGGATAAACCACACAAGCCTATCATGGGATAAACGAACGAAGTGAACACTTTCCGCTTATCCTCTTCCAAACGAATTTCCTCCCAAGCGGTAGCCGGGGAGGAAATCAGTTGTAGGGCAATATGAAATAATTCCTTGTAATTCAATTTACCGTAGTGAATGTTTTAACATTAATACTTATACTCGATGTAGTGCATCATTGGCTTAGCCGATTCCAATGAAGGAGTTGTTGCATTTTCGTAGGTCACAATCTTTATAGCCTCAGGCTTCTTTCCTCCATTCTGCATTTGATAATCCATCATCGAAGCAGTAATATCAAAGCCGTGATACAAGAACCATACATATCCGTTCTTAGCCCATGTATATGATGTGGTTGATGTGTTCATCATTGAGTCGTCGTTGTTGTTATGACGCAGATAGAAAGTCAACACACCTTCTTCATCTTCGGGTTGTTCGCTAAGATAATCCACCAATGTAAAGTCGTGTCCCTTGTTCAGCAAGAAATAATCGATGCACAAGAAAACGGTTGTAGCATCGAACATGGCAGGTTTCAGATATTCGTTGCCCTCTTTACCTAACGAGATAATAGCGGCCTTGTTGATCGAGTCGTTTACCGCACCCTTTTCGCTTACTCTTTCAACCTTCGAATTCAGCGTAGCCAAGCCTTCGAGCGTTACATCTTCCACGCCCTTATCTCCCTCTTTAATCTCTTTACCGGCAGGTAAAGTATAAATGATGTAGCACACATTGTTCAAGTATTTCGACAATGAGATGCTATTGTTTGCCTCGAATTTGCTTACAGAAGATGAACTGGGAACAATTACAAAACCATCGTCGGTAACAAACTCGCAAGGAAATGCTGATCTAAGTTTTGCAACAGTAGTAATAGTCGGTGCCACTTCTTCTTCATCACCCAAGCAAGAAGTCATAGTTAAGCCCATCATTATGGCAAGGGCTGCCATCATTAATTTCAAATGTTTCATTCTTGTATTATGTTTAAATTTTGCGGTGCAAAAATAGTCAAAAGAATCAATATTATGCCTACATTAACCCTTTTTTCAATGTTTTTAATAAATGTTGTTTAAATAATCGCAGCAAATTGTGCCAAATGGTCATCTACATATTGTGCAACCAAGGCGGTGAATTGCTCTTCTTTCTCTAAAAACTTATCCTCCAGGTCGTCGAAAGCCTCGTATTGTTCGTACATGGCCATAAACTCATCGTCGGTGCGTTCGCGTTCCAAATCCTGCTTGTTTGCCACATAAATTTCCCTCGCACTATAAATAATCTTGGTCAGCTCGCCCACACCCCATAAACGGAGTGCCTTGGCAAACGGATTCATAAAGATGTATCCGCCATAACCATTCTGGATAAGCTGGCAGAAGCCTCCTTCCATCACCTCGTCGCGAAACAACTGGTAGGCCAGCAAAGTGTGTTGCTCGGCATTGAGTAACGCCATTTTTTCGGCATTCCATTCATCGCCAATCACCTGCTTATAGGCATCGGTAAATACTTGGATAAAGGCATCCATTCCCTCTCCGGCGGCTTGACGCAAAGCCGCATCACTCACTTCTATCATATCAATAACATTCTATTTCACAACACTTTCCGAGAAATAATACTCTCTAAGCGGTTTTACCACCTTTTCGCCTTGCAAACGGATGTTTCCGCTCAACTTGATGTCTTGCGACGATGCGCCCACCTTAAGCGTATATTCGCCCGGCGCGATGTTCCATTGGCGTTGTCCTTCATTGCTATAATAACCGAATTGCTCGACGTGCATCGCCACTTCCACCCTCTTGGTTTCGCCGGGTGCAAGCGACACGCGGGCAAATCCTTGTAATTGAATAGGACGAATGTTTGTATTGCCATCGGCCGGCGAGAGATAAATCTGCGCAATCTCATCGCTTTTCACCGAGCCGGTGTTTGTCACATCGAATGCAAGTGTAATGGTTTTATCGGTAGTAGCTGCTTCATTGTTCATCGACAAGTTGGCATATTCAAAAGTTGTATAACTCAAACCATAACCGAACGGCCATGCTACGCGCGCATCCTTTTCGGCCGAGTAGTTGTAGCAAAGCGGTTCATACACCTCTGTATTCGGATAGCTTACAGATAGCTTTGCCGAAGGCGAAACATTGCCGTAAAGAATGTCGGCTACGGCATTACCACCCTCCTCGCCCGGATACCAGGCTTGGATAACCGCCGCACAGCGTTCGGCGATGCCCGCAACAACTTGCGCACGTCCACCGAACAGAATCAGTACAACCGGCTTACCTGTTGCCAACAACTCTTCTACATACTGTTCTTGCTTGCCCGGCAAACGAAGCCCTTGGCGGTCGCGGTTTTCACCGCAAAGCATCACATTCTCGCCCATAGCGGCTATGATGACATCGCTTTGCTTGGCCATGCCAAGTGCCTCTTTCTTATCGGCCACCTCGCCCGAATCCACCTTGCGATGCAACAGGGTGTACTCCCAAGCACGCTCGTCGCCGGTTTCGGTATATTTGGTTTCAATCTCTTCCGTCCAATCGCATCCGCGTGAGTAAAGGATGTTCACGCCTTCGGGTTTGCGTGCATTCATCCCTTCGAGCAACTTCACGATAGGTGCATGCTCCAAATCTTCGGTATTATGCTTCCAGAAGTAAGACATAGATGGGAAGGAGTAGTCGCCACACATAGCCCACATCGAGTTGGCATTAGGGCCAGTCACCAAAACATTCTTTACATCCTTCAGCGGCAAGATGCCGTTATTCTCTAAAAGTACCACCGATTGAGTAGCTATTTCGTAGGCTGTTTTACGTTCTTCCGGGGTATCCAATACAATCTGCTCGTTGCTATATAAATAAGGATTCTCATCGAACAAGCCTGCACGGAATTTATGACGCAACACGTTCTTTACGGCTCTTTCCAGTACTTCAGGCTTCACCAGACCCTGGTCGATAGCCTCTTGCAGATATTGGTAGTTTTCTCCCTTGGGGAAATCCACATCGTTTCCGTTGTTGATAGCTGCGGCGGCCTTTTGCATAGTGGTTTCATAACCGGGCAACTGGTCGATGGCGGTATAGTCGCTCACTACCATGCCGTCGAAACCTAAATAGCCGCGAAGAATGTCTTGTAGTATCTCGCTATTGGCCACACAATTAGTGCCATGCACGGCATGATAGCCCGGCATCAGCACCTTACTTCCCGCCAAACGAATCATTGCCTCGTGAGGCATCAGAATCTCTTCCATCATCTCTTTTTCGTCGGCATCGCCTCCACCGCCATAGCCCAGGTAGTGCTTCGAGCAAGCGCCAACGCCTTTCTTAAGGTCGCCTTGTTGCAAGCCCTTCACAAAAGCAGTACCCATCACGGCCGACAGATAAGCATCTTCGCCATACGACTCTTCCAAGCGGTTGAAACTGGGTATGCGACACACATCCACCATGGGCGATAGCGACAAAACGCCACCCATCTTGCGCATGGCGATGCCGGTTTGCAACGTTTTCAACTCGGCCAGTTCGGGATTGAACGAACATGCCTGACCGATTTGTTGCGGATAGATGGTTGCACCACGGGTATTGATGCCCGAAAGCACCTCTTCATGAAACAAAGCCGGTATGCCGTTGGGAGTGTGATTCATCAGCCACTCTTGCATGGCGGCTACGCGATCGCGCAACACATTTGCTTCCATCGTCTTCTGGCTGGCATATTGCGAAAAGTGTCCCATGCCATAGGGCATCAGCTCTTTGCACTTCAAAGTATCCAGGTTGCCTGCTTCGTCGAAGAAGTCGTCCATATAGCAACTTTTCAACTGTGCAATGCGCTCTTCTTGAGGCATTTTATCGTATAATTCGTTCACTTGGCTTTCGATGTCGGTCTTCGGAAGGCTACAACCGGCCATCAGTATCATGCTACTCATTATTAATGTTTTAGACTTCATACTAATCAGATGTAATTTTTCGGTTAATCAAATTAGCCACAAATGTAAGGAATGTTTTGTACTTCTGCAACACCCTGCTGAAATATCCGAGAAATAATTAACGATTGCCTTTGATAAACGAAGCGAAAAGAGTAATTTTGCACCATTGATTATCAAATGCTGAACAAGAAATGAAATACTTGAATTTAACCATCAAACCACTATTTGTTATTATACTAATGTTTGTTTTCGGCGCTTGCGGAGGCGATAGCCCTATCGACGAACTGCCCGACAAGCCGCAACAAGAAGAAACAAAGCCTACACCAACGCCTGAGCCTGAGCCAACTCCCGACCCATCGCCCCAGCCGCCTTCCAACGACATGGCCGCATGCGATGCCAATGCACCCGTAGGTTTCGGTGAAGGAATCACCGGAGGCGAAGGTGGAGAGAGCGTTGTTGTGACTACGGCTACCGAGTTGCAAAACGCACTGAAACAAGAGGATGCACTCATCATCTACATCAAGGGAGAAATTACCGTGAACAACGTCATCTCAGTGCTTTCAACCGACAAAACCATTTTTGGCTTGAAAGGCTCGGCACTTGTCAACCCCAACCGCACGCAAAGCCAATCGGGCATCCTGTATTTCAAGAAAGGTTCCAGCAACCTTATCTTGCGCAACCTAACCTTCAAGAGTGCCGGTGCCTACGATGTGGATGGCCGAGACAATCTTTGCATAGACGGCACCACCAACGTGTGGGTAGATCATTGCGATTTCCAGGATGGCGTAGATGGTAATTTCGATTGCAAGAATGCATCGGACAACGTAGCCGTAACCTGGTGCCGCTTCCGCTACCTCATCGAGCCGCAATCCGGAGGAAGCGGCGGTAGCGACGACCACCGCTTCTCAAATCTTTGGGGAAGCAGCGATAGTCAAACCGGCGACAGAGAACATCTGAACACCACCTTCCAATATTGCTGGTGGGACGAGGGATGCCGCGAACGCATGCCGCGTGTACGCTTCGGTAAGGTTCACATAGCCAATTGCCTCTACTCCACCCAAACGCCCAGCGCTTGCATCGGTGTAGGCAAGGAAGCCGATATCTATGTCGACCGCACCGTCTTCTCCGGACCCAAGAAGGCATACAAGACGCACAACGACGATGGCAACTTGCGTTTCGACGATTGTCTGTTCACCAACGGCACGCCCTCTACCAACGGCACAGGCAGCTCGTTCACACCCACCTACTCCCTACCCACATCGCTCAATGCCGACGAGGTAGAAGCCGTAGTATCGGCCTATGCCGGCGCCACATTATCCTTTAGTGAGCCGTAACTAAAAGATGACTATTTGTAAACTATTATCAGCAAACGGGAACAGGGCCGAATAATGGCCGAAAATTTACCCAGTAGGGAAAATATTTTTTCCTAGTAGGGAAGATATTTTTTCTCAGTTGGGAAAAATAATCTTCGTTTTTGGCCTGTTTTTCGATGTAAAACAAATTCCTTATAGAATATCCGTCATCAAAATTAGAAACGATAGCCGAAACCATTTCATCGGCAAAATCGTTATTTATCGAGCGTTGGCGCAATCTTTTCTAAAAAAAACAAGCAAGAGGTTGTGCGATACACGGAAAAACACTAATTTTGTAGCGAAATTAAGAAACACTATAAAGTTTTATTTATATCACTTAAAAAAAGAGTTAATTATGACTTATTCACACGAAGTTGAACACATGTGTGTTGTGAAGAAAGGTCCTAACCACGGACCGGCTCCAATACCTGAAGAAGGTAAGTGGGTAAAAGCCAAAGAAATTGTAGACATCTCAGGTTTAACTCATGGTATCGGCTGGTGCGCTCCTCAACAAGGTGCTTGCAAGCTTACTTTGAACGTTAAGGAAGGTGTTATCCAAGAAGCATTGGTTGAAACAATCGGTTGCTCTGGTATGACTCACTCTGCTGCTATGGCATCAGAAATTCTTCCAGGTAAGACTATCCTCGAAGCATTGAACACCGACTTGGTGTGCGACGCTATCAACACCGCTATGCGCGAACTCTTCTTGCAAATCGTTTACGGCCGCACGCAATCTGCTTTCTCTGAAGGTGGTTTGATGATTGGTGCTGGTTTGGAAGACCTCGGTAAGGGTCTCCGTAGCCAAGTAGGTACACTCTATGGTACATTGGCTAAGGGTCCTCGTTACTTGGAAATGGCCGAAGGTTACATCAAGCGCATCGCCCTCGATAAGGACGACCAAGTTTGTGGCTATGAATTCGTTCATCTGGGCAAGTTCATGGATGAGATTAAGAAGGGAACCGACGCTAACGAAGCATTGAAGAAGGTAACCGGTACTTACGGCCGCTTCACTGCCGAGCAAGGTGCAGTTAAACACATTGACCCACGTCACGAATAATATAAGGAGGAAAGATATATGATTAGAGAAGTGAAATTTGAAAGCCAAGACCGTCGTATCAAGCAAATTCTTGCTGCATTGAACGAATACGGTATTAAGGACATCGAAGAAGCTAACGCTATCTGCGAAGAATATGGTCTCGATCCTTATTTAGCATGTGAAGAAACTCAACCTATCTGTTTCGAAAACGCAAAGTGGGCATACGTTGTAGGTTGCGCCATCGCAATCAAGAAGGGCGTTAAGACAGCTGCCGAAGCTGCTGAAGCTATCGGTATCGGTTTGCAAGCATTCTGTATCCCAGGTTCAGTAGCCGACGACCGTAAGGTAGGTATTGGCCACGGTAACCTCGCCGCCATGTTGTTGCGCGAAGAAACCAAGTGTTTCGCATTCCTCGCAGGTCACGAATCATTCGCTGCTGCCGAAGGTGCTATCAAGATTGCTGCTAAGGCAGACAAAGTACGCAAAGAACCTCTCCGCGTTATCTTGAACGGTCTTGGTAAGGATGCCGCACAAATCATCGCCCGTATCAACGGCTTCACATACGTACAAACTCAATTCGACTACTTCACAGGCGAATTGAAAGAAGTACAACGCATCGCCTACTCAGACGGTCCTCGCGCTAAGGTTAACTGCTACGGTGCAGACGACGTTCGCGAAGGTGTAGCTATCATGTGGCACGAAGGCGTAGATGTATCAATCACAGGTAACTCTACTAACCCAACACGCTTCCAACACCCAACAGCTGGTACATATAAGAAGGAACGCGTATTGGCAGGTAAGCCATACTTCTCAGTAGCTTCAGGTGGTGGTACAGGTCGTACACTTCACCCAGACAACATGGCTGCTGGTCCTGCTTCTTACGGTATGACAGATACTATGGGTCGTATGCACTCTGATGCTCAATTCGCTGGTTCTTCATCAGTTCCTGCTCACGTAGAAATGATGGGCTTCTTGGGTATCGGTAACAACCCGATGGTAGGTTGTACAGTAGCTTGTGCCGTTGACGTTGCTCAAGCGTTGAACAAGTAATTAAATACTAATTACAATAATAAATCCCTGTAATTCACACGAGTTACAGGGATTTTTGTTTTTATTATAATTGAACTTCCCTCCTATTACTCCTCATTGTTTTTAAGATTTTAATACACTAGTGATTACTTTTCATTTCTACATGTATAAGGGTTTGAGGGGAAATGGGGCGGTTATATATTAAAAAATGGTAACTTAAGCAACAAAAATTACCCAATAATTTTTGCATTTAATATAAATTCATAACTTTGTAGCGTCTGAGGGAGAAATCTCAGATAGAAAAGCGTTATTGCTTTTATCTCTTGGAATATAAAATCTGGAAAATTTTGTAGAAGAGTTAAAAGACGAAGACGCTCATCCTGTCGTATATACTTACAGAGATGCCCATGCTGTATCCTTAGGTTAACGATATGGCGTGGGTTTATTTGTTACTTTTCATTTCTACACAGGTTTTTCCAGAGCCTATATTCCAGATGATTAAGTGATAAAGTCCTCACGCCTTTCTTTATTTATTAACTTTATACTATGCTGTATTAGAGGATTTTAATGAAGAGGGGAAAGGTCTTTTATTAAGCTTTTTCAACAAATACTATTATGACAAAAAATTGGTTATTACCTATGAAAATAGTTTGACTGAGATTTATGAAAGAGCTGTAATAACGAATAATAGTCCAGGAGATTATATTATGGGCGCAATACATAGTCATATATATAAAATGCAAAATATAAATTCTTTAGATTATTAGTGTTTATAAAGTTTAAAGTTATGAGAAGAATTTTAGTTTTTATCATTTCTGCGCTGCTAGTGTCCTGCTTTGACGCAAACGGACAGAGCTTGCTGAAACGGCTGGGCCAGCGTGCCAAGAACGCCGTGGAGAACAAATTGGGAGAGAAAGTAGAACAGGGAGTGAATGATGCCCTGGACGGAAAAAACAGCAAGAAGAAAAAGAAGAAGAAGGCCGATGAACAGACGGCCGATCCCTTCAGCCAGGACGCTGTCGCCATGCCTGACGCAAAAGTTCCTGCCCAGCCTAAGAAGCAGGTGGAGACCTCCTATGCCAAGACCGACTTTGTGCCCGGCGACGAGATCTTCTTCGACGACCCGGTCGAGGGCGAGAAGGTCGGGGAATTCCCTTCCCGCTGGGACTTTGTCAGCGGCGAGGAATGTGAGATCATCACGCTGAACGGAGAGCAGGTCATCAAACTCTCCGGCTGGTACAGCATCATCAGCCCGCTGATGAAAGAGGCCGACTACCTTCCGGAAGATTTCACCATCGAGTTCGATGTCTGGTCCAACGACAAGTACGGTAGTTCGAACAATGACCACATCGACCTGCTCCTGGGATCGGCAGAAACGGAAGAGCTCGTAGTCGTCACCTTGAACCCGGCCTTTAACGAAAACCCGGCGGAGGAGGGGGCACAGAGCGATATTTCCTATTCCTTCCGCTCTCCCGCTGGAGACCCTCGCCAAGGGTTGGCCAAGGGTGAATCCCTGACCCCGCTCATCCAGCCCGACAGTTGGCTGCACGTCGCCGTCTCTTTCAACAAGCGCGCATTCAAGTATTACGTGAACGGCGTGCGGATGATCAACCTCCCGAATGTCATGCGTCCCACCCGGATGGCCCTGCGCTCCGTGTCGAACTGTGAAGAAAAGGACCGCTTCTACCTGAAGAACATCCGCATGGCCAAGGGCGCCGTGCCGCTCTACGACCGCCTGATGTCCGAAGGCAAGATTATCACTTACGCCATTACCTTCGAGACCGGCAAGGCCGATCTCAAGCCTGAATCCATGGTGGAGATAAACCGTGTGGCCAAATTGATGAAGGAGAACCCTGGCCTGGAGTTCGAGGTACAGGGCCATTGTGACGCCACCGGAAGCGACAAAGTCAATGACCCGCTGAGCCAGAAGCGGGCCGAAGCCATCGTAGCCGCCCTGGTTGAGGAGGGCATCGCCGAAGCCCGCCTGACGGCCGTCGGAAAGGGCTCCCACCAGCCCATCGCCTCCAACAGTACGGACGAAGGCCGTGCCAAGAACCGCAGAGTAGAATTCATCAAAAAATAACATACCATGAAAAAGATAATCATTACCCTTTTCGCCCTGGCGATGATGCTTCCCGCCAAGGCCCAGATGACCCCCGAAGCCGTGATGGGCATGACGCCTGATTTGCCCTCCACCGCAGCCCTTCTCAATTACTGGAAAAATCATAACGACCCGTTTCATAATGAATATCCCAATTCAGACCTCTTGAACGAGTTCATGGAAGCCTGGAATACCGCCAATGACCAGATTCAGGACATGCAGGAAAAGACCCTCGCATCAGGCATGAAGAAAAATGCGATGGCCGGATTAGTTGCCGGAACAAACAAAACGGCAGGCGAGGTTGCCAATATGAGCGAGGCGGAGGCAAAAGCCCTGGCCATGTCCACCATGAAAGGACGCATTTCCAGCATGGGACTCAGCCAGGCCGATTTCGCCAAGCTCCAGGGCGGCAATCTTTCTGATGAGGAAGCCATGGCCATGGCCAGCAAAGTGATGGCCAAACAAATGGGCGGGCTCACGGCAAAGGACATCGAGGCCATGTCCCACATGAGCGACGAAGAGCGTGCCGCCTTCATGCAGGAATCCGGCCTGGGAGAATCCATGACCGCCAAGATGAATGCCGACAAAGGCAAGCGGGCTTCTTCTCAGAAGCAGTATCAGTTGGCTACGGAATTGATTTCTCTTGGTCAAAAGGAGCATAGCCTCCAGCAGAAGGCCATCGAGATGATTGAATCGGCCAAGAAGGAAGGCGTGGCCCTGTTTGACCGGAAGTACCGGAAGGCGGACGCGGAATACCAGGCGCAGATATCAAGGGCTAATTTCGAGGCAGAAGAGGCCATTAGCGCAGCCGACGTGAAAGCCGCCCAGGCGCGCCTGCGTGCGGCCCAATCTGGATGGTTCAATAACATGAGCCGTTTCTACGCAGAGTACATCCCCATGTACCGCGATGCCGTGGCCGGAGCCATGGACTGCTGCCGCGCTCAGCTTCTCCCCGTCAAAAGGCAGCATAAGGAGGTGATGGAAAAGCTCTACGCACTCACCCGGAGTGCCGAATACGCCCTCTCCGACTCCGTCCCCTTTGAAGCCTCATCCATGTACTTTGAGCTCTCCGAAAAAATTACGGAATTCGAACTGGAAGATGAACTATATAAAGAATAACAGCATGAAAAAAGTATTCGCACTCATCGCCGTAACAGCCATGATGCTGTCCTGCGGCGGCAATGGCCAGAATGGCACTAATGAAAAGGATGTTAACGGCAGCGGCGCAAAAATCTCCATCGACGATAAATTCGCTTTTGCCGGACTGGAAAGCGACCAGCTGGTCCCGGACTTCGCCACCGAACTGAGCGAACTTGAGACGGATTCCCGTTCAGAGAGCAAGCCCATGAAAGATGAGGTCTTCTTCTATACCGGCCCGGACATCACGGCTATCCCTGCCGCCAAAGTTCAGGCTTATCTGCAGCAAGTTTATTATGCAGTAAAAAAGGCAGCCGATGGTGGAGTAGTTTATTACCAGAAAGGCATGTTTGATAACCAGAGGGGCGAAGAAGTGAAGCAGGCTCCAACTGCAGATAAGCCTTCAGCTTCCGTGATGTATCTCTATCAGCACGACGGAATGTGGTTCTATATCAGCGCCGGGCACAAAGCCTATTTCCGTAAGTTTAAAAAGGACTACGGAGAAAAATTCATCGGCACGGGAGTCTTGGTAAAAGAAATAATAGGGGAAGTTGAATAGGCGACTTTCCCTTGAATGTGGCTATTGATTATAGCTTCACGTCCTTCCGCTGATAACAGATACTCAACATCATTCCGATTGTCCATCATGACTTCTCGGTAATCAATAGAATGCCTAAAGGTGAGACCACGAACTGTCTCACCTTTAGGCCTTTAGATAAATAATCCTATGAAGAAGGAAAATGGCAAGCAATCCCGATTTAGTACAATACATTGCCGACCAGATGAATCGGGCTGGCGAAATCACATCCAAGAAAATGTTTGGTGAGTATGGACTCTATTGCAACGGAAAGTTCTTTGCGATGGTGTGTGATGACCGCTTGCTTTTCAAACCCACAGAAGGTGGTCGGGCTCTATTGGGTACTCCTGTTCTCCAATTGCCTTATCCCGGTGCCAAACCTTGTTTCTACATCGAGAATGTAGATGACCATGAGTTGCTTGTGGCGTTGGCTCAAGTTACTTGCAAGGAACTTCCTGAACCGAAAGTCAAGAAGAAATGAGTGGATGTTTGTTCCCACTCCCATCCACTCATATGATAAATCACTTTTGGCCTATATAGAATACATATCCATAAAATTCCTTGTATTTTTGATATAATTTTGCTTCATAACGCTGATTGATTATCAAAGCTTGTGCCGTTGGATTATCCATATATTTCTGTAAGAAGATTTCTTGTGCTTTCTGTTGAGGAATATAATATTCTTTCGTCCAACAATCTTCTGGTAATACGAAAGTGATGATATTCTTATATCCAGCTTCTTCCATCTGTCTTACTTTATTGGGTAATGTGTCTATTTCCGGATAAGCATCTGTCCAAAAGTCTTCTATTTCTTTCGGACGATTGTTGGTAAGCCAGGTTGCTTCGGTTACGGCAATATATCCATAGGTCTTAATGAAATGATACCATTCTTTTATTCCCCGTTGAAAACCAATGTTATAAATGGCTCCTTCTGACCATATCGCGTCGAATGATTCTTTTTCAAAAGGAAGCTTTCCCATGTCGCCAACCATTGTGTCTATCTTTCCTAATAAAATAGTTTGATTAGTACGAACACTCAGTTTTTCAATGAATTGCGGGAATAGATCGATGGCTGTAATTTGTACCTTGTTATGTTTTGCTATGGCAAGTGAAGATGACCCGGTTCCACATCCCAAATCGGCTATATGAGGATTATTCGGTAAGTCTTTTAAATAGGAAAAAGCTTTTAAAGTACATGCTTCACTACCCGGTCCTTGTCGGTCGGTACTGGAGAAGTATTCACAAATTAATTGGAAATCGAATTCGTTGATGGAATGATTATCATTACTCATAATTGTTCATTTTTAGGGTTAATATTGAGATATAAATTTTAGCTCAGAAAGGAAATGCCTGTCTGAGAAATCCAAATGATAACCGTCAACCATTTGGCCGAAACGGTTATTTACATCACAATATCCGAATTCGTATTAATCATCCGAGGGCAAAGATAAGAACTTTTTGCCTTTTAGCTAATATTCTTTTGTAATATTAAATTTGATTGCCAAATATTAGTGATGCGCTAACTTCGCATCAAATCTATTTAAGTTATTAATATATAGTTATTTATATTCGTTCTTTGATTTTTTGAGTTCCTGCTCACGTAGAAATGATGGGCTTCTTGGGTATCGGTAACAACCCGATGGTAGGTTGTACAGTAGCTTGTGCCGTTGACGTTGCTCAAGCATTGAATAAGTAATTAAGAACTAATTACAATAATAAATCCCTGTAATTCACACGAGTTACAGGGATTTTTGTTTTTACATGGTAAAACTATTGTATTGATAAATCATTAGCTGATTCTTTCAATCCTTTCGCTTACAAGTTTTTTATACGCCTCCTTCAAATTTGCAGAAAGGAATGAATTGTCAATAAGATCCAGCCATTTGGTTCGATTCTTTATCAGCCTATTGATGAGCTTATTGCCAACATTAGATTCTATATCACTGATTTCCATCGCTTCTATAAACGATGCCCTATCAAAACCTGCAATATACTGAATATCATCCACACCATAACCGGTTAATGGCATTGCCAATTCATCTTTATCATCAATACCAGTTAGTGCAACAGCAAGTAGGTCATAAGCAGGAGAAAGCGTGTATCCAATCCCTTCCCTATCAAGTAGAGAAAAGTTCTTGCAATGCATATCAGAATTTCCCGTAATCCATGAGAAAATGACCATTTCCCAGAAACGCTGTATGTCCAACATAGGAGTAGAGGAATAATTTCTGATTATATCTGCTAATTGGGTATAGGCTCCCCGATATTTATGTTCTGTCAGCCTATTACTTAATTGACACATATCTAACATTGAGCGTTTAGTGCCATCGCTATTCCTATCCATCCGTCGTGTAATGTAGGCCAATTCCCCATCTGCCATCCTAATCAAAGAATGTGTAGCCGTTTCTATCTTGGCCGCTTCCGCCATTTTCATAGTAAGATCTTCTAACTCAGGCATAGCGGCAAACTTAGGACTTTGCGGCTTTAGTATATAATTACCCCATAATCCCACGATGGTAAGTCTATCAGGCTCATTCTTACCACCCCGATTTATGTCTAACGAAAGTTTTGCTTGAACACCGGTAACAGAAGTGCTTGATTTCAATACTTCAAGTGCCAGTTTGTCAATATTGTCTCTGGTATAGGGCAATATAGGTGCTTGCTTGCTTCCAAACAATTTATGAGCACACGAAGCATGGTATCCGGTTTCACCTTTCTTCAATTCCTTATAACAGCATAAGCATTTATTTTCAAATTCATTCATCATATCCTCTTACGCTAATATTACCAATACAATCCTTACAACAAGCCAATAATAAACTCATACGGTCTCTCGGATCAATCTTCCAGGTATTGTGAACAATATCCAACATCCATCCTTCAGGAATCAACCCGTCAAACACAGGAAACATCATTTCCTTTTCATATTCTTCCTCTTGAAATGGCATTGTAGGACTCAAGGCTTTTGCATTTGGCATTGACATGTATTGTTCATCATATTTAAAATGATAACCTTCTGGATCTTCTGTTAAAATACCACAGAACAAATCATCTATATAAATTCTAGCACGCTTCATTGCTTACTGATTTTAGTTGGTTGAAGTTCTTCACCGAACAAATTCAAGACTTGATTAACCTTATCCATCCGAACAGTTGGCTTACCATTTTCCAATTCTCTAATGAACCTATACCCTACACCGGCTCTTTCCGCCAACTCTTGTTGGGTCAAGTTATGTAGCTTACGCTTATCACGAATGTATTCATCTAATCTCATATTCCTTTATATTATCCCTTTCGGGTACAATTAACTTTAAAACAAAATCAAATTATCCCTTTCGGGTACAAATATAATGTATTTTCTTTGAAAATCGCCCCTTTCGGGTTGAATTTATATGAAATATTGTTGAAAATAACGGTTTTCATAATCATTACCCCCACCAAAAACAGAACAAACACACCATTCCCTGATAAATAATATAACATGATTGACGCTACCGTATATTTTCTTCAACGTTGTATTGATGATAAACGGCAGACACTCTTTTGATTTTAAAGATTTAAAACTATAAATGCTCCTCAAACATTAAATAGTGACTTTCGTGCATGCCAAGTTGGTGGTAGTTCCAATCCTCCATTTGCGCATCATAATCCGTTTTCTGATAGACAAAGCACGCAGCAAAGCACCCTCAACCACGCAGCAAATCACTCTTCCCATCGCACCAAATGAGTGGTAAGCCCGCAGCAAACCACCACTATGCCCGCAGCAAACGGTCGCTAAGCTGTGGGCTCAAACCAATATGCTTCGCGCTCATTCCAAATTGCTTTGGGCGAAGGGCGCGGAGGTGCGTCATCGGGCAACGGACAACCCATGTAGCACCGCCTGCCGTCGATGCGTTGTTCGTAGCGATAGGGATTGCCGTTGTTCTGTTGCCGCTTTCGTTCCAATGCTTGCAACTTGTCATGCAACTCTTCGAAACGGCTGTTCTTCATCTTCTCTTGATGATGATTCTTCTCTTCTCTATTCTTCTCTTCTCTTACGCGTACGCGCGAATAGGCACACACTTCACTGTTGTTCAAGGAATTATCACCTTGTGATTTATTCTGATTTTGCTCAACTTTTGATAAACTTTCATCAAATTCTTCGCAAAAGTTTGGCGAAAACATACTATCTTTTGCATAAAAGTAGTTACCATTTATGCAGAATAGATCGGGATGATTGGTAATAAATTTCTCCAAATATCGCAAGCTGACACCTTTGCGCACGAATCCCTTCAATTTGTTTACCTGCAATTTCCTGTCAGGCTCTTGCATTAACTTTTCTATCAAATATACATACGTTCCATATGCCTTCATGCCCTCTTCGCAAATGAGCGAAGCCATCTGTTGCCTTTCCGACAACCCTAACGGGTGCTTAAACCAATGAGTTTTCATATACATTTGTTTTTTGCACAAATATACAAAATCGGCACCCCGTTTGTCAAGTTCACAAATGCCCACTTCGTTGACTACCCACCCCTGCGAGAAGTACTTCTGAGAGGGGTGAGATGTTAAAAAAGTGCGCTAAAGTGTACATTTGAAAATTTAATAATTTTTAAGATTTAAAACTATAAATTCTCCTCAAACATTAAATAGTGGCTTTCGTGCATGCCAAGTTGGTGGTAGTTCCAATCCTCCACTCGCGCGTCAGCATCAGACTTCCTATGGCTTTATCGTTCGCTTTGGCTACCCAATAGATGCCTTTCGATTCATCCAGATTTCTGAACAACAAATAGTTCACGGCTGACGAACAAATACTTCAGACGTAAACAACAAACTGTTCAGAAACAAAAAACGAATAGTTTGCATATATAGTATTTTATCTGTAGTTTTGTACTGAAGAAATCAAAAAGAGATGGAACAGATAAAAAGGATTCGTCGGATGGAGAGGTTGTTCGACTTTGCATTGAAAGCAATCAAGGAACTTCCCATGAGTAATGAGCGGCATCAAGAGGTAGAGGAGGCCATCGAAATGCTATCTTCATACTATGGCAGCGACGATTGGAAGCAGGATTATGCCGACGACGAAGCCGGACGCTTGCCTAAAAGATTGAAACGTGGCGTACTTTCCGAAGATGGTATCTGGAACTTATTAACCGATTGGAAAGCGTTGAATTCAAAATAATTACTATATTTGCAACATCTAATTAAAAAATCTATTTAACCATGAAACACAGTTTGATTCGTAACCTCTCAATTTTGTCGGGCTTATTGCTGTCGGGAAGCCTATCGGCACAAAATCCCATCATCCAAACCATGTTTACACCCGACCCTGCCCCATTTGTGTATAACGACACCGTATTCCTGTTTGTCGACCACGACGAAGACGATGCACAATACTTCAGCATGAAGGATTGGATGCTCTACTCGTCGGAAGACATGGTAAACTGGACATACCGCGGCACACAAGTAACTACCGCTACATTCAGTTGGGCCAAGCAAGGCGACAGAGCCTGGGCGCAACAAGCCGTCGAACGAAACGGCAAGTGGTATTGGTATGTTTGTTGCAACACCGCCGAAGGTGGCGATGCGCTGGCCGTAGCCGTGGCTGATTCTCCTACAGGTCCTTGGAAGGATGCCATCGGTGGACCGCTTGCTACAGGATGGGGATACATTGACCCCACCGTGTTTATCGATGATGACGGAAAGGCCTACCTGTTCTGGGGAAACAAAGGATTGTGGTATGGCGAACTGAACGACGACATGATTTCGTTCAAAGATGGCTATAAGGAAGTTCCCGGCTATCGCGATCCGAAATCGTTTGGCGAATTGCAATCGAAGATGAATTGGCAAAAGGGCGAGAACGAAATGATGACGCAATACGAAGAGGGTCCCTGGTTGATGAAGCGTAATGGCACTTACTACCTCTCCTATCCTGCCGGCGGCGTACCTGAATACATGGGATACTCTACCGCACCAACGGTTCATGGTCCTTGGACATTCCGCGGACGAATCATGGACGAAGCCGAAAACAGCTTTACTATCCACGGAGGAAACATCGAGTTTAAGGGAAGACACTTTATGTTCTATCACAACGGCATGTTGCCTAACGGTGATGGATTCCGTCGCTCTACTTGTGTAGAAGAGTTCAAATTCAACGAAGACGGCTCAATTCCATTTATTCCGTTCACCAAAGAGGGTGTTAAAGAGCCTATCGCCAACTTGAATCCTTACAAGCGGGTGGAAGCCGAAACCATTGCCTACTCATACGGATTGAAGAACGACCGCCAACCGGGTACACATCATTACATCACCAGCATCCACACGGGTGATTGGATAAAGGTGCGTGCAGTCGATTTCGGAGATAGCGCACCGACTTCGTTCATGGCTTGTGTAGCCAGCGAGGAAGATGGCGGTTTGATTGAAGTCAGACTGGATGCATTGAACGGAAATGTGATTGCAACCATCAAGGTGCCGAACACCGGTGCCGAGGATGTTTGGAAAGAGGTGGAAGCGCAAATCCGTTCGAGACGCCCCATCAAGGGTGTTCACGATGTGTACTTCCTCTTCCGCGGTGGCGACAAGGAACTCTATAACTTCGATTATTGGAAATTTATTAAGTAAGGTAGCTATTAGTGAATATAAAGGGCTGTATCAATCATGACACAGCCCTTTACTATAACTCTATATATTCAATCTACCGCGAACATACCTCACGCTTTCGGCATACTCTTCATCGGTAGTGAGATGTTCGATAATCATCGGCATATCGGGATTCTCTGCATCGGCAAGGCGTGCATATAGCTCGATATCCAACGCTCCTTGTCCGCAAGCACACTCTTCCAACTGGAAGGTGTATTCCTCCTTTAAGCGCACATCCTTCAGGTGGCAACTACAGATGGTACCTTTCAGCTTTTCGAAACATTCGTGCAGAAATTCGTCGTTGAAAAAGTAGCGTTGGGGAGAGGTAATCATGTTGACGACATCAAGGTGTGTACCAAACTCGGTGCGGTTGACATCCTCAATCAATCGGGCATATTCGTCGGGACTGCTCGGTATCATCCACGGCATCGACTCGATACAAAACTTTGTCTGCTTGGGACGGGCAGTATCAATCACCTCGCGAATCATCTCCACCGCCATTGTCCATAGCTCTTTGCTGAAGTTCTCGCGATATCCCCCATCCCACCGAGGGCCATACGGCGTGCCTACTACATTAACGCAACACAAAGCACCAATTGCATCGGCCATCCGCAGTTGTTGCACGGCATAGTCAATCCACTTGCGCCTTTCCTGCTTGTCGGCGGCAAGCGTATTGCGCCACACACCTACCTCGGCAATGGTCAATCCCGCCTCATCAGCCGCTTGTTTATAGGCCATAAACGTTTCTTCGCCATCGAGATAGCAGACGGGGAAATTAACGCTTTTCAAGCCAAGTGCCTTGTGCTTGAATGCCCAATCTTGAGGAGACGAATGCTCCAATCTTGAAGAGATGCCCAGCTTCATCAGAATTTCCTCCTATGTATTACCGATGCATCCATATCGTCGAGACACTTCACGCCTGTACGCGCCATGATACCGGCAAGTTCGGCGGTCATAGCGTTTATCCGTTCAGATACCGCCTCCGGTCCTAACTTCAGAAGCGGCATCAGGTGGCGTCCTACAGATACTGCCTTTGCACCAAGTGCCAGGCATTTGTAGGCATCCATACCGCTCACAATGCCGCAATCGATGAACACCTCTACTTCCTTGCCAACGGCCGATAGAATCTCTTCTATCATCATCAACGGCGGCACGGAATATTGCACCATGCCATGATGATGAGACACTACAATACCTGCACATCCTACCTTAGCGCATTTCTCTGCATCGTGCGGACTAAGCACTCCCTTCACTATAAAAGGCACCTTGGCGGCTTGTACAAACTCGGCAATCTCGGCCATAGATTTCGGTTTCATCCGCAACCCCATCACATTGTCGTATCCACCCTCCGAGTTGAAGGCATGGTCGGTATCCATTCCTACGGCAAAGCAACCATTAGATACTGCATGTTCAATCTTGCGGAACACCTCGGCATTATCGGCATGCGGCTTGATGATTTTAATAGTTCGGGCACCGGTAGCCACTACCTTTTCCAGTTCATCATCCTCGCCCATGCCCATCCAATGTACAGCATTCGATAGTTTGGCACCCTTGGCATAGACGGCCATTCCGTCGGGTGAAGTACTGTTATTAAGGTGCGACAAGGCGGCCGTCATTATCGGCGTATCAAATTCTTCGCCAAACAGATTCATTTTAGTCGTAGGCAACACCGAGTCGATGTAGCGGGTTTCCAAAAGCAGCGAATCGAAATAATCGCGTGTTATGGTATCGGGATTAGAAGCGTATTTCATAACGATTGTTTTTTAGTGATTTCCTTATTTATTTCATCCATTTTCTCGTCGGACAGTTCATACTTGCCTATCACGAAGATGGCCACAACGAAGAGTGCCGCAGGTATCAGCGTGACAAGCCAAAGAATACCTTGCAAGGCAAGCGGCGTCTGTATTTGGTTGGCGGCATCAAATCCTACCCACGCAAGCACAAGGCCGGGAATTACACCGCCCAACGCCATACCGGCTTTCATGAAGATGCAGATAATGGCGTTCACAATGGCCGCTACCCGTCGGCCGGTAGTGTATTCGCCAAAGGTTACTACCTCCGGCACAAGTGCCCACATATAGCCTGTAGCAACCAGTATGCCGACACTCTTCACCAGTTGTACCACGCAGACAAGCGGAAAACAATTCTTCAGCGACGGCACCGAGATAACCAGATACATCAGCAGCATGCCCACAATCGAGATGCCTAAGAAGAGGCGGAACATAGCCGCCTTGCCAATCTTCTTCTTGATGGCCGGCAGAAGCGGAAGGAAGATAAATGCCGGTATCGTGCCAAGCCACATGAATACGGTAGTCATCATGGGAGTAGCCCCGATGTTGTACGACATGAAATAGGAGTCGGCCGCATTGCTGATGCTCATCGTGGTAAAGGCAATGACAAAGAAGATGGAGAGGATGCGTAGCGGACGGTTGCGCACCAGCTCCATCCAGAGATCGCTCACCTTTACATGCGCCGTTTCGCTGGCATCCATCACAATGCGTTCCTTGCTTTCGAAGAAGCAGAAGACGAGCAACGCCAATCCCACCAACGCAAAGATACTCATCGTGATAAACCATGCCGAAGCCGACTCGGGTGTATTGTAAACCGCCTCCATCTTGCCGGTAGAGGCGTTATATGCTTTCGGAGCAAAGATGGCAATCACCAGCGGCAAAGTCTTTATCAGCAAGCCGGCAAGGTTGGCAAAAATCATCCTCACACTGGTCAGAATCGTTATCTCGTCGGTATCGCGTGTAAGCGAAGAGTTCAATGCGCCATAAGGTACGTTTATCAACGTGAAGCACATGCTCATCCCCACGTAGGTGATGTAGGCGTAAAGCAACGAGCCGCTGAATCCGTTCCAAAAACATAGCATGGCAAAGCCCGCCAACGGCACACCGGCAAAGATGAGCCACGAGCGATACTTTCCCCACCTTGGATTCGCCTTATCCACAAAGGCGCCTACAATGGGGTCCCAAATCACATCCACGATGCGCACTACCAGGAACATCACCGCCGCCGCACTGGCCTTCAGTCCGTAAACATTGGTGTAGAAAAACAACAGCCAGATGCTGACCGTCTGATAGATAAGATTTTGAGCCAAATCGCCGGCACTGAAGCCGATGCGTTGACGCCAGGAAAGTTTGTAATAGCCGTTTTCCATTTTATTCAGGGGTGTTAGTTGGTTATTCGCCTATTAAAATATCCAGTTTAGGTACGCGCTTGCTGATGTAGTTCTTCAGCACATCCACTTCGCCTTTATATGAACCGGCGGCTTGCGGATTTTCGTGTACCTTCTGATTCAGTATTTTCCAACGAAGGAAGTTCAAGGTTTGCGCCTCGTCCAGTAGTTGGGCGGTTTGGTCGATATAGTCGAGCAACGATTCTGCCGTGATGTTTTGCTCGGTGCGAGCTGTTTTCCACATCTCTATCAAGCGCTTGCGGGCGGCTGTATCCTCCTTCACGATGCGGTTGGCTATGTCGCGCATGGTATGGCTGGCCAAGTTCACGCTGGTGGTATAGAGGAAGTCGTTGAAGCGGTCGGTGGGGTATGCACGCTTTTCGTTGTCGAAGGCGATGTCGAAATCCCACACGGGGCCAAATACGAACTTGTCGCTATTGCGGTCCTTGGTCATGTGTACACTCCAGAAGATGTCGGGATTGCCGCATAGCTCGCCAATCATGAAGTAGCGCAGGTAGCTATCCAATTCGATGTACTTGCGATAGCCCTCGGCCTCGTCGGTGAAGTTATCGGCAAAGAGGGCTCGTTCCCATTGGTTGAAGTAGTTGCTGATGTAGTTGTATTGTTGCGACACGATGTCGTCTTCGTCGGGCGACTTGATAGTGACGGGTATGCCGCGCTCTGAAACGAACATCGATTTCTCGCTCCAGGCATACGAGTCGATTTCGATGTGATATCCCCCACTCAACTCGGGCAGTTCGATGTCTTCGGGTTCCATCTCGGTGATGTTGATGCGGTTTTTGTTCACCTCTACCTGGTCGCAAAGCTGGTAGCATCCGCGATACTCACCGTTCAGAATCACCTCTACCGGGCGGCAATAGGGAGTATAAGGCATCTGCATGCGGCGGCTGATTTCGAATGCCAGGATGTTGCGCATCAATGTTTTGTCGCCATAGTTATTGATAAGCGTCCATTTCTTTGCCTTGGCGGGTGCATCGAGCAGTTGTTGCTTGCTTTCGAACTTCAAGCGGTAGGGTTTCTTAGGGAATTGCCAGCTGGCGTTTCCGCGTCCGCGCACACCGGTATTGGCGGCTTCGAATAGCTCTTTGCCATCGTTGGAGATGATATAGACAAGCGAAGGGATTTCGTTCTCCTTAGAGGTAATGTCTTGCGCTCCTTTAGTATTGATAACCACCGTGGGGAGGTTGGTAACCTGGTATAGTTGCGAGTCGTCTCCCTCGCCTTTTGTTCCATAAAACTCCAATTCGGCAAGGTTGCAACGCACGTCGTTGGGCGATACATAGCGCACGTAGCGGAAGCCTCGCGAGCAGTTCACCTCTTCGTAGCTCATCTGATACTCCACACCCTCGTTCTTGATAAGGAGGATGGGCAATGCATCGCTGAAGTCGGGATTGTTGGCACCTTGGATAACGGCCAGTTGCACGCGATGTTTCTGAGTGATGCGAGGCGAATAGCCTATCTTGGTGATGACGTGTTTCTCGCCCAAATCAAGGCCTACCCAAGTGCCCGAGCGGTCGTACGAGGCGAAGTAGGTATCGAAATTGCCGTCGAACACATTCTCCTTGGTGTTTACCGTGTTCGAGCGGCTGTTGTTGCTATAATCTACCGACCACTCCGAGCCGATGATGCTACCCTTCAACGAGCCGTTATCTGGCGTAGGATCGGGGTCTGGTTCGGGTTCCGGTTCTGGTTCTGGCTCAGGTTCCGGTTCCGGCTCTTGCGGCAGTTCGGGGGTTGGTTCTTCGGGAGTTATCGGCTCATCGTCGGAACAGGTAGTCAACGTTAAAGCCAATGCGAATGTAAACAATAATAAAAGTCTGTTTTTCTTCATTGTGTATAGTATTATAGATTTATAATCGGTTTTAGTGCGTAAAGATAGTGATTTATTTAGAAAAATAACGATTATTCGCCATACTTCGGATATTTATTGTAATTTCGCATAAAATTTAGCAAACAAGAATAAAATGAAGATTAAAGAGAATTATAAGATTCGCCAGATTGCCGGCGAAAACTTGGTAATCAGTCAAGGCCGTGGCGTGGCGGACATGACGAAAGTGATTTCATTGAACCAATCGGCCGTGAAGTTGTGGGAAGCCTTGGCCGACAAGGAGTTTACGCTCGACGATGCCGCCAAGGTATTGACCGACCTCTATGGCATCGACGCCGAACGTGCAAAAGCCGATGCACAGGTATGGGCCGAACGATTGATTAGTTGTGGCGTGATATGCTGAAACAGATTTACCGGCTACTATCGCCCGAAGCGCGCAAGCGGGGCATTGGTGTGTCGCTCAGCGTGTTGCTGCGTGCCTTGCTCGACTTTGCCGGCGTGGCGGCATTGATTCCGATGCTGCTGGTGCTGTTCAAGGAGGATAGCAACAAGGCGCGTGCGCTGATGCTTTGCGGTTGTGTGCTGGTGTTTATCTTGATTAAGAACGGCGTTGTATTGCTCTTGGCGCGTTTCCAAAGCCGCTATCTGCTCGATTTGTACAAGGATTTCAGCCGTAGGATGTTTGTGAACTACTATCGCCGCGGATTGCTTTTCCTGAAGGGAAAGAGCAGCGTGCAGCTGGGACACGAAGTGAACTTTGTGTGCTACGTATTCAGTCTGAGCATCCTCTCTCCCCTTTTCAAACTTTGTGGCGAGGCCTTGCTACTGCTGATGATGATTACCGCCCTGGTGGTGTGGGAACCGCTATCGGGGTTGCTGCTTTGCCTGGGATTCCTGCCGTTGGTAATGTTTTATGTTACGGTGGCGCGCAAGCGGTTGCGTGCATACGGCGTGCAGGAGCTGGAAGCGCGCAGGCAACAGAGCCGCACGGTGGTAGAGGCCTTCCGCGGATATAGCGAACTGGAGATTAGCGAGGCGTTCCACCACTCGCTCGATTCGTTCAACAAAGGGTTGGTGGTTATCAACCGCAACCGCCTACGCATGGAGACCTTGCAACTGTTGCCCTCGTGCCTGTCGGAAATGGCTATCATTGTGGGCATTGCCTTGTTGCTGCTGACGGGCGACGGCAACCTGGGCGTGATGAGCGGCGTGTTTGCCGTAGCCGCCTATCGCATGATACCCGCCGTGCGCAGCATCCTGAATTGCTGGGCCACGTTGCAAAACTGCTCGTATAGCATTCAGGTGGTGGGCGACGGCATTCGGGAAGATGGCGGCGAAGTGCAGGATAATCCGACTGAATTTACCTTCAGGCATTGCCTGGAGGCGTCGCATCTGTCGTTCAGTTTCCCCGACGGCACAAAGGTTTTCAAGGATTTCAACTTGCAGATAAACCGCGGCGAACGCATTGGCATACAAGGCGCAAGCGGAACAGGGAAATCTACCCTATTCAACCTGATGCTGGGATTTTATGCGCCTACGGAGGGCTGCATACGCATTGACGGACAAACGCTGACCACCGCCAACCGTAGCGGATGGCATAAGCTGGTGGGCTACGTGCCGCAAGAGATTTTCATTATTCAAGGCAGCCTGGCGGAAAACATTGCCTTGGGTTGCAAGATAGACAAGGAGAAACTGCAGAGGGTGTTGGCGCAAGTGCAACTGAAGGAGTGGGCCGATAGCCTGCCCGATGGCATGGATAGTTCGCTGGGCGAGTTTGGCAACCGCTTGTCGGGCGGACAGAAGCAACGCATCGGCATAGCGCGGGCACTTTATAAGGATGCCGAAGTGCTGTTCTTCGACGAAGCTACCTCGGCGCTCGACAACCAAACCGAGCAGGAGATTACCGATGCCTTGCAACAGCTTTCGGAGCATCATAAGGAGCTGACGCTGATTGTGATTGCCCATCGCGACAGCTCGCTGAAGTTTTGCGACCGGATTGTGACGATATAATCACGGTTGGATAGTGAAGTGAATGTTTGTCAACTGTCCACACTGTCCACATTTTAGTGAGTTAGTGTTTTAGTGAGTTAGTGAGTTAGTGAGTTAGTGAGTTAGTGAATTAGTGAGTTGGTGATATAGTAGGGACGTAGCGTGCTGCGTCCGAGTGTGTTAGCGAGTTAGTGTGTTAGTAATTAATAACTTAAGATATGGATTACATCATAGCCGAACACCGTATACGGTTCGACGGAAGTAGCGAATGGCTGGAGACTATAGAAAGTTTGGAAGGATTCGCACCTTTTCGAGCAACAGAAGAAGGAATTCCCATAGCCATTATGACCGATAGCAAGGAGGTTTCTCCCTGCTTTAAGGATGTGTTGTATAGCTCCGAAACCGAGCAAGTGAGCAATCGTTTCGGACGAAGCGAAACGGGCTACCTGTTCGAAAGCAAGCATGTTTGCGGCGAAAGCATCATCGTTTGGAAGCCCTACAACGAACCGACGGTATATTTTCGTGGCGACATGAACAAGCAGCTGGTGCGTTTTGCCATTTGGATAGGCTATGGCATCGTAACCATCCCCCATCAAACCGTAGCCATACACACCAGTTGCATTGTGCAACAAGGCAAGGCGGTAATCTTCCTTGGCGAGAGCGGCACGGGAAAGAGCACGCACACACGCCTTTGGCGCGAACACATCGAGGGTGCTTTCCTGCTGAACGACGATAGTCCGATAGTGCGCATCGTGGATGGCAAGCCACGCGTGTTCGGTAGTCCGTGGAGCGGCAAAACGCCCTGCTACCGGCAAGAGAACTATCCGCTTGCGGCCTGTGTACGCCTTTCGCAAGCGCCCTACAATCGCATCACGCCGTTGAAGCTGGTGCAGGCCTATGCCTCGCTACATCCGTCGTGTCCGCCCGACTTTGCCTACGACGAGGCGCTTTACGACCATATCAGCGCGTTTCTTGGCCAGCTATTGTCCGTGGTGCCTGTATATCATTTGGCTTGTCTGCCGGACAGAGAAGCGGCTTTGTTAAGCCATAAAACGGTGATGCAATGAAGAAGGTAGTACCCAACATCTTTCTGCAAGAGGCGGCCGAGGTTTTGAAAAGCGGCCGGCCGGTGCGTCTGCACATCGACGGACAGAGCATGTATCCCTTTATCCGCGGCGGCAAGGACGAGGTGGAGGTGGCTCCCTACGACGGCACCGCTCCCCTTCCGTTGGGATGTTGTGCGTTCTATTGTTGGGAGGGCAAGTACATGATTCACCGATATATCGGTACGAAAAACGGCCTGTTGCAGATGATGGGCGACGGCAACCTGGTGCGCATCGAAGAGGTTGAGCCTACGGCAGTTTACGGCATTCTGAGCACCCTCTACCACCCCGACGGTAGTGTGCAGGATTGTAGCGACAAGCGGTGGATAAGGCGCGGCATGTGGTGGTATCGCTTGCGTGGTGTGCGTCGTTTTCTGATTCCCTTGCTTAGGAGAACCATCGGTTAAGCCGGATGGATACAAACGTCTTTATCAGCTTCAGCGGATGCCAGCAGGCCTCTGCCGGTGCCAGTGTGTAGTATTGGCGACATCGCTTCACGGTTTGCGTAAAGGTGTACCATCGTCCGCTGATTCGTCCGTTTGGCCGGTTGCGTCGGAAGCTACCGTGAAAGCCGAAATTCCCTCCTTGCAGAATATCTTCCAATAGCCACTCGCCGCATTGCTCGTCGGTTTCGTCCAGGCAGAAGGGCAACTCCTCCGGCGGCAATCCCAAGTGCTTTGTCACGATGGCGCCTACGGCCTTGGCGGCTTGTAGCAGCCCCACTCCTTGTAGCAGGCGCACCACCTCGGCTTTGTCCAGCCGGTCGGCCGATGCGTGTAGCAGGCATGTCCAGTCGCATAGTTGTCGCAAGCCGATACCTCCGCTCAGGAAGTGCAGTGCCAGGTGTACCAGCACGAAGAACACATCCACCTCCAGGGGCAATACAGGCGTGTCATTTCCTTCGATGGCTACCGTGCGCTGTCCGGGTAGCAAGGGCAGTATTTCGCGTCGTAGGAAGCGGTTTGCGCGGGGCGATGCAAACGCCGTGAGCAGTTGGTGGTTCTCCACCGTCACTCCCTCCCAATGGCCGTGCGAGTGCTTGATGCTCTCCTGCTCCACCTCTCCTCCCAGCACAATCAGCAGTTGGTTGGCGCGTTCGTAATCCTCCTTGCCTACGTAGATGTCTATGTCGCCCGGCTGGCGGTGTTCGGGGTGCGGATAGCATTGCGCCACGCCTTGTCCTTTCAGCAGTATCGGCTTGATGCCGACGGCCTCATAGTGGCCGAAAAGCGTTTCGATGCGAGTGTTCAGCAGGTGGTTGTTATCCTCGCACATCATCAGCGCGTTGCTCCATTGCAGCAGTAGGGGGCGGGGCGGCTGGAGGTTGGCGGGCAATGTCAGCATGGCGTCGTAGGCGATGCCCGATACGGTCTGCTTGCGTGCCAGCTTGTACAAGGCTTGCCAATCGGTTTGCGGCGAGAAGAGCGAGGCGTCGGCCGGTGTTTGCCAAAGGGCCGATTTAACGAGGTTGAAGAGCTGTTCTACTATCATGGTTGCGGGTGCGAAGGATTACATTGCAAAGATACAAAAAACTTGCGTAATAATGGCAGGATAAGGGTGAAATTTGATAAGTGGTTGGTACATATACCATTTTTGTGTTACCTCACCATATTGTTAATTTCGGCAGAAGGACTTGTTAACCATTCCATCTTTGTTAGGCAAGTAATGTGTTCCGTCCGCAACTCACCAACCAATTGTGATGACACGTTGCATTTCGTGAACATATACTTAAAACCGCATTTTTCTTGCACACGTTTT
>SUXZ01000027.1 GCA_015060685.1 Mediterranea massiliensis | reverse complement strand
GCAACTGCTCAGAAAATTGAAGGTTTACGTTCCGAATATGCTGCACTCTTTGACAAGGAGAATACAGCTTTTATTCAGAACAGAGCTTATGAATCTACCAAAGAGGTAGAAGCAAAAGACCGTGTACGTGATGAATTGTTCTTGTACATTAAGCAAACGGTTGATTCTAATTTGTATTGCCCTGTAGCAACTAAAAAGGCTGCGGCAGAAAAGTTGTCTTTTGCAATGAAGCCTTATCGTTCGGCTAATTCGAAAGCTTTTGCAGAAAACACGGCACAAGTTACAAACTTGGTTGCTGACTTTCAGTCGGAAACCTATGCCGAGTATGTTGAATTATTGGGTTTGACAGATGCCGTTGCCTAGTTGAAGACTGCGAACAATGAATTCAACGTTATCTACATGGGTCGTTCCAGTGAAAAGTTGGTTCGTGCTTCTACAGAAAACATGAAGTCTATCCGTCCAAAAGTGGATACGGCTTAACGTTCATTAGCAAGCGCTATCAATGCTCTTTATCAAGTTAATTCTTTGGTTACTCGTTCGGAATCAACAGAAGCGGAGCTTGGTAGTTTGATTGATAGTGTGAATGGCTTAATCGTTCAGTTACACCAAACCCTTTCAATACGTGGGGCTGGCAGTACGTCTGATGTTAATACGGATGATGCAGTTTCGCCTGGTGGTGGAGATACTTCTTCCGGTGTTCTACTGATAGTGGTTCCGGAGGTTCTTCGGATGGTGGCTCTTCCGGTGGTGGGGGAGGTACTGAAATGGAATAAATATTTATAAAACCAACACCCCGAATTTTCGGGGTGTTGGTTTTATTCTACAGAACGAAGTTTTATGCTGTTATAATATTGAGTTGCATTCGGTTCATCAAAATACTGAATGTCAAATCCTATACCTTGAATTACTTCTTTTATTTCTTCTAATGAAACATTAAAGTATTCTTTTCTATAATTAATAGCGTTGACTCGTTTGTCGCTAAATATTTGATGTAATTTAGCTTCTAATGCAGGTGCATCGTCACTATAAATAAATGCGTGTACATCAAAAGGGAAAGGTACGGATGCATTGCTTAATTCTTCAATTCTATCCATTGGATTTAATCGTCTTGTAAGCCCAATCTTATGGATATTTTTACCAAAACTTCCAATATTGCTAATAATATAAACGTATCCAGCACGTGTTTGTTGTGCCATACTTAATGCCTTCTGATGTATATTTTGAGCTTCTTGTAATTCTGATTCTAATTGAGTTATTCTTATTCGTAGTTTTTCAATCTCTTTTTCATTTTTTGCATTTGCGAATTTTGTTTTTTCTTCTTCAAGTGCCTTTGTTATTTTCTCTTCGTTCTTTTCTGCTTTTAATATAGCCTTTTTGTACTCTTGTTGGGCCATACGTTCATCACGTCTTCTTTCTTTTTCTTGCTCTGCTAGAAGAATTTGTTCATATCTTAATTGGGCTTCTTTAATTTTTAAAGCTACATATTCTTTTCTAACTATAATACCTAAATAACCTTCCATCCATTCTACATGGGAGACAATTTCGAATTTGGCTTCTTCTATTCCTATGCGTTTTAGCTTTTTAAAGGTCAAATTACATAAATCATTGAAATATTCGCTGAAAACTTCATCTCTATGACAACCATAACTTTTATCCCACATTTCGGAACCATCTTTACAGTTGGTGAAATGGTACATATTATTAAAGAATTTACCTATATCCTTTTGGTTCTTATGTAGTAGATTTAAATGCTCGTTGATATCTTTAGCTTCGTTAATGTCCATGAACAAACAATTGGCTATCCATATACCGCTATCTTCGTATCTTTTATATTCAAGGATGCGATGTTGAATGCGATTTATGAACTCTTGTTCTATACTCTTAACGGATAGCTCTGCTTTTGGAGTTTCTTTCTCTTGTTTAGGGGAGAATAATTTGTCGAATATACCCATAATGAATAATGTTAATCTGCATATTGACGACGCATTCCTTCGGTCATATTCTCAGCATAGAACTGAGCCATTTCTTGGAGGTACTGATGAATTTCGTATTTGTTTTCCATTACTTCCTTTTGGGTGTAATAATCAGCCAATGTGCTGTGTAGGCTGATGTATACACGATAACCTACAGCTTTGGCAAAGAAATAAGGCTCTGTCTTGTCTTCTAAGTACATTCTTCTACTTTCTTCACCTCGGTCTGTTCGGCTAAACAGTCTCGCCACACCTACTAACTGCATGCCCTCAGTTTGTACTACCAAATCCAAACCATCTGCAACATCTTTGTTTTTTGCTCTTAGATATTTAACTCCTATTGTTTTCATTTTCATATATTGTTCTGATTTATTTCTTCTTGTTCATTCAAAAAACTGTCATACCATTTTGCTGCTTCGCGTGTGGTTTCGTGATATATTTTTGTTAGTTCATCCACCTTGTCTTGTCGCAGTTCAAATTTCTGAAAACAACAAGATAAACGTAGGGCTATCATACGGCTTCCTACTTGAATGAATGGTTCTCCTTTATTCCCCGTGTTAGCTTGACAGAACTGGTGGAACTGGTTCATGTCTTTAAATTCGAGGACTTGATACATAAATTGGTATCCTGTAAGTTGGAGTACAAACTTGTATGGCTGCCCTGACATCCTGCACTCCATAAATTGAATTTTCGCAGCATTTTCGTTTTCCATATAAAAGATTTGTAGTTTATGAAGATAATATTTCGATTTGGCATAATAATCGACAAATGTAGCAATTATAAAATACAAAGTGATAATTATTCATTATCTTTTTGGAAATAAATAATAATTAAGGTGTTTCTTACATTTATTTTCTGTAAATCTCTTATTATGCAAGGAAATCTATACTGCCAATTTCTTAATTCAAACCTTGAAATATATCTACTCCTATTAGGCAAAAAATATTCCCCTACTGACTTTTAGCAATTGCAAGACTTGCAATTAATATTCCAAGACTTGCAATTACAGTTGCAAGACTTGCAACTGCAATTACCTGGTGAAAGGAAATTCTAAATCTTATGTGTCATTGATTTTGTTTTAGCCGGTAGAACTACAAGCCTGATAATGAAAAGCTAACCTCTTGAGGCGATATTTTTAGGAAATTATTTTCTGAAAATATTTTGTACTTACCCCGCTTTGCACTACATTTGCAGCCGCAAACACGGGAGTAGCTCAGTTGGTAGAGCACCGGTCTCCAAAACCGGGTGTCGGGAGTTCGAGCCTCTCCTCCCGTGCAATGAACAAACGAAATGAAAGACTTGTTTCCTTATGATAGTTGGAACAAGTCTTTTACTATTATAATAAGGTATGAAGTGGATATGCATTCTTTTTGGAACCGTGGCGCTGGCATTGGGAGTTGTCGGCATCTTCCTGCCGTTGTTGCCTACAACACCATTTCTGCTATTGGCTGCTGCTCTCTACTTCCGTGGTTCGGAGCGACTGTATAACTGGCTGCTTCAGCATAAGCACTTAGGCCCCTACATCCGTAACTTCCGCGAGCATAAAGCCATCCCGTTACGAGTGAAAATCGTATCGGTATCGTTGGTTTGGATTACTTTGCTCTATTGTAGCCTGGCGGTTGTGCCGCAAGTATGGCTGAAAATCCTGCTGATACTGCTTGCAGTTGGCATAACTTGCCACATTCTTTCTTATAAAACCTTGAACAAATAACCGCTCTCCTTGTTGTGTTAGGAAAATAACCCCTAATTATAGCATGTATGGAGAAGTTTAAAGAGTTAATGAAGAGCGATACACCGCTATTGGTAGATTTCTATGCCTCGTGGTGCGGCCCTTGTAAAACCATGCATCCCATTGTAGAGCAAGTGAAGGAGATGCTTGGCGAACGGGTACACGTAGTGAAGTATGATGTGGATCAATACGACGACCTTGCCTCGCTATATCGGATAAGGTCGATACCTACTTTTGTTCTTTTCAAGAAGGGCAAGATATTGTGGCAACATACCGGTGCGATGTCGGCACAGGCGTTATATCAATCGGTTGTCAATTCGATATAAAACAAAAGCCATCCTCCAACGAGGATGGCTTTTGTTTTTTCTAATCTGCAATAATTATTTTGCAGCTTCCAAAGATGCCTTGCGGAATTCCTTCATAGCCTTTTCGATACCCAATGATGCTTTGCGGGCACGAGTACCTGCAGCTTTGTTACCATTTTCAGCTTGAGCCTTTGCGTCTTTTTCGAATGCTGCGTACAATTCAGCAACTTTTTCAATTAATTCCTTCATAATACTATCATTTAATGTGTTAATAATCTGACGCAAAAATACATTCTTTCTTTAAATAATCACATTTTTTTTACTTTTTTTTTCGGAAAATCTTCATTTTTTTCGAAAATAGCCGCAATAACCTCTTTTTTAATTACTTTTGCAGCCATGAAATGGCAAAATAATACAGATTTTATACATTCCTTAATTGCTCAAGGCGAACACCAACGACAAGATTTCAAATTCGAGATTTCCGATGCACGGAAAATTGCCAAGAGTCTGTCCGCTTTTGCCAATACATTTGGCGGAAGACTGCTGATAGGCGTAAAGGATAACGGAAAAATAGCCGGGGCAAATTGTGAGGAGGAACAATATATGATACAGGCCGCTGCCGAGAAATATTCGAAGCCCCAGGTGGCCTATTCCATCCAGAACTATCAAGTAAACGGCAAGAATGTGCTGCTGGTAGAGGTGGAGCCAAGCCGGGAAAAGCCTGTTTGCGCGCAAGACGAGAGCGGCAAGTATTGGGCCTACGTCAGGGTGGCCGACGAGAATATCCTGGCATCGCCGGTGCATCTGCAGATGTGGAAGCAGACCGGAAGCGATGCAGGGGAGTTGGTTGCTTTTACCGAGCGCGAACAAGCCTTGCTGCAATTGTTCAACGAATATGAATCTTTGTCGTTGAACACTTGCTGCCGGAAGATAGACTTGTCGCGCAGGGCTGTGGAACAACTGCTGGCCAAACTGATTCGTTATGATATTATAGAACCGGAGTTCGACGGGCAGAAATTCCGTTTCAAACTGAAGTGATTTATTCTAATTGAATTGCCAGGCATACCAGTTCAGGTGGGTGGCAAGTGCCAGCCAAGCAAGGTAGGGCACACAAAGCCATGCCGATGCCCGATTGACGGAGAAACTTTTGAAAACATAGACTATAACGACAATGTCTAACAGGAGTATGTCTATTAAACCGGCCAGCGGACTCTGCAAATAGAAAAAGGTAAAGCTCCATAGGAAGTTCAGCATCAGTTGGATGGCGAAAATCAAAACAATAGGGGTACGCTTGGGGTGATTGCCGATAAGGATAAGTCCGATGGATATTCCCATAAGCACATAAAGAATGCTCCACACAATGGGGAAAACCATGTTGGGAGGACTAAGTGGCGACTTCTCTAACAGGGGATACCACGTGCTGATGGAATCGCTCTGCAGATAACTTGCCGTAATGCCGATAAGCAGACAGACGGCAATAGAGAAAATGATGATGATGCTCTTTTTCATATACATTCCGTTTTAAGTGGGTTTATGGAAGAATAACAAATAAAACGAAATGTTGTTTTATAAAAAGAGGATGCAAATGTGCATCCTCTTTCTTTTATTCGGCTATGGTCAATTCATCAATGATGTGTTTGGCTCCTGCGTATTTCTCTATTATAAATAAGGTATAACGGATATCTACACAGATGGCGCGTTGGGAAGAGGGGCGGAAGGCAATGTCGCCGGTCAATCCTTCGTAGTTGCGGTCGAAACCGGTGCCGATAAGTTGTCCTTTGGCATTGAATACCGGACTGCCCGAATTACCACCCGTGTTGTCGGTATTGACAATGAAGCAGGTTGGCATCTCTCCATTCTCCATGGCATAGCGGCCATAATCCTTGTTCTTATATAGTTCTTTCAACTTGGCGGGGACAACAAACTCGTAATTATCAGGATCTTCCTTCTCCATCACACCTTCCAAAGTAGTGTAGTAGTCGTAAACCATGCCATCGTATGGTTCGTAGTCTTGTACACTTCCGTATGTCAAACGAAGTGTAGAGTTGGCATCGGGATAGATGGCTTGTCCTTTGCTCTCTTTCAGTTCCATCATTCCGCCTACCCAGGTCTTGTGCGCCTTGTTGTAGGCTTCGGTTAGGCTGGCGGTAGAGAGTGAAGTTGCCAGGATAGCATCGGTGATGGAGTATTTGAATAACACCATCCAGTCGCCATTGATTCGGTATAGGCTTGGCTTCTTGATGAACTTGTCGAAGTTTTCGCGATTACCGAAGATGGAATGTTTGAAGCAGGCATCGATGAAAGCATCGCTATCTCCTTTAAACCGTCTATCTATGATTTGGAAGATGGTGATGCGTTCTTCTTTGGGAATGTATTCGGCATACTTCTTCAGCATCTCTTTCCCAACCAATCGTTCCACTTCGGGATAGGGGACAGAGGCGAAGTAGGCTTCTGCAGCTTCCTTCAGTTTGGCTTTCTCGGTTTCGATGGCTGCCTTGTCCTTGCTCTTAAGGGCAGTAACCAATGCGGTGGTCGATGGAATCTTCATGAAGTCCAGTGCAGTGACCAATGCCTCTTGGATGGCTTGCTGGTGATAGGTTGCTTTGCGTCGTTTGCTGACGATGCTCTTGATTTCGCTAAATGCTTTTTGGTATTTGTTAGTACCCAGTTCGCGGCCACGGGCCAAAAGCTCTTCTTGCTGTGCCCGTTTGGTGTCTAACACCTTCAGACGTAGAAGACCTTCGTTCATGCCGATGGCATTCTTCCAATAGTTGGCACTCGATGCATACTTGCTGGCATAGTGAATGCGTACGGCATCGTCTTTCAGCATCTGCTCCATCAATACCTTTTGGCGGGCATCGCGAACGTGATGGCGCATAAAGTTGGTGGTTTCCATACGTTCTTCCACTTCGTCGCTAATCATGTAACGCCAGTTGCGGCCGGGGAATCCCATGATAAAGGTGAAGTCGCCCTTGTGATAACCATCCAAACTGATGGTCAGGTGCTTCTTTACACGTAGGGGAACATTCTCTTTACTATAAGGTGCCGGTTCGCCATTCTTGTCGGCATAGATGCGGAACATGCTGAAGTCGCCCGTGTGGCGAGGCCACATCCAGTTGTCGGTATCGGCACCAAACTTGCCGATACTGGATGGAGGAGCACCCACCATGCGGATGTCTGAATAGACGGTTTTAACGAACAGATAGTAACGATTGCCACCATAGAATGCCTTTAGTTCCAGTACTCTGCCCGCTTTTTCCTCTATTTGCTGCTGCTTGGCAAATCGCTCGGCAACAATGGCGAGGTACTTGGGCGACAAGTAGTTGGTGCCTTGTGGGTCGGGGTCGATAGCCAACTGCTCTTGAACAAACTTGGTGACATCAAGGATTTGGTCGATGTATGTAATGGTTAGGCCTTTGCAAGGAAGCTCTTCCTCGCGGCTCATGGCCCAGAAACCATCGGTCAGGTAGTCGTGTTCTACACTACTATGTTGCTGGATATAGCTATATCCGCAATGGTGATTGGTCAGCACCAGTCCTTCGGCAGAGATAACCTCGCCGGTGCATCCGCCACCGAAGTGTACGACTGCATCCTTAATGGCAATGCCTTCGGGGTTGTATATCTCGTTGGCAGAAATCAGCATGCCAAGTTCTTGCATGGCAACCTCGTTCTGCTTTCTAAGGTCGGTCAGCATCCACATCCCTTCGTCTGCAATGGCAGGCGTAAGCAGGGAGGTGAGGAGGAAAGATAAAAGAATCTTTTTCATACGGACTTATTCGATAATGGTCATTTCGTTAATAAGGTGTTGGCAGTTGCCCAACTTTTCGAGAATGAAAAGCACGTAGCGGATGTCGAGGGCAATACAACGTTGCAGGTCGTTGTCGAAGTTGATGTCGCCACTCAACGATTCCCAGTTGCCATCGAAAGCACAACCAATCAGGTTGCCTTCACCATCGATGACAGGTGAGCCTGAGTTACCGCCGGTAATGTCGTTGGTGGTAAGGAAGCATACCGGCATGTTGCCGTCCTTCATTGCCCAACGGCCGAAGTCTCTCTTTTGGATAAGTTCCTTCAACTTGGCCGGTACCACAAATTCCGGATTGTTGGGGTCTTCCTTTTCGAGGATGCCGTCGGTAGTGGTGAAGTGCTTATAGCGCACACCGTCTTTAGGGCTATATGACTTAACGTTGCCATAAGTCAGACGTATGGTGAAGTTTGCGTCAGGATATGATGGTACGGGCAATTTCATTTCGTTCAAACCACGGATGAAGGTCTTGTGAAGCAGTTCCAATCCCTCTTCGCTTGCTTGGTAGGCAGCAATGGCTCCGGTCAGTTTCTGGTTCTTTGAGCGTGAGTAGTTGGTTGCAGGGTCTTTCTCGATAGCCTTAAGGGTAGGTTTCTTTAGGAACTTGTCTAAATTCTCGCGGTTAGCCAAGATGGAGTTGTCGTAGATGTCGTCCACATATGCATTATAGTCGCCTTTGTATTCGTCTTGGATAATTCCGTAGAAAGAAGGGAGTTGCTCCATAATCAGTGCTTGGGCAAGAGCAGGGAGAATAGCCTTGGCTACGGCACGGTCCACTTCGTGGTCGTAGTCCTTGTTATGGATTTGTTCAAAGGTCGATTCCAATTGGGCTTTCGAAGCATTTAGCAAAGAGTCGTTCTTTGTTTCAAGAGCCTCTTTAATCTTGTCCATAATCAAGTATGTACTACCAAACTCAATGGCTCCTTGAAGGGCCTCGTTCATGTAATAGGCTTGGTGGAGCAACGGAGTGCTTTTGGCAATAATGGCATCAATCTTTTCTACCACACCTTCATATTCGGGCTTGCCTTTTGCCCATTGAGCATATTGTTGTTCTATTTCGGCTTTGGTTTCAAGCACCTTGTTGTCGATGATAGCTTCGTTCATGCCGATGGAGTTTTTCCAGTAATTACTGCTTCCGGCAAACTTGTTGGCATATTGGATGCGTGTTTTATCGCTGGCTGCCATGTACTTGCGAAGCACTTCAAGGCGAACGCCTCGCATGTCGATCATGGCTTGGTTCTCGGCAGTCATGCGTTGCTTTACCTCGCTTTGTGTCAGGTAGCGGCTGGTGCTGCCGGGGAATCCCATAATCATGGCATAGTCGCCTTCGTTGAGTCCTTTGATAGAGATAGGCAAGTATTTCGGCGTTTTTAAAGGGATGTTGTTTGCGTCGTATTCGGCAGGCTCGCCATTGGCATCGGCATAGATGCGGAACATGCTGAAGTCGCCCGTGTGGCGAGGCCACATCCAGTTGTCTGTTTCGCCACCAAACTTACCTACCGATGAGGGTGGGGCGGCTACCATGCGTACATCGCTGTAGGTCTTGATGTAGAACATGTAGTATTTGTTGCCGGCATAGAAGGGCAGCAATTGGACACTGATACCTTTCTTGTCTTTCAAATCGCTCTTTCCGAACAACTCTTGAGCTACTCTGTTCAGGTATGGGCGTGTCATGGCATTGGTCTCGTCCACTTCGCCTGCCTGGATTTTGGCATTGATTACATCTGTCACATCTTCGATGCGCTCTACAAAACGGAATTTTAATCCTGGAGTGGGCAACTCTTCGCTGCGGTTCTTAGCCCAAAAGCCATCGGTCAGGTAGTCGTGCTCTACGCTGCTGTGTTGTTGGATAGAGGCATATCCGCAGTGGTGGTTGGTCAGGATAAGTCCTTCGGGCGAGATGATTTCGCCGGTACATCCACCTCCAAAGATACCCACTGCATCTTTTATGGAAACACCATTGGGGTTGTAAAGGGCATCGGCTTCGAGTTGCAGACCGGCCTTCTTCATCAGGTCGATGGAGTTTTGTTGCTTCATAAGTTGAAGCAACCACATTCCTTCGTCAGCTTTGGCTGATAGGGAAAACAGTACAGCAATAATGGCTGTAAAATACACTTTGATGTTCATAGTTCTTCGATATTTGTTTATTTATTGTTAATAGACTCATTAATAATATGCAAAAATACGTAAACCTTTTGAAAATACCTTTCATTCTCCTCATATTATAAGGATATTTAATACCTTTGCGGTGCAATTCTCAAACTATTTATACATGATTAAGAGATTTTTTGGATTATTCCTTGTGTCTATAGCCCTGCTGAATTTGGCAGCATGTAGTGATACTTATCGTATTGACGGTCGCTCTACGGTTTCGAGTCTGGATGGCAAGGTGCTATATATCCGTACGTTTGATGGAAATAATTGGATGACAATCGATTCTACCGAAGTGCTGCATGGGCTGTTCCATATGGAAGGTCCTGCCGATACTGCCATGTTGGTTTCCGTCTATATGGACGATGTGAACATTATGCCTTTCATTCTGGAGAAAGGAGATATTGAAATTTCCATTACCAATACACAGTTGTCGGTATCGGGAACTCCATTGAATGATGCATTATATGGTTTTGTAGAAGAGCAACGCGCTTTGGAATCGAAATTGGTGGAGCTGGAGCGCAAAGAGGCGCGTATGGTGCTCGAAGGTGCTAATATTGATGAAGTGCAGGCACAAGTTGCCGTTGAGCGTGAAGCACTAAGCAAGGAGACTCACGAATATATTAAGGAATTTATTGCCGGGCATTACGAGGATGCACTTGGTCCGGCTGTGTTTGCCTTGTTGTGTGAGGGAATGCCTTATCCCATTATGACTCCGCTTATCGAGGATATTATCCGAACCGCACCGGCTTGCTTCAAAGATCATCACGAGGTTCGCGCATTTCTGGATGTTGCCAAAGAGAATGCCCAACTCATTGAAGAACAACAACGTCTTCAAGAGAATGCCATTCTGTCGAGCAATTTAAAATAGTGCCGGTTTATTGGTCGGGATTTTCTACTTGTCCTTTGTACTTTTCTGGAAGGGCGCTTTCTATGGCGTTATAAGCCTTTTCCATAGTAGTCTTAATGTTCTCTGCTCCTTTGCTTAGAGGAGGGATAGGGTCGTGTATGGTCAGACGTAATGGATGCCAAGTGGGCCATTTGCTACAACGCGAGAAAACATCGAACGACCCGTCGATGGTCAACGGCACTACGGGCATTTGCAGTTCGTCGGCCAGTTGGAAAGCACCGCGTTTAAAGTAGCCCATATGTCCGGTGAAACTTCTTGATCCTTCGGGAAATACAACAAGCGAAACGCCGTTTTTTAGCACCTTGCGTGCTTGGTTAATGGTGTTGAAGATGGCTTTCGGCCCTGAACGGTCAACAAAAATGTGTCCGGCACTTTCGCTGGCTTTGCCAATAAACGGGTTCTTGCGTAAGCTTTTCTTCATCATCCATTTGAAGTTGCGGCGCAAGAAACCATAGATGAGGAAAATGTCGAATGCTCCTTGGTGGTTGGCTACAAAAACATAGGAGGTGTGCTTGTCTATCCGTTCGCGTCCTTCTACCGTGACAGGCAGCAATAGCAAACGGCAGAACGACCATCCCCAGAAGGAGCCCAATACATCTCCTCCCCATCCGCCTAAGCCGAGGCAAGAACAGAGTATGATACTGAGTGATACAAAGATTGTGATAACCACAAGCAATGGTATTGCAATACAGATGAGGTATAAACTATAGATTAGTTTCATGTCAATTCTATCTTTTTGTAGCGACAAAGATAACGTTTTTGCAAATAACTTAGTTTGTATAGCCTACTTTTTTAAGGTCAGCAACGTAATTTCGGGCCAGGCCCCAAAGCGGAAGGGCATTCCTACGTAACCTATTCCGATGTTTACATATAACGCTTGATTGCCTTCGGTGTATAATCCTCTCCATTCAGGATACATCAGCTCGGATAACGAATGTCCGAAAAGGATTGTCTGCATGGCATGAGTGTGGCCGGATAGCATCAGGTCGATGTCGGTTTTAGGCAATACTTCGCGTCGCCAATGTGTAGGGTTATGGCTCATCAGTATGCTGAATAGGTTCTCGGTTCCTTTGGTGGCCTTCTCTAATTCTGCATGTTGCGAAAAGGGTGGTTCGCCATCGTTCTCAACACCAATCAATGCAATGCTGTCGCCATGCTGTTGCAGGATAACATGTTCGTTGTTCAGCATCTTCCAACCCATTTCATTTTGCATGTTGATGAGGCTGTTCAGATTATCTGTTGCCTCTTGGCGCGAAGCCCATTGATAATAGGAGCCATAGTCGTGGTTGCCAAGGATGGAATATACTCCATAAGGTGCTTCGAGTTTCGACAATGTATCCATAAAGGGTGCTAACTCGTCGGCGCGATGGTTTACCAAGTCGCCTGTAAACAAGATGACATCAGGCTTTTGTTGGTTGATGATACCAACCAATTCTTCTATCTTTTCTGCTTTGTTGCTCCAACTGCCTAAGTGTAAGTCGGATATCTGTGCTATGCGAAAACCGTCGAATCCATCTGGCAATCGCTTGCTGAGGTTTATCTCAACCGGTTTTACTTGGAAGTGACTTACTCCCTCCACGGCTCCATAGAGGATACAGCCGAAAGTGATGATGCCCAGTAGTGTAGCCGCAAAGGTGAAGGGTGCTCTGGGTATGCGGCGGCAAAGGGCATGTAGTATTGCACCGGGTAGGGTGATGAGCATGAACAGCACTTTAGGGATGGTAAAAAGCAGGATGGCTATAGCCATATGCCCGATGGCATGCGGATTGTGTGCCATGTGGTTGGGGCCTCCCAAGAACATTAAATACACAAAAGATGCTATCAACAATAGGGTGGGAAGCCACCATAATAGGCGCAGCCCAATGTGGCGGGTGTAACGACGAATATAAATAAGGTAGATATAAAGGTCGGGCAGTAGTAGTCCGACAAGGGATATCAAGGCTATTCTATGCATAATTTCTGTATCGTTCTCGTTATTTTTTTTGCAAAGGTAGAAAAAGTAGCGACAACTTGTTATGCTTTTCGTTTAATCTGCCACTAATAAAAGAGATAACCGGACATTTGATAATGTTTTTTTGTGAAAAACGAACAAGGTATGCCTAAAAACGTTATATTTGTTGCCTTAAAACAGAAAAAGCATGCAGACTGCTGATAGTATTGTAATCATCCCCACTTACAACGAGCGGGAAAACATAGAAAATATCATTCGTGCCGTGTTCGGTTTGGAGCATGGCTTTCATGTATTGGTTATAGAGGACGGCTCGCCCGATGGGACTGCTGCCATCGTGAAGGAACTTCAAAAGGAGTTTCCCGAACGCTTGTTTATGATTGAACGTTCGGGCAAGTTAGGATTGGGTACGGCTTATATTGCCGGATTTAAGTGGGCACTTCAACAGAAGTATGAATATATTTTCGAGATGGATGCCGACTTCAGTCATAATCCGAATGACTTGCCACGTTTGTATGCTGCTTGTCACGACGAGGGTGCCGATGTCTCTATCGGTTCACGCTATGTAAGTGGTGTGAATGTGGTCAACTGGCCCATGGGACGAGTGCTGATGTCTTACTTTGCCTCAAAGTATGTAAGACTGATTACCGGTCTGCCAATTCACGACACTACTGCCGGCTTCGTTTGCTATCGTCGCCGGGTGCTTCAGACGATCGACCTTGATAGCATTCGCTTCAAAGGCTATGCATTCCAAATAGAGATGAAGTTCACAGCCTATAAATTCGGATTCCGTGTGAAAGAGGTTCCGGTAATTTTCATCAACCGAGAGTTGGGGACTTCGAAGATGAATAGCAGCATCTTTGGAGAAGCTATGTTTGGTGTGATACGTTTGAAGTGGGAAAGCCTGTTTAAGAAATATGAGAACACTACTGCATAATGCCATCCTCGTAAACGAGGGAACACAAAAGCAAGGGTCGCTGGTTATTGAGAATGGACGGATAGCCGAGGTGCTGACCGACATGAAACCGCTTTCTTCTCCTTGCGATGAGACGATAGACGCCACCGGCTGTTACTTGCTGCCGGGAGTGATTGACGACCATGTGCATTTCCGCGACCCGGGACTGACTCATAAAGCCGATATCTTGAGCGAAAGCCGCGCTGCAGCAGCAGGGGGGGTGACTTCGGTGATGGATATGCCCAATACTGTGCCGCAAACTACAAACTTGCAGGCTTGGAACGACAAGATGAAGGCGTTTGGCGAACGAAGCGTAGTGAACTACTCTTGCTACTTTGGCGCTACCAACTTCAATGCGGGTATGTTCCGCCATTTGGATAAGAAACGTGTTTGCGGCATCAAACTCTTTATGGGTTCAAGTACTGGAAACATGCTTGTGGATAGGATGGAGAGCCTTCGCCGTGTTTTTGGTGAGACCGACATGCTGATAGCGGCTCATTGTGAAGATCAAGCCATTATATCTCGTAACGCACAAAAATATTTGGCGATGAGTAAGGACGGAAAGGATGTTCCGTTGATTCATCACCGAAACATACGCAGTGCTCAGGCATGTTTTGTCTCTTCTCGCTTGGCTGTAAAATTGGCTAAAGAGGCCGGTGCACGTCTTCATCTGCTGCATGTATCCACTGCTCGTGAACTTGATTTGCTTGAATCGTTGCCGCTGGCCGACAAGCGTATTACTGCTGAGGCTTGTGTGGCTCATCTCTTTTTTCATTGTGGTGATTATCGTACATTGGGCAGTAGGATTAAATGTAATCCCAGTATCAAACGTCGCCCCGACCGCGATGCGCTTCGCAGTGCCGTAAATAGTGGTCTTGTTGACGTGATTGCTACCGATCATGCGCCGCATTTGCTTGCCGAGAAACAGGGTGGGGCGCTGAAAGCAACGTCGGGCATGCCCATGATTCAATTCTCGTTGGTCAGCATGCTTGAATTGGTTAATCAAGGTGTGTTTGATATTGAAACGGTGGTGGAGAAGATGTGTCATGCACCGGCTCGTTTGTATGGAATTGAACAGCGCGGTTTCTTGCGCGAAGGCTATATGGCCGACTTGGTGCTTGTTCGTCCGGATGCTTCTTGGCTTTTGACGCCCGATTGTATTCAAAGCAAGTGCGGATGGAGCCCGCTTCAAGGCTATCCGTTTAACTGGCAGGTGGAAAAGACATTTGTGAATGGCAGAATGGTGTACAATGGTGCCGAAGTGGATGAAAGCTTCCGTGGCCAAGAATTACGTTTTTCATGAGGCGTGATTATCAAGTTCGCGATGTTGCCCCATATATTAATTGGATTTATTTCTTTCATGCTTGGGGATTTGAACCTCGCTATGCAGAGGTGGCAAATCTTCACGATTGTGAGGCTTGTCGCCGAACTTGGCAGGCTTCGTTTCCCTCTGAAATAGAACGAAATAAGGCGAAAGAGGCAGCAAAACTCTTTCTTGAAGCCCGGCGAATGCTTCGTGAACTTGATGGTAGGATGCGTGTTCAAACTGCTTTCCGCTTGTGTGTGGCTAATAGTGATGGCAACGATTTGTTGTTAGATGATGTCCGATTGCCATTGTTGCGTCAGCAAGCATCGACCTCTCCCGATGGAATCTGTTTGTGCTTGAGCGATTTTGTCCGGCCTTTGGGTGCTGGTGTGTCTGATAAGGTAGGGGTGTTTGCGGCAAGCGTTGATGATTTAACTGAAGTTTCTTCTGCAAATGATGATTACCATCTTTTGTTGATACAAACATTGTCCGATCGGTTGGTGGAGGCCGGGGTAGAATTGATGCACTTGGAGGTGCGCAAATCTGTTTGGGGGTATTCTCCAAATGAAGATTTGCCGGTAGCGGCTTTGCATGCCGAAGCGTTTCAGGGCATTCGTCCGGCTGTGGGTTATCCAAGTCTGCCCGACCAATCCATAAATTTCATACTTGATAGGTTGCTGGATTTTTCTTCGATTGGTGTCAGGCTGACCGAGCATGCTGCCATGCATCCGCATGCCAGTGTTAGTGGCCTGATGTTTGCACATCCCGCTGCCCGCTATTTTAGCATTGGTTCTATAGGTGAAGATCAGTTGGCCGATTATGCCGCTCGTCGGGGTATGACTATTGAAACAATCCGCCGTTTCTTGAATAGAAATTGTTAATTCCTCCACTTTTTATACTACTCTACGGGTAAATACAAGCTTTATATTCCGCTGAATAGCCTCTATTTTGCCATTCATTGCCCTAAGTTCAAGATAGAAGTGCAAAAAAACGTAGAGCTGTATATATCTAAAACGATGAAACACACTTCGCATGTTTACTTGACTAAGTTGTAGTAGCTAAGTTGTAGTATGTGCAAATCCTCCTATTAGGTGAAGATTCAACAAGCAATGTATAAAAAAGAACGGAGGAGGCATCTGTCTCCTCCAGATTAGTTAACTTTCAAATGCAAAGATTCAAAAAGTTTTCTTCTCCTACTATCTCTATCCCACAAATATAGCTTCGTTGGCTCACGAAGCTATATCTGTGTCCTCTCGAAGCTATATTAGTGAAACCTCCCTATATAATATATATAATAAGGTATATATATTGAATCATCACGCCTATCATTCAAAATTCACAATTCAAAATTCATGATTAATAATCAGTCTTTTACAAAAAAAAATATGTTTTTCAGCATAAAAAAGTGTCTGTTTTGTTTGGTTGGTAATGATAAAGTGTGTACTTTTGCACCCGCTTTCGCAAGGGAAGTGCGCTGTCAAGGTATCGGATGGATAATTTTAGAAAATATTTCCGAAAACATTTGGATTGTATTTTAAAAAGTCCTTATCTTTGCATCCGCTTTCGCAAAAAAATCTGCGGGAGCAGTTCTTTGAAAGATTTTCATAAACAAACAAGTAGTACAAGAGCGAAGTTCATTAGAACTTCGGGTAAAAAGAAAAGAACCGTCAATACTTATATAATAATAGGTATACTTTTCTTCAATGATCCGGAAGTCCAGACAGACTATGATTAACCTTCGGGTTAAAAAGATATTCTTACAATGAAGAGTTTGATCCTGGCTCAGGATGAACGCTAGCTACAGGCTTAACACATGCAAGTCGAGGGGCAGCATGAACTTAGCTTGCTAAGTTTGATGGCGACCGGCGCACGGGTGAGTAACACGTATCCAACCTGCCCGCTACTCGGGGATAGCCTTCCGAAAGGAAGATTAATACCCGATGGCATATGGAGTCCGCATGTTCTCCATATTAAAGATTCA
>SUXZ01000010.1 GCA_015060685.1 Mediterranea massiliensis | reverse complement strand
GCTAACAAGGCAACTCAGTGCATGACATTGAGAATAGATGAAAAAGATTCATTCGGTTTATTATTGGCAACAGCAAAGCACGATACTATAGGTGCTATAACAATAGAGAAATTATGAGAAAGATAGAAGTTTGTCCTGGTACACTTGCACCAGGATTCGATACATATAGTCCTTCGTGCCTGCGAAAAGTATTCGACGGCAAGAAGGTTAGCCACATCATGGACTTAACGATAAACGATGACACCGGACGCGAGATCGTAGCATCTATAAACAAGATATCTATCTCTGGTGTACAGGAGAAGATATCTGCTATAGTCAAGAAGGGAAAGATTATAATCACCCCTGAAGGAGAATCTGGGCGATATATTATAAAACCTATTCCCGAATATAAGAGTCTTCGCTTCAGGAATAATATCCCGGCAAATGAGCATCTGACCATGCAGATTGCAAGCCAGGTGTATAAAATCAATACAGCTGCGAATGCACTTGCTTTTTTTGCTGACGGCAATCCCTTTTACATAACTAAGAGGTTTGACTATAGTGCTGATGGTTCTAAGATTAGGCAAGATGATTTTGCTTCTATAGCAGGCAAAACCGAGCGAAATAGCGGTAGTGACTTCAAATATTCGGGTAGCTATGAGGACATAGCGAGGCTCTTGAAACAGAATGTTTCTGCGTGGCAAGTAGAGATGGCCAAGTATTTCACGCTTGTTGTCTTCAATTATCTATTCAGCAATGGCGATGCTCACTTGAAGAACTTCTCACTACAAGAGACCGATGGCGGAGACTACGTATTGACTCCTGCATACGATTTAATGAACACCGCCATACATGTCAATGACGGGGACTTCGCCCTGCAAGATGGACTGCTTCCTGAGTCAGAATACTCGGATGTATATTCGAGAACATTACACCCATGCAAAGACGACTTCATTACTTTTGGAACACGCATAGGTGTTCTGCCTAAAAAGTTGACCTCTATTATTGAACTGTTTGCAACGGAGCAGCCAAAGGTTTACGAACTAATCGAGAATTCTTTTTTGGAGGAGAAGGTTAAACGCATGTATAAGCAATCATACCAAGAGAGATTACATAGATTTCAGAGGAGTGATAAATAAACGGAAAAATGAATGGATTCTTCCACAGTCTGAAAAAAAGAAAACTCTTTTTTGCCATTTTAAGCTCACTACCTCCTCCTGTCAAATCGAACATTGCTTGCTTCGACAAGGACCACCAAACCATGTTTGTGGTGGTTTAATAGTAATGTACTCTTATTCTTTGGGAACTACCATATAATCTATTTTCGCGGAGAATGGTAATCGTTCAAGGATACATGCAGCATTAGGACACTCTCTAAAGTTTGGCAAACTAACAACATTCTTATTTATCCTAACCAATAATAAATCAAACGTCTTATAAGGATAGTAGTCCTCCCAACATTCACAATCTTCTAAATTGCCCCAATCACATCCGTTTTCCCATTCGTCTCGTGATACTAGAAATACATTATCTTCTGTTAGACATCCCTTGCCATAATCATTCTTTCGACAAACAAGAACAAACTCCTGTTCATCAAACATTCTTACGTAATGCCTTCTTTCCATATTAGAAATTACCATTCACCAGATTTCTTTTCAATTTCTGTTTCCCCAGAAAAATCAAAATAGGTTAGTCTCACTCGTGATACTGTTAAATCTACATTTCTCCACGGGTCAAATTCATGGTGTGTCTTATGAAAAACGCCACTCCTGTCCATATATATGGATATTGTGGAAGGAGTTGGAAGGGCTTTATAAATATTATTTCCTATGTAATCCCAATTAAAATCATTCGCTAAGCATCGTCCTGCATCAGAATACACCAACCACTCTTTAGAACCCCAACCTGCTTCAACCTTACAAATCTTATATTCAGCAAACAACCTCTGTTTTTGAAATATAGTTATTAAAAAGTCTTCTGACAAAGTTTGATGTGAATCAATATAACATCTAAATACCATACAATCTCTTTTTTGCAAAGGTAGCCAAATTTCTTATAAGCCCTACTAATCACTACAAAAAATTATATTGCAGTTATATTTTGCTATTAAACCTATACGTATTCTTTGTCTATGAGTAGCTGGAAAACTCAAAAAGTCTGGTAAAAACCGTAAAGGGAGGGAACACACCTATAATTACTATCAGCATCATTCAACAATGAGTAGGCAAATAATAGATTATAAATAGCTATTAAACATTATTCTCCATCTAATATTTTATATACAATTTGGTAGATATATCCAGATATAAATGTTATAATAATCGCTTGTATTACCAACAATAGTTTAATGACTATATTCGCCTTACTATCTATGACGCCTTGATCTAATAAACAAATAATTAAGAAATCCCCAAAAGAAATATGGCTATCTTTCTCTAAGATTTGGATAAAATGGTCTTTGCAATTTTTATAATATTGAATCTTCTTTCCTATTAATGTTTTAATATTTTTACCCGAGACTCTATCATAACTCAAGATGTCAGTTTTCAAATCACGACTTGCAGGATGAGACAAATTATAACTTTCGTTTTTTAATGAGATTCCGCATTCACGAACTCCATAGAAATCATATTCTTTGCCTTGTTCCCTTATATGCATAGGTGGCGCCATGCCTGCCCTTTTGTGTAATCTTATTTGTATTGTATCGCTATTTATTACTAGAAAGTATTTCTCATCCTCATAATAGCACAAATATGATGTACTATCACAGATGTTTTGTAAAATGTTATCGTATATGGATTCATACCGTTCGTTTATACCAATATGATTATTGATGTTGTCAAGATCATCTTGAATAGAATACTCTAGGATATCCTTATCTATCATAACTTTATCAATATTCTTCAAATACAAAACATATTCAATAGATGTAATTGCTAATAAACTATAGAATAAAATAACAAAACTATATTTCAATTTAGTAGTTTTAGATGCTTGTTGAAACTTCTCCAACTTAAACTTTTTTGCTATGAAGCCAAGTCTAATAAAGGCTATTAGAATGAATATTAGACATAGAATATGACTAAATAAAGATGTGTATTTAAAGAAAGGATATGTAGTATCCAAAACAAGCAATAATCCCACAATTGATGCTACACACAATAGAATAATCCCGATTAACTCTATAAAAGCTAATCTGAAATATAATTTGTAATTAGGTCTTTTCATACAACAATTTATTATTATGCAAAGGTATAACAAATCTTCCCATTGTAGTATAAATACCAACTATTTTTATTTGGTGAGTTTATATGACTTTACCCTAAAAAGAGTGGCGCACATAAATTGTTAATTCCGCAACCATTAGGCTTGGTTATGCGTTTATATTTACAGAAACTTTGGAAATTGCAACAATAAAAGCGTACTTTTGACGTTATATTATCAAAGTTATAAAGAAAAAGCCACCGTCATAGTGCCAAACTGACGGTGACTTTGCATTGCAAGACGGACTAATCCCTGAGTCAGAATACTCGGATGTTTATTCGAGAACATTACACCCATGCAAAGACGACTTCATTACTTTTGGAACTCGTATAGGCGTTCTACCTAAAAAGTTGGCCTCTATTATTGAACTATTTGCAACGGAGCAACCAAAGGTATACGAACTCATCGAGAACTCATTCTTGGAGGAGAAGGTTAAACGCATGTACAAGCAATCGTACCAAGAGCGCTTGCATCGCTTCCAAAGAAGTGATAAATAAAGTTATTTAGTTAGCAATGATTAGCAATAATACGCAAGAAAAAGCGTATCTTTGCATAAGAAATCATTTGGAACGCAAATGCGGTAAGAGTCTGAATACGAATCACTTCAATTTGGTTTATACCAAAACTTGAAAATGAGCTTGAAAAGCGCGGTACAACACGTATATCGAAATCGCTGATTATCAGCACGATGAATTTGTGAGTATTTTCCGTGTCAGTGTAAAAATGCGAGTTGTACCGATTAAAAGGCTAAAACGCTTTCAATCAATAGTGTAAATGTGTTGCATCGGCAAGTAGAAATTCGTTTACGATTTCACCGTTACCAATCGGTGCGTATGCCGAACAAATTGCGTGGATGCACGGAATAGTTTGCGTACAAATGTAAAGGCAATAGTTTTCTGAGCATTATTGACATCACTACTTACGCTTCGGCGAAGCTTAACTTACGACCAACGCTTGTCGCAAGTTAAGCTTCAAGATTCCACAAGAATTTTATAATAACTATCTCGATTCTGACCTTATCGCTTTGTTACTGAAATCATAAAGGTTACAGCTACAATGGCAATGCCGATGCCCAGAATAATGTTCGTAGTCAAAGGCTCGCCAAACATCAGCGTACCGACAAGAATGGCGGTAATCGGCTCAAATACTCCAAGCACCGAGGCCTTCGTTGCACCGATATTGCGCGTTGCAATGGCGAGTGTAGCCGTTGACACAATAGTCGGCAACAGAGCCAATCCCACCAAGTTTAACCAATCGCCACCCGATGTAATACCCGCTGTAATTGCGGTATCCGAAAAGACTATTTTACCCATGAAAACCACTGCTCCAACCGTTAGAGCATAGAATGTCAGTAGTGTGTTGGATATCTCGGCGATAACCTTGCTACGGTTGATAATGACGATAAAGAGAGCATACACCAATGCCGAGCCTATCGATAGAGCAACGCCAATAGGATTGATCGACTCGCCTCCACCGCCTTGAGTCATAATCATCACGCCACCGAAGGTTGCAGCAATAGCAAGCCACACGGGCCACGAAGGTACTACACGTAGAAAGACCATAATAATCGCCACCAACACAGGATAGAGGAATATCAGTGTAGTGGCCAAGCCTGACGCAATATAGTTATAAGCTTCAAAAAGGAATAAACTGCTCGATGTATACAACAGACCAAGCACGAGCAATACACCCACCTGTTTTGCTGTAATCTTAAGACTCTGTTTAGTGAGTATGAGGAACGCACCAAGCAGCACAACGGCAAATGCGTATCGAAAAAAGAGTATAGACTCTATGGCAACACCCTTGTTCATCAAAGGCACGGCAAAGAGCGGATTGAGTCCGTATGTAATACCGGTAATAACGCCGGCAGGGTATCCTATAATTGCTTTTTTACTCAGTTTTTTCATTGTTTATCAGTTTATTATTGCTATCTTGGCACATGATGCCTATCTATTTTCAATGCAAATGTACTGATTTTTTATACTAACGAACACTACATAAAAAAAAAGAAACCTTAATACCAATACAGAACTTAGTTATCTCACTTTTTATATATAATTTTGCAGCATTATAAAACTACATAACAATAGAATAGCAAAAAAGACACTCATGATAAAAAATTTGATATTTGACTTTGGCAAGGTACTCGTCGATTATGACTTTGAAGCATTCTTCCGCAAACAAATTCCTGATGCGGACCGATGCAAAGCATTTACTCCCCTACTCTATAACGAGGAAATCCAGCAATTGTTGGATAGAGAGGCAAAACCTTTCAACGAAATTATGGAAGAGATTATTGAACAACACCCCACTTTTGAAAGTGAGATAAGAATGTTCAATGAGCATTACACCGAGATTGTTACAGAAGAGGTAAAGGGTATGCGAGAATTGCTAACCCAACTGAAGAAGGAGGGCTACAAGCTCTACGGATTGACCAACTGGTGTAGCAAAGTATATCAGACAATAGAACAATTTGAGATATTTAAGTTGCTCGATGGTTATGTTATTTCCTCCGAAGAGAAGGTTATTAAACCCGAACCTGAAATATACCAAAGGCTCTTTGCTAAATTCAACCTCTGTCCAGAAGAATGCATCTTCACAGACGACAAAGAGGAAAACATTGTTGGAAGCGAACGATTGGGAATGAAAGGCATCGTCTTCAACAATGCGAAGCAATACGAAGAAGAGCTTCGACAAATGATTTCTGACAGTAACAAACTATAGTATGATGACCAACAACGAACAAGCATTATTGGCTCAGATGCAGGACATGGGATATTCTCATGGCCTATGCATCACAGCCCTACAGATATTATCGCAATCAAAGCAAGCAGTAAGCGAAATGCTTGCTTACATCTACGAAGAGCAACCCACAGAACAAGCTTTTATTGCCGAAATTGCCAGGATTTGCGATGCAAACGGACTTAGTCCACAATTATAATTGGTTACAACAGAGTCATAACACTCCCTCCAGCCTCAACAATTTCACTTTTTTGTCGAGGCCTCCGGCATAACCCGTAAGCTTACCTTTAGGGCCTACAACCCTATGGCAAGGGATAATAAGGGATATTGGATTATGACCAACAGCTCCTCCAACAGCCTGAGCCGACATTTGGGCTATACCACGTTTTTGTGCTATCAGTTTGGCTATCTCACCATAAGTCATTGTTTTCCCGAAAGGAATGGTAAGTAGAATTTCCCAAACGGCCTTACGGAATGAGGATGTATTCATCTTCAGTCGAGGAGTAAAATCAGGTTTCCTACCACTAAAAAAAATATCAAGCCAATGGCATGTCCTGGCAAATATGGGCAGTTCTTTCTCTTTTGAATCCTCGCTCAGAGTATCGGCAAAAAAGATTTGTCCATCAAACCACAATCCCGTCAGCGCTTCTCCATCGCTGGCAAGTGTAATACCACCAAGAGGAGAATCGTAATGCCATTTATAATCCATAATCCTTATTGTTAATAGTAAGCTCAAAGCCTATAATATGGTTCACCATTTCACAAATAATCTTATGCACGTAGTATTTTGCGATATTTTTGCGGTGTGATACCCGTCACCTTACGAAACAAACGAATAAAGTAGTTCTGATCACAGAATCCTAGAGCATAAGCCACCTCCTTAACCGTTTGGTCGGTCGTATAGAGCAAGAATTGAGCACGCTCCACCTTTTTCTTATTTATATATTGTATAGGAGAAAAACCGAACTCACTTTTGAAAATTTTGATGAAGTACGGCTTGGTGACAGCAGCCAAATCTGCAATCTCTTCAACGTTAATACTATCGCAAATGTGAACATGAATGTACTCTGATACCAGTTTCATCCGTTCATCGTTCGTCCACACGCGTGGTCGAGCCTCGCGGATGAAGTGCGACATAATCATCAGCATAGCACCGCGCAATTCTATTTTTTTCCATAAATCCATATCGCGATAGCGTACTACATAGTCAGATGTTTGCGACGATGTGTCGTAACTTTTTGGATCACTCTGCGGTAAGCGTGCGTCAGGATGGCGAGCACAGAGGAACTCAAACATCTGTTTCACACCTTCAGTTCCGGCCACCTCGGTAGGCAGTTCATACACATCTTGCAGGTTCATATCGTTTTTAAATCCCTCAAAAACATGAAGATAATAATGTACGAATCGTCCATGACATTCATACGAATGAACCGTGTAGGCTGGAATAATATACAAATGATGAGGACGCAACACTATATCTTGGTTTTTCAGATGTAATATAGCCCCACCTTCCACAACATAGAAAATTCGTATGAATGGAGAACTAACATTCTGCCAATTCCAATCTGCATAATGTTGTGCTAACCCTACGTTCAGCAACATTAGGTTCATTGATTCTATAGGAATCTGTATCATTGCTTACTATTTTACAGACAAAGATAACAACAAAATCTTAATTTTATGCTATTATTCAATCATATTTTGCACTATAAAGCCAATTAAACACACTATTTTTGTAGCATAAACAACATAACAAAGAAAACGAAAAAACAAGTACTATGTATAGTTCTGTAAATCGAAGTTTATGAAGAAAAGAATATTAGCAACCATCGTAATAGCACTAATAATTGGGTCAACAAAAGCACAAGATGTTATTGATATTTGGAACCTACCACCCCTTAGCATTGAACAAGGAAGTTATACGACCGATTGGAACGACTTATGCAGACAATACAATACACCTGCGTGGTGGCGCGAAGCCAAATTGGGTGCCTGGTCTCATTGGGATCCACAATCTGTAGCAGAGAATGGTGACTGGTACTCACGCGGTATGTATATAGAAGGCCATCCCCAATACATGTATCACCGTGAGCATTTTGGACATCCTTCAGAGTATGGATACAAAGAGTTGTGCCGCGATTGGAAAACAGACCTATGGGATCCTGAAGAATTGATGTTACTCTACATAAAAATGGGCGCACGCTACTTTTTAGCTTTAGGAAATCATCACGACAACTTCGACTGTTGGGATAGTAAATACCAACCTTGGAATGCTGTGAATATCGGTCCCCACCAAGACATCATTGGCATTTGGGAAAAAGTAGCAAGGAAACATGGAATGCCTTTTGGGATAGGTTTTCATAGCACGCCAGCACGTACTTGGGGACAATTTATGCCTGTTCGATACGCAAGCGATAAACATGGCGACAAAGCCGGCATACCCTATGATGCCATGCTAACAAAGGCCGATGGAACGGGCAAATGGTGGGAAGGAATGGATCCACAAGACCTTTATGGCCCTATACATCATGACGGCCGAAAATCTTTAGAGACCCCATTTGCCAATCAATTTATGTGGCGTGTGGATGATGCCATCCGCAAATATCAACCCGACATGATTTACTTTGACGAACATGCTGGTAACTCACAAATAGACTTGGGCATAGACATGGGACTTGGAGAACTAACCCCTCAGATTATAGCCAATTTCTACAATATCGCAGAAAAACGGACTGAAGGGCGCAGAGAGGTAGTGGCCACGTTCAAAGGAGTTGGCGGACGCTACAATAGTTTTCAACATGACCCGGAATTAATCAGTATAGTTGACCGTTCGTTGGTCAAAAGTACCGAACTATACACTGAGGATAACATCATGGCCTTTCCTTTCCAAACAGAAGTAAGTCTTCAAGAATGGCATTATTTGCAAGGGGGGAAATATCGTAGTGCAGAAGAAATAATCACACGCCTGATGCAAAATGTGGCGCGCAATGGTTGCCTGCTACTGAACATCACACAACGTGGAAGAGGTAATATCGACGATGAAGCGCGACAGATATGCTTAGATATAGGTCGTTGGATTGACATCAACCAAGAGGCTATCTATAGTGCACGTCCCTTTACACAATGGGGAGATGAGCATGTCATTTACACTCGCCAAGGAGGATATATTTATGCCACTATCCTACATCCTTCAGCCGGAGCTATCGTTCTATCGGCACTTTCCAACCAATCTGCATCTATTGGCAAAATCAGAAAAGTGGAATTAGTAGAGAATGGGCATCAACTCCCATTTACACAGACTACAGAAGGAGTGACTATTCAAATGGAAGAACCCCTATTCACACAAGGTATCAAAGACAAGAATCTGGCACAAGGCTATAAAGTGATAAGAATAAGCCACGATAAAGCATGGTTTAATGATGATGATCCCGGTGTTCACACCTTCGGATGGGATAGACGATGCAATACCAACGAAGGAGACTTTAACAATGACCTATCGTTCAGCACTTTGGTAGGCGACACATGGACTGCAACAATTGAAGCAAGAAAAATAAGTATTGTAGCTCCACAAGGAATGGGAGAAGGCGTGATGGAGGTATTCATCGACGACAAACATGTAGGTGACGTATCATTTGTAAAAAGTCAAGAAGTGAAACACCAAACAATCGTTTTCACATCCAAGAAACTGAAAAAAGGAGAACACGAGATACAACTGAAGAACAAAAGCGGAACAATTGCTATCGATGCAATCATCATTCAATAAAAAGTTTATAATAAAAACATCTTATTCTTTTTCAAAATATGAGACGTACATTATTTGTAATTTGCAGCATGTTCATCACAATGACAGCATCTGCACAATACACCCTAAAGGACTGGAACATTCAAAATATTGACGAAAATTCTACGCTACACTTGAATGTGAGCGAGTATAAATTAAACTACAATCATCCACTACCTTATGCTGATTGGCAAAAAAGTTGGACGATAAAAGCAGACCTACGTTGCGGTACGCTTGGCACAGAACAGGTTTTTTTATGCAAGGAGGGTAAGGCAAGTCATCTGATTGGGCGCAATTCACTTAATGGCGATATCTCTATTGGATACGATAATATGCATGGACAGTTCTTTGTTGAGGTTATCGACAAGAACGAAAAGCCTCATCGACTTTGTGCCGGACCTAAGGTGGAAAAGAATCATTGGTACACAATAGAAGCACATGCTGAATATGATATTCACAAAGATGTATCAATGATATGCTTGGAAGTTAATGGACAATCTGAACAACTTATTTATCCAGGCAAAGCTTTGCGTCATAACTGTTCAACATGGATTATCGGACATGGTTTCCCTGGTGGATTCCCCAATGCCTTGCAAGTACGCGACGGTGACATACGTGCCCTATCCATCAAAGGCGAATCGTTACCAAAGATAGCTGGACAAAATCCACTATTCGATGGTATCTTTACAGCCGACCCTGCATTTACCATAGTAGGCAATACCGTGTATGCCTATGTCGGTGAGGACAAGGCTGGTGTAGGTGGTTGGTTCAATATGCCCCATTGGCTATGTTATTCATCTACCGATATGGTAAACTGGACAGCTCATGGTCCCGTTCTTTCTGCCACAGACTTTTCATATGCTCAACCTAATGGTTCATGGGCAGCACAAGTGGTGAAAGGTGCAGATAACAAGTTTTACTATTACGTAACACTGAAACGCAAGGACAATCAGCAGCACACAATCGATGTGGCCGTAAGCGACTCACCAACAGGACCTTTCAAACCTGCCCGCAAAGATGGCACACCTCTTATAACTGATGATATGACACCCGATTCTCATCGTACAAATGCTGATATCGACCCAACCGTAATTATTGACAATGACGGCACCCCTTGGATGGCATGGGGCAATGGCGATTGCTATATGGTGAAGTTAAAGAAGAACATGATTGAACTAGACGGAGAAATAAGAAAGGTACCCATGCGCAACTATTCTGAAGGTCCTTGGCTCTTCAAACGAGGCAAATTATATTATAATGTGTATGCAAGTGATGCCCCTGGTGTGCAACCAGAACAAATGGCTTATTCGTATGCAGAAAATCTACAAGGGCCCTGGATATACGGTGGCTTTATCAGCACATCGGCCAATCATGGCTTTACCATTCACCCTTCCGTCATCGAGTTTAAAGGACAATGGTACTATATCTACCATGACGGCTCCTATAGCCAAAATGGAGAGCCTGGTGGCGACTGCCGTCGTAGTGTGTGTGCCGAATACCTATACTTTAATCCCGATGGAACCATCCGTTTCATACCACTAACGCAGGAAGGATTAAGTAGTAAAAAATAAAACAACTTTTATATATGATTAAGAAAAATATCTGCTTGCTTTTGATGGCTGTATGCACAAATGTAATATATGCCACTGATTTTATAACCTTTAAGCGAAACTCAACATCAGATGTAGAGTTAACAAGAACATCTGATACCATAACATACGACCCTAATGATTGGAAAGGTGTTCGCATAGCCGTTGAAAATCTGCGTAAGGACTTTAAAAGCGTCACAGGTAGCACAAATGCGCCCATAATAGTGGGAACTGTAGGAAAGAGCAAATTGGCCAAAAAGTACAAACAGTTATCAAAAGAATTGTCAGGCAAATGGGAGCAATATTTAATCTTTACAGATAAAGGTAAACTTGTTATTTTAGGTTCTGACAAACGCGGCACTATCTATGGCATTTATGAGTTATCAAAACAAATTGGAGTTTCACCTTGGTACTGGATGGCCGATGCTCCGATACAAAAACATGAACAACTCTTTGCCCGTAGCGGTATCTACACTGATGGCGAACCTAAAGTCAAATACCGTGGTATATTCATCAATGATGAGTGGCCTTCATTCGGCACATGGTGTCAGAACCAGTTTGGAGGAATCAATTCCAAAGCATATGCACATATTTTCGAACTTATGCTCCGCCTGAAGGCAAACTATTTTTGGCCTGCCATGTGGGACAGCCGTTTCAACGAAGATGACCCTCTTTCGCCTCAATTGGCTGACGATATGGGCATCGTCATGGGTACCAGCCATCACGAACCAATGATGCGTGCCCACAAGGAGTATGTCTATCGTAAAGATAGTATTGGGGCATGGGATTACTCAACCAACAAGTACAATCTTGATAGATTTTTTGAGGAAGGATTGGAACGAAACAAGCATTACGACAACTTGATAACCATCGGCATGCGTGGCGATGGCGATGTAGCAATGGGTAATGGTAACGATGAGGACAATATGAAAGTTCTAAAGGACGTAGTGGATGGTCAGCGAAAGATTATAGAACGTGTATATAAAAAACCAGCCAGCCAAATACCACAACTTTGGGCAATCTTTACCGAAGTACAACGATATTACGATGCAGGATTTACCGTACCCGATGACGTAACTTTACTATTCTGCGATAACAATTGGGGATACATCCGACGCACTGGTCCCGAAAAGGAACAATCACGCAAGGGAGGTATGGGCATGTATTACCATATTGACATGAATGGAGGCCCCTGGAACGACCGATGGGTAAATACTACTACTGCAGCAAAAATACGCGAGCAATTAAACCTGGCCTACCAGACTGGTATCAACCGAATTTGGATTATCAATGTGGGCGACCTTAAACCCAAAGAAATGCCTATAGATTTTATTTTGAATTATGCATGGAATCCCGACAAATATCCTGCAGACAAAATAGACCAATACATGGTAGACTGGGCAAGAAGTATTTTTGGAGGTGAATACGCCAAAGAGATTGCAGACATCGTAACAGAATACTCGAAAATGAATCTTGAGCGAAAACCAGAGGTGCAACGTGTAGGCATCTATAGTGTAGAAACTGGCGAAGCACAACGAATGTACGAACGTTGGGATGAATTGGAGAAACGCACTCTTTCGCTCAGCAAGAAGATGCCTATGGAAATGCAAGATGCATTCTATCAACTTGTAGAATATCCTGCTGTGGCAAGTGCTGGAGTAGCAAAAATTTATCTCGCAGCTACCATGGGCGACTCCTTGACCATGCAATCATTATTTGAGCGTGACAAGCAAATGACCTATAAATATAATAAGGAAATAGCAGGAGGTAAATGGGATGGCATGATGCTCGACAAACATATTGGCTACAAAATGTGGTCGATGCCAAACGAAAACACGCTACCAAGGGTAAACAAATCTTCGGCTACAACAAACATCACTACCGCCAATGAAATAGCCATTATGGCTCATGACTACACGAAAAGAACCGATGCAGAGGATGCTCGTTGGGTGTTTCTACCTGGACTTGGGCGTGGCAAAGGCAATATGGGTATCGAACCCGTAACAGCTACGAGCCGACCAAATGGAGATGGTGCGACATTGGAATATGAAATAAACTTCTCACAGAAGGGCAAACAAAAACTTGCTCTTGGCATTCTGCCTACCAATGACGTTAACCCTGCCCGTGGACTCCGTATCGGAATCCGAATCGATAATGGTGAAATGCAGACCATTGATGCACGACAAGGCTACGTGGATACATTCAATGAATACACTAAGGATAATTTAGCACGCTCAAAGGTACTAAAGCCCCTTCCCAAGCCTGCTAGCGACATCTATCTCTCTGGGTTCAGACAACGCATGCGTAGTGAAGTATTCGACAACCTCCGTTGGTTGAGCATCGACATCGACATTCCTACTACAGGCATCCATACCGTAAAAGTAGTGATGATTGACCCGGAAATTGTCGTCGAGAAATTAGTTATTAATCCTGATAATGAACATCCATCCTATCACGGTAAAGAATAAACAAAGATGAAGAAAACATTATTCATAATCTCTATCGCTGTTATAGCGTCTCTTAACATTCTGGCTCAAGGCTATCGGAACCCTGTGCTTCCCGGCTTTCATGCCGACCCAAGTGTGTGTACAAACGGAAAGGACTTCTACCTTGTCAACAGCACATTCCAGTATTTTCCAGGTGTACCTGTATTCCACAGTAAAGACCTGATACACTGGGAGCAGGTAGGGAATTGCCTCTCACGCAAGTCTCAACTCGACCTTTCGGGACATTACAATCAAGACCATCCTGAACTGGGTTGGACTAATGCGGGCATCTATGCCCCTACCATCCGATTTCATGAGGGGCGTTATTATATGGTGACCACCATTTTTCCTTCACGTCGCCATTTCTACGTTTGGACAGATGACCCATCTAAAGAATGGTCCGAACCTGTATTCATAGACTTTGCTATAGGCAGTTGCGACCCTACGCTTTTCTGGGACGAAGGAAAGTGCTATTTCTTATGGAAAGCGGCAGCTGACGAAACACGTCCGGGAATCAAGCCAGGTGAAATTAATATCTGCGAGATAGACGTTAATACGGGCAAGCGTATAGGTGATATCCATCACATGGGAACAGGTCTCGGCGGACGTTATCCAGAAGGTCCACACATATACAAGAAAGACGGTTACTACTATATGATGCTTGCCGAAGGTGGCACGGAACACGGTCACCATGTCAACATTTTACGAAGCCGCTCTCTGTTCGGTCCCTACGAATCGAATCCTGCGAACCCCATTCTCACACATTTTAGCATGAAGATGCAGAATAGCAATATTCAAGGACTCGGACATGCAGACCTCATACAAGCACCAGACTCCTCGTGGTGGATGATATGCCTTGGTTATCGCACCAGCGGTTACCTTTTGCACGTGATGGGACGCGAGACAATGCTTGCACCTGTATGCTGGGACAAGGATGCATGGCCTGTGGTCAATGAAAATGGAACAATCGACATTGACATGAAATGCAACACCCTACCCCAGACACAAATGCCCATAGACCCGATTCGCGAAGAGTTCAAATACGTCAAGCGCAAAGTACCAGCCGATAGCTACAGCAGCATCGGATTACCCTGGGGATGGATGAGCATCGGCAATCCCGATTATTCCCGCTACTCACTCACCGAGCGAGAAGGTTGGTTGCGTCTGCATCCCACATCGACAACTCTCGACGAAGCCACATCGCCCACCTTTGTGGCAAGGCGCCAGACAGAGTTACGTTTCTGTGCCACCGCACTCATTGACGCATCCCATCTGGCAGAAGGCTCTCAAACAGGAATCACGGCTTATGCAGCACCTCTGAATCATTATGATGTGATTGTAGAACGAAAGAACGGAAAACTATTTGCCAAGTCGAACATCCGTTTGGGAGCACTGAGTCATGACGACCAACCCATTGAACTGAAAGACGCTCAGGCTTACATACGCATCAGATCCGACAAGGATTACTACTACATGCAAGTTTCAGCCGATGGCAAATCATTCACCACACTCAGCAAGATGGATTACCGCTACCTATCCACCGAGGTGATAGGTGGGTTCACAGGCGTTATGCTTGGCTTGTTTGCTTATGGTAAAGACGAGGAAGGATCTGCAGATTTTGATTGGTTTGAATATACTACAGAGTAAAAATAGTTATTAAAAAAATTAAAGATTACAACCTTCCAACTTCCAACCGCAATCTCCGTGATATATCATCTGTTTGGTCATGCCACCATCGATACAGATGTTCTCGCCGGTGATAAATCCGGCCTTATCGCTACAAAGGAACAAAACCATGTTGGCTATGTCCATCGGATTGCCTACTCTACCTGCCGGTTGCTGCGTGGCATCAGGACCTTCGTAAACGGTGTAGGCCGTATCAATCCAACCGGGGGAAATGGAGTTCACCCTTGCTTTTCCCGACAGACTGACGGCCAATGCGTGAGTAAGTGCAGCTATGCCGCCTTTGGCAGCTGTGTAGCTCTCGGTTTGCGGTTGGCTCATGCGGTCGCGCGAGGAAGAGATGTTGATGATGGATGCACCTTCGGCCAAATGAGGCATAAAGAGCTTGACCAGATAGAAGGGTGCGGTTACCCCCACACTCAAAGCATATTGAAACTCCTCGTAGGAACATTCATCAATACCCTTCATCAGCGGCAAGGCATTGTTGATGATGACATCCACTTGGTTGTGCTTGCTCAGCACCTCGGCAGCAAATGCTTCCAGCACCTCTTTTTGGGAGATATCTCCCACGAAATGCTTACCCTCTTGCTTGTCAATCACATAGACAACGGCTCCCTGATTGCGAAACTCATCGGCAACGCATCGGCCTATTCCGTTTGCACCGCCTGTAACAATAACCACCTTGTCTTTAAATGAATTTTTTCTCATATTACAATGCCTTTTAATAGAAAGTACGCTACAAATATAGCACTATTTACATATACATAAAATAAGCTGCATGCAAAAGAGTTGGAAAAATTTGCATAGCCACACGCAAAGCATTACCTTTGTAGAACAAAACAATTATTAATTACCAATTTGGAAAACACTCTCTTTATGAATTCAAGAAGCAACCTTAAGAAGCTATTTACAATCTGCCTTTTGGCAATCAGTTCCACTCAACTTAGTGCGCAATATCTTGAGCGCATCTACGACTACATTGAGAACACCTACGTTTACGAAGAGAACCAAGAAGAGGGTCATGCCTACTATTTGGCCGACGAACACCTCTCACTGAATGGCAGTTGGCGTTTCTACTTTGCCAACACCCCCGAAGAGGTGCCGCAAGATTTCTTCCTGCCCAACTTCAAAGACGGCAAGTGGAAACGAATAAACGTACCCAGCAACTGGGAGATGGAAGGATATGGCGATCCACTATTCAGAAACGTAGCAGCACCCTTTAAGGCCAATCCGCCCTACGTGCCCAGAGAATACAATCCTACCGGTGCCTACCGACGCACATTCAACCTTCCGGCCGACTGGAAGGGAAAGCAGGTTTTCCTACGTATGGAAAAAACACAAAGTGCCTCGTTTGTTTGGTTAAACGGCAAGCAGGTGGGATACAACGAAGGCGGTCAGGAGCCTGCCGAATACGATGTTACTCCTTACGTGAAACCGGGTAAGAACACCTTGGCGGTATGCGTGCTGAAGTATTGCGACGGATACTACCTGGAAGGACAAGACTATTGGCGACTGGCCGGCATCTTCGACGACGTTACGCTGTATGCCACCCCACAAACACGTCTGTTCGATTGGTTTGTAACAACCGATTTGGATGAAGCCTACGAGGATGCCGAGCTGAAGATTGCGGTTGATGTAAAGAGTTACGAAGAGAAAAACGCAACCTATGCCGTACGAACTACACTGACCGACGCCAACGGCACAAAGGTAAAGGAGATGACATCTGCATCTTTCGACATGAACGGCAAGGGAAAGAAATCGTTGGCGCTATCGGCACACATCGACAACCCCGACAAATGGACGGCTGAAACGCCCAACCTATACAACCTGAAACTTGAATTGCTGAACGCCTCGGGCAAAGCCATCCAACAAATAACGAGCAAGATGGGATTCAAGGAAACTGAAATACGCAATCAGACATTCTTCCTGAACGGAAAGCCCATCAAGGTGAACGCCACCAACACACACATGCAACACCCCGAACTGGGACATGCCATGACCGAAGAGATTATCCGCAAGGACATGGAGATATTGAAGCAACACAACTTCAATGCCGTGCGCATCTCTCACTATCCGCCGGTAAACAAATACCTTGAACTGGCCGACGAGTACGGACTATACATCATCGACGAAACAGGCGACGAAGCACACGCTACCGAGTATGTATCCAACATACAAAGCTTCCTGCCCATGTACCTTGAACGCGTCAGACAAATGGTATTGCGCGACCGCAACCATGTTTGTGTGCTCTTCTGGAGTGCAGGTAACGAAAGTGGCGAAGGCCCGCTCATTACAAACGTAGTGGAAGAGGGAAAGAAATACGACCCGACACGCTTCTTCATGTATGGCGGAAACGCCTATGCACACCCGGCCGAAGACATCATCGGCCCACGCTACCCTACCCCTTATGAACTGGAAATGAACACCGCCATGACACCCGAAGAGGAAGATCCAAGACCATCGTTCATGGACGAATACCTCTCGGTGGCCGGTAATGCCGGTGGTGGATTGGACGAATATTGGGACATCATCCGCCGCCATCCGCGATTGATGGGAGGAGCTCTTTGGGATTTCGTCAATCCGGGCCTTACCGACCGCATCCGTCCGCTTACCGACAGTTCACCTTATAACACACCAGTCCACCTTATGGGCAATGCCAAGGTAGAAAAGGGTGTATTGCTTCTGAACGGACACGACGAATGGGTGGAGGTTTACCGGAACAAGAATGTAGAGCTGACAAGCAACGCACTGACCATCAGCTTCGACGTAAAGCCCGGCAAGTTGAGCGGCATACACGAAGGTGCTGCCTACATCACCAAAGGCAACACACAATTCGGTGTCGTACAGAAAGGTGCCGACAAGCTGCAATTCTACCTGCACTCGGGTGTGAAGCACACATTAGACGTTGACCTACCGGCTGATTGGGAAGGCAACTGGCACCACATCACCGCCTCGTGGGATAGCAAAGAGATGAAGCTATACATCGATGGCCAACTGAAAGGTACCGAATCTACCGCACCTAAAGCACCGGCCAACAACAACCGACGTGGAGGAGGTTCGCCCGAACGCGGCATATTGAGCAACTTCCCCTACCCCATCAACATCGGACGTTTTGCCGGCAACCATGCACAAGATCCGCAAACCATCTATACGGCCGATGCCGAAATGGACAACGTAGCCATCTACAACAAGTGTCTGGCCGATGGCGAAGGTACACCCGAAGAGGCTGTTCTATACCTCACCTTCGACGGAAACGGAGACGAAGGCACCTTCTACACCATCGGTGGAAACATGCGTACATACGGCAGCATTTGGCCCGACCGCACGCCGCAACCCGAAATGCTTCAGATGAAGTGGACAACCCAGCCCGTAAGCATCCGATTGCTGGATGCCGATACCGGCGAGGCCGAAGTAACCAACCGTTTAGACTTTACCGACCTTTCACAATATGCATCACACTGGGCATTGATGGCCGACAACGAAGTGTTGCAAGAGGGCGATATCCAATTCAGCGCAGCCCACCAACAGAAAGAGGTAGTGAAGATTCCTTATCACAAGCCGAACATCGTAGCCGGCAAGGAGTATCGCATAATGATTACCTCTACACTGAAAAAGGATGAAATCTGGGCGAAGGCCGGTCATCAAGTAGCTTGGGATCAGCTTGAGCTGACTGCTTGGAACATGCCTGCACCAATAGAGAAACGCTCGTCGAAGGCAGTGAAGACAGAAGAAGACGAAAAGCAAATCAAGATTAGCGGAGAAGGTTTCTGCTATGTGATAGACAAAGAGAGCGGCAACCTGTCGCAAATCGAAGTAGGCGGCAAGGCATTGTTGAAAGAGCCGTTGACATTCAATCTATGGCGTGCACCATTAGCCAACGAGTTCGACTCTTGGAATGCTTTCCGCGTAAACGGCGGATATGCCGAAGGTTGGGGAAACATGGTATCTACCCTCTTCTATTCGAAGGGATTGAGCCAACTGAAGATTCGCCCGGCAGAAATCGCGTTGACACAAAACGAGTACGAGACAACCGTCAACATTCACCAACTGGTACAAGTAGGTGCCTCATCATACGGTGCGCTCGACCTCTACATCCAAGGCGTGCAATTGGCCGGATTCTCTATCGACTACACCTACCACTTCTACGACGATGGCACCATTACCATCAGCAACCACATGAGCCCACAAGGCAAGTTGCCCGAAATGCTTCCACGCATCGGATTCACCACTTCGATAGCCAACGAGTTCGACCAAATCATCTGGTACGGACGTGGCCCCGAAGAGAACTATCCCGACCGCAAGACAGGCTATCCCGTAGGCATCTGGTCGAAGTCGGTAGCCGACATGTACGAGCCCTACCTGTTGCCGCAAGACCATGCCCTGCGCACCGACATACGCTATCTGCAATTGCTGAACAACGAAGGCAACGGCGTACAGATTTCCATGGACGAGCATTTCAACTTCAATGCATACCAATTCTCTACCGACAACCTGACAAAGAGCCAGTTCACCTATCAGCTTCAGCCGCAAGCCGACCGCTATACGCTGAATCTGGATTACGCCACTACAGGTGTGGGATGTACCTGCGTGTATGTATTGGACGAATACCGGGTGAAGCCTGCGGCATATAGCCGTACCATCACCATCAAACCGGTGGTTGCAACGAAATAAAGAGGGAAATACAAACTTATAACATAAAAAACAGAAATCATTATGAGATTAGATGGAAGACGAACAAGTAGCAACGTAGACGACCGCCGCCGCATGGGCGGAGGCAAGAAAGCCGGTATAGGTATCGGCGGTTTGGTAGTTGCCGCTTTAATCACTTGGCTGATGGGAGGTAATCCGCTCAGCGTATTGAACAATGCCGATTTAGGTGGTATCATTGCCGGACAAGGCACTTCAGGCACCTACGAACCAACGGCCGAAGAAGAGGCGCTTGCGCAATTCTCAAGCCAAATCCTGGCCGGTACGGAAGATGTATGGACAAAAGAATTCAAGAAGATGGGGCTTACCTACGAGCCGCCTCGCTTAGTGCTTTTCACCGGTAGTGTACAATCGGGATGTGGTGGTGCCACAGCTTCATCGGGTCCTTTCTATTGCTCGGCCGACCAAAGCGTGTACATCGACTTGTCGTTCTTCACACAGATGAAACGCCAGTTGGGTGCCGATGGTGATTTTGCCTATGCCTACGTCATTGCTCACGAAGTGGGCCACCATGTACAATACCTGTTGGGTATCCTCGACAAGGCACACCAACAGATGAGCCGTGTAAGCGAAAAAGAGAGCAACCGCATCAGTGTGCGCCTTGAGTTGCAAGCCGACTTCCTTGCCGGCATCTGGGCATATCACGACAACCAGATGTTCAACTCGTTGGAGAATGGCGACATTGAAGAGGGTTTGAACGTTGCTTCGAAGATTGGGGACGATTACCTGCAAAAGCAAGCACAAGGATACACCGTACCCGATGCCTTCAATCACGGTACCTCTGCCCAACGCGTGCGTTGGTTGAAGAAAGGCCTTGCCACCGGCGATTTGAACCAAGCCGACACCTTCAGTCAAGACTACGATAGTCTATAAAAATCATAAAGGCGATGCACCACTTCGGTACATCGCCTTTTTAATTAGAAAAATCGGAAATTCCGATTAATTCCACACACTACCATAAGAATTAAGACTAACTAGTATTTATTCGTTAGTATTTCCTGCAGTTGGATTCCAATAATGTTACTTCAAATGAAGCAATTTTGAAAATGCAACACCATCTGTAATTTTATGATATTGTTCTAGCTTTTTGGATAGTCCTCTTACTAATTCCAGCTGAATAAATGCAGGTGGGTTAGTTATATCATGATTATATAGATCTTGAATAAGAGAAACTTCTCTTTTACAAATATCCAACAATTTATCACTACCTACACCATCTGGTTTGTCCAAAATACCATTCACCCTTGAAAATATTCCATTATAATAGTACATTCCTTTATAATCCATTGATTGCAATAACTTATTCTTTATCATCAATTGTTGCTCTCTTATCTTAAAAGCTATCTTATAAAAATTATCTAAGACACCATAAGTTTGTGTATCAACACGACCGGCTATAAGATGATTATATTTTAGCCAATAATTTTCTTCATAAATAATAGTAGAATAATGCAATGCTCTTTCTTGAAGTTGATTCCCTATTACCCCTTCAGCAATCAAGCACTCAATATTCTCTTCAATGTTTCTAATCTGAAGCGTCAAAATAAGTACTGCATTTCGCAAATATTGCCGCTTCCTTCCATAATAAACACAAATGGTAACTATAACCGTTACCGTTAATACCAAATTCTGATACAAATTTGAACTTAATAAATTAACCAAACACATTTTTTCAGGATTAAACAAATTATTATTTATTGATACAACAATTAACCTGACTAAATTGTTTGGTGTTATTTAATTTTTCAAATATTAATAATTCCCTTTCAAACGTTTGATATCTTCATCCAATTCTTTAATACTATTCAAATGTTCCAAGGATTGTTGAATTTCCTTATATTTAGCATATTCCTCACCAGCCTTTGCTACGGCTAATTGATGAGAGATGTGTCCTGCATCTTCCAATACACTCTTTTCATTAAGAGTAAGAACCAATTTTAGCTTTTCCACCCAATCACGCATATACATCGGCCTGTGAGCTAAGGCTTGTGTTTCCGCATAAGCTAAAAATTGTTCTACAATCAGCTTCAACATCTTTATTTCTTCCTCGTTGAGATAATTCTTTCCAATAGTAATATCCGCTTTCAGTACTTTTTCTGGATATGTTGTAGAAGTTAAACCCATCAACGGAAGCGAAGCATTGGCACGATAATATATGAGTTCGGCAGCAGTTTTTCCACTTACTGCCCACAACAATTTGTTTTGTACCTCTTTATAGAAAGAAAGCGTCATTTCATCTGCTGGGTCATAATCAATACTTGTAGCATAAATATCTTTTATCTGTTGATAGAACACCCGTTCAGATAGGCGAATTTCCCGAATACGTTCAAGCAATTCCTTGAAATAATTCATTGAAGAACCCGTCTTGAAGCGTTCGTCATTAATGGAAAATCCTTTCAAAATATATTCTTGCAAGCGTTGAGTAGCCCAAATACGGAATTGTGTACCTTGTTTGGATTTCACTCGATAACCTACGGATATTATTACATCCAAATTATAATAATTCGTTGGTTTGGTAGAAAAATCGGAATTTCCGATTTTTCTTACACTATCCTCCTCTATTAGTTCTTCTTCTTTGAATATATTCAGAATATGTTCATTAATTGTTGAGCGCGACTTTCCAAACAAGACTGTCATCTGATCCATCGTCAGCCAAACCGTCTTTTCCTCAAACAAAACATCTACTTTTATTGTTCCGTCTTGCGATTGATATATTACTATTTCGTCCTTTTCCATGTTACACTAACTAAATTAATTTTGTGCTTTCTTATCACCTTCGCATCTCCTTATTGCACCGAGTATAGAATTCGAAATCATTTCTAATGAATACTTATCTACTAATTCCCGCTTAGGGATTTCTTCATCTACTTTCTTTTTGAGTTTTACCAAAGGAGCAATATCATCTTGAGTTTCATGAATCCAATTCCCAAGATTACTATTAAGCCTATATCTTTGACGAATAAAGCTATTGAAATGTTGTCGACCTTTATTACCCATACTCTTAATTGATAAAAATAACAAATCAATATCTACAAGATGAAATATTGAAACCGAATCATACGTTGTAGTTTTGTCTGGCAAAGCTGCACTATTGAGTTCAAACAAAACTTCACTATTATGATCATTTAAATTTTCTAATAGTTTTGTTAGCTCATTTTTATCTTCTCTTTTACGTCTTTCAAATTCTAAATAAAAGCACTCACATAAACGAGATAATAACGGCATTTCAACATCTGAGACAAATATATTTATACCCGTTCTAAATGCCATAACTCCATCATAACAAGCTTCTAATGTTTTAAACTTCTCTAAATATTTAGGCAATGCATTATTTATGTTCATTATTTGTTGGTCGCTCAAAGAGCAGATTCCTTTTATCTCATAAAAAGAAATATATGCTATAGAATTCCCTAAATCTCTTAGATTTAAGACCTTAACATTTACAATATCATCTATCAACTCGTTATAGAATATGACAAATTCATCATTGGACATAATTAATGCTTCATGACATCTTTCCCATGAGGGCTTTCTATCTATTGGTTTGGGGATAATTAATTTATTAACGAAATCAACTATAGATATTCCACTCTCAATATTTACGATTATTCTATCTACAATATCAAAATCAAATATCGGAAATACTGTAAATGATGGATACGCACTATATTTATTTTGAATATTCATCATTGATTTTATTACATCCTTTGCATCTTTATCATTTTCAGTATTAATTAATGCCTTTTTGTAATCTTTCCATTTCCGCAATACGATATTGTTTTCTCCTTTATATTCACAATAAACAGCAATAAAAGAGCAGAGTAAACTTGTCATTACTTGCTCGTAATAATCAGTTTCATTGTATTCTACTAATTCTTTTAAACGAAAAAAATCCCACAAGCATTGTCTAAGAATGCGTAAATTGTTACATTCAGTTATTTCAAACGTTTTTTTTATGTCTTTTATATGTGAAATGAAGAACGGATAATTTAGTTCTTTTACAAAAAAATCAATAGCTGCATCTAATTCTGTTCTTAACAAAAACTCCCTTCCTATCGTTTTTTCTTTAAATTTCTCAAAAACTTCTTTGTCTTTTTTTCCTAATTGGCTCTCATCCCCAATAATCAAAACACGACAATGGCAATGCTCTACAAAGTAGTTTATATATCCTAATAACTCAGTCATATCAACCTGACATCTTTCTATATCATCAAAAATTAGAAATTTATCAGATTTTATAGTTTCATCATCAGATTTCAATATAGACAAAGAGTCCAAACCTATATTTATAGAAATATCATTTTGTTTATCATCATTCAAATTGACTTCTTGCTTAAAAACCAAAGCAGAGGCACACTTCCACACAGCTTTACCAATATTTGCTAGTTTTCCATACATATATGGATATAAGACTCTATTAATAGCAGATGTAATTTGTTCAATTTCTTTCAATCCATATAAAGAAACATATATGGGTTTAAGAATTTTATCCACATTATTTTTATCATCTTCGTATTTCTTCAGCCAATCTTTAATAAAAAAAGTCTTCCCACATCCCCATTTCCCATTTATCATAATGGCATATTGAGGATCTGGATTAATCGTATATTCGTTTAAATATTCTACAAGTCCTCTATTCATATTTCATTCCTTCTCCATCTTTACACAATCATCACTAATAAACCCAGAAGCATCTTTAATAAAAGAAGGCAACCCTGGTCCTTGAATAACTTCACCATTTTCTTCTTTTTCAGCCAAAGTGTGGTTTAGATTCAACAAGAAAGGCAAGATTTCATCTTTCTTTTTCATTCCGTACGCTTCACGAACAGCTATATCAAGTTTATCTTGAATTTCTGAGACTGGATTATATGGAGTTATTTCTATCGTTCTGTACAAATCACGTAAGGTAGTATCATTCTTATCCATAATTTCCCTACGCTTCATTCGAAGTTGTTTTGCTAAATCTGCAATTCTTTTTACTTGTACTTTTGTTGGGGCTTGTGGCCATGGGAAAGAATTAAATACACTTTCTGATGTATATCTCCAATCACCTTTTAAAGTCGAACAACGCGCGGTAAACCATTCCCAATGAATTTCTGATTGTAATATGCCAAATGAATAATCATCTTCCATTGGGAATACAGACAAAGCATCACTTGGACTTATCTTTGATGATATAAATTCAAAAATTGGCCGTTTGGTAACACGTGAGCAAACAATATATCTATTAATTTCATGAAGAACATTCATCAACTCACTACGATCATAAGATAATCTCCACCACTTCTTAAAAAAGTTTTCATGATGATGATTCAATTTAACAGACGGATTTAAAGCTAAAGCTGTTTCATTTTTCTTAATTTGTTCTTCCGCCTTTTTCTTTTTATCAGGATAAACTAATTGATACACATAATTATATGCTTCCTTATATTTTTGTGCCTCAAAAATATCTTTCCCTCTAAAATCAATCACATATCTTTCGGGTTGAGAATATTTATTTCCCAACAACTCATCTCCATTTAAAAAAGGATGTATAACTTCTTTATAGCTTCCATCAATAGCCAAAATTCCTTCAGCTTTGGCTCTTTCTAATAAGAATCCTTTATGCCCGTGTGTTTGTCCTTGAGCACAACAATCAGAATTTTTATTAATATTAAGCGTTTTTGCATTAGTAACATTACCTAAACTCAAAGATGAATTTATATGCTCTAACTGATAATACTCAAAAGGAGAATTCAGACTATCACCACGCTGAAAAGCCAATTGTTTCAAACCTTTTTCTTCCCCTTTCTTCCATGTAGCAATAGAAACATATACAGCAGCATCTCCTGACCAGACTTCCGTTGACACAGAATCTAAAATCGTACCACCATTATTTACGATGTAATCCAATCCTCCAATGCGAGAGTAATTTTGTCGTATTGTATTGGTTCCAACAAGACCAGCATATTGTCCTTCTTTCATCAATGTATGTGCTTTATAGAACCAATAAACACAAAAGTCTGCACGACCAGGAACATCAGGAAATGCTTTTCTCACTTTATCCACATAAACCAAGTCCATTTCCTGAGACATCTTATTTTTTGATTGATAGGGAGGATTACCTATTACCACATCAAATGCAGGCCATTCATCGAATAAAGCATCTCGAACAAGGATATTGTCATCCATATTATCCAATGGTAGAGTTTCTTCAAATTCAATCGCTTGAGAATATTCTGCCGTACGCTTTTTATATGTCTCACCTACCAACTCTTTAGCAATCATCATTGTCATTTTTGCCACTTCAACCGCCATCGGTTGGATATCAAGGCCATAAAACTGATTTGTTCTGATATGAGAGACTCCTAAATGTAGTTTATCACGCTGTCTTTTTGTAGCTTTAGATAATTCATTCATTTTATCAAATATCTGACACTCCAATTCCTTCAATTCACGATATGCAACAAAAAGGAAATTACCACAACCACAAGCAGGGTCTAAAACTTTATAATTGCTTATATCTTTCAACAAATCTTTAAGCGCATCAAGCGTATTGGCTTTTTCAATTTTCTCTTTCCAAGGCTTAATAATTGTCGGGGTTATCACCCGAAGCATATCTGTTTCATTAGTAAAATGTGCACCGAATTTATGGCGTTCTTTGGAATCCATTGTACCTTCAAACAAAGCTCCAAAAATAGCAGGATGCACCTGTTTCCAATCTTTCAAGGCAACTTCATAAAGTATGTCCAAACAATATTGGTCCAATTCAATCGGTTCTACATGTTCAAACAAACCTCCATTAAAATATCTTATATCTTTGAATCTACCTCCACGTGCTTCATGAGGTGAAGCCATCTGCTTAAACAAACCTCCTATTAAATCATAGGCATCTGACTTTCCTTCTTTACATTCTTTAATGATTTGAGTAAAGAATCCTTGTGGAAGTAAACCAAAGTCCTCCGAAAAAAAAGCCAATACACATTGCAATATGAAATGCTGAACTATTTCTTGAGGTTCCTTCCTTTCTATTATCAGATATTGATAAAGTTCACCAATTTTATCTGCTGTCTTTCGAGAAATCTGTTCAATATTATTTTGAAAAAGAGGTTCTTTTTCTATAGGCAACAAGAAATTCAGAGCTGTATATCGTTCAGGAAGTTCATTTATCCTAAAATCATCAACCTTTTGACAATCTTTATATATAATAAACTCATCAAAATTACACATTATAATATACTTAGGCTTTTCATGACCTTCCCCAATAACAACATTAGGATCCATATTAAGCCAGTAATCACGTGCTTGACTAAAATGAACCTCAAGATTCTTTACAGTACGTTTTTTCATTTCAATCAACACACCTGAACGTCCTTTAGGACACCACAAACAATCTGCAAATTTAGTGCGTTTTGTTACATCGAATTTAATCCTTGCTTCCAATGTTCCATTAGCTTCTATGATTCCACCATGTCCAAAAGCACGAAATAATCGGTCACAGAACAATTGAGCTTCACCTTTTTCATCTCCTTTTAGAACTGATACATACTTTAAAAATTCTTCTATATGTTCCTTATTCATAAGAAAATAATATTAGATTTAGTTTGCACAAAGATAGTATATTTTATAAACATAACAATCTCCATCTCGTTATTTTTCTTTCTCTGCACAACAAAGGTCACTATTTGTAAAATTCAAGCATCTAAAACATAAAAAGTTTTAGTTATCCATCAACTCATCCGCTTCGCTATCCACGCAATCCGGTAACATCATTTCGTCTTCCCCTTCTTTTGCATAGTTGGCAAAGGATTCTTTCCAATCTGCACGTTTTGCTTTTTCATCGTAATGCTCGTACAACATTTTTTCTTTTTCCATAAACTTTACTCCTCCTTCAAATAATATAGCGGTTGGTTGCGCATGCCGCGGTTTACAAGGACACCGGCTTTGCAAAGGCGATTCAAGTGACGCTTGGCGGTGGAGATGGAAAGCGAACAGAGCGATTCCAAATCGCGACGTTGTATATAGCCATGCTTTTGCAGATAGGAGCACACTTTTTGTTCTATCTCGTCATCGGTCAGGCGCTTTGCCATCGGGTCGTTCAGCTTGATGCAATGAATCTGAATACCGCCCATGCGACGAAGAAAAGCTTTGTCGGGACGGAAATGAATACTCTTCAGCTTCACTTTCAAGTGTTTACTTTTCGTTGCAGAAGTAACCCTTTCCGTGGTGCCTAAAACTGGCGTAAAGTAACCGATTCCATTGAGGTGTACCGAACTGCCATTGCCCATTTCCTGACTGACATAATGCGACAAGGCCGACAATACGGCATCTACATCGCCTTCGGTCAGCGAGGATGCTTCTTGAATGTAACGGCGCATCTCTGCCGTAGTGGTTGAACCATTGTAATGAATACGTGGATGAAGGGTTATTTCATCCTCTTGTTGTTTTGATGTTTTTGGATTCTGATACCAATCGTAGTTTATTGCCATAGTGTATAATGTTTTATAGTACTATCTAAGATGTTTCCTATCTCTATGTAGGCTTGTTCATGCGGCTCACGGCCGTGAGCGATTTGGCTCACACAGGTTGGCGGTTCAGCTCACAGATGTGAGCGATTTGGCTCACGGACGTGAGCCGTTCAGACCACGGCCGTGAGCCGTGCAAACAAACCATGACAAAGATAGCATTACCTTAGGATAAATACAAGAAACATCTATGAAAAAAGAGAGGGCATGCCAAAACGGTTATTCCGGCATGCCCTCTTTATTGTTTTATCACGTTACGTTATTACTTCTCTTCGCAATTGTATTTGAAGTATTCTACATCGACGTAGCCGCCGGTTTTCTTGGTCGCATAGTTGAATATACCGAACTTAGTGCCCATGAAGAAACGACGGTAATCGAAAATCATGCGATAATCCTTTGTACCGATTTGTGTCCATTGTTCGCCATCCACACTATAGTAGAAGTTGGCGGCATCGTATCCACCACGACGACCGTTGGGACGGAAATCGCCATCGAGACGCAACCAGATCTTCGGTTGTTTCTTATCGACAAGTTTGGTTATATCAACACCTTCTACCATTTTTTCGGCTACGTTGGTCACGGCCTTTTCGCGTTCGGTCAAGGTGACATTCTGCTCGCTCATTTCAAGCACCAGCTTGCGTCCAATCTTCTTCACGGTGAGCACGCCGCTATCGCCATTGAATGCGCTCAAGCCGGCACAATCGCCATCCTTCATCTTCGACAAATCCATGCAGATGTATCCGCTACATACAGGGCCTTCCATGCGTTGTGTCAGCGTGTTAGGTGCCAAGTAGAGATTAGGCACTACGCGGCTTGTCTTCAAACGCAAGTAGCCCGGACGTTCGCTCAAGCTCCATGCCTTATCTACGGGATTATGATTCCATTGCCAATGCAAGCCAAGCTTGTCGCCATCAAACTCATCGGCCAATACAATATGCTTTTCGGGTTGTCCGCTCTTGTAAGGACGAACAACATCGGGCACCTTATAATATTCATCGCCCAACATCGGCCAGCCGTCAATCCAACGGACAGGAGAAAGGGTAAGCACGCGGCCTACGCCACCACGGTCTTGGAACATGATGCCATACCAATCGCCTTCTTGCGTATCGACGATGGTGCCTTGTGCCAGGTAGCTGAATCCGCCGAATGGGCTTTCAAGGATAACGTTCTTCTCCCACTTGCCGTTCAAGTCTTTTGTACGGTAGCACACCTCACGACGATTCAAGCCTGCACCATACGACTGGCTGATGAGCATGGCGTAATAGGTGCCTTGATGCTTGATGACGCGAGTACCTTCCAGCAAGCCGCGTTCGTCCTCTTCGCGCTTGAAGTAGTGACGCAAGCTACCTTCTACAACGCCCTTCAAATCGGGTGTCAACTGACACATCTCGCCTGTTCCGAAGAAGATGTAAGGAGTGTCGTCATCATCGAAGAAGAGTGTTGCATCGTGGAAGTGGCGCAAGCGTGAGTGGATTGTCCAAGGGCCTTCAGCTTTCGGTGCGGTAAAGATATAGGTATCGCCCATTGCGCCGTGTTCGTTCGGTGCAAGCAACGCCCAGAACTTACCTTTGTGATACTTCAACGAAGTGGCCCATTGTCCGCGGCCATACACGGTACCTACGCCTTCGCCCTTCTGCTGGTCGAGCGGCAACGAGAATGCCAAATCATACTTAGGCGAGTCGGTCAACTTATCGAAAATATAACCTACCGTTTCCCAATTCTTCAAATCCTTGGAAGCCATCACGGGCGCACCAGGCATCAAGTGCATAGTAGTGCTGACAAGATAGAATGTATCGCCCACACGGATAACATCGGGGTCGGGGCAATCGGCCCATAGCATAGGATTCTTGATAGGTGCTTCTCTAACTGGCTGAGCAACACTGACAAGGCTCAGCATACTAACTAACAGACATGTAAACAAATGTTTCATAATGGTAACTATTTAAGGGTGTATCAATTTATTTGATTCGTACTAATTTGCGAATATACGGAGATTTTCGGAAAAATCGCTCTTTTTAACGAATATCTTCACATTTCGCCGTTGATTTTACAGAAAAGCATTACTTTTGTGAAATAAAACAAACCAAATTAATCAATACCAACACTCCTAAAACTGAAATTGTATGAAAAAAGTATTCTGGATGATGTGCATCATGGCAACAGCATTGGTTGCATGCAACACACAACCTGCCCCGAAAAGTTGGGTAAAAGTAGAAGGCAACAAGTTTATCGACCCACAAGGAAAAGAAATCATCTTCAGAGGACTTTGCTTCTCTGACCCGGTGAAGCTGGTGGGCGACGGACAATGGAACGAACGTTACTTTGCCGAAGCAGCTAATTGGGGTGCAAACATCGTGCGATTTGCCGTACACCCAACCAACCTGAACCGCATGGGATGGGACGTAACATTCAAGGCAATGGATCAAGGCATTGAATGGGCAAAGAAACATGGCATGTACGTCATCATGGATTGGCACTCTATCGGCAACTTGAAAGATGCCAAATACACTAACGCCATGTATAACACCGACCAGGAAGAGACTTTCAAGTTTTGGCGCACCGTAGCTACGCGCTATAAAGACGAGCCTACCGTAGCTCTTTACGAACTATTCAACGAACCTACCGTAACCGGCGAAGATACCGGCGAATGTACTTGGGAAGAGTGGAAAGGCATACAAGAGCAAATCATCGACACCGTACGTACATATAACCCCAATGCCGTTTGCTTATGTGCCGGATTCAATTGGGCATACGACCTGACACCAGTAGCCAGCGCACCCATCGAACGCCCCAACATTGCCTATGTATCACACCCCTACCCCATGAAGCGTGACCAACCATGGGAAGAACAATGGGAAGCCGACTTTGGCTATGTAGCCGATACTTATCCTATAATCTGCACAGAAATAGGTTTCTGTCTGGAAAACGAATTGGGTGCTCACATCCCGGTTATCTCGACCGATGTTTACGGCCACCACATCACCGAATATTTTGAAAAGAAAGGCATCTCGTTCACCGTATGGTGCTTCGACACCAGTTGGTCGCCAACGCTTATCGAAGATTGGGATTTCACCCCCACTACATCGGGCCGTTTCTTCAAGGAATATCTGCAAAGCAAGCGCAAATAGCGGTTAGTGATTAGCACATTCATAAATCATCTATCAAAAAAAACATGAGATTAGCATCAGCATGAATCTGATAAACCTTTTCCGAAAAATTGCACCCTACGTCAAGCCATACCGCTGGTTAGTGGTGCTAACACTGATACTTACACTTATCGGCTCGTTCATCGCCCAAATCAATGCGGTGGTATTGGACAAGACGGTAGATGCCATCAATTCGCTCATCAACACCGACACGCTTGTCTGGAGTAAGGCGGCACATATCCTTACCGTCATCAGCATTGTGTTGCTTGGAAAAGAGGTGCTATCAGCCATCATTACCTATGCACAACACTACTTTGGCGAGAAGATGCGCATCAACGTGTCTAAAGACCTGTCGCAAGCGGTTATCGACCACATGTTGCGCTATCGGATGGCATTCTTTACACGCACCAACAACGAAACGGGCAAGCTACAGACACGTATCGACCAAGGTGTAAGCAGTCTTTCATCCACGGTGCAAAACTTCTTCATCGACCTGTTACCCCTCTTCATGAGTGCGGCACTGGCCTTGATATTGATGTTTGCCGCCAACGTATTCGTAGGCCTCACGGCATTGGCCATCGTACCCATCTACATCTGGATAACCATCCGCCAGGCACGCCGCTTGCAAGGATGGCGACGCAATATGCGTTCGTATCGCGAACAGAAGAGTCATGGAGTGATGAACATCATCGAAAGCATCAACGTTATCAAGTCGTTCAACCGCGAAGAGATAGAAAGCGACAAGCAATGGAAGCTGCAAACCGAGTTTACCGACAACCAAATGCTGGTGCGCAAGACATCGTTCTACTTCGACGGCATGAAGAGTTTTGTGCGACAAACAGGTACCGTGCTCATCATCATCCTCACGGCCTATTTAGTGTTGACAGACTATCCGGGCATGACCATCGGTAAGATTATGTATCACGTCATGCTCTTCTCCAACGTCACCGCCCCCATCACCCAGCTACAACGCATCTTCGACCAGATGAACGATGCACTAATCTATGCCGAAGGCTTCTTCGACATCCTCGAAGCCGACGACGAACGCGAGCCTACAGGCAAGTATTGTCCGAAAGAGGTGAAAGGAAACTTCGAGATAGCAGGCGTGGATTTCACCTACCCCAACGGCACGAAAGCACTTCACAACATCGACATGAAGATAGAAAGCGGAAAGATTACGGCTTTGGTAGGTTTGTCGGGTGCCGGCAAATCGACGGTGTTGAATCTGTTAGTGAAATTCTACGAGCCCGATTGCGGCTCAATCAAGCTCGACGGTGTGGATTTGCGCGATTACGACACCCGATTCTTGCGCGACAACATCGGTATGGTGCTACAAAAGAACCATATCTTCGACGGCTCAATCGAAGAGAATATCCGCTACGGACAACCCAATGCCACGCGCCAGCAAGTGGAAGAGGCGGCACGCAAAGCATACATCTACGACCAGATAATGAAGTTGCCCGACGGCTTCGACTCGAAGGCGCAACTCCTCTCGGGCGGACAACAACAACGCATCGCCATTGCGCGTATGTTCTTAAAGAATCCGCCCATCATCTTCCTGGACGAGCCTACCGCTTCGCTCGATGCCATTGCCACCGAACAAATCAAGGCAAGTATTGATGCCATCAAGCGCAACCGCACGGTCATCATCATCTCGCATAGCATTTCGCAAATCATTGATAGCGATGTGATTTATGCCATGAAGGAGGGACGTGTGGAAGAATCGGGACATCCCGACGAACTTTACCGCAAGGGAGGCGTATATAAAGAAATTGTCGATGCCTCGGCACGCAGCCTCAACATCGACAAATTAGCTCAAACCCTCGATACCGACGGCAACGGGGTTATGTTTGATTAAGTATCACTTCACATCCCCAGAAAGAAGAGGGCGTCTGCACCTCTTCTGTACCGTCGTGTCTAATCAATACGGCACGTTTGATGGTTGTCTTCACCGTAGGGGTAGTCATGCATTGCAACGTCACGCGCGTTGCCTTTCCACCCAATTTAGCGGCATCAAACTCCAGTTCGGTTACGGCATCGGTCACCGCTACGTTGTAGCTCACACCCTCACCTTCGCCATAGCACTTTATGCTCAGCACACCATTTTTCGGTGCTTCGGCAAGTTCAACTCGAATGCCTTTATAATCGTTCAGATTGATGTTTTCCTTGCACACTTTCGCCTCCGCCCATTGTTGGTTGTAAGTCACGTCATAAGCAAAATCTACCGTGTTCAACGTAGGCAATTCGGGCGAGTAAGCATCGCCATGATATGCTTTCAACATAGCCAATGCACACTCCGGCTCACTGAATGCCGGCAGTTGTCGGGCGGTAGCATCGCTCAATCCCATCCAATAATACATACCCATGCCAGCAGCCTTTACCTGCTTCACAAAGTCGGTAATGAATGCCAATCTATTCTCCAACGACGGATTGTCGCTACTGTTTCCCCACTCGCCGATGATGACGGGCGCACCCTTCTCCACCAGATGTTTCTTCAGATTGGTTATCATACCAGCCACTTCCTGCTTGGCGCTGTTCAAGTTGTCGATATTCGGATAGGTATGCACTTCGAACAAGAGGTGATTCTCAACCACATCTTCGGGTAATTGCATCTCTACAAGCGGATCAATCAAGTGAGGATTCCATGTGCCGGCACCGTTGCAAGCGCCGTAAGTGTTTACTATCAGGTTGCGTCCTACGTTATTGCCTCCGGTGGCGCGTACCACATCCACAAAGCTTTGTGCATAGCTATTGATGGCCTTGTAGGCATCGGCAGCTTCGGCGGCATCGTATCCTCCGGCAAAGGTTGAGAAGCACCACGAGCGTCGTTCGTCCAGCATTTCGTTGTACGATTCGAACATCAATCGCTCGTCATACTCCTTAAAGGTTTCGGCAATCTGCTTCCAGAGGCCTTCGTACAGTGCCTTGTTTTCGTTATACTTATTCATGCTTGCCACGAGCCATGCGCTTTCATCGGCACCGGTGTCGTGATGCACATTCACGATGCAATACATGCCTGCATCCAGCACATAGCCCACCACCTCTTTCACGCGATTCATCCAGGTTGCATCCACCTTTCCGTTGGCGTCCAAGTGTCCTTTCCAGGTTACGGGTATGCGCATGGCACCAAATCCAGCATCCTTTATCATCTGCATCAATTCGGGTGATGTAACGGGTTGTCCCCAGCATGTTTCCCATGCTCTCCAGTCGGCCGCGCCGAAATTCTTTGTAAAGTCGCAAGCATCGAGTGTGTTGCCAAGATTCCAACCCAATCCCATCTTTTCAATGGCTTCGGTAGCGGTAATCCATCCTTGGTCGTCCCACACCGGTTCATCGGGACCATCGGGTTCTTCCGGCACAACCGGTGTTTCGGGTTCTTCCGTTTCCGGTTTATCTATTGGAGTATCAATGGGGTCATCGCCACCACAAGCAGTAAACAAACATGCCATTATGCACAATAGCAAACAAAAGAAATCTTTTTTCATAGTTTTATCATTATTATTTTGAGAACTCAGCACGCTGAGTTTTACATTAATGCTTATTTCCTTTTCTTACGGGATCGCAAGTGATGCCGATGCCAAGCTTTTTGAAAATCTTTTGATCCACTTCGCTCAGCATGACGGTAGAGTGTGCCTGACAACCATTCAATTTAGGCAACTGATCCAACGCCTTGCGACAATTCTCGTCGTGATTGCTCAAGAGCGAAAGCGCCACAAGCACCTCGTCGGTGTGCAAGCGCGGATTGTGTCCATGCAGATAGGTCACCTTTGTTTTTTGTATCGGTTCAATCAAGTATTCGGGAATCAATTTCAGTTCGTCGGGAATGCCGGCCAAGTGCTTGGTTGCATTCAGCAACAAGGCCGCCGAAGGTCCTAACAACGAACTTGTGCGTGCGGTGATGATGGTGCCGTCGTATAGTTCGATAGCTGCCGAGTGAACGCCCGACACCTCTTTCCGCTCGCGTGCGGCCACGGTAGTGCGTCGGTATTCGGTTGTCAGCTTGGCTTGCTTCATCAGGAGCGAAATCTTGTTCACCTCGTTTTCGCCATCACCCTTTTGCGCCAGCTTGCAAAGCGAATAGTAGTAACGTCGGATAATCTCGTCGCGTGCGGCATTGCAACACACATCCTCGTCGCTCATGCAGAAGCCAATCATGTTTACCCCCATGTCGGTAGGCGACTTGTAGGGGCTCTCTCCATAGATGCCTTCGAAGAGCGCATTCAGCACGGGGAAGATTTCGATGTCGCGATTGTAGTTTACGGTAATCTTTCCATAAGCCTCCAGGTGGAAGGGGTCAATCATGTTCACATCGTTAAGGTCGGCCGTAGCAGCTTCGTATGCCACGTTCACCGGATGCTTCAGCGGCAGGTTCCATACGGGGAAGGTTTCGAACTTGGCATATCCTGCCTTGACGCCGCGTTTATGTTCGTGATAAAGCTGGCTCAAGCACACCGCCATCTTTCCGCTACCGGGGCCCGGTGCGGTGACGATAACGAGCGGACGGGTAGTTTCAACGAAGTCGTTCTTGCCGAAGCCCTCGTCCGAGTCAATCAGCGCCACGTTGTGTGGATATCCGTCGATGGTATAATGATAGTACACCTTGATTCCCAAGCGTTCGAGTCGTGAGCGATAGGCATCGGCACTGGATTGTCCGTTGTAGTGCGTAATCACCACGCTGCTGACGTAGAATCCCACCTTCTCGAATTCGTCTCGCAAGCGCAACACATCTTCGTCGTAGGTAATACCCAAATCGCCTCTAATCTTGTTCTTTTCGATATCCAGCGCACTGATAACAAACAAGATTTCAGCGTAATCACTCAGTTGCATCAGCATTTGCAACTTACTATCAGGTTCAAAACCGGGTAGCACACGGCTGGCGTGATTGTCGTCGAACAACTTACCGCCAAATTCCAAATAAAGTTTATCGCCAAACTGATTGATTCTTTCCTTGATTCGTTCCGATTGAATCTTCAGGTATTTCTCGTTGTCAAAACCTATCTTCATATTGCTAAAACCATATATTCATATGGACTGCAAAGATACCATTTCGGGTTACTTATTCAAAATATAAAGTAGAAAACTTTATAATTTTTTTCCTATCGCATCACAATCCGAAGAAAATACATACCTTTGCCTATCATGAAGAAGATAAGCATCGACCAGCACACGCATCACCTGCATGCCGAAGTGCGCCAGCTATACGAATCGGCCTTCCCCAAGGAAGAGCAGATAATCCACGACTTGCGTGCCTGCTGGCAGCATTGTCCCGACGAAGATAACTAACCCCATCATTCTTTCAATTCTTAAGCATCGCCTCGGCAAGCGCTTCGAGCGCAGGGATGTCCGCCTGCTTCATGCGCGAGCGAATGGTAACCATTGGTTGCACAATCTCGATATCCTTCATCTGCTCCAGCATGCCGGTCATGATGCGTCCGGCACACGGTGCCCACGAACCATTCTCCACAACGCCTACGCGACGCTTCTGATACCCCTTCAGTTGCAAATGGTGCAAGAAGTCGTGCATCGGCGGAAAGACATTCGCGTCATACGAAGCCGCCGCTACCACCAATCGTCCCATGCGGAAAGCATCCTCCACCGCCTCGGCCATATCGTCGCGACTTAAATCGGCCACCGACACCTTCTTCGCGCCCTTTTCGCGCAAGATATCGGCCAACTTACGAGCAGCCTCGGCCGTGCCGCCATGAATCGAAGCAAAGGCAATGAACACGCCATCTGTCTCCACCTCGTACTTGCTCCACGTGTCGTACAAGCTGATGTAGTAGCCCAAATCCTCGCTCAGCACGGGGCCATGAAGCGGACAAATGGTTTCTACCGGCAAGGCCGCCACCTTCTTCAGCAACGCCTGCACCTGAGCGCCATACTTGCCACAGATGTTAAAGTAGTATCTGCGCGCTTCGCAAGCCCACTCCTCGTCGTGCGCCAACGCGCCAAACTTGCCGAAGGCATCGGCCGAGAAGAGCACCTTGTCCGTCTGGTCGTAGGTCACCATCACCTCCGGCCAGTGCACCATTGGTGCCATGATAAATTGCAACGTATGCTTGCCCAAGCAAAGCGTGTCGCCCTCCTTCACCGCCATCGTCTTTCCCTCGAAATCCACTCCTTCGAAGAATTGCGGCAACATCTTGATGGCCCTGTCCGATGCAACGATAATCATGTTCGGGAAACGTTCCAACATCCGTGCAATGTTTCCGGCATGGTCGGGTTCCATGTGTTGCACCACCAAGTAGCTGGGTGTGCGTCCGTTCAGTGCCTCCTCCAGGTTGCGCCACCAGTCGTCGCTTTTGCGCAAGTCCACCGTGTCCATCACGGTCAGCTTCTCGTCCTCAATCAGGTACGAGTTATACGAAATGCCATTCGGCACAATATATTGACTTTCAAAGAGGTCGAGGTCGAGGTCATCCACCCCGATGTATTTGATATCCGTTGTAATCATCATTACTCGGCTACCTCCTCGAAATCATCTTTTCCTACGCCACACAAAGGGCATACCCAATCTTCTGGGATATCTTCAAATTGCGTACCAGGAGCGATACCGCCTTCAGGGTCACCAACTTCGGGATCATATTCCCAATTACATACTGTACAAATATACTTTTTCATAAGGTTTCTTTTTTTTGGTTAATACTTAGATTGATTCTAAATTTACAAGGGCAAATATAAGCACTTCTTGTAAAATATACAAATACTTTTTATTTTTTTAAGATATTGGTTAGTCGCTTCACCAGCGAGTCGGCCACCACGGCAAACGAATCGCGATTCGCCTCACTGATGGGTTTCTTCGGTTGCGATTTGATAGTGAGCGGATTCACAGGCTTGCCATTCTCGTACACGCGGAAGTCCAGGTGCGGCCCTGTAGAAAGCCCCGTCGAGCCTACATAGCCAATCACCTCCTTCTGCGCCACTTGGTCGCCCACCTTCAGCCCCTTGGCAAACTTCGACAAGTGCATGTACGTTGTGGTGTAGGTGCTGTTGTGGCGAATCTTCACATAGTTGCCGCCTCCACCAGCCTGATACCCTTTGTCTATCACTTTTCCGCTACCGATGGCATAGACAGGCGTGCCCGTAGGCGCGGCATAATCCACGCCGTGATGCGCCCTGTATCGCTTCAGCACCGGATGGAATCGGCTGTTGGTAAATCGCGACGAAATGCGGTAGAAGTCGAGCGGTGCCTTCAGGAAAGCCCCCTCCAAGCTGTTGCCGTTTACATTGTAGAAAAGTTCCTCGTCGTCTTGCACAAACGGTATGGCATACACCAAGCTATCATTCGCCTTGAACGATGCCGCCAACACCTTATAATTATTCAGCGGCTCCTCCTCCACAAACTCCTGCGCATAAATCAGTCGGAACTCATCCCCCTTCTGGATGCCGAAGAAGTCGATGCTCCACCCGAAGATGTGCGACAACATCACCGCCAGCATGGGCGAGGCCTCCGCCTCCTGCATGGCCACCCAAAGCGACGAGTTCACCTCGCCCGCCACCTCGCCTTCGCGCCATTCGCTCGGTTTCTCGGCACGTGTAGGTCTGTAGTTGTCCGTCAGGTCGAAGCGCACATACGCCTTGCGGCTCTCCTCATAGACAAAATATCGCGGTGTGGCGGCACTGTCCTTGTTGCACAGGTAGGCACACGCCTGTCCCGGGCGCATGCGTCGCACGTCGAACACCGAGTCGGGGCATTGCGTCAGTTCGTACACCTGTGCCGGCGACATGCCGAATCCCATCAGCACCTCGGCCAGCGTCTCGCCCGTGCGTATCGTGTCGTAGGTCACGGCAAACTCCTCAATCGGCAAGCCATACTTCATCGGCACCTCGGCCACAATCGAGTCGTTCCCTTGCTCATCCGCCCCACCCTGGCCACCGCCACAAGCGCAAAGCGATACTAAAAACAATAAAATAAGTATATACATAGCTTTCTGTCGTTTACAATATTTTCCAATACCCGCCTTTGTTTGCACCAATACGAGCAATCAATCCCTTTTGCTTCATCGTTGCCAAAACACGCTCACACTGACGTGAAGTAACACCCAATATATCAGCCATTTCGCGAGCAGTTGCTTGGGGTGAATGAGCAATAATAGATAGTAACTTTCGCTCGTTTTCTCCAATGTTTATACCGACATTTGTTCCGACATTTGTTCCGACATCCAATACATCACCTTGGTGTTGTTTCAATGTGTGCAAAATCTCACGAAGCATAAAATCAATGAAAGGGGCACTATTACCTATTCGGCTACTCTCACCAATGGCATCATAATAAGCCTGTTGATTGGCATGCACCATGTTCTCTACTGGCAAAAACTGAAAAAGCGGATGCAACTTGCCCAAGATAAGCGATTGCCACAAACGCCCCATGCGTCCGTTTCCATCAATAAACGGATGTATGAACTCAAATTCGTAATGAAATACGCACGAACGGATAAGCAAGTGGTCGGTCGAATTGCGCAACCATCCAAAAAGGTCTTTTATCAAGTAAGGCACCCTATCGGCCGGAGGTGCAATATGCACACATCCCGTTTCGCCAAACACCCCTACGCCGCCACGTCTGAAGCGCCCCGCCTCATTGGTCAGCGCTTGCATCATCACGCCATGAGCTTTTAGCAAATCATCCACGCTAAAGGCATCCAAGCTATCGTACAAGTCGTAGGTAGCAATAGCATTCTTCACCTCTTGAATATCGCGCAGCGGTGCCACTACATTTTTTCCGTTAATAATATCGCTCACTTGCCCTTCCGTCAGTTTGTTACCCTCTATAGCTAGCGAACTATGAATGGTTTTTATGCGATTAGCTTTACGCAAACGAAGCCCATCGCTCTGCTCTAAACGGATGGCATAGCGTTCAATTTGAGCCGATATTTGCGCAATCAGATTGATAGCTTCGGCACTCACAGAAAAAGGCGGTATATAGCTCACTTTGTTACTCATAAATTTATGGTGCAAATATGGCTAAAAAAAATGAATAATGGAAATATAGAATGGCCTTTTTGAGTTATGATTTTTGATTTCACTAATCACTAGTAGCTAGTCGCTAATCACTTGAAACCATACCTCCCCATCGCCCCTTCAAGCGTGCAATCAACATCCTCGGCGCCACCCTCATCATCGCCTTCTTCGCCTTTATCTTCGCCAACATTATCAGCGAGTTGCATAAACTTAGAAACCTTTAACTATAGGAGGAACAAGTATGTGGATCAGTGCGCTACTATGGTTTATATTTACATGTCTTCTCATTCCGAGAATAATATGGGTTTTTCTTGCTGCAATAATCATATTAATCATTATAATATATCTGCAAGACCTATGGCAAAGAAGGAAATGGAGAAAAGAGGAGGAAAAGAGAAAGGCGAAAAGGAGAAAGAAGAAGAAATAACCAGGCTTTATTTCAAAGCATCATAGACTATCAAAAAGTCAGCCGGTGAGTACGTTCCTATATCGTACTCACTTGCTGACAAAATGCTGCTTGATTACCCGAACAAACCAATATCTGCCGACAATTAGAATATAAAAAAAGGCTGCACCGAAGTGCAACCTTTAAGAGATTATTTTTTTGGAGAGGGGTTATACTGGTTCAACCCATTTATCTTCAGCGCCAACGGTAGTAGGACCATCAAAAATCACGGCATCACCATTTTTCAAGTCAGTCTTTCCTGGAAATTCACGGTAATATTCATTATCATCAGCATCATAAAAAATAAACAAAAAATAGCCTAAACCTACTTTATCAAGCTTTGACTGATTAACTCCATCCGGTGCTACTTGCCACGGACTGGCATAGATTGAAATGCCATCTTCATTATCATGAACCCAAGCACCATATGGATCAAAGGGTTCTCCCACGGGATTCAATTCAACACCGGTAGGTGTAATAGTACCACCAGCATAGGCTGTCATTGTTCCCGCATACTCCACTGTATAATCATCCTCTACATTTAAATCCTTGATAGTGAATTGGGCTACTTGGGGAATCATGGTGATGGTCAAAGTTAATACGCCACCGCTTGCACTATAAGTACCATCCTCGCAAGTCATGATACATTCGCCTAAAGGATTAGGAATATCCTTTTCTAAGTAATAGTCGTAATCCTCATTATCACGAGCATTAGAATAAATATTTATACCGGTAAGTTGAGCAGCAGGTATAGCAGCCAATGGGATTGGTGCAAAATAACTAATACCTGAAGAGCAATAAATGGCTTTCAAGTCACCGCTGCTGGGTAAATTGGCCAAATAATCATTTGCTTCTTCCTCATCGACCTCTTCCCATTCCCCATCAGCAGCATCAAAAGACAACACCACTTCCTTCCAACTGGTTCCATCATACTTTAGCGCTATCAGATGCCCTAAATCGCCGCCCAACATAACATCCACTTCATCTCCCTCTTCCCAACCGGTACGAGCTTGGCGAGTATCTTCGCCAAAGCCCGGCTTATCCATATTTACCACTACCTTGATGGCCTTCTTTTCGCTCACTTGGATGGCATCCTCTTCCTGGCTGCATCCGGTAAAGGCAAGCACAAGGGCTGCCAATGCAAAAAATATCTTTTTCATTTTTCGTTCTTGTTTTAGTTGTTAGACATACTTGTTATTCATCATCCCAATTTTTTTCAGGACCGAACCATTTGGCCGATGCCTCAAATCCTCGTTCTACCTCTACTTCTACTATCTCCACCTGTGGAGCTTCGTAGTCTTGAAATACTGTTTCTTTCATTTTCTTTGTTTTTTAGTTGTTTATATTAGTTTATCTATTAAAAATGTTCGGTTTATGGTGTCCCATCGTTTGCAAATTCGCGTCTTTGCAGACGCTACATCTATTGCGTATTGTCCTCAACTACCCACTACTTGAGATGCAGTAAATGAATATGTTTTCATTTATTATATAGGTTTTAAGAGATTAATATTAGCACACCTCTCGGTGTACTGTCGATTGCACGCAAAATTAGTATGCCATTTTCATTCTTGCAAGAAAAAATACAGAAAGTTTTTAACCGATGTTTCAACTATTTAAGCACCCCCTCTCACAGCCTATCAGGAGCGGGGTGGAGCAGCATCAACCGTCCGAAGGAAACAAAAAAAAAGGCTGCACCGAAGTGCAACCTTTAAGAGATTATTTTAGGGGATGGGGGTAATCCAACTTACAGCACCAGGTGTAGTAGGACCATCAAAAATCACAGCACCGCCATTTTTCAAGGTACTCTTTCCATGAAAATCACGGTAATATCCATTATCAGCAGTATCATAAAGAAAAAAGCAAAAAAAGCCTAAACCGCCTTTCGATATAACTGCCTCTTGAAATCCATCCGGTACTTCTTCCCACGGACTGGCATAGATTGAAATGCCATCTTTATTATCATGAACCCAAGCACCATGATTTCCACCGAGCGCTCCCACGGGATTCAATTCAACACCATCGGCATTAATTATTCCACTGGCATAGGCTGTTATTGTTCCCTCATAACACACAATATAATCATCCTCTACATTTAAATCCTTGATAGTGAATTGGGCTACTTGGGGAATCATGGTGATGTTCAAAGTTAATGCGCCTCCACTCACGCTATATTCACCATCCTCGCAAGTCATGATACATTCGCCCTTATTTTGCGTTAAGGCTTTCGTTATAATGTGTACATATGTTTCATTATAATTAACTCCCAAAACACCCGAAGAGAAATAGGCTGCTTTTACTGAGCCAGAAGGTAGTGCTGTTTCTATTTCTGCAATAAAAGATGCTGACTGCTCTTCTGTTAGTTCTATATACCCTTCTTCATCTTCATCATATCTATAAAAAGCAGTTTCCCATGTTTTATCATTTTGATAGGTCAGCTTTACATAGGCAGTAAGTTGACCAGCCAGTGTTACTACCACTTCATCGCCCTCTTCCCAACCGGTACGAGCGGCGCGAGTATCAGTGCCAAAGCCCGGCTTATCCATATTTACCACTACCTTGACGGCTTTCTTTTCGCTCACTTGGATGGCATCCTCTTCCTGGCTGCATCCGGTAAAGGCAAGCACAAGGGCTGCCAATGCAAAAAATATCTTTTTCATTTTTCGTTCTTGTTTTAGTTGTTAGACTTACGGATTATCCCAGTCGTCTTCAGGACCGAACCATTTGGCCGATGCCTCAAATCCTCGTTCCACCTCTACTTCTACTATCTCCACCTGTGGAGCTTCGTAGTCTTGAAATACTGTTTCTTTCATTTTTCATTCATTTTTTAGTTGTTTATATTGGTTTATCTATTAAAAATGTTCCGGTTTATGGTGTCCCATCGTTTTTGCAAATCCGACAAAAAAAGAGCGGCCTGCTGCATCGGGGATAGATGCAACAAGTCGCCCAGAAAAATGCTTGTAAGGGGGATTATGGGGTTATGAATAGCAACGCAATACGCCGATGAGGTAGGATTTTTTACCCCCCCCCATTTTGTTAATTTGTGTTAATACCTTTGCTATTTCCATGGTTAATAAATTGTTGTGCTTGCAAATATAGGGATAATATTTTGAACCGCAAGCAGATTTCCGTAAATTTTTATTCGCCTTGTTTATTTCCTCGCGTGCGCGACAATATACCACTTTATTTCGCAAACAGACCATGCAGAATCGTACAAAGACTTGGCAATATCGTACACTTTCGGGGTAAAATGTCACAGTTATCTCAGTTCACAGTTATTTTTTTGCATACCCCCTTTCAATCCCGAAGAAAAGATGAACCCGAATGATTATATAATAATATATATAATATATTATATATATAATGAAATATCTTTACAAGTAGTTTTTCGCTGCTTATTGGAGGTGCATAGCGCGAAAAATAAACTGTGAACTGAGATAACTGTGAACTTTTTGTGCTCGGAAGACGACAAGGAAACCACCCATCCACCGAAAGCATAGCGCAGACTTACGGAAAAAATTCCGTGCGCGCGCGGTGTGCGTTCGGCAGGCAGAAAGGATTCTTTTAACATTTGGAGCAGGGCAAATGTTAATAAAAAAATGAGGGGCGAAAATAGTTGCAAAAGGGGTTGGCGGGTTGTATCTTTGCAACGTAGTTAGTGATGAATGGTTAGCGGTTAGCGGTTAGTGATTAGTGATTAGTGATTAGCGGTTAGTGATTGGTGATGGCCACACTATTCTACTTGACTACTTGACTACTTGACTACTGCGGACACGGCACGCCGTGTCCCTACAACCACACTAACTCACTAAAACACCAACAGATAGGCGAGGTTTTGGGTTTGGGGGGTGATGGGTACAAGGGGCATGAAGCCGTGGAGGATGCGGCCTTCGTCCAGCTGCAGGGGATGGAGGGCGGCAAGGCGGGCGGCTTCGGCCTGGAGTGCCTGAGGCGTGGGGAAATGGTGGAGGCGGAAATGGCCGCACGCGTCGGGATGGAGGTGGCGACGGTGGATGGTGTGGGCCACAATGCCCATGTTGAGGCGGAGGTTCATCTCCACACAGGGGTGCAGGCGGTAGGTGCCCTCTTCGAGACAAACCATCATGTCGATGCCTAAAGGACCCTGGTAGCGGTGCGAAAGCTCGGTGAGCGCGGGAAGGAGCAGTTGACGCGTCAGCGACAGGGTGCCGGCAGGAAGGTAGGTGTGGATTTCGCGCTCGATGCGAGAGTCGGAGGCAAGGAGGTTGCCCTGGTAGGCGCCGCTATCGTTGGTGATGAAGCGGGAGTAGCCGATGAAGCGACACTGACCGGGGGCGGCGAGGTGAAACTCCATGGCGAAGTCGAACACTTTGTGGTAGATGGGGGCAGCCTGAATGCTGCCTTGGGTGCGCAGGGCCTTGGCACACCACGACTGGATGAGGGGAGTGAAGCCGTGACGGCACCAGTTAAGGCCTTTTCCGCTACTGCTCCACGGCAGTTTGAGGAGCGACGGACGGCCATCTACATAGCTGCGACACTGCTCGAGGGTGGTGAGGCACTGCACCTGCCCCACGAACTGAGGGCGGCCGGCAAAGGCATCGAGCAAGGGGGCGATGGTGTGGCGCGAGGAGAGCTGGCGCAGGGTTTCTATCTGCCGGGCGGTGGGCAGAAGGGATTCATCTACACCGCTTTGCAGCAGGCGGTGGCGCAGGGCGAGGTTCCAACCCCAGGGGATGATGCAATGGCCGTTGGCGGCGGCAAGCTCGTCCCACGTGAGCAGGGTGATGTCCTGAGCGGCGAACGCCTGCAAGGCGGGTGGCAGCGCGGCGACGGTGGTGGCACGCGGCACGAGCAGGGCGCTTCCGGCAGGGGCATACCAGAGGGGCAGCAGGGCAAGGTCGTCCATCAGTTGGATGATGGATTTGGACGGCAGGTAGTGGGCGCCGTGATGCGCCAGGGCCTGGTCGGTATCGGGGTTGAAAAGATGTATTGCCAATTTATCAATATTTTTGTTTTATATTTTCCGTCTTCAGACGATTTGGGTGGCGTGTTACGGCGGACGCGTCATGCCGCGTCCCTACAAACTCACTAACTCACCACCACACTAATTATTCGCTAATCGCTCATCAAAACCTCTTTAGATTTTTAACACCAAGGTATAGTCACTAACACACTAACTCACCACCACACTAACACACTAAAAATCCCGCGAAGATAGTGATTTTTTGCAAACTCGGCTTTGCAAATACGCAAATAATACGTATCTTTGCCGCAAATTATATAGCACACCCTATAATGGAAGCATTTTTCCGCACACACGCCTATCTTGTAGAGCATACCAATGCCCCTGTACGTCGCGACCTTATGGACGAGATTGACTGGAATCACAGGCTGATTGGTATCAAGGGAATGCGCGGCGTGGGAAAGACCACCTTCTTGCTTCAATATGCCAAGGAGAAGTACGGCGACGACCGCTCGTGCCTCTACATCAACATGAACAACCTCTACTTTACCAATCACACCATTCTGGACTTCGCCAAGCAGTTTTATGCCCGCGGAGGAAAGGTGCTGCTGATTGACCAGGTGTTTAAACAACCCCGGTGGAGCGAGGAGCTGAGGGCGTGCTACGACCAACTGCCCGAACTGAAGATTGTATTCACAGGATCGAGCGTGATGAGACTGAAGGAGGAAAACCCCCAACTGAACGACGTGGTGAAAAGCTACAACCTCCGAGGTTTCTCGTTTCGCGAATACCTGAACCTGCAGACGGGCATGAAGTTCAGAGCCTACACGCTCGAAGAGATTATGAAGAATCACGAGCATCTGGCCAAAGGAATACTGGCCAAGGTGAGGCCGATGGACTATCTGCAGGACTATATGCACCACGGATTCTACCCCTTCTTCCTGGAGAAACGAAACTTCTCGGAGAACCTGCTGAAGACGATGAACATGATGGTAGAGGTGGACATCCTGCTGATTAAACAGATTGAACTGAAGTATCTGTCGAAGATAAAGAAGCTGCTCTACCTGCTGGCCGTGGACGGGGCGAAGGCACCGAACGTGAGCCAACTGGCGGGCGAGATTGAAACGTCCAGGGCTACGGTGATGAACTACATCAAGTACCTGGCCGACGCGCGACTGATAAATATGGTGTATCCGGTGGGCGAAGAGTTTCCGAAGAAGCCTTCGAAAATCATGATGCACAACCCTAACCTGATGTTCTCCATCTATCCGCTACGCGTGGAGGAGAAGGAGGTGGCAGAGACGTTCTTCGTGAACTGCATGTGGAAAGACCACAAGGTGAGCAAGGGCGACAAGCACGCCTCGTTCGTGGTGGACGGCCGCATACCGTTCAAGATTTGCACCGAAGGGATGAAGGTGAAAAACAATCCCGACGTGGTGTACGTTCATCACAAACAGGAGCTGGGAAGAGGAAACAACATTCCGCTATGGCTGTTCGGATTCCTTTATTAAATAGTGTGTTGGTGACTATACCTTGGTGTTAAAAATCTAAAGAGGTTTTGATGAGCGATTAGCGAATAATTAGTGTGTTGGTGAGTTAGAATATTTGAAAATCATAATTAATAATTCATAATTCAAAATTTAAACAGATTATGGCTAAAGAAAAAAAATTCATTACATGTGATGGTAACCAAGCTGCTGCACATATCTCGTATATGTTCTCAGAGGTAGCTGCTATCTACCCCATCACTCCATCATCTACCATGGCAGAATATGTAGATGAATGGGCTGCACAAGGCCGCAAGAACATCTTCGGCGAAACAGTTATGGTGCAAGAAATGCAATCGGAAGGTGGTGCCGCAGGTGCCGTTCACGGTTCGCTTCAAGCCGGTGCACTGACTTCTACTTATACAGCCTCGCAAGGCTTGTTGCTGATGATTCCTAACATGTACAAGATTGCAGGCGAATTCTTGCCTTGCGTTTTCCATGTGTCGGCTCGTACATTGGCTTCACACGCCCTCTGTATCTTCGGTGACCACCAAGACGTAATGTCTTGTCGTCAGACTGGCTTCGCCATGTTGGCCGAAGGTTCGGTACAAGAAGTTATGGACTTGGCCGGTGTAGCTCACTTGGCTACCATCAAGAGCCGTGTTCCTTTCGTAAACTTCTTCGACGGTTTCCGTACATCACACGAAATCCAAAAGATTGAGATGTTGGAAAACGAAGACCTTGCTCCGCTTATCGACCAACAAGCTTTGGCCGAATTCCGTAGCCGTGCTTTGACTCCTGAAAAGCCGGTAGCTCGCGGTATGGCCGAAAATCCTGATACCTTCTTCGCTCACCGCGAATCGTGCAATCCTTACTACGAATCAGTGCCCGCTATCGTAGAGGAATACATGGAGAAGATTTCGGAAATCACCGGACGCAAGTATGGTTTGTTCGATTACTATGGTGCAGAAGATGCCGACCGCGTAATCATCGCTATGGGTTCTGTAACAGAAGCTATCCGCGAAGTGATTGACCACCTCACTGCTCAAGGCGAAAAAGTTGGTTTGGTAGCTGTTCACTTGTATCGTCCGTTCTCGGCTAAGCACTTCCTTGCAGCTGTTCCTAAGACTGCTAAGCGCATTGCCGTATTGGATAGAACAAAAGAACCGGGTGCAAACGGCGAACCGTTGTATCTCGATGTCAAGGACTGCTTCTATGGCAAGGAAAATGCGCCTGTTATCGTAGGTGGACGCTATGGTTTGGGTTCAAACGACACTACTCCTGCTCAAATCCTGGCCGTTTACGAAAACTTGGCTATGAACGAGCCTAAGAACGGCTTCACTATCGGTATCGTGGACGACGTTACCTTTACTTCTCTTCCACAAAAGGAAGAAATCGCTATGGGTGGCGAAGGCATGTATCAAGCTAAGTTCTATGGTCTTGGTGCAGATGGTACTGTAGGTGCCAACAAGAACTCGGTGAAGATTATCGGTGACAACACCGACAAGCACTGCCAGGCTTACTTCTCTTACGACTCTAAGAAGTCGGGTGGTTTCACTTGCTCTCACCTCCGTTTCGGTGACTCTGAAATCCGCTCTACTTATTTGGTAAATACACCGAACTTCGTAGCTTGCCACGTACAGGCTTACCTGAAGATGTACGACGTGACTCGCGGTTTGCAAAAGAACGGTACTTTCTTGCTGAACACTATCTGGGAAGGCGAAGAATTGGCCGCTAACTTGCCTAACAACGTGAAGAAGTATTTCGCCGACAACAACATCTCGGTTTACTATATCAACGCTACCAAGATTGCTCAGGAAATCGGTTTGGGCAACCGCACCAACACCATCCTCCAATCGGCATTCTTCCGCATCACAGAGGTTATCCCTGTTGACTTGGCTATCGAACAAATGAAGAAGTTCATCGTGAAGTCGTATGGCAAGAAGGGCGAAGACATCGTGAACAAGAACTATGCTGCCGTTGACCGTGGTGGTGAATACAAGCAATTGGTTGTAGATGCTGCTTGGTCTAACCTCCCGGCTGATGCACAAGCTGAAAACAACGACCCTGCATTCATCAACGAAGTAGTTCGTCCTATCAATGCTCAAAACGGCGACTTGCTGCCTGTTTCTGCATTCAAGGGTTACGAAGACGGTACATGGCCACAAGGTACTGCTGCTTACGAAAAGCGCGGTGTAGGTGCTTTCGTACCGGTTTGGACAGCCGAAAACTGTATCCAATGTAACAAGTGTGCATTCGTTTGTCCTCACGCTTGTATCCGTCCGTTCGTTCTCGACGAAGCTGAAGCTGCCGGCTTGAACGCACCGATGATTGACATCAAGGCTCCTGCTGCATTGAAGGGCATGAAGTTCCGTATGCAAGTAGGCGTTATGGACTGCTTGAGCTGCGGTAACTGTGTGGATGTATGTCCTGGTAATCCAAAAGCTGGTGGTCCTGCTCTTAAGATGGTGCCATTGGAAACTCAATTGAGCGAAGCTGCTAACTGGGAATATTGCGTGAAGAACGTGAAGTCTAAGCAAGCTTTGGTTGACATCAAGCAAAGTCCTAAGAATTCACAATTCGCTACTCCATTGTTCGAGTTCTCTGGTGCATGTTCAGGTTGTGGTGAAACTCCTTACGTGAAGTTGATTTCTCAATTGTTCGGCGATCGTCAGATGGTAGCTAACGCTACAGGTTGTTCATCAATCTACTCTGGCTCAATCCCATCAACTCCTTATACTACCAACGAAAAGGGTCAAGGTCCTGCATGGGCTAACTCATTGTTCGAAGACTTCTGCGAATTTGGTTTGGGTATGGCGCTTGCCAACAAGAAGATGAAGGCTCGCATCCAAACTATCCTCGAAGGTGCCATTGCCAACGACGCTACTCCTGCCGAATTCAAGGAGGCTGCTCAAGAATGGATTGCCGGCAAGGAAGATGCTGATGCATCGAAGGCTGCTGCTGCTAAGTTGAACCCGATGATCGAGAAGGGTGCTGCCGAAGGTTGTGCCGCTTGCGCTCAACTCAAAGAGCTCAGCCACTACCTCGTTAAGCGTTCACAATGGATTATCGGTGGCGACGGTGCTTCTTACGATATCGGTTACGGCGGTCTTGACCACGTAATTGCATCTGGCGAAGATGTAAACATCCTCGTACTCGATACAGAAGTTTACTCTAACACCGGTGGTCAGTCTTCTAAGGCTACTCCGCTCGGTGCTATCGCTAAGTTTGCTGCTGCCGGCAAGCGTGTACGCAAGAAAGACCTCGGTATGATTGCTACTACTTACGGTTATGTATATGTTGCTCAAATCGCTATGGGTGCCGACCAAAGCCAATGCTTGAAGGCTATCCGCGAAGCAGAAGCATATCCCGGCCCATCAATCATCATCGCTTATGCTCCATGTATCAACCACGGTTTGAAGAAGGGTATGGGTAAGGCACAAGCCGAAGAAGCAGCTGCTGTAGAATGCGGTTACTGGCACTTGTGGCGCTACAACCCAGCTTTGGAAGACGAAGGCAAGAACCCATTCTCACTCGACTCGAAAGAACCGAAGTGGGAAGGCTTCCAAGACTTCTTGAAGGGTGAAGTTCGCTTCGCATCTGTTATGAAGCAATTCCCAGCAGAAGCCGGTGACCTCTTCCAAGCTTGCGAAGATATGGCTAAGAAGCGTTATCAAAGCTATGTTCGCATGACTAAGATGGATTGGTCGAACGAATAATCTCGTTTGATTATACATAATTTTTAAGCGGCAATCATTTTGGTTGCCGCTTTTTTTTATCTCATTTTCAACCATTATTCAACGAAAGTCATTATCTTTGTATTCTAAATAAAATATAGGAGGGCTAAATATGTGTATCATAGAACGGAATACTCGCAACATCACCGTCCGCATGAGTAATGCAAGATGGAATAGACTGATGAAATTGGAAAATGCCTATCACATAGCCAAATCCGTAGTACGTGCAAAGAGAGAGTGTGAAAAGGCCAAGGCAATGAGCAAAGAAGAAGCAATGAATTTCATTGATTCGTTATGATTAAGGAAATTAAATTCTCGGATTATTTTCAACGGTCATTCAAGCGGCTAAAGAAACGCTATCGTTCATTACCCGAAGACTTTAAAGAACTGATGTCTTCGCTTATCGACAATCCTTTGCAAGGTTTAGAACTACGCGATGGGATGAGAAAAGTACGCATCAGTTTTACATCCAAAGGAAAAGGAAAACGTGCAGGTGGGCGTGTCATTATTCGCTTAACTATCGAAGAAACATGCCTTTCGTTTCTTTACATATATGACAAAAGTGACATACCAAATGTTTCTGACGAATTTTTAGATAGCATAATCATTGAAATGGACGAAGATAACAATAACTGACCAATATAAATGGCGGCCCTCGAAAGAGAGTCGCCATTTATATTTGAGGAAATCTCCTATCGGAAATAGGGATTTATCTATCAACAAATAGGAGAAATCCTTTCAACGCAAACTAAATATCCGCTATCTTTGCATCAAATCAAAAGCAACAACACCATGAAACGATTATTAAAAACCATCCTCATCCTCACAATATGTGCATGGATAGGAAATGATAGCAGTCTGCTGAATGCATCCAATCGCAATAATTTATCCCGTATCAACGTAGAAAAGATACAACAAAATCATCGTCCTAACCGACCGATAGCAAGAAATCAAATCATGAACGACCGCGATTTCCAATTCATGTACAAAATCATCAAAAAGAAATCGTTCAATGACGACCGTTTGGAAATACTCAGCGTTGGTGTATTAGACAATTATTTCAGTTGCCGACAATGTGCCAAACTCATATCACTCTTTTCATTCGATAGCAATAAGCTGGAAGCATTGGAAATTATGGCTGAACACATTGCCGATAGAGAAAACATGGATTTAATCCTCGACGCCTTCTCTTTTGAATCCAATAAAGATAAAGCATTCAAATTGTTAAGACCAAAAAGAAGATAAATAAGATAGTATGGAGAAGATTTCAAACAACATCCTCACCGTGGAGATTGCCGAACATGGTGCAGAGCTTCAAAGCATTCGGAAAAACAACAAGGAATATTTATGGCAAGGAGATGCCCGCTTTTGGGGACGACGCTCGCCGGTGTTATTCCCCAATGTGGGGAGGGTATGGAACGATGAGTATCGCTACCAGGGTAAGACCTATCAAATCGGTCAGCATGGATTTGCACGCGACATGGATTTCAAGCTCACCTCCAAAGGCGAGGATAGCATTGAGTATTGCCTGGAAAGTACGCCCGAAACCCTTGAGAAGTATCCTTTTCCCTTCCGCATGAAGATTGGTTATGCACTCGACGGCAACAAGGTTACCGTGAAGTGGCACGTGGAAAACATAGGCGACACGGATATGTACTTCCAAATCGGGGCGCATCCGGCTTTCTACTTCCCGAATTTCGACCCCGCAACGGACGAGCGTTGTTTCTTTGCCTTCGACAATAGCAAGGACTTGAAGTACATCTCGCCGGTTGAAAAGGGTTGCGTTTCGCCCGATGTACATGCATTGCAATTGGATGCCGACGGCCTGATGCCGGTAGATGTCCACACCTTCGATTGCGACACATACATCTTCGAGGAGAAGCAATTGAGGAAAGTTTCGTTGCTTACCAAAGAGAAGACGCCCTACCTCAGCTTGCAATTCGATACGCCGTTGGTAGCTATCTGGTCGCCCACCAAGCCTCATCCCGATTGTCCGTTCATCTGCATCGAGCCGTGGTATGGCCGTTGCGACAAGATTGGTTACGAAGGCGAACTTCAACATCGCAAATGGATGCAACAACTTGCCCCAAGCCAATCGTTCGATGCAAGCTACGACATTATTATTGAAGAGTAAAGTTGCTTTGATTAGACAGTACTCTATTTCAAGAAATCATCTTACTTCCTAAATTAAGATTTAGTATTTAATAATTCTATTACTATTTTTGCATGCGATTATTAAAAGACAAGAATTATGGCCTTAACAAATTTTATCGAAGGGCATATTGTGAAATATGCACATCAAGTTGGATTGATAAATTCAACTTGCAATAAAACGGAATATTCAATTCAATTGTTTGATGGAAATGAAATTAACTCAAATCCAACTGAATTAGAAGGAATTTCATTATCAAAGGAAATTTTAGAGATTATGGGATTTAAGCATTATTGCGATACAATTTACACTCCAAAATTTCTTTTGGAGTGTAAAAAATCCGAGACAGTTTATGACTATCCCCAATTATCATTGGATTGCTACGATGGTAAAATGGTAGCTACCGTATTTTGCCACAAGATAGGAAGTTCAAGAGACAAAAACATCCACCATTTTATCTACCATTTACACGAATTACAAGAGATTTATAGGAATTATGGATACACAATCCCTCTATCTATGCAGATGCTTTATGAAATTCAAAGAAGCATCCAATAATACATAATCTGACTAATATAAACATTTACAATAGATTTAGTCCATATTAAAAAATAAGGGATGTCCATAATTTGTGTTAAATTATGAACCAAAATATTCGTATATAAAAAACTGGATTCAGATATAAGAGAACTTATCTGAATCCAGTTTTCTCATTTACACAACATTTTGTACACGGCCTATAAAAATTAATCTATATTCACTTCTTCCCAATCATGTTCGGAAAGATAGGATATTGTTACCTTTCCATCATTTTCCTTTAACTTGCAATATTTCATGTAGTAGGGCGGCAAAAAACTTCCTACATAAGCTCGTCTATCTTCCCACTCCCAGTTATAGAAATGCAAACTATTCCCATAGAAGTCTGCTACCCATTCTGTAGTGGCCTTAAATAATGTTGTTACATGCGGGTCAACAACCACATTACTTTCTGCCGTCCATACGGCTGTGCCATTGGCATTGAGAATCAGTGTCACTGTCACCTCATAATCCTTTCCATTCGCTTTAGATTGTTTTGTTCTCCACAGTTTTTTGCCAACCATATCTTTTGGGATAATCGGATTTGGCAGTTTTTTATACATAATAATCGATTCGCCGCCATTTCCTGTACACATCAACTTGTCGTTCACAATATTTACTTCAAACAGTGTATATTGGTTACGTTCATTATAATACTCGTTTGATGTCATTAATATATTATCCTCATTTACAACCTCCCACGTTCCTTTTTGGGGGTATTTCCATCCATCGAAAGAATCCTTTATAATGCATTCGTAGGTGTGGTTTTTATTAAACTTTACCAAATTTTCATTGCTAAACACTTCAAAGAATCCTTCGGTAGTTAATTGTGCCTCTAATCCTGTTAGTTCTTCATCCGATGATGAACATGCACATAGCAAGCATATCATTGCTAGTGCAAAAAAAGATATTTTCTTCATAATTTCATTTGGCGAATTCAACTTGCAAATGCAATCGAATTCTAATTTATTAATTTTCTATATTATATTCTTTATCATTATCAATTATAGAAAGTTCAAATTTCGAAGAAATATTTCCAATATGAAAATAATACATTTTAGCATTATTGTAATAATTCTCTTCAAAGCTATTTTTGTCCTTATCTATAATTATGTCATAAAAATTGTTTAATTTAGAATACACTCTAAAATAAATTTGAGAATCAAAATATTGCCATGATCCACCATCTTTTGAGTAAGATGGTTGTATATATCCTAAACTTGCATATCCTTTATGCGAACGAATAAATCTCATAATACCTTTTTTCGTATTCACAGTCAAGATTGTAGGAGTTATCCAAACTATAGATTCCCCATCATATTTATGCCATGCTTGCAACTCATCTACAGAATAATTAATTATATCACTCTTACAAAAACCTTCATACAAATCAATTTCTTGCTGCCAATCCCCATTTTTAAAACTTAACACACCATCCATCACTTTTACCTCTTCAAGTACATATGACGCCATATTTTCTTCTTTCAATTTTAAGGTAAAAGGTCTAGTTTCAGACAAAGTCCATGTAAACTGACTGGATTGCTCCGTATAACCTTTATCTGTAGTTGTATTCAATACAAATGTTTTTACCAACCCTGTACCATCAGTTTTAAAAAAATAATCTTTTTGCTCAATAACAGCACTATACCCATGATTCATACTATTAAAATCTTCATACTTTCTTTCTACGAATTTACCTCCAAAGCAAAGTTCTGATTTAATTCTTTTCAAATCCTCTTCAACAGAGTTTTCCTCTTGAATTTCATTGTTTTCTTCCCCATTCATAGGCAAATCATCTGTTCCACCACAAGCTGAGAACAAAAATAAAGGAATTAATAATATTAAAGCAATAAGCCTATTTACGTATTTCATAAATTCATTTCTTATTAAAAGGAAAAGGCGTGCTACCATCCGAAACTTGTTTCTACGTTAGGTTACCGCCAAGTGACCTGTCACACATACAAGCACGAATGGTTCACGCCCTATACGGAACGTGAACCTTCAAACGCTTGTTCTCGTGTGACGAATATTGGCGGTATTCAACGTAGATGAGAACAAGAGCTAAAAGCTCAAATCTATATTTTCAAGTACGAACGGAACGCTTTTCCGTGATTAATAATTTTGTTACTTAACTTTTGGACGGGAAACTTTGCACCTTGTACAACTGCTTTCCCTAAGCGTTCTTTCTTCTGTTTATTCCATTGGCATATCCATTTTTGATGTTAATATTCTGATTATCGGTACAAAGGTAGTTAATTTTCGTTTATCCGTCTATTTCTAATGCACTATATTTTCAGAAACCGTGTTTCTTTTCCCAAAACTTCCAACAGGAAGCAAGAAACATCGTTTCCAATCCCCCAACAAACAAAAAGTAATCAGAAACGCTGTTTCTAAAGCCAACTGAAATACGACGAACTTAGGACACCACTTTTTGACTGTACAGCAAACAAAAAGACTTTAACAACATTGTATCTATGAACAAATTAAACGAAATGTAAAAAAGAACAAGGAAACTGGCATATTGAAAGGCTATCCAATTATCGGGTAGCCTTTTCATTTTCCATCAATTTCTCAATACCATAAGCCGCAACTTCTTTTGCTGTTTCATTCAAAGCTGTGGAAACTTTTGTTAGTACTGTTTCATATTCTAACGCATCTTTCAAAAGATGACCTATCTGATACAATGCCATCTTCTGACCAATCAAGCCAGATGAAACTAATTCGCCTTCTGTTGTTCGCCTCAATTTATATTTAAAAACCAATTGAGGAGGGATTATATATTTACCAGCTATATAACTGTTACTGTCTATAAGACTGTTACTATCTCCACGTTGAAGAGCAAAAACAACCCTTTCCAAATCCCCTTTCAATTCGAGCATTACTGGGGATTTTGCTTGATAAGTTTTAATGAAAACTTTCAATGCCTTCAAAGAAATCTTAGCAATATCTTTTTCTATCATTTGTTATGTTTTGTAAATAGTTTACATACATAACACAAATCTCCATAAAAATGTTTAAAGGTATTAGCATAAAAAAGGCTGACCAAACTAGCCAACCTTAAATTTATTTTAAAACGCAAGGAAATACTCCATCAAACTTGCTTCATCCTTACATTCTTTAATTACTGCATCCTGCTCTTTCCGAATCCGCTTCTTACCTCTCGAAGCACTAACCGCATCCGACATGGCTTTAACAACCCCCGTCATACCTATCAACTGAATATCCAAATCCGGATAATCGCTCTTTATAGCATATAGTTCATCTGTAAATGAACGTGACATAAAGACTACATCCGTAAAATCCAAAATAAGATTATTACGGTTTTCTTCCAATTCGTTCCTAATAATATCAGCTCTTGAACGGGAACGAACGTCTGTGCTGATAATATCAGCAATTCTCAGTACTCTACTCATAATTCCCATTTTTATTGTATATAATTGTTATAATCAAATCCTTCTTCCACTTCAATCGGTATCCTCATCAAGATGATAGTTCCTGGCCAATTAAAAGCTTTCGGCAAGTTCGTAAAGTCACAATACTCACGACTATGTCGATGAAAAGCACCTCCCGAAAACATAAAGAATGCTCCACCAAGTCCATTAACAAGCATATCCTTTGTTGAAGAAATACCATATCCTCTATCTTCTGGGTTTGGCAAATTCTTGGTAGAATAACCTTCATTGGCTTTCTTTAAAGCTACAGCTTCATCGTCTCCTATTTCATCCAATACTTCTGAGTTCTCAAATAACTACCATAAATGGTTATTCCTCGGTCGGCAATACACAAAGTTATAGCTTTCTCTTTTGGCAAATACTGCGAGAACACATATCCGACTTCGCTATTTGCATGTTGACTGATATTACAAATCAATTCTCCTAAGAAATAAGAAAGAGGAGCCTTCAATTTCTTATCCATCTTACTTTGTTTCTCTATGATATTCTGAAGAACCGTCTGCAACGAATCCACATGTTCACCACACATATCAAAACAACAAATCGGACTATATGTCTTATCATCAAATCCCTGCAAAGCATCTTTCAAATCCGTATCCCTATCTATATACATCATATTATCAAACGACACTTTTTCAAAATATGATTTGCAAGTATCCGATATATTTTGTAAATTACCGTTTTCCCATTCATTTGCTTGTAAATAGACAAAGGAGCGATAAAAAACGGATGAAAGAATGTCCTGTTTTGAAAGTCCCACACAACAACATTACCTTCCGAAATTTCCGTTTCTCGAATAACTTGAAACAAAAAAATTGAAAGCACTCCCAATTCGGACATCTTCCTTTACTTCTGGTATTTTTACGACCTTACTCATTAATTTAGCACAGTTTATTTTGCAAAAATAATATTTAAATTTTATCCAAGAAAGAAAAAGAATACATTTTCCATCCAAACATCATAATGATAAATAGTAAAGTAAAGTATAGTAAACAACTATAATAAAATATTTATGGAAAGGAATTTGTTTATTCAAATAACAAAGTGTGATACAAAACTTAGCCGCATGACTGTGTCGAATTAATTCAACTAACAATTCACTACTAATAACATATATACCCCTCTTCTGAACAACAAATACTTTGGACGCAAGGAACAAACACTTCAGGCGTGAAGAACAAATAGTTCAGAAGAGGGGGATATATAGTTATCGCGGTGCGGTTTGTGTTGTAAAGAATAATGTACGCAATATTCCTATATGCACTACCCCAGCTCAGAATAGCTTCTGAGCGGGGGTATAATCAGTATATGACAGAGATAGGCTCGATGATATACTGAGCCTATCTCTGTATATGACTGATTGTGGCTCTGTAATACACTCATATTGGAAGAAGGATAAATTTAGATGCAATTTGCAAACATTTATACTATTCTTTTATAGAACCGATGGAAAGGGGAAGAATAATATTTGAAAACAAACCAACATTTTTGGTGATTTGGAGTTAAATACGTAAGTTTGTACGCTCAAAACGAGTTGTTTATGTTCGAAAAAGAAATCAAAGCATACGAAGAGGTGCTGAAAGCCTACCGACAGAAGGTGACCGACCGAATGGCTTTAGCCGACTTAAGGGAATACAACGAGATTCTCTTTTCGGCTCATAGTTGCGCCATCGAAGGCAACTCTTTTTCCGTGAACGACACGCGCGAATTGAAGGAGAAGGGATTGAATGTGATTCCGCAAGGCAAGACATTGTTCGAAGCCTTCGAAATGCTCGACCACTTCCGCGCATACGAATACCTCCTTAACCAACCGGAGGCACCTTTGAGCGAAGAGCTGTTGAAGGAGACACACCGCATCTTGATGGAGCATACCCTATCCTATCGCTATCCCGATGCCAAAGCCGGAGAATACACCACCACAGACATGTGTGCCGGCGATACCATCTTCGGCGAACACGAGCAACTGATAGGAAGAGTGCCGCAACTACTATCATCCACCCAACAAGCCATGGAGGAAGGAAAGATTCACCCCGTGATTCTATCTGCGCGCTTCCACGGCTTTTACGAATATCTTCATCCTTTCCGCGATGGTAATGGACGAATAGGTAGGTTATTTTCCAATTTCATCTTACACAAAGCCGGTCATCCGATTATCATCATTACCAAAGAGAAAAAGGATGAATACATCAATGCCCTGCGCTACATCCGAACGGAACGCACCGACGAGCACCTCATCGCCTTCTTCTTCCAAACGGCCATCGAACGGATGCAACGGGAGATAGAGGAGAAAAGGAAACAAAGCATAACCTTCCCATTCCTATTTTAACAATAAAAGGCGGTGTGTCATAATGCACAATCTGCTTCGTTATTTTCAATATTAAGTCTCAGTCATGTACCTTAGTACACTCCTTTCGACTTAAATTTCAGCGCCTTGCATCTTGCACATTCTTACAAACCTAAAGGGGATGCGCCAAAAGATTACTTTTTTTGGCGCACCCCCTTCTTTTACTTCTCCTCCCAATGGAAGGGTTCGAAATTGGCCGATTTATCCTTCCACGAAGGCTTGCGCATGGCGTAGATGATGAGCGGGGCGGCCACCACGATAATACATCCGATGACTAGCACCGAGTACCACATGGCGTTGCTACCCACCGCAATCTGTCCGGGCGGGATAAAGCTGAGGATGAACGCCAGCAACGAGCCGAGGAAGCCCACACCGGCTATCAGCCACATCAGGCCGTTTCCTTTGCCTCCGATGCGGAAAGGACGGTTGGCACCCTTCATGTTGTAGCGCAAGTAGATGGCCGCCGCAAACATCATCAGATACATGATGAGGTATAGCAACACGGTGAGTTGCGAAAGTATCTGATAGAAACTTTGCACCGAGGGCATCACCACGAAGAGCAAGCCGAGTAACGTCACGATGCCGCCTTGAATCAGGAGGATGTTGCGTTGCACACCAATCTTATTCGTCTTTTGGAAGAAGGGCGGCAAGTAGCCTGCACGCCCCACGGCAAAGATACCCTTCGACGGGCCGGCCACCCACGTCAGCACACCGGCCAGCACACCGAAAGCCAAGGCGATGGCAATGATGGGCGAAAGCCACGAAGCACGGATAAAGTCAAAGTAGCGGTCGAATCCCACCAAGAGGCTTTGCGTCAGGTTAATCTCGCTTTTGGGGATGATGATGCCCAGCGAGAAGGTGCCCAACACGAATATCAGCACGGTGATGAACGAGCCGATAAACACCGCTTTCGGATAGTTGCGCGAGGGGTTGTCCACATCCTTCACATGGATGCCGCCCATCTCCATACCGGCATAGAAGAGGAAGATGCTCGATGCCAGTACCAGGTTGTCGAAGTTGCTCAAGTCGGGGAAGAAACTACCCGAGAAATCGAGTTGCGAGTGGCCGCCACCAATCAGATAGACAATGGCCAGCACCACCAACAAGCCGGCCGGGATGATGGTACCCACCAAGCCGCCAATCTTCGACACCTTGCCTACCCACGACATACCCTTCAGGGAGATGAACGTGGCCAGCCAATAGATAATCAGCACCACCGCCAACGTATAGAGGCGGTTGGAGGCGAGCGACATGTCGTAGGCATGGTTCATGCCGATAAAGGCAAGCGACACCGCACCGAAGGTAAGCACCGTAGGATACCAGATGGTGCTCTCCACCCATTGAAGCCAGATGGCGACAAAGCCCATCCGCTTACCGAAGGCCTCGCCCACCCAACGGAACACACCCCCTTGCTTGTCGGCAAACATCGCCGCAAGCTCGGCGGCAACAAGCGCCGTAGGTATCAGGAACACCAATGCCGCAAACAGATAATAGAAAGCCGAACTTAGTCCGTATTCGGCCTCGGCCGGTAGCCCGCGAAGCGAAACCACGGCCGTTACATTCATAATTGCGAGTGTAGCTACACTCAATTTGGTTGATTTACTCAGATTTGCCATAACACAGTTGTTTTTATGTTTTGCCCTATAACAACAGGCATCGGTAAAATGTTTTTGCGAACATTCTCCACCCCCCGTTTGTTTGGGGAAGCATAATTGGACAAATTAAACAACGAATTATGAACAAGAAACTATTCATTGCATTCTGTTTTATCGGCGCAGGAGGTGCTATGCACGCACAAGAGGTGGTGAGCGACACCCTCTTCACATCGGTAATCATCACCGACGAATCGCGCCACTCGGACAACGAAACCATCAAGGCCATCTACGAAGCCAACGGCCTACATTTTCAAGACCCCCGCGCACCCCGCTTCCTCTTCTTAGATAGGAAAGGGCGTGTAGCCTTAGGCATCGGCGGCTACATGAAGGGCACCCTGTCGGTAGATATGGGCGGCATAGCCGACAACCCCGATTTTGTTACCGCCGACATCCCTACCCCCAATCGACCCGACATGCGTAGCCAGTTTCAGATGGACGCCTCCACCTCGCGCATCTTCCTGAAGCTGGTGGGCAAGCGCACACCCGTAGGCGACTTTACCGTCTATCTTGAAAGCGACTTCCGTGGAGGCGATACGGGCAGCTACGCCATGCGTTTAAGGCAAGCCTACATCTCGATGGGCGGATTGCGCATAGGCAAGGCATGGAGTACCTTCTGCGACCCCGCCTCCGCCCCTCCAACCGTCGATTTCGAAGGGCCTTCGGGCGCGGTGTTTGCACGCAACATGCAGATACAATATAGCCACCGATTAGACAAGCATTGGAGCTTTGCCGCCGCCATCGAGGCACCATCCGCCAGCTACACCACACGCGCCGGAGAATCGGAAGCCATCAGGCAACGCATCCCCGACATACCCGCCTACGTGCAATACGAATGGGGTGGCGGAGAGAGCCACATCCGCTTGTCGGGCCTCCTGCGCGCCCTCTCCTACCGCAACCTGGTCAGCGCCGAAAACAAGTATGCCATCGGGTGGGCAAGCCAGCTGAGCGGCATGGTGGAAATCATCCCGCAACTCACCTTCTACTATCAGGCCGCCTACGGATGCGGCTATGCCGACTACATGAACGACCTGGGCGGCTTTGGCTACGACCTGGTGGCCAAGCCCGAAGGCGGAGAGATGAGCGCCCCCTACGCCCTCGGCTTTGTGGGCGGCTTGCAATACAACATCAGCAACAAGCTGTTCCTATCCACTTCGGCCAGCCAATGCCGTCTGTACAACGAAGGAGCCTATCGGCCCGACGGCTACAAATACGCCCAATACATGGTGGTAAATGCCTTCTACACCCCTTTCAGCAATTGTCAGCTGGGCGTAGAATACCTCTACGGTAGCCGGCACAACTACGACCGCACAGAAGGAAAAGCGCATCGAATCAATGCGATGATACAATATAATTTTTAATCCTAAAACCCAAACAAGTATGGAAAAATCAAATTTCAATGCCGACATCTTCGGCTCAAAAGAGATGCTACAACCCGCCCCCGTGGACAAGATTCCCGCCAAAGGCACACGCCCCGACATAGCTTATCAGCTGGTGAAGGACGAAACCTTTGCGCAAACCCAGCCGCGCCTCAACATGGCCACCTTCGTTACCACCTACATGGACAAGTATGCCACCCAGCTGATGAACGAAGCCATCGCCATCAACTACATCGACGAAACGGAGTATCCGCGCGTGGCGGTGATGTGTGCCAAGTGCATCAACATCATGGCCAACCTTTGGAATTCGCCCGAAGAGGGCAAGTGGAAGACCGGCGCCCTGGCCATCGGCTCGTCGGAGGCATGTATGTTGGGCGGAGTAGCCGCCTGGCTTCGTTGGAAAGAGCGTCGTGAGGCAGAAGGCAAGCCCACCGACAAGCCCAACTTCATCATCTCCACCGGCTATCAGGTAGTGTGGGAGAAGTTTGCCGACCTATGGCAAATCGAGATGCGCACCGTGCCCCTCACCCTCGACAAAATCACCCTCGACCCCCAGGCCGTGATTGACTTGTGCGACGAGAACACCATCTGCGTAGTGCCCATCCAAGGCGTCACATGGACAGGCCTCAACGACGATGTCGAAGCCCTCGATGCCGCCCTCGATGCCTACAACGCGCGCACCGGCCACAACATCCCCATCCACGTCGATGCCGCCTCGGGCGGATTCATCCTCCCCTTCATCAACCCCGACAAGAAGTGGGACTTCCGCCTCAAGTGGGTACTCTCCATCAGCACCTCCGGCCATAAGTACGGCCTTGTCTATCCCGGCTTGGGGTGGGTGGTTTGGAAAGACAAGAAATACCTGCCCGGCAAGATGTCCTTCTCGGTCAACTACCTCGGCGCCGACATCACCCAAGTGGGCCTCAACTTCTCGCGCCCCGGCGCACAAGTGCTTGGCCAGTACTACCAGTTCATCCGTTTGGGCTACGAAGGCTACAAGCAGATACAGGAGAACTCCATGGCCATAGCCCGCTACCTGCACGAAGAGATAGGCAAGATGAAGCCCTTTGCCAACTACGGCAAGGAGGTGGTGAATCCGCTCTTCATCTGGATGATGTGCTCCACCTACTCCAAGACGGCCAAGTGGACACTCTTCGACCTGCAAGACCGCCTGAAGCAAAGCGGATGGATGGTGCCCGCCTACACCATGCCCAAGGACATCGAAGACCGCGTAGTGATGCGCATCGTGGTGCGCCAAGGCTTTAGCCGCGACATGGCCGACATGCTCTTGAGCGACATCCGCGCCGCCATCGCCGAGTTGGAAAAGCTGGAATACCCAACCCCCTCGCGTCTCGCCTACGAACGCCAGGAAAAAATCAAACCCACCATCTTCACCCACAACGGCGGCCGGAAACGATAACATTTCCACCTTTCCCGTTATTTTTGGGCGGTTATCTTTGCATAGCCGCCCTTTATTTGTTTATTTTGCAACCCAATAAAACAATCCGCCATGATAAAGCAAGACTACCTTTTACGAATGATACAAGAGATTATCGCCCTCATTGTGCAAGCCCTGCTCAATAAACGAAAAATCGCCAAGAGCAGTTGGACAGAATACGATAACCTCACCACCCAACTATTAGGCCTCCCCAGCAACGATTTAAGCCAGCTGGATGCCGATGCAATCATTGCACGCTATCAAGGCGATGCAGACAGTTGGGGGAAGTGCGAACTTGCCGCCATGACCCTGCTGAAAATGTCCGACGAAATGAGCAACGAACAATTGGTAGAGAAGTCGCGCGCAAAGCAAAACGGCATCGCCCTATTGGAGTATGTACAAGCCAACAGCCCCAACTTCTCCCTGCAACGAAGCCAACTATTGCAGCTACTTAAATCGGGGCAACAATAGATTTTAATGCAAATCTTTTCATTTTTCAATAATTATCCCTATTTTTGCGGCAAATAATCATTGATTAAAAACAATTAAAAACAAAACAACTATGATTGGAACTATTATTTGGATTATCGGTGTAGTTCTCGCCGTTAAAGCCGTATTGGAAATTTGGAAGTGGGATGTAGACACAGTTAAGAAGTTATTGGTTGCCATCTTGATTCTGATTACAAGCTGGATTGGTTTGGCCGTTTACTACTTCTGGGGCCGCCAAAACCTCCCACAAATGTTGAAGTAATCACAACTTTACTTAATAAAATAATAGCTGGGCAATGTTGCTCAGCTATTATTTTTATACATACTACGCGCGATATTTAATTGACCAACTGATAGTTAAAGCAAACGTCATTACTTCACTACTTCACTACTTCACCGACTTCACCGGTGAAGTTAGTAGCAACACACAAAGGAAAAATATTTTTCAAAACTTCATTTGTATATATTATTATAATATTATATATATGTATATAAATATATTAATATAAATATTAGTAAATATATATTTATATTAGTATATAATAAGTATATTATATCTATATTATAATTATAGTAACCTATCAGTATCAATATAAGAAGGAGCGGATATGCAACACCCTACTAACTTCACCGGTGAAGTCGGTGAAGTAGTGAAGTTAGTAGGGATGAAAAAATCCATGTCCGTTAAAGGTTTGTTCCGAAAGCCTTAAGGCTCGGCTATTTGTTGTTATGGCTTATTTCACGGTGATAATCACCCGTCGGTAGGCGGTCAAGGTGTGTTCGCCGTTGTCGGCGACTTCGCAAATCACGTGGATGGTGTGGCCTGCGGCATCGGCAGGGAGCGTCAGCGTGGCTTGCGGCTTGCTTGCATCGGCCACCGCCACATCGCCCGGATAGCTGCCCGATTCGGGCATCACCCACCACTTGTAGCTGAGGGCATCGCCGTCGGGGTCGTAGCTGCGGGCGGCATCCAGCGCAACGGTTTGGCCGGCGCGTGCCTTCAGCCGAATGGCATCCAGTCCTTGCTTGCCGTTCACCACGACAATGGGGTTGCGGTTGCCTTTACCCTCTTTTGCCCAATCCATGCGCGCGGCAAAGTTGGCGAAGATGGCGGGATAGAAGTAGTGTTCGTACTTCTGCGAGATGCGCTTTATATCGGGCGTGGTGTTGGTGTAGCATTGGGTGGTCTTGTCGAGGGAGTTGTCCCACACATGATAGCCCGCCCACCCTACTTGCGTTGGCTCGGAGGGGTTGTTCAGGCCGTTGGGCAGGATGTGCAGATAGGATGGTGTATCGCCCTCTACGCCATACTTGTTTTTGGGATAGCGTGCGCCCAGGTGTCCGTGGCGTTGGATGTGCTGGGCATACTCGTTCCAATTGCGGCTACCGATGTCGTTTTGCGATAGCCACGCGCTCTCGTCCCAGATGAAGAGGAGGTCGTCGCCGCAAAGCTGGCGCATCCACTCGTGCGAACTGAATGCGTATTGTCCGCGCTTGTGCCAAGGCACGTCCTGGTCGGTAATGGTATATACGCGCAGCTTGTGCAAGAAGGCTTTGAACTCCTTGTCGGTGCGTGTCTGCTTTACTTGCCAGATGGCTTGTGCCAGGGTGTTGCCCCCACCCCACACGCCTATCCAAAGGGGGCGATTGTCTTTTTCGTCGGCCAAGCGGATGATGAAGTCGCTACCTGCCGAGCGGTTGCCTTCGCCAATGACCTCGCGGCCCATCTTTGCGCTACCCAGCATGACGCGGCTGCGCAGATAGTCCACACTGGGCCAATAGCCGATGTATTGCTTCTTCTCCTCTTTCTTCAAGGGGAGGAAGGATGTCTGCTCCGAACGTTTCATCAGGTTGGGAAGGTCTTTTTCGTAGGCGCCCAGGGTGTTGAAGATGGTATCCATCCACTCCACGGGGTAGTTGCTATTGTTCCATCCGGTGGTGGCAATGATGGCCTCCACCTCGAAGAGGTCGGCATGCGATAGGAGGCGAATCAACGATTCCTGGTCGTCGGGCTCGATGTTGGCGGGTGCAATGTCGGTCAGCACCACCATGCGGGGTTTCAATGTCTTTTCGATGGTTTGTGCATAAACGGCTACGCTCATGCCTACCAAAAACAGAAATGAAAGGATTTTTTTCATATTTCTCATGGTTTTATGGTTTATGATTTATTTGCGTATTCACGGACGCAGCACGCTACGTCCCTACATTTCTACTTGACTACTCACTACTTGACTACTTCGGACGCGTCATGCCGCGTCCCTACAACTTCACCTTCTTCTTGGCGGGTTTCGACTCGTTGTGCAGGCGATCGAGGGCGGTTACTACGTAGCGGTACTTGGTTTTGCCATCTTCGTAGGGCAGACGGTAGAAGGTATCGCGCGTGATGGCCACAATCTTCGAGGGGTCGTCGGTGTTCACCTCTTCCTTGGCGTCGAAGCGATATACCACGTATTGCACGGCGCGGTTCATCTCGTCCTTGTGCTTGGGGGCCGTCCAGAAGAGGATGTATCCGTCGGCGGTCCACACGGGTTTCACCTTCTTCACCTTGCCGGGGGCTTCGTCGTCCATGAAGGTGAAGACGGGCGGAAGTGCGGGATAGCGGTGGTAGTTGTTGACGAGCAGGGTGCGGTAGTTGCCCAGGTTGTTCACCACATCGGCGGCGGGCCATTGCACGCTACCGCCGATGGTCTGGTACTGGCGTTGTAGCTTCATCTTCAATGCCAACTGATGGGTGTCGGGGTTCGATGGGTCGGCATTCTGCACGGTGTTGCTCACGGATTGTCCGATGAACAAAGGACGGCCTTCGGCATGCTTGGCCCACCATTCTACCAGCACGCCATAGTCGGCGGCGGGGTGGCCTACGTGCCAATAGATTTGCGGCATGTTGTAGTCTATCCATCCCTCGCGCGCCCAAAGCAGCACGTCGGCGTAGAGCTCGTCGTAGTTCTGCAGGCCGTTGGTGGCGCTACCCAGGGGGGCGCTCTTCTGGTTGCGGTAGATGCCGAAGGGCGAGATGCCGAACTTTACCCACGGCTTAGCGGCACGCACGGTTTGGTGTATCTGCTTTATCAGCACGTTCACATTGTTGCGTCGCCAATCGCCCAGGTCGGTAAATCCGTTGGGGTTGCTACGGAAGTTGGCTATATCGGGAAACTCTTGCCCCTTGATGGGGTATGGGTAGAAGTAGTCGTCCATGTGCAGGGCGTCGATGTCGTAGCGGGTAACGATGTCGGTAATGATTTGGCAGATGTAGTCGCGGCTCTCTTGCAAGGCGGGGTTGAAGTAAAGCTGGTCGCCATAGGTTACAAACCATTCGGGGTGCCGGTGGTAGATGTGTGTGGGGGCCAGCTTGACGGATTGTGTTGTCTTGGCGCGGTAGGGGTTTATCCATGCATGAAACTCCATGCCGCGTTTGTGACACTCGGCTATCATCCACGCCATGGGGTCCCAATAGGGCGAGGGGGCAACGCCTTGTTCGCCCGTGAGGAAGCGGCTCCACGGCTCGTAGCTGGAGGGATAGAGGGCATCGGCCTCGGGACGCACCTGGAAGATGATGGCGTTGATGCCGGCGGCTTGCAAGGAGTTCAGCTGGGTGGTCAACGTCTGTTGCATCTGCTCGGTGGACATGCCTTTGAATTGTCCGTTCACGGCCTGTATCCACGCACCACGAAATTCGCGTTTGGGATGTGTTTGTGCCGACATGCTCATCAACGGGAGCGACACAAGCAATAAGAGTAATAGTTTTCTAAACATGTTATATTTCATTTTTTATCATCTTTTTGCGGACGCACCATGGCGTCCCTACAACACCAACTCACTAACTCACTAACACACCAACACACTAACACACTAACTCACTAACTCACTAACACACTAAAATCCCGACAAAGATACGTTTTTTACCCAATATATCTTTGTCATTTGCCAAATATCCCTTACTTTTGTGCAAAACAACCTCATTACCAAACGTAAAACAAATAAATTAAAACCATGAAGAAGAGTTTATTATCGCTTTGTATGGCATTATTCGCCATCGGCATTTCAGCCCAGCAATCGCACGTGAATGTGGATTGGGCACCACAGAAAAACACCGAAAACATCACTCCGTTCAGTGCGCGACTTATCTCGCCCGAAGTACACGACGACCACACCGTTACCTTCCGCCTGCATGCGCCGAAGGCCGAAGAGGTGTTGCTCACCGGCAACATGTTCGTGGGCCCCGATGCACGCAAGCGAGTGCCCTTCGTGAAGGGTGAAGATGGCGTGTGGACACTGACCATCGGCCCGTTGATTCCTGAAATCTACTTCTACTACTTCATCGTGGATGGCGTGCAGAACGTTGACCCGAACAACACCTTTACCGGACATGCCGCCATGCCGGCTTTCAGCATCCTGCATGTACACGGCGACGAACCGGCCTTCTACGACGCCAAGAACGATGTGCCGCACGGAAGCCTCACCACGCACTACTACTACTCGGAGGTAACGAAGGGTGTGCGCGACATGATTGTATATACTCCGGGCAACTACGACCCCAAGAAGGAGTATCCTACGCTCTACCTGATGGGTGGCTCGGGCGACCTGACCGAAACGTGGGTGATGCACGGCAAGGCCAACTTCATCCTGGACAACCTGATTGCCGAAGGTAAGGCGAAGGAGATGATTGTGGTATTCCCCAACGACCAGATGGTGACCCGCTCGCATCCCAAGCACACCGAACTGGCCTTCCCGATGATGGAGGAGGAGTATCGCAAGTGTATCATCCCCTTCGTGGAATCGCGCTACAACGTTATCAAAGACCGCCATGCACGCGCCATCAGCGGCCTATCGATGGGCGGACGCTTGTCGCAATACGTTGGCTTCCGTTGCCTCGACCTCTTTGCCAACTTCGGCCTGCTGAGCTCGGCCATCGAAATCAAGGAGACTCCGGCGTTGTACGACAAGGATATCAACGACAAGATTGACTACCTTTTTGTGGGTGCCGGCACACACGAAACGGGCTTCATGGCTCGCCACGAAAAGCTTCATCGCGAGCTGGACGAAATGGGCATTAAGCATCATTATTATGTAGGTAGCAACGGTGCACACGACCTCGTGGCATGGAAGCACCTGTTGTATTATGCCTTCCTGCCCAACTTGTGGAAGAACCTGAAATAGGCATAAAAACCTAACATATCGAAAAAGAAACGGCAATCTTTTTAGGTTGTCGTTTTTTTGTTTTAGCTTTGCATCATGGAAAAGAAAAAAGCCATACAAGTAAAAGGGGCACGCGTCAATAACCTGAAGAATATTGATGTGGAGATTCCTCGCAATAAGTTCATCGTCATTACCGGGGTGTCTGGCTCGGGCAAGTCGTCGCTTGCCTTCGATACGCTCTATGCCGAGGGGCAACGCCGCTATGTGGAGAGCCTAAGCAGCTACGCACGCCAATTCCTGGGGCGCATGAGCAAACCCGAATGTGACTTCATCAAGGGCATACCGCCCGCCATTGCCATCGAGCAGAAGGTGTCGAGCCGCAACCCACGCTCTACCGTGGGCACCTCGACGGAGATTTACGAGTACTTGCGATTGCTCTTTGCACGCATCGGACGCACTTATAGCCCCGTGAGCGGACAAGAGGTGAAGAAGCACTCGGTGGAGGACATCGTGAACTGTATGCTACAACATCCCGAAGGCACACGCTACACGGTGCTTGCACCTATCCTTTTGGGCGAACGCACGCTTGCCGAACGGCTTGCCATCTACCAACAACAGGGCTTCAACCGGCTGGAGGTGAACGGCAACATGATGCGCATAGAGGAGTATCAGGAGAAGGCGGGCGATGTGGTGTTCCTACTTGTTGACCGCATGAGCAGCTCGCACCAGCAGGATGCCATCAGCCGACTGACCGACTCGGCCGAGACGGCGATGTACGAGGGCGATGGCGCGTGCCTGCTTCGCTTCTACCAACCCGACGGAAGCACCGCCCTGTATCGCTTCAGCACCAAGTTCGAAGCCGACGGCATCAAGTTTGAAGAGCCTTCCGACCAGATGTTCTCCTTCAACTCGCCCATCGGCGCATGCCCCGAATGTGAAGGCTTCGGCCGCGTGATTGGCATAGACGAGCACCTGGTGATACCCGACCAATCGTTGTCGGTATACGACGGGGCCGTGGTGTGCTGGCGTGGCGAGAAGATGAGCGAATGGAAGAACATGGTGATTCGAGGTGCCGAACGGGCCGGTTTCCCCATCTTTACGCCCTACTACGAGCTGAGCGACGAGCATCGACGCATGTTGTGGGAGGGGTGCCGCTACTTCGAGGGCATCAATGCCTTCTTCCGCATGGTGCAGGAGAACCAATACAAGATACAATACCGCGTAATGTTGGCACGCTATCGGGGAAAGACGCTTTGTCCGAAGTGCCACGGCACCCGATTGAAGCCCGAAGCCGGCTATGTGAAGGTGGGCGGACGAAGCATTTGCGAGTTGGTGGATTTGCCCATCAGCGAACTGAAACAATTCTTCGACACACTGAAGCTGACCGAACACGAGCAGCAGGTCGCCAAGCGCATACTGACCGAGATTAATAGCCGCATCCGATTCCTGATGGATGTAGGCCTCAGCTACCTTACACTGAACCGACTGAGCAACTCGCTTAGTGGCGGAGAGAGCCAACGCATCAACCTGGCCACCTCGTTGGGCAGTAGCTTAGTGGGTAGCCTATACATCCTGGACGAGCCAAGCATCGGCCTACATAGCCGCGACACCGACCGCCTTATCCAGGTGCTCAGACAACTACAGGCCTTGGGCAACACGGTGGTGGTGGTGGAGCACGACGAGGAGATTATCCGTGCCGCCGACTACATCATCGACATCGGCCCCAACGCCGGACGATTGGGCGGAAAGATTGTGTATCAAGGCGACATGAACGACCTACAAACGGGTAGCGAGAGCCACACCGTGCGCTACTTGCTGGGCGAAGAGACCATCCCCATGCCCACGCACCGCCGTCCGTGGAACAACTACATCGAACTGAAAGGGGCGCGCGAAAACAACCTGAAGGGCATCGACGTGCGCTTCCCGCTGAACGTAATGACGGTGGTAACGGGCGTTAGCGGTAGCGGAAAGAGTACGCTTGTGCGCAACATCTTCTATCGGGCTTTGAAGCGCGAACTGGACGAATGTACCGAACGTCCGGGCGAGTTCTCTTCCATCGGAGGAGACATACGCATGTTGCGTGGCGTGGAGTTTGTGGATCAGAACCCCATCGGCAAGTCGTCGCGAAGCAACCCGGTGACCTACATCAAGGCCTACGACGAGATTCGCAAGCTATTTGCCGAGCAACCCCTTGCCAAGCAACTGGGATACACGGCGGGATTCTTCAGCTTCAATAGCGAGGGCGGACGATGCGAAGAGTGCAAGGGCGAAGGTACCATCACCGTAGAGATGCAATTCATGGCCGACCTGGTGTTGGAGTGTGAGGCATGTCATGGCAAACGATTCAAGAAGGATACGCTCGAGGTGAAGTTTCACGAGCAAAGCATCTACGATGTGCTGGAGATGACCGTGAACCAAGCCGTTGAGTTCTTTACCTTGCACAAGCAGAAGAAAATCGTGAAACGATTGAAACCGTTGCAAGATGTGGGATTGGGATACATCAAGTTGGGCCAGTCATCCTCTACCCTCTCCGGCGGCGAGAACCAACGCGTGAAGTTGGCCTACTACCTCAGCATAGAGAAGAGCGACCCCACGATGTTCATCTTCGACGAGCCTACCACCGGCCTACACTTCCACGACATCAAGAAACTGCTCGAAGCATTCAATGCCTTGATTGCACGCGGACATAGCATCCTCATCATCGAACACAACCTGGATGTGGTGAAGATGGCCGACCACGTCATCGACCTGGGCCCCGAAGGAGGCGACAAGGGGGGATATGTTGTGGCCACCGGCACACCGGAAGAGATAGCCGAATGTAGCGAGAGCTACACGGGACAATTCCTGAAGGAGAAATTTTAAAAATAGGGAAAATCCTACTTTTGTTTAGGGAAATCCGCTTGTCAAAGGGATTTCCCTTTCTTATTTTTGCACCAACAAAACTAATACATATATGAAACGTTTACTGACTATTACCTGCATGCTTTGTGCCGCATTGCAATTCGTTGTTGCCCAGCGACCAATCTCCCATTTCCTGGACATTCAAGGCACATTGACACAAGACTACAAACTGATTGACCAAACCGTGTTGAAAAAGGGTACGCCCATCGTAGTGCAATTTATAACACGATTGAAGAGAGTGAATAACGGAGACACACCCTACCAAGCCATCATCGTGGCAAACGGCAAGCAACTCTACATGCCGCTCATGGATATCGAAGAGCATTTCCAAGCGGGCAAGCTGAGTAAAAACCAATTTTGGCAACTCGCCCAACTACCCCTTGCCAAACACTATACGCAAGATGACAATAGCAAGCTGAAAAGAGAGCAGATACAGGATGCCGAAAAATATATAGAAGAGTTTGAGAAGTCTGAATTGTTCTACAACGACGAGGCTTTAGAAGACTATCTGCAATGCCTGATACTGGAGATTACTCCCGACAAGCATGCCTTCCAACAACTATCCATGCAACAACCGCTTGTGCGAATCATCAAGTCGGCAGAGCCCGACCTTATGATGCTAAGCAACAACACACTACTGATAACCACCGGCTTGCTCACCGCACTCGATACCGAGGAAGAGCTGATTGCATTGCTCAGCCGCGAAGTGTGCCACTACTTGTTAGACCACTCGCTGATTCAATTGAAAAGGAACTTTGCACGCATGAACCGTAGCATGTTCTGGAATCACATGGGCGAAATAATAGCGATTGCCGCCGATAACTACCTCTACGAACGATACGACTACTATGTGCCGGGCATGGCCTTTGTAGCCAAAGACCTTGTACAAGGGTTGATAAACCTGAACGTAGACAAGCAACTGGGCATGGATTATTCGAAGAGTCAAGAGATAGAGGCCGACAACTACGCCCTACGTTTCCTTGAAAACGAAGGATACAACCCGCAAGCACTATGCTCGGCACTACACAAGGTAAAGGAGAAATACCTGAACGACAAGGGTTCAAGCGCACTTACCCGATATGGCAAGCATAGCACGTTGTTAGACCGATTGAACGAAATGGGACAACCGCAACCCATGCCCGAAGACCGCAAGTACTTGAAAACCACCATGAGCGTTGTCAGCTACGAAGCCGTGATGCACGACTATTACAAGGATTACACCAATTCGCAACGGTTGGCCATGAAGAATATCAACCATTCGTTAGGCACATCCGACGACTACCTGATGGTGGCGCGAAGCATCATGAAGCAATCCAACACGCCCGCAAGCAATGCCGAATGCCAACTATATCTGGACAAATCGGACATCTTGTCGGAAACCGAGAATGTGAACATTACCAAGATGCGCATCCTATTGCTACTACGCGAAAACAAACAGGTAGAAGCTACCGAGCAACTAAAGAAGTACAAGCAATTGCTGAACATCATGTATCAGCAACCAAGCGGGTTTGAAGACGGCGAATGGATTAGGGACGAATTTGAATGGGCCGACCAACAATTAGAAAGGATTTATACGCTATAAGAGATATAGAGAGTCGATGAAGGAACTGTGCCAAAACAAGCGAGTTTTGGCGCAGTTCTTTGTTTATTTAAAGGATTGTTACGGCAAAGAGAAATCAATTATTATCCTCGCCCCAATGCTTGCGTTGCATATTCTCCTTCTTACGCATTACCAACCACAACAACAATACAATGAGGTAGCCGGCACCAAGCGTGAGCCACTTGCGGGTGGTGTCCATCGTGTCGTTCTTGGGCAAGAAATAAATTGCCATGATGGATACATAGGCAAACAAGGCCAGACTGAGCCAAGTGGATTTACGAACTTTACGCTTCATAATGGATTACTTTTTAAGTGAATGAATCATCTTTTGTCGCCAAAGCATGAAGAGCACCGAGGTAATCAGCACCACCGCCACGCTAATGGGAACGATGAAAGCGGTAGATAGCTTGAAGCCTTCGGGTGCTACGGCAATATAGCTGGTACATACGGCCAGCATGAAGAGGGCCGGAATGAATGTCACTAAGTAGTAGTGCCCGCTACGCTCCTTAACCAGGAATACCGATACGGCCAACAGGGTGAAGACCGAAAGGGTTTGGTTTACCCAGGCAAAGTATCGCCAAATCATGTCGAAGCCGGCGGCATCGCGCAAGCTATAGAGCAACACGCCGATGGTGACAAGAAAGATAGGGATGCAGATAATCAGACGGCTACGCATGCTTTTCTGCTCGAGGTGGAGGAAGTCGGCCACAATGAGACGAGCCGAACGGAGAGCCGTATCGCCGGTACTGATAGGTGCGGCCACCACACCGAGGATGGCAAGCACACCGCCCACGGTGCCCAACCAATTGCGGGTAATGTCGTTTACAATGACCGATGCGTTGCTCTCGCCCATGCCGTTATCGTGGAAGAAGATAGTGGCCGCCGCCGCCCATATCAAGGCTACGATGCCTTCGGTAATCATAGCGCCATAGAACACGGGGCGTCCGTGGTGCTCATTGGTCATACAACGGGCCATCAAAGGGCTTTGAGTGGCATGGAATCCGCTAATGGCACCACAAGCAATGCTGACGAACATGATGGGGAAGATGGGCAGATTGTCGGCATTGGGATGGGTGTTGTGCAAGCCGTCCCACAACTCGGGCAACGCACCTCCGTTGACGTAGAGCATCACCAACACGCCCACGGCCATGAAGATAAGTGCCAAGGCAAACAGGGGATATATCTTGCCGATAATCTTATCGATAGGAAGCAAGGTGGCAAGCATGTAATAGGCAAATATCACGATTATCCAGAAGGTGGCATCCATGTATTCGGGGGTAAGATTGGCAAGCAAGCCGGCGGGACCGGCTACAAAAACGGCACCCACCAACATCATCAAGATAACGGTGAATCCGCGCATCACCTGCTTGGTGGTAAGTCCCAAGTAGCGACCAATCATCTCGGGCAAGCTCTCGCCATCGTGACGAAGCGAAAGCATACCGGCCAGATAGTCGTGCGTGGCACCGGCCAAGATGCTACCCAACACAATCCATAGGAACGAAGCTGTACCAAACTTGGCGCCCATAATGGCACCGAAGATGGGGCCAAGACCGGCAATGTTCAAGAATTGAATCATGAAGATTTTCCATGTGGGCAACGGCATAAAATCCACTCCGTCGTTCTTCAACGTGGCCGGTGTCTGACGATTGTCGGGACCAAAGATGCGCTCAACAAAACGGCCGTAAATGAAATATCCTGCTACCAAAGCAAGCAAACATAATGTAAACGAAACCATCTTATTTGTAGTTTAAAGTTAAATCATCTATATTTGTATCTGCAAAAGTAATAAGTTTTATTCAAAGCAAGCAAAACTATGGCAAGAAATCTTTTATGCGCAATGGTGGTAGCGCTATTTTCGCTTATGGCACACGCCACGGAAACCGACCGGCACAACTACCTGGTGGATGCCGGCATAGAGAAAAGCCGTCCCGATAGCTACCTGTTCAAAACCATGCAAGAGGCTTTCGAAGCCGCACAAAAAGCACAACAGGCAACACCGGCCGACTACAACGAAGCCAAGCCGCTACACATCCGCATAGTGCCATCGGTATATTGGTTGGACAATCCCGATGACAACGAAACAAGAAAGCCCCTACCCGGCGAAGCCATCCCCTATGGCATCAGGTTGAAGCTGAGCCATCTGAGACTGATTGGCTTAGGCGCATCGCCCGACGAGGTGGTGTTGGCAAGCAACCGCGGACAGACACACGGTGCCGAAGGAAACTTCACGATGATGCACATCGAGGGAGACGACATTCAGGTGGAGAACATCACCTTTGGCAACTATTGCAACGTGGATTTGGTGTACGGCCCCAACCCTTTGCTGAACCGCCAACGAAGAGCCAATGCCATTGTGCAGGCACAACTCATCATATGCAAAGGCGATAGGTATGTAGCCCGTAATTGCCGCTTCATCAGCCGGCTGAACCTATGTCCCTTTGCCGGTGCCGAGCGGGCACTATTCGATAATTGCTACTTTGAATGTACCGACGATGCCCTGTGCGGCACGGCCGTCTATCTGAATTGCCGGTTCACCTTCTTTAGCGGAAAGCCCTTCTATGCCACCCACAACACGGGTGCGGTGTTCTTGAATTGCGACATCCACGCCCTGACACAAGGACGGCAATACCTGGTCAAGGTGGGTAGCCCCGTAACGATGGTGGATTGCCGATGGACAAGCGAAGACGAGCAACTATACATCGGGTGGACACAAGACCCCATCGGCAACCAACGAAGCTACCAACACAACCTGACGCTGAACGGCAAGCCGCTCTTCATCGGGAAGAATCATCCGACAACCACCGTAGAGATGGCGAGCAAGGGGGTATTGAAAGCCTATAAGCTGGACGAGCATAGCTATAACCTATATAACCTGCTACGCGGAAAGGATAATTGGAACCCCACCAACCAACAAACAGATGGGCAACCATGCATCCCCACCCTATTGCAATGCTCGCACGCATGGGGCACCCTGGAAACGGGAAAAGATTCGTTGCTACTGAAAGCGTATAGTGCCGCCTTCTCTACCTACCCCGACACCACCATACCGGCCATGTGCCAATGGCGTGTAGCACCCGAAGACAAGCCTTATGTGGTGCTGAAGCCGCAAGCCGATGGCGGATGTCTGATACTACCCAACAACCAGACGGAAGAGGTACGAACGATACATGTAGTGGCACAAACCGATGAGGGATTGGAGGCCGCTTGCGTGCTGAACATCAAACCAAGCCTCCTACCTACACCGCTCTTTACACAAAAGCCCCGCATCAAGCAACAAAAAGGCATGCTGAGCGTGCTATATGAATTGGCATTGCAAGGACGCGATGACCATTCGGTGGTGACATGGTATCGGTGCAAAGGCAAACAGGGAGAGGGTGCCATAGCGGTGGGCGTGAGCCGCAACAACCAACCCATGACAACCTACACGTTGACTCCCGAAGACAACGGTTACTACATCATGGCAACGGTAGCACCCAAACACGCACGAAGCCTGGTAGGAGCACCCGAACGTTGCATCACCGGCAAGCGCATTCGCGTTAAGGGAGAGGGTAGCACAAGCATACAAACCGACTTTCAGCACTTCCCCACCGAACAACAAGCAGAAATCATCCCCGGCTTCTGGACGTTGGATGCATACAAGCCTATAGACACCGAAGCATACAATTGGCAAGCCGACAACACACGCCCGGCATGGTTCGTTGGCGAAGGGGTAGATGGCGCCAAAGGGGTGGTTGGCTTGCAACAAGCGGTAAAGGGTGCCCGATTGTTATACACACCACTAACCCACTCGTATGGCGACATGCAACTATCGGTAGATCTTGCACCTTGCAAGACGGCCGGACAAGGCTTCGGTAGTGCTACGGGGCAATACTTGGACATCTACATCAAGTACGACACAAAGCAACAAACGGGCTATGGGCTTCGCATTATCCGCACCACCCGATACGACCGTGCGGTGGAATTCATGCTGATGAGGTACGAAAACGGCAAGGCAACACCCATCAGTCCGGCACAACCCACTACCTGCTATCGCACGGGGTGCCAAGTGGTGGTATGCGTACAAGGCAATAAGTTGACGGCTCATGCCGAAAACCGCTTCCCCTTGCCGCCATCACACGCACCGGAGGTAAAAGAGGTGGTAGATTTAGAGGCTACCATCGAAGGGAACGAGCATGGCGGATGTGGTTTCCAACACACGGGCTCGGTGGGCGCAAGTGCCACATTACTTACCAACTTAACCATCTCTTATGAATAGGCATGCACAAAGGTTGGGCATGTGGCTCGTCGCGATGCTTCTATCCATCGCACCGGGCTATGGGCAAGAACAGGGCTCGTCTCTTTGGCTAAAGAGTTTCGAAGAGCTAGCCGAAGAGTACGAGTTGGAAGAGTATGATTGGGAGGAGGAGTTGCAAGCATTGGATGGTTTGCAGGCCAACCCCATCGACCTGAACCGCACCACCCGCGAGGAGTTGCGCCAACTACCCTTCCTGAGCGACGCGCAAATAGAGAACATACAAGCCTACATCTACCTGCATGGCGAGATGAAGACGCTAAACGAACTGCTTCTTGTAGAGGAGATGGACAAGCGCACGGCGGAGATGATGAAGCCGTTTGTTTGCGTAAAGCCACTACAGGAGGAGAAACGTTTTCCAAGCATCAAGACGATGGCCCGATACGGCAATCATGAGTTGATGATGCGATTGGACGAGCCACTATACACACGCAAGGGGTATAAAGACAAGTATTTAGGCACCAAGCAATACAACTCGTTGCGCTACGAGTTTGGCTACGGCGATTACTTGCGTATGGGCTTTACCGCCGAGAAGGATGCCGGCGAACCGCTATTGGGCGAGCACAACGCAAAGGGGTACGACCACTATGGCATCTACTTGCAAATAAAGAACTTGGGACGGGTGGAGAATCTGGTGGCGGGCAACTACCGGCTAAACTTGGGGCAAGGACTGATTATAGGAAACAGCTTCAACCTGGGGCGCGGATATACGTTGGGCAATGCCTACTATCGTCCGGCCACTATCCGCAAGCATAGCTCGACCGACGAGTACAACTACTTTAGTGGCATAGCCACCACCCTACGCCTACACCGCAACATCCGGACAACCCTTTTCTACTCGTATCGCAACATGGACGGCACCCTTAAAGAGGGCAACATTACCTCTATATATAAAACGGGGTTACACCGCTCGGCAAGCGAAGCCGACAAGGTACATACCTTTGCCATGCAAACCATGGGCGGAAACCTGCGATACGATGCCAACCGATGGAGTGTGGGGATGAACGGCATCTATTACTTCTTCAGCCACGATTACCTGCCCAACTTGCAAGAGTATAGCAAGTACAACCTACAAGGAAACAATTTCTATAATATAGGCATCGACTATCAGCTACGGTTGGGCCAACTGAATTGGCAAGGCGAAGCGGCCAAAGGGAAGCATGGATTTGCAACCATCAACCGGTTGACATACAACCACTCGAGCGATTGGCGAACGATGCTTATTCATCGCTACTACTCGCACGACTACTGGTCGTTCTTCGGCAATTCATTTGGCGACGGAAGCGCACCGCTCAACGAAAACGGATGGTACCTGGCCACCGAAGTGAGTCCGTTTGCCCGATGGCGTTTCTTTGCCTCTATCGACCTCTTTTCGTTCCCTTGGTGGAAGTATCGCATCAGCAAGCCCTCGCAAGGAACGGATGTGCGGGCAAAGGCCACCTACACCCCAAGCAACCATTGGGAGATGTATCTTACCTATCAATACAAACGGAAGGAGCGCGATGTGACCGGCACCGGCGGCGAAGTGACATTGCCCATTTATCACCATAAGTTGCGCTATCGGCTGACGTGGGACAACGGTATGTGGCAAATGCGCTCGACCATCGACTACAACCGTTTCCAACAACAAAGCTACGAGGCAAGGCAAGGCTTCGCCGTAAGCCAGATGTGCCAATACACCCACCCGAACTTACCGTTTAGGGTAGCCTTACAAGGTAGTTACTTCAACACGGACGACTATGATAGCCGGGTGTATGTTTACGAAAAGGGATTGTTGCACACCTTCTACACCCCATCGTTTCAAGGGCGGGGCTTCCGCTATTCGACCAACATCCGCTACGACCTTGGCAAACAGTTGATGCTATTGCTGAAGTTTGGCGAAACCATCTACCAAAACCGCGACACGATAGGCTCCGGAAGCGATTTGATTGATAGCAACCGCAAGGCCGACCTACAGATACAGATACGCTTAAAGCTCTAAAACTGTTCTATTTCCCAAAACAATTTTGTCATTTTGCAGACAAATATTACCTTTGACCCCGAAATAACACAACTTAAACAATAATGAAAATGCGTAAATTATTCAGTGTATTGCTTATAGCGTTTCTATGCGCTACAACTACCAAAGCACAAAACTACTACATGAGTGAAGATTGCTATTGGGGAGTACGTCTTGGTGTGAATGTAGGTAACCTTTCGTTCAGCGGACTGGATCCCGACAGGGGTTCGTTGGCCGGCTTGAACTTCGGCGTGGTGTATGGCATGCCCATCTCCGACGATATGCCCATCTACTTCGAGCCCGGTTTGCTGATTACCGCCAAGGGCGTGAAGGTGGATGCCAACAACAAGCAAGAGATTAAAAGCCGTCTGACCTACTTGGAGGTTCCGGTTGTCTTCAAATACCGATTCGAAGAGGTGGCCGAGGATATTTGCATCGAGCCTTTCTTGGGAGGTTTCTTTGCCATGGGCGTTGGCGGTAAGACGAAGGATTTTGAACTTCGCGAAAAGCGCAATTCATTCGGTAGCGGTGCCTACGAGCACTTCGATGCCGGTATCCGCCTGGGATGCGGTTTGAGTTATCGCAACCTATATTTCGACTTGAGCTACGATTGGGGATTGGCCAACATTGCCCAAAGCGATTTCAACTACTTGGGATATGATAGCTTCGACGATGCCATCCGTACCCGTTGCCTCACACTGAGCGTGGGATTGAACTTTTAATTTAAGAATTAAAACTAATAGCCTCGGCAAGCTGATAGCCTTCTTCGTAAAGAGCCGTCAGTTTGCCGATATTTTTTTCTATACGATCCACTTCGATAGGACGTTGCGGACGGATGACGGTGATGCGGCCTTCATCCTCCAACCTCTCCACCAAATCCAGTTGCTCGTTGTACAACTTGCAACGATTATTGATGGCTTGTCGCAACAACGGATACTTGCGATAGATGAACGGAGGCACTTTGGTGCCTTTTATCTTTTTCCGATAGCCACGATTGCGGGTAAGCACCACCACATTATTCTCGGTAAAGCCTAAACTATGAGCACGAAGCAAGGGGATGCTATCGGCAATGCCACCGTCTAGCATGGGGATGCCATCGACATAGGCAATGGGGCATACGAAAGGCAAGCTGCTGGAGGCTCGCACAATGTCGATGATGCGTTTCGGGTCGTGCTTCTCTTCGAAATAACAGGCCTCGCCGGTCAGGCAATTGGTAGTAACCATCTCATAGCGCTCGGGACACTCGGCATACTTATCGTAATGGTAAGGAATAATCTTGTTGGGGAAGGTTTCGAACAAGAGGTCGAAATCCATGATATTATGCTTGGTAAGCAGGTATTTAGGATGGATATAGTTGTACTTCTCCAATAAATCGATGTTGCTGAACTTGGCTCTTCCGCGTTGGCCCGACATGTAGGAGAGGCCGTTGCATGCCCCGGCGCTCACACCGATGCTATAGGGGAAACGGATGCCACGATCCATGAAGTTGTCGAGCACGCCACAGGTGAACACGCCACGCATGCCTCCGCCTTCGAGTACCAAAGCGGTTTTAGGGGTGATGGTAATTTGCTGTTTCATATAGTGGTTTAACAATCAAACAATGCTTTTCGTTCGCCATTGCCGAACAAAAAAATCAGCCAAAGTTAATGCTTTTTATCCTTTTTTGAAGAATAATCGCACGAAAATGAAGAAATTTACTACCTTTGTCCTCCAAATAACATTCAAAATTAAACCTTTAAGAAATGAAAAAAGCATTATTTTTAGCCGCATTAGGCTTGGTTAGCCTAAACCTTTCGGCACAAGATGCCCCCAAACAAGAAGAGGGCTTCGTATTCACAACTGTTAAGGAAAACCCTATCACAAGCATTAAGAACCAAAATCGTGCCGGTACTTGCTGGTGCTATTCAACCTTCGGTTTCCTTGAAGCAGAATTGCTTCGCATGGGCAAGGGTGAATTCGACTTCTCGGAAATGTACACCGTACAAAAGACTTACCTTGACCGCGCCGACAAGGCTGTCCGCACTCATGGCGATGCCTCGTTCTCGCAAGGTGGTTCTTTCTACGACGTTATCTATGGCATGCAACACTATGGTTTGGTGCCCGAAGAGGTGATGCGTCCGGGTGTGATGTATGGCGACTCATTGAGTAACCACACCGAACTTTCGGCCGTGAGCGATGCCGTTGTTGCCGCTATTGCAAGAGGCCGTCATAGCAAGCTTCAAACCGACACCGAAGGCACACCGCTTTGGAAGAAGGCCATCGAAGCCATCCACGAAATCTATTTGGGCAAGGCTCCCGAGACATTCACCTACAACGGCAAGGAATACACTCCGATGTCGTTCTACGAATCAACCGGTTTGAATCCTGACGATTACGTATCACTTACCTCATACACTCACCATCCTTTCTATAGCCAATTCGTATTGGAAATCCAAGACAACTGGCGTTGGGCTTTGTCGTACAACTTGCCTATCGACGAACTGATGGAGGTATTCGACAATGCCATCATGAATGGTTACACCATTGCATGGGGCTCGGACGTGAGCGAAGACGGATTTACCCGCAACGGTATTGCCGTAATGCCCGATGTTGAGAAAGCACAAGAGTTGAGCGGTAGCGACATGGCTCATTGGTTGAAGCTGACTCCTGCCGAAAAGAAGTTGAACACCAAGCCACAACCACAAAAATGGTGTACACAAGAGGAGCGTCAGATAGCTTACGACAATTGGGAAACTACCGACGACCACGGCATGGTTATCTACGGTATTGCCAAGGATCAAGATGGCAACGAATACTACATGGTGAAGAACTCATGGGGCAAGAGCGGCAAGTACGACGGCATTTGGTATGCCAGCAAAGCCTTTGCACGCTACAAAACCATGAACATCCTTGTTCACAAAGATGCCGTTCCCAAGGCTATCGCCAAGAAATTAGGTATTAAGTAATTAATTCTCCTATAACACATTTTCATAAAGGTGCAAATCCATCCGGGTTTGCACCTTTATTGTTTCTGGATATTTTGCATGACTCAAGCACCAAATAATTTTCCCTTAAGGCTTTTTTTTATTTCATTAGCCAGAAATATAAAAGAGCCTATAGGATTATGCCTAACTATTTACGTTTTTAAATGTTATTCATAATCTAGTGATAAATCCAGATTATTGCTCAAAACTTCCAAAAATGTGCATTTTTCTATGCTTTTTATTGCCAACTCAAAGAGTTTTTGTAAATTTGCCGGCTGAATGTGCGTTTTACACATTATTTATATAAAACAGTGCAATTATAATACCAAAATTAAAAAATATGAGTTTGAAAATCGTAGTATTGGCGAAACAGGTTCCCGACACCAGAAACGTTGGGAAAGACGCCATGAATGCTGACGGTACTATCAACCGCTCGGCACTTCCGGCCATCTTCAACCCGGAAGACTTGAATGCCCTTGAACAGGCACTCATCTTGAAGGACAAACATCCCGGATCGACCGTTACCATCTTGACAATGGGTCCTGGCCGAGCTGCCGAAATTATTCGCGAAGGCCTTTTCCGCGGTGCGGACAATGGTTACCTGCTGACCGACCGCGCTTTTGCCGGTGCCGACACATTGGCTACTTCATATGCCCTTGCAACAGCTATCAAGAAGATTGGCGACTTCGACCTTATCATCGGCGGACGCCAGGCAATCGATGGTGATACCGCACAAGTAGGCCCTCAAGTAGCAGAGAAACTTGGTTTGACACAAATCACTTACACCGAAGAGGTATTGAACGTAGATGAAGAGACTCGTCGAATCACCGTGAAACGTCATATCGACGGTGGCGTGGAAACCGTAGAAGGTCCTATGCCTATCGTGCTTACCGTAAATGGTAGTGCAGCACCTTGCCGCCCACGCAACGCTAAGTTGGTGATGAAGTACAAACGTGCTATGGGTGCACAAGAAAAAGCTGCTATCACTAAGGATGGCGCAGCATTGCCCTATGCAGATTTATACGATAAAGCAGACTACCTGAACATTGTGGAATGGAGCGTGGCCGACGTAAATGGCGACACTGCACAATGTGGTTTGAGTGGCTCGCCCACCAAGGTGAAGAAGATTGAAAACATCATCTTCCAAGCCAAGGAGAGCAAGACCATGACCGGTAGCGACGAAGATATTGAAAACTTGATTGTAGAACTATTAGCTAACCATACGATAGGATAAATTATGAATAACGTATTTGTATATCTGGAGCTTGAAGGCGCACAAGTAGCCGACGTAAGCCTTGAATTGCTAACCAAAGGTCGTAAGTTAGCTAACCAACTCGGTTGCCAATTGGAAGCCATTGCAGCCGGAACCAACCTCGAAGGTATTGAAAAACAAGTATTGCCATTTGGTGTAGACAAGTTGCACGTATTCGATGCAGAAGGCTTGTTCCCTTACACTTCACTCCCCCACACTTCTGTTTTGGTAAACCTCTTCAAAGAAGAGCAACCACAAATCTGCTTGATGGGTGCTACCGTTATCGGTCGTGACCTTGGTCCACGCGTATCGTCGGCATTGACAAGTGGTTTGACCGCCGACTGTACCCAACTTGAAATCGGTTCGCACGAAGACAAGCGTGCTGGCGTAACATACGAAAACCTGCTTTATCAAATCCGTCCTGCATTCGGTGGTAACATCGTTGCAACCATCGTAAACCCCGAACACCGCCCACAAATGGCAACCGTTCGCGAAGGTGTGATGAAGAAGGAAATCCTTGACGAAAACTACAAAGGCGAAGTGGTGAAACACGACGTTGCCAAGTATGTTCCCGAAACAGACTATGTAGTTAAGGTTATCGACCGCCACGTAGAAAAGGCTAAGCACAACCTGAAAGGCGCCCCCATCGTAATTGCCGGTGGATATGGTATGGGCTCGAAAGAAGGTTTTGACAAACTCTTCGAATTGGCAAAAGAACTTCATGCAGAAGTAGGTGCAAGCCGTGCTGCTGTTGACGCAGGCTTTGCCGACCACGACCGTCAAATTGGTCAAACTGGTGTTACCGTTCATCCAAAGCTATACATTGCTTGCGGTATCTCTGGCCAAATCCAACACATCGCTGGTATGCAAGATGCAGGCATCATCATCTCTATCAACAACGACGAGAATGCCCCCATCAATACCATAGCCGACTACGTGATTAATGGTACAGTGGAAGAAGTTATTCCGAAACTGATTAAGTATTACAAGAAAAACAGCAAGTAAAATGGCAAATTATTATAGCGAAATTCCGGAACTCAAGTATCACTTGAACAATCCGATGATGAAGCGCATCTGCGAACTTAAAGAGCGCAACTATAGAGACAAAGACCAGTATGACTATGCTCCTCAAGATTTTGAAGATGCAATGGATTCATACGACAAAGTATTGGAAATCACCGGCGAAATTACCGGTGAAATCATTGCACCCAATGCCGAAGGCGTAGATGCCGAAGGCCCTCATTGCGAAAATGGCCGCGTGCGCTATGCAGCTGGCACTGCACAAAACCTCGATGCAATGGTAAAGGCTGGTTTGAATGGTATGACCATGCCTCGTTGCTACGGTGGCTTGAACTTCCCTATCACTCCTTACACCATGTGTGCCGAAATCGTAGCAGCAGCCGATGCTGGTTTCAGCAACATCTGGTCATTGCAAGACTGTATCGAAACTCTTTACGAATTCGGTAACGAAGACCAACATAGCCGCTTCATCCCACGTATTTGTGCCGGTGAAACTATGTCTATGGACTTGACCGAACCCGACGCTGGTTCCGACCTTCAAAGCGTTATGTTGAAGGCTACCTTCGACGAAGAAAACAACTGTTGGCGCTTGAACGGTGTGAAGCGTTTTATCACGAATGGTGATGCCGACCTTCACTTGGTATTGGCTCGCTCGGAAGAAGGAACAAAAGACGGACGTGGTCTTTCAATGTTCATCTACGACAAGCGCGATGGTGGTGTAAACGTTCGCCGCATCGAAAACAAGTTGGGTATCCACGGTTCTCCTACTTGCGAATTGGTTTACAAGAATGCCAAGTGCGAACTTTGCGGCGACCGCAAGCTTGGTTTGATTAAGTACGTAATGGCTTTGATGAACGGTGCTCGTTTGGGTATTGCTGCTCAATCAGTAGGTTTGAGCCAAGCAGCCTACAACGAAGGTTTGGCATACGCAAAAGAGCGCAAGCAATTTGGTAAGGCCATCATCGAATTTCCAGCTGTTTACGACATGTTGGCCATCATGAAGGCTAAGCTCGATGCTGGTCGTGCATTGTTGTATCAAACTTCTCGCTATGTAGATATCTACAAAGCATTGGACGACATCGCTCGCGAACGCAAGCTTACTCCCGAAGAACGACAAGAACAAAAGAGATATGCCAAGTTGGCCGATGCCTTCACTCCATTAGCAAAGGGTATGAACTCTGAATATGCTAACCAAAACGCATACGATTCAATCCAAATCCATGGTGGTTCGGGCTTTATGTTGGAATATCCTTGCCAACGCATCTACCGCGATGCACGTATTACCTCTATCTACGAAGGTACTACCCAATTGCAAACCGTTGCTGCTATCCGCTATGTAACCAACGGCTCATATGCTGCTACCTTGCAAGAATATGGCATGTATCCTGTTAGCGCAGAGATGCAACCATTGCAAGACCGCGTTAAGAGCATGGTAAGCAAGTTCGAGGCTTGTACAAACGCAGTGAAGGAAGCCAACGACCAAGAATTGCTCGACTTCGTTGCCCGTCGTCTTTACGAAATGGCTGCTGTATGTGTGATGTCACACCTCATCATCCAAGACGCTACCAACGAACCCGAAATGTTCAGCAAGTCGGCACTGGTTTACGTAAACTATGCAGAATCAGAAATCGAAAAGCACTTCAATTTCATCCGCAAGTTCACAGCCGACCAACTTGAAAACTATCGCAAGTAATCAGTAACATGATACATAAGAAAAGGCGATGCGTTCATGAACGCATCGCCTTTTTCTTTTAGTTGTTGCAAAATGCAACAATCACTTAATAGTAGGGTATCACATCATACCACCCATACCGCCCATACCTGGGTTCATTGGTATTTCGGGTTTGTCTTCCTTCTTTTCTACGATAACACATTCGGTTGTCAAGAACATACCAGCGATAGATGCGGCATTTTCCAAAGCTACGCGAGTAACCTTGGCTGGGTCAACTACACCAGCTGCGTAGAGGTTTTCGTAAACATCGGTACGTGCGTTGTAACCAAAGTCAGCCTTACCTTCGCTAACTTTTTGTACTACTACTGCACCTTCTACACCTGCATTGGCGCAGATTTGACGAAGTGGTTCTTCGATGGCACGACGGATGATAGCTACACCGGTTGTTTCGTCGGCATTGTCACCTTGCAAACCTTCCAAGGTGCTGATAGCACGGATGTATGCAACACCACCACCAGGAACGATACCTTCTTCGATAGCAGCACGGGTAGCACGAAGTGCATCATCTACGCGGTCTTTCTTTTCCTTCATCTCAACTTCTGAAGCTGCACCTACGTAAAGAACAGCTACACCACCTGAAAGCTTAGCCAAACGTTCTTGCAACTTTTCGCGGTCATAATCACTCTTGGTAGAAGCGATTTGCGCCTTGATTTGTTCGCAACGTTCCTTGATAAATTGCTTGTCGCCGGCACCGTTCACAATGGTTGTATCGTCCTTTGTGATAGTAACCTTCTCGGCAGTACCCAACATTTCGATGGTTGCTTGTTCCAACTTGATACCCTTCTCTTCGCTGATTACCAAGCCACCGGTCAAGATTGCAATGTCTTCCAACATCTCCTTGCGACGGTCGCCAAAGCCCGGAGCCTTAACGGCACAAATCTTCAACTGACTGCGCAAGCGGTTCACTACCAATGTAGTCAATGCTTCGCTATCCACATCTTCGGCAATCACCAACAAAGGACGGCCTGTTTGTACGGCAGGTTCAAGGATAGGCAAGAAATCTTTCAAATTAGAAATCTTCTTGTCGTAGATAAGGATATAAGGATTCTCCATTTCGCACTCCATCTTTTCAGTGTTGGTTACGAAATATGGAGAAAGATAACCGCGGTCGAATTGCATACCTTCTACCACGCCGATAGTAGTATCAGTACCCTTAGCTTCTTCGATAGTGATGACACCATCCTTAGAAACCTTGCGCATAGCATCGGCAAGAAGTTTACCGATAACTGGGTCGTTATTAGCCGATACGGTACCTACTTGTTCAATCTTGTCGTAGTTATCGCCTACCATCTCTGCTTGAGCCTTGATAGATTCTACCACCTTGGCCACTGCCTTGTCGATACCGCGCTTGATATCCATAGGACTTGCACCGGCAGTTACGTTCTTCAAACCTTCGGCAACGATAGCTTGTGCCAATACGGTAGCAGTTGTAGTACCGTCACCGGCATCGTCGCCTGTCTTGCTGGCTACTTCCTTCACCAATTGCGCACCGGTGTTTTGATATGGATCGGCCAACTCAACTTCCTTGGCTACAGTTACACCATCCTTAGTGATATGAGGAGCACCAAATTTCTTTTCGATAATCACGTTGCGACCTTTAGGCCCAAGTGTCACCTTCACGGCATTTGCCAAGGTGTCGATACCCTTCTTCAATTGGTCGCGGGCATCTATATTGAATAAGATTTCTTTTGCCATCTTTCAAGAATTAAAAAGTTAAAAATTAAAAGTTAAAAGTTAGCCTAATACGGCCAATACATCGCTTTGACGCATGATGAGGTACTTAGTTCCTTCGAGTTCGATTTCAGTACCAGCATACTTGCCATAAAGCACAGTATCGCCAACCTTAAGAATCATTTCCTCGTCTTTTGTACCATTACCTACAGCGATTACTTCGCCCTTCAATGGTTTTTCTTTTGCGGTATCGGGGATGATAATGCCACCGATAGTTTTTTCTTCTGCAGGTGCAGGAAGTACCAGCACTCTGTCTGCCAATGGTTTAATATTCATACTGATTCCGTTTTATATTAGTTATTAATCTTTTCTATCAATTCCTCGGGAGTAACCAATTGTTGCTCACCTGTTTCCATATTCTTCAATGTAACCTTTCCTTGCGCCATTTCATTCTCGCCCACTAAAGCAACAAACGGAACGCCCTTACTGTTTGCATAACTCATCTGTTTTTTCATTTTGCTTGAGTCGGGGAAGATTTCGGCACGAATACCCGCTGCACGCACCTTAGTCAACACTTGCATAGAGAAGGCAGCCTCTTGTTCGCCAAAGTTGATGAACAACAACTGAGTGCCATTAACGGCCTCTTTCGGATAGAGTTCCAACTGATTGAGCACATCGAAGATGCGGTCGGCACCAAACGAGATACCTACACCGCTGACACCACTCATACCGAATACGCCTGTAAGGTTGTCGTAACGTCCACCACCAGTAATACTACCAATTTGTACATCGAGAGCTTTCACTTCAAATATGGCACCGGTGTAATAGTTCAAGCCACGTGCCAAGGTCAAGTCGAGTTCGATTTCGTTCTTCAAGCCAAGCGCCTTCAAGGTAGAAAGGATAAATTCACTCTCTTCTACACCCTTCAGACCGATTTCGCTACTTGCCAAAACATCCTTCAGTGTAGCCAATTTCTCTTCGTTCGTACCGCTCAGCAGAATGATTGGTTGCAGCTTTTCGATAGCCTCATCGCTGATACCTTTCGACTTCAGTTCGGCATTCACATTCTCCAAACCTATCTTATCAAGTTTGTCTATGGCTACGGTAATATCCACAATCTTGTCGGCCTCGCCAATGATTTCGGCAATACCGGTCAGAATCTTGCGGTTGTTTATCTTAATGCAAACGCGGATACCAAAGCGTGAAAACACCGTATCTACAATCTGCATCAGCTCTACCTCGTTCAGCAGCGAGTCGCTGCCCACTACGTCGGCATCGCATTGATAGAATTCGCGATAACGACCCTTCTGCGGACGGTCGGCACGCCAAACGGGTTGGATTTGATAACGCTTGAAAGGGAAAGTAATTTCATCGCGATGCATCACCACATAGCGGGCAAAAGGCACGGTCAGGTCATAACGAAGTCCCTTTTCGCAGAATTTGCTTGCAAGCTTTGCTGCATTGCGACTCAACAACTCCTCATCGGTCAAGCCAGAGAAATAATCGCCCGAATTTTGAATCTTAAAGAGTAACTTATCGCCCTCTTCGCCATATTTTCCCATCAAGGTAGAGAGTGTCTCCATCGATGGAGTCTCTATTTGTTGGAAACCATAGAGGTGATACACCTCGCGAATGGTATTGAATATATAGTTACGTTTCGCCATCTCTACCGGCGAAAAGTCGCGTGTTCCCTTTGG
>SUXZ01000026.1 GCA_015060685.1 Mediterranea massiliensis | reverse complement strand
GCAGCTGGCCCCACTTGTAGGTCTTTGGCATACTTGTATAGTTCGTCAGCATCATCCTCTTGCCAAGGTCTCAGCAACAATCTTTGGGTTTGTAATTCCATATCTATTAAATTCCGATTTATGGATGCAAAGATATATAATCCGATTGTAAAAATCAATATAAATCACTAACACACTAACACACTAAATGTGGACAATGTGGACAGTGTGGACAATTATTTTGCCAATATTTATCCTATATTTATTAGGTATATACAAAAAACAGCGTAACTTTGTAGCGAAGAAGCGACCGAAAACAAAAACACACCGATATATGTATAAAGACAAACAACTCTATGTGGCCCATTCTGCCGACGGGCCGATTCATATTATAGGCAATATGGCCAATAGACACGGACTAATTGCCGGTGCTACGGGTACCGGAAAGACCGTTACGTTGCAGGTTTTGGCCGAAACATTCTCGCAAGCGGGCGTGCCTTGCTTCATGGCCGACATGAAGGGCGACCTTTCGGGCATCTCGCAGACGGGAGGATTGAGCAAATTCATCGAAAAACGATGCGCCGAATGGGGAATGGACACCACTACCCTGCAATTCGAGGGCTGTCCCGTGCGATTGTACGACGTCTACGGCAAGCAAGGGCACCCCATGCGCACCACCGTAGAGAAGATGGGTGCTATGCTCCTGGCACGACTGATGGAGCTAAACGAGACGCAAACAGGCATCCTTACGCTGACCTTCCGCATTGCCAAGGACGAGAAACTGCCGCTGGTAGATATGAAGGATTTGCGCCTGATGCTTGACTATGTAGCCAAGAACGCCGCCAAATACTCCACCACCTACGGAAACATCAGTGCCGCATCGGTAGGCGCCATACAACGCGCGCTGCTCACCCTGTCCGAGCAAGGGGGCGACCTCTTCTTCGGCGAGCCGGCATTCGACATCTACGACCTGCTACAAACCGAAGGCGGACGCGGTGTGATGAACATCCTTGCCGCCGACGAGCTGATGCTGCGCCCCAAGCTCTACTCTACCTTCCTGATGTGGCTGCTCACTGAGATTTACGACATTATGCCCGAGGTGGGCGATATGGAGCTGCCCAAGATGATTTTCTTCTTCGACGAGGCGCATATGCTCTTCAAAGACACTTCGAAGGCGCTGACCGACAAGATAGAGCAAATCGTGCGACTGATACGCTCGAAGGGCGTGGGCGTGTACTTCATCTCGCAATCGCCCTCCGACCTGCCCGAAAGCATTCTGGGACAATGCGGAAACCGCGTGCAACACGCCTTGCGTGCATTCACTCCAAAAGACCAGCAAGCCGTGAAGGCCGCCGCACAAACCTTCCGCCCGAACCCCGCCTTCGAAACCGAACGCGAGATTCTTGAGCTGGGCACCGGCGAAGCGCTCGTATCCTTCCTCGACGAAAAGGGTGCGCCCGCCATGGTGCAACGCGCCAAAATACTCTTCCCGTTAAGCCAAATCGGTGCCATTACCGACGAACAACGCGCAGAAATCATCCAAAAATCGCGCATTTGCGGCAAGTATGAAGAGGTAAAAGAGCGCGAATCGGCCTTCGAAATCATCGTAAAACAACGCGAAGAGGCCGAAAAACTGGCCGCAGAAGCCAAAGAAAAGGCCGAAAAAGAGAAGGAAAACGCCCGTTTGGAGAAGGAAAAAGAGAAAGAAGAGGCCAAAAAGAAGAAAAAATCGGGCAAAAGCAAGAGTATTCTGACCACCGTGATTGGCACCGCCGTAACCTATTTTGCCAAAACCATCGCCACACAACTGGCCAGAAACCTCACCAAGAAAAAGAAGAAATAGAGCAAACTTCTTAATAAAGGTTAAATAGTCTCAGAGAAATTAAACCTTCGGCACACTTGTTAATCTAACTTTTATAATAGATTACTTATTTTTTTCTTAAATATTTTAAAACTAACCAACATGAAAACCCTGAAAACTGTAGTTTGCACACTGGCATTAGCGCTAAGCGCAAACGTTGCAATGGCTCAATGGGGCGTACCCGATTCACCTGGTGGCTTGAAAGATGCCTACAAGGATTACTTCAAAATTGGTGTTGCCGTAAATCAAGGCAACATGAAGAATCCTAAAGAAATTGAACTAATCTTGAAAGAGTACAACAGCATCACTGCTGAAAACGACATGAAACCCGGAGAAATCCATCCGGCAGAAGGCGTATGGAACTGGGAAAAAGCTGATGTAATTGCCGATTTCTGCCGCAAGAACAACATTCCTCTCCGTGGTCATACATTGGTATGGCACAGCCAGTTTGCCAACTGGATGTTCGTGGACAAGAAAGGCAAACCGGTAAAGAAAGAGGTATTCTATGCACGTCTTGAAGAGCACATCAAGACAGTTATTGAACGCTACAAAGACATCGTATATTGCTGGGACGTAGTAAACGAAGCAATGGCAGATGGTCCGGACCGTCCAACTTTCAACCGCGAAACTCGCAAGCTGGAAGCTCCTAACCCATATCGCCAATCAAGATTGTACGAACTTTGCGGCGATGAATTCATTGCAAAAGCCTTTGAATTTGCCGCTAAATATGCTGGCCCCGACTGCTTGTTGTTCTACAACGACTACAATGCAGCCGATCCTGCTAAGCGCGACCGCATCTTCAACATGGTGAAGAAAATGAAGGAAGAATATGGTGTACGTGTAGATGGTATCGGTATGCAAGGTCACTACAACGTATTTGGCCCAAGTCCTGAAGACATCGACGCCGCTATCAGCAAGTACAAGACTTTGGTTGACAATATCCACTTCACTGAAATTGACATCCGCGCCAACGAAGAAATGGGTGGCCAGTTGCAGTTCAGCCGCCAAGGCGTGGAAATCAAGCCTTATGTAAGAAGCTTGCACACTGCTCAATACAACGCCCTCTTCAAGATTTTGCGCAAGCACAAAGATGTAGTGAAATGCGCTACTTTCTGGAATGTAAGCGACAAGGATTCATGGGTGGGTACAGCCAACTATCCTTTGTTGTTCGACAAGGACTTGAAGAAGAAAGAGGCTTATCGCGCCGTGAAGGATTTCGATCCTGCTATCGACAACATGGTAGTGAAAGAAGACTTCGTTCCTTCAAGCAAGAACCAACCTGGCCAACAATATCCAATGGTTAACTCTCAAGGTTTCGCTCGCTTCCGCGTAGAAGCTCCACAAGCCAAGTCGGTTATCGTTAGCCTCGGTTTGGGTGGCCATGGCGGTACTGTTCTCCGCAAGGATAAAGATGGTTTCTGGACAGGTACTACCGAAGCTCCTATGGACGAAGGTTTCCACTACTATCACCTCACCATCGACGGCGGTACATTCAACGACCCAGGTACTTTGAACTATTTCGGTTCTTGCCGTTGGGAAAGTGGTATCGAAATCCCCGCTCACGACCAAGACTTCTATGCTACAAAGAACGTTCCTCACGGAAATGTACAAAAGGTATTGTTCTGGAGCGAAAGCACCCAACAAAACCGTGTAGCTTATGTATATACTCCTGCCGGTTATGGCGAAGTGTTGAAGAGAGGCAAAGTAAACCGCTATCCAGTTCTCTACTTGCAACACGGTTGGGGTGAAGACGAAAACGCTTGGAGCAACCAAGGTCATGCAAACTTGATTATGGACAACCTGATTGCTGAAGGCAAGATTGCTCCGTTCATCATCGTAATGACCTACGGTATGACCAACGAAGCTAAATTTGGCTCTATCGGTTCATTCAGCACCAAGGATTTCGAAACTGTATTGGTAGACGAATTGGTTCCTTACATCGATTCTCACTTCTACACCCTTGCCAACAAGCAAAACCGCGCTATGGCCGGTCTTTCTATGGGTGGTATGGAAACCAAGAGCATCACACTTAACCGCCCCGAAACATTCGGCTGGTATGGTTTGATGAGTGGTGGTACTTATGCTCCAAGCGACATCAAGAGCGCCGACCAAGTGAACCTGGTATTCATGAGCTGCGGTAGCAAGGAAAACCCTGCTGGCGTAACAAAGGCTGCCGAAGAGCTTAATGCTGCCGGACAAAAGGCCGTATCGTATGTATCGGAAGGTACTGCTCACGAATTCTTGACTTGGCGTCGTAGCCTCTATCAATTGGCTCAACTGCTGTTCAAGAAATAAGCATTTACATATCTTATAATAAGTTAGCCCTGAAAGATTCGATCTTTCGGGGCTTTTTTATTACTTTTGCACCCTAAAAAGCAGCAAAAATGAACGAAACAAGGAAATATCCCTCACCAATCATCGCACTTATACCTATCTTTTTCCTGATAGGCATGCTCGTAGCTACCATCAACGCCTTCGGTACCGACGCATTGGGCGGCGGAAGTCAGGTAGCACTGCTACTGGCTACATGCGTTTGCGCCTTCATGGGTATGAGTTTCTACGGACGCAAGTGGAAGGAGTATGAAGAGGCCATCACACACAACATCAAGGAGATTGCCATCGCCATACTTATCCTGCTGATTATCGGCGCCATGAGCGGCACGTGGATGGTGAGCGGAGTAGTACCTACACTGATATACTACGGCATGCAGATTATCCATCCCGACTTCTTCCTGGCCACCACCTGCATCATCTGTTCGCTCGTATCCGTCATGACGGGCAGCTCGTGGACAACCATCGCCACCATCGGTGTAGCATTGATGGGCATCGGACAGGCGCAAGGTTTTCACGAAGGATGGATAGCCGGCGCCATCATCTCGGGTGCCTACTTCGGCGACAAGATATCTCCCCTATCCGACACCACCGTACTGGCCGCATCTACCACCGGCACACCGCTCTTCACACACATCCGCTACATGCTGATTACTACCGTGCCTTCCATGATTATCACACTGATTATCTTTACCATAGCCGGGCTGATGAACGAGGTTGGCGACACGCAACAGATAGCCGAGGTAATGTCTTCGCTTCAAGAGCGGTTCACCATCACTCCCTGGTTGCTTTTAGTACCCGTTGCTACCGGCGTGATGATTGCACGCAGAGTACCCTCCATCATCACTCTGTTTGCATCGGCTGTGCTGGCTTTACTCTTTGCACTGATATTCCAACCCGCCCAACTGGATGAAATTGCCGGAGGCGGATTGTTCAAGGGCGCCATGATGTCGTTCTTCGGCAATACCTCGTTAAGCACGCATAGCGAACTGCTGACCGAACTTGTTGCTACACGCGGCATGAGCGGCATGCTGAACACTATCTGGCTCATCATCTGCGCCATGTGCTTTGGCGGCGCCATGAAGGCAGGAGGCATGTTGCGTAGCATCACCGACATGTTTATCCGCTTCATCCGTGGACGCATCAGCTTGGTATCCTCTACCGTAGCATCGGGATTGTTCTTCAACATCACTACCGCCGACCAATACATCAGCATCGTGCTCACCGGCAGCATCTTCAAGAACATCTACCGCGACAACCGATACGAAAGCCGCCTGCTGAGCCGTACCATCGAAGACGGTGTTACCGTGACCTCCGTATTAGTGCCATGGAACAGTTGCGGCATGACGCAAGCCACCATCCTGAACACCTCTACCCTTACCTACCTGCCCTACTGCTTCTTCAACATCATCAGTCCGCTGATGAGCATTTTCATCGCCACCCTCGGCTACAAGATTTATCGCACGAAAAAGTAGCCGGATACGAACCTTTTCTTCGTCGGTTTGTTATAGAGGAAAACCAACTAAACAGACTTGATTATGAAGAAAAGTATCACATTTGTAGCATTGTTGCTTGTTGCAACATTGGGAAGCGTAAGCATGGCGCAAGACGCTCAGACAACCAAGACAAGAAAAGAGTTGAGAGACGAGAAACGTGCCCAGTACAAAGCCGAAGAGAAACTGATGAACGAGCTGGATTATCGCAATGCAGCAACCGCCATCAAGAATCAACAATTTGTGGTGGAGGCCGACCAGCTGATTTTGCGCAACGGACAGAATGTATTTGTAAACTCGGGCACCAACTTCCTGCTTGTAAACAAAGAGAAAGGCACCGTGCAAGTGGCATTCAACACAGCTCTTTCCGGCCCTAACGGCATCGGAGGCATCACCGTAGATGGAGGCATCTCAGGCATGAAAACCGAAACGGACAAGCACGGAAACATCAACTGTAGTTTCAGTATCCATGGAGCAGGTATCTCGGCTCAGATTTTCGTCAAGCTCTATTATGGTAGCAACGAAGCCAACGTTACCATCAGTCCCAACTTCAACTCGAACGATTTGAGCATGAGCGGCGAGCTGGTTTCCATCGACGATTCAACCATCTTCAAAGGATATGCTTATTAATAAAGGGAGTTAAAGGAGTTAAAGAAGTTAAAGCCGATAGTTATCACTAACTCACTAACTCACTAACACACTAACTCACTAACTCACTAAAAAAGTTGAATACTCGAAAAGTATTTACTATTTTTGCCCCCATGAAAGCAAGAAATATATTATCTGTTATCGTGGGGGCTATTTGCATCTCCATTTTCATAGGCTCGTGCGGAGAAGACCGCTGGGAAGGCTATGCCGAACAAACAAAAACTGACCGATGGATATACGACACCATGCGTGTTCACTACTATTGGCAAGATGCCATCATCAGTTACGACAAGGCAAACTTCTTTACCGAGCCGTTCAAGTTCTTCAAAAGCCTGCTCTCGAAAGAGGATGGCAAGAATGGCATTCCCTACTCTACCATCGATAGCCTGCATACCTCGCAAACCCGTAGTGTGGCCTACGCCGAATATAGTTATGGCTTCGACTTCGCACTTTATCAGTTGGAGGGAAGCCGATATGCCGCACAACTCCTATATGTAGTGCCCAACTCTCCGGCTACCGATGCCGGCTTGAAGCGTGGAGATTGGATTATCGACATGGATGGCGAGGCCATCAACAAGAACAACTACGCCATGCTGTTTGGCGGAAAGCAGATGGAGGTGGCCGTAGGCTACTACGATGCCGAGCAGAATGCTATCGTTGCGTTGGAAGAGCGGGTGACTATCCCTGCGGCACGAGCCGTGGATGACAATCCGGTGTACTATCAAAACGTGTACGAGGTAGCCGGCAAGCGTGTGGGATACTTGGTTTACAACCACTTCACATCCGGCCCTACCGACGACAGCTATACCTACGACAACAGCTTGCGCGATGCATCAAACTACTTTGCCGCCAAACAGGTAGATGAGTTTGTGCTCGACTTAAGATACAACAACGGCGGTTCATTGGGATGCGCCCAACTGCTTTGCAACATCCTGGCACCGGCGTCGGCATTGAATCAGACAATGGGATACATCGAGTACAACGAAAACTACAAGCCGCGCGAGTACTCATTCCCCTTCGATAGCAACACGCTTAAAGAGGGCAGCAACTTGAATCTGAAACGCTTGTATGTGCTGACAAGTAGCGCCACGGCCTCATCGTCCGAAATCATCATCAACTGCCTCCGTCCCTACATGGAGGTGATTGTCGTGGGCGACAAGACCGAAGGCAAGAACGTAGGTTCATTGGCCTACGAAAGCAAAGAACTTCAACTGATTATGCGCCCTATCGTCTGCAAGATTTACAATGCGCATCACGAATCGGACTATACAAGCGGCTTCCAACCGGAAGTAACCGTTAAAGAGAGCGGCAACTTAGATAAATTCCTGCCTTTTGGCGACGTCAACGAAGCATTGCTTGCCACCGCTTTAGGCTTGATTAGTGGCGAAAACGTGGAAGAAACGCCTGCTACCCGCACCATCGGCAACATGCGTTGGGTAGGAAGCAGCATCGAACGTCGGGCCGCCGGATCTGTTTGGATAGATTAAAGAGGCATATCCATGAGGCTGTCCGGCATCCGATACCTTCTTTTCATGTTGTTGCTTGCACCCGTTGCATGCAGCGACGAGGAGGCTTTACCCGATGCTCCCGATACGCCCGAAGAGCCCGTTCAAATTTATCGCCCGTTATTAGCATACAACACCTTACGCACCGAAGAGAAGATGGATAGCGATGCGCAAACTGTTACCGCCAGACAGACGTTCAGTTGCACCGACGGCTTGCTGACGCAAATGGTTTACGAACAATCGTTTACCGCCGTCGAACCGGTTACGATGAGCCAAACAACTACCCTAACCTACCTTGCCGATAAAGTTATAGTAACCGATAGCTTTGGCAACACACTTACCTACTTACTGAATCAACATGGATATGCCGAAACTTGCACATTGGAAACAAATGGAGATGTGAAACGACAATATCGCTTCTACTACGATTCAGAATACCATCTGACGGCTATCGAAGAGTATCTTGCAAGCGATAATTTCGAAACAGCCTATTCGCGCATCGTTATCAAGTACTATCCGGACATGATACATCTTGCACATAAGGTTGACCAATACTTTCAAATTTTCATCGGCACTTTCAATACAAATATTTCAAGCAATAATTTAGCCATCCCTTCTCCTTTCCTGGCCGAGCTGCATCCGCTATCCATGCACACGCCGGCACTCTATGCACAGATACTTGGCAATGTTCTTCTACCGTTTATACAAGAAATCCTTCCTGACGAAAGCACAAACAAAACCACCTTTCATTACAGCTTCGACGAAGCCGGCGTCCCCACCGATTGCATCATCCAAACCGAAAGCTATGGTGAAACCTTCAACCGCAAGATTTCGTATCAGATAGATTAAGATTTCTCCTCCCTACCCCCTCCAGAAGTACTCCACGCGTGCCAAGCCTTGTCAAAATGTTGGCAGTCCACTGCCACTACGATGGCAGTGCAGTGCCAAGCCTATGGCAGTGGAGTGCCACAGTTGTGGCAAAACATACAAAATAGGCTGAACCATTTCGTAGTTCAGCCTATTAATTACGGATAAATAAGTATGCAATTATTTCTTCGGCACATTAGCCAAGATATCTACCAAGTGATCCCAGAATTTCTGTACGGTAGGAATCAGCATTCGTTCGTCGGGCGAATGAACATCGCGCAAGGTAGGACCGAATGAAATCATGTCGAGCGAAGGATATTTGTCGAGGAACAAGCCGCATTCCAAACCGGCATGGATGGCCATTACCTTGGCATCGGTACCAAACAAGCGTCTGTACGAAGCGGTGGCTATCTCTAAGATTTCGGAATGTGGATTGGGCTTCCAACCCGGATAACCATCGCCAAACGATACCTTTGCACCACCCATCTCGAACACGATGCGCACCATGTTGGCAATGTTTTGCTTGGCCGATTCGATGGAACTGCGTTGGCTGGTGCCAAGTACAATCTTATTCTCGGGCTGCATCTTTACAGAAGCAAGGTTAGTAGAGGTTTCCACCAATCCGGGCATGTCCTGACTCATGGCAAACACACCATGCGGACAAGCATAGACGGTTTGCAACAAACGCTTGGTGGTATCCTTATCGATGGCCTGGCCGTTGTAGGTTTCCGACTCGAGCACCAATTCCAAATCGGGCTCCACTACGGCATATTCGTTTGCTACATCGGCGGCAAACAGATTCAAATCCACACGGATATCGTGCTTGTTAGCTGCCGGAATGGCAATCAGAGCCGATGCCTCGCGGGCAATGGCATTGCGCAAGTTTCCGCCATCTATCTGGCACAAGCAGAGGTCGTAACGCTCGAAGCTTTGCATCAGGAAGCGGTTCAGTATCTTGTTGGCATTTCCACGTCCCAAGTGGATGTCGCCACCCGAGTGTCCGCCTTTCAAGCCCTTCACGGTGATGCGGCAAGTGAAGTAATCGGCCGGAACAGGCACTTCGGCATAAGTAAACTCTCCTACCGAATCCACACCTCCGGCACAACCGATGAAGATTTCGCCCTCATCTTCCGAATCCAGGTTCAGCAAGATATCGCCACTGATGAATCCCTCTTTCAAGGCAAACGCACCGGTAAGGCCGGTCTCTTCGTCAACGGTAAAGAGACATTCTATTGGGCCATGCTTCAAGGTATCGTCGGTAAGTACCGCCAGTTGGGTAGCTACGCCAATACCGTTGTCGGCACCCAAGGTAGTTCCCTTTGCACGAAGCCATTCGCCATCGATGTAGGTTTGGATAGGATCGGTCAGGAAGTCGTGCTCCACATCGTTGTTCTTTTCACACACCATGTCGATGTGCGATTGCAACACAACGGTTTTACGGTCTTCCATTCCCTTTGTTGCCGGTTTCCTTATCAACACGTTTCCGGCCTCATCTATCTTGGTCTCTAAATTATGTTTTTCGCCAAACGCCTTCAGGTAGGCAATTATCTTCTCTTCACGCTTGGATGGGCGTGGCACTTGGCAGATTTCTTCGAAATATTGGAAGAGTGCTGCCGGTTTTAAATCTTTCTTTTCCATTGTTACTGCTAAATATGGTTAAAATATATTATTATTTCGGTTCTGAATATCTTTTTTTTGTGTTTAAAAGGCTTGTTAGTCACGGCAAACTCCTATATTTGCAACCGCAAATGGAACAAACCCTTCATTTGCGTAACAAAGGTAACAGAAAGACCGGTTAAAACAAAGCAAAACAACCAAGTTTTTAGTTTTATTATCGGGATTGAACATTACTTTAATAAAATAAAGGAGTATATGCTGAAAACAATGTTGCTTACCCTACTGATTGTAGCCGCATGCTTGCTCTTGTTAGGCGTGAAAATCCTGTTTGTAAAAGGAGGAAAGTTTCCAAACAGTCACGTCAGCGGCAACAAGGCCATGCGCGAACGAGGCATCGGATGCGTACAATCACAAGACCGCGAAGCACAAAAGAAAGGCAAATTCTCCATTGAAGCGTTGGAGAAAGCCAACGAAGAGCGAGCAAATAAATAGAATTAAAACATAACATTACAAACAAAAATTATGAAGAAAATTAACTCCCTAATGAGTGGCATAGCAGCATTTGCTATGATGATTTTATTCTCTCAATGTGCAGGTCAGGCAACCAGCCCTGCTACAAACAATGCTCCTGCACAAGGTGCTACCGATTTGAAGATTGCTTACGTAGAAATCGATTCATTGTTGGCAAAGTATAACTTCTGCATCGACTTGAACGAAGCCATGGTAAAGAAGAGCGAAAACGTACGCCTCACACTGAACCAAAAGGCTAAGGATTTGGAAAAGCAACAAAGAGAATTCCAAACCAAGGTACAAAACAACGCATATCTGTCACAAGAAAGAGCTGAACAAGAATACAAGCGTATCGCCAAGTTGGAGCAAGACTTGCAAGAGTTGAGCAACAAGTTGCAAACCGAATTGATGAGCGAACAAGAAAAGAACAGCCTTTTGTTGCGCGACTCTATCAACGCATTCATGAAGGAATACAACAAGGAAAAGGGTTATAGCTTCATCATCAGCAACACCAACCTCGACAACCTGTTGTATGCCGACGAGCAATACAACATCACACAAGAAGTGGTGGATGGTTTGAACGCTCGCTACGCTGCTCCTGCTGCAAAGTAAGCATATAACATACCCACAATACCCGAGAGGTTAAGAAAGTAAAAGCATGTGTACACAACACTACACCCGGCTTTTTAGTTTCTTAACCTCTTTTTTTGTGCTCTCTTTGCTCATTCCCCTGCAAGCACAAACCAAAGACACCATCAGCTTCAAGGTGATGAGCTACAACGTAGAGAACCTGTTCGACATCCGCGACGACTCGTTGAAGAACGACAACGAATTCCTACCCACCGCCGTCAGGCATTGGGATTACTACAAATATCGCAAGAAGCTGGACAACCTTGCCAAGGTTATCATGGCCGTTGGCGAAGAAGAGATACCGGCATTGGTAGCCCTGTGCGAAGTAGAGAACGATTCGGTTCTATACCACCTTACCCGCTACTCTGCCTTGCGCGAAGCGGATTACCGTTACCTGATAACCGAGTCGAAAGACGAACGTGGCATTGATGTGGCACTGCTCTACCAACGCCACCTTTTCAAGCCCATCGCACAACATGCTTATCAAGTTGCGCCTACAAGCAGGCAACTATCGCCCACGCGCGACATCCTCCACGTCAGCGGATTACTAATCAACAACGACACGCTCGACCTGTTTGTCTGTCATTTCCCCTCTCGCTCAAGAGGAACCAAACTGACCGAACCCTATCGGAAAAAGGCGGCAGAAATCGTCAAGGCAGCATCGGACAGCATCCTTTCCCATCGCCAACACGGACAAGTGATTATCCTTGGCGACTTGAACGACTATCCGCAAAGTCCCTCCATAAAAAGTGTGCTCAAGGCAACGGCATTGGATGCAGGCGGTATTATTCATCCCAACAACCTCTATCACCTGCTTGCCCACAAGCAAAAAGAAAAATCGTGGGGCAGCTACAAGTATCAGGGGCGTTGGCAACTGCTCGACCACATCATCGTATCGGGCACACTGCTCCAACCCACTTCCCCACTCCATACATGCAACGACTGGGCAGATGTATGCCGATTGCCCTTCCTCCTGACAACCGATGAACGGCACGGAGGATTGCAACCTTTCCGCACCTATTACGGAATGAGATATCAAGGAGGCTATAGCGACCACCTTCCGGTATTTGCCACCTTCCGTCTAATCTACGACATGTAAAAATAATAAAGGCGGAGAAATCTCCGCCTTTACCTTATACATATAGAAGATGTTTACTTCTTCTTGAATACCAATTGAGCGAATTGGTACAAACTGCGTCTCCAAGTCTGCCACTCATGAGCTGTTTCAGGAGATACATAGAAGTGTGAGTTCATACCATATTCCTTCAAGCTTTCAGCAATTTCGCCAGGTTGTTGGCCACCACGTGGGTTTTCAATTTCACGGCTACCGAAGCTTACGAATACAAGCTTATTAGCTTTCTTGAAGCCAGCTGCAGCTTCCACCTCTTCAGGAGAAATAGTACCGCCACTGAACAAACCTACCCATGAGAAGGTCTTAGGATTGGCCAATGTAATGGCCTTTGTCTGCATAGCACCCATAGAAAGGCCAGCCATAGCACGATGTTCGCTATCGGCAATTGTACGATAGTTGGCATCAACCATTGGGATAATGTCCTTGATAAGTGTATTCATGAAGCCATCGGCCCAACCGGCAGGGAGTTGGAAACCACCACCGCGTTGACCTTGTGGACGCTGTCCTTGAGGACGTTGACCAGGTTGTCCTTGTGGACGTTGAGGACGTTGGCCTTGACCGAATTGTCCTTGTGGGCGTGGGCCTTGAGGACGTTGTTGAGCCTGAGGAGCCTGACCTTGTGGACGAGGCATTGCCCATGTACCGTTATCCATTACAATGATGAATGGTTCAGCCTTACCTTCAGCAATCAGGTTATCCATAATCAAACCGGTCTTACCTTGTTGTGGCCATCCGTATTCGTTTTCGCCACCACCGTGTTGCAAGTAAAGAACAGGGTAACGCTTCTTAGGATTCTTGTTGTAGCAAGGAGGAGTATAGATAAAGCAATGACGCATTGCCTTGTTAACTTCAGAATAGTAGTACACTTCGCGCACTTCGCCATGAGGCACGTTCTTCAAAGCATAGAAATCTTGGTCGTGAGCAGGGATATCAATACCGCTACCCCAACGGCTTGCACCATAGTAGTACAAGCTACCTGGATCGGGCACAGAAGCACCGTCGATTTCCAATTGATAGTAGTGGAAACCTTCGTCTTGAGGATCCGATTCGCCGGTCCAAACACCCTTGGCATCCTTAGTCATAGGATACTTCTTGCCACCGATATCAAGTTTCACACTCTTGGCATTGGGTGCAGAGATTTGTGCACGCACTCTGCGTTGAGAGTTCACCATCGGATACTGCTTACCTTGTTGGTTGGTAGATGTTGCAGGAACGAAATCTTCCTTCACGATATCGTCGCCAGAGAGTTGGGTGAAATCATTTTCGGTAATGGTAGCAAAATCCTTGATGATTTTGTACAGGTTCTTTGGCTTGTATTCTGTATCGAATGGAAGCGGATAGTTGTTAGCACCCAACCAAGAGTCGCGGTCGCTCAAGTTCCAGAAAGTAACGTTCTTGATAACATCCTTATGCTTACGCAAAATCTTGAACAAAGCATCGTACTTCTTTTCTTGCATGCGTTGAATTTTGCTGGTGATTGTCACACCATCGCGGCTGAATTCCAATTGGCCACCCATTTCTTCGTTTACACGGATATCCAATTCTGTGAAGTGGATGTTGTCAACAAGTGTTTTGTACTTGCTGATAGCAGCATCGATGTCTTCGTTGCTCGGGCCATAGATGTTGTAGTGACCTTGCATACCGATACCATGGATAGGTACGCCGGCATCCTTCATCTTCTTCACCATATTATAGATACGGTCGCGCTTGCCAGGGTTAGCTGCATTATAGTCGTTGTAGAACAACAACGCCTTAGGGTCAGCTTCGTGAGCATATTCAAAAGCCTTTGCAATAAATTCGTCACCGGCAATTCTGTACCAAATAGATTGGCGATAAGGAATCTCCGCATTATCGTCATCAACCATAGCTTCATTCACAACATCCCAGCAGTAAACGATGTCTTTGTAGCGGTTTACTACGGTGTGGATGTGTGTACGCATTCTTTTGAAGAGCACTTCCTTAGAAACAAGTTCTTTGTTATCATCGTAGAACATCCATTGTCCCACTTGTCCGTGCCATACCAATGTGTGTCCGCGAAGAGGAATACCGTTTTCACGGCAGAAGTTGGCAATCTTGTCGGCATTTTCCCAATTCCACTTACCTTCTTCAGGTTGTGTAGATACAGGTTTCATGTCGTTTTCAGCAGTAATGCTGTTGTAGTTTTGCTTGATAAGTTCAATGTGTTCGGGGGTAGAAACATTTCGCATGTTCACCGCAACACCAATTGTAAAATAATCCTTATAAGCATCTTTCAGCCCTTGTTGGGCTTGTGCAAACGTAGTATTTGCGCTCAATGCAAACACTGCAGCACATAAGGCAAGTTTCTTTAATGCTTTCATAAAACTGGTAATTAAAAATTAGGGTTACTATAAATTAAAAAAATCGTTGGAAAGTTAAGGATTATTTTTCATATAAGCCAAAACTTTCCAACGATTTATTCAATAATATGTTGTATAACCTATTTTAGAAGAAGATAAGTTGCACAATAATATAAATAGGCAGCAATACCACCAGCGAGAATTTGAACATATACCCGAAGAACGACGGCATCCGCATACCGCTCTCTTCGGCAATAGCCTTCACCATAAAGTTGGGGCCATTACCAATGTAGGTCATTGCACCGAAGAATACCGATGCCGTAGCAATGGTACCCAACAGGACTTCTGGAACGCCACCCATCATCGCCACACCTTCGGCTGCCGGCAATCCCAAGGCTACCGAGTGGAAAGCAACTGCTGTGGGTGCATTGTCGAGGAACGAGCTCAACATACCTGCGCTATAATAAAACTGCCAAGGTTCTGTCAGCCCCAAATTAGCGGCATTGGCATTCAGGTATAGCAAGGCCGGTGTCATGGTAGCAAAGATGCCGACAAACAATACCGCCACCTCTACAATGGGCGACCATGAAAAATGGTTGGCTTTGCGAATCTCCTTCTTGGTAGTCAGCAACGAAAGAAGGATAATTGCCAGCAACACAAATTCGCGCAACAACTTTATATAGAAAGGTGCATGCTCCTCACCCATTGCCGGTATGTATCCGCTATTGATGAACATGACACTTGCAATGATGGCCAACAGCCAGATGAAGTTTATGTTACCATGAATACGGATTGGTTTCTGCTCGCGTGCATCATGCATCAAGTGTTCCAATGCTTCGTTCTTACGATAATGATAAGAGTCTAACAGATAGTAGATTATCAACAGAGCAGATATAGTGACCAACCATATAGGCAGCAAGGAGAAGAACCAAGTAAAGTCTGCACCTCGCAGATAGAGCAAGAACAATGGAGGATCCCCCAAGGGAGTGAGCAAACCGCCACAGTTGGCAACTACGGCAATAAAGAACAGAATGGTGTGGGTGGTGTACTTACGTTGCGAGTTGGTTGCTATCAACGGACGCACCAGCAACATCGAAGCACCTGTAGTACCCATGAACGAAGCCAACAGAGCACCAATAGCCAAAAAGGCAGTGTTCACACGAGGGGTGGCCTGAATGTCGCCACTTACATTGATGCCTCCCGTAACAACAAACAACGCCAGCAACAATGTGATGAACGGCACATAATCGTACACCATCTGATGAATCAGGTGGTGCGTAAAGTGGTTTTCAGCATTGTTGTTCAGCAACATCCAAACGGCCACCACAGAGCCTAATATCAACGAAACAATAAGTTTGTTCCGGTTGCTTTCCCAAAGCTTTTCGGCAAACAATGGTGCTACAGCTATGAGTAGCAGCATCAGCACGAAAGGAATCAGAATATAAAATGGTATTCCCATGATTTTTGAGAAGTTTAGTATGTTAGTCTTTAGTTCACTTAGTCCAGTTTCAGTACGGCAAGGAATGCTTTTTGCGGCACTTCCACGTTGCCAATTTGTTTCATACGTTTTTTACCCTTCTTTTGCTTTTCCAGCAACTTGCGTTTACGGCTGACGTCGCCACCGTAACACTTGGCGGTTACGTCCTTGCGCAACTGCTTCACGGTTTCGCGGGCAATGATTTTCGCCCCGATAGCCGCTTGGATAGCGATATCGAATTGTTGGCGAGGGATAAGCTCCTTTAGCTTCTCGCACATGCGTCGGCCAAAGGTCTCGGCATTGTCCACATGCGTCAACGTGCTCAGGGCATCCACCGGCTCACCGTTCAGCAAGATGTCCAGCTTGATAAGTTTGGAAGGACGGAAACCATTCATGTGATAGTCGAACGAAGCATATCCCTTCGAAATACTCTTCAACTTGTCGTAGAAGTCGATAACGATTTCGCCCAACGGCATATCATAGAATATCTCCACACGATTGCCGCTGATGTATTCCTGTTTGATAAGTTCGCCACGCTTGCCCAGGCACAGCGTCATGATGGGGCCGATATAATTGGTGGTAGTGATGATGGATGCACGGATATAAGGCTCTTCGATGTGGTCGATAAGCGTAGGTTCGGGCATTCCCGACGGGTTGTGTACCTCCTTCATCTCGCCATGCTTGTCGTACACTCTATACGATACGTTAGGCACGGTAGTGATAACGTTCATATCGAACTCGCGGTCCAGACGTTCCTGAATGATTTCCATGTGCAGCAATCCCAGGAATCCGCAACGGAAGCCGAAGCCCAATGCCACCGACGATTCAGGTTGGAAGGTAAGCGAAGCATCGTTCAGTTGCAGCTTTTCGAGCGAAGCACGCAGGTCTTCAAAATCTTCGGCCTCGATAGGATAAACACCGGCAAACACCATCGGCTTCACCTCTTCGAATCCTTCGATAGCCTTATCACACGGACGGGCAATGTGCGTAATCGTATCACCCACCTTCACCTCCTTCGAAGTCTTGATACCGCTGATAATGTATCCCACATCGCCGGTACGCAGTTCCTGGCGAGGCACCATATCCATCTTCAGCACCCCGATTTCGTCGGCATCATACTCCTTGCCGGTATTGAAGAACTTCACCTTGTCGCCCTTGCGGATAACACCGTTCTCTATCTTGAAGTAGGCAATGATTCCTCGGAATGAGTTGAACACCGAGTCGAAGATAAGCGCTTGCAACGGAGCCTCCTCATCGCCCACGGGATGAGGCACACGTTCGATGACGGCTGCAAGAATCTCTTCCACACCCAATCCCGTCTTTCCGCTTGCACGGATAATCTCCTCGCGTTTGCAACCAAGCAGGTCAACAATCTCGTCCTCCACCTCGTCGGGCATGGCACTGTCCATATCACATTTATTGATTACGGGAATAATCTCCAAATCGTGTTCAAGGGCCATGTATAGGTTCGAAATGGTTTGAGCCTGCACCCCCTGGCTGGCATCCACAATAAGCAACGCACCTTCGCAGGCAGCAATAGAGCGCGACACCTCGTACGAGAAGTCGACGTGTCCCGGGGTATCAATCAAGTTCAGTATATACTTTTCGCCTTGATATTGATACTCCATCTGGATGGCATGACTCTTGATGGTAATGCCACGTTCTTGCTCCAACTCCATATTGTCCAGCATTTGGCCCTGTGTCACCTGAATGGTTTTGGTAAACTCAAGCAGGCGGTCGGCCAACGTGGATTTTCCATGATCGATGTGTGCAATGATGCAAAAATTGCGGATATTCTTCATTCTTTCTTTTACCTATCTTATAATTTAGGCGGCAAAGATAGTGCAAGCTGAGCGAAGAAAAAAGTAGTTTACTTATTTTTTTCTTCCGAAGCGCAGCCTATCTTATCAAAAGATAGTGCAAACCGAGAGAAATGCAAAACGAAAACGAAGTTTTCAGATTTTTATTGCCTGCGATAAGCCTTTGGCGACACACCCAGATGCGCCTTCACATACTTGCCGAAGAACGAAATGTTAGGGAAATCAAGCTCCAAAGCAATCTCTTTAATCGATTTATCCGAATACTTCAGCAAGCGAATGATGTCCTTCACCACAAATTCGTCTATAATGTCACCGGCCGTCTTTCCGCTCACCGTCTTGCATACGGCCGACAGATACTTGGTGCTCACATTCAACTTGTCAGCATAGTAATAAACAAATCTCGATTTCACCTTGCTCTCGGCTATCAGGTTGACGAAACGACGGAAAAGAATCTCGCCTTGTCGCACAAAGCCCTCCTCCTTTACCGGAGCCACATTGTCCAAATACGAAAGGATTTCGTACATCATGGCCTGAAGGATGGAGTGCATGATTTCGCTATGATACGAAGTAGTAGGATTATTCAGCTTTTCGTCCAGAAGCCTGTAATACTCTTCAAACTGAACAATTTGATTATCACCAAGATGCAGCACCGGATTAGTACCCAGATAAAAAGCCTTATCCACGATGCTACGCTGATAGCTGATATTAAAACGATTCATAAAGCGCGACAAGAAGATAATCTTGAAGCGGCTGTTTTCAAGAGCAAGAACAGTCTTCATCACCCGGTTGGGTCCACAGATAAGCAAGTCGCCACGAAACAACTTGTACTTATTGGTTTCCACCTCCAGTTCAAGCATACCATCTGTACACAACACCAACACAACGGCATCAATCTGTATCAGTCGTGAATCCTTTTGTTTACCCTTGCTCCGTTCGTCAAGCAGCGCAATGTCGCCTGTAGTGTAGGGTGTTTGCGAATGTCGGATAATGTCGTCCAGGCCTACACTTAAAATCTCCTTTTCTTCCATTTTGTTTTCCATAAGTCTTGTTTTGTTTTTACGCATGCAAAGATAAAACATCTTTTTAACACACAAAAGAACAAAAAGAACATAATACTGTTCCATTTCTCCCTTTATTATACAAAACACACAACGTAGGGGCAGGGTCCGCCTGCCCAACACACAACGTAGGGGCGAACCGGCGTGTTCGCCCAATGGAATATCGGGCATCAATTTCCCATCATCACTAATGGCAAAGCTTGGTCGCTACTTAAGACCGACGTCGGTCTTAAGTTACGATAAAAAATAAGATAAGCGTAACCGTAACTCGTAACTGATTGTCTTACCCTGAAAAAAGTTGAATAAAATCAACTTTATTATGACAAGACAAGAATTAGAAGAATTACGATTTTTAGCAGAGCATCGTCAATTGAGGTCCTTACCTCAATTTACAAATGAGACCAA
>SUXZ01000025.1 GCA_015060685.1 Mediterranea massiliensis | reverse complement strand
TTCCCATTCCGAACAGAGAAGTTAAGCCCGGTCACGCCGATGGTACTGCGTAACAGTGGGAGAGTAGGTAGTCGCCGTTTTAGTTGAGCCTCCGTTGTCCAGAAGGATGACGGAGGCTTTTTTTTGTTTTGTCTTTTGCGTCTTAGGAAGTCCGAGGTTACTGAAAAAGAATAAAGTAATTTTCATTATTTGCTACTAATTGTTATTATTTTATGTGGCAATCTTATAAAATGTAATATTTATCACGATTAATTTTATGATTTTCTTTGCTGGTATAATTTTTATCCCTACATTTGCACCGTCAAAACAACAATATACAAAATGACTTCAATGTTTACATATATTCTATTGTGCGGTATTATTATTCTACTATCAAGATTTAGTGGAAGTGAGTGTCGTGCTTGAATGTTTGTAGATGTTAATTGATATTTAGAGCCTCTCTCACTTCCGGTGCGAGAGGTTTTTTTTATGCTTATTATTATTAATTATTATAATTATGGCTGATAGATTATTTATCTTTGATACTACACTGAGAGACGGTGAACAAGTACCCGGCTGTCAGTTGAATACGGTAGAAAAGATTCAAGTCGCCAAGCAGTTGGAACTTCTTGGTGTTGATATTATTGAGGCTGGTTTCCCCATATCCAGTCCGGGTGATTATAATTCTGTAATAGAAATCTCCAAGGCTGTGACTTGGCCTACAATTTGTGCCTTGACAAGAGCTGTACAAAAAGATATTGACGTGGCTGTTGAAGCATTGAAGTATGCCAAGCATAAGCGTATTCATACGGGTATTGGTACCAGTGATAGCCATATAAAGTATAAGTTTAATTCTAATAGGGAAGAGATTATCGAACGAGCTGTAGCGGCCGTAAAATATGCCCGTAAGTTTGTGGATGATGTGGAATTTTATGCGGAAGATGCTGGTCGTACTGATAACGAATATTTGGCTCGTGTGGTAGAGGCAGTGGTTAAGGCCGGAGCAACTGTTGTAAATATCCCAGATACTACAGGTTATTGTCTCTCTTCTGAATATGGTTCGAAGATTAAGTATCTGATGGAGCATGTGTCAGGTATCGAAAAGGTCATACTCTCTACGCATTGTCATAACGATTTAGGTATGGCTACTGCTAATACGATGGCAGGTGTTCTGAATGGTGCCCGACAAGTGGAAGTTACCATTAATGGTATTGGCGAACGTGCCGGTAACACATCTCTTGAAGAGATTGCCATGATTGTAAAATGTCATAGCGGTATTGGTGTTGAGACAAATATCAATACGCAAAAGATTTATCCTACAAGTCGTATGGTTTCAAGTTTGATGAATATGCCAGTGCAACCTAATAAGGCTATTGTTGGTCGTAATGCCTTTGCCCATTCAAGTGGTATTCATCAGGATGGTGTGTTGAAAAATGTACAAACTTATGAGATTATAGATCCGCACGATGTAGGTATTGATGATAATTCAATTGTTTTGACTGCTCGAAGCGGTCGCGCAGCATTGAAGAATAGACTTCAAGCACTTGGCGTAGAGTTGGATCAAGAAAAGTTAGATAAGGTTTATGAATCATTCTTGAAGTTGGCTGATAAGAAAAAGGATATTAACGATGATGATGTGTTGGTATTGGCCGGTGCCGATCGTACAAAGAATCATCGCATTAAGCTTGATTTCCTTCAAGTAACGAGTGGCGTAGGCGTTCAGTCTGTTGCCAGTTTAGGCTTGAATATCAGTGGCGAAAAGTTTGAGGCTTGTGCAAGCGGTAATGGACCTGTAGATGCTGCTATCAAAGCTCTTAAGAAGATTATTGATAGACACATGACCTTGAAAGAGTTTACTATCCAAGCAATCAGTAAGGGTAGTGATGATATGGGTAAGGTACACATGCAAGTGGAATATGATGGCCAGGTATATTACGGATTCGGTGCAAATACCGATATTATTGCAGCTTCGGTTGAAGCCTATATAGATTGTATAAATAAATTTAAACAATAGAATGATATGAATACTCTTTTCGATAAAATATGGGATGCACATGTGGTACAGAATGTTACTGATGGTCCTACCCAACTTTATATAGATAGACTTTATTGTCACGAAGTAACCAGTCCGCAGGCTTTTGCCGGTATGCGTGCCCGTGGTTTGAAATGCTTCCGTCCGGAGCGTATCTTTTGTATGCCCGACCACAATACCCCTACTCATGACCAGGATAAGCCGATTGAAGATGCAGTCAGCAAGGCTCAAGTGGACGAGTTGGCCCGTAATGCAGCCGATTTCGGTTTGACACATTTTGGTATGATGCATCCAAAGAACGGTATTATCCATGTAGTTGGTCCGGAACGAGGATTGACATTGCCGGGTATGACGGTGGTTTGTGGTGACTCACACACCTCAACTCACGGAGCGATGGGTGCAGTTGCTTTTGGTATCGGTACAAGTGAGGTGGAGATGGTGATGGCTTCGCAATGTATTTTGCAGCAAAAGCCCAAATCTATGCGTATTAATATCGAGGGCTGTTTGGGTAAGGGTGTGACAGCCAAAGATGTTGCTCTTTACTTAATGTCGCAGTTGACCACCAGTGGAGCTACAGGTTACTTTATTGAATACGCAGGCGAGGTGGTACGCAATCTTACTATGGAAGGGCGTCTAACCTTATGTAACCTATCCATAGAAATGGGTGCCCGTGGAGGATTCATAGCCCCTGATGAAATAACATTCGAGTATTTGAAGGGAAGAGAGTATGCTCCGAAAGGTGATGATTGGGATAAATCTGTAGCTTATTGGAAGATGTTGAAAAGCGATGAAGATGCCGTGTTTGATAAAGAACTGACTTTCTCCGCGGATAATATTGAACCGATGATAACTTATGGAACTAATCCTGGAATGGGTATGGGTATTACTCAGTTTATTCCCAATTTGGATAGTATTGACGAAGCAGGACGCACATCCTTTAAGAAAGCTATGCAATACATGGGATTTGATGCCGGCGAACAATTAATAGGCAAGAAAATAGATTATGTTTTTTTAGGGGCTTGTACAAATGGGCGCATAGAAGATTTTCGGGCTTTTGCATCGATTGTTAAAGGACGAAAAAAAGCCGATAATGTAACTGCATGGCTTGTTCCTGGCTCGTGGATGGTAGATGCACAAATTCGTGAAGAAGGTTTGGATAAGGTGTTGGAAGAAGCCGGATTTGCTATCCGTCAGCCGGGATGCTCTGCTTGTTTGGCCATGAATGATGACAAGATTCCGGCAGGAAAGTATGCGGTTTCTACCAGTAACCGAAACTTTGAGGGAAGACAGGGCCCCGGTTCGCGTACATTGCTGGCCAGTCCGTTGACTGCTGCAGCTGCTGCTGTGATGGGTGAGATTACAGATCCAAGAATATTCATGTAAAATACAATCGTTATGAAACAGAAATTTGATGTCATAATAAGCACTTGTATCCCTCTGCCTTTAGAAAATGTGGATACAGATCAGATTATTCCTGCACGTTTTTTGAAGGCAACTACGCGCGATGAAAAGTTTTTTGGTGATAATCTTTTTCGCGATTGGCGATATAATGCTGATGGAACGTTGAATAAGGATTTCGTATTGAATAATCCTACATATAGTGGCAGCATATTGGTGGCAGGTAAGAATTTTGGAAGTGGTTCGAGTCGTGAACATGCTGCTTGGGCAATAGCCGGATATGGTTTCCGTGTAGTCGTCAGCAGTTTCTTCGCTGATATTCATAAGAATAATGAATTGAACAATTTCGTTCTGCCTGTAGTGGTAAGCGAGGAGTTTTTGGCCGAACTGTTTGCTTCTATCAATGACAATCCGCAGACAGAAGTAAAAGTGGACTTACCCAATCAGACAATAACCAACTTAAGTAATGGTAATAGTGAATATTTTGAGATTAACGGATATAAGAAGCATTGCTTGATGAATGGTTTGGACGATATTGATTTCCTTGTTGCCAATCATGACAAGATAAAATTATGGGAAAAGAAATAAAGGTGGAAATTATGGACACCACGCTTCGCGATGGCGAGCAGACCAGTGGTGTCAGTTTTATGCCTCACGAAAAGTTGATGATCGCCCGTCTGCTGCTCGATGAGTTGAAGGTCGATCGCATTGAAGTGTCTTCGGCTCGTGTCAGTGACGGTGAGCGTGATGCTGTTCGTCGCATCTGCGATTGGGCTGCTGATAATGGACATTTGCATCAAGTGGAAGTCTTGGGCTTTGTCGATGGCACAATTTCCGTAGATTGGATACATTCGGTTGGATGTCGTGTGCTCAATCTGCTTTGTAAGGGTTCGCTCAAGCATTGTACGGCTCAACTTCATAAAACATTGGACGAACACGTAGCCGACATACGTTGGACAGTGAATTATGCCCATGCTTTAGGATTGGAGGTTAATGTCTATTTGGAAGATTGGAGCAACGGAATGAAACACTCTCCACAATATGTGTTCGATATGATGGACCAGTTGGTAGAGATGCCTATCCGCCGCATTATGCTTCCCGATACGTTGGGTATCTTGAATCCGTTGCAAGTGGTGGAGTATATGCGAAAGATGAAGAAACGTTATCCTGATACGCATTTCGATTTTCATGCACATAACGACTACGATTTGGGCGTTAGCAATGTCTTGGCTGCTGTGTTAAGTGGATGTGTAGGCCTTCATACAACCATCAACGGCTTGGGCGAGCGTGCCGGAAATGCACCCTTGGCCAGTGTGCAAGCCATTTTAAGAGATCATTTCGACGCTTCGACAAGCATTGACGAAAGCAAATTGAACCATGTTAGTCGCATCGTCGAATCGTATAGCGGTATCACCATACCAGCCAACAAACCCATTGTCGGTGAGAATGTTTTTACGCAAGTTGCCGGTGTGCATGCCGATGGCGATAACAAGCAAAACCTGTATTGCAACGACTTGTTGCCCGAACGTTTCGGTCGTAGACGCGAATATGCGTTGGGAAAGAATAGCGGCAAGGCCAATATCCGCAAAAACCTGGAGACGATGGGACTTGCCCTCGACGAAGAATCCATGCAAAAGGTCACCCGACGCATCATCGAACTGGGCGATAAAAAAGAACTTGTTACCCCCGAAGATTTGCCATACATTGTCAGCGATGTGTTGAAACACGATGTGCGCGAGGATCGGGTACGCTTGAAAAGCTATTTTGTAAATCTGGCTCATGGTCTAAAACCCATGGCAACGTTGAGTATAGAAATCAACGGGCAGGCTTATGAGGAGAGCAGCAGTGGAGATGGACAATACGACGCTTTTGTAAGAGCCTTGCGAAAGATTTATCAGCAGACACTTTGTCGCCAATTCCCGATGCTTACCAACTACGCCGTAACCATTCCTCCGGGTGGACGTACCGATGCATTCGTACAAACCGTAATTACATGGAGTTTTGGCGATAAGGTATTCCGCACACGCGGGCTCGATGCCGACCAGACTGAAGCTGCCATTAAAGCAACAATAAAGATGTTGAATATCATTGAGGAACAATTTGATGTCCGTTAGCCGATACGCAAATGATATTTATTGTATCTTTGCAGGCTTAAAAATGGAATAGATATGATGTCTCGTTTAAAACCTCAAGGAATGAAGGGCCAGTTGGGCAAGTTGGTTGGCCCTATATTCTTAGAAACCGCTTTGGTGCTGATGTTGGGTGTGGTAGATACGATGATGTTGAGCCAACACTCCGATGAAGCCGTTGCTGCAGTGGGTGTGGTCAATCAGTTGATAAACCTTGCCATACTTGTTTTTCAAGTCATTAGTTTTGGTACAACTGTTCTTTGTTCACAATACTTGGGAGCCAAGTTGAAGGAACGTATGGTTCAGGCTACCGGTGTAGCCATTCTTTTGAATACCATCTCCGGTGCATTGATGAGTATATTCCTTTATTACGGAAGTTCGACAATGCTTCACCTGATGGGTTTACGTCCGGAGCTTTATAGCGAGGCCCTCAGTTACATGCACATAGTTGGTGCGTTTATCTTCTTCCAAGCCATCTCGTTGGCCATCTCGGCTTCGCTTCGGGCAGCAGACAAGGTTATATACCCCATGTTGGTAACGGTTGTAGTCAACATCTTGAATATCATCGGTAATTATGTCCTTATCTTCGGTAAGTTCGGAATGCCGGCTTTAGGTGTCGAGGGTGCTGCAATTTCCACAAGCATTGCGCGAGGTGTCAGCATGGTTATTCTGTTAATCATCCTCTTCCGCAAGCACATCCCTTCGTTTCCGATGCGTCTTTTCCGTCCTTTCCCTTGGATAGAGTTGAAAAACTTACTTAAGATAGGTCTTCCTTCTGCAGGCGAAGAGATTAGCTATAGCGCATCGCAAGTAGTTATTACCTATTTCATTAATATTCTGGGCAACGAAGCCCTTGCCACGCGCACCTATTGTTGGAACATGCTATTCTTTGTGTTGGTCTTTTCAATCTCCATCGCACAAGGAGGGTCTATTCTTATCGGTCATCTGGTGGGTGAACGTCGTGTACGTGCAGCCTACCTCATGGGCAGGTTCACCCATAACATATCCGTTGCCATTTCCTTGACGTTGGCCCTCTTTATGGCTTTGATAGGAGGGGAGATTCTGAATTGGCTGACCGATAATCCCGAAATAATCCAGTTGGGTAAAATGGTATTTTGGATAAATGTGTTCCTCGAAGTGGGCCGTGCTACCAATATTTGGGCCACCCAGTCGTTGCGTGCCACCGGTGATGTAAACTTCCCGTTCTATGTAGGCATCGTGGTGCAATGGCTGGTTTCGGTTGGCGGAAGTTACCTGCTCGGCATTCATTGGGGATGGGGGCTGCTTGGCATGTGGGCATCGTTTGCATTGGATGAGGATATTCGCGGCACCATCTTCGTCTTCAGGTGGCGTTCGATGAAATGGGCAACCAAGAGTTTCGTCAAATAATACAATTAAGCATATAATACACTTTACTAATAATATAGACAAATATGAAACTGAAAATTGCTGTATTGGCCGGTGACGGTATCGGCCCGGAAATATCTGCCGTTGGTGTAGATGTAATGACCGCCGTATGCAAGAAGTTTGGACATGATGTCAGTTATGAATATGCAATTTGTGGTGCGGATGCTATCGACAAGGTCGGTAATCCTTTCCCGGATGAAACCTTTGAAACCTGTAAACGTGCCGATGCAGTGCTCTTTTCGGCGGTAGGCGATCCGAAATACGATAACAATCCTAAGGCTATGGTTCGTCCCGAACAGGGGCTTCTTGCTATGCGTAAGAAACTTGGCCTGTTTGCCAACATTCGTCCGGTGCAGACATTCGATTGCCTGTTACATAAGTCACCTCTACGCAAGGAACTTGTAGAAGGTGCCGATTTTATCTGTATTCGCGAACTGACCGGCGGTATGTACTTCGGTGAGAAGTATCAAGATAACGACAAGGCATACGACACCAACTACTATACCCGTCCCGAAATTGAGCGCATCTTGAAAGTGGCTTTCGAGTATGCCCTGAAGCGCAACAAGCACCTTACGGTTGTAGATAAGGCAAACGTACTTGCTTCCAGCCGTCTTTGGAGACAGATTGCACAAGAGATGGCACCCAATTATCCCGAGGTTACTACAGATTATATGTATGTGGATAATGCCGCTATGCGAATGATTCAGGAACCTACCTTCTTTGATGTGATGGTTACCGAGAATACATTTGGTGATATTCTGACAGACGAAGGTTCCGTAATCACCGGCTCAATGGGGCTTCTTCCTTCTGCTTCTATTGGCGAAAGCACACCGGTGTTCGAGCCAATTCACGGTAGCTGGCCGCAAGCCAAGGGCTTGAACATTGCCAATCCGTTGGCACAGGTGTTGTCTGTAGCGATGTTGTTCGAATACTTCAATCTGAAGGCCGAAGGCAAATTGATTCGTCGTGCGGTAGATGCAAGTCTCGATGCCAATGTGCGCACTCCTGAAATTCAGGTGGAAGGAGCAGCGAAGTATGGTACCAAAGAGATTGGCGAATGGCTCGTGGAATATATTGAACAAAACTAATCCTTCCGTGTTGTAAGGGTATGAAAAAACTGCTTATATATATCATCTTTGTTTGTGCCTGTGTATCCAATGCATGGGCGCAAACCTACGATGAACTTGTTGACAAATCATTTCATGCCATCGAGGCAGATAGTCTCGATGCTGCTCAAGACTATCTGCTCCAGGCTTTGCAGATAGATCCGGATAATCCGGCAAACGCCATGGTATTATCTAACATGGGTACCGTTCAACGCAAGCGTCAGCTTTATGAGCAAGCGTTGGACTCATATACAAATGCTTTGAACATTTTGCCCAACTCAGTGCCGATATTACTCAATCGGGCTGCATTATACATGGAACTGGGAAAGATGGAGCTTGCCAAAGAAGACTATTCACATGTGCTTTTACAAAATCCGGATAACGAAGAAGCATTATTGATGCGGGCATATATCTTGGTACAACAACGTAAGTTCAACGAGGCAAAGGCCGATTACGATAGGCTGTTGCGGAACAATCCTCAAAACTTTAATGCCAAGTTGGGTCTTTCTACGCTTCTGCAAAAGACCGGCCGTTTCGACGAAGCCCACGTCATACTGACCGGAATGATTGTGCAGGCAACCGATGAGAACAACATGGGAAATCGGCAACTTGCCATGCTTTATGTTGCCCGTGCTGGCATCGAAAACGATTTGAATCACACTCAGCAGGCATTACTTGATGTTGAGCAAGCCATTTCGATAGAGCCGAACTTGTCGGATGCCTATTTGCTGCGTGGACAAATCTATCTTGCCTTGAAACGAGGCGACCTGGCCAAGGATGATTTCGAACGTTGCGTAAAGCTGGGAATACCCATGTCCGACATGCGCGAATTGATTCGTCAATGCAAATAAATGTGGCCCGAAAGCTATCTTCACATCTGTTTTTGTTGGGTTTTATCCGCTCTTTTTTAACAATTATTTTGCCGATTATCTGCATGAAGTTATGTAAATGTAGATAAAAATGCACTATTTATCCTATTTTTGTAAAAAAAATGATGGAAAAGTTGTAATTCAGAAAAAAAAGTCAGACATTTGTTCGGTAATTATTTTAATAAATAATGCTAAAATAATCCCCTAACATATATAGTCTATGAGTGATATTGAAAACAAAGCGTCTGAAAAGGGAACAAAGCTTCCTTATAACTTGCGCGAAAAGAAAGAAAAGAACGCTGCTTATCGTTCTTTGATTCGCCCTGAATTGGCCGATGAGTTGTACGACAAAATCATGAACATCGTTGTTGTTCAGAAGAAGTATCGTGACCCGGATTATTCGGCTAAGATGTTGGCGAAAGAGTTGGAAACAAATACCCGTTATTTGTCGGCTGTTATCAATTCTCGTTTCGGAATGAACTATTCATGCTTGTTGAATGAGTATCGCATTCGCGAATCTTTGCACTTGTTGGTTGACAAGCGTTATGCTTCCAAGAACATCGAAGACATCAGTTCGATGGTAGGTTTCGCTAACCGCCAATCATTCTATGCTGCATTCTACAGAATTATGGGTGAAACTCCTAACGGATACCGTAAGAAACACACAGCCCGTAAGGCTAAGTAAATCATAGGATAGATTTAATACGAAAATACTTAAGGCACTCTTTTACGGGTTACGATTCGTAGAAGCGTGCCTTTATAAATTATTGCGATGAAGAAATATTTTACTTTGCTGGTTGTAGCAATAGCCTTATCTGCATGTGATAGTGCTAAGAAAACAACAAATGATGGAGAACTAATAGATTACACAGTGGAACAATTTGCCGATTTACAATTATTGCGTTATCATGTTCCTGGCTTCGAGGAACTCTCTTTGAATCAAAAGAAGTTGGTTTATTACCTGACCGAAGCAGCCCTTTATGGCCGCGACATTCTGTTCGATCAGAATGGTAAGTACAACCTTCGCATTCGCCAGATGCTCGAGTCGATCTATCTTTCTTACGATGGCGACAAGAACAGCGACGACTACAAGGCATTCGAAGTCTATCTGAAACGTGTATGGTTCTCTAATGGCATCCATCATCATTACGGTTCAGAGAAATTTGTTCCGGGCTTCTCGGAAGATTTCTTGCGTCAGGCATTGGCTAAGGTTGAAGCAAGTAAGTTGCCTTTGGCCGAAGGTCAGACTTTGGAGCAATTCTGCGACGAAGTATTTCCCATAATCTTCAATCCCGAGGTTATGGCCAAGCGTGTGAATCAAGCCGATGGCGAAGACTTGGTGATGACTTCGGCTTGCAACTATTACGATGGCGTAACGCAACAAGAGGCAGAAGATTTCTATGCTGCTATGAAAGATCCTAAGGATGAAACACCGGTTTCATTCGGATTGAATAGCCGTTTGGTAAAGGAAAACGGTGTGGTAAAAGAGTTGGTATGGAAGGTTGGCGGCCTTTATGGCGAAGCCTTGGAAAAGATTGTCTATTGGTTGCAAAAGGCCGAAGGAGTGGCCGAAACACCCGAACAGAAAGCTGTAATTGCCAAGCTGATAGAATACTACCAAACCGGTGATTTGAAGACATTCGATGAATATGCTATCCTTTGGGTAAAGGATTTGAATTCAAGAATCGACTTCGTGAATGGCTTTACCGAAAGCTACGGCGATCCGTTGGGTATGAAGGCCAGCTGGGAATCGTTGGTAAACTTCAAGGATTTGGAAGCTACCCGCCGCACCGAACTCATCAGTAGCAACGCACAATGGTTCGAGGACAATTCTCCGGTGGACAAGCAATTCAAGAAGGAAACCGTAAAGGGCGTTACTGCTAAGGTAATTACCGCTGCAATCTTGGCAGGTGACCTTTATCCCGCAACCGCTATCGGTATCAACCTGCCGAATGCCAATTGGATTCGTAGCATGCACGGATCCAAATCGGTAACTATTGGAAACATAACCGATGCATACAACAAGGCTGCCCATGGAAATGGTTTCAGCGAAGAGTATGCCTATAGTGATGTAGAGTTGGCTTTGATGAACAAGTATGGCGACCTTACCGGAAACTTGCATACTGACCTTCACGAATGTTTGGGCCACGGCTCGGGCAAACTGTTGCCGGGTGTAGATCCCGATGCATTGAAGGCCTATGGCTCGACCATCGAAGAGGCTCGTGCCGACTTGTTTGGTCTTTACTATGTGGCCGATCCGAAATTGGTGGAATTGGGCTTGACTCCCGATGCCGAAGCCTATAAGGCAGAATACTATTCTTACCTGATGAATGGATTGATGACTCAACTTGTACGCATCGAGTTGGGCAACAACATCGAAGAAGCACACATGCGCAACCGCCAGCTCATTGCCCGTTGGGTGTACGAACAAGGCCAGGCCGACAACGTTGTGGAATTGGTGAAGAAAGAGGGTAAGACCTACGTGAAGGTCAACGATTACGAAAAGTTGCGTTCATTGTTTGGTCAACTCCTTTCTGAGATCCAACGCATCAAGTCGACCGGCGACTTGGAAGCAGCCCGAAACATCGTAGAAACTTATGCGGTGAAGGTAGATCCGGAACTTCATGCCGAAGTGTTGGAACGCTACAAGAAGTTGAACCTGGCTCCTTATAAGGGATTTGTTAACCCTGTGTACGAAGCGGTTATGGACGAAAACGGTGAGATAACAGATGTTAAGGTTACCTATAACGAAGGCTATGCGGAACAGATGTTGCGTTATAGCCGCGATTATTCGGCACTACCTTATATAAACTAAAAACAGATAAATAACGAGGTGGAATCCCACCTCGTTATTCTTTTTTTTCTATGGACTTGCACGAGCAATTAAAAGAGATTAAAACCCAGCTCCGCCTTTCGATGAACGGCGTGGCATCGCAAAGCATGCGCGAGAAGGGGCTGAACTATAAGCTGAATTTTGGAGTAGAGCTGCCGCGAATCAAGGAGATTGCTGCGCGGTATGAGCAAAATCATGCGTTGGCACAAGCATTGTGGAAGGAGAATATCCGCGAATGTAAGATTCTGGCTACGATGCTACAACCGGCAGAAAGCTTCTTGCCCGAGATAGCCGACATCTGGATAGATGCTATCCCAACCATCGAGATAGCCGAGTATCTTTGCATGAACCTCCTGCGCAAGTTGTCCAATGCTCCGGCATTTGCCATGCGTCTGATAGCCGAAGAACGTCCGTATGCACAAGTGTGCGGTTATCTGACCATTGCCCGATTGTTGCAAGTGAAGGGAGATATGAGCGACCGCGTAGCCAACGAGTTCATCGACCAGGCCATCTCATCATTCCTTTCGGGCGATTACCATTTGCGCAATGCCGTGTCGGTAGCCTTGCGTTGCTACATGGAGCAGAGCCAGGATAATGCCTACCGTTTATGTCGCTCGGTAGAGGGGTATAAGGATTCATCTTCCGAATCAGAGCGATTGCTTTACACCTATGTAGCATTGCTTGTAGATGAATGAAAGGACGATTCTAATAAAAAACTTTGAATCTTGCTTGTAATCTACAAAAAACAACCTAACTTTGTAGGCTGTTAAGATAGTGTGCGCGATGAAAAATCAAAATGTGAAAGAAACGGTTAAGAAGATATTCACCGAGTATCTGACGGTTCATGGGCATCGAAAGACCCCTGAGCGTTATGCTATACTCGATACTATCTATTCCATTTCGGGCCATTTCGACATCGACAAGCTCTATACGGTGATGGCAGAAGAAGAGAAGTTCCGTGTTAGTAGAGCTACGCTTTACAACACACTGATTCTGCTGATTAATGCCCATTTGGTTGTAAAGCATAAGTTTGGCAACTCCTCTCAGTACGAGAAGTGCTACAACAACACCACTCACCACCACCAGATTTGTACGCAATGCGGTGCGGTGACCGAAATCTTCCACGAAGAGTTGCAACAGGCTATCGAGAACACCAAGCTCTCTCGCTTTAACCTCTCTCACTACACCCTTTACCTGTATGGTTGGTGTAGCAAGTGCGACAGAGCGAACAAACGTAAGTTGAAGAAAATTAATACAAATAAAAAAGACAAATGAAAGTAGACATTCTTTTAGGATTGCAATGGGGCGACGAAGGTAAGGGTAAGGTCGTTGACGTGTTAACACCCAAGTACGACGTGGTTGCCCGATTCCAAGGTGGTCCAAATGCCGGTCATACATTGGAGTTCCAGAACAAGAAGTATGTGCTTCGTTCTATCCCTTCCGGCATTTTCCAAGGAAACAAAGTGAACATTATCGGTAATGGTGTGGTGTTGGATCCTGCTTTGTTCAAGGCAGAGGCTACAGCATTGGAGGCTTCAGGCCATCCGTTGAAGAACCGTTTGCATATTTCTAAGAAGGCACACTTGATTATGCCTACTCATCGCATCCTCGATGCGGCATACGAAGCGGCTAAAGGTGATGCCAAGGTAGGTACTACCGGTAAGGGTATTGGTCCTACATATACAGACAAGGTAAGCCGTAATGGTTTGCGCGTGGGCGACATTTTGTGCGACTTCGAGAAGAAGTATGCAGCAGCCAAGGCTCGTCACGAACAAATCTTGAAGAGTTTGAACTTCGAATACGACATTACCGAACTGGAAAAAGAGTGGATGGCAGGTATCGAATACCTGAAGGAGTTCCCCTTGGTGGATAGCGAGCACGAAGTGAATGGCTATCTCCGCGAAGGCAAATCGGTGTTGTGCGAAGGTGCGCAAGGTACAATGCTCGATATTGATTTCGGTTCATATCCTTTCGTTACTTCATCGAATACCGTATGTGCCGGTGCATGTACCGGTTTGGGTATTGCTCCTAACAAGATTGGCGATGTATATGGTATCTTCAAGGCTTATTGTACGCGTGTAGGTGCCGGCCCATTCCCCAGCGAATTGTTCGACGAAGTAGGGGATAAGATTTGTGAATTGGGTCATGAGTTCGGTTCGGTAACCGGACGTAAGCGTCGTTGCGGTTGGATTGACTTGGTTGCTCTGAAGTACTCGGTAATGATTAACGGCGTTACCAAACTCATCATGATGAAGAGCGACGTGCTCGATACTTTCGAAACCATCAAGGCTTGTGTGGCATACAAGATGAACGGCGAAGAGATAGACTACTTCCCATTCGACATTTCAGAAGGTGTAGAACCTGTCTATGTTGAGTTGCCAGGTTGGCAAACTGACATGACCAAGATGCAAAGCGAGAATGAATTCCCCGAAGAATTCAACGCTTACTTGTCATTCTTGGAAGAACAACTTGGTGTGCCCATCGCTATTGTGTCAGTAGGACCAGACCGCGCACAAACAATCGAGCGTTATCAAGACTAAAGTCTTAAATAATATTAAAAATGAAGGGAAACTATGACATTTCATGGTTTCCCTTTATTTTTGGCATGGAATTTGTTAGAAGAACTAATAGACAAACTAAATATTCATGTTGAATTTTAAAAAGGAAAGATTATGGTAATAGGAACACAATGGATTATCTTTATTGGTGTAGCATTGGTAAGTTGGCTGGTGCAGATGAATTTGCAAAACAAGTTCAAGAAGTATTCCAAGATACCCACAGGCAACGGCATGACCGGTGCCGATGTGGCAAGAAAGATGCTACAAGACAATGGTATTTATGATGTAACGGTGACGCATACTCCCGGCCAGTTGACCGACCACTACAACCCGGCCAACAAAACCGTTAATTTGAGCGATGGCGTATATGCCAGCAACAGTATCATGGCCGCCGCCGTTGCTGCTCACGAGTGCGGACACGCGGTGCAACATGCCCGTGCATATGCTCCGCTTACCATGCGAAGCAAGTTGGTGCCGGTAGTGCAATTTGCCTCAAACATCATGTCGTGGGTGTTGTTGGCCGGTATCTTGTTGTTGGAGTCATTCCCACAACTCTTGTTGGCGGGCATTATCCTGTTTGCCACCACCACGTTGTTCAGCTTCATCACCTTGCCGGTAGAAATCAATGCCAGCAAGCGTGCGTTGGTGTGGCTCAATGCATCGGGCATTACCAATGCCTATAATCACGACAAGGCCGAAGATGCCCTTCGCTCGGCTGCCTATACCTATGTAGTGGCTGCTCTTGGCTCGTTGGCTACATTGGTGTATTACATCATGATATTCATGGGACGCCGCGATTAGCGTAAGTCTTTTACTTAAGATAAGTGTATTAGCCTCTTGCACGAAACATGCAAGAGGCTTTTTTTTATGTAAAATTCCAAATTATCATAAATATTACCTATCTTTGTCATGTCTTTACGCCGATACTTTAGATTAGAGTGTGGGTGGTGGGGACAGACATATGGATAAATGCGTATTCATGCGCTATTGTTTTGACGATTTCGAAGTCCTGGAAAACTTTAAATTGTAGTCAAGAACAAGGCAACGGAAGACGCACGTTGGGTATGTTTATAGACAGCCTATGTTTTACAAAGCAGTTCATGGTGTATTTGCACCGTGCGTTTGCTTTGTAGGCTTGGTTATATTTTCATATCGGCGTGAAGTTCGAAGTTGCTCGTTTCGACTGCAATGGGCAACTTCCAGGACGCCTTGAAATCGTGAAGCGGGCAATGAGTGGGCTTCACGTTTTTTATCTATATGCCTTCATGATTTTCTTTAAACCTTTCGATGCGAAGTCCCATCGTACTTTAAATTTATAAACGTATGAAAGAACTAGTATTCTCAGAAGAAGTGAAGAACTATCAAGCTCCTGAAGTTGAAATCGTAGAGGTTGAAGTAGAGAAAGGTTTTGAAGGAAGTGGTGATGGTTTTGGTGGTACAGAAACTCCGGGTACAGGCGCATAATTTATGAATAGATTATGAAATACTGGAGTAATTTATTGGCTCTCATACTTATGTTAAGTATGGGAGCTTGCTCTTCTGAGGATTGTGTTTCAGAAGAGCTTGGTTTGAATAGCGATGCAGAGATAACAGAAATTTCGGCAGTTATTGATGAACTTCAATATGAAGGTGGATCATCCCGAACAGCAGTAACGATGGGTGATTTCAATAATAATACGATTAAATTAGTATGGGCAGACCAAGATACGATTGGTATTTACCCGACAGAAGGTGATCAGTTATCTTTCCCTATTGTAGAAGGTGTCGGAACAACTACCTGTGTTTTCAATGGTGGTGGATGGGCATTAAAGACTTCATCGTCTTATAAGGCATACACCCCCTTCAATCGTTCATATTATTATAAGAAGACAGACAATCTTCCAGTTTCCATGCTTGGTCAGAAACAGGTTGGCAATGGTAATTCTTCTCATTTGGGTAGATATGATTTGCAGATAGCAAACGGAAATACTCCAGCTTCAGGTAAGATTACCTTTGACTTTAAGCGTCAAGTCTGTTTTATCCGTATGGATTTAACGGCACCTGTTGCAGCTACTTGGAAGTCAATAACCTTGGAATCCAATGCTGCGTTTACAACAAAAGCTTCCCTTGATTTGTCTTCTTCGACTTATGTTTTAACTCCAACAGCAACATCAAACAGTGTAACATTGGATTTGGAGAATGTAACAACAAAATCTGGTGAAGTTATAACAGCATATATGGCAGTTCTTCCGATAGACCTTACGGGTAAGACATTGGATGTTATATTGAAGGATAGTGATGATAATCTTTATAAAAAGACCGCAGTCATTGCCCATGATTATCGTAACTTTAAGGCTAATTATTCCCGTTGGATTAAAGCTGAGTTTGAAGAGGGAGTAGCACCAACGATTCCTTATGTTACTTTCACTGCTGATGCACCGCAAACACTAACGATGGGTATGGCTGTAGATAATTTGGAATATTCAGTTAATGGTGGTGAATGGACTATATTGGGTACTACACCTGTAGCTTTTGGTGGTAGTAATGGGAATTTGAGGTTGCGTGGTAACAATGATTATGGTACCAATGGTGCAGGTATAATTTTTGGAAACGTGACTCCTGTTGCTTGTACGGGAGATATTCGCACATTAATTGATTATGAAGAATATAAAACTGTGTACACAGGAAATGCAACATTCCACCATTTATTTAATGGGGGCTCTCAGTTGATCTCAGCTCCCGCTCTTCCAGCAACTACTTTGGCTGATGAATGTTATTATGCTATGTTTTCAGGATGTAGTAGTTTGACCGTAGCTCCAGATCTTCCAGCTATCACTTTGCCTGAAAGATGTTATGTCTCTATGTTTTCATATTGTACGAGTTTGGTCTCAGTTCCCGCTCTTCCAGCAACTACTCTGACAAGTCGTTGTTATTCTTATATGTTCGATGGTTGTACAAGTCTGACCTCAGCTCCCGCTCTCCCAGCAACTACTTTGGCAGATAATTGTTATTGTAATATGTTTTCAGGTTGTACAAGTCTGAGCGAAGCTCCAGATCTTCCTGCTAAATTATTAGCTTCTGGATGTTATTCTTCTATGTTTTCAGGTTGTACAAGTTTGACCGAAGCTCCCGCTCTCCCAGCAACTACTTTGGCAGATAATTGTTATAGTAATATGTTTTCAGGTTGTACAAGTCTGACTGAAGCTCCCGCTCTTCCAGCGACTATATTGGCCGATTATTGTTATAATTATATGTTTTCAGGTTGTACAAGTTTGACCGAAGCTCCCGCTCTTCCTGCTAAATTATTAGCTTCTGGATGTTATTGTTCTATGTTTTCAGGTTGTACAAGTTTGACCGAAGCTCCCGCTCTTCCTGCTAAATTATTAGCTTCTAGATGTTATATTTCTATGTTTTCAGGTTGTACAAGTTTGACTTCAGCTCCCTCCCTTCCTGCTACTGAATTGGCAGAGTATTGCTATGCTGATATGTTCCAAGGTTGTACAAGTTTGACTTCAGCTCCCTCCCTTCCTGCTACTACCTTGGCAAAAAGTTGTTATTCTCATATGTTCCAGGGTTGTACTAGTTTAATCTCTGCACCAGACCTTCCTGCCAAAATAATGGCTTATCGTTGCTATTATTGCATGTTTGCCTGTTGTTCCAATTTAATAAATGCTCCAAAACTTCCTTCGACTACTCTAGCTGAGTATTGTTATGCGGGAATGTTTACCCATTGTACAAGTTTATCTTCTCCTCCTGAACTTCCTGCAACAACTTTGGCTGAAGGTTGTTATGGATTAGGGTATTATGATTCTACGAGAGGAGGTATGTTTTCATGGTGTGAAAGTTTGACTTCGGCTCCAGTTCTTCATGCCACTATTTTAGTTGATGGTTGTTATAGTAATATGTTTAGGGCGTGCACCAAGCTTAATTCTGTTACCATGTTGGCTACAGATATTAGTGCATCTGATTGTTTAACCCAATGGCTGGCTAGTGTATCTTCCACAGGCACTTTTACCAAAGCTGCAGAAATGACAACTTTGCCAACAGGTTCAAGTGGTATTCCATCCGGATGGACAGTAGTAGATTATGAAGAGAAATAAATGCAATAGAATGCTAATCTATAAAATCAACGAAGTATGAAAAACGATTTTGCTACGGAAATCAATGGATATATTGCTGATATGTTTTGTGACAGTATGGTGATGACTAGTTATGATATAAACAAGAATTCTATAATAGGAGTATTTGTTTGTAAAGAGCATCATTGTGCCAACGAAATAACGAAAGAAGATATATATCGTCAATTGGCATTGATAGACATGTTCTATTCCACCAATGTGTATCGGATGCGCCGTTTCGGATTAGAGGAAATAGCGGATGGAATATACGATTTATGTAAAGGGGCTAATGGAAGGCATACTCTTGGTGAACTGAGTAGTAAATTGAATGCTACTCGACCTTTACATCCCGATGTAAAAAGGCTGTTCCCTTTTCTTTTCGGTTATACAGATGGTGTAAAAAATGCTAAGGCTCCTTCCTTGCTTTCAAAATACTTCTATTTTGTTTCACTTGTTTGTCCTATAGATGAATGGGGATTTCCTATCTACGATAGTATTGTATGTGGATTGTTGCATCGATTACAAAGAAAATTGGGTATTAAACCTCTTGCTACAAGTCAAAATATCACTCAGTCAAATGCGAATATTGATGTATATATAGATGGATTGAAGCGAGTGATTGATGTGTTGGAAGCAAACAATCCTACTTTATGGAAAACTTCCGGTAAGTTGAAATATGATTTGTTGGACTACTTTTTGTGGCATATAGGCAAGGCGGGAAAGGGTAGTTATGAATCCTTGATGACTAAAGCTGAGTATCTTAGTTATTTTGCAACAAAGAATGTTCCGACACGAATTCGTAACTGGGAGGGGATTTATAACAGTATTTGAATGATTTATTAAAGTAGATAAAGCCTCTTGCACGAAACATGCAAGAGGTTTTTTTTATTCTTTTCCTACTCTTTACTTGCATTTATCCTAAGATGATGCTATCTTTGTCATGGTTTGTTTGCACGGCTCACGACCGTGGTCTGAACGGCTCACGTTCGTGAACCAAATCGCTCACATCCGTGAGCCAAACCGCTCACGGACGTGAGCCGTATGAACAAACCTACATAGAGATAGGAAACATCATAGATAGTACTATAAAAACATTATACGTTATGGCAATAAACTACGATTGGTATCAGAATCCAAAAACATCAAAACAACAAGAGGATGAAATAACCCTTCATCCACGTATTCATTACAATGGTTCAACCACTACGGCAGAGATGCGCCGTTACATTCAAGAAGCATCCTCGCTGACCGAAGGCGATGTAGATGCCGTATTGTCGGCCTTGTCGCATTATGTCAGTCAGGAAATGGGCAATGGCAGTTCGGTACACCTTGATGGTATCGGCTACTTTACGCCAGTTTTAGGCACCACGGAAAGGGTTACTTCTGCAACGAAAAGTAAACACCTGAAGGTGAAACTGAAGAGTATTCATTTCCGTCCCGACAAAGCCTTTCTTCGTCGCATGGGTGGTATTCAGATTCATTGCATCAAGCTGAACGACCCGATGGCAAAGCGCCTGACCGATGACGAGATAGAGCAAAGAGTACGCCTTTACATACAAAAGCATGGCTATATACAACGTCGCGATTTAGAAACACTCTGTTCGCTCACCACCTCCACCGCCAAACGCCACTTGAACCGCCTCTGCAAAGCCGGTGTCTTAAAGAATCACGGAATGCGCAACCAACCGATTTATTATTTGAAGAAGGAGTAGGGGGGGAAAATGATGATTCTTTGTTGTTTAAATATATCGGTGATGAAATGATGATGGAGCTGAGTCACTTATTTTTTTCTTGCCTATTGGTTTGAAAAGCAAGCGGTCGTCACACACCATTGCAAAGAACTTTTCGATGCAGAAAGTGTAGATGATTATCAATCAGATATTTATCACTCTAAAAGGTATAATCACTCGTTTGGCAAGTCGTTGAGAATGTGTGAGTTAGTGATTTTTAACGCACTTTTCGCCTTGTACCTTCATTTTGGAATGTAAAAGTAAGTGTAATTTCTTGAATATCAAAACTAAAGCTACAAAAACGGCTCTGAAACCACAGCTGGAATCAGAGCCATAATTTTGTGCATATTTTAGAATATTGTTCCCCGATGACATTCGTTACATATCGATCATCGACAAGCCTTTTTGCGATACGGCATAGTCCTTAAACTTGCCTGTGGCACGAGTAAAGACATCAACTTTCTCATTAAGAGCATCAGCATCGAAGTTATCCTCTTTTCTCTTTACCTCAATGAATACTGCTTCGTCGTTCAATTCGTTCTCGGCAACAATATCAATCTCATTCTCGCCCTTTCGATCCCACCAACTGCCGATGCGTGTGTATGCTTTACTCTCCATAAGCACACGCTTGAAATATCGTTCGAGCATCTTGCCGCTGAAAGTCTCATAGTCGCGATTGATGATAGTCTTTACAGCGTCGAAGTTCTCAATTTCAAGCATATAGTTGTACTTATATATGAAGCGGAACCAGAAGGTGAAAAAGTTGTCCTCAATCGTATAGCGAACATTCTTTGTAGAACTCTTCTCGAAGATAGGTTGATTCTTGGTAATTACCTCGTATTCCTTCTCCAATTTTGTGAG
>SUXZ01000009.1 GCA_015060685.1 Mediterranea massiliensis | reverse complement strand
AAGTTTGTGCGAAATTAGCACAATACATTCATTTCAAAATCCTCCGTATAAACATATTGCCGTAAAATACTGAAATACAAATAATAAAAAATGATATTAACATATTCTTTGGGACAGCAGTGCAATGCGTTGCGTCCCTACGGGATGTGGATACAATACTCATAATTATAATTTTTAATTATTAATTTTTAACTTTTAATTTCCATAACTCTCCTACGTCCTTGATGCCGGGAGGGAGTTGGTGGCGGACAAGGGTGGGGAAGAGCTGGCGGAGCTGGAGGAAGAGGTGCTCGCCGGGCTCGTCCTGGTCGGGGAACATGTGGAGGGACCCTCCCCCATCCCCTCCCTTAAAGTGAGGGATGAGGGGTTTGAGGTCTTCTTCTTTGAGCAGGGTGGCACTGGGGATGGCGATGGCTTTGTAGCCGGCACTCATCAGGGCCATGCAGTCGGTGACGCCCTCGGTGATGAAGAGGGGTTCGCCCGGTTGGAGCTGCTTCAGTATGGGGAGGTTGAAGATGTGACACCGGCTACCCTTGGGGAACTGGAACCGGGGGACCCCCTCGTTCCCCCTTAAAGGGGGATGATTCGTGGCGTTCGGTGAGGGTCCTAAGTAACGGGCTTGCACACTGATTAGCTTGCCGTGGATGTCGCGGTAGGGGATGAGCAGGGCCGGGCCACGGAACCATCCCCTTGCGGCAGTCGTGGCTCATGGGCATGTCGGTGGCGATGCTGCTGATGCCTAAGGCTTGCACTACCTGCGGATGGATTTTGCGCTCGTGGAAGAGGAACTGCTTGGCGGCTGCACAGAGCAGGGGGTAGCGGACAAGCTTCTCCAAGTGGGGCAGGTCGATATCGGGTTTGGTGGGTGCCGGCTGGCGCTTGGACTGTGTGGTAAGCAGCTCGCTTTTTAGGCCTTTCTGCAGCCATTGGCAGGCTTGCAGGAAGGGCCACTGCTGGGTGTTCATCACCAGGTCGATGGTGCCACCATGGGCACCACACACGAAACAACGGTAGCGGTTGGTGCCCAGGTGGAAGGTGAGCGATGGACGACTGTCTGTATGGAAGGGGCAGAGCGCTTTGTGGTGGCTGACTTGCATCTTCAGGGCTTCTGCCACTTGCTCGATGTTGATGCCGTTGAGGCGTTGGATGGTTTCTTTACTAAACATGGTCGGTAATTTTACGGTAATGGTTGGGGGATGTCATCTCGATCCATCCTTTGGCTTTCCACTTGGATAGCAGCACGCGGACGGGGGTGGCGAGCTCTTGCTCTTTCAGGAGCAGGTTGAGCTGGTCGCGCGTAAACTCGTCGGTGATGCGGTCTATCAGTCGGGGTTGGCCCGTGGGTGACAGACCCTCACCGGTGCGTTTGGCCAGCAACTTCTCGAAGGCCTTTCCCCATCGTTTCAACTGGGTGGAGAGGATGTAGTCGGCCATGAAGAGGTAGAGCTTGCGCGCGTGTTTGCGTGCCACCTCCTCGGGGCAGTGCTCGATGCGATAGAGGTAGTAGCAAAGGGCGGCTATGCGGAACGAGGAGACGGAGGCTCGCTTGCGGAAGACATCCATGGCGGTGGAGCCGGAGAGTAGGGCCTCCCGGCCTTTCTCTACACACCACTTGCGCACGTCCTTGTCCAGCCACTCCATGTGGAGCAACTGTTCGGGTTGCAGCATGCCGTTGTCGGCATAGGTGTCGTGCATCATGCGTTGCAGGGTCTGCTCGATGCATTGCTTCTGCTCCTCGCTATAGGGCTTGAAGATGGCTCCGTCGGCTCCCAACTCATCGCCCAACTGGCAGAGGATGGTACGGGTGATGTTGCCCCCTTCGATGGCTTTGGAGTTCATGTAGTCGTCCAGGGCTGCCGGGGTGGTGCAGAACATGCTGCAGATGTTGATGTCGGCAATGGCGGAATAGCTGGTGTCGGAGGCGAAGTCGATACCGAAACGGCTGCCGAGGTCGTAGGCCGTGCGCATGATGGTGCGCAGGTTGCTGTAGGACTGGCTGCCGGCATCGGTGACCTGTGCCAGCTCTTCGGCAAACATCCAGAAGGAGAGTACATCGCCCAGGTTGCGTTCGTAGAAGTCGGCCCGGCGCACCAACACGGTCTTACTGATGGTGGGGGGTATGACACGGATGGTGGTCTTGGGCTCCTCTTCCAGGCGGTCGTTGGCCCGGCGGGAACGACGCTTCTCGCGGTAGAGCTGCTCCTCACGGCGTTGGCGCAGGTCGCGCTCCTTGAGGGTGGTCTCCATGATGAGCCGTTCGATGTCGGCGGCAAACTGCTTACCGGCGGATTGGGGTGCCTCGATGATGACCTGTAGCAACAGGGCGCTTTGGCGGCTGCCGTCGTAGTAGTAGCGCAGGCGGATGCGGGTGGCTAAGGCACAGAGCGGACTGAGGCAGGCCACAAAGGCGGGCAGCTTGCGGTGGGTGGGGGCGTTGCTCACCACCTCACGGATGATGGGTGGCAGCTCTTTGTCGCGCAAGGGCAGGAGGGGCATCTCGGACGACGGGGTGGTTGGTTGGGTGCTCATCAGTCGATAATTTTTAGGGCGTTCAACAATTCGTCATAGACCTTACCGGCCAGTTCGCGGCTGTCGAAGCTGTCGGACACTGCAATGGTCTTCAGGTGGCATTGGTATTTGCCGTTCTGCTTGTGTACCAACGAGAGGTATTCTCCGTCGAATAGCTTGGGGTTGCGGTGGCGGGGTTTGCTCGTCATGGTTTCTTCGAAGCGGAACTCGTGTTGTTTTTTCGACAGGATGCCTCTGTAGCATCGGTCGCCATTGAAGGTTGTTTCTTGTTGCATGGTGCAGACAAGTTGCACGGATTGAAAGGTTTGTTTTTCCATAAAGTTGTTTTTTAAAGTTTTCGGTGCAAAGGTCGGTTAGGGCGTGTGGATAAACGGAGGGGGTGGGTTTATTTTTAGTGTGGTAGTGTGTTAGTGAGTTAGTGAGTTGGTGAGTTGGTGTGTTAGTGAGTTAGTGTGTTAGTGAGTTGGTGAGTTAGTGTGTTGGTGAGTTAGTGAGTTAGTTAGTGAGTTAGTGGGTACGTTAACCATGCGGCGTGTTTGCGTTGCGGTTTACGGCGGACACGGCACGCCGTGTCCCTACAATACTAACTGCTACAACACTACAACACTACCACACTAACTAACTTTTTAATCTCCTTCCCTATTTCGTGTTCGGGATAGTAGCGTGAGGAACCGGTGTAGGTGTTTTGGCATCGGGTGGCTTGCTCCATCAGGAGGTGGAGGGCGGCGTTGCTGTAGGTGGGTTGGTACACGCCACACTCGCGGAGGAAGAAGACGATGGCGTTTACGCGGTAGTAGTTGGGCTGGCCACGGCAGCTCTGGTAGCGGTGGAGAAAAAAGAGAGGAGAGGTGACCGGATGGGTCAGCATCTCCTCCCAAAGTGTGCGGATGTGTTTGCGGTAGGACGCAGTGGCGCAATGGTCGATGCGCGACACATAGCGCAAAATCTCGACACGGGCTTGTTGCTGCTTTTCTTGTTCTGACACGGCAGGTAGTTGTAGGAACAACCTGCCTTCTTGGGCGGCTTGGCGTAGCTCGTCCACCCGAAAGTTCTCGATACGAACCTTCTGAAAGTTTTTCATTGTATTCATTCTCTAATTGTTTAAAATTATTTTGGATTGCAATTAGAGATGTTACTTTGTTACCTGTTACTTCGAGGCGACATTATTTTCGCTGTGTCGTGAAAATTTAACATTTATATATAAATTATTATTTAAATATATAATATAAGGAATTATTACTTCTATAGTTGGGATGCAAGTTGCAGGGAGGGGGTGGTAACGGGGTAACAGGGTAACGGTGAGTTAGTGTGTTGGTGAGTTAGTGTGGTAGTGTGTTAGTGGGTGGTGTGATGTTGTTATTTTAGTGAAAACATGCATAATAAGCATGAAAATACATGTTTATTATGCGTAAATTTGTAATTTTAATGGTTTTTTATTATGTTTGCGGTCGTAAAAATGCCAATTATGAGTAGATTTGAAGAACAACTGAAAGGGCAGATGATAAAGAGAATGTCCATTGATAATCCGTGGTGGCTATCCGGGACGATTGCTGAAGATTATAAAGCAATGCCTAAAAGAATGTATTTGGATGAATTTTATCCTTTGATTACAGATCGTTCCATTCGTCGTGCTGTTATATTGATGGGACCACGACGAGTGGGGAAAACGGTTATGATTTTTCATGCAATCAATAAACTTATTGAAGAAGGCGTGAATCCTCATAAAATTATCTACATCTCTATTGATACACCTATTTATAACAACCATTCGTTAGAAGACTTGTTTTATTATGCTAAAGATGCATTAAAACAAACTGAAAATAATGATGGGTATTATGTGTTTTTTGATGAAATACAATATTTGAAAAATTGGGAAGTTCACCTAAAGTCATTGGTGGATACCTATCGAAATGTAAAATTTGTTGCTTCGGGGTCGGCTGCTGCCGCACTAAAAATGAAAAGTAATGAGAGTGGAGCCGGACGCTTTACAGACTTTATGCTACCCCCGCTTACTTTCTTTGAATACATTAATTTGCAAAAACTAAATACGATAATCGTAGATAGCTCATCGTTTGTCCCGTATGATACTGTCAATGTGGACGAATTGAATAAACATTTTATTGATTACATCAATTATGGTGGCTATCCGGAAGTGGTTTTTTCGGAGAAGATACGCTCTAATCCAGGCTTGTATATTAAGAATGACATCATCGATAAGGTGTTATTGCGCGATTTGCCCAGTTTGTATGGCATCACGGATATACAAGAACTAAATAAGTTGTTTGTACATATTGCTTTTCGTTCGGGCAATGAATTTTCATACGAAAGCCTCTCCTCTAAATCGGGAATCAATAAAGATGTATTGAAAAGGTATCTGGAGTATTTGGAGGCGGCTTTCCTTATCAAGGTGGTGAATCGTATTGATCAAAATGCGAAACAGATGAAAAGGGTAACTTCGTTTAAGATTTACTTAACTAATCCATCTTTACGATGTGCTTTATTTTCACCTATTGATAGTGAAGATGATTTCATGGGCAGTATGGTAGAAACTGCCATCTTTGCGCAATGGATACAAGGAGGGAAGAGTGATTTTTACTATGCCAATTGGGTAAAAGGGCGAGAGAAAGGAGAGGTAGATATTGTCTGGGTGAATCAAGCTACGCAAAAAGCTTTTTCTTTGGCAGAAATAAAGTGGACAGATCGTTTTGCTGACAATCCCACGGAACTTAAATCGCTTTATCGTTTCTTGGAGAACAATCATGATATTCGAAAGATAATCGTGACCACTAAAACTAAGATGGCTAAATACCAACAAGCTACAGGAGATTTCCTATTTGTACCTTCGGCAATTTATGCCTATTGGATTTCGGCTTATTTGTTTAAGAATCAAAGAAAAGATTTGTTGCAATATTAAGTTGTTGATTATTAGCGATGTACAAGATAAATGCAAAATAAGGGGTCCTAAGACCCCTTATTTTGCATTTGGCGTATATTGAATTGATTATCAGTTGTATAATAATGTAATTTAAGTTGTCCGGGATTTTGTGTGTGGGGTGGTGGGACAACTATAGGTGGGAGGTGGGATAAGTAGTATCTTTGTGGGGTCGTAAGTTACGTCAGGCGCCGGTCGTAAGTTACGATGAGCCGAAGCGTAAGTAGCGGCTGATTTTTTAACCCTTAAAATTTTATTGTTATGATTAACTATTCGATTACCATGCGTGGCGTAAATGCCAATCTTTTTGAAATCAATCAGGCCAAGGCTCGTATCAAGGCGGCTCTGGCCAAGGGCGAAACGCCTGATTCTGCCGACGAGGCGTTGGTGAAGAGCGAGGTGCAGCATGCGTTTGCGGTGGCCCAGTACTCGGATGTGATGACCATCGAGAAGTTTGCCCGACACATCGCTACCCACGGTTGCGTCTATTCGCGTGCGGACATCAGTGCGATTCTCTACTTGGCGGTGGACTGTATGCGCGAGATGCTGCTGGATGGTCGCAAGATCCGTCTGGGCGACTTGGGCGATTTCTCGGTGAGCCTATCGTCGAAGGGTGCCGAAAGTGCCGATAAGTTCTCTTCTGCAAATATCTCGGCCGTGAATGTGGTGTGGGACTGTGGCCAGGAGTTCAAGAACTTGCTCCCCGATGCGGAATTTAACCTTGTGGCCAGCCGTGCTGCTCAGGCTGCTGTGCTGAAGGCTATCAAGAGCGGTAGCTCGGTAGTGGATCTTGGGGCAGCCGGCTCGAACGTTCCTTCAGTGGATGATGAGGAGCCGACCGATCCTTCGGGTCCTTCTACCGGTGGGGATGATGATGATGTGCTTGATCCTCTTGGTTAATCTGACTTTTACTTTTTCGTCTTGATACGAAAAAGGTAACAAAAAGAATCAAGGCTGCACTTCCGGGGTTACTCCACAACTACTTTTAGCTAAAGCGCAAAAACTCGCTTCGCTCAAACAGCCTGCGCTTTTTAACGCTAAAAGCAGCCGTTCCGCTTAACACCCCTACAGTGAGGCCGAATAACCCTGCGGCGTGAGAGCCTTTGTGTTTACCCATCCGCATGGCTAAAGGGCCTTGGTGTAGGGGGGCTGGTGGGGCGTCTGGAAGACGGGATATAAGTAGCCGCGGGTTAAGCCCACGGATATTTGCACTTCGTGCTTCTCGTCTTGTCAGACGTTTTTAATTCTTAATTTTTACTATTCCTTGATTGTTAAAAATCTAAAGAGGTTTTGAACGACCGAAGGAAGTTAATTTTTAATTCTCGAATATTATGGAAGAACAAAAAAAGAAGAATGGTACGTTTGAACTGATTTTGAAGATTATTATTGCGGTGGCCTCGGCGATTGCAGGTGCATTGGGGGCTGCGGCGTGTGCGTAGTTTAGTGTGGTAGTGAGTTAGTGTGTTGGTGAGTTAGTGTGGTAGCTACTACCGGAATGCTGATGGGTACGAAAGTGCCTATCGGCATTTTTTTGTATATCTATACTGAGTATGTCGATTTAAATCAGTACTTTTGCGCACTGTAATGATGGGGAATAATTGATTTATGGAAAATTACATGAAGAGAATCATTGGGATGGCTTGCCTGATGCTGCTATTGGCGGCTCCTGCCAAGGCGCAGTTTACGTATGGCACCACGGGCTTGCTGCACATGCCTACGGCAGAGATGCAGCGGGACAAGACCTTTATGTTTGGAGGTAGTTTTTTGAATAGCCATGCTATGCCCAGTAGTTGGTATTATAATACTTATAACTATTACATCAACATTACTTTCTTTCCTTGGTTGGAGGTAGGCTATACCTGTAACTTGTTTACTGCTGAAGCTTTAGGCTTGGGACCTTATGGCTATTCGGGCTATACGAACCAGGACCGCTCGTTCCATGGACGCTTGCGTGTGTGGAAAGAGGGATGGTGGAAGGAGTGGATGCCCCAGATTGTGTTGGGTGTAAATGACTTTACTACCGGTTCGGGTGGTGATTATACGGATATGGGTGTGGAAGGTGATGGTAACGGCTATTTTAACCGTTATTACATTGCGGCCACCAAGCACATCGACTGGCATGGTAAGTGGGGCGTGCATGCGGCATACGTCTATAACAAGCGTAATCGGGATAAACTAAACGGCCCTGCCCTTGGTGTGGATTATACGTTTGTCTTGCCGGAGACATCGACACTGAACAGGGCGGTGAACAAGCTGAACCTGATGGCGGAGTATGACTCGAAGTTCCTGAACATTGGTGCCAAGTATGCTTGCTGGAAGGATTATATCAATGTAGTGGCGGAATTGCGGGAGTGTAAGTATCCGTCGGTGGGAATTTATTTTAAAGTTCACCTTAAGTAGTTAAGAATTAAGAATTAAGAATTAAAAATTAAAAATTAAAGATTATAAATTAAGCCATGCGGATGAAAAGGCGGACGCAATGTATTGCGTCCCTACAGATATAAAATGCCGATAGGGAAACCTACCGGCATTTATTTTAACTTTTAATTTTTAATTTTTAATTTACTCCTATGCAGCTATACTGGAAGCCTTGTTCGGCCAGTTCGTGGCGGTCGTAGATGTTGCGGCCATCGATAAGGATAGGTTGCTTCATGGTGCGCTTCAGCACTGCCCAGCTGGGGAGGCGGAACTCTTTCCATTCGGTTACTACCATCAGGGCATCGGCATCGAGGGCGGCATCGTAGATGTCCTTGGCATAGGTCACTACATCGCCGATCCGGCGTTTGCACTCTTCCATGGCGATGGGGTCGTACACGCTGACTGAGGCACCGGCTGCCAGGAGTTTCTCGATGAGTACCAAGGAGGGAGCCTCGCGCATGTCGTCGGTATCGGGCTTGAAGGCCAATCCCCAGATAGCCACTTTCTTGCCTTGGAGGTCGCCATCGAAGCGTTTCTGTACCTTATCGAACAGGATGCTCTTCTGGGCTTCGTTCACCTCTTCTACGGCACGCAACACGCGCATGGTGTAGCCATTCTTCTCGGCGGTCTTGATAAGGGCTTTCACATCCTTTGGGAAGCAACTGCCACCGTATCCGCAACCGGGATATAGGAACTTGCTGCCGATGCGGCTGTCGCTACCAATACCCTTGCGCACCATGTTGACGTCGGCACCCACGAGCTCGCAGAGGTTGGCAATGTCGTTCATGAAGCTGATACGGGTGGCCAGCATGGAGTTGGCGGCATACTTAATCATCTCGGCACTGGGAATGTCGGTAAAGATAACGCGGAAGTTGTTCAGCAAGAAGGGACGATAGAGCTTGGTCATCAGCTTCTGTGCCTTTTCGCTCTCTACACCCACTACCACACGGTCGGGGCTCATGAAGTCCTTGATGGCGGCTCCCTCTTTCAGGAATTCGGGGTTGCTGGCCACATCGAACGGAATCTCCACACCGCGCTTATCCAACTCTTCCTGGATAGCGGCCTTCACCTTCTTGGCGGTTCCTACGGGCACGGTGCTCTTGGTGACTACCAGCACGTACTTGTTCATGTTACGGCCAATGGTGCGGGCCACCTCGATGACATATTTCAAGTCGGCACTACCATCTTCGTCGGGAGGGGTACCTACGGCACTGAACACAATCTCCACCTCGTCCAACACCTCGGTGAGGTCGGTGGTGAAGTTCAAGCGTCCGGCATCGCGGTTGCGGTTTACCATACTCTCCAATCCCGGTTCATAGATGGGAATGATACCATTCTTCAGGTTCTCGATTTTCTCTTTTTGTACATCTACGCAAGTTACATCCACACCCATTTCTGCGAAACAAGTACCTGTAACCAATCCTACATAGCCTGTACCTACAATGGCAATTTTCATAATGATTTATTTTTATCCAAATTGTTTCTTAATATCTTCGTAACTCTCTAATGTACCGATGTCGTAGCGATGTCCCGGCATGGGCCAAGCGTGCATGGGGGTGATTTCGCACAGGTAGTGTGCCAGGTTGCCCGGTGCATCGAAGCCGCAACCGTGGTTCATGCAATCCTTGATGAGCGGCAGGTCTTCCTTGCGGTAGATGTAGAAGGGTGGTACCGCCCAGTTGCTGACCGGCACTTCGGGTTTCTCCTGCATCTGCAGCACCTTCATGTTGCTGTCCACCTCGATAACGCCCGTGCGTTGCAGCTTCTTCAGTTCGGGTTCGTGGTGGCACATGATGATGCTGGTGCCCTTCTGCTTGGCATACTCTACAAAGCCGCGGAACGAGAAATCGAGGATGTTGTCGGCTGCAATGACCAACAAATCTTCGTCGGCTTCTGTTTGCTCGATGGCCAGCAGCAGGTCGCGCACGGCCCCCAAGCGGGTTTCGTTGGTCTCTGTTCCATCGTCTATCAGGCGGATGGGGTGCTTGGTCTGTTGCTCCTTGGCCCATGATTCGAAGTGGCCGATGAACTTATGGTTAGAGACAATGATGTGTTCGGTGATGCCGTCAATCTGGTCGATGTCGGCAATCAGTCGTCCCAGGATGCTGCTTTCGCCTATCTGCAGCAGGGGTTTAGGAAAATTCTCGGTCAGCGGATACAACCTTGTTGCATAGCCGGCTGCGATTACTATATTTTTCATATTAGTGTTTTAGTGATTTAGTGAGTTAGTGAGTTAGTGAGTTGGTGTTTTAGTGAGTTAGCACTAACACACTACCATACTACCACACTATTTTATAAATCTCGCTCCATTATCGGTTTTGCAGAAGTGGATTTCGAAGGAGTCGGTATATTCGGGGAACATACGCAGGTACTCTTCGGTAATCTGCTGGCGGATGGCCTCCTTCTTGGCGGGATCGACCAGGGCGATACAGGCTCCCTTGAAGCCGGCACCACTGAAACGACCGCCATAGATGCCCTCGGTCTGGCGCATGATGTTATAGATGGCTATCAGCTCCTCGCTACCACATTCGTAGTTCTTGATGGAGCTTTCGCAACTCTCGAAACTGAGCTGGCCGAAGAGCTTCAGGTTGCCGGTCTCCCAAGCGGTTACGCCCTTGCGCACACGTTTGTACTCACTATAGTAGTGCTCGGCACGACGGGCAAAGCGGGGAGGCATCTTATCCTTGGTCAGTTCGTAGGTTTCGCGAGGAATGTCGCGCAGGTAGGTCTTGTCGAACGGCTTGAGCGGCATGCCGGTATAGGCCATCATGTTCCAGGCGGCTGTCTTGCACTCGCTTACGCGGAGGTTGTAGTCGCTGCTTACCAACGAGCGTGTCAGGCCGGAGAAGATGATTGCCAGTTCGAACTCGGGCATGCGCGGGTTGCGCTTGATGACGCGATACTGTTCGGTATCGGTATCCAGGAAGAGCAAGGCATCCTTCTCGCCCAGCACGATGCACGACTGGTCCAGAATGCCGTTTGTCAAACCGATGTACTCGCGTTCGGCTTCCGAAGCAATCTTGATCACCTCCATCTTGGAGAGGGTGATGTGGTTGGCTTTGGCCAATGCCATGACGTAGGCGGTCAGTACGGCTGCACTCGACGAAAGTCCGCCAATGGGCAGGGAGCCTTTAATCAGTCCTTTGATGCCTCTTGTCAGCTCGAAACGCTTGCGCAAGGCATACTTGGCACCACGGGCATAGTCGCCCCAGTTGCCCTCTTTTACCTGGGTGGGCTTGTTCACATTGAAGTGAATGGCCCCTTCGAAGGTGAGGCTGTTCAGTTCCACTTCGCCATCTTCGGTGGGGTTGAACAGCAGGTCAACACCCATGTCGAAGGCAAAGCCGGTTACCAAACCGTGCTGGTGGTCTACGTGGGCACCCAACGGGCACACCCGATAGGGCGAAAAGATGTGATATTCCGCCTCTGAACCGTAAAACTCGACAAACTTATTCTTCATAGTTATAATTTATAAAATTCTCTGAACCATGCAATTGTCCGGTTTACACCCTCTTGGATAGGGGTATCGGGCTTGAAGCCCAACTCGTTTTGCAGGGCAGTGGTATCGGCATTGGTCTGATACACATCGCCCGGCTGCATCGGCAAGAAGTTTTTCTTGGCTTCGCGACCAATGGCGTTCTCGATGGCTTGGATAAAGTCCATCAGCTTCACCGGTTGCGAGTTGCCGATGTTATATACCTTGTAGGGAGCCGACGAGGTGCTTGGGTCGGGCTGTTGGCCGTTCCACTCCTTGTTGCCGGCAGGGGTGCTGTCTATCACACGGATAACACCCTCTACAATGTCATCTACATAGGTGAAGTCGCGCAACATGTCTCCGTTGTTGAACACCTTGATGGCACGGTCGTGCAGGATGGCGTCGGCAAACAGGAAGGGCGACATGTCCGGACGGCCCCAAGGACCATATACCGTAAAGAAACGGAGGCCGGTGGTGGGGATTCCGTAGAGCTGGCTGTAGCAGTGGGCCATCAGCTCGTTGCTCTTCTTGGTGGCCGCATAGAGGCTCACGGGATGGGCAATGCTGTCGTGCTCGCTGAAGGGTACGTGCTCGTTCAGGCCATACACGCTGCTGGAGCTGGCATACACCAGGTGCTTCACTTGGGTGTGGCGACATCCTTCCAGGATGTTCAGGAATCCTTGTATGTTACTATCGATATAGGCTTGTGGGTTGGTGATGGAGTAGCGCACACCTGCCTGTGCACCCAAGTTCACCACCACATCGAAGGTGTGTTCGGCAAAGAGCTGCTGCATAGCCTCTTTGTCTTCCAGGTTCATGCGGATGAAGCGGAAGTTCTGTTCGGTGGTGCTATCGGTGTATTGGTTCCATGCAATGGCCTCCTTCTCGATACCCAAGGTCTTCAACCGGCCATACTTCAGTTCGGGGTCGTAATAGTCGTTGATGTTATCGTGTCCAATCACTACATCGCCTCTGTCTAACAGACGATGGCATACATACGAGCCGATAAAGCCGGCTGCACCTGTCACCAAAATCTTTATCATAAATGAATAATACTTATATATTTGATGCAAAAGTATATAAAAAATGCCGATAAGCAAGGCTTACCGGCATTTATTTATGTTGGAGCGAATGTGTTACGCATTTTCCTTGGTACGCTTCATGATGCTGTAGGCAATCGGTGAAGCGATGAAGAGTGATGACAAGGTACCGAATACCACACCGAGGATCATGGCGAAGGCAAAGCTGCGGATTGAATCACCACCGAGGATGAAGATACACAGCAATACGATCAATGTAGATACTGAGGTGTTGATGGTACGAGCCAATGTAGAGTTCAATGAGTCGTTGAACAACTGCATCTTGTCGCGCTTAGGATAGAGTCCGAAGAACTCGCGTACACGGTCGAAGATTACCACCTTATCGTTGATAGAGTAACCGATAGCGGTCAATACGGCACCGATGAAGGTCTGGTCGATTTCCAATGAGAATGGAAGGATGCCCCAGAAGATGGAGTACATACCCAGAATGATGGTGGTGTCGAATGCCAACGCTACGATTGAACCGATAGAGTAGGCGATGTTGCGGAAACGAATGAGGATGTACAAGCCGATGGCAAGCAAAGCCAATACTACCGACCAGATGGCTGAGGTAGTGATGTCTTCGGCAATGCTCGGACCTACCTTTTGCGAACTGATGATACTACCACCGGTGTAGTTGTCGCGGTCGATGAAGGTTTCCAACGAGATGTTTTGTGTCAATACGGGTTGCAATGCCTCGTAGAGGTATGCTTCGATTTCGCTATCTACGTTGTTGCCCTCTTCCTGGATGCGGTAGTTGGTGCTGATGCGAACGGTCTTACCGTCGGTACCGACTGCAATGACTGATACGTTGGCATCGCCAAACTTATCGGCAATGAGACCACGGATTTGTTCGGGCTCTACTTCGTTCTCGAATTGTACCTTGAAGTTACGTCCACCGGTGAAGTCGATGCTCTTGCTCAAACCACGAGTAGCCAAGAAACCTGCACAAACTACAACGGCAACAACTGCTGCTGTGAGCCATGTCTTTGAACGGCCCATGAAGTCGAAGTGTACGTTTTGCATCAGGTTCTTCGAAATGCCGGTAGTGAAGGTCAGGTGTTGCCACTTGTCCTTATTCATAAAGTGTTCGTAAACCAGACGGGTCAGGAATACGGCAGTGAAGAATGAAATCAAGATACCGATAATCAAGGTGGTGGCAAAACCACGGATAGGACCTGTACCGAAGTTGAACAGGATGATACCGGTGATGATTGATGTCAAGTTTGAGTCGAAGATTGCTGAGAAGGCGTTTGAGTAACCGTCGGCCAAAGCCTTCTTAACGCCCTTGCCTGCACGCAACTCTTCTTTGGTGCGTTCGTAAATCAATACGTTGGCATCCACAGCCATACCCAACGCCAATACGATACCGGCAATACCCGACATGGTCAAGGCTGCCTGGAACGAGGTGAGGATACCGAGTGTGAAGAAGAGGTTCAGAATCAAGGCACCGTTGGCAACCATACCCGGGATAAGACCGTACATAGCGCACATGTAGATCATCAATACGATCAAGGCTACGATGAACGACATGACACCGGCATCGATAGAGGCCTGACCGAGTGAAGGACCTACGATGTCTTCCTGTACGATGTGGGCAGGAGCCGGCATCTTACCAGACTTCAACACGTTGGCCAAGTCTTTGGTTTGCTCGGGAGTGAAGCTACCTGTGATGCTTGATACACCACCGGTGATTTCGTTCTGTACGTTTGGTGCTGAATATACATAACCGTCCAATACGATGGCAATGCAACGGTTGATGTTCTGCTTGGTGAGTTGTGCCCAACGACGAGCACCATCGGTATTCATGGTCATGCTTACGCTTGGCTTACCCCATTGGTCGAAGTCGTCCTTGGCATCTACCATTACGTCACCCTCCAACGGAGCCTTGCCGTTGCGTTCGGTTGACTTGATGGCATAGAGTTCGAAGTATTGGGCTGTAGGGTCAAACTCGGCTGCCGATACACCCCACATCAAACGAAGGTCTTTAGGAAGGTTTGCCTTGATTTCGGGCATAGCCAAGTAGCGGTTTACTTCGGCTGTGTCCTTGTGGTTGGCATAACCTACAACAGGACTGTCGCTGCTACCTACTTGAAGGATAGCAAACAAGGGGTGTTCCTTCTTGATTTGTTCCAAGTCGACTGTTTCGGCGGTTTCGCCCTTCAAGGCAGCTGCCAAGCTGTCGGCAGTGCTAACTGCAGGTGCAGCCTCTTCGGCCACTTCTTCTTCGGCAGAAGTATTATCTGCCAAAAGCACGCGAAGTTCGTTATCGGCTGCTTGCAAGTAAGGAGCGATTTCCTTTGATGCGTATGTTTCCCAGAACTCCAAGTTGGCAGAACCTTGCAGTAATTTTCTTACACGTTCGGGTTCCTTTACACCAGGAAGTTCCACCATGATACGGCCCATCTTGTCTTCCAGACTTTGGATGTTGGGTTGAACCACACCAAAGCGGTCGATACGGGTGCGAAGTACGTTGAACGAGTTGTCGATAGCGGCTTTCACCTCTTCGCGCAACACTTTCTCTACTTCGGCATCGGTTGACTTCTGGTTAACCTTGTCCTTGAGTTGTTGGGTAGCAAACAGTTCGGCCAAGCGGCTTTCGGGAGCCAACTTGTGGTACTCGTTAACAAACAGGGTGATAACGTCGTCTTGACTGCTTAATGCTTGTTTAGAAGCGTTTTGCAATGCTTGATTGAATACTTCGTCTGTTTTGTTGTCAGCCAAAAGCTTGATGACATCGGGTACAGAAACTTCCAGGATGACGTTCATACCGCCCTTCAAGTCCAAACCCAAACCGATTTCCATTTCGCGGCAATCCTTCAGCGTCCAGTTGCCGAAGTACACCTTCTCGTTTGAAAGAGAATCAAGGTAGGCTTGCTCCAATGCTGCATCTCCTTTAGCATACTCTTTTGCCTTGTTGTTGTAGTGGCGAGTAACCAAAGAGAATGAAAGATAGAACAAACATACCAAGGTGAGTAGTGCTGCAAAAATCTTTACAAATCCTTTGTTTTGCATGTTGATTTTAGTTTATTATTATTACTTTTTAATTAATTTTTATTTTATACAAGGGTGCAAATATAGGCATTTTTTTGAAGATTCTTACTTCATACCGCGATTTTTTAACATTGGCTCTAATTGGGGCTCGGCTCCACGGAAGTTTTTGTACAAGGTCATGGGGTCTTCGCTATCGCCTTTTTCCAACACGTTTTCGCGGAAAAGACGGGCGGTTTCGGCATCGAAAATGCCCTTTTCCTTGAAGGCTTCGAAGGCATCGTTATCCAGTACGTTGGCCCAAAGGTAGCTGTAATAGCCGGCCGAGTAGCCTCCGATGATGTGGTTGAAGTAGGTGACACGGTAGCGGGGAGCTATCTGTGGAATCAGTTTCAGTTGGTCCATCATCTCCTTTTCGAAGGCAATGACATCCAGTTGGTCAATCTCGGTGAGGTTGTGGAGGTTCATGTCGAGGATGGCGGCTGCCAACAGCTCGGTGGTCATGAAGCCTTGGTTGAAGGTGTTCTGGTTCAATATCTTCTGAATCAGTTCGTCGGGAATCACCTCACCGGTCTGGTAGTGCTTGGCATACATCTTCAGCACTTCGGGTTCCAAGGCCCAGTGTTCGTTGATTTGTGAGGGGAGCTCTACGAAGTCGCGTGCCACACTGGTGCCCGAGATGCCTTTGTAGTTGCACTTGGTGAGCAGGCCGTGAAGGGCGTGACCAAACTCGTGGAACAGGGTTTGCACTTCGTCGATGGTGAGCAGTGAGGGGGTGTCGCCCACGGGCTTGGTGAAGCTGGCTACATTGCATACCAAGGGGCGGATGTTGCCTTGTTGGTCGCGGTAGTTGCTCATCCATGCGCCACCTCGCTTGCCGGCACGGGGGAAGTAGTCCACGTAGAAGATGCCCAGATGGCTGCCATCGGCATCTTTCACTTCGAACACCTCTACATCGGGATGATAGACAGGGATATCCTTCAGTGGGGTGAGGGTGATGCCATAGAGCTTGTTGGCTACGGCAAAGGCACCTTCGCGTACGTTTTCGAGCTTGAAGTAGGGCTTGATGGCTTCCTCTTCCAAATTGTATTTTTCCTTGCGAAGCAGGTCGGTATAATACCACCAATCCCATGCTTCCAATTTTTCGCCTTTACCCTCCTTGTCCATCATGGCTTGGAGGTCGGCTGCTTCGGCTTCGGCTTTAGGCAAAGCATAGCTCCAGAGGTTGTGTAGGAACTCCATAACGGCTTTCGAGTTCTTGGCCATGGTGCGTTCCAACACGAAGTTTGAGTAGCAATCGTAACCCATCAAGTTGGCCTTTTCGAGGCGAAGTTTGATGATGTCGGCCAGGATTTGCTTATTGTCGTTTTGGTCGTTGTTGTTACCCTTGTTGGTGTAGCCTTTATAGAGTTGTTCGCGCAAGTCGCGATTGGCGGCATATTGCATGAAGGGCAGGAAGCTGGCACTATGCAGGGTGAAGAGCCATTTGCCGGGTTGGCCGGCTGCTTCGGCTTCGGCAGCTGCACTGCTCTTGAACCATTCGGGAAGGCCTTGGAGCTCTTCTTCCTTCTCTACAAAGAGCTTGAAGGTGTTGTTCTCGTTCAGCACATTGTTGCTAAAGCTGATGCCAAGGGTAGAGAGTTGCTTGTTCACTTCGCGCAAGCGGGCTTGCTTCTCTTCGGTGAGGTTGGCACCCGAGCGAACGAAGTCTTGATAGGTATTCTCCAACAAACGAAGTTGTTCGGTGGTGAGGCCTAATGTCTCTTTTTGGTCGTAAACGGCCTTAACCTTTTGGAAAAGGGGTTGGTTCAACGAGATGTTGTCGCTATGTTCCGAGAGCATAGGGGCAAACTTCATCTCCATTTGGGTCAGTTGCTCGTTTGTTTCGGCTTCGGTGAGGTTGAAGAATACACCACCTAAGCGGTCGAGGATGGGCGAACTGTTGTCTAATGCCACAATCACATTGTCGAAGGTTGGCGCTTCGGCATTGTCGATAATGGCTTGGATGTTGGCATTTTGTTCCTCAATACCTTGCATAAAGGCGGGTTCGTAATGCTCTAACTTGATTTGGTCGAACGGAGGTACACCAAAGGGTGTTTGAAACTCGGATAAGAACGGATTTTGTTCTGTTTGTGTAGCGCAAGAGTACATCATACAACTGGCTGCTAAGATGATTAAACTTTTTTTAAACATAGTAATCTATTGTTTTATTGTAATATTCGGAAGTGACACATGATGGGGTAGTGGTCGGATTCTTTGATGTCGTTGTCCACCTCGCATTGGTAGGGCTGGATGCCAGGGCTACAAAGAATGTGGTCTATCTTGAAATAGAAAAAGTGTTGGTGGTAGGAGGTTCCCAAGCCGGTACCTGTTTCGGTGAAAGCGTCTTGCAGCCCTTGCGAAATGGTGCGGTGGGAGAAGGAGGTGGAGGTGTCGTTGAAGTCGCCACACACCATTACCTTCTTGTGTTTGCTCTCCTGGATAACTTGGGCAATGGCTTTGGCTTGTGCGCCACGGATGTTGGCGGCCAAGGCCAGTTTGCGCAAGAGGGTTTTCGAATTGCTCTTCAGCTTTTCGCCTTCGGGCATTTCCAATATCTCTTCGTAGAGTTGCCTGTCGGCCGAGGTCAATCGGTTCGATTCCAAGTGGCAGTTTATCAGCAAAACGGTATCGTTGTCTATCTTCAGTTCGTAGGCCACTGCTCCATTGTAGAGGCTCTCCAGCTTCAAGGGCTTGGCCGAAAGGATGGGGTATTTGGAGTAGCAGGCAAGGGTGCTGGCATGTCCCTTCTTGCCTTTGCCTATCTTGTTGATGCGGTGGTACTTGTAATCGCTCAAGGCTTTATCCACTTGTCGTTGTGTGATGTGGTTCTTAGAGAGTCCCACGGCATACTCTTGCAAGCAGATGATGTGGGCATCGCTCGATTTTAGGTAATCCAATACGCGCTCTCCACCTTTATCGCTCTCCAATCCGTTGAAGGCCATGACGTTGTACGACAGTAGTTTGCTGCTGTTCAGTGGGGCATCTTCGGCAAAAAGGTGGATGGGGAGTGTGTCGCGAATCTGTCCGAAGCAGAGGATGAATGCAAGGGTGGGGAACCAGAGCAGTTTGTATTGCTGCATGATGAGGATGAGTAGGTAGCAGCAGATGTTTATCACCAGCACGATGGGGAAGGTGAGGCCGATGCACGAAAGGATGGGGTGCACGGAAGGGTCGATGCGGTCGGCATAGGCTGTGGCTAGCATCAGCAGGGCAAAAAAGGTGTTGATGACTGCCAGAATGATTGCAAGGGTTCGTATCAGAAATTTCATCTTCTTCGGTAATTGGGTTTATCTCCGGCTGGCATCGAAGAGGGTTTTCTTCTCTTCGCTTGTCAGGTTTTCATAGCCAGACTTCTTCAGTTTGTCCAGAATGCGATCCACCTCTTCGTTTTGTGCCTTTTTGCGGGCGTTATAGTCGTAATCGGCTTGGTGGCTACCTCCATAGGTGGCCTTCATCTTGGGTTTCTTGGGCTTGAAGCTGAATAGCGATACTATCCAGTCGATGGTTCGGTTCAGCCAAGAGGTGATGTCGGTTCCCTTACTCAAGCTATGGGCAAACCACAATCCGGCTAAGGCTCCACCCAAGTGGGCAATGTGTCCGCCGCTATTGGCCGAGGTGATGAGGAGCAGGTCGGTACCAATGACTATCAAGGCCAAATACTTCAAGCGAATGGTGCCCAATAGCAACAAACGGATGGGGTAGTTGGGTTGGCGGTAGGCGGTAGCAGCCACAATGGCCAGTACGGATGCCGAAGCTCCCGACATGAACGAGGCGTATCGGTAGGGCTCGAAGTAGGGGAAGAGGTTGAACGAAAGCATGTAGAGCAATCCGCCACAGATGCCTCCCAAGAGGTATAACCCGCGTAAATGTTTGGCCGAATAGGTTTGCAAGAAAAGGGTGCCAAACCAATAGAGCCACAACATATTGAACAGAATGTGCCACACACCACTATGCAGGAACATGTAGGTAAGTATGGACCAAGGCTGAATGAGGAAGCGTTGGGGCCATGCCGGTAGTTCGAACCAATGGAATAGACTGGTTATGTTGATATTGAACAATAGCAGAATGACACTTACCAAGGTGGTGATGATGAACACACCTACATTGATGTAGATGAGCTGGATGCAGATGGAACCTCGGCGGAAGTTATCCTTTAGTTCATTGATAATAGTATTCATTTCTTCTTCGTCTGTTTTGGTTGCGCCAATACATTATTAATATAAAGCCAAATATCATGCCTCCCAAGTGGGCAAAGTGTGCCACATTGTCGCCAGGGTTATTGGCCATGCCGGAAAAGAATTCGATAAGGGCATAACCTGCTACAAAATACTTAGCCGGAATGGGGAAGGGAAGGGGGAAGACAAACATCTTCTCGTTGGGGAAGAGCATGCCAAAGCCCAATAGGATGCCGTAAATGGCACCAGAGGCGCCAACGGTGAGGCCATTGACGATAAAGTTCAGACTGGCCAAATCGGGGTTGACAAAGTTCTTTCCTTGTTGCAAGGCGGCTGCTCCTTCGCGCAATACGACATCGACAGCTTCGGCCGGCATGCCGGATGTGGTGATGAAGTATTGGATGCCAACGACCATTTCTTGGATAAGTCCGGCACCTACACCACACACAAGGTAGAAGGTAAGGAAACGCTTCGGGCCCCATACTTGCTCCAAGATGCGACCAAACATCCACAAAGCAAACATGTTGAAAAACAGGTGGGTAAAACCACCATGCATAAATAGGTAGGTGAAGAGTTGGGCCAAGTTGAAGTTGTCGGACAGCACAAAGTGCAAACCCAAGTAGCGGGCTAAATCAATGCCGTAGCTATCGGCCACAATCGTTCCCAAGAACATCAGAATGTTGATAATAAGCAGGTTCTTGGTGATGGGTGGTATTTGGTTCATATCGTTCTTTCTAATTAATAGTTTCGGCAAATGTACGAATAAATACGAAATAGTTCGTATCTTTGCCGTGTGAAATAACTTAAATGAAGAAATTTTTACCATTCATAATTAATATTATATGAAGATTGAAGAGAAGTTGTCGCAATCGGTCATCGAAGGACTGAAAGCACTCTACGGACAGGAGGTGCCTGCTTCGCAAGTGCAGTTGCAAAAGACGAAGAAAGAGTTTGAGGGACACTTGACATTGGTGGTCTTCCCATTTTTGAGAATGTCGAAGAAGGGACCTGAACAGACTGCTCAAGAGGTGGGCGAATATCTATTGGCCAACGAACCGGCTGTATCGGCTTATAATGTTATCAAGGGTTTCTTGAACTTGACTATTGCTTCGAATGCTTGGATTGAGTTGCTGAATGCCATTCATCAGGATGCACAATATGGTATCCAAACTGCTAACGAACAATCGCCTTTGGTGATGATTGAATACTCATCGCCCAATACCAACAAACCGCTTCACTTGGGACACGTGCGCAACAATCTCTTGGGTCATGCATTGGCCAATATCGTTGCTGCCAATGGTAACAAGGTGGTGAAAACCAACATTGTGAACGACCGTGGTATCCACATCTGTAAGTCGATGTTGGCTTGGTTGAAGTATGGCAATGGCGAAACGCCCGAATCGAGCGGCAAGAAGGGCGACCACCTTATTGGCGACTACTATGTGGCTTTCGATAAACACTATAAGGCTGAACTGAAGGAACTGATGGCGCAATATCAGGCCGAAGGCATGAACGAGGAGGAGGCTAAGGCGAAGGCCGAAGCCGAGAGCCCGTTGATGAAAGAGGCACGCGAGATGTTGGTGAAGTGGGAAGCCAACGACCCTGAAGTGCGTGCGTTGTGGAAGAAGATGAACGATTGGGTATATGCCGGTTTCGACGAAACCTACCGCATGATGGGTGTGGGATTCGATAAGATTTATTACGAATCGGATACGTACCTTGAGGGTAAGGAGAAGGTGATGGAGGGTCTTGAAAAGGGATTCTTCTACCGCAAGGAGGATGGTTCGGTATGGGCCGACTTGACCGGTGAAGGTCTCGACCATAAGCTTTTGCTTCGTTCGGACGGTACTTCAGTCTATATGACACAAGACATTGGTACTGCCAAACTTCGCTTCCAGGATTTCCCTATCAATAAGATGATTTATGTGGTGGGTAACGAACAAAACTACCACTTCCAAGTGCTCTCTATTTTGCTCGATAAGCTTGGCTTTGAGTGGGGCAAGGGATTGGTTCACTTCTCGTATGGTATGGTGGAATTGCCCGAAGGCAAGATGAAGAGCCGTGAAGGTACGGTGGTAGATGCCGATGACCTGATGGCCGAGATGATTGCTACCGCTAAGGAGACCAGCAACGAGTTGGGCAAGCTCGATGGTTTGTCGCAAGAGGAGGCCGATAATATTGCGCGTATCGTAGGTTTGGGTGCATTGAAGTACTTCATCCTCAAGGTGGATGCCCGTAAGAACATGACCTTCAATCCGAAGGAATCGATCGACTTCAACGGCAACACCGGTCCGTTCATTCAATACACTTACGCTCGTATCCAATCGGTATTGCGCAAGGCGGCCGAACAGGGTATCGTGATTCCCGAAACGCTTGCTGCCGGTATCAGCTTGAGCGAAAAGGAGGAGGGATTGATTCAGATGTTGGCCGACTTTGCCGCTGTTGTGAAAGAGGCGGGCACTACCTATAGCCCTTCGGGCATTGCCAACTACTGCTACGACTTGGTGAAGGAGTACAATCAGTTCTATCACGACTTCAGCATTTTGCGCGAAGAGGACGAAGCCGTCAAGGTGTTCCGCCTTGCGTTGAGTGCCAATGTGGCGAAAGTGGTTCGCCTCGGCATGGGCTTGCTTGGCATTGAGGTGCCTGATAGAATGTAATAAAATCCTTACAGACGATATTGAAGCGGAAAAATCCGCTCTATGAATTTTCCTCGTGAGGGAGATATATAGCCCTCACGAGGAAAAATTTTTTCTCTCGTGAGGAAAAAAATCTTTCTTCGTGAAGGCTGTTTATAGGAAAGAAGGGATTTTGATAAATGTTTGTTACATCTCCTCTTCGCAAGAGAGGATAAAGCCATAGCTGTAGGGCTTGTTGGCATCGATGGTGTATTTCTCCAAGGTTTGTGCGCCCCAACCATCGTTGCAGCCCACTCCGTGAATGTTCAAGTCGATATTGACGTTGATGAAATCGTTCTTTGGGAGTTCGAACGGGTGGCCTGCTTTCTCGATGTCGCTTTCCAACCAAGGCCATGCTCTGAAGCAGAGGGGCTGAAGACCTTCTACTCGAAGGTTGAGCTTGCCATCAGAGAAACTCATCCATCTTACATCGCAACGGTTGCCATTCTCTTGTGGTGCCGGATAGTTGACTACAAAGTCGTTGAGGGGCAATGAATACTCGCCAATAAACTCAGAGGATTTTCTATCCGGATAGTTTTCGTGAATGCCCTTACCATACCAAGTGATTGCATCCATCGCTGGATTTATCAGCATCTTCATGCCAAACTTTGGCATCAGTGGCAGCTTTTCACTCGTGGGTTGATAGTCTGCCCTTACAAGCACTTTTCCTTCGTTGTTTATCTGGTAGGTCAAGGTGTATTTGGCTCCTATCTCCATCTCTTTCTCGAACGACAACAGGATGCAGCCATCTTGCTTGCTGACGTTAGCTGAAAGTGTCTTCATCTCCTCTCCGGCATTACGCCACGGACCAAGTCGGCGGTTGTAGTTGTTGTGCTTCTGGTTCTCTGTGGCCGGTTTCCAGAAATAGGGTTTAAGTGGTTCTTTCAGCAACTCGTTGTCTGCATGTTTCCACGAAATCAAGTGGCCGGTTGCTTTTTCGATGGTGATGGTCTCTTTTCCGGTAGTAATCAGATAGCTTTGGTCGGACTCCTGAACGGCCGAAGTACCCGTACCTGCCTCGAACTTTGCAGCTGGCTTTTCTACCAACAGGAATTGTTCTTTTGCTACCGTGAAGCCGGCATCGGCCCAAATGGTGGAGCGACGGAGGCGGGCATATACGTTGAGGAAGACCTCTCCCTCCGTATCGTCAAATGCAGGAATCTCAAGAATCTCGTTCGTGTTGATGGGCTGCTCGCTGGCATATACCACCTTGCCATCATCGACAAACTCATAGAAGTAATCGAACTCGTCGGCAGAGGTGAAGTGATAGCTGTTGATGACATGGATGTTGCTCGATGAAACCAATTCGAAATTCAGGAACTGATTGACCTTCTGGACTTCGTAATATTGGGGATGTGGCACTCTGTCGGCACGCACAATGCCGTTAAGGCAGGTGGTTGACGAATGGGGTACGTCACCAAAGTCGCCTCCGTAGGCAAAGTATTCGTCGTCTTCAAGCGCAAGGGCGAACGGATTGGCTCCATACTTTTGCTGGTTGCTACCTTTTTTCTTGGCTATGCCGTGGTCGCACCACTCCCAGATGACGGCTCCAAAGTTACTTGGGTCGGCATCTATTACATCGGCATAATCCTTGTAGTTGCCTAACGAATTGCCACCGGCATAGGCATACTCTCTCATAAAGAAGGGCTTATCGGTAACCTGCTTTGATAGTAGGGCTACTCTGTCCGGATGGATGTATCCGTCGTCGTAGAAGTCGGATATCTCGCGATCGGTATCGCTGAACACCAATCGGGTAGAGTCCATCTCGCGCACTTTTTCGGCCATGGCAATGGAGTTGATGCCTTTGCCACCTTCGTTACCAAGCGACCAAATCAGCACGCAAGGCCAGTTCTTGTCTCTTGCTACCAATGATTCGGCTCTGTCCAAATGTGGAATGGTCCAATCGGGATTATCGCCCAACTCGCGATTTCTTAACCCATATTCATGGCTCTCTTGATTGGCTTCGTCCATCACATAAAGGCCGTAGATATCGCAAAGTTCATAGAATAGTGGGTCATCGGGATAATGGGAGGTTCTGACCAAATTGATATTTGCTTGTTTAATCATCTTCAGGTCAAGTTCCATGGTGGCTCTATCCATGGTGCGACCGGTTCTGGGGTGGAACTCGTGTCTGTTCACGCCTTTAATCTTGATAGGTTTGCCGTTATAGTAGATTATTTCGCCCTTTTTCTCTATCTTTCTGACGCCAAGGTGGTTGGTGAAGTGTTCCAACTCCTCTCCTTTGCTGCTCAATGTGATGTCCACATTGTACAAATTAGGTTTTTCCGATGACCAAAGTGATGGATTGTCAAGGTTGACCACTATCTCTGCAGAAGCATTTTCGCCTGCCTCAATCTTCTTGATAGTTTGTGTAAAAGCATAGGAAACCTTTTGGCCCTTGTTGTTCTTTCCGTTTATAGCCACTTTCAGTTCGATGTTCTTCTTGCTTTTCTTCGACAGGTTGGCTACCTGGAAATTTATCTGGGCTGGAGCATTCGAATAATCTTCGTTTGGAATGGCGGTAATGGTGTAGTCGGCAATGTGGATGTCCGGTCGGGTCCACAAATCGACAGAGCGGAAGATTCCGGATAGACGCCACATATCCTGGTCTTCGAGGTAACTGCCGTCGGAATAGGAATAGACTTCTACAGCCAGTTTGTTCTCTCCTTCCTGTACATAGGGTGTGATGTTAAATTCGGCCGGTGCCATCGAGTTCTCGCTATAGCCTACCTGATGTCCGTTTACCCATACATACATGGCCGATTCTACTCCTGCAAAATGGAGGTAGTATCTTTTCTCTTTGGTGAGGGCTTCGACCTTGAACGTTGTGACATATTGGCCTACCGGATTTCGGTTGACGTATGTATAATAGTCTGCCGGTGGCTCGCCCATCACATAAGGTTGGTCTTTCTTGAAGGGTAATGTCCAGTTGGAGTAAATGGGTATGCCATAGCCTTGCATCTGCCACTCTCCGGGAACAACAATATCGTTCCAATCGGATACATCGAACCCTTGTTGATGAAAGTCGGTTGTCCTTTGCTCGGGGCGTGGGTACCAACGGAATTTCCAGATACCGTCCAACGACTCACATTCGCCACACGAATAGCGTTGGGAGGGTAATGTAAGGGTGGCATGATAGGGCTCTTTGTTTATTCCTACAACTTGAGGATTTTCCCAATCGTTCACTTCTTGTCCTTGGCTAAGTTGTCCAAGGCAGAACAGTAAAGCAGTAAGTATCAATTTCTTCATGTCTGTATTAATTTAAGGTGATGTAATTGCTTAAGGATTCTCTTGCTTGGAAAGCAGGCGTTTGTACTCTTCGGGCGATTGGAGCACGTTGATGGCGGCCTTTAGGTCGGCATCGTCTTTCAACTGCTCGATGATGCCTCCTTTTTGATAGTAGTAGCGCTTGATGATTTCCAATGAAAGGAGTTGGCGGATGTCTTTTTCAGAGTGGTCGAGGTCGTGCTCAAGGTTGTGTTGCAGTTTCTTTTCCAAGGCTTCGAACTCGGCTGTCGCTCCTTCCAGATAGCCTTCGAACTCGGCTATCTCGCGCAGGTTCTTCAATAGTTTGCCTGTTTGCTGGTCGTACTTGAAGTCGGATTGCTTCACCATCTCCTTGAAATCCTTGAAGTCTTGATCGGTCAGACGGAACTCGTTGGCCGGAGCAATGGTGGGGTGCTTCAGGCAGTATTGGGTGGCATAGTCGAAAATCATGTTTTCGTTTACCAAGTAGTAGAGGATGTTGGCTGCCTTTTGTGGCGCTACCTCGATATCGGGACGGATACCACCGCCATCGCGCACTTCACGTCCGGCTTCGGTGTAGAATACATTGGTCAGACTGTCGGGAACGCGTCCGGCACTGCCATCGGCATTGCGATGTTGGTAGTCGATGGCTTGCACGCAACGCCCACTGGGGATGTAGTATTTCGAGGTGGTGAGCTTCATGGCTGCTCCATAGGGTAGGGCACGGGTGGTTTGTACCAGGCCTTTGCCAAAGGTGCGGTTGCCCACGATGACGGCACGGTCGAGGTCTTGCAACGATCCGGCAAGGATTTCGGATGCAGAGGCGGTACTGCTGTTTACCAATACTGCCAATGGAATGTCTAGATCGATGGGTTCACGAAGCGTTTTGTAGGTGGAATGGGCTTGCTGTATCTTGCCTTTGGTGGTAACCAATGTCTTGCCACGAGGGACAAAGTAATTGGCTATTTCGATGGCTTCGTCTAACAATCCGCCACCGTTTCCACGAAGGTCGATGACCAACGATTTGATGCCTTGCTTCTTCAAATCCATGAACGCACGCTTGAACTCCTTCGATGGGTTGCCCGAGAAGGTGCTGAGGTTGATGTAACCGATGCTGTCGCTCAATATACTATAATAAGGAATGATGGGCAATTCGATGGATTGGCGTACAATGTCGAACTCGATGGGTTTCTTGGTTCCCGGACGTTCCACTTTCAGCTTGAAACTGGTGCCTATCTGACCTCGAAGCATGTTGCTGACCTGCTGGTTGTCTTTCCCCATCAGGTCTTCTCCATCAATCTCCAAGAGGATGTCTCCGGCTTTCAGTCCGTGTTTGGCGGCAGGCATGCCTTCGTAAGGCTCGGAAATCATGCTTCGTTTCAGTTTGGGATTCCAGGTGATGATAGAACCGATGCCTCCATAGGAATTCTTCAGCATCTGTTCCAATTCGTCCTGATCGTCTTCGGGATAATAAACGGTATAGGGGTCGAGACCATAGAGCATGGCATCTATACCGTCGCGAATGGCTTTGTTGGGGTCGATGGTATCTACATAGAGCATATCCAACTCCTTGATGAGCGAATTGAAGATGTCCAGGTTCTTGGATATTTGGAAGTTGCGGTCATCGCTTTGTTGAAAACCGATGCCAATGCATACTGTGATGAACAGGGCTGCCAATAGCCCCCATATTTTGTTTCGTTTCATACCTTATGAATTATGAATTATAAATTTTGAATGAGTAGCTTTAGCTTTTCCCATGTAGTTGCTTCCAATTCGGTGCCCACTACTTGAATCACCTCTCCGGCCAATAGCGTGCCGATTTGTGCGCATCGTTCCAACGATTGTCCCATAGAGAGACCATAGAGGAATCCGGCAGCAAAGAAATCGCCGGCACCGGTGGTGTCGGTCACCTCCTCCACATCGGGTGCATCTACATGGATGTATTCTGTTCCCTTGCGGATGTGTGTGCCCTCTTTACGCTCCTTTACGATGGCAATGCTGCATTGTTTGGCTATTTCGTGGATGGCTTCGCTCGCTTTCAATCCGGTATAGGCTTCGGCCTCTTGTTCATTGGCAAACACTACATCTACATAATTGTTTATCAACTGTGTGAAAAAGGGCTTTTCGGCCGATACAATGTTGTAGCTGGCCATGTCGAGACAAACAATGAGGCCTGCCTCTTTGGCTAAATGCATGGCTCGTGTAATGAGTTCATGGTCTTGCACCAAATATCCTTCGATGAAAAGGTAGTGATACCCTTCGAACATCTCTTGCTTCAATTCATCGGCCTTTTGTTCGGCTGCTGCTCCCAAGTGAGTGGCGAAGGTGCGTTCGCCATCGGTAGAGATAAAGGTAGATGCCACTCCAGAGGGTTGTGTGGTAGAGAAGAGCATGCTGGTTTCCACGCCTCGTGATGTCATGCTATCATTAAAGTAACGGCCAAATTCATCATCGGCAATCTTACCGATAAAACCGCCTTTCCCGCCTAGTTCGACTAAAGCACGAATCATGTTTCCGGCCGAACCGCCAGCTGCATAGGTAGGATTTAAATCGTTTAAAAGTCCGTTGATGGCTTTTAGTTTATTGTTGTCTATCAAGGTCATGCTTCCTTTGGGTAATCCCAATTGAACCAAGGTGGAATTGTCTTTCAGTTTTATCAAAACATCCACCAAAGCATTCCCCATTCCTATAATTTTCTCCATATGAATAAATTTTTTTGCAAAGATATTGCATATTTCGAAATATCCTATTACCTTTGCACCGCATTTGAGAGGAAATGACTAAAATTCTTCCTTAGCTCAGTCGGTTAGAGCATCTGACTGTTAATCAGAGGGTCCTTGGTTCAAGTCCAAGAGGAAGAGCAAATCCAATCAAATGTCATTCTTCCTTAGCTCAGTCGGTTAGAGCATCTGACTGTTAATCAGAGGGTCCTTGGTTCAAGTCCAAGAGGAAGAGCAAACGAGGCTTACAGATGAGTAGGTCTCGTTTTTGTTTATGATACCGGTTAACAATGGGCGGCGCCCCCTGCCCCTACACTGACCACTTATCACTAATCGCTAATCACTAATAATTAATGAAGCATCCCTTTCATCAATTCGGTTATTGCCCGAAGTGCGGTTCCAACGAGTTTGTGGCGCACAACGGAAAGTCAAAGCATTGCAACCAATGCGGTTTTACCTATTATTTCAATCCGTCGGCAGCAACAGTGGCGGTAATTGTGAACGAGAAGAACGAATTGTTGGTGTGCAGGCGGGCTAAAGAACCGGCTAAAGGTACGTTGGATTTGCCAGGGGGATTCCTGGATATGGACGAGACGGGCGAACAGGGGGTGATTCGTGAAGTGAAGGAGGAGACGGGTATGGAGGTCTGCCGGACAGAATATCTCTTTTCTTTGCCCAACCGATACCTCTATTCCGATTTTGAAGTACATACACTCGACCTGTTCTATCGTTGCCAGGTGGAGCGGTTTGATGGATTAATGGCCAATGATGATGCGGCCGAAGTATTCTTTATACCCTTAGACAGAGTGAACCCGGATGAATTCGGGCTCAACTCTATCCGTAGGGGAGTGATTAAATTCTTATCGATGTCTATCTGATAGCCTCAACCTCGTCGGGAGTAAGTGGGATGTACTTACCCAAACGACGGGCACCGGTTTCGGTAATCAAATAATCTTCTTCGTTGCGGATGCCACCGAAGTTGCGATAGGTCTCTACCTTGTCGTAATTGATGAACTCGGTGAACTTCTTTTGTCCGTGCCACAAGTCTATCAGTTCGGGAATGAAGTAGATTCCCGGTTCGACGGTATGCACAAATCCCGGCTGCAACGGAATGGCCAGTCGTTGGCTCCGGCGACCGAATTGTGTGCTTTTGGGTTGTCCGTCATAGCCTACCCAAACCTCACCAAGATTCTCCATGTCGTGTACATCAAGGCCCATCATGTGTCCCAATCCGTGGGGATAGAATAGGGCATGAGCACCTTCGCGAACAGCATCTTCGGCGTTTCCTTTCATCAAACCCAACTCTTTCAAACCTTCTACCATCACCTTGGCAGATAGGTCGTACACTTCCATGTAGGGGATGCCTGGGCGTAAGGCTGCTACCGATGCCTTGTGCATGGCATTCTGTATTTCGTATACGGCACGTTGGCGTGGAGTAAAGGTCTTGTCGGCGGGAATAGTAGATGACATGTCGCCACAATAGCCATTGGGCAACTCGGCACCGGCATCAATCAAGAAGAGGTCGCCCGATTTAATCTGATTTCCGTAGTAGTGGTTGTGCAATGTCTGTCCGTTGATAGTGGCAATGGTAGGGAAACTGAGTTCGCAGTTGTTGGCTTGGGCCACCCGGTTCATTTCGGCCACTACTTCGTATTCGTACATGCCGGGACGGATAAACTTCATGGCGGCTAAGTGCATGTCGGCTGTTACGTTACAAGCCTTTTCTATTTCGGCAATCTCTTCATCGGTCTTGATGTTGCGTTGGGCAACAATGGCACGGATGAAGGGTATCGATGCCGATTGTTGTGCGGGCATCAATCCGAGTAGATCGAGCAGTTTCAAGACGTGCTCACTACGATAGGTGGGCAAATAATGGATGGGCTGATTGCTTTGTTGGGCTTGTTGTAAGTAGGACTTGAGTTGTGCCGATGGACGTACATCACTGATGCCTACAAGCGAAGCATTGTCGCGCAAAGTGGGTAGCACACCCATCCACACAATGTGGTCGATGGTCAGTTCATCACCAAAGATGATTTCGCGGTTGTTGTCTATGTCGATGATAGCCGATAAACCGGCTGCCGACAGACCGAAATAGTAGAGGAAGGTGGAATCTTGCCGATAGCGAAAGGCATTGTCTTCGTAGTTCAAGCCTTGGTCGTCGTTGCCAAGGAACAATAGCAAACCCGATCCCATGGTTTGTTTCAAAACAGCTCTTCGCTGTACATAAGTCTCTTTTGCAAACATATCGTAAGGTTTTAGTTTCTTGATAGCGCAAAGATAGTGAAAAATAATTATCTTTGCCACATAAAACGTATCTGTATGGCGAAAAAGTCCAATCAAACAAATGTGCAGCATCAGGAATTGACACAAACCATGTCGCAATTCCAAGTGCTTTCGGCAAGACTCCTCGAACTGAATGTCGTTGAGTTGGAAGACCGTGTGAAGGCCGAACTGCACGAAAATCCGGCATTGGACGAGCAAGTGGGTCTGTCGTCACCGGAATTGGATGTCGTTGAGAACGAGCAGGCTGTGGATGATGTAAGAGCCGACTATCGTTCGGAAGATGATGTGCCCGACTATGAATTGAACCACCAACCCAAAAGCCGTTATCTGCAGATAGAGGAGATTCCTTTCTCGGAGGCTACTTCTTTCTTCGAGATGCTACAGGCACAACTTGACGAACGAAACTTGAACGAACACCAACGCGAGTTGGCCAGTTACTTGATTGGTTCGCTCGATGACGACGGCTTGTTGCGCAAGGAACTGGCAACCATCTGCGACGAGCTGATGTGGCACATGGATATCTTTACCACCATTGATGAACTGACCGAGTCGCTGAAGGTGATTCAGGATTTCGATCCTCCCGGGGTAGGAGCACGAAACTTGCAGGAATGCTTGCTGTTGCAGATAGCACGTCGGCAACGGACTGCACCTCAAAGTGAAGTGTTGCAGTTGGAGAAACTCATTGTGACCGAGCATTACAAGGACTTCACCAACAAACAGTGGAAACGCATCGAACAGCGTATTGATGCCAACCCCGAACTCGTGCAACAAGCCATCGACGAGATTTGCCGATTGAATCCACGTCCGGGTGCTTCGATGGGCGAGACGATAGACCGGAACAATCAGCAGATTGTGCCCGACTTTATCATTGATACCTTGGACGATGAAGAGATAGTGATTTCGCTCAATAACCGAAACATTCCAAGCCTCTACCTGAACAAAGAGTATATGCAGCTGTTGGAAGAGGAGGAGGGCAAGGAACAATCGTCGGCAGATAAGGATACGCAAGAGGCTACCTCATTCTTGAAGCAGAAAATATCTTCGGCTCATATGTTTATCGGTGCGTTGGAATTGCGGCATCAAACCATGATGAGAACCATGGAAACCATTGTGAAGATGCAACGCCCCTTCTTCCTTGAAGGAGATTTTGCACTGCTTAAGCCCATGACCAGAATGGATGTGGCCAAGAAGTTGGGGATGGATGTTTCTACCATTTCGCGTGTATGCAATGGTAAGTATGCACAAACCAACTTTGGCATTTTTGCGTTGAAGGATTTCTTTGTTGAGGCGTTTGACGAGAAGAGAGATGTCTCCGTTATTGCCATAGAACAAGCCTTGCAAAAAGTTGTCGATGAGGAGGATAAGCACAATCCATTTACCGATGACGAATTGTGCGAACAACTAAAACAAAAAGGATTTAAAATGGCACGGCGAACCATTGCCAAGTATCGTGAGCAGTTGGGAATACCTGTGGCCAGATTAAGAAAGGAGAACTAACTGATGGAAGAAATTTCAACCAACACCCCAACGCGGTCGTGGCTATATACGCTTTCCCAATGGCTATCGAAACTGATGATACCATCGGCTATGCCGGCAGTCGTATTTATCTGCATCTTTACTTGCAGTTACCTGCGCATCATGCCCTTGGGCTATAAGCTGATGGTGGTGGGCATAGTGGCCTGTTTCACTTGGGTGCTGCCCGAACTGTTTGCTTTGGCATCGCGTCTGTTCGACAAGGATAAGGCGGAAGCAACTACCGAACGGAAAAGCGACTGGTCGCAATCATTTATTTACCTCTTTTCATACATCACCTGCACGGTGCTGATGATTCGATTGGGCATGCCTTGGTACCTTACGGCAGCTCTGTTGGCTTCTCTGCTCATTATGGTGCTTTGTTTCATTATACGCATCTGGTGGCAGGTCAGCATACGCATGGCAGCCATCGGCGGTGTAATTGGTGCATTGGTGATGTATGGTGTGCTGTTGGGATATAATCCTGTATGGGCCTTGTGTTTTGTTGTGCTGTTGGCCGGTTTGCTGGGTACGGCACGCATTGTGGCAGGTGGACACACGAACATGCAGGTATTTGTTGGCTTTGCCATCGGATATGCTTCGGCATGGTTCATGCTGAATCCGCTAAGTAGTTTGATTTTACAACATTTATTACATATCTATTAACCATAAAAACTTATAATTATGAACGTTCCTACTAATTTGAAGTACACAAGCGAACACGAATGGATTCGCGTGGAAGGTGACATTGCCTATGTTGGTATTACCGATTATGCACAAGCACAATTGGGCGATATTGTATTCGTTGACATCCAAACCGAAGGCGAAACATTGAATGCCGGTGATGTGTTTGGTACCATCGAGGTGGTAAAAACCGTATCAGACCTCTTCTTGCCCGTTGCAGGCGAAGTGTTGGAACAAAACGAAGCGTTGGCCGATCAACCGGAGTTGGTGAATACCGACCCTTATGGCGAAGGTTGGCTTATTAAGATTAAACCTGCTGCCGATGCCGACTATGATGCACTGCTCGATGCCGAAGGGTATAAGGCAGTGATTGAATAGTGATTAACGATTAGTGATTAGTGGTTTGCAGAAATGGTTAATCACTAATCACTAACCGATAAAATAACTTTAATTTTCAACTTTTAATTTTTAATTCTCAAATTAATAAATGTCTCCAATTGTAAGTATCATCATGGGTAGCACTTCCGACCTTCCGGTAATGGAAAAGGCCGCCCAATTGCTGAACGACATGCACGTGCCGTTCGAAATCAATGCACTCTCGGCACATCGTACTCCCGAAGCCGTGGAACAGTTTGCCAAAGGTGCGCAAGCACGTGGAATCAAAGTGATTATTGCTGCTGCCGGTATGGCTGCTGCATTGCCTGGTGTTATTGCTGCCAATACTACCCTTCCGGTGATTGGCGTGCCCATCAAAGGTTCTGTGCTCGATGGTGTGGATGCTCTCTACTCCATCATTCAAATGCCTCCGGGCATACCCGTAGCTACTGTAGCCATCAATGGTGCCATGAATGCTGCTATCTTGGCCATTCAGATGTTGGCTTTGAGCGACAAGCAATTGGCCGAAGCGTTGGCAAGTTACAAGCAAGGATTGAAAAAGAAGATCGAAAAGGCCAACGAAGATTTAAAAGAGGTAAAGTACGAATATAAGTGCTGATATGGATTTGTTCAATTATAGCCGTCGCGAAAGTTCGGAAGTGAATGTCGGTGCCACTCCATTGGGTGGCAACAATCCCATCCGCATCCAGAGCATGACCAATACCGCTACACAAGATACCGAGGCGTGTGTGGAGCAGGCCAAACGGATTATTGATGCCGGTGGCGAGTATGTGCGACTCACTACTCAAGGTGTGCGTGAAGCCGAGAACTTGATGAACATCAACGTTGGCTTGCGTAGTGCGGGATACTTGACACCCTTGGTGGCCGATGTGCATTTCAATCCCAATGTGGCCGATGTTGCGGCACAATATGCTGAAAAGGTACGCATCAATCCCGGCAACTATGTTGATTCGGCACGCACCTTCAAGCAGTTGGAATATACCGATGAGGAGTATGCTGCCGAGTTGGAGAAAATCCGCAATCGCCTTGTGCCCTTTCTGAACATCTGTAAGGAGAATCACACGGCTGTTCGCATCGGTGTGAATCATGGTTCGTTGTCCGACCGCATCATGTCGCGTTATGGCGATACGCCCGAGGGCATGGTGGAATCGTGCATGGAGTTCCTACGCATCTGTGTGGCCGAACAGTTCATGGATGTGGTCATCTCAATCAAAGCATCGAACACGGTGGTGATGGTGAAGACCATCCGCTTGCTGGCCGAAGTGATGGAGAAAGAAGGCATGCACTTCCCGTTGCACTTGGGTGTGACCGAGGCTGGCGATGGTGAAGATGGCCGTATCAAGTCGGCTTTAGGTATTGGCGCATTGCTTGCCGATGGATTGGGCGATACCATCCGTGTGTCGTTGAGCGAGGCTCCCGAAGCCGAGATTCCCGTAGCACGCAAGTTGGTGGATTATGTGGCCGATAGAGCCAATCATCCTTACATCCCCGGTGCGGTCGCTCCATCATTCAATTACACCCATCCCGAGCGTCGGGCCACTCGTGCCGTGCGCAACATTGGTGGCGGACAGTTGCCGGTAGTTATCACGGCCCAGTTGGAGGGTGATGTTACCTATCAGGCTCCTTTCATTCCCGACTATGTCTATGTTGGTCGTGCATTGCCTACCCATCCGCAGGACGGTGTGCAATACATCCTCGATGCGGATTGTTGGGAGGGACAGCCCAATTCCTGGCCTGCCTTCAAGGCCGACCAATTGCCCTTTATGTCGGGATGCAGTAGCGAACTGAAGTTCCTCTTTACTACTTATATGGGCTTGAACGACGAAGTGTTGGCTTGCTTGAAGTACCATCCCGAAGTGGTGCTGGTTAGCCAAAGCAACCATCCTAACCGTTTGGGCGAGCATCGTGCATTGGTTCACCAACTGATGTGCGAAGGGTTACAGAATCCGGTTATCTTCTTCCAACACTACAACGAGCCACAATTGGAAGACCTCCAGTTGAAGGCTGCTGCCGACATGGGTGCGTTGGTGTTCGATGGCTTGGTAGATGGTCTCCTTATATATAATATGTGTGGGCACAATGGGGCTGAGCTGCCTTTCGGCATCTTGCAAGCCGGTCGTTTGCGCACCAGCAAAACCGAGTATATCTCTTGTCCCGGATGCGGCCGCACACTCTATAACCTTGAAGAGACCATTGCCCGCATCAAGCAGGCAACCTCTCACTTGAAGGGCTTGAAGATTGGTATCATGGGATGCATTGTCAATGGTCCCGGCGAGATGGCCGATGCCGATTACGGCTATGTAGGTGCAGGTCGAGGAAAAATCAGCCTTTACAAACAGAAGGAGTGTATCGAAAAGAACATTCCCGAAGCTGAGGCAGTAGATAAACTTATCGAACTGATAAAAGCCAACGGTGATTGGAAAGAGCAATAACAAAAAAGTGAGTCAAATTTAATTTGACTCACTTTTTTTGTAACGTATGGGTAAAAATCTTATTTCTTTGCCCGACGACCTTTTGTTGTACTACCTTTTTCTGTTTGTAGTTTGATTAGCTGGAGACAAGCTTCTAAGGTGAGGTCTTGTGGAACAATGTCTTTGGGGATTTTGTAGTTGCTTCCCTTGTAGGCAATGTATGGGCCGTAACGGCCGTTCATAATTTCCAGTTCGGGCTCTTTGGCAAACTGCTTGATGTGGCGTTGTGCTTCGGCAGCCTTCTTCTCTTGAATCAGTTTAATGGCCTCTTCCAAGGTGATGGTGAGTGGATCCATATCCTTGGGCATGGAGGTATAAGCCTTGTTGTGGTAGATGTAGGGGCCGAAACGACCGGCTCCGATGGTGATGCTGCTACCTTCGTATTCGCCTAACTCACGAGGCAGTTTGAAGAGTTCGAGCACCTCGTCCAACGTAACGGTTTCGATGGACATCTCCTTTTTGAGTTGTGCGAAACGAGGTTTCTCTTCGTCTTCGGCCTTGCCGATTTGTGCTACAGGACCGAAACGACCAATCTTTACGGATACCGGTTTGCCACTTGTAGGGTCGATGCCCAACATACGTTCGCCTGCCTTGAACTCGTTCTTGATAGAGAGTGTGTTTTCTACCATTGGATGGAAATCATCGTAGAACTCTTTCAAGGTGCTTGTCCATTGTTCGTTTCCTTCGGCAATCTCGTCGAACTGCTTTTCCACGTTGGCGGTAAAGTTGTAGTCGAGGATACTTGGGAAGTATTCTATCAAGAAATCGTTTACCACGATACCGGTATCAGTAGGCAATAACTTCGATTTCTCTGTACCCACCATTTCGGTACGGGTACTTTCGGTTATCTTATCGTTCTTAAGTGTGATGACGATGTAGTTGCGTTCTTCGCCCTCCTTGTCGCCTTTCACTACATATTCTCGTTGTTGGATGGTAGAGATGGTTGGCGCATAGGTAGATGGGCGGCCAATGCCCAACTCTTCCAACTTGTGTACAAGGTTGGCTTCGGTATAGCGAAGCGGACGTTGGGTGAAACGTTGGGTAGCCGATAGCTCATTGCTTTGAAGTTCCTGTCCGACAGACAAGGGAGGAAGCATGCGTGTTTCGTCTTCCTGCTCCAGATCTTCGTCGTACGACTCGCGATAAACACGCAAGAAACCATCGAACTTCACCACTTCGCCAACGGCCGAGAAGGTGTCTTGCAAACCGGAGATGGCGATGGTTACAGTGGTCTTTTCCACTTCGGCTTCGGCCATTTGAGAGGCAATGGTACGTTTCCAAATCAGGTCGTACAAACGCTTTTCTTGTGCCGAGCCCTCTATCTTGGCATTCGACATGTAGGTAGGGCGGATAGCTTCGTGCGCCTCTTGTGCACCTTTGGATTTGGTGGCATAGTTTCGCGGATGTACGTAGTTCTCGCCCATCAGTTCGGCAATGACCTCCTTGCTGGTGTTGATGGCAAGCGAAGAGAGGTTTACCGAGTCGGTACGCATGTATGTAATCTTTCCCGATTCGTACAAACGTTGGGCTATCATCATGGTTTGCGCAACGGTAAAGCCAAGTTTACGGGCGGCTTCCTGTTGCAAAGTAGATGTTGTAAAAGGTGCGGCAGGGAACTTCTTCAGCGGACGGGTAGTGATGTCGCTGATGGAGAAAGTAGCCGTTTGACATGCTTCCAGGAATTGCTTTGCCTCTTCTTTGGTTTTGAATCGACGGCCCAAATCGGCTTTCAACTCGCTCTTCTTACCCTCTGCATCGGGTACTTGGAAAAGTGCAGATACCTTATAGGATGCTTCGCTTTGGAAGGCTTGTATCTCGCGTTCGCGTTCTACAATCAAACGCACAGCCACCGATTGCACACGTCCGGCAGAGAGAGCCGGCTTAACTTTGCGCCACAACACCGGAGAGAGTTCGAAACCTACGATGCGGTCGAGTACACGACGTGCTTGCTGGGCATTAACCAGGTTCAAGTCGATGTCTCTGGGTTGTTCGATGGCCTTCAGTATGGCTTGTTTGGTGATTTCGTGGAATACGATGCGCTTGGTATTTTCTGGCTTTAGCTTCAGCACTTCGTATAGATGCCATGCAATAGCCTCTCCTTCGCGGTCCTCATCGGAAGCGAGCCAAACCATTTCGGCCTTTGTTGCTTCTTCTTTCAGTTCTGCAACTAACTTCTTCTTGTCGGTAGGGATTTCATAGTTGGGTTTGAAATCGTCTTTAACGTCCAAACTGAACTCTTTCTTCTTTAAATCGCGAATATGACCATAGCTTGATAGTACTTTATACTCTTTGCCAAGGAACTTCTCAATGGTCTTTGCTTTTGCGGGAGACTCTACGATAACCAGATTCTTTTGCATATAGTTTTGTGTTAGTAAAGGGCACTGCCCAAAAAATCGCCGCAAAAGTAGAGAAAAAAAAGTAACTACACCTTATAATATAAGGAGTTTTTAGTAAAAAAACATTTTTTTATCAAAATTGGAAGGTTACTCCGCCCAGGAAATTGGCTTTTTCGGTGGGATAACCTATGTATTGCTGATTGCTGTTGCCCAACAGATTGTTGGCACGAACATAGATGCCAATGCCGTTGAACAGGGCGTAATCGGCTTTCACGTAAAGGTTGCCGTAGTTGTCGGGCATGAATAATGTAGCCTCCATGGTATATCCAATGTGTTGGTATCCTACTTCGGTATGCAGGTTGGAGATCGGGTTGAATTGTAAGGCTACGTTGGCGGTCAGTTCGGGCAACAGGTAGCAATAGTCGTTTAACGACTCTTTCTCTTCCCAACCTTGATACTTCAGCGAGGCGATGAGGCTGAATAGTTGCTTGTGGTGGTAGGCAAAATCTGCTCCGGCATAGAAGTTATTCAAATCGCATTGCTTGAAGATTGGGTCGGGCAGGTAGCTGTATTGATTGAAATAGTAGATTTCGTCTTCTTTAATGTTGTCGAAAGAAGCCAACAACTCGTTTTTCAACATCTGATAGCCGCCATAAAGGTGCAAGTACCATCCTGATTCGCCACCGGCCTTGAATCCAACCGAGGCATTGAGTTGCTCGAATCCGCTTTCGTAGGGTGTAGCTATCTTGGCATACGGATTGATTTGTTCCAATGCTCTGAAGTCGTTCATGCGTCTTCCTCCCGTCGCTTTCAGGTAGAGGGCACTATTCTTGCTTGTTTGGTAGCAGAAACTGATGTCGGGCGAGATGTATAGCTCCTCACCATAATTGGTGGCTAATGCAACGATAGCCCCCAACTTGAATTGCCAGTTGTTGCCTTGCTTACGGTAGTATGGATTCAAATCGATGGTGCTATAGTTTCGTTTTTCAATGAAGTTGTTATCTATCTGGATACCCATACCCACTTGTTGCGCCTCGTCGGCAAGATTCATGGAAAAATTGGCCTTGGTGCGCAAGATTGTCTCATTTAATGGTGTGGTATCGTGTGCGCGTTGATAGAAGAGTAGTGTCGTTTGAATGCCGTATTGATATTTCTGCAACGGATTGCTCGACTTTACTCCTACTTGTACATCGCCCGATGTAAAGCGTTGACGGCCTCCGGATGTCAGGTTGAAGTTGTTCACACCCAAATGACCGGCTGCTTGGAAGTCCACCTTATTGAATGCGTGCGCGTATTCAACGCCCGCGCGTGTGCGATAGAAATATGAATCCCATTCGCCCGAATCATTGTATCTGTCAAAGGTGCCGTTGTGTCCCTTCAGGTCGGCTTGAATGTTCAGCTGGTCTTTATCGGTTGGTTTGAAGTGATAGTTGCCATAAAGGTCCAGTTTGCCATAGTTGCCAGCTCCAGCTCGTAAATAGCCGGCTTTTGCCGTGGGCTGATGTTCGGCAGCTGTATAGCTATCCATCTGCTCAAGCGGAAACTGGTTGGTAGCAAATGTTCCAACGATATATTCTACTGGTCGGTTGGTAACGGTTGGTGCTTCTACTTGTGGAAGCACGTTTATCTTGTTGGCATCGTCTATCAGGGGTGAATATTCTTGTTCTACAACAACTGCCCGGCTCAGCAACGAGTCGGGTGTTTGTGCTTGTATACCAAGTGTAGTGAATAGCAGAAGGATGCTGATGTATAGATATCTTTTCATTCGGTTGCTTGTTTTAGTGATTATTCCTCGGTGAAGTTTTTCATTCGCTCTTCAATCATACCGGCAATGTCGTCATCTGCCTGGTAGTTTTGCTTCAGACTCAACAAGTATTGTTTGGCTTCCATGTTCTTGCCTTGTGCCGCATAAACATCGGAAAGCAATACAAATGCTCTGGCCAACCAATAGGCATGTGGTGTGCTTTGGTCAATGAATTGCAACACATGCTTTTCGGCACCGGCAAAATCGCCCTTGTCGTATAGCATTTGTGCCATTCGGTAACTGGCCTCTGCTCCATACACGGTGCGGATATCCTGTGCCAGCACTTGCCAGTCGGCGAACGCCTTTTCGGTGGCTTGTTCGTTTAGGTAGGCCATGCTTCGCAAGTAGAGGGCTTCGTTCTTTATTTCGGGGGAGATTTTCTCCTCCGCCAATAGTGCTGTTGCCGCATGAATGGTTTCGATGTGGTTGTTCAGTTGGTTGGCACTCAACAATGCCCCCATCATGGCCAATCGTTTACGCTCGATGGTACTTGCCTTGACTTGCAACTGCTTGTAGGTAGCCAACGCCTCTTCGTGTCGCTTTTGCTTGGTAAGCGTTTCGGCTTGCATCACCAACGCCTCTTCGGTAAAGGGCGAGTCGATATATTCCAATAGTTTGGACGTGTGCTCCAATAGCTCGGCATCGTTGTTGGCTGTTTTGGCCATTAAGGCCAGGTAATAGTGCGCGTTCAGGTAGAAGGCACCTTTGGGGAAGCTTTGCAGGTAGCGTTCGAAACTCTGCTTGGCTTGTTTGTTGTCGGCCTTCATATACACCTTTTCGGCAGCAATGTAGGTCAGTGAGTCTTGTTCGCTGGCTTCAAAACTGATGTTACCGGGTAGTTCGGCCACCAACTTAGCATATTCGTCCACGCGGTTGGTCTCCACATACAACGACTTCAAATCTTTCATCGCCAATTTGGCCTCGTCGCTACCGGGATAGTTGTTTATCACCTGTTTGTATGCCTCTATCGCTTTGTTATAGTTGCCGTCCTGATAGTGTAGCAAACCGATTTCGGCTGCTGCTTTGCGGCTTAGTGGGCTGTTGGGATACTTCTCTACCAGTTGTTGGAAAGTACCGATGGCCTTGTCGTTAGCCTCTTGTTGCACATACGAACGTCCCTTCTCGTACAAAGCGTTTACGTTGTAGGGCGATTGTGGATAGCGTTTGGCCAATTCGTTCAACAAAGTCACCTTTTGATTATATTCTTTCTGCAATCCGGCAACCAATGCCAATTGATAGTAGGCATAGTCGCCTCCAACGGTAGCTTGTTTCTCGGCAAGGGTATAGTATTGTTTCGCTTCGTCAAACTGGCGGTTGTTCAAGTAACAATCGGCTATTCTATTGTAGGCATCGGCCAATAGCGATTTGTTTTTCTCTTTCTCGGTTGCTACGAACGAAACAAACCGTTGTCGGGCTGCAGGATAATTCTCTTTCCGGAAGAGCAGATAGCCAAGGTTGTATTCCGACAAGGCAAACATCTGTGTATTCCGTTGGGCCGTCTGTTGCTGATAGGCCTGGAAATCGCGTTGAGCCTTATCCCATTGCTCCAAACGATAGAAAGCTTCGCCACGCCAATAGTGTGCATCGGCGGCTGTCTGTCGGTTGTACTTGCCCAGTTCAATGCTACGGCTGAAATAGTCGATGGCCTCATTGAATTGTGTGTTGGCAAAGGTTTGTGTTCCCAATTGGAACAGGATGCGTTGCTTGGCCTCCAAGATGTCGTTACTTGGTTGTGCAATGCGCTCGATGGATTGCAAAGCGGCATCGTAACTGCGGGTATTCATGTACACCTCAATCAGATAGCTGCTCACCTTATCGGCATAGCGCGATTGAGGGAAGTTGTTCAAGAAACGTTCGAAAACAGTAACCGACTCGCCAAACGCCGAGTAGGCCGTTTCATGGATAATCAAGGCATGATTGTAGGCAGCCACCTCTTTGATGGATGCGTCTGCATTGCTGATGGCAGCCTGCTCGAATGCCATGCGGGCACCGGTCTTATCACCCAATTGCAAAGCCGCCAAACCCATGTGCAAATAGGCATTTTGCGATAGGGCATCGTTGTTGCTTGCCACTTTATTCAGTTGTTCGATGGCTTCATTGTATTGCTTGATGTTGTAGCACGACAAGCCAAGCATGTATAATGCATCGCGTCGTGGCGCTTCCTCGTTCAGTTGCAGATATTGCTTGAAGTTGTCTGCTGCCGCTTGCGATTGCTCGCGAAGGTAGCACACGGCTCCTTTTATGCGATACATCTGTGCAACATATTCCTGATGGTTGTATCTCTTCAGATAGCTGTCTGCAACCTCTTCGGCTTTGGCCAGTTGATTTTTCTGCAAATAAATCTCGGCGATGTAGTAGGGTACCAACGCTTCGTACTTGGGATGTGTTTGCAACGAAAGGAAACTCTGCAAGGCTTCGTCGTATCGCTCTTGGGTGTATCGGATGTAGGCCAAGTAATATTTGCTATCGGCTTCATAGCGGTCGGATGTATTGCTCAGTGCCATGAACCAACTGGCGGCTTCGGTCAGTTCGTCCAATTCCAGGTAGCAAGTCGCCATGCGATAGATGAAATCGTCCCGTTCGGTTGGACTCATATTATCCAAATCGCATTGGTTGAACCAGTTCAGAGCCGTTTCGTAGTCGTTGTCGAAGAAGTATGCCGATGCCATCAATCCTTTCAGACGGTTGTTGTAGGGCGATTCAGGGTAGTTGTTTATCACCTTTTCAATGGTTTGGATGTCGTTAGGTTGTTGCAATTCGTAGGCAATGCAGGCCAACATGTAGTGGGCTTGCATGCGTTGTGCTTCGGTATCAGCACTCTTTTCTACCGACTTCAGGTAATTTGCCAATGGCGAAAGGGCTGCCGAGTAGGCTTGTTGCTCAAATAGGTTCTTTCCTTCTGAAAACAGGTTGTCCTGTGCTTGTATGGGCAGGGATATAGAACCAAGCAATAGCAGGGCTATAGAGATGATGTGATGCTTCATTATATAATATGTTTGTTTCCTACACATGTAGTTCGAGCACAAAGCGTGCACCTTTGGTGTAACTGCTATCAAGGTAAATCGTGCCGTTCATTTTGGTGGCAATCAGCGAACAGATGGGCAATCCCAATCCGTCGCCTTGTGTCAAATCCTTGACTTGTGCAAAGGGTTTGAATAGGTTTTCGCGTTGCTCTTCGGCAATGCCGCAACCGGTGTCGGTTACGATAAACTGGTGGGTATGTGCGCCACGTTTCTTGAAGTCGAGGATGATTTTTCCTCCTTCGGGCGTATATTTGGCTGCATTCTCCAATAAGTGCAGAATCACTCGTTCAAGGTGTTCGGCATTGATGCGGGCAGTTAGTTTAGGTGCGTTTACGGTGCAGGTAACGTTAGGCTTCACCTTGTCTTCAATCTTGGCCATCACCTTTTCGCAGAAGGTTAATACGTTCTTGTCTTCCATCTCAAAAGGTTGGTCAAGGGTACTTTCAAGCTCCGACATCTCCTGGATGTGGTTGGCGAATTGATTCAAAGCCTTTACACCCGGTAAGTCGGCCGGTAGCTTGCTGAGCGTAGGCTCTATTTGCGACGAGATATTCTGAATGAACTTTGTTTTCAGTCGGGTTTGCTCGTTGGTTGTTTGGATGGTCTTCTTCTGCTTTCGCGATAGCACGATGAACCGCATCAGGATGATGGCTCCGAAAACCAATATGGCCGTCAGGATAAGCGCCAATACACAGAGTGCAACGATGATGTATTGCTTGTTGCTGAGCGATGCATCTTTCTCTTCGATGGTTTGCAGACTGCTATCATACTTCTGTTGCAATGCATCGAGGTTGTCTTGTGCTTTCAGTGCGTGTACCGAGTCGTTCCAAAGCATGTACTTTTCGTAGGTGCGTGCCATGAACGATGCGTTGCCGGCCCTGCGGGCAATGCCGATAATTGTTTGGTAGCAGTTGTCTATCTCGTCGTATTGCTTGGCGGCTTTGTATTCCTCTATCAGTTTGTTGATGCACGCATCCCCTTTGGTGCTTTCACCGAAAGTGTAGTACACGTTGGCTTGTGTGTACAACAAATCGTTGTTGATGGAGTCGTTACCCATGTTCTTGGCTTGTTCTTCCAAGCGTTCCAGTTGTTCGTTGGCCCGTTTGGAGTTACGCATCCGGATGTACATCTGTACGCGCTCTTTGGTGATGCTGTATCTCACCTCCGGCATTTTCTTTCCGCTACTACGTTCTTCGCCATAGAGTGCCGATTCGGCATTGCGCAACGATTCGAATGCCTCCTTGTAGGCATTGCGTCCGTATTGTTGTTGTGCCTTCTTGATGAACGATGCCGACGATTGGGCCATTAGCATAACACTACAAAATAGTGCGGCTACGAATATATAAAGTCTTGTTTTCATCCTTTTTAATATGTTTATATCGTGCAAAAGTAATTGTTTCTTTAATATTTAAAGCTACTTCCTCCTAAAAACTCACGAAGCAACGAAGTTGGCGGTAATTCCAAATCCTTGATGGTGGTGAAATATTGGATGAAGCGTCTTAAGCGATGTGCTTCTGCATATTCTGGACAATTTTGTGGTACACCCATCAAGATTGGCTCGATGTAGGGGCGGAGTACACCCAGTTCGAATAGCATGGCCGAGTTGAACATCACATCGGCATTCTCCTGGAAGGGGAAAATCCATTTGTCTTCGCCGGCACGCACGCTGGGCCATCGTGAGATGGTTTCCTGTGCGGAGTATCCGCGATATTTGTAGTCGCGTATGATGCGTCGGATAAGTCGGTTATCGCTGGTAGGAATCCAGTTGTGGTCGTCGAGCGAGATGCTTGTCAGTGCCGATACATAAATCTTGAACTTGTGTTCGGGTGCAATTTGTGGTGTCAACTCCGGATTGAGTGCGTGTATGCCTTCGAGAATCAGCACCATGTCGTCTTCCAATAGCAATTTCTCGCCATTGTATTCGCGTTCGCCGGTAGTGAAGTTAAAGGTGGGTAACATAATCTCTTCGCCACGAAGCAATGCTTGCAAGTCTTCTTCAAACTTCTTCAGGTCGAGCGCATAAAGCGATTCGTAATCGTAATCACCGTTGGCATCGCGCGGTGTATCCTTGCGGTTCACGAAGTAGTTGTCTAATGCAATGGGGTAGGGACGGATGCCGTTGGTCATCAGTTGGATGCTCAACCGCTTGCTGAAGGTGGTTTTGCCCGATGAGGATGGGCCTGAGATGAGCACCAGCTTGACGGGTTTGCCCTCTTCGGCACCTCGGCGGTAAATCTCTTCGGCTATCTGTGCAATTTTCTTCTCTTGCAACGCCTCGGCCACCTTGATAAGCATGCCGGCGTTTCCGCTTTGGCATATCTGGTTTACATCGCCCACGTTGGCACATCCTAAGATGTTGTTCCAATTCAGGTGTTCCTTAAATACTTCGAACATCTTCTCTTGCTTCACGATTTCGCCCAGTTGGTCGGGATTGTTCTTGTCGGGAAGGCGCAACAGCAGGCCGTCGTAGTATTTCACCAAGTCGAACAGGTATAGATAGCCGGTGCTGGGAAGCAGGCATCCGTAGTAGTAGTCGGAAGTATCGCCCAACATGTAGTAGTAGGTGTAAAGCGAGCCGGTGCTTTCGAGTAGCTTCGCCTTGTCCACCAAACCCACTCCGTGGAAGTGCGGAACAGCTTCGGTGGTCAGGCACTCTTTACGGCGGAAGGGGAGGTCTTCGGCTATAATCTCCTGCATCCGTTTCTTCAGGTTCTGCACATCGGTCAACTCGATGGGACGGCCGATGTTGAGGCTGCAATAATATCCGTTGGATACCGAGTGTTCCACATTTAATTTGCCGTTGGGGAATAGTTCGGTGATGGCTTTATAGAGCACAAAACATAGGCTTCGGGCATAGGTGCGGCGAGCCGATGGGTGGGTAATGTCCAAAAACTCCACATCCTTGTTGTGATAGACGCGGTATGTGAGCCCTTCCGAGCAGTTGTTTACCCTTGCACTGACCAACTGATGGGGCAAATTTAAATTTAATGCCTGATAAATCTCTAAAAGTGTGCTTCCGATAGGGAATGTTTGGGAAATATTATTATTTTTGCAACGAATTTGTAACATGTATTAAAAATCTTTAGTTCGTATTATTTTATTTCGAATGTGAAGATAGTGCATTTCTTTCAAATAAAACATAAAATAAACAAATAAGTGAAAGATGGATTATTCTTTTTATGATTTTTTAAAATTGCTTGGCTCGTTAGCTCTGTTTCTATACGGAATGAAGATAATGAGTGAAGGCCTCCAAAAGTTTGCCGGAGACAGGCTTCGACGTATTTTAACCGCTATGACCACCAATCGTGTAATGGGTGTTATTACCGGTATGCTGATTACAGCACTTATCCAATCCTCTTCGGCTACTACCGTAATGGTGGTCAGCTTTGTTAATGCAGGATTATTGGAGTTGGCTCAATCCATTGGTGTAATTATGGGTGCCAACATTGGTACCACCGTAACCGCTTGGATTATCTCGGCATTGGGATTTAAAGTTGATATTGCAGCTTTTGCAATACCTTTGCTTTTCTTTGGTTTACCTTTGTTATTCTCTTCAAAAAGCAATCGCAAATCGTTAGGTGAATTTATCTTTGGCTTCTCGTTCCTTTTCATGGGCCTTCAAAACTTGAAAGCCAATGCGCCCGACTTGCAACAAAACCCCGACATGTTACAGTTTGTTCAAAACTGGGCCGATATGGGATTTGTCTCAATCTTGATATTCGTGTTGATTGGTACGGTGCTCACCATGATTGTGCAAGCATCAGCGGCAACTATGGCTATCACCTTGATTATGTGTGCCAATGGTTGGATTAGCTTTGAACTGGGTGCTGCGTTGGTACTTGGCGAAAATATTGGTACTACCATTACCGCGAACTTAGCGGCATTAACCGCCAATACACAAGCCAAACGTGCGGCCATGGCTCACTTGGTGTTCAACGTGTTTGGTGTAATATGGGTGCTCTGCCTCTTCCCCGTCTTCACCGGAGCCGTATCATGGTTTGTAGAAAACGTAATGGGTGTAACCGAAACCTCGGTAGCAGTCCCCTTTAAACTTTCTGCTTTCCATACCGCATTCAATATCTGCAACGTGCTGATTATGATTTGGTTCGTTAAGCTCATCGAGCGTGCCGTATGTACCATCTATCCATCGAAAGAACAAGACGAAGAGTATCGCTTGCGCTTCATCAGCGGTGGTATGCTCTCTACGGCCGAACTCTCTATCCTTCAAGCAAAGAAAGAAATCCATCTCTATGCCGAGCGCACCTATCGCATGTATGGCATGGTGAAAGATTTGCTTCATACCGAGAAGGAAGAGGACTTCAATAAGCTCTTCAGCCGCATCGAGAAGTACGAAAGCATCAGCGACAACATGGAGCTTGAGATTGCCAACTACTTGAATCAAGTATCCGAAGGCCGACTCAGTTCGGAAAGTAAGTTGGAAATCCGTGCCATGCTTCGCGAAGTAACCGAAATTGAAAGTATCGGCGATAGCTGCTACAACTTGGCGCGCACCATCAATCGTCGCCGTCAAGCAAACGTAGATTTCGTTGAAAAGCAATACGAACGCATCCACAACATGATGGCATTGGTAGATCAATCGTTGCGACAAATGATTGTAGTTATCAACCATGCCGAACACGAAAGCCGCGATGTGGATGTGAACAAGTCGTTCAACCTTGAAAACGAAATCAACAACTACCGCAACCAGCTCAAGAACCAGAACATCCTCGATGTCAATAACAAAGAGTACGACTATCAAATGGGTGTTTACTACATGGATATCATTGCCGAATGCGAAAAGCTTGGCGACTATGTAGTGAATGTGGTTGAGGCTACAACCGACATGAAAGAGAAGAAATCTGCTTAATCTTCTGCATAGATAAAGCAAAAGGGGTTGGCCGCGGCCAACCCCTTTTTAAATTTTCCCTTAAGGCTAAATTAATTTTCCCTTAAGGAAAAATCTTCTTTCCCTACACCGCAGATGGGACAAACCCAATCGTCGGGAATTTCGTTAAAGGGTGTACCGGGCTTGATGCCGTTGTCGGGGTCGCCCACTTCGGGGTCGTAAACATAGCTGCAAACATCGCAAATATACTTTTTCATACGCATAACTATTTAGTTGTTTCCACTTTATAACGAACAAAGATGGAAATAAGTTCGTTATACCCGATATTTTATCTTATTTTTGCAACAAATTTCATAAACACTAAACTGATATGACTGAATTTACTAATCAACACTTAGGATTGACCGAGGAGGAGGTTCGGGCGAGCCGTAGCAAATATGGCAACAACCTGCTTACTCCCCCAAAGCGGCCCTCTTTGTGGAAACTCTATCTGGAAAAGTTCGAAGATCCGGTTGTTCGCGTGTTGTTGGTAGCCGCCTGCTTCTCGTTGCTGATTTCGATTTTCGAGAACGAGTATGCCGAAACCATCGGCATCATCCTGGCCATCTTGTTGGCCACCGGCATCGGCTTCTATTTTGAGTATGATGCCAATAAGAAGTTCGACCTGCTGAATAGCGTCAACGAAGAGACACCCGTAAAGGTGTTGCGCAACGGACGTGTGCAGGAGGTGCCCCGAAAAGATGTTGTAGTGGGCGATATCGTCATGCTGGAAACGGGCGACGAGGTACCTGCCGACGGCAACCTGATAGAGGCCGTCTCGTTGCAAGTGAACGAGTCGAACCTGACGGGCGAGCCGGTCATCAGTAAGACAACCGACAAAGCCCACTTCCACCCGGATGCTACCTACCCCAGCAATCGCTTGATGCGCGGCACTACAGTGGTAGATGGACGTGCCAAGATGTGTGTCGATAGTGTGGGCGATGCCACCGAAATAGGTAAGGTGGCGCGTCAAAGCACCGAACAGACATTCGAACCAACCCCCTTGAACATTCAGCTCGACAAGCTGGCCAACCTCATCAGCAAGATTGGCTTCTCTGTAGCCGGCATGGCATTTGCCATCTTCTTTGTCAAGGATGTGCTGTTGCACTATCCCTTCTCCACCTTTACAACCTTTGCCGATTGGTTGCCCGCTTTGAAGGCCACCCTTCAATACTTCATGATGGCCGTTACCTTGATTGTAGTGGCCGTGCCCGAAGGCTTGCCCATGAGCGTCACCCTTAGCTTGGCATTGAACATGCGCCGCATGCTTGTCACCAACAACTTGGTGCGCAAGATGCATGCTTGCGAAACGATGGGTGCCATTACCGTTATCTGTACCGATAAGACCGGCACCTTGACACAAAACCAAATGCAGGTGAGCGAGGCATCCTTCTATGCCTTGGAAGGAAACAACGAATTGAAGCAACTCATTTATCAGGGAATAGCAGTTAACTCTACTGCCTTTTTGGAAGAAAACAACGGCGTAGCAAAGCCAAAGGGAGTGGGCAATCCCACCGAGGTGGCCCTATTGCTATGGTTGCATGCCAAAGGCATCGATTACCTGAAGTTGCGCGAGTCATCTGTCGTCATCGACCAGCTCACCTTCTCTACCGAGCGCAAGTACATGGCCACATTGGTTAAGGCGGCCATGCCCGGCAAGCACATCCTGTTTGTAAAGGGTGCGCCCGAGATTGTCTATGGCAAGTGTAGCCAGGTATGGTTGCCCGAAGGCCTCTGCGATGCCGCCAAGCAAAAACAGATGGTGGACAACCAGCTCTTGGGCTATCAGACAAAGGCCATGCGCACCTTGGGCTTTGCCTATAAGATAGTAGATGATACGGAGAAAGATTGCGTTTCGCAAGTCAACGATATGACCTTTATCGGTGTGGTAGCCATCAGCGACCCCGTGCGCGAAGATGTGCCGCCGGCTATCCGTCGATGCCGGGATGCCGGTATCGGCGTGAAGATTGTTACCGGCGATACGCCCGGCACCGCCACCGAGATAGCCCGCCAGATAGGGTTGTGGACAGAGGCGGATACCGACCGCAACCGCATCACCGGCACCGAGTTTGCCAACCTGACCGACGATGAAGCTTTGAATCGTGTAATGGATTTGAAGATTATGTCGCGTGCACGCCCTACCGACAAGCAACGCTTAGTGCAACTGCTTCAGCAGAAAGGAGCCGTTGTGGCGGTTACGGGCGACGGCACCAACGATGCCCCGGCCTTGAACCATGCACAAGTGGGCCTCTCCATGGGTAGTGGTACGTCGGTGGCAAAAGAGGCAAGCGACATTACCCTGCTCGACGACTCGTTCAAAAGCATCGCTACGGCCGTAATGTGGGGACGCTCGTTGTACAAGAACATCCAACGCTTCATCCTCTTCCAACTCACCATCAACTTCGTGGCCCTCTTTATTGTGTTGCTCGGCTCGTTGGTGGGCACCGAGTTGCCGCTCACCGTCACCCAAATGCTATGGGTGAACCTCATTATGGATACCTTTGCCGCATTAGCACTGGCCTCTATACCTCCAAGCGAAAGCGTGATGCAAGCCAAGCCGCGCAAAAGTAGCGACTTCATCATTACCCCCACTATGGGATGGATGATATTTGGTGTAGGCATCCTGTTTGCTTGCGTGCTGATGGGCATGCTGATTGCCTTCGAACATCTGCCCGGCGGACTGACCGTGCATCGCCTCACCATCTTCTTCACCTTCTTCGTGATGCTTCAGTTTTGGAACCTATTCAATGCCCGTGTCTTTGGCACCAACGACTCGGCATTCAAAAATATCACTAAAACCTACGGCATGGAGGTGGTGGTGTTGGCCATCTTGTTGGGCCAATTCCTCATCGTCCAGTTTGGTGGCGAGGTGTTCCGCACCGAGCCGCTCAGCCTCCAAGAGTGGATGTGGATTATCCTCTCCACTTCGTTGGTGTTGTGGGTAGGCGAAGTGGTGCGATGGATTAAACGACTGAAACAATAAAACGATGGATAAGCAGATAAAGAACCTTTTGATAGACTTTGGTGGCGTGCTCATCGACCTCGACCGCCAGCGTTGCTTGGACAATTTCCAACGCTTGGGATTGACCGATGTGTCCCACCTCTTGGATGTGTGTCACCAACAAGGCTTCTTCTCTTTGCACGAAAGGGGAGAGATTGATGCCGCCGGCTTTCGCCAATTCATCCGTCAGGTGGCCGGCAAGCCGCTGAGCGACGAACAGATAGACGAGGCGTGGAACAGTTTTCTTGGCACGATTCCTACCTATAAGCTCGACCTCCTGTTGGCCTTGCGCAAACAATATAAGGTATATCTGCTGAGCAACACCAACGACATCCATTGGGAGTGGTCGTGCAAGCATGTGTTTACCTACAACGGACACAAGGTGGAAGACTTCTTCGACCGCATCTTCCTCTCCTACGAGATGAAACTTGCCAAACCCAATCCGGACATCTTCCGAATGGTATCGGCGCAAGCACCGCTTTCGTTCGGTGAAACGCTCTTCATCGACGACTCGCCCGAGAATTGTCGCGTGGCCAACCAGTTGGGCATTGCCACCTATACACCCAAGGCTCACGAAGATTGGAGCCATTTGTTTAAAGAATAGAGTAGTCAAGTAGTGAGTAGTTAAGTAGTGAGTAGTTAAGTAGTCAAGTAGAAATGAGTAACGAAACAAGATACGTAGCAACCATAGGTTTCTTCGATGGCGTTCATCGGGGGCATCGACACCTGATTGAGCAAGTGCGCACGGCCGCCGCTCAGCGTTCGTTGTCGTCGGCCGTCATCACCTTTCCCGTCCATCCGCGCAAGGTGATGCAATCGGCCTTCCAACCACAACTGCTCACTTCGGCCACCGAGAAGCAACAGCTACTGGCCGCTACCGGTATCGACGCCGTTTGGATGATGCCCTTTACGCCCGAACTTTCGGCACTTTCGGCCCGCTCGTTCATGCAGATGCTTCGCGATGAGTATCGTGTGGCGGCATTGGTGATAGGCTACGACCACCGCTTCGGTCATAACCGCACCGAAGGCTTCGACGACTATGTGCGCTATGGCCGCGAGTTGGGCATGGAGGTACTTCCGGCCACCGTTTACCCCAAATGTGTAGTCAGTTCGTCGGACATTCGCAAGCTGCTCGGCAAAGGCGATGTGTCCGCTGCTTCCCGTTTGTTGGATTATCCCTACTTCCTCGAAGGCGAAGTGGTGGGCGGCCATCGTGTAGGGCGCGAGATAGGCTATCCCACGGCCAACATCCGTCCGACGGATGCCGATAAGCTTATTCCTGCCGATGGTGTGTATGCCGTTCGCGTAATGGTGGATGGACAAGTACATGGCGGCATGTTGAGCATTGGTCGTCGTCCCACTTTGAACAACGGCACCGACCGCAGCATCGAGGTGCATATCTTCGATTTCGAACAAGATGTCTATCATCAAACCTTGCGCCTTTCGTTTGTCCAATACCTTCGCCCCGTGCATAGCTTTGCCACTATCGAAGAGCTTGCCCGCCAACTCCGTTCAGACGAACAACAAGCCCGCACCTTGTTGAAGTGACTTTCTTTGTTGATGGCGACGAAATAATCATACAATAACATTCCTTTTAACACCCCATCCAGAACACCGTCTGGATGGGGTGTTTTTTTTCTCACGGGGAAAAAATATCTCCCTCACGACCCTCGTTTTTTTTCCTCACGAGGAAAAAATATCCTCCTCGTAGAGCATATATGGCAATAAGTAGCAAAGTTTTACAATACAAGTGGGAATGCAGCATAATGAGTCCGATGTTTCCCATCCAAGATATGCATCGAATTACAAATATACCTTTGCGAGGCTGCGAAGCTATATCTGCGGGCCCACGAAGCTATATCTGTGAGCTCACGAAGCTATATTCGTGAAAAGATGAAGTTCGTTTGCCTTTTCTGAACTATTTGTTGTTTACGTCTGATGTATTTGTTCTTCACGTCTGAACTGTTTGTTGTTCAGAAACGAACAACCTACTCTATTCATTTCTCATGCCGGCATTGTAATAATAGGCGATTTATTTGCCTATGTAAAAGAATATAGATAGCTTTGCAAAAACAATACATACCATGCATCTTCTGTCATGAGCAATAAAATTATCTCTATATTAACAATTATCTGTTGTGGGCTGCTATTTACAACTTGCACCATTTCCAATAAATTGACTGAGATACAACTTTGTAGAGGAAAATACAATATAGCTTGTTGGGAGGGAATTGATATTAAGGAATATGAATTGATTGTAGTCAAAAATCAGGAACAATACAATGAAATCGTAGGCATCCCTAATGTAAAGATCAATTTTCGCAAAAATGCCCTATTATTGGTCAAAGGCATTTCGCCTAATTTGATAGGCTATGTTGATTCTGATTTAATAGAGAAGGCCGATGGAAACTATATTCTTAAGATTTATGTTTCCCAAGGTGGAAAAAAAGATGGAATTGAAGGAGAATTAATAATCGTATCTCCTGCAAATCAAGAATGGATTCTGTCATATTTGGTGCCACAAAGCATTTCGGATAAAATAGAATTAAGTATGTCGTATGGCAAAAAATATGATTGGAGTTATAAGGAACGTTATAAATGCTTTAATCGTTAGCAAATAAATAAAGGTGTAACTATAAGACAAATGATGGATATGAAGATAAGTCAGTATATTGGTTTGTGGTATTTAATTTTATTCGCTATTTTCGGATGTAATAGTGATGATGAACTATATGATAGTGACATAGATAAAGATTTACCTGCTAAGTACTATTGGTATCGTAACGAAAAGATTACCATGATACCTGTAAAAAGTAAGTCTTTTATTCTGATTGATACTAATCTTTGTGATAAAGACAAGCTGCCGAAAGCAGACTTTAAGCCCTACGAACTTGGTAATATCAGTAGTGATAAAACCAAGCATCTGCAATATGCTACGTTGAATAAACGGTTTAATCCGGAATTGTATAAAGAGGATGGCATAGTTTATCATTCGCCATTTTATATCGTAGGCGATGCAACAGAAGCATACGGCGTTTCTAATTTGTTTTACGTCAAACTAAAATCGAGGGATGATTTTGATAAATTAGAAGAGTTGGCAAAGGAATATAAGGTAGAGATTTTGGGTGACAATAAGTTGCTTCCATTGTGGTTCACATTATCATGTGACAAGGAATCTGCTGGCGATGCCATAGATATGGCAAATGCTTTTTATGAATCAGGGCTGTTTGAATATGCTGAACCTGATATTATGGGAGCTGTGATATTATATTAATTTAAAGGGATTTATCAAATTAGTACTTGTATTTTGGTATTATAAACAAGTCTTGTGGAACTAGTGAATTTACTTTCATTTTGAAGATTATATTTTTTTTAACAATTAGTTATGCAATATTTCTGAATTATATGCATTTATTTGTAAACTAAAACACCATTAATTAGAATAAAAACATGAAAAAGACCTTTATTTTATTGCTGTTTGGCTTAATGCTTGCCAATACAGATGGTTTCGCTCAAATTAAATTTGGAGTGAAAGGTGGAGTTAATCTTACGGATTTATCTTTTGATGAGTTACCTTATGAAAGTGATGCCGGTAAGAGTTTTTTTGTAGGACCCGTGGCTAAAATTTCGTTACCTATTAAACAATTTGTGGTTGAACTAGGTGCTTTATACGATTATCGAAGTGCAAAAGTTATTAGTACAGACCTTGTCGGTGCCCCCATGTATAAATCTACATTGGAGCAAAAGCAAATTGTTGTACTCATTTCTTTACGCTATGATTACGATTTGAATGACAAAATCGGCCTTTATGCTTTTGCCGGTCCGCAATTAGGATTTCTTATTGATAGAAAAGAAGTAACAATGGATTATGGAGATTGGTTGCCCAAGAAATTCAATCTCAGTGCAAACATTGGTGTGGGAACAACACTATGGAAGCATTTGGAAGTAGCTTTGGCATATAATATTATTTGTACAAAAAGTGCCGAGGTAGAAATTAATAAAAATAAGATAGTTGATGAAGGCAGATTCAATGCTTGGCAATTAAGCCTTGGTTATTATTTCTAAATACTAAAAAGGAGTAAATATGAAAAAGACATTGACCATTTTAGGTATGTGTACCCTAATATTATTGGGTACAGCTTGTAATAGTGATGACAACGGCATCGATAATGACATCAGCAACAATCCGTATAAGAAAATAGAACTGACCAGAACTGAGCAAGAGATGGTAGGTGCAAACAATGATTTTGCATTCAATTTCTTCAACCAATTAAGTTCCTTAGAAGGTGAAAAGAACATGATGGTATCGCCTTTGAGTTTAGCCCAAGCACTATCTATGCTTGCTAATGGAGCAGACGGCAATACAAAAACGGAATTGATGAATGTTCTTGGATTCGGAGCCTATAGTGTAGAAGAAATGAATGCCTACTACATGAATCTGAACAAAGGATTGCTGTTGGCAGACAAGACTTCAAAGATTTCATTGGCCAACTCGTTTTGGGTAAACAATCGCTATAAAGCCAAATCAGATTATAAGAAAGTGTTGAAGAATAGCTATAATGCTGAAGTAAAGGAATTGGCTTTCAATAACAAAACATACAAGCAAATAAACCAATGGGCAGAACGAAATACCAATGGCTGCATCAAAGAACTTGTAAGCGAAAATGAAATTAATAGCGAAACTGTGATGGCATTGCTTAATGCAATTTATTTTAAGGCTTCATGGGAAAGTGAATTCATTGAAAATGATAATTTGAGAAGTGATTTTACTACGTCCGAAGGAGATGTTGATGTGGAATACATGACGAAGAATACGATAGCCTTGGGATACAAAGACGAGAATTGTAAACTCTTAAAATTGTATTATGGCAATGAGGCCTTCAATATGGTATTGCTATTGCCAAACGAAGACAAGACCCTTGACCAAGTGTTGCAAGGTATAAATGGCGAGAAATGGCAAGAGATGACAAATCAAATAACCGTATTACAGAATGCAGAGATTCAATTGCCCAAATTTAAGGGAAAATATAGCTATAAGGAGAACTTGAAGCAAGCGTTAAAAAATATGGGCATAACAGATGCGTTCAGCCTATCTGCGAATTTCTCTAAAATGATGGATAATCCGATATTCGTAAACCTTATCAAGCAGAATACATCAATGGCTATAGATGAGAAAGGAACGGAAGCAGCTGCGGTAACAATTGTTGGTGGTTACGACTCTATAGGAGGTCCTAACTGGAGAGAAGAGATTTTTGAATTTAAAGCTACTCGTCCCTTCTTCTACCTCATTGAAGAAAGTAGCACTGATGCTATCCTATTTATGGGTAAAGTAACAAATCCGAAAGAATAATATTACATAGGGGATTACAAAAGCATGGGGCGCACAACGATTGTTTGTGCGCCCCATGTTTTTTATTGCTTGTTTGCCTCTTTTGCTTTATAGGCCAACGCATACATGCGCATTTGCTTCACCATGGATAGCAGGCCGTTGCTACGGGTGGGAGAGAGGTGCTCGCGAAGGCCGATGCGGTCGATGAAGTAGAGGTCGGATTCGAGAATCTCGTCGGGTGTATGGCCGGAAACCACTTTGATGAGCAGGGAAATGATGCCTTTCACAATGAGGGCATCGCTCTCGGCACGGAATAGTAGCTTGCCATCGGCTTCGTCGCATTGCAGCCACACACGGCTTTGACACCCTTCAATCAGGTTTTCTTCGGTTTTATAGGCTTCGTCGAGCGGCTCTTGCTCGTTGCCCAAATCGATTAGTAACTGGTAGCGATCCATCCAATCGTCGAAATCGCTGAACTCGGCTATTACTTCGTCTTGTATTTCGTTAATGCTCATTTTTTTTAGTGTTTAGCGGTTAGTGATTAGTGATTAGCGGTAACAATCTCCTTTTATCTCCTTATTAATATTATTTCTCGTTATAAATCACAGTCAACAGGGTTTGGCCAACGGCTTGCAGGGTGGCTTTATCGATGACGTTCATGTTGTCGTCAACGGTATGCCAGAAGTCGCCAAAGCCGGTGTCGCTCTTGGGGTCGTAGTTGATGATATCTACACACGGGATGCGGGCATACTCGTTCACGTAGATGTGATCGTCGGTCACCTCCATGCCTTCGGTCTTGGGGAAGAATGAACCGAATCCTAATCGGTGGGCGGTGTCCCAAATCTTCTTTACCTGCTTGCCGGCCGTGCGTTTGGAGTAGGGCTCTTGGTAGAAGGTGGCTTGCTTGCCGCCTACCATGTCGAGCAGGATGCCGTAGCGTGCGTTGTAGCTTGCTACATGCGGCATGCGGCCCCAGTATTGCGAACCTAAGCACCAAGTGTGCGGTTTGTAGATGCCGTCGTAGAAGTAGGGCGCACCATAGTCTTCGGCATCGAAAAAGATGATGTCGATGCCGATGGTGGGGGCTTGCTGTTGCAGTTGGCGGGCCACTTCGAGCAACACGCCCACACCGCTTGCTCCGTCGTTCACACCCAGGATGGGCTTGCGGTGATTGCTCTTGTTCTTGTCCTGGTCGGCATAGGGGCGGCTGTCCCAGTGGGCACAAAGCAATACGCGGCGACGGCTGTCGGGGTTGTAGGCACCGATGATGTTGCGGGCTTTCAAGACGGTGTTGTCGTATGTCACCAGGTCGGCATATTGGTTATATACCTTGGCACCAAACTGCTCCAATTGGGCAGCTAAGTAATCGCCACAAGCCTTGTGTGCATCGGTATTGGGTACACGAGGGCCGAAGTCGGCTTGAGCCTGAATATATTGGTAGGCACTGTCGGCCATGAATTGAGGTACGTTTACTACCTCTTGTGGTTGTGTGGCGGGTTGCTTTTCGGATGCGGCCTTCTGGTTGCTGCATGCCACTACGGCAAGCATCGACAGTCCGATGAGCAAACAGGAACAATGTTGTTTCATCTTATGCTAAATTAAACGTAAGTTTCACTTCTTTCTTATCTACCTTCAAGGTGACGTTGCAGCCGTTAATCAGTGGCAGGTTGCGTGTGACGTGGCCCACATCGAAGCCGAAGCAGATGGGGTAGTCGTAGCCCTTCAGCAGGTCGGCAATGGCTCCATACAGTTCCTTGCCCAATGTTTTCTTCTCTTCGTATTCGGTGAATCGGCCGATAATCAGTCCCGACAGCCTCTCTAACACACCGCCTAACTTCAGGTTGTATATCATCCGCTCTACGGCATGTGGCCGTTCGCCCACATCCTCGATGAAGAGAATGGTGCCTTCGGCAGGAATGTCCCATTCGGTGCCGCGCAGGCCGTAGGCCACGGCCAGGTTGCCTCCGCGCAGTGTGCCCGTGGCTATGCCTTTATGGTTGAGTTTGTGCGGAGCGTTTGTATAGCTGAATCCTTCCTTTTCGGGGGTAACCGATTTAGCACGGTCGATGGTGAATTGACCGAAAAGGATGTCCTTCAAGGCCAATGTGCAGAAATCGTTGGAGGCTTCAACGGTCAGGTGGCGGGCCATGGGGGCATGCAACGAGGCAAATCCTTCGTGCTGAATCAGGTTATGAAGAATGGTGATGTCGCTGAAGCCGATTACCCACTTGGGGTGTTGCTTGAACTGCGTGAAGTCCAACTTCCCCACCAAGTGTACGGCACCATAACCTCCGCGGCTGCAAAGGATGGCTTTTACGGTAGGGTCGTCCAAGGCTTGCTGCAAATCTTCCAAACGATGCTTGATGCTGCTGGAATAGTAGCCGTTGGATGAGGAGGCATGTTTGCTTAGCTCTACCTGTAATCCCCACGACTCTAATCGCTTGGTGGCACCTTTCAAGAATCGCTTGTCTATCTTGCTTGCCGGCGACAGAATTACTATTTTATCGCCCTTTTTCAGGGTAGGAGGTAGTTGGATGCTGTTCATGTAGTCACTTATTTTTTGCAAAAGTACATATTTCGTTCCTTACAATAACTATTTCTCAACATTTTTTCAGATATTTGCATTATTAAGAATAAAGTATAGTAATGAAAGCCATTCGGAATTTTGATGAGCTGACCGCTCATCTGAAACAATTGGACAGTAAGAAGCGCATCGTGGTGGTGTGCGCCAAAGACCCTAACACCGAGTATGCCATCAAGCGTGCGTTGGACGAAGGCATTGCCGATTTCCTGATGATTGGCGACGGAGATGTGTTCGAACGATACCCTTCGCTGCGCAGCTACGGAGAGCGGGTGCAGACGATACAGGTGGACGACCCCGATGAGGCCGCCCGACAAGCAGTGAGCATTGTGCGACAAGGAAAGGCCGACATCTTGATGAAGGGAATCATCAATACCGATAACCTGTTGCGGGCCATCCTCGATAAGGAGAACGGCTTGCTGCCCAAAGGCAAGGTGCTGACACACTTGGCTGTGATGCAGATTCCTACCTACGACAAACTGCTCTTCTTTTCGGATGCAGCCGTTATCCCGCGCCCCACGCTTCAGCAACGCATCGAGATGATTTGGTATGCCATACACTCGTGCCGCAAGTTCGGTATCGAGCAGCCGCGTATCTCACTGATACATTGCACCGAGAAGGTGAGTGCCAAGTTTCCCCATTCGCTAGACTATGTGAACATTGTGGAGCTGTGTGAAGCGGGCGAGTTTGGCGACGTTATCATCGATGGGCCACTGGATGTGAAGACCTCGTGCGAAAAGACAAGTGGCGACATCAAAGGCATTGCATCGCCCATCAATGGTGAGGCCGATGTGCTGATATTCCCCAACATCGAGTCGGGAAATGCCTTCTATAAGGCGGTTTCGCTCTTCTCGCATGCCGATATGGCCGGCTTGCTGCAAGGTCCTATCTGTCCGGTGGTGCTGCCCTCGCGTAGCGATTCGGGACTTTCTAAGTATTATAGCATTGCCATGGCATGCTTAACCTGTTGACGTAGATAATGAAAAAGATATTAGTAATAAACCCAGGTTCTACCTCGACCAAGATTGCCGTATATAACGACGAGAAGGAGATATTGGTGAATACTATCCGTCATTCGATGGAAGAGCTGGCAAAGTATCCCCGCATCATCGACCAGTTCGAGTTCAGAAAGGAGTTGGTGCTGAAGACGCTCGAAGAGAACAACATCCCTTTCCAATTCGATGCCATCGTTGGGCGGGGCGGCTTGTTGAAACCTATTCCGGGTGGAGTGTACGAGGTGAACGATGCCATGCTGAACGACATTATGCATGCCATGCGTACACATGCCTGCAACTTGGGTTGCTTGCTGGCTTCCGAGTTGGCCGTCATGCTGCCCGGATGCCGTGCCTTCATTGCCGACCCCGGCGTGGTGGACGAGTTGGACGAAGTGGCACGCATCAACGGTTCGCCGCTCATGCCGCGCATCACCATCTGGCATGCCTTGAACCAACGCGCTATAGCCCGGCGCTATGCAAAAGAGCAGGGAAAGCGTTACGAAGATTTGAACCTGATTGTCTGTCACCTTGGTGGAGGCATTTCGGTGGGTGCGCATCAGAAAGGCCGTGCCATCGATGTGCCCAATGCGTTGGATGGTGAAGGGCCGTTCTCGCCCGAACGTGCCGGCACACTTCCTGCCGGCAACTTGATTGATCTTTGCTTTTCCGGCAAATATACGCAGGCGCAACTCAAGAAGATGGTGTGTGGACAGGGCGGATTGGCGGCTCACTTGGGTACTACCGATGTGCAAGCCATCCAGAAGCGGATTGATGAGGGGGATGAACATGCCCGCCTGATTCTTGAAGCGATGATTTACCACATAGCCAAGGCGGTAGGTGGTGCAGCTGTAGCTCTTTGGGGAAAGGTAGATGCCATCTTGCTGACCGGAGGCATTGCCTATTCCGAGTACATCACTTCCCGCCTGAAGGAGCGTGTTTCTTTCCTGGCTCCGGTCTTTATCTATCCCGGCGAAGACGAATTAGAAGCCTTGGCCTTGAATGGTTTGGGTGCTTTACGGGGCGAACTTCCGATACAGGAGTACAAATAAGTACTCTATATTAGGTAGTAGTGCACTATTGCCTAATATTCCATGTTATGCAGTGTAATGCACCTCCATATGCTGCTATATCTTTCATGCGGATTTGTCTTACCTCACAATTAGGATTTGCTTTTTCTACATAAGAAAGGGCCTGTCTGTCTTCTGGTATACCAAAGGATGGCATAATTATTTTTTGTCCAACTTGAAGGTAATTTATGTAGGCCCAGTTCCAATCTGTCTTGGGATTTTCGACATCGAAAAGCATTTCTGTCACTTGATAACTAAATGATTCCATTATCTCTCGTATTCGTTTAGCTTCTTCTGGATCGAAATCTCTATGATTGGACATGAGTACTCTATTATCTCCACACCAATGGATAAAACCATCTGAATGCCCGAATATGTCTGTATATTCATCATCGGGATTAATGCAGTGCCATGGGATTATGATAATTTCATGGCCGAAGAAATCCTCTAAAAGTTTTTTAAAGGATGTATCGTTTTTTTCTTTATGATTATCTGCGAAAACTTTATCTGTCATTACGATTCTATTACCACAAATAGTGATATTACCTCCATCAATTAAAATTTTTGTTTTTTTGCAATTAAGTTGCATGGATTCACAGATATATGATGGATCTGATTGTAAACGAATAGATTGATTATCCTGTAGATAATCGGGTTTGTAGTTGTATTGTAGAAATTCTCCGTTAGCAGTTTGGATAGGCATGAAGTCTCTAACCCATATATCTTTTGTATGTGGTATAAGATTCCATTTGATGTCCATTATATTCAGCAAATGAGTAAACCGATGAAAGAAATCCGGATATTTTATCTTTAATTTATCGGCTAAATAGACAATGTTTGTATCTATATCTTTGATCATAGTGTTTTTATTATAGATGGAATATAACCTAATTTTTCTTTTGCGAATTGTAATGCTTTGTCCTTAGTTGTCTCTTGGCTTTGAACCTTATTACATAGGTGTTCGACTAACATGTTTTCTTTATTGGGATATTTACTTTGACGGTAGAACTCATCGCACAAAACGACACGCAATTTATAGCGAATAAAATTCTCTGAAACAGTCTTTCCAAGATTGATACGGCTAGAATACAAAACATCGCATTTATTGTCACATTTAATTCTTTTGATATCTATTGTCTCTAATCGCTCCTTTGTTGTGCTACTCTGTTGCAGAATCGTTTTAAGTACTTTATTTGGACCAACAACAAGTTTGTTGTTAATTACTGCACTCCTTATAAGATATGTATAATATATGCCAATTTTGTCGCTGATAACATAATCAATACCAGGATAATTCCCTCCTTTGTATGTATCGGTTCGTTTTGTGCCTATTCTGTGTATATAGAAGCGATTGGAGTTTGCAGTCTGCAATTCATTTTTATGTACGGAATTGTCTTCAAACACACCCTCTTTATAATAATAAATCTCTATTTCTTTGGGTTCGATAATTAATCCGTTCAAATCCAATTTATTCTCTGTAATAAACTTCTTGGCATTTGCCTGAAGTTCCTGTATTACTAACTGCAATTTAGTATTCATAGTTCAAAAACTGATTGTATTTATTATTTATGTATCTATACAAAGGTACGAAAAAACTGTGAAATATGAGGGTACAAGTATATGCCTTTTGGAGAATGCTGTTTTTTTTGTGGAAGATTATGCTTATTTCAAAGTCGGGCATAGATTTTCTTCCTGTTTTTCAGACGCGTCCCTATCGTATTATAAAGCTCGAAGTGTCATCAAATCTTGTGTTATACTGACAATATGCTCGAAATCTTGGAGTTTTGCTAACGCACATTTTTGTAAAATCGGCCGTTTTGAAAGGAGTGAAAAACATTGCTGCTGAAATCACGCGAGGTTAGCGCCGGAATCACGCTGGATTTGCGCCGGGACCTCGGCGCTTAGCGGAACAATTCCGCGTAGTCACGGCGCTAACTGCCGTATCTACGGCGTTAACCTCGCGTGATTCCGGAGGAAAAGTTTAGGGCTTGCCGCAAAAACTTCGAAAGATGTCTTGAAAAGTAAGAATATTCTACATATTTCAGCGTAGAATTTTTGTAATGATTTCGATAACCGCTTACTATTAAGTAGCTTAACGACTGACCGCTTCGATTTTTCGAATCATCCTTTACTTGGCTTCGAAACAGACGATTCTCGTGCGGTTGAAAATGCAAAGTGTCAAAATTGACATTTTGTCAAAATGTGACGTTGCTCTTACGAAACAAAAAAATAAGGTGTGCAATTTGCACACCTTATTAATAGGTAATATAATCGTTTCGGATTATTGATCGTTGCGAGGTTCGCGGTAAGGACGTTCGCCACGGTTGTTGTTATGAGGACGTTCGCGACGTTCAGGGCGTTCACGTTCTACATAACCTTCCGGCTTGGGAAGCAATACCTTGCGAGAGAGCTTGAACTTGCCGGTCTTAGGATCGATGTCGAGCAACTTGATCTCAAGTTCGTCGCCTTCCTTGATGCCTGCCTCTTCGACAGTTTCCAAACGCTTCCAATCGATTTCAGAGATGTGGAGCAAGCCATCCTTGCCAGGCAAGAATTCTACGAATGCACCATAAGGCATGATGCTGCGTACCTTACCTTTATATACTTCGCCTACCTCGGGAACGGCTACGATAGCCTTGATCAAGCGGATGGCATCGTCGATGCTTTGCTTGCAAGTACCCGAAATTTCGATGCGGCCAATGTTGTCGATCTCTTCGATAGTGATAGTAGCACCGGTCTCTTCTTGCATACCTTGGATGATCTTACCGCCAGGACCAATCACTGCACCGATGAATTCCTTAGGAATAGTCATCATTTCGATGCGTGGAGCATGTGGCTTGAGGTCTTCGCGAGGTTCGGCCATGCACTCGGTAATCTTGCCGAGGATGTGTTCGCGACCGGCTTTAGCTTGCATCAAGGCCTTTTCAAGGATGTCGTATGACAAACCATCTACCTTGATATCCATTTGAGTAGCGGTGATACCGTCCTTAGTTCCGGTTACCTTGAAGTCCATATCGCCCAAGTGGTCTTCGTCGCCCAAGATGTCTGAAAGCACGGCAAATTTGTCTTCGCCTGCGTTCTTAATCAATCCCATAGCGATGCCTGATACCGGCTTGGCAATCTTGATACCGGCATCCATCATAGCCAATGTGCCGGCACAAACGGTAGCCATTGAAGATGAACCGTTTGATTCGAGGATGTCTGATACGACACGAACTACATAAGGATAGTCTGCAGGAATCTGTCCCTTCAATGCACGCCAAGCCAAGTGTCCGTGACCAATTTCACGACGGCCTACGCTGCGTTGAGCCTTGGCTTCGCCTGTAGAGAATGGAGGGAAGTTATAGTGCAACAAGAAACGTTCTTTTCCGTGTACCAATACATCGTCTACAATCTTTTCGTCGAGCTTGGTGCCCAATGTAGCGGTTGACAACGATTGTGTTTCGCCACGAGTAAAGATAGCCGAACCGTGAGGTCCTGGCAGCGGGCTGACTTCGCACCAGATGGGGCGGATGTCGGTAGTCTTGCGACCATCCAAACGCTTGCCTTCGTCCAAGATGCAACGACGCATAGCCTCTTTTTCTACATCGTGGTAGTAGCGGTCGATAAGCGCAGCCTTTTCTTCCAACTCTTCTTCGCTGAATTGAGCCTTGAACTCTTCGCGGATGGCTTCGAAAGCCTCGCCGCGTTCGTGCTTGTTGCAGTTGCCGCTTTGGGCAATGGCATAAGCTTTGTCGTAGCAGGCTTCGCGAACGGCCTTGCGCAACTCTTCGTCGTTCTCTTCGTGGCAATATTCGCGCTTAACGGTAGAACCAACCTCTTCGGCCAATTCCAACTGAGCCTTACACATCGGCTTGATGGCTTCGTGAGCAGCTTTCAAAGCTTCGAGCAAGTCTTGTTCTGAAACTTCCTTCATTTCGCCTTCCACCATCATGATGTTTTCGTAGGTAGCACCTACCATCAGGTCCATGTCGGCTTGTTCCAGTTGGTCGAAAGTGGGGTTGATAACGAATTCGCCGTTGATGCGTGCAACGCGTACTTCAGAGATAGGCCCGTTGAATGGGATGTCTGAAACGGCCAATGCGGCAGAAGCTGCCAAACCGGCCAATGCATCCGGCATATCAACACCATCAGCAGAATATAGGATGATGTTTACATAAACTTCAGCATGGAAATCGTCTGGGAAGAGGGGGCGTAGAGCACGGTCAACAAGACGACAAGTCAGGATTTCGTTGTCTGATGGGCGACCTTCGCGTTTGGTGAAACCACCTGGGAAACGGCCGAAAGCCGAAAACTTTTCTCTGTACTCTACCTGTAGCGGCATAAAATCTGTTCCGGGAACTGCATCCTTGGCGGCACAAACAGTAGCCAACAGCATGGTGTTGCCCATGCGCAGCATTACAGAACCATCTGCCTGTTTTGCCAACTTTCCCGTTTCGAGCGTGATGGTTCTGCCATCAGCAAGCTCGATTGTCTTAACAATAGGGTTAATCATAAAAAATATATTTCAAAAAAAATCTTCTAAAAATCGGGCAAAGATACATAAATATTCACGTAAAATGGTGGATATTAGCCAAAAAGTTTCGTTGAATGATGTTTTTTCTGTTTTTTGGTTCGCTAATGGCAGTTAATTGCCTATATTTGCGCTCGATTTTATAAAGAAACAGATAAGAAATGAAGAAATTGTTTTCGTTGGCATTGTTGGCAGTAGCCATCACTGCATGTAATACCAAACCGCAATTTGTTGTTGAAGGTACCGTTTCGGATGCCGCCGACAAAGTCCTTTACTTTGAAGCATCGGCTTTATCGGGAATAGTTCCCCTCGATTCAGTAACGCTGGGCAGTAGCGGCTCGTTCCGCTTCAAGGGCATGGCTCCCGAGTCGCCCGAGTTCTATCGCCTTCGCGTCGATAATAAGGTAATCAACTTCTCGGTCGATTCTACCGAAACCGTATCGATTGAAGCCGCTTATCCGGAATTTGCTACCGGCTATCGTGTAGAGGGTTCGGCAAGCAGCCAACGCATTAAGGAACTTTCGCTGATGCAGATGCATTTGCAATCGCAAACCGATGCTTTGGCAAAGTTGGCACAAAGCCGTCAGATTGGTATGGATGTTTTCCAAGACAGCTTGAATGCTTTGGTAAACAACTTTAAGAGCGAAGTGAAGAGTCGCTATATCTATGCCGCTCCCTACGATGCGTCGGCCTATTTTGCCTTGTTCCAACGCTTGAACAACGTGCAGATTTTCGATCCGCTTTCCAATAAGGACGATGTGCGTTGCTTTGCAGCTGTTGCCACCAGTCTGGACAATAAGTATCCGCATGCCGATCGTACCAAGAACCTCTATAACATTGCTATCAAGGGCTTGAAAAATACACGCCAGGTACAACAGCCTGCCGTTGATTTGCCGATAGCCGATGTTCAGGAGACCGGCATTATCGACATTACATTGAACGATGTTCGCGGAAAGTCACATAAACTGAGCGATTTGAAGGGTAAGGTTGTGTTGCTCGACTTCACTATCTATCAAACAGAAGTTTCTGCTGCTCACAACGTTGCCTTGAACCAACTCTATCAGCAATATGCATCGAAAGGCTTGGAAATCTATCAGGTGTCGTTCGATGTTGACGAACACTACTGGAAGACCGTAGCAAGCAACTTGCCTTGGATCTGTGTGCGCGACATCAATAGCACCAACTCTTCGTTGCTCTCTTCGTACAACGTGCAAGGTATTCCGGCTATCTATCTCATTAACCGCAATAACGAACTTTCTGCTCGCGGCGAGACTATCGAAGATTTCGAAGAGGCTATTAAAAATTTGCTCTAAATAGTTATATATTAGCTATTTTTACTAAAAAGTGTTGCAAAACACCCTTTTTTGTTTGAACGGAAACAAATAAAACTCTATCTTTGCAGAGCAAAATATAGGAAGAGGGTTCCAACATGCCACCATGTTGGAATTCTTTTTTATTTAATGCGAAACAGAAATAATTAATAAATTAAGAATAAACAAAGGAGAAATTATGGCTTATATGTCTGAAGAAGGCTACAACAAATTGGTAGCCGAATTAAAGCAACTCGAAGCGGTAGAGCGTCCTAAGATTGTGGCCGCTATTGCCGAAGCTCGCGACAAGGGAGACTTGTCGGAAAATGCCGAATATGATGCAGCCAAGGAGGCACAAGGCCTGCTTGAGAGTAAAATCAATAAGTTGAAATCAATCATTGCCGATGCACGTATCATCGACGAGTCTAAGTTGAAAACCGATTCTGTTCAGATATTGAACAAGGTTGAACTGAAGAACGTGAAGAATGGTATGAAGATGACTTATACCATTGTATCGGAAAACGAGGCAAACCTTAAGGAAGGAAAGATTTCGGTCAACACTCCCATCGCACAAGGATTGCTGGGTAAGAAGGTAGGCGATGTTGTTGATATCAAAGTGCCTCAAGGTACAATCCAACTCGAAGTAATCAGTATTTCTATTTAAAAAACATTGGGCATGTCCGCTTTGCGGATATGCCTTTTTTAATCTATATTATTATGGCAACAATATTCAGTATGATTGTAGCGGGAGAGATTCCTTGCTACAAAATAGCCGAAGACGATAAGTTCTTTGCATTCTTGGATATCAATCCGTTGGTAAAGGGACATACATTAGTTATTCCTAAGCAAGAGGTGGATTACATCTTCGACTTGTCGGACGAAGATTTAGCTGCTATGCAGGTTTTTGCCAAGAAAGTGGCTCTGGCTATCGGCAAGGCATTCCCTTGCATCAAGGTGGGTCAGGCTGTGCTTGGTTTGGAGGTGCCTCATGCACACATTCATCTTGTTCCGATGCAAAGCGAGAAGGATATGCTTTTCTCTAACCCCAAGTTGAAGTTTACTCCCGAAGAGTTCGCCGAAGTAGCTGCAGCTATCCGCGCACAACTATAATCTCTCCTCCTTATATATAATAATAAAGCCCGGGTTCTAAAACTCGGGCTTTATTTTATTAGATGTAATCGTCGCCTAATTTAAGTTGGGTGTCGTTTACGTATTTTCGGATGGCGTGCTCTTCATCCTTCTTGCAAATCAGCAGCACGTTGTTCGATTCGGCAATCAAGTAGCCTTCTAGTCCATCGATTACTGCCAACTTGCCTTTAGATAAGGCTATGATGTTATTGCGGCAGTTGTAAAGCAACGATTCGCCATGTAATGCAACGTTGTCTTGCTTGTCCTTGGGCGACAAGTCGTACAACGAACTCCATGTACCCAAATCCGACCAGCCGAAATCGCCCAACGAAACGCATACGTTGTTGGCCTTCTCCATGATGCCAAAGTCGATTGATACGTTTTCGCAGGTAGGGAAATGCTTGTCGATGAAAGCTTTCTCCTGTGGTGTGCCATACACGCCTTCTTGTTTCAGTTTGCCGGTTATCTCGGGCAATAATTGTTCGGCGGCATTGATAATGCTGTTCACGTTCCACATAAACAATCCCGAGTTCCAGTAAAACTCGCCGCTTTCTACAAATACCTTGGCCAAATCCAGTTCCGGTTTTTCGGTAAAGGTCTTTACCTTATAGAAGTTGTCGGCAATCTCTTCGGCAATCTGGATGTATCCGTAACCGGTTTCGGGGCGGTTCGGCTTGATACCCAACGTCAGTAACTTCTCTTCGCTCTTTACAAACTCCAATCCGTTCTTAATGGCGGTCAGGAACTCCTCCTCCTTTAATATCAGGTGATCCGATGGAGCCACTACGATATTGGCGTTCGGGTTCAGCGCTTGTATATGATACGAGGCCCATACGATGCAAGGCGCGGTGTTTCTGCGTGCCGGCTCCAATAAGATTTGCTTCTCATTCAGTTCGGGCAATTGCTCTTTCACCAAGTTGGCATAAATTTCGTTGGTTACGATGAGTATGTTTTCTGCCGGGATAATCTTGCTGAATCTATCGTAGGTTTGTTGAAGTAATGATCTGCCTGTGCCAAAGAAATCGAGGAACTGCTTGGGTAAAGTCTTTCTGCTGAAAGGCCAAAATCGGCTACCTACACCTCCACTCATAATGACACAATAATTATTCGAGTTTAATGCCATAATATCCTTTGTTTTTAAAGTTTCTGCTAATGTACATCTTATTTTATAAAGAAACGCACTTTCCTCTATATTTCTTATTTTTTTTATCTTTTTTTTCAAAAACTATTGCGGTATTAGAAAAAATGCCTATCTTTGCACCGCAATTCTGAAAAGAAAGCATGCCCAGATGGCGGAATCGGTAGACGCGCTGGTCTCAAACACCAGTGGATTCACTTCCATCCCGGTTCGACCCCGGGTCTGGGTACAAGGAAGGCTAAGTAATCACTTAGCCTTTTTTATTTTCCTTCATTTCTCCTTCATTTCACTTTCAAAACAATCACTTCGTCCAGGTTGGTGGTATATTGTTGGGAGATATATTCTCTTTTCAGTTGCCAACCCTTTTCGTCTCCTTGTACGGCTACGCGGATTTTGTTGTGTCCGTTCTTTCGGTTGATGGCGTCAATTGCTTTGGCTAAAGCGGCTTGTTTGCTTCGGTTGACGGTATCGAATAGGTTGCCTTGTATGGCATCGTCGCGACAGATTCCCCACACTATTACGCCAGCCTTCTTGTAGTGGAAATTCCCTTCTTTCCAGTTTGCCCGTAGCGTTTTTACGGCATAGGAAATCAGTTCCTGTTGATTGTTGGTGGGCACTTGCAGGTTTATTGAGTGATAGATGTAGCTTTGTGGTACATCCTCTCGGAAACGGCTGGTGTGCAGAAAGATGGTGATGGAGTTGCAGACGGTGTGTTGCTCACGAAGTTTCCGGGCACATTGTGCTGCAAAGTTGGCTACAGCTTCTTCTATATCGGCCAGCCGATTCAATCCTTGTTCGGCAAACGAGCGGCTGGTGCAGATGGATTGCTTGTGCGGCAACTCTTCGGTGGATATACAACTTTCGCCACGCAGCTCTCTCCATGTGCGGACGCCGGTAATTGTCAGCTCGTGCTTAATCCAGGATTCCGATTTCTGAGTCAGGTCCCAAGCTGTTTTAATGCCTTGGTTGTGCAGCCTCTCTACGCTTCGATAGCCGATGCCCCATACATCTTCCACCGGAAACAACTTCAGCGCCTTCTCCCGCTTCTCGTCGGTATCAATCAAGCAGACACCCTTGTATCCTTTGTGCTTCTTGGCAAATTTACTGGCTATCTTAGCCAGCGTTTTGGTGGGTGCAATGCCTAATGAGATGGGTATGCCTGTGCCTTTATGGATGTGGCGAACCATTTCCCGGCAATATTCGATAAATGTCTCCGAAGTATTCATGCCGCTGAAATCCAGGAAGGCTTCATCGATGGAGTAGACATCTATCTTGGGGCTGTATTTGGCCAGTAGCGACATTACTCTTCGGCTCATGTCGCCATAGAGGTTATAGTTGGACGAGAATACCGCCACATTGTTCTGTTCCAGTTTCTCCTTTACTTGGTAGAATGCCTCACCCATCTTTATGCCTAATGCCTTGCTCTCTTCCGAACGGGCAATGACGCAACCGTCGTTGTTCGACAAAACTACGACGGGTTTGCCGATGAGGTCGGGGTGAAACACCCTTTCGCACGAGCAATAGAAGTTGTTGCAATCTGCCAGTCCGTAAAGTTTCATGGCCTCAGAATTTATGGAAACGCTTGATGGCCGAAGTGATTACGCCCCATACCACAAAATCGTTCTCTTCCGTTACCTTGATGGGGCGGTATTTCTTGTTGGCCGGTATCAGCCAGGCACATTTGTTGGCTTCGTCGATGTGGAATTGCTTTAAGGTAAACTCCCCGTCGATATAGGCTGCAACATAGTCGCCGTTCTGTGCCTCCAACGACTTGTCTATAATCACCAGGTCGCCGTCTGAGATGCCGATGTCGCTCAACGAATCACCGCTCACTTTGGCATAGAAGGTCGTCTCCGAGTGCTTGATGAGTGTCTTGTTCAAATCTATAGACTCGGTCAGATAGTCTTGTGCCGGCGATGGGAAACCGGCCTTTATTCCACCATCAGCATACGGTAAGTTCAGTTCCGAACTGATGTCTGCAGAGAATATCTCTAATATTACTTCTTCTTTCATGGTTGCAAAGATAGTGTAACTTTCCCTTAACTCTAAATTTATTTTCCCTTAAGGGTAATTTTTTATTCGATTAAGGATACATGACATTTTCACTCCGATATAACAAATTATACCCTAAAAGGAAACATTTTTGCTTGTATCCAAGTAGGGATACCTCTATCTTTGCATCAACAATTTCCCCTTTTAATTTGTAGCATACTATGACTAATTTAGATTTTGTTAATTACCTTAAAATCATAGCATTCGCCATTGTGGGAATGGTGACGGGCTGTTCGTCGAGCGACGATGCGGTCGACATTCCGGAAATAAAAATCAATGTCAGCGACTTGTCTTTCGCAAACAGTGGCGGAGTGAATAAATTCTCAGTATCGGGAGCCACGCAAGTGCTTGCTACGAGCGATGATTCTTCGTGGTGTAAGGTGCAGACAGAGTCGTCACTTGGCGTATCGAAACTGACCACCGTTGTGGTGAACGTATCAGAAAACAAATCTTCCGAAAGCCGCTCCACACAATTACATATTAATGCCGATGGTACAACCAAGGATATTCGGGTAACCCAAGAAGGAGTCAAGGTAGATGAGCCTGCTCCCGAGCCTGAACCGGCTAATGACGCCGTAGCTCTGAGCCGCAAGTTAGGATTAGGCTGGAACTTGGGTAACCAGATGGATGCTCATGCCAACGGAGTGGCTAACGAAACCTGTTGGGGTAACGGCCTCGCCACGCAAGCCACCTTCGACAAACTGGCTCAAGTGGGCGTGACTACCATACGCATCCCAATCACTTGGCTTGGCAAGGTAGGAGCAGCCCCCGACTATACCATCGACGAGGCCTGGCTGAACCGTGTAGCCGAATTGGTGGGATTTGCAAAGAAGGCCGGCTTGAACGTCGTTATCAACATCCATCACGACGGCGCCGATAGCGCACATTGGCTCGACATAAAGGGTGCCGCCACCAACGAAGAGAAGAACCAAGCAGTACAAGCTCAGGTAGCTGCCATGTGGACACAGATTGCCCAGAAGTTTAAGGATGAAGGTGATTATCTGATTTTTGAGTCATTCAACGAAATCCACGACGGCGGTTGGGGATGGGGCGATAACCGTAAGGATGGCGGCAAGCAATATGCCGTGTTAAATCAATGGAACCAAGTTTTTGTAGATGCCGTTCGTGCCGTGGGTGGCGAGAACAGCATGCGCTATCTGGCCGTGCCGGGCTATTGCACTAACCCCGACTTGACTATCGAACAGTTGCAGTTGCCCGATGACTCGGCAAACAACCGACTGATAGTGGCCGTACACTTCTACGATCCCTTTGAATATACGCTGAACGCCAAGTTCTCCGAATGGGGACACACTGGCAAGGATAAAGAGTCGTGGGGCGACGAAAGTAACGTTACCAACATATTCGGCAAGCTGAAGACAGCCTTCGTTGACAAGAATATTCCTGTTTACATCGGCGAAATGGGCTGCGTGCATCGCAACAACGATCGGGCAGAGGCGTTCCGTAAGTACTACTTGGAATACGTCTGCAAGGCTGCCATCGACCACGGCATGGCTCCTATCTATTGGGATAACGGCTCGGCCGATAGCGGAAGAGAATGCTCGGGCCTGATAAACCATGCCAACGGTAACTTCCTGAACAACGGAGAAGAAGTGCTCGAAGTGATGACTCGTGCGGTATTTACCCAAACAGCATCCTACACCTTGAAAAGCGTGTATGATTCGGCTCCTAAATAAGTACACCCCTTATTCGTTCTGATAAATATGGGAAAAGCCTTCTGCTGAAGTGGAAGTAACTTTTCCCTTTTTTTATTTGTAAATCTCACGATTTTTCATTTCTTTTGCCTTTTGAAAACCTTATAAATCTGATGTAATGAAGAGATTTACGATACTATTTCTCCTGTTTGCCTTTTCACTCACTCCGCTTGGGGCGCAAGAGTTCATGTTTAAACATCTTGAAGTAAAAGATGGCCTTCCAAACAATTCGATAGGGGCCATACTCAAAGATTCCAAGGGCTTTATGTGGTTTGGAACCGCTTCAGGATTGGCTCGTTACGATGGCTATGGCTTCAAGAATTTCCGAACCCAGAAAAACGATACCCTCTCTTTGTTAGACAACTATGTGGACTACCTTATCGAAGACCGCGAGAACAACTTGTGGATGCGTTCGGGAGGTGAAATAATCCTCTACGATCTGGAAAAAGAGTTCTTCGTACGTACCCCATCCGACTACTTTACAAAAGCAGGACTTCCTGGCAAACCGCATTATGTATATATCGACGAACAAGGCGACTATTGGTTCTATCAAAACTGGAACGGATGCTACTACTACAAACGCGAAAGCGGTGAAACAAAGAAACTGCTCGTTGCCGCCGATGCCTTGCCTAATACCCAACTGACAAGCATGGCAGAGCATGATGGAATGATGGTATTGGCCTTCAACAACGGAGAATTGTATGGTGTGGATGTGGAAAGCATGAGCATCCGTTGGAAAGATACTACACAGGCAGAACAATTCCCTGCCAATACAATGGAGCAGGTGCGCTTGTTCAAAGACTCGGAAAACCTGTTGTGGGTATATTCGGTGCGCACATTGGGTGTGTACGACCTTGAAAACAATCGCTGGTTGCCTCGTTGGGAACGGATTTTCAACAACCGCAGCACGTTGGCAAAAGCCATTGCCGAAGATGCCGAAGGAAGAATCTGGATTGGTACCGACAAGAACGGCATAGAGGTGTGGGATAAAAAAACGGCCACCTATACCAACGTATTGCACAACTTGGAGCGCGAAAACGAACGCGGATTGCAGCACAACACCATGTCGGTGATTTATGCCGACGACAACAACATGATGTGGGTGGGTACTGACAAGAAAGGTATTTCTTATTATGATAAGAGTATCTATAAGTTTGAATTTGAACTGATGGGCGACATCAATGCCATCGAAGAGGCCGATAACGATTGCCTTTGGCTGGGAACCAACGATGCCGGACTGATACATTGGAATCCGAAAACCAACGTTAAACGTGTATATACCCACGGCGGCGCCGGGTCGTTGACGTCGGATGTGATTGTGTCCATGCTTCGCGCCAGCGACGGTAAACTTTGGATTGGTACCTATTTAGCCGGATTGAATTGCTTCGATGGCAAAACCTTCAAGCACTACAAGCACCAGGAAGATAATCCGAACTCGCTGTCCAGCGACAATGTATGGAGTCTGGCTGAAGACGATAAGGGTAACATCTGGATAGCAACATTGGGTGGCGGATTACAATGTTTGGACCCCAAGACAGATCAGTTTACTACCTACAACCTGAATAATAGCGGGCTGCATAGTAACTTCCTGGCGTCGGTGTGCTATAGCAAGAAGAACTGTATCGTGGTGGGAACAGCCTCGGAGGGAGTAACCATCCTCAACCTTAGTAACCAGACCTTCCATAACATAACCGAAGAAACACAAGGTCGCGACCTACATTCCAACCAAAGTGTGATACAGGTGTACGAAGATAGCAGAGGCTTGATTTGGATTGCTACCAGAGATGGCTTGTATCTGTACGACATGGAGAAGAAGGCCATGAAACCGGTATATTCGTCCATGACCTCAGAACGCTTTATCAGCGGTATTACGGAAGACGAAAGCGGAAACATGTGGGTAACAACAGCCAAGGGCGTAACCAACATCATCTTGACACAGCCAGAAAAGACTAGTGAATATAGCTTGCAATTCATGCTTTACGACGAAAAGGATGGCTTGCAGAGCAGCGAGTTCAACCAGCGCGCCATAAAGAGACTGCCCGGTGGGGAGATAATGATGGGTGGATTGTATGGCGTGAATCTGTTCCATCCGGAGGACATCCGATACAACTCGGTGCAACCGCACGTAATGTTTTCGTCTTTCCGCTTGTTCAACCAACAAGTAGAGGTGGGCAAGGAGTATGACGGACAGGTGGTGTTGAAGAACAACCTGAATAGCGGCGAGCCGTTGACTTTGGATTACAAACAGAATGTGTTTACCATAGGTCTGGCAACGGATTGTTACATCCTGCCCAACAAGACACGCTATGTGTTCAAGATGGAAGGGTTTAACGACAGTTGGATGACATTGCCCGAAGGGGAGTCGCAAGTAACCTATACCAACTTGAGCCCCGGCAAATATAATTTGGTGGTAAAGGCGGTGAATAGTGACGATGTGGCCGGAGCCGAAGCAAGTCGATTGACGATAGTGATTAAACCACCCTTCTGGAGAACGCCGTGGGCCTATGCAATCTATGCCGTGCTTGTTCTGTTGGCAGTTTACGGGGCATCCATGGCTATCAAACTTCGTGAACGGAATCGTTACAAGATTCGCCAGATGGAAGAGGATGCCAAGAAAAAGGAGGAGATCACACAGATGAAGTTCCGCTTCTTTACCAACGTGAGCCATGAATTGCGAACACCGCTGACGTTGATTATCTCACCGCTTGAGACGATGATGCGCACCGCCACCGGTAAGCAGCAGGAACAATTGGGAATGATGCACCGCAATGCTGTGAACCTGCTGAACCTGGTAAATCAGTTGTTGGATTTCCGCAAGATGGAAATGGCAGGAATGAACCTGAATCCGACGGAAATGGATATCGTCTCCACGGTGAAGACAGTGGTAGGCGGATTCTCGATGATTTCGGAAAAGAAGCAGGTGCAACTGCTTTTCGATTCGGCATTCGACCGCTTGGAGATGTCGTTCGATGAGGATAAAATGAGTAAGGTAGTGACCAATCTGCTGAGCAATGCCTTTAAGTTTACACCTAAAGGCGGTAGGATAACGGTTTCATTGGAACTCTCTAAAAATGCTCCCGACACGCTACAGATGAAGGTGGCCGATACAGGAGTGGGTATCAGCGATAAGGACAAAGCACACATCTTCGACTCGTTCTATCAGGCAAAACACAAGGGATTAGACAACCAGTCTACCGGTAGCGGTATCGGCCTGAGTCTGGTACACGACTTTGTAGAGATGCATAAGGGAACAGTGAAGGTCGTGGATAACGAAGGAGGCGGAACGGTGTTTGTGATAGAAATACCGATAATGCATGTCGAAAAAACCACCGAAGAGAAGGTCGTACAAGCCTCTTTATTGGATGGAGAAGAGGTGACGACCGAAACTGAAGGCAATGAAATCGTCACCGAAGAGTATGAAGACGAAGAATTGAGTTCGGAGGAGGCTGCCGACCAACTGAATAGAGCCGAGAAGAATAAACCGTTGGCTTTCGTAGTGGACGACAACGAGGATATTGTATCCTTCTTGGAAAGTAGCCTGTCGCTTTACTTCCGTGTAATGACGGCATCGAACGGCTATGAGGCATGGCAAAAGATACCGGAGGCACTTCCTGATATTGTGGTAAGTGATATCATGATGCCCGAAGTGGATGGTAACGAACTGTGCCGATGGATAAAGAGTGATAGTCGCACGCAACAAATACCGGTGATTCTGCTCACCGCCAAGCATGGGGTGGAAGATACCGTGGAAAGCCTTTCTATCGGTGCTGATGACTACATGACGAAACCGTTCAACGTAGAGGTGCTGTTGCTCCGGATGCGCAAGTTGTTGGATCTCTATGCTAACAAGTCGGAAACGCGCTTGATAGATCCGGCCCCCAGCGAAGTGAAGATTACTTCGATGGACGAGCAGTTGGTGACAAACGCCATCAAGTATGTGGAAGAGAACATCTCGCGCACTACGCTTTCAGTCGAAGAGTTGAGCCAGTCTTTGGGAATGAGCCGTGTGCATCTTTATAAGAAGTTGTTGCAGATAACCGGTAAAACACCTATCGAGTTTATTCGCATTATCCGGTTGAAACGTGCGGCACAACTCTTGCGCGAAAGCGGTCGGAATGTATCTGAAATAGCCTACCAGCTTGGCTTTAACAATCCGAAGTATTTTGCCAAGTATTTTAAAGAAGAATTTGGTGTGCTGCCGTCGGTATATCAAAGTCAAGGGCAGAAATAAACAAAATGTACCCCTTTTGGAAACATCTTGCTGATAGATATTTCTTGAAGGGGTATTTTGTATAGTTGTTTTTTCGTACCTTTGCCTTGCACTAAAGTAAAACAATAATATTAATCAAAACTATAACATGAAACTAGGAAAAATTTCAATGTGTTTGTTAGGTGGCATGATGTTATTGTCGTGTACCAACAATGGGTATCAAATTACCGACAAAGGTGTAATTGTGGAAGTAACCAATCAGCAGGAAAACGGTGCACGTAAGGTGCGCTTGGAGGCTATTGGAGAAAAACTGATTCGTGTTTCGGCTACTCCAGACAAGAAGTTTGCCGATACCGAAAGCCTTATCATCGTGCCACAAGCCGAAAAGACGGCTTTTCAAGTGGAGGATTTGGGCGAGGCTGTTGTCTTGAAGACTTCCGAAGTTACTGCTACCGTTAACAAGACTACCGGACAAGTGGTATTTGCCGATGCCGAAGGTAACCAAATCTTGGCCGAAGAACAGGGTGGACGAACCTTCGAACCATTCGAAGCCGATGGCAAGCAAGCCTATAGCGTTCGTCAGATTTTCCAATCGGCAGGTGATGATGAAGGTTTCTATGGATTGGGACAACATCAGGCCGACGAGTTCAACTATAAAGAAAAGAACGAAGAACTGTTCCAATACAACACCAAGGTAAGTGTACCTTTCGTTGTGTCGAACAAGAACTACGGTATCTTGTGGGATAGTTACTCGTTGCTTCGTTTCGGTAATCCCGAAGACTATTCTCAATTGGGCGAAGTGTTCAATCTTTACGATAAAGAGGGTAAGGAGGGTGCGCTGACCGGTACTTATACTCCTGCAAAGGGCGCTGACGTGTTGGTTCGTCGCGAAGAATCAATCTATTTCGAACACCTTGTCCGTGGCGATTTGAGTCGCGTGGTGAATTTGCCGGAGAAATTCCCCTTCCAAGGCTCGAAGGTGGTTTACGAAGGTGAAATTCAGCCGAAAGAGGCTGGCTTGCACCGTTTCATCCTCTATTATGCCGGCTACATGACGGTGACTATCGATGGTAAGGAGGTAGTGCCCGAACGTTGGCGTACGGCTTGGAATCCCAACAGCTACAAGTTCAGCGTAGAGATGGAAGGCGGCAAGCGAGTGCCCATCAAGATAGAGTGGGAGCCCGATGGCGGCGTTTCTTATTGCGGACTTCGCGCTTATGCTCCGGTGGATAAGGCTGAGCAACAAAAGATGTCGTGGTGGGGTGAAATGCAAGAGCAGGAAGACTACTACTTCATCCACGGCGACAACATGGACGAGATTATCAGCGGCTACCGTACACTGACCGGCAAAGCACAGGTAATGCCGAAGTGGGCTATGGGATATTGGCAAAGTCGCGAGAAGTATAATACCCGCGATGAAGTGCTCTCTACGTTGAAAGGTTTCCGCAACCGTCAGATTCCTATCGACAACATCGTTATCGACTGGTTACATTGGGAACAAGATTCTTGGGGAAGTCACGAATTCGACTTGGCTCGTTTCCCCGATCCGAAGGGTATGGTGGACAGTATCCATGCCATGAATGGACGAGTAATGATTTCTGTATGGCCTAAGTTCTATGCAACCACCGAACACTACAAAGAGTTCGACGAAAAGGGTTGGATGTATCAACAAGCCATCCAAGATAGCATTCGCGACTGGGTAGGTCCCGGTTATCTGGGCTCTTTCTACGATGCCTACGATTCAGAAGCACGCAAACTGTTCTGGAATCAAATCCAAGACCACTACTATCCGCTTGGTTTCGATGCTTGGTGGATGGATGCAAGTGAGCCGAATATCCGCGACTGTACAGACATTGAATATCGAAAGGATTTGTGTGGACCCACTGCTCTTGGCCCGTCCGATCAATACTTCAATGCATATGCTTTGGTGAATGCCGATGCTATCTATAACGGACAACGCTCTGCCGATCCCGACAAACGTGTATTCTTGCTTACTCGCTCCGGTTTTGCCGGTTTGCAACGCTATAGCACAGCTACCTGGAGTGGCGACATCGCTACCCGTTGGGAGGATATGAAAGCACAAATCTCGGCCGGCTTGAACTTTGCTGTGAGCGGTATTCCTTATTGGACAATGGATATCGGTGGTTTCTGTGTAGAGAATCGATATGTAGCCGGTCAGGAACTCTATAACCGTACCGGACGCGAAAATGCCGATTACAAAGAGTGGCGCGAGTTGAATACCCGTTGGTATCAATTCGGTGCATTCTGCCCGCTCTTCCGTGCTCACGGACAATATCCTTTCCGTGAAATCTGGAACATCGCTCCCGAAGGACATCCTTGCTACAACAGTGTGGTTTACTACACCAAGTTGCGCTATAACCTGATGCCATACATCTATTCAATGGCCGGTATGACTCACTTTGCCGACTATACTATGATGCGTCCGTTGGTAATGGACTTTACCGCTGATGCCGCTGTTAACAATATTGGCGACCAATACATGTTTGGCCCGGCTTTGATGGTGGCTCCTGTTTATGAATATGGTGCTCGCGAACGTAGCATGTACTTCCCTGCCGGTGCCGGTTGGTACGATTTCTATAGTGGCAAGTTTGTGGAAGGCGGCCAGCAACTGGTTGTAGATGCTCCATACGAACGCATTCCGCTTTATGTTCGTCAAGGTGCCATCCTGCCGATGGGTCCCGATATGCAATATAGCGACGAGAAACCGGCCGAAGAGATTACCTTATATGTATATGCAGGTGCTAACGGCGAGTTTACGTTGTATGAAGACGAGAATGTGAACTACAACTATGAAAAGGGTGCTTATGCCATGATTCCGATGAACTATAATGATGCTGATGGCACACTGACTATCGGTGCTCGTCAAGGCGAATTCCCCGGCATGTTGAAGGAACGTACTTTCCGTGTAGTGAAGGTTTCTGCTGATGCACCGGTGGGCGTTGGTGCGAAGAGCGCAAAGGCTGTTGAGGTAAAATACAACGGCGAAGCACAAACCATTCAATTGTAATTAGCGATATACAATCTATTTAGGGGCGGACATTTCGTTCGCCCCTATTATTCATAAACCAGTATCTTATGCGTAATTTCTTTCTTGCTTGTTTCTGTATTGTATTGGCCGGATGTACTTCTGTAGGTAATTCGGATGCCGATGCTCGTCGCATCAATTTCAGTAATGATTGGTGCTTCCAGTTCGGTGATGAGCCTGATGCAATGGCTCCCGACTACGACGATTCTGCCTGGCGAAAATTAAACTTACCCCACGATTGGGCTATCGAAGGCGATTTCTCTCCCCACAATCCTTCGGGTACCGGTGGCGGTGCTTTGCCGGGAGGTATTGGCTGGTATCGCAAGACCTTTACTCCCGATGTAAATGCATCGGACAAACGCCTCTACATCGATTTCGATGGTGCCTATATGAATGCCACCGTCTATATCAACGGTCATGAACTGGGTACCCGCCCGTATGGTTATATCTCCTTCAGTTACGACCTTACTCCTTATATCCAATGGGGTAAGCCCAATGTGGTAGCTGTCCGTGTAGATAATGCCGAACAACCCAACTCCCGTTGGTATTCAGGATGCGGCATTTACCGTCATGTATGGCTCCGCAACTTGCATCCTGTTCATGTCGCTCAATGGGGAACGTATGTCACTACCCCCCAGGTGAGTGAAGAGCAAGCAACCTTTTCGGTGCAGACCGGCATTGAAAATACAACCGGCGAGAAACAAGTCGTTACGCTGCTGACCTCTTTGCTCGATGCCGATGGTAAGGAAGTTGTCCGTCTGAATCCCGATACATTGACTGTTGAGGCCACAGAAACATCTGTCCTTACGCAAGAACTGAAGTTGGATAATCCACAACTGTGGAGCATCGAAACCCCTTACCTCTATCAGGTATATACCCAAGTTCTGGCTGCTGATGGTAAGTTGCTCGATGCCTACACTACTAACACCGGAGCCCGTTACTTCTGCTTCGATGCCGAAAAGGGTTTCTCGCTGAACGGAAAACCGATGAAGATTAACGGTGTGTGCATGCATCATGACTTAGGTTGTTTAGGGGCAGCTGTCAACGTACGCGCTTTGGAGCGTCAACTCGAAATCCTGAAAGAGATGGGCTGTAACGGCATTCGTTGTTCGCACAATCCTCCTACTCCCGAACTGCTCGACCTGTGCGACCGCATGGGATTCATTGTGATGGACGAAACATTTGATATGTGGCGTAAGCGCAAAACGGCCCACGACTATTCGCGCTATTTCAACGATTGGCACGAACGCGACTTGACCGACTTGATGCTTCGCGACCGCAACCATCCTTCCATCTTCATGTGGAGCATCGGCAACGAAGTGCTGGAGCAATGGAGCGATGCCGGAGCAGATACATTGAGTTTGGAAGAGGCCAATATGATTCTGAACTTCGGACATAGTGCCGACCAACTGGCTGCTGCCGAAGGCGAACTCTCCGTCAACTCACTTCTTACCCGAAAATTGGCCGATATGACTCGTGCCATCGATGCTATCCGCCCCATTACAGCCGGTTGCAACGAGCCAAGTCCCGGCAATCATCTTTTCCGTTCCAATGCATTGGATATCATCGGATTCAACTATCACGATGATTGGTTCAAAGGTGTACCGCAAAACTTCCCTGGCAAGCCGTTCATTGTTACTGAGAGTGTTTCCGGTTTGATGACCCGTGGCTTCTACCGCATGCCCAGCGATTCGGTAGTTATCTGTCCCGAACATTGGAGTCGTCCCTATAGCGATCCGTCGTTTGCCTGCTCTTCATACGACAATTGCCATGTGCCTTGGGGAAACAATCACGAAGGAACATTGGCTTTGGTAAAGCATAATCCTTTTATCAGCGGACAATATATCTGGACAGGTTTCGACTATCTGGGCGAACCTACCCCCTATGGCTGGCCTGCTCGTAGCAGTTACTTCGGCATTGTCGATTTGGCTGGCTTCCCCAAAGACATCTATTACCTCTATCAAAGTGAGTGGCGACCGGATAAGACCGTGCTCCATCTCTTCCCCCATTGGAATTGGGAAGAGGAACAAACCATCGACATGTGGGCCTATTACAACAATGCCGATGAGGCCGAACTCTTCATCAACGGCCAGTCGCAAGGCATTCGTCGTAAACTTCCTGCCGGTCCCCGTACCGATGAGTTGAGCGATGATATTGTCATGAGCACAGAGTTTCATGTTTGCTGGCGCGTCACCTATCAGCCCGGCACCGTGAAGGTCGTTACACGCAAGGATGGGGTAGTGGTTGCCGAGCAGGAAATGCATACAGCCGGAACGCCTGCAGCTATCCGTCTAACTCCCGATCGTACGCAGCTTACAGCCGATGGCCGCGATTTGAGTTTTGTTACCGTCGAGGTGGTCGATAAGGATGGAAATCTTTGTCCGTGGGCCGAAGACGACATCCACTTCCAGGTAGAAGGTAATGCCTTTATTGCCGGTGTGGACAACGGTTCTCAAACCTCTATGGAGCGTTTCAAGGATAACCATCGCAAGGCATTCTATGGAAAATGTCTGGTTGTGATACAGAACAATGGTAAGTCGGGTAAAGCCCGTCTGACGGCTACTGCCGATGGCCTCTCTACTGCACACTTGCAGCTCAAGGCTCGCTAAACGTTGTCTGTTTGGAATCTTTGTATTACTTTTGTGCAAGTAAACGAATCGCCATGAGAAAACTATTTTTACTTCTCTTTACTTGTATGGCATTGGTGGCATGTCGTAACGATGCCGAAACATACCGTGCCGCACATGTTTTGTATTACCACGCTCCTGCCCAGCTATGGGAGGAGACACTGCCTTTAGGTAACGGCCGTTTGGGAATGATGCCTGATGGTGGCTTGGGGTGTGAGCACATTGTGCTGAACGAAATCTCTTTATGGAGCGGGTCGGAGAGCGACTACCGTAATCCCGATGCGGCCGGAGCGTTGCCCCGGATACGCAAGTTGCTTTTCGAAGGAAAAAATAGCGAAGCCCAGGCGTTGATGTACGATAGTTTTGTACCCAAGAAGCAAGAAACTGATGGTCGTTATGGAAGTTTTCAAACTCTTGGAAGCTTGGATATTGCGTTCAATCATGAAGATGCCGCCGATTATCGTCGTTGGCTCGATTTGCAGGAGGGTGTTGCCTATACCACCTATCAGCATGCCGGTGTGAAGTACCAACGCGAATATTTTGTTTCGCGTACGGGCGATGTCATGCTGGTTCATCTCAGAGCCGACAAACCTCGTGCACTGAACTTTACCGCCACGCTGAATCGGGGCGAACGCGCCATGCTTACGACCGACGGCCAACAACTCATCATGAGCGGACAGTTGGATAGTGGCAACCCCGACAAACCGGGTATGCAATATCGTGCCTCCATGCGTCTGCTGGCCTCTACAGGCAATGTCTCGTTAAGTGTCGAAGAGGGCTTTGTACTTGATGGCGGACACGATGCCTGGTTGGTTGTTTCGGCTACAACCGACTATCAAGCCCAAGGTACAGCTTTCCCGGGCTCGGACTACATCGCTTTGTGCGATAGCTTGTTGCAAGCACCTCTCCCAACCAAGGAGGCACATATAGAAGCCCATCAGCAACTATACAACCGCGTATCGCTCACGCTTTCCGCTACCGATGCCGATTTGTTGCCTACCGATCAGCGCATTCTTGCTTTCCAGACGGAGCCATCTCCTTCATTGGCAGCCCTCTATTATAACTATGGCCGTTATTTGCTCATCAGTAGCACACGCCCCGGTTCGTTGCCACCCAATTTGCAGGGCTTATGGGCTAACAACCTTTGGACGCCGTGGAATGGCGACTATCATACCAACATCAACATTCAGATGAACCATTGGCCGTTGGAACAGGCCGGATTGGGCGAACTCTATCAGCCATTGACAACACTTGTAGAACGTCTCATTCCTTCGGGCGAAGAGAGTGCACGCTGTTTCTATGGAAGCGATGCACAAGGTTGGGTACTTCATATGATGACCAATGTCTGGAACTATACCGCCCCCGGTGAGCATCCCTCTTGGGGAGCAACCAACACTGGCGGCGCTTGGCTTTGCGCCCACTTGTGGGAGCACTACCTCTATTCACAAGACGAGGAGTATCTCCGTCGCATATATCCTTTGCTGAAAGGAGCCTCGCAATTCTTCCTATCCACCATGGTGGCCGAGCCAACAAATGGCTGGTTGGTTACCGCACCCACTTCCTCACCGGAGAATACATTCTATGTTGATGGCGATAGCATACCGGTAAGCATCTGCATGGGGCCCACAATGGATGTGCAATTGCTTACGGAGTTATATCAGAATGTTATAGAATCCACTAAGATATTAAATGTAGATGCGACTTATGCTGATAGTTTGCAAACCGCATTGCAACATTTCCCGCCTATGCAGATTAGCCAAGAGGGATATTTGCAAGAGTGGCTTACCGATTACGAAGAAGTGGATCCGCATCATCGCCATGTATCCCATCTGTATGGCCTGCATCCGGCCAATCTCATTACGCCACATGCCACTCCGGATTTGGCCGAGGCGTGCCGACAAACGTTGGAACGTCGTGGCGATGGAGGTACCGGATGGAGCCGCGCATGGAAGATTAACTTCTGGGCGAGACTTGGCGATGGAGACCGTGCCTGGCAACTCTTCCGCAACCTGTTGCAACCGGCCATTGATGCCGAGACAGGGCAGCATGGAAGTGGCACATTCCCCAACCTTTTCTGCTCTCATCCACCTTTCCAGATTGACGGGAACTTTGGCGGTGCGGCAGGTATTGGCGAAATGTTGTTGCAAAGCCATGCCGGATTCATCGAATTGCTTCCTGCTCTGCCTACCGATTGGAGTGAAGGTAGTTTCAAGGGAATGCGTGTGCGCGGAGGTGCTGAAGTGGATCTGACTTGGAAACGAGGCAAGGCTACCGAGCTTACACTCACCGCCCTGAACGATGGCGAGTTTGTTGTAAAGATGCCTCGTGGCGTTCGTTCGGCTCGCGTGAGTGGTATTGGTCAGCCTTACACCACCACCGATAGTTACATAAATTTATCCTTGAAAAAGGGCGATGAGATAACTTTTAATTTTTAATTTATAACTTTTGATTATTTCGTGAAGCGTTTTTTCGTTTGGCTTAGCCGTATTCCTCGTCGTCGGGGCTTTGGCGTACAATCGCCTTTTGCTTTCGATTTGATTACCGATGTCATCTATCAGCGGACACCCTATTACGCCTATGATGCATTGCGGAAAGCGGAGAAACAACTTGCTTCACAAAAAGATAAGAAGTGGCTATACGAACGTTTGTGGGTGAAGCGTTTGCTTTTCCGCTTGGCCAACGAGGTAAAGGCCAACACTATATTCGATGTGGGTACATTGGCGGCTTCGTCGCTCTACCTGAAGGCTGCCCGCGTTCATGCCGATTATACTTCGGCATCAAGCCTCGATGAATTGTTTCTGGAAACCGGTCAGCCGGTAGATTTCCTATATTTGCACGACTATCGTTATCCCGATATGGTGGAAGAGGCCTTTCGGGTGTGTGCTCCCCGTGCCACCGCCCGCTCGCTATTTGTGATAGAGGGGATAGGCTATTCCAAACCGATGAAACAGTTGTGGAAACAGATGCAAGACGACCCGCGTGTAGGAGTCACATTCGACCTATACGATGTGGGATTGTTGTTTTTTGACACTTCACTACATAAGCAACATTATGTGTGTTAATTTATATTCTTAAATTATTAATTCTCAATTCTCAATTCATGAAAATCTATACACGAACAGGTGATAAGGGAAAAACCTCTTTGATTGGAGGAAAGCGTGTATCTAAAACGCATCAACGTCTCGAAGCCTATGGCACTATCGACGAACTGAATGCACACATTGGTTTGCTGCTTGCCCAGCTTCCTGCCGACGAGAGCGAGCGCGCCACCTTGTTGCAAGTGCAAAACATACTATTTGTAGTAGGAGCCCAATTGGCTACCCCTCCCGAGGTTACCGGCACATTGGCCGTATCTGCTGAAATGTTGTCCACGCTCGAAGAGGCTATCGACCGCATCGAGGCCGCGTTGCCTTCTCTCAAGGCATTCGTCTTACCGGGTGGTACACAGGCCGCTTCTCAGTGCCATGTTTGCCGCACCGTTTGCCGTCGTGCCGAACGTCGCGTACTGGCCCTTGCAAGTCGCGCTACAATACCTTCAGAGCTTACTTCCTACCTCAATCGCCTTTCCGATTATCTCTTTGTTCTGTCGCGTAAAATTAATAATGAACAAGGCATGCAAGAAATATTTTGGCAAAACCCTTGTTAATGAAAGATTTTATTATACTTTTGCGCTCGAATTACAAAAGTATATAGTTTAACACTCTTTAATAGTATATAGCGTATGTATTGGACATTGGAATTGGCGTCTAAGTTAGAGGATGCTCCTTGGCCAGCAACCAAGGACGAGTTGATTGATTATGCAATCCGTTCAGGCTCTCCATTGGAAGTGATTGAGAACCTGCAAGAGATGGAGGATGAAGGCGAGATTTACGAAAGTATCGAAGACATCTGGCCCGATTATCCCAGTAAGGAAGACTTCTTCTTCAACGAGGATGAGTATTAAGCAATGATTAAAGAAACAAATAAGAGGGTATGTCATATGGCATACCTTTTTTTTGTCATAACTTATGGCTAAGCTTGGTCTTAAGTTATGATCAGTCTCAGTCGTAAGTAATGGCAAAAATTATCATCTGTGACTTGTTACCCATTACCAGGTGATGGTAACGGGTAACGGTAACATTTTGAATTTGCTTTATAAGTAAAACTGATTATTTCTTCTTTGCATAGGTTTCGGCCAAAATAAAGGTGACCATTGATGTTACGACAATACCTAAAATCATAATACCCATAGCTACCTTTATGTTAATGTCTATACCACTTGATTCGAATATATAGGGTAACCAAAATAGCAAAGTTATGAGGCATAATGCGATAATCATTACGCCTCGTAAACGCTTTATGTTGTAACTATCGCGTTCCTTTCCGATTGCATTATTATATCCTGCTATAAAGTTATCTCCTTTGCCGGATGCAAGCAGCAAGATGCAAGGTATAGTTATAGCTGTTACAAATATTGGTACACTTATCGAAATCATTTGTTTATACTATTTTAGTGGACACTAATATTGTTTATTTAATCTCTGAATTCTAAAATATCGCCCGGTTGGCAATCGAGTTCTTTACAGATGGCTTCGAGGGTGGAGAAGCGTACGGCTTTGGCCTTTCCCGTCTTCAAGATAGAGAGGTTGGCGGGGGTGAGGTCGATGCGTTCGGCCAGTTCGCCCAACGAAATCTTTCGTTTGGCCATCATTACGTCTAAGTTTACTATAATTGGCATAAGTCTTTTTTTTAGATAGTTAGGTCTTGTTCTTCTTTTATCTTTACGGCCTTTTGTAAGATATATCCTATTTCAAGGACAAAGAATCCTATAAATATCAGGTATTTGTCTGGTGTTGTAAATAAACTGAATTGAACCGGTATATTGAACAGATAAAATAGAATGATAGGTGTACACCCACTTATCCACAAAACGTGTCCAATGGCTTTCATTAAGTTGGCGTTGGCTTGAACAAAAATCCGTTTTTGTCGCACGTTATAGTTGATAATGACTAAAAGAATGGTGCATATCAGCATGGCTATACCATTATTTATAAGAGTTGTTAGAGTTAATATATCTGCACTTTGGGGACCTTTGAGCTTAAGCAATATTCCCGAGAAGTACATTAAGCAAAAGCAGAACCCCCAAGTAATGGAATTACGAAATATATTCTCCTTAAATGCTTCTTTCTTCTTCGAAGCTCTTGTTTGAAAATCAGGTTTCTTCATATTTCTATCCTCCTATATTAGATGGTTAAGTCTTGTTCTTCCTTTATCTTTGTGCCTATAGCAAAGATTTCTGTAAGTAGGATGGTGACAACCATTGATATCCAATCGAAATTTGTTAAGGCATTAGAGATTACCTCGTATCCGGGAAGATTGATTTGTGCTATTGCGTCTTGCTCTCTCAACCATTCCATTAGCACCAAAATGAGTTGGGTGGTAATTGCACTATATACAAACCAACGGATGCGGTGTACGTTTTTGTCTGTAAAAACCTGACTCTTGGATACGGAGATAAGGAAACGTATCAAGCTGTAGAATCCATATATGATAGCGAATATTAAGGGTAGCATGCTCAATGCCAGAATGCTATGCCATGTGCTTGTCTCAACATAGGTAGTGATGCTACTTATTTCGTAAGGAACTTTTTTGCAGAAGTGCTTGTTTTCGACATTCGCTCGACTTGCGTTCTCTATTTTTCGTACCTCTATAGGCTCATAGGCAACTTTAATTGAATTTTGGTATATAGAATCATTTCTCATGTGAATGTCATGATTCCAACCAGCTGAGGCTCCTTCCTTGAACTCGCTAAATGATCCTACAAAAGAGACAATATATACGATTATTGCAACAATTCCTAAAATATTAATCTTCTTCATGCTGTTATGTTTTTAGATGGTTAAACTCTCATTTTCTTTATACTCAGGCACTTCGGGCAGATGCTTCTTCATATAGAGGAAGAGGCCGGCCATTACGATGAACGAGGCAAGGAATAGGGCGAGGGTGGCCTCCTGGCCAATCATGTCGGCGGTTTTTGTGTGAAGTTCTTCTTTGCTTAGCGTAGCCATTTGGATGCAGGCAATGGAGTTGTTGATGAAGTGCCCCAAGATGCCCGGCACCATGCTACCGGTGCGGTAGTATAACCAACCGAATACTAAGCCGATGGCAAAGGCAAACGGAACTTGGGCGGGGTTGATGTGGATGAGGCCGAAGACAAGTGCCGAGATGAAGATGGCCGCCCAAGGCTTCTTGCCCTGACGCAACAGGTGGCCTTCGATGGCACCGCGGAAAAGGAACTCCTCTACCACCGGTGCCATAACGGCTACGGAGAGGATGCCGAATAGGTTGCGGCTCATGGCGAAGAAGTCGTTTTCCATCCAGTTGGGCAAGTCGATAAACTCGCTACAGAGGTTGATGAACACCATCGAAGCCAAGATGAACGGAATGCTTAGCCAAAGGCTCTTGGCGGGCACTTCGCCAAAGCTTTTCCAACCGAACGTGATATACTTAAAATGTATAAGGTGCCATCCCATCATGATGCCGGATAGCAACAGGGCTATGGTGGTGGCATTGAGTATGGCAACATCTTTATCCACCATTCCCAAATGTGCCAATACCATAGAGATGACCGAGGCTATAGTGGTAAACACCAACTGATAGCCGAAGTAATAGAGTACTAACTTTAATGTTCGTTTCATTGTTTAAGAGTTTATTTATTTTTGTTTTTCAATGTTTATTTATCGTTTTTCGATATGCAAAGGTAAGCACTATTTTGATACTACCAAAGAAAAACGAGAAAAAATTATCGAAAAACGATAAATTTCTATTCAAAGAGGGAAATCTCTCCCTATAGCCTTTTTATATTTACCCTTAACAGAAAATAAATTTTCCCTTAAGGGTAAATTTTTCTTCGGGGTGTGTTGGATAACGGAAAATGGCCGGCGAAAGTATGAATTATGGCATAAACGATAGGATGTTTGGATTATTCTTGCTAATTTTGTCCTTTAATCTTTATAACAACCCTCCCGATAGGGAAAAATTTAGTATTATGAAAAAGTTGATTAAGCGAATCAGTTGCCTCTGCATGTTCTTATTGGCCGGTTTGTCAGTTGTAGTGGCTCAAGAGAAAAACGTGTATAGCATACCTTTCGACGAAGGTACGTTGGTTGTAACCCCCCTGCAGGCAAATGCCGTGCGCATTCAGTATGTTGAAGGAGAGATGCAGGAGTTGCCCGAATGGATATATGTGGCATCGGACAATGCCGACATTAAGTGCAAGCGCAAGGACACCAAGGAGGGTACCGTGCTGAAGCTGAAGCAGATGAGTGTGAACGTGAACCGCCAAACCCGACAAGTGGTGGTGACCGATGCAAGGGGTGATGTAGTGCTTACGGCCAAGGCCCACGAACTGAAAGCTGCTACCGTGCAACAAGAACCTACCCGCGACGCAACACTTGTATTGCAATCGCCTCAAGATGAATACCTCTATGGCTTGGGACAATTCCAAGACGGATACCTGAACGTGCGCGGCCTTACCCGCCGTTTGACGCAAGTGAATACACAAATTGCTATCCCCTTCTTGCTTTCGAACAAGGGATATGGCTTGCTTTGGAATAACTATGGCCTGACCAACTTCAATCCTACTTCCGAAAAGGTGGAGCTGCAACGTGCCGGTGCTACCGGTCAGCAAGTGACTGTGAACGTGACCTCTACCGAGGGTGGCAGAAGAGAGACACGCCAAAACAATGCCTTCGTAGGCGAACTCAATATCCCCGCCGACGGACAATATACCCTGTTGCTCGATGTAGGCCAGAAGATGGCCCGCCGTCATAACCTGAGCATTGACGGAAAAACCGTTATCGACTTGAGCAACGGCTGGCTTCCACCCACAACCTCTATCTTGATTGATTTGAAGGCCGGCAAGCACCAACTGACCGCCGAGCTTGAACGTGGCGACCACCCCACTATATATTATAATAAGGTGGAAGACGAAACTGTCTTCAACTCGCCCGTGGCCGAGTGTGTGGATTACACCGTGTTTGTGGGCAACGCCGACGAGGTGATTGCCGCCTATCGCAACGTTACCGGCGAAGCCCCCATGTTGCCCGATTGGGCGTTGGGATACATCCATTGCCGCGAACGCTATCACTCGCAAGCCGACCTTCTGGAGAATGCCCGTCGCTTCCGCGAAGAGCAAATCCCCCTCGACCTGATTGTTCAGGATTGGCAATATTGGGGAAAGTATGGTTGGAATGCCATGCGCTTCGACGAAGAGCACTACCCCGATCCGGCAAAGATGGTGAGCGAACTGCACGACATGAACCTCAGACTGATGCTTTCCGTATGGTCGAAAATCGACCCCAATGCCGAGTTGGGTAAGGAAGCTGCCGCCAAGAACTACTACATCCCCGGCACTTCGTGGATTGATTTCTTCGACGAAGATGCCTCAAAATTCTATTGGGAAAACTTCAGCAAGCGTCTGCTCAAACCCTATCAGATTGATGCCTGGTGGCAAGATGCTACCGAACCCGAAAACGACGACTTGGAAGGCCGCCGCATCATGAAGGGCACCCAACCGGGCGAACGCTTCCGCAACGTCTATCCGTTGAAAGTGAATCAAACCGTGTACGAAGGCTTGCGCAAAGACGATGCCGGCCGTCGCGCCATGATCTTCACCCGTAGCGGCTTCCCCGGCATCCAACGCTATGGCTCGGTACTCTGGTCGGGCGACGTGGGCAACGATTGGCAAACCTTCCGCTATCAGATTTCATCGGGATTGAACTTCGTGGCTACCGGCCTCCCTTGGTGGACATACGATGCCGGCGGCTTCTTCCGTCCGGGCGACCAATACACCAATGCCGATTACATTGAACGGATGATTCGTTGGATACAGACATCCACCTTCCTGCCCTTGATGCGTGTACATGGCTACATGAGTAACACCGAGCCGTGGCGCTACGGCAAGGATGCCCAACGCATCATTACCGATTACATCAAGTTGCGCTATCGCCTCTTCCCATACATCTACTCGGAAGCGGCACGGGTATCGCTTGACGGCTATACCTTTATGCGTCCGTTGGTGTTCGATTTCCCAACTGACAAGCAGGCTTTGGAGCAACTCACCGAATACATGTTCGGCGCCTCGTTGCTCATCAATCCGGTAACCGAAAAGGGCGTGAACGTTTGGAAAACTTATCTGCCCGAACACGAAGCCGGTTGGTACGACTTGTGGACAGGGCATAAGTATAACGGCGGACAAACCGTGGATGTGCCCGTAAACATCGAGAAGATACCTGTCTTTGTAAAGGCCGGCACTATCCTGCCGATGGGACAAGACAAGCAAAGCGTGGCCGAAAAGGTTAAGAACGAGCCAATTAACCTGACTATCTATCCGGGTGCCGATGCTACCTTCACCCTCTACGAGGACGAAGGCAACAACTACAACTACGAGCAAGGTGCCTATAGTCAGATTACCTTCAGATGGAACGATAAGAAACGCCAGCTCACGGTAGAAGGACGCCAAGGTAGTTTCGAGGGCATGGAGCAGGAACGCATCTTTGTTGCAAGCATGGGCAGCAAGGAAATCACCATGAACTACACCGGAAAGAAGATGAGCGTATCTTTCTAAAGCGATTATGGCGAATAGTATCGGTGCATCCACGGAACGCATTGCGCAGAACCACGAAATAGGTTTGGCACGTTTGTTCATTGAACAGACAGATACGAACGTATTTCTCACCGGCCGCGCCGGCACAGGTAAGACAACTTTTCTTCGTCGCTTGCGCGAAGATTCTCCTAAACGCATGGTGGTGGTAGCACCTACGGGTGTTGCGGCCATCAATGCAGGGGGAGTGACCATTCACTCCTTCTTCCAACTCCCTTTGTCGCCTTATGTGCCTGGTATGCAATTCAGTGAAGGAGGACGCAAGCAATACACTTTCAGCAAGGAGAAGAAAAACATCTTGCGAAGCCTCGACCTGTTGGTGATTGATGAGATAAGTATGGTGCGTGCCGATTTACTCGATGCTGTCGACTCGGTACTACGCCGATACAAAGACCACTCGCGCCCCTTTGGCGGTGTGCAATTGCTGATGATTGGCGACTTGCAACAGCTATCGCCCGTGGTGAAGGATAACGAGATTCAACTCTTGAAACCGCACTACGATACCTTCTACTTCTTTGGTAGTCATGCCTTGAAGCAAAGCCGTTATGTGACGATAGAGTTAAGCACCATCTACCGGCAAACCGACCGTCATTTTGTAGAGATACTGAATGCTATTCGCGAGCGGCGGATAGATGACCATCTGCTGGCCAAGTTGAACGAACGCTACATACCCAACTTCCCCACCGACAAGGCCGATGGTTATATTCGTCTGACTACCCACAACCATACCGCGCACGCATATAACGAGAAACGCTTGGCCGACATCCCTACGCAAGCATTCTCCTATCAAGCCAAAGTGTCGGGAAACTTCAACGAGTCGCTCTATCCGGCCGATGCCATCTTGCAACTGAAGAAGGGTGCGCAAGTGATGTTTATCCGCAACGATGATACCGGGCAAGGACGGTATTATAACGGAAAGATTGGATTTGTTAAGTCTCTATCGCAGAAAGAGATTATGGTGCAATGCGATGATGGGGCGTTTCTCGTTGAACCAAGCGAATGGGCCAATAGCCGCTACATCCTTGATGAAGAAACCAAGGAGATTCGCGAGGAGGTGGAAGGTACCTTCCGTCAATATCCGTTGCGCTTGGCTTGGGCCATTACCATTCATAAGAGCCAGGGACTGACCTTCGAGAAGGCGGTTATCGATGCCGCCGCATCTTTTGCACACGGACAAGTGTATGTCGCTTTAAGCCGGTGCAAGTCGTTGGAGGGCTTGGTGTTGGCTTCGCCCGTAACGACCTCCTCCATCATTAACGATTCGGCCGTTTCCGATTTTATGCACAATGGAGTCGAACTTACAAAAGAGGCTACCGCTCAATTGGATCGATTGCAATACGATTATTTTTATAAACTGCTTGATGAACTTTTCAGTTTTCAACTCCTTCGACGCGATTTCGACCAAGTGAAGCGTTTGCTCGACGAGTTCTTCTACAGGCTATATCCCACTTTAGTGGATCAATATGCCGAGAAAGCACGCTTGTTCGGTGTGCAACTCACAGATGTATCAACAAAATTCCGCCAACAATACATGGCTTTGTTGCAACTCTCAGTTGCCGGTAATGACCGTTTGCAAGAACGCATAACCAAGGCGGCTACCTATTTCCACGAGACATTGGAAAACCTTTTGCTTGATATACTCGTGGCCACCAAGGTAGATATTGATAACCAATCCGTGGCCAAGCGCATGAGTGAGGCACTATTCAACCTCCGTGAATCGTTCAGAATAAAGTGCGAGTTGATGCAACACTTCATGGTACATCCTTTCAGCGTGAAAGAGTATTTGCATGCAAAAGCGGTTTTCTCTTTGCAAGATGGCAAAGCAAAACAGGTGCCTTATGGCGAATCGCTTGGAAAGAAGAATGAACTTGTATTGCATTTGTCCGATGCACCTTCCGACATTCACTATCCGCAATTATACAACGAACTGAAAGAGTGGCGGCGAAATAAAAGCAACGAACTTGCTATTCCTGCTTATGCCATCATTCAGCAAAAGGCTCTTGTTGGCATGGCAAACTCCTTGCCCGATACAATGAAAGCCTTGATAGATATACCTTATTTCGGCAAACTAAGCGGACAGAGGTATGGCGAAGAGATTTTGGCCGTTATACATCGATATGTGGAAAGACACAAAGATGAACTGACCGACCGCCCAGCTCCCATCAGTCGTACAGAATTGCGTAAGCGCAAGAAGGAAGAAAAGGCCAAAAGCAAGCCCCCTAAAGTAGATACCAAAGAACAGACTTACCTGCTTTATAAACAAGGGAAAAGCATCGATGATATTGCCGAAGAGCGTGGCTTTGTACGTAGTACAATCGAAAGTCATTTGGCGCACTATATAGCACAGGGCAAGTTGTCGGTAGAAGAATTTGTGTCAGAAAGTAAAATTCGTAGAATTCGTCGTGTGTTAAAACGTACCACTGAGCTAAGTGCCGCAAAACTTGAATTGGGTGAAGACATATCTTACGGAGAAATACGTATGGTAATGGCTACGATTCAATAATTCTTTACGTTTTCTACTTCATTCTTCATCTCTCGAAGATGAGTGTGCCATTGAGCCATGGTCAGTGACTATATGAGGTAGCCTCAGTGACTATATGAGGTGGCCTCAGTGACTATATGACCCTACCCCCTTCCAGAAGGTATTCTGAGAGGGGGTAGTTCTTATGATGAGATTTTTTTAATATTAGTTTACAAATTATTCTCCCTTCAATGCCTTTGCAATGATATCCGCCATTTTGCGTACACCCTTGTCGTTGGGGTGAATGCCGTCGGGGAAGAGTAGGGCTTTGTCGTTGGCAAAGAGCGTGTGTAGGTCGATTACTTGCAAGCCATACTCGCTTGCCACTTCTTGTTGGATAGGGATAATCTCGTTGGCGATGATTGTTTCGTTAATGTCCCACGATTGTTTGAAAGCCGGGATAGGGGTGCAGAGGATGATTTTTGTCTTCACTTCGGCCAATGCTTTGGCTCTCTTCTTCTTGTTCTTAGGCAATGTCTTCAGTTCAGGGCAGAAGGTGGTAATCATCTGCACCAAGTCTTGCTTGAACTCGGTACCATATTCCCAATTCTGTGGTTTCGAGTCGTTTGTTCCTAATTTGATGATTACAATATCGGGTTGGAAGGCCACCGCATCGCGCCAAGCCATTTCGTTTGTATAGGCATAGTCGCCTTTGTTCAGCATGGTGCGTCCGCTAACACCGAAGTTCTTTACCCAATATTTGTTGCCAAGTCTTTGTTGCAACAAGGCCGGATAACCATGTTGTGTAGCCATGTCTATGCCATGTCCGTCGGTGATGCTATTGCCCACGCAAGCCACGCGGATTGCATCTTGAGCCGGTGCCGGATGAGCATCTAACCAAGTACCGATGTCGGTCAGCAATTGGTCGTGATATTTAAACCATTTGCCGAAGCCGAAGCCGTGGTCGCCCGTAGGATAAACGTGCATGGTACATTCGTTGCCTGCATTGCGCATGGCTTTGTAGTATTCCAATCCGTTGGTTACGAACGGCACAAGGCGGTCGTCGCTGGCCGTGATGATAAGTGCAGGAGGAGTCAAGTGGCGTTTCACCGCATTTTGTGTAGAGAATTGGCGTACCATTTCCGGATTCTTCTGGTCTTCTCCCAAGAAATTGATGCACGAATACTTGTGCGATACGCGTTCGTCCATCGAGATAACGGGATAGAACAGAATGCTGAAGTCGGGACGCACCTCATATTCAGAGTGAGTAGAGATGACAGATGCCAAGTGTCCGCCGGCCGAGAAGCCCATGATACCCACGTCGCGTGGATGAATGTTCCATACGGCAGCCGAGTCGCGCACAATGCTGATACCCTTTTGTACGTCGCCCATAGGGATGGTGCGGTCACCATTGGGTAGGCGGTAGTTCACAACAAAGTACGAGATGCCTCGCTCGTTCAGCCATTCGGATGCTTGATACCCTTCGTGTGTGTTAGACAACATAGAGTAGCCGCCTCCGGGTACTCCCACAATGGCTTTGCCCGATGGCTTTTCAGGTAAGAAGCAAACCATATGCGCCTTGCCATCTTCAGTTAGATTAATTGTAAATTTTCTTGCTGTTTGCGCTTGTGCTATAACGAACGATAGCGACAAGATAAAGAATAAAATCTTTTTCATGGTGGTTATTATTTTAATGTTGTTCTCAAAACTTCGGCTAAAGTACGGCAAATAGCTTACATCTCCAAGTTTTTCCGATATTGTTTTGTAATTATGGCATAACCGCATCGTTGGCAAAGGGGTTCTACTGCTTTGTGATTCGTAAAGCCATTGTAAAGGGCTTGTGCGCGTGGCGATTGAAGAATCTCTTCTAATGCTTGGTCAAACAGGTTTCCTAAAACAATGTCGCCGGCATGGTCGAGGCAACAGGGCACCACACTACCATCCACCAATACACCAATCTGGTTGCGAAGAGCATAGCAGAATACATCCGTTGCGTCATACTCATCGTGATTGGCATCGGGCCATTCAAACATACGGTCGTATTCAATGTAGAGATTCTTGCCTAACTTCCATCCATCGTGCCGTTGCGTCCAAGGGCGAGGTTGGTATTGAGCGATTAAATCTTGAATGTAGTCGTTGGTGCTGTCATATCCCCCTTCATTCCAAAGGCGAAGTACAATAAGAATACCTTGCGATGCCGCTTCTTGTGCAAAGGTCATTACTTGGCGGATGTACTCTTCGGGATGCTCCTTGGCATTGCCCTCGTGCGAGTGCAATGAAATCTGGATTTTATGCGGACGGGCTTCGATTACCCCTTGTGCTTTAGAAAGTAGCGTACCATTGGTAGTGAGCACCGGAATGAAATTCTTTTGGCGGGCTATCTGTATGAATTGCGGTAAGAGGGGGTGCAGGAAAGGCTCTCCCATCAGATGAAAATAGAGGAATTCTACCTTCTCCATGAGCCTGTCGGTCAGCAGCTCAAACTCATCCAACGAAAGCCGATGCTTCGCCCTCTCCGTTTTCGGACAGAAAACGCAATCAAGGTTGCAACTGTTGGTTATTTCAAGATAGCATCTGGTTATCATGTGATTGGAAATCAATACAAACAAAAAAGGCATCAGATATATATCTAACGCCTTTTCCCTTTGGTGATCCGCTTGGGGCTCGAACCCAAGACCCCAACATTAAAAGTGTTGTGCTCTACCTGCTGAGCTAGCGAATCAATCCTTTGTGCTGTTAAGCGGGTGCAAAGATATGTACTTTTTTTAAATACACAATGCTTTTTTATGAAAAAGTTGATTATTCATCGGTTTTTCCCTCGTTTTCACTCTCTTTTGGTTGCGGTTTGGGGTTGTAGATATCTTCGCGATTGATGATGAATCGTTGGTAGTAGGAGAGCATCAAGGTGGTCAGCGGCAAGGCTATAATCATGCCCAACATACCCAATAATGAACCCCAAATGGAGAGCGAAAGGAGGATGATGGCGGGATTAAGTCCTGTAATCTTACCCATCACGCGCGGTACTATAAAACCGTCTTGGATGGTTTGTACCACGGCAAATACGGCCATAGCGGCTAAAAGAATCAGCCAGAAATTGCCTCCGGTATCGGCTGCTTTCAGCATGGCCAGAAGGATGGTAGGCAATATGGCAATGATTTGTAGGTAGGGGACAAGGTTCAGTGCTCCAATAAACAAACCGAAGCCGATGGCCATGGGGAAATCTATGATAAGGAAACCAATGCAGAAAAGGATGCCGACGCAAAAGGCCACAAAGGCTTGTCCGCGGAAGTAACGGTTCATGCTATCTACCACATCGTTGCGTAGGCCAACAATGAATTTCCGGTACTTCTCGGGTACTAACGGAATCCACCCTTCGGCTATGCTTTCGTAATCGAGCAGGATGAAGACTACATAAAGCAGGATGATGAAGATAGTGAAGATGCTCATCAATAGGCTGAGCGAACCGGATATGATGCCCCAAAGCGGTGTGATGGTTTGCTTGATGGCTTCGGCCAATCCGTTATTGCTCAACAGGTTGTTGACAAACTCGCGGTCGATGTGGTTGTGTATGAAGTCGGAAAGCGAAGCGGGGATGTTTCCGCTATCGCTTTTTTGTGACAGGTATTGTGTGGATAGATCCTTCAATCGGCCAAACTCATCTATAATAGGGGGAATCAGTAGGTAGAAGATGGCTACACCGATCAACGTGATGAGGAGTATGGCGCAAAAGATGGAGAGTATGCGGCTCTTTAATTTCAGCCGGTATTGAAAGAGGGTTACCAATGGGTAGAGCAAATAGGCGATGAGCCATGCCACAAAGAAGGGGAGTAGCACGCTGCTCAACTGATTCAGTAACATCACTGTACCTACTATCAAAGCACAAAGTAGTGTGCCGCGGATAAAACGGTCGAAGGTTATTTTCTTTTCTTTCATACGTTATCTTCTTTAATGGCTTGCTGGTAGCACGAGCGACATAGTGGTTCGTATTCTGCCATTTCACCCAGCATCACTTGCTTGTCGTTCTTAACGGTGCGGTGCGAGTAGTTGGCCAGCTGTCCGCACTTCACGCAGATGGCATGAACTTTGGATACCTCGTCGGCAATGGCACATAAGGCAGGCATCGGACCAAACGGTACACCACGGAAGTCCATGTCCAATCCTGCAACAATCACACGCACACCATTGTTTGCAAGCTGGTTGCATACATCCACCAAACCGGCATCGAAGAATTGCGCTTCGTCAATACCCACTACATCAATCTCCGAAGAAAACAGTAGGATGCTTGCCGAACTATCGATGGGAGTGGATGCAATGGAGTGTCCTTCGTGCGACACAACATCTACGTCGGAATAGCGCGTATCGATGGCCGGCTTGAAAATCTCTACACGTTGCTTGGCAAACTTTGCACGTTTCAAACGGCGAATCAACTCTTCGGTCTTGCCCGAAAACATCGAGCCGCAAATCACTTCAATACGGCCGCGGCGATTGGTTTCTTGTATCTTATCTTCAGAGAAAAGCATAGTGGTAATTATTTAATTGCAGGCAAAAATAATCATTTTGTTGGCTATTTGGCGTTATTTCATTATTTATTTCTACTTTTGTCGCATAAAACACTATTACAGACTATCATGGGAATGCTTTACGTTGTGCCTACACCCGTAGGAAATCTTGAAGATATGACTTTCAGAGCCATCCGCATCCTGAAAGAGGCCGATTTGATTTTGGCCGAAGATACCCGTACTTCGGGCATCTTGCTGAAACATTTCGAGATAAAGAATGCCATGCAGTCGCACCATAAATTCAATGAGCACAAGACGGTGGAGAGTGTTGTCAGCCGAATCAAGGCTGGGGCAACCGTGGCGCTGATTTCGGATGCCGGCACACCAGGTATCTCCGATCCGGGTTTCTTGGTGGTGCGCGAGTGTGTGCGCAACGGTATTGAGGTGCAATGCCTTCCTGGCGCAACGGCTTTCGTGCCGGCTCTTGTGTCATCCGGTTTGCCTAACGAGAAGTTCTGCTTCGAAGGATTCTTGCCGCAGAAGAAGGGGCGTCAGACGCGTTTGAAGGCTATAGCCGAAGAGACCAGGACAACGATTATCTATGAATCTCCTTACCGCTTGGTGAAGACTTTGACACAACTTGCCGAGTTCTTGGGTGCCGAACGTCAGGCAGCCGTGGCTCGCGAGATATCCAAAGTGCATGAAGAGACTGTTCGTGGAACGTTGGGCGAGTTGATTGCACACTTTACAGCCAATGAACCCCGTGGCGAAATAGTTGTTATCATTTCTGGCAAAGACAACTAAATTATATTCAAAAAATCAAAAACAAAGCGTATGAAAAAGATTTTATTTGCAATTGCATTGACAAGTGTACTTACATCTTGTGGCGCATTCAGTGGTGGAGATAGTGAACAGTTAAAGGCTGAAAACGAAACACTGAAGACAGAACTGATTGACCGTAATGCCGAACTGGAAGAGATGATGGCTACCTTTAACGAGATTTCGGAAGGATTCCGTCAGATTAGTGAAGCAGAGAACAGAGTGGATTTGCAACGTGGAGCAGTGGGAGAGGGCTCGTTGACTGCCCGCGAACAGATTGCTTCTGATATTGAGTTTATCCGTAAACAGATGGAAGCCAACCGCGAACAGATTGCCAAGTTGCAAAGCCAACTGAAAAACAGCAAGAACCAATCGTCGCAACTCAAGAAGGCCATCGAAAACCTTACTGCCGAGTTGAACCAAAAGACTCAACGCATTGAAGACTTACAAACCGAGTTGGCATCGAAGAATATCCGTATTCAAGAATTGGATGCTGCTGTTACCGAATTGACCGGACAAAAGAATGCTTTGGTTGCCGAGAATCAGGCAAAGCAACAAACCGTAGCACAACAAGACAAGGCTTTGAACTCGGCTTGGTTTGTGTTTGGTACCAAGAAAGAATTGAAAGAACAGAATATCCTGACAGATACCGGATTGTTCAAAAAAGGCAAGGTAATGGAAGATGCCAATGCAAACCTTGATTACTTTACCAAGATTGATATCCGTACAACTACTGAAATTCCTCTTTACTCAAAGAACGTGGATATCCTGACTACTCATCCCGAAGGCTCATACATCTTCGAAGAGGATGCCAAACAACAAAAGGTATTGAAAATCACCAATCCTACAGAGTTCTGGAGCATCTCTAAATACCTGGTTATTCAAGTAAAATAATGGTCTATAAGAATCTTTTCTTCGACCTTGACGATACACTCTGGGCATTCTCCGTGAATGCTCAGAGTACTTTTTTTGAAATGTATCAAAAGCATCGTTATGGGAGATTCTTTCCCTCGTTTGAACATTTCTACCAACTCTATCAACAACGCAATCATCAACTTTGGATAGACTATGCAGCCGGTAAGGTTACAAAAGAAGAACTAAACCGTCAGCGGTTTGTCTATCCCTTGCAGGTTGTTGGTGTGCCGTTAGCCGAGGCAATAGCCAAAGATTTTGCCAACGATTTCTTTCAAGTTATTCCTACTAAGAGCGAAGTGATACCCCATGCACACGAAGTGCTTCGCGAACTTTCCACCCGTTACAATCTTTACATCCTTTCTAATGGCTTTCATGAGTTGCAACGTCATAAGATGCGCTCGGCTGGTCTGGATACTTATTTCAAAGAAGTTATCCTATCCGATGATATAGGTATCTTAAAGCCTAATCCGGAGTTGTTTCATCATGCATTAAGCGTAGCCAATGCTACAGTTGCCGATTCGTTGATGATAGGCGATAGCTGGGAGAGCGATGTTGTTGGAGCCTCTTCTGTAGGTATGCATCAGGTCTATTTCTCACCGAAAGCTGATGTTTCCTCTCTTCCTTTCCAACCCACCTATTTCATTACCGATTTGCGTCAGTTGTTGGAGATACTATAAGACCTATCTGCGCCTTAGGTGTTAAAGCAAATAATCCCTAAAATAATAAAGGCCCGCGGTTTATTCCGCGAGCCTTTATTTATAGGTCTATCAATGTGTACGTTGATTAGCGAGTGAGGTTGCTTTGAGTACCATTGAATTGCATGTTTACTTCTTGCTTACCAGGAGCAGCTGCCTTTTCCCATTGATCTGTGATAGAAGGTTCAGCAACCCATTCTTGGATTTGATTACGTGTAGCATAAGGAGCTTTCAATGAAGTTGTTGTTGATTGAGATGGTTGATATGGGTTCCATACTAAACCAGACCAACAATCATTCATGAAGTAGAAGCTACCATTGATTACCAAACCATAAACGATAGAATCCCATGTACCGGCATTTCCAGGGGTATTGATGAATTGGAATGAACCATCAGGCATAAATCCACCAGTCAATGTTTCTTTTGTAGTCAAACCATAGCTTTCTGAGTTGAATGGTACTGCCATTGCTGGATATGTTCCATCTGCATCGGTATATGGATTTGCATTTTGAGGTTTGAATACCAACAAACCAGTTTCTGCATCATAAATCAAGAAGATACTATCATCATAGTTACGACCCAATGCTGGTTCTACAGACAAACCTCGAGCAACAATTAAATTGTTGTTGTATTTTTGCAACAAAACAGTAGCATTACCTAAATAACCTTGTGATGCATGGAATGCAGGAACTTTGAAGTAACCTTGGTAATCATCGATAGTCAAGCCCTTTTCGAAGAGGTCAAGTGGTCCTCTACCCCAAAGGAATGATTCTTCGTATGTAACTAAGTCATAACGATTTTCTGTCTTAACATTGTAGTGGTAGAAGTTCAATGTAAAGATGAATTCTTTATCTTCAGAAACTTCAGCTTTACCATCCATGTAAATCATGTTGTTTTCTCCATCCATGCATAAGTATCCACTCTTTTGTAATTCAGGAATCTTCACCTTACCTGTTTCTTCGTCATAGAAGAAGTAGAGATGGTAACCATCTACATAAGGGCTAACCAACTTGAAGAATGTAGGATCTTCAACAGCTTGCATAACCTCGTTCATCCAGCTTTCGCCTACCAATTCAGAAGTGAAATAACCTGTTGCATCTTCAACTGGTTCCCAAGTATAGTCACGTTCGTAGTTTGTTTCAAGCAATGCAGGGTCAAGGCTCAAAAGGAATGAACCAGCACCGATGATTTGGAAGCTATAGTCTGATAGCCAATGGTATGTTGTACCAAAATCGAACGTCTTAGTCTTCTTGTCATACTTACCAGCAGTATATGTTGAGTGGTCTGGTCCAACAGGAACGCCGCCAACACTTAAGTTACCAGCAACTGTACCGAAGTTGGTTTCTTCTGCATCAAAATAGTATGAAACATCCGATGCAATGATAAGACCCAAAGCTACAGATGGAATCATGTAAGCACCTTCAGAAGCAGGATTGTCTGGATATTTTTCCTTGAAGTATTCACCATCGATAACGATATAAGGAAGTTCGAAGTCTTCAGGAAGAGTTGCTCCCAACATCCACATCCAATATTCATTGTTATATGGACTCTTGAAACGATACTTTTCTGAGTTCTTTTCCTTTTCTACAACGATATTCTTAAGAGAAGAAACGTCTTCGCCTGTCAAATTCTTGACACCGAACATTGAGTAAAGGTTATCGGTCAAGATAGCTTTTTCAGAGATTACTTCCCATTCTTCGATAATTTCTGCAGGGTAGAGCAGCGTGAAGTCCAAGTTAGAGTTACCATAATCTGTACCTTCTTCGAAGCCAACGTTGAAGTCGTACTTAGTACCGCGAACAATGTTTGCGTAAGCAACGGTAAGAGTTGTTTCAGCTTCACCGGCAGCAAATGAAACGGTAGAAGGAATGGTAAACAATGTAGTTTGTGTGTCACTGATTACATTTACAGTGGCAGCACCAGAAGTTTCTGTGCGCAATACCTTGAAGTCGATAGAACCTTCGGTTCCTTCTACTTCGTAGTTAAGCTTGGTAGCCTTAGGGAAGTAAACGCCTTGACCTTCCAATTCAACCGGCACAAACACCTCTTCTGTTTTGTTGTCTGCACAGGCAGCCATAGCCAAGCCTAATACAGCTACAAACAAGTATTGAATTTGTTTTAATGTCTTCATTATGTTACTTTTTCTTAGGGTTAAACATTATTCCTCTTCCTCTGTTTCATCAGGAATTGGTTGAGGAACTGTAACTGTTTCACTCTTGCCGATGAGCTTGTTATATTGCTCTTCTGCGTGAGGAATAGGCAAAAGCAATTCAGGTGCATTAGGTGCAAAGTTGAATACAGCAGTTTCGGGGAAACCACCACCCAAACGATTCACACCCTTGTTCAAACGCTTGATGTCGAACCAAGAAAGACCTTCGCCCCAGAATTCGATACGGCGTTGGTTCCAAACAGCTTCTTGTACTTCTTCCTTAGTAGTAGCTTCGCACAAGTATTCAGTGTCACGATAAGTGTTAACGAATTTGTTCAGCAATTCTACTGCACCGGCAGCGTCACCCTTCATGGCTTGTGCTTCAATCATGATGTAGTACATCTCTTCGATACGCATCAAAGGAATGTCGCAAGCATTGTTGTCGGTACCCATTTCGTCGCCCATGGCTGCATACTTCACTTGAGTATAAGGAGGACACTTAGCTGAGCCTTGTACATAGCTCAATTGCTTCTTGCTCAAACCTACAGAGTTACATTCTGCATCGAGGAACCATCCACGACGAACGTCGCTTTCAGGGATTGCTGCGAACAACTTCTTGTTGATCAAACGCCATGCGCCTACAGAAGCATAACCATAGTTGAATGAACCCATGTGTGAAGGGAAGTTACAGATACCGGTAGTAGATACACGGTCCTTTTCTGTTACCAATACACCCCACATCCAAGCTTTTTCTTCGATGTCGATGAATGCAGGCTTACCGGCTTCTGTGATGCTCATAACCTTAGAGTCTGAAACGTTGATTGCAGCTACAGCATCGTTGTAAGCATCTTCCCAGTTGTTCATAACCAAGTTGATACGAGCGCGGATACCGTATGCAACATCCAAGCTGATGTAACGCTTGTCGGCACGTTCAACGTCGGTAGTTTCGAGCAATTCGATAGCCTTGTTGATGTCTTCAAGAATGAATGTATAAGTATCTTCTACTGTAGAACGGGCGATACCATTTGTAGCAACCTCAGTAGCATTCTTTTCGGTAATCAATGGAACGGCCAATGCACTTTCGTGACCTACATAGTTGTGTTGGTAGATTTGTACCAAGTTGAAGTAGTCGAATGCACGGATAGCCAATGCTTGTGCCAGGTAGAATTGAGTGGTCGGGTCTTCTGTTTCAGGATCCAACACGCCCAAGATGGCATTAGCAGTAAAGATTTGGTTGTACAAGGTGTACCAAATAATTGCTGTACCAATACCATTGTTTTGAACATCATCATACAACAATGGGTCGCTGAACCAGTTGTAACCGGTGTCGAAGCTTACCATGTCGGTACCACGGTGGTCGAGCAACATCATGATGGCAGGATAGCCGAAGTCGTTGTGTTGGTCTTCGCCACCTACAGCTCCGTAAACGGTGAAGTTAGAGCAGATAGCCGTTACACCTGCCTCGATACGGGTAGGGTCGGCAGCAAGTACTTCTTCTTTCTGATCCGCTGTAATGGTCTTGCCCAGCGGTTCAGTATCCAAGTCGGTACAGCCTACGAGTACCATGGTGGATAAAGCGAAAAGTGCTATTTTATTTAAATTCTTCATATTGTTTTTTCTTTTTAGTCTATTGAACATGGATTTAGAATGTCAACTTCACACCACCAGAGATGGTACGCAATGCTGAGTAAGTAGATGATGTAGCTGATGTGTAGCTCATGCGTGGGTCGAAGCCCTTACGTGCAGAGAACAATGCTACATTGTCGGCAGCACCATAGAGTCGCAAGCTTTCTACGCCCAATACTCTTGTCCAACGCTTAGGCAATGTGTAGCCCAAAGTGATGTTGTTGATTGAGAAGTAGTCTGAGCTTGTGATAAAGCGTGTAGATGTTGAGCTTGTGTATGAGTCGATAGCATCCAAACGAGGAACATCTGTGTATTGATTTTCGGGAGTCCAAGCGTTCAAGATGTCTGTATGCCAGTTTCTACCGGCTGCACTTGAAGAACCACCGTGCATCAATTGTTGGTAACCGCTATCAAACATCTTACCGCCTAATTGGTAAGCGCATTGGATAGTGAAGTCGAATCCGTAGAAGTCAACAGTTGTGCTGATACCACCATATACGTCGGCCATGATGTCGCCAGTACCCTTGCGGTTAGTGTTGTAAGCCTTAGACCAGTCGTCAGTCTTGAATTCAGTACCAGGGATTGCATCGCCGTTCTTATCAACATCGGCAGCCCAGTATTGAGCCAAACCTGTTTCAGGGTCAACGCCGGCATATTCTACCATATAGAATTGGTAGATTGATTCGCCTTCGCGATAGATTTGGCTACCGCTAATCATTTCGCCTTCGAGGTCGGGGTGCAATTCAACGATTTCGTTCTTCAAGAAAGTTGCGTTGGCGTTGATTGTCCATTTTACGTCGTTGGTTTCGATAGGAGTAAAGTTCAATTCAACTTCCAAACCAGAGTTACGCATAGAACCGATGTTCATTGGGAATTCAGTGTAACCGTTAGACGGAGCCATTGGCTTGTAGTAAAGCATGTCTGAAGTCTGACGGCTGAAGTATTCTACAGTACCGCCAACCTTACCTTGGAACAATGAGAAGTCAACACCTACGTTGATTGCCTTAGAAGTTTCCCAAGTGATGTCCTTGTTACCTTTGTAAACCAAAGTACCATCGGCAAATACACCATCAGTACCGGTTACTTGGTATTGGTCGATGTAAGCATAGTTGTTACCGATACCGTCGTTACCTTGTTCACCATAAGATGCCTTCAGCTTCAACATGTTCACCCATTCTGCATCGCTCATGAAGTTTTCCTTGGCAATGTCCCAAGCAGCACTGAACGAGAAGAAGTCACCCCAACGGTTGTCTGGGTGGAAACGAGAAGAAGCATCGCGACGATAAGATGCACTAACATAATACTTGGTATCGAAGTCGTAGCTTACGCGTGAAAGGATACCTACGCGGGCAATTTCACCGTATGAACCAGAACCGTTGATCTTGTCGATAACGTTACCAACTGTCCAGTTAGTGTCGCTATACATATTATAACCATATGCATAAACGTTTTCAGAGTTGTATTCCATGCTTTCGTAACCTACCAAAGCATCGATGTTGTGCTTGCCGAACTCCTTCTTGTAGTTCAACAAGTATTGTTGCTCCAATACAAAGCTGCGAGTGTAGTCTTGAGTAACCGAACCACCGTAGTTAGCACTTTGACCGTAGTACTTGTTACCAACATCGTGGTAGCGGGTGTTGTCGATGTGCAAACCAAGAGAGGCCTTGAATGAAAGACCGTCGAAAATGTCAACGTTAGCAAACCACTTGGCATCGAGGATGTCCATCAGGTACTCTGTTGTGTTGTAAGCCAAGTCGCTGGCAGGGTTCGAGATAGACATGAAGTTACGAGTGTTGTTTGTGCTATAGCCATCGCCGTAGTCGTAAACCGGACGGTTAGTGTTGGCATCGCGCATGATGTTGCCTGCTGCATCGCGAACGAACATCGGATAGATAGGAGCAATCATGTTGGCGATGTAGAATGCATTCATTGAAGAGTTGGTAGAAGTTTGCTCACCAGGATAGCGGCTTGTAGAGTTGGTGTAACCGATGTTAGAACCAATCTTCAACCATTCTTTTACTTGGTAGTCAACGTTCAAACGGGTAGAGATACGGTCGAAACCAGAGTTGGCAATCACACCGTTATCAGTCAAATAACCGGCAGAAATATAGTAGTTCATCTTTTCTGTACCGCCACGTGCGCTGATGTTGTACTCTTGACGCATTTCGTTAGAGAATGAGTTGTCAGCCCAGTTATCTGGAGTATAGAAGAAATCGCCATCGCTATAACCCAAAGTAGCGTTAGGGTTCAAACGGCCGTTGCGACCAATGAGGTATTGATCGGCAGGTACAGTATAAATTTGATAACCCAATGCTGAACTTTTACCTGAAGCATTTAACTTAGAGTTTGCGGTTTGGTGAGCTTGTTCTGCGCTATAGCCGGTGTTGTAGTAGTAACCGTTATATAAAGCGGTGTAAAGGTTCTCCATGTAAGTGTCAGGACGTTCCAATACATCGTAGTTCTTAATCATGCGGCTGTTAACACCCCAACGAGCTTCTGCAGTGATAGTAGTTTCACCGGTCTTACCTTTCTTGGTAGTAACCAAGATAACACCGTTAGCACCACGAGCACCATACAAAGCAGCTGCGGCAGCGTCTTTCAATACGGTCATAGACTCGATATCTTGTGTATTGATAGAAGATATGTCACCTTCGAAAGGCATACCATCTACTACATACAACGGAGTGTTGCTTGCGTACATAGAACCGATACCGCGGATGCGTACAGTTGAAGATGTACCCGGCTGACCGTTAGAGCTTGTAGTTTGAACACCTGATACGGTACCAGACAAAGCGTTGGTCAAGTTAGATACCTGACGTTTTTCCAACTCTTCACCCTTTACCACTGATGCCGAACCTGTAAATGCCGATTTCTTGGCAGTACCATAAGCTACTACCATTACTTCGTCGAGCATCTCAGTATCAGACTTCATGTAAACCTTGATGTTCTCCTTGATGGCAACTTCTACAGTCTGCATACCAATGTATGAAATGACAATAGTCTTCGCCGAACTCGGTATTCCAGTATAAAATTAGTAATCAACTTTTTACCAATATTCCCTCTGGATTCTGGGTACTATAATGACACCCGTTTCGATACTCCAGAGTAAGGGTTGGAATTGTTTTTGCTACCTTTTTGCTACCCGAAATAGTGGCTATTCATTTGGAATATTGGAGGTTATCAAAATAATAATTGATTGTTTCGCTACCTATTTGCTCCTCAATGCGGTAATCTATGCTTCTAAAGGAATAATAAATTTATATTTTAGAAACAATTACGTGCAATTTTGAAGGCGAGTATTTCTCTCTCTATCGCGCGCGTGCGCGCACACTCTAGAGTTTATTTTTCTAATGTCACAATGTCACACAAGTGTTAAATTATACGGTTATGTTATTGATTATCAGCAATCGAAATGTTAAATAAAAGTGTGACATTAGGCGTGACATTCGTGTGACATTAAGGTTTTTAATGTCACACTCGCATTTGGCTTCTCCTCAAAACATAGCTAACTATCTGTTCCATCGAATGAATGTAGTGTACTAAATAAGTTGACACAACTCAAAAAAGTTATGCGCAACTCAATTAGCAATTCTCTCCGCCTGGAGATTGTGGACGTTTATTACCACAGTAGTATTAGTAAGTTGGATATCTGTAAAA